>NZ_JAUDBQ010000015.1 GCF_030372105.1 Cellulomonas cellasea | reverse complement strand
GGCCCTGATCCGAGTCAGTGCCGGTGATGGCGGACCACATCCTCGTGATCGACAAGGGCAGGATCATCGAGCAGGGCACCCACGAGGAGCTGCTGGAGCTCAGCGGACAATACGCTGCGATGTTCACCCTGCAGGCGCAGGGGTACCGCGACTAGGGGAGCGCGATGAGCACCGAAGGACGCACCGAGGCACCCGTCGGCTCGGACTGGCTGCGGACCCATCTCACCCCGGTCGAGGCGGACGGCGACGTTCCGTTGCTCGCACCACCGGGGTGCACAGTGGTCGCGGTCGGCGAGGCCACGCACGGGTCGCGCGAGTTCTTCGAGGTCCGCACCGCGCTGCTCCGCCGCATGGTCGAGGACCGCGGTTGCCGGGTCGTCGCGCTGGAGGCGAGTGCGGCGGCGACTGTGGACGTCGATGCAGCAGTGCGGCGCGGTGCGCCGGACGACGCCCTCGCGGACGCGTTCGAGGGCCTCGGCTTCTGGACGTGGCATGTGCGCGAAATGCGCGAGCTGCTCGCGTGGGTGCGCGCGCGGAACGCGACGGCCGACCTCCACGACCAGGTGCGGGTCGTCGGGATCGACCCTCAGCTGCCGGGAGCCGCGCTCCGACGTCTGCGCGTGACGGTGGACGGACCAGCGTCGGCACCCCTGCGGGCGTCGCAGGTGAGTGTCCGTGCGCGGGACGGTCGCCTGCTGGGGCGGACGGATGCGCTGCGTGCGCTGCTCGACACCGTGACCGGTGCCCGCGACGGCACGGGCCAGGACGCAGTCAACCGTGATCTCGCGCTGCTCGAGACCGGGCTGCGGTACGAGCTCGACGGTCCGCGGTCGGGCGTGCGGGGGCGCGACCTCATGGTGGTCCGCGACCGGGCGATGGCCGACGCCGTGCTCGCGGTCGCGGCGTCGGGTGCGCCCGTCCTGCTGCTGGCGCACAACGGGCACATCGCCGTCCACGGGCCGGACGCCCCGGTCGCGACGCTCGGCACGCACCTGCGGGCCGCTCTCGGCGATCGGTACTACGCGCTCGCGCAGCTCTTCGGGAGTGGCGAGTACCTCGCCAAGAGCACCCTCCTGACGCGCGCGCAGCGGTCGCCGCGGACCTGGTCGACCCGCCTCGACGACGGCCCGTCGCTAGTGGAGCGGGTCTTCGACGCCGCGGGGGAGCGGTTCGTCGTCGACCTCGCGGGCACGTCCGACGACCCGGACGCGGCGTGGCTGGACGAGGACCGCCTCCACCGGGCGCTCGGGGCCGTGGTCACGCCGGTGCTGCACCGGGTGTCGGCGCTCGAGGTGAACCTGCGGTCGGCGTACGACGGGGTCGTCTACCACCGGCGCGTCTCGCCGTCGACGTGGATCCCCCGACGTCGCGACCCCGCCGGGCGCCAGGAGTGTCCGATGAACCGTGGGCACAGTGCGCGGCTGGGAACGCGATGAACGCGAGCAGGTCTTCGCGGGCGCATGCGAGCGCGAAGGGCCCGAACGAACGCCGCTGGAACGACTGAACCCCCCGCGGGACGCCCTTCCGGGCCCCCGCGAGGGGTTTTGTCACTGCTAGGCCCTGATCCGAATCAGAGCCGATGGCGGGGTGGTGACACAACTGCCTGACCTGCGGGCACGGACGGTCTTCGAGCACCGCGTCACACACGATCGGGCCGACTGCTCACACTGCAGCACGCTGACCTGCGGGAATACGTCGACGGAAGGTCCGAGCCGAGAGCACGTCCTCGTGCGCCTGAACTGCGCTTTCGGGCGTCCGGGTGTGCGGCCAAACTCTCGACCGTCGCAAGGCGTCGCACGGGGCAGAACTGCTGGGGGACACCGCGCTCATGGCAAGTGCCGATCTCCTCGATCCCCTTCCTGGTGGCCAGTGGCCGGGCTCGGCGGCTCCTGTGCGCCCGGGTCACACGGCTCGGCGTCCGAGGTTTCGATTGAGCGATGCGCCTCGAAGCCCGGTAGGCACAACGCTTCCTTGACGCTCTCGTTCCTCAGCGGGACGTACTCCATGTCGACGACCAGACCGCCGCCGAAGACCTTCGCGAAGATCGCCGATGTCTCGTCGTCGAGCAGGGACGTGTTCGCCTCAAGCATCCGATTGATCCTGTCCGTGACCTGCTGAGTTGTTAGCTTCTCCATCGCGCTCGCCAGCTCCGGAAGCTGGGCGTCATCTTCGATCCGAGCGCTGGAGAGAGCTCGCATCCTGTCGGCGATGATCGAGGCAGCCATCAGAATCTCAAGCAGGTGCCGCTGCGCTTCGGCAGTGCTCATGCTGGTCCTGGTGTCCTCCAACGCATCGTCAATCTCGTTGGAGAAGCTCTCTACGACCGGTTCGCTCAACACCAGCTCAGGCGTGGCGGATCGGCTGGGCAACTCGTCCTGTCGGGTGATTCGACTCAACGCCGTCTGAGCGGTCGGTAGGACTTGGTCTTCCCACCACTGCTGGACGCGGGAGGCGTTCTTGACGACAGCGACGGTGCCGACGACGCCCGCTGCGAGGCTGATGGCCGCAACGATCGCCGCCGGTCCGCGCAGGTCGATCTTCGCGAACTCCGCGTGTCCTCCAATCCCGTCCGCTCCCCGGAAGAAGCCACGGACCCAGCCTGGGGTGTCTCTTGACGCCACCAGGTCCGCACCGTCGGGGATTGAAGCGGCGTACAGCTCCCACCAGTCGCTCATTGGACTCCTCTGGTTGCGATCGGCCAGACCTTGGGTGTGGCTCCTCGCAGGTGGCAGCGTGAGCTCGGCTCCATGTTGCCGTCTACTCGCTGGTCTCGCGGAGATACGTGATGCCGAAGCCCTTGAGCTCGCGGTACTTCTGGTACTTGGTGGCCAGGTCGAAGGGGCTGTCGGCCATGCGCTGGAATATGTCCAGCCCACGCCCGAGCAGGATCTTCCAGCCGGTGTTGGTCGTGATCGAGCGGTCGTGGATGGCGGTCGGGTCGACCAGCTCGACATCGAAGACGATGCCGAGCACACCGGCGCTCTTCTTGATCTGGAGTAGGTACTCCAGCTGGCGCTGGGCCTTCTCTGGACCATCCTGGTTCTCGACTGTGACGAGCTTGAGTGTCACTTCGTCGGCGGGTTCCTTGCCACGCGCGATCCCCTCGACCAGCTCCATGAGGTTCCTAGCCTGGTGGAACATTCGCACGTAGGGGTCGACGATCGTGATCTCGGTGGCGCCGCGCAGGTACGGGACGAGCAGCGAGTCGAACGAGACGCCGCGCTGGCCTTCCTGGTAGTCGCGGTGCCCCTGGAACAGCTCGGGCTCCGGTTCCGGCTCGGCAGGCTTGTCGGTGCTCGTGGCGCCGGCCGAAGTGGCACCACCGCTGAGCGGGTCAGTGTCGGTCGGCGGCTCCTCCGGCTCGTTCTCTTCTTCCTTGCGCCCGCGGTGGTAGTAGGTCGGGTACTCGGTTTCCTCGAGCGTAGCGACGACGTGCCAGGTGCCCGCGGTGTCGAGGTAACCGAATTTGACCTCGGCCATGGTGGAGTCGATGCGCAGGATCTGGTCCTTGACGCGCTTGCGGCCCTCGATGGCGAACCGGAGGATCTCTTCGATCTCCTCCTTCGTGGCCTCGCCGCCTGGGTAGAGGATCTTCATCAGGCCCGAAAAGGTCTTGTGGATGCCGTCGCGGTCGCGGGTCGAGATGTCGGGCGAGAGTGTGAAGTGCTGCTGGTAGCGGTCGGAGTAGTCCTGCGAGCGCATCGACTTGAGGACTTCGGCGATGTAGTCGACGACGAACCCGTAGCCATCGGAGAACATCTCGCCACGGATGATGTCGACTTCCCAGCCGGGGATGTAGCAGTGCAGGCGGTCGAGGTAGGCGGGGTCGTGGTAGGCCTCAGGCAGCTCGTCGAACAGGTCGGCGTTCTTCAGCATGTAAGGCACGGTGTGTGATGTGTTGCCGACGAAGACCATCGAGGCCTCGGCGCCGAGCGTCTCGACCCCACGGGAGAACGACTTGTTCGCCATGTAGTTCTTCATGATGTCGACGAGCGCCCTGTCGGTGCGCTTCTTCTTGCCGGCGAACTCGTCGAAGGCGACGACGTCCCAGTACCCGACCAGGCCGATACGTCCGTTGGAGTTGTTGACGAAGAGCTTCGGGACGGTGACCTCGCCCCCCGAGATCAGCATCCCGTGGGGGGAGAACTCGGAGAAGATGTGGGACTTGCCGGTGCCCTTGGGGCCGAGCTCGACCAGGTTGTAGTTGCGCTCGACGAACGGGATGAGACGCACGAGCTGGAAGAACTTCCCCCGCCTGCTGAACATCGCCGGGTTGAAGCCGATCGACTGCAGGAGCAGGTCGATCCACTCCTCGGTATTGAACCCGCGCCGGGCCTCGAGGTACTGCTCGACATCGAACTTGGAGAGCTGGATCGGCTTGATCGAGCCGAGGATCCAGGGCACAACGCGCTGATCGTCGCTGTGGAAGTACTCGATGTCGCAGATGCACCACACGCCGCCGACCAACAGCTTGGGGTGGGCCTTGATGACCGGCGAGTCGACGACCACCCCCCTGATGCCGAGGTTGGCGAACTCAGCCTCGTAGACGTCGGCCTTCTCGTTGAGGGTGACAGCGACCTTGTCGATGACCCGGTGCCGGCCGCGCTCCTTGATGGTCGACTTGACCAGCTCGGACTCGCTGCGGTGGACGTAGTGCTCGGCCAGGATCTTGCGGACGGTGTCGATACCTGCCTGGATGGTGGCTTCGTCGTCGGAGGCGGCGTACTGCCCGAGCAGGTACTCCAGGACGTACGTCGGCACGATCGCGTTGCCCTTGACCGCCTTGACCAGGTCCTTGCGGACGACGACTCCGGGGAACAGCAGGTTGATCTTGTAATCGAGATCGCTCTGCTCCGGCGGGCTCGGTTCGGGCGTCTCGTTCTCGGTCTCACTCATCTCTGCTCCCTTCCCCCTCAGAAGTCGAAGTCCGACGCGAACGAACGCTTCAGCGTGTAGACCGCCTTGGCGAAGACCCGCCACTGGTTTGTGTTGGGGATGCGCTCCTCCAGGCGGAACTCCACGGCCCGGTTGTTGTAGTCGCTCGACTCCTGGGTGAGCAGCATCCGGGCACCCTGGTAGCGGTCGCGCTTGTCGGCCGAGGCCTGGTCGAAGGTCAGGTCGACAAGGTTCGAGATCAGGGTCTCGCCGACGTACAGGCCAGCCCGCAGCGTGCGCGGCTGAACCTTGTCGCTGATCGGATCGGTCTGGAACAGGCGGACGACGACCTGCCCGGTCGTGATCTTGTCCGACTCCGGCCAGACCTCGACGTTGACCAGTCTGGTGTCGCTCTTGCGCTTCTTGTTGACCACCAGCACCGGGACGACGATCTCCTGCAGCGTCGCGCCGCCGTGGACGAAGCGCGAGCCGCTACCGGCCAGCCGCAGGCGATGGATCGACTTGGGGATCTGGACCTCCAGCTCGCTCTCCAGCCCGAGTTGGGCGGCCTCGAAAGTAGCGAAGGCGGGGTCAGCCTTGAGACCCGTTCCGAGCACGAAACGCTTGTTGACGTACTTGAGGTCGTCGCCGTGCGGCTTGGTCGACAGGAAGAAGGTGTCGGCCAGCGCCTCGTCCTGGAACAGGAAGCCGTGGTCGGCCGTGATGAAGATGTTCGTGGCGTTGGCGCTGGCCAGCTTCTTCACGAGCTCGACGATGTCGCGCAGCGTGTCATCCACGGCCTCGAAGACCTGGCGTTCTGTGCCGGGCTTGTCCCCCGTGGCGTCGATTCGGTTGTGATAGACGTACAAGACCCGGTTGGCCTTGTAGAGCTCGCGCCGCTCCTCCGCGCCCATCGCCTTGAAGTCCTCGGCCTGGATCGCCGAGCCACCAACAGCCTCCAGGATCTTGCCGCGGAACGTGGTGCTGTTCGTCGGCCGGTCGTCAGCCAACACTGTCTTGGCATCGGTCGAGTGCTTGAGCGTCGAGTGCGGCAGCAGCGCCGCCATGCCGAGCTGGGTGTAGCTGGGAAGCACCCCGAGTACGGCTTCGAGCGTGGCATCGAAGCGGTCCTCTTGGCGGATGCGCGAGCCGAGCTCATCAGCCACCTCATAGCGCATGGCGTCGGAGATGATGACGACCGCCTTCTTGTCGCCATCACGCACCAGCGGCTCCACGTAGCTGGCGTAGAAGGCCGTCTGCGAGCGGAGCGCTGTCGAGCGCCAGCGTTCGGCCTGGTCGACCTGCTGCTGCCAGGCGTTCCCCAGCTCGTAGACGAACTTGTTCGTGTAGCGCTTCTCGACCTGCTCGCGCAGGGGTTCCAGCGGCTTGGGGTACTCAGCCGTGCGCGCGGCGTAGACGAACTGTCGGTAGAGCTGGTCGATGCGGAACCACTCGCGGCGGTAGCGCTGCAGTCCGTCGTCGAACGACTGCATGCCCAGATCCAGCGAGGCCAGCTCACCGAGCAACTCAGAGGCACTGCCGATGGCCGTGTAGAGCTGGCTGTAGCTGTCGATCCACACGCTGCTCTGACGTGCCCGGACCACATCCGCAACCTCGCGCGAAGTGACGGTCTGCTCGGCCACTGCCCGCGCCAGATCGCTGATGATCTTCTGATCGATCTCCTCGAACAGGTCGACCCCGACCAGATCGCGGAAGCTCGCGTCCTCGATCTGCGACATGTAGTCGAGGTCGCGGGCTGCCCGCTTGGCGAGCGTTGCCAGCGCCTCCTGGCTACGCCGGTCGTTACGCAGGCTCGCAAAGTCGAGCTGGATGTTCTGCAGGCCACCCGGCCGGTCAGACCTGAAGCCCTCGATGGCCCTCCGGAAGATCCACAGCACTAGGTCGTCGATGCTCGGCGAGGTCGCCTCGTACCCGTAGATGCGCGTGACGCCTCGCCAGTAGAAGTCATCGAGGCTGTAATCAACGAGGGCCCCGTACTTGGCTTCTTGACCCTTGGCGTTCTCGACCATCAGGGCGCGTGTGATCTCCAGCAGGCTGTGGGTGTCCTTGAGGCCCAGCAGCACCGCGGTCATCTTGGCCCGCAGGTCAGTCGCGTCATCGTCAGGGTTCAGGAGCGCCTTGAGGCTCTGGACGCGCTTGGTCGCGTTGAAGAACTTCTCGTGCGCCTGGACGACCTCGTCGATGCCCTTGCCCGCCAGGCCGAGATCCTGCGCTACGAGGGCGGTGCGGTCGGCCGTGAAGACCCCGTAGGCCAGCTCCAGGTCGAGCAGCCAGTTCCCGATACCGGCCGGAACCTGACCGGAGCGGTAGACCAGGAACCTGCCCTCCGGCTTGTCGTGCAGCAACTGCCTCTTGATCCCGTACTCGTCATTGGCGACCTGGATCGTCTGGACGCCTGGTAGGTCGAGACCGGCAAAATCTGCGGCGTAGTGGCCGTCCGGGTCGTGCCAGAAGACGACTCGGTGGCTGTCGAACCACCGCAGCAGGTGCGGGCGGACCGTGGCGGCGTCACTCATCGCTGGCCTCAAGGCCGGGGATCTTCTTCAGGGCGGCCCCGAACTTCGGGTAGTTCGTCTTCACCCCGTCGTCCAGGTCGATCGAGAGCTGACGGGAGGCCAGCGGGTAGAGGACGTCGTGCTCGTACCCCTCAAGCTCGAGCAGCACCTTGCGCAGCCGGTCGGCCTCCTTCTGCGCGGCCGCCTGCTGGCGCGGTGTCCCACCGCCGGCGGCGAGGCTCTCCTTCTGTTGGAGGCTCGACGCAAGCTTGGCCCTGAACTCACGCAGGTACTCGTTGAGCACCGTCGAGACCGTCGAGGGCGTGTAGCGGTGCATGTAGATCAGGGCACTGAACGATCCCTTGGGGCTGGAGAACAGCCAGTAGATCGGGCGCTTCTTGTACCGCTGGACGTGATCGTCGTAGAACTTCGACGACGCCGCCCGAGTACCTGCTCTGACAAAGTATTCGCGGATGTCCTTGATGCCGAGCGACTCCGTGACGAAGCGCAGGTTCTCCTCGAAGCACTGCTCCCCGAAGGCAACGCGGAGGAAGCTCCGGAAGCGAGCGACGATGTCGTCCTCGAACCAGTCACCGTCCACGATGGGGATGACGTTGTCCCTGTCCGGACCGAAGGTCGGGTTCGGCACCTTGGCCAGGTAGTCCTGAACCGTGGCGCCCTGGTCGGCCAGGATGAGTCCCGGCTCGTCGAGGCTGTAGCGACCGAACATTGAGCCGATGGCGTAGGAGACGAGATCTTCGACATGCGCGCGGCGACGCGCGTCCTCGTTCGCCGGCTCTGGGAGACGAACTACCTTCCCGGTCGCCTGCTCGCCCAGATAAGCGGTGGCGAAGAAGTTGTCCAACTCCTCCTCGGCCGTCGCAAGCGACTCGGCACGCACGTCTTCGGCTCGGTTGCAGGCGTCGACGGCCGCAGAAAGCGACTGGCTAGCACCAAGGAGCGGTGAGCCCTGGAAGTGGGCCGACAGCTCGTCGGCATCCCACTCCTGCTTCGAAAGGTCGATGCACCGAGTTCCCAGCTCCGAGACCCGATCACTGGTCCGCACCCGCACCGGGAGGCTCAGCACGTGGCCGAGCTTGAAGTCGAGTCGAGGAGCGAGCAGGCGCATGAACCTGGTCGCGGTCGAGCTGTTGAGGAAGCCCTCCAGCACGCGCAGCTCGTCCTCACGATTCGGGAATGCCATCGGCCCCTTGGCGTCGAACATGAAGCCACCCTCGACATCGCGGACGGCGAACCCATCGCCGGAGATCCCGGACCAGGTCAGCCCTCGCTTGAACCCGTACGTGCCGTTGTAGTTGTGCGAGCGGACTCGCCCGGTCGCCTCGTCGATGTTGGCCCGAGGCCTCTCGCCGTCGTCTTCCCAGTCGACAACGAAGTCGAAGTTGCCATACCAGCGACGCGAAGAACCGCCCTTCTGGTACGGAAACCAGCGAGCACCACTCGTTACGCTCTCCTCTGTCGACTCGATGCCGAAGCCAATCGAGCCCTGTGATACCTCGTACCAGCGACGCAGGAACCGGTCGTTATTGCCAGTCGTCAGGCCTTCTCGGGCCTGCAGCAGCTCACCGAGATAAGGCCCCTTGCGCAGTGCAGCGAGCTCGCCATCCGATGCCCAATAGACCACCGGCGTGTTAGGGACGTCGAGGAACTCCGAGACGCTGCGCACCCAGGTCCGCTCAGCCTCGGAACCGACCGCCGCCCTCATGAGTACGTCTGCCTTGGCTCCACTTTCGACGTCTGCCGCCCGGACAAATACGGACCGCGAAACGCCTGCACCGTACGTGTTCGCAACGAAGGCAACGGTCGAGACCACCTCGCCGCTGATCGTGTCGAAGGCCGACGTCCCGAGATGAGCAAGCGTCGCGAGCGACGCGCGGTTCAGTAGCCAAACGCGATACTTGGCGTACGCCCCGAGGAACATCCAGCTGTCCTGGGTAACCATTGCGACCGCGCCAATCGAATCGACGAGCTCGAAGCAGCGGTCGATGAACATCGCATATAGGTCAATCTTCGCGAGCGGATACTCGCTTTTGGCGAAGTTGGCGAGCGTCGTCTCCATGTTCCCGCTACCCATGTACGGCGGGTTCGCCACGGCCACGTGGTACGTACGCGACAGCACGTCAGCCTGTCGGATCGTGGCCGCTGCCCGATCCAGCAGCTCGGCCACCAGGATGTCGCCGTCGACGGCGTTGGCGTTGGCATTCGTCAGGCCACGCCGGGCATCTTCGAGCACGGCCCGATTCGGCTTCACCAGCGAGCCGGTGACATTCGCCTGGGCGAACTGGTTCCAGAACGCCAACTCAGCGTGCTTGTCGCCGCCACGGGTCAGTAGGAAGTCGATCTCGTCCGGTGTGAAGCTGATCGGTTCGAGGACGCAGACGTTGGGCTCAACCCGCTTGCTGAATAACGTGCGCTGCTTGGCTCGGGCCTTCATCGTCAGGGCGAAGGCCGCAAGTGCGCCGGCGCGTGGGTCGATCTCAACCCCGTAAAGGTTGTTGGTAAGGATGAGCCCCGGAATCTCGGCCGGAGCGTAGCCCTCTTCCTCGTAGATGGCGTACAGCAGGTCGAAGGCGTAGGTCAGCATGTGCCCCGAGCCGCAGGCGGGGTCAACGACCTTGAGTTCCTCAGGGCTGCCGATCCTGACGAAGTCGGCCTCCTCGTCAATCGGCGCGATGTAGTACTGCATCTGGTCGACAAGGCGCGAGCCCGGGCGGTTAAGCATCCACAGCCGGCCAAGGGAGTTCTCGACGAGGTAGCGGACGATCCAGTGCGGCGTGAAGAGCTGGGTGGCTGCGGGGATCTCGTCGGCGCCGGCCTTCTTGTTCTTGTTGAACCCGGCGAAGACCTCGTCCTTCCGGTCCGAGATGTAGAACTGGTACAGCCAGCCGATGACCTCAACGTCCTTGCACACATCGGAGGTCAGGACCTTGACGGCGCGACTCGGCGCCGAGTCATCTGCCAACAGGTTCCCGGGGATGAGCAACTCGGTGAAGTCGCCCTCCCGCTCGAACATGAAGGGCATAGCGCGGTTCCAGTAGCGGCAGTAGTCCGCGAGCAGCAGCGCGTAGGCCTCGCCCTGGGCGTTGTCGCTGCGGCGGGTGCCGTTGAGCAGGCCCGTGACGGTCTCGCGGGTCTTGGTGCCGGCCACAGCGGCGTCGATGTTGCCGCGCTTGGCTTCGGCCAGGATCTCGGGCTGACCGGTCTCGACGCCGGACTGTGGGGAGACGACGCCGACGCCTGTGTAGCCGTTGGCGTCCATGAAGCGCAGAGCGATGATCCGGTTGAACCAGGTGTAGGCGACCCGATCGGCGACCGCTGCTTTGCCCTTGTCACCGCCACCCGCCCTGCTGACGGCCTTCTCCACGGCCGCGACGACCCTGGGCTGCTCGACACGCTCGAGAGACGCCGGTGCCAGCACGACGGCGATGCGTGCGGTCACCTCGCGAATGAGTGCCGTGCGCGCCCAGGTGGCGAACGACTTCAGCGGTGCGGTTTCCATCAGAGAGAGATTCGCTTTCCGTCATTCAGGGTCTGGACGAGTGCGCTGCGCAGCGCTGTGAGGTACCGGTCAACGTCTTCCTCGGTCTCAAGCACCCCACCGACACCGGTGGCCGAGATGGTCTTGACCGACACGGTCTGCTTCGACGGTGGTGGCGTGCCGCCGTCATCGTCACCATCTCCCTGGTGCGCAGAGGCCAGCTGGTCGAGCAGGCCCGGGTAGACCGTCTCTTCGAAGCTCGACCCGAGCTCACGGATGAGGGCAATCTGCTTCTCGCCGCGAACGCGGTTGATGTCCTGGTCGACGCGCCGAAGCACGCTCTCCTGAGCGTCCGTAGTCGCCTTGGCGAAGAAGGCGCTCGCTTCGAGCTCAGCCTTGCGACCCTCGATGGCCTCGGCGACCTCGGCACGGTTGGTGGCGACGACCTGGTCGATCTGGGCGCTCAGATGGTCGGTGGCCTGCTTGAGCTGCGCCATCCGGTTGCCACGGAAGGCGTTGGGGTCGTCCAGAGCTGTGCGAACGATGGCGTCGCTGCCGGACGGCAGGTAGCCAAGGTTGCTGCTGTGGGTGGCCACCAGGTCGACGGCCTGGTCGTAGATGGCCCTCTGGCCACCGCTCAGGAACGCCTGAATCGGGTCGATCGTGCTCTCCTTGGCGTCGAGCAGGTCATCGCCGAGGTTGAAGTTGGTCAGGTACCAGTCGTCAGACTTGCCGATCACCTGGTCGAGCAGATCGATCGGGGCCGAGAGCTGCTCCACGAACGGGTACCTAGAGCCCGCCACGGTGGCCTTGAGCTCGTCACGCTTGCCCTTCAGCTTGTCGGCCCCATGCCGGGCAAGCTCCAGCGGGTCCTTGGGCGTATTGGCCTCATCGAAGAAGTCGGTGCAGAACTTTCGGAAGGCGGCGACCTTGCGCTCGTCAAAGGTCTTCTGCCGAGCGACCACCGTATGCGAGTGCAGATGGGTGTTGCGCAGCGTGGTGGCAACTTCGGAGCGCTTGAGGACGTTACCGTCGACCGTAAGCGTGACCTTGGACGCGCCGACCAGGAAGGCGATCAGTACCTCGATCGAGGCCAGATCCCAGCCGTAGGGCTTGGCCGCAAAGCTGTCGACGATCGTCTTGGCAGTGACCTGCTCGCCGAGGGCTTCCTTCCGGATGACAAAGGACAGCACCTCCTCGGACGGCTCGAAGAGCTTGCTAGACGTGGCGGCGTCGAACAGGCCGCTCTGGGGGTTGGCCGCTCCGGCGACCTGCTGCTCGCTGTAGGTGATGCCGGCGAGCAACTTCAGCTGGGTGTAGGTGCGGCTGATCAGGTCCTGGAAGCCATCGGACACCCGGGTCAGCGCGTCCTGCGAGCTCGACCCGATGTCCGCGGCGTTGATGACCAGAGTGGATTTTCCGACCGAGCCCCGTACCCGCTCGACGAGCTCCTTCTCGCGCTCGATGTTCTGCGCACCCTTGGCCTGCAGGATCTGCCCCTCGATGGCCGAGATCGAGTTGCCCTGCTTGCGCTTGATGTACTTCTCGGTCTTGATCAGCAACCGCAGGTCAGCGAGCACTCGGGCGTCGGGGTCGAGAATCACACGCAGCTCGTCCTTGCCCGCGCTGTGCATGCGGATCTCTTCCAGCGAGTACGCGGACTCCGGTGAGATGAAGTGGACCGCCAGTTCCCGCTGCGGACCGTGTGCCTGGTCGTCGAGCTTGAAGCCGAACGGGAAGTCCTGCCCGTTCTTGGCGTAGCGGATCTTGTTCGTCTTGATGACGTCCCCGGACAGGACCTTGAACAGCCGACCACTGACCTCAGAGGCGTCGATGTCGACGTTCTTGATCTCCTCCTCGATGACCTGCTCTTCGTTCGTCAGGTACTCGTACGCGTTGCCCTTGCGCTGGATGTACGTCTGCGACTCCAGCAGCGCCAGGGCCTCCTTCACCTGGTCCGACAGCGCGGGAAGGTCGAGGCCGAAGCGGTCATAGACCAGCACCGTGAGGTTGCGCGGGGTCGCCTGAAAGCTCTCGACGTACTTCACGAGGAAGAGCGTCTTCAGCAGCCGGACCGCCAGCTTGGTGGCTTCGGAATCAGGATTCGGCAGATCCCGCTCGGAGCGATCGATAGCGCGCTGAGCGGCGGCCTTCAGCGAGGCGCGGATGCCGGCGAACATGCTGTCGAAGGTCGCGAGCTGACCCACCTCGACGTTGCCGATGTCCTTGGCTACCTGTTGGACGACGCCGAGCATCGAGCGCTCACCGACCGAGCTGTTGCGGCCCTCGAAGACGTTGTGGTCCGAGATGCCCTCGATCGCAGCCTGGAACAGCGGGAACTGGTAACTGACGAACGGGTAGGTCCCAACGAAGTGCGACTCATCGGCGTAGTTGCGGTAGGTCTTGGCCCCGTCGACGAAGTCGAACAGCGTCTTGAAGTTGGCGTGCTGGTGCGCGTAGATCTCGGTCAGTGCCGCCCCGCCCGCGGTGTTCTTGTCGAGCAGACGCTTGCGGATGACCTCCTCGACGTCCGCGCTGGTCAGCTTCAGTCGGATCTTGAAGCGGGCCTGGATTTTGGAGAAGTCGTTGCCCTGCTGCCGGGTCCGGTCGCCGATGACCTTGTCCATGTCCTCCTGAGAGGTCACGAAGACCCACGCGCGGCCGGCGCATTTGGTGTTGAGCGACTCGGCGATCGTCTGCAGGTTGAGCATCAGCTTGGTGTCCGAGCCGATGAACTGCCCGACCTCGTCGACGAAGAAGTTCAGGCGGAAGGCCGGGTCGCCCTGCTTGTCCAGCCAAGCCTTGACTTCGTCGGCGAAGTCCTCGATCGAGACCGAGTACGAAGCGCTGTACTGCTTGATGATGCCGTCGGCCGTCCCACCGTTGACCTCGGCGAAGGCGCGGTCGATGCTCGGACCCTCCAGAGCACTCTGCTCACGTCCCTGAGTCCAGGAGACACCCGCGATGCGTTCGAACGCCTCCTTGAAGGCGTCGTACTGGCCGCGGCTGTCCAGGTCGCGCTCGAGCCGGGCGACGTGGCCCTGGTTGCCGTAGTAGCCCCGGCTCTCGTCGAAGACCTTGACGAACACCTTGAGCAGGGCGTCGGTCTGATCCTTGCTGATCAGCGTGGCCTTCTGGTCAATGTTGAATAGCAGGCTCTTGCCCGGGATGTGGTCAGCCTTGTTGAGCAGGCCTGGCAGGAAGGCGTCAGGAGTCTTGGCGCGGAAGCTGTCGGAGACCTTCTGGCGCGGGTAGTCCTGGCCTTCGACGTCGCCCAGCAGGTGGGCGAGCATCTTGAGGATGTGCGACTTGCCAGAGCCGAAGAAGCCCGAGATCCACACGCCGTTGGCGTTGGTGTAGGACGTGTACTCCTCAAGCAGGATCTCCAGGCCCTTGGCGGCCTCGTTGGTCAGAACGTACTCGTCGACCTCGGTACCCAGGTGCGCGGCGTCATCTGCCTTGATGACGCCCTCGATCGGACGCTGGATGTCCTTGGCGAAGATCTGGTCGAGCTTCATCGAGCTCACGCCTCCTGTTCCAGGATGTTCTTGGCTCGGTAGTACTGGTCGTCCTTGAGTCGACCGAACAGCACGAGCGATGAGCCCAACGTGTCCGACTGCTCGTAGCGGCCGGGGAAGAACATGAGCATGGGCTTGCCGGTAACCACCGATTGCAGGTTGTTCAGCACGTTGTGCGAGCGGATGTACGGGAAGACCTCACCGATGCCGGTGAGGAAGAAGATGTCGAACTCAACCTGCGCGAGCCGGTCGCGGATCGCCGGAGCGATGTGCAGCTGCGGGTCGAGCATCCCCTGGAGCATCTCGCCGAAATCGGCCTTGTCCTGCTCCGGTTCGACCGCCAGGACCCGGTCCCACACACCCCGCTCCTTGAGCAGCTCGACCGACAGGTCGTACAGGTTGATCTCGAAGACCGTCACCCCGGCGCCTGCCAGCCGGTTCTTGATCCGCTTCTTCGCCGCAGCGACCCCAAGCGCGTCCGCGGGCGGGTACGGGTAGATGAAGAACGGGACCTCGTTGCTCAGGCCCTCCATCTGCAGGAAGCGCCGGCCGCTGAGCACAGCGAACAGATGCTCTTCCTGCTCGGGCAGAGTCTTCGGGATCACAACGCAGCCCCCTGCCCCACGACCTGCGGAGTCGGGAAGAACCGCAGGTCACTCGGCATGCGAGCGCTGAGCGCCGCGGCGACTCGCTCGGACAGCACTGCAGGCATGATGTTGCCCGCTTCCGACAGGAACTCGGCCTCATGCAGCATCTTGAACACGTTTGACCTCAGCTTCTGCAGTGTCGAGTCCTTGATAGCCGCCAGCTCCTCGTGCCACAGCGCCTTGGTCCTCACGAAGCTGTCGAAGTCGTCGTAGCCCAGTGACGAGGCAAGCAGCAGGAACCGCTCGCGCAGCACCTCCTCGGCGAACTCCCCGATGAGCTCGTAGCGGCGGCATGCGGCAGCCCACATGAGGAAGCCTCGTTCCGAAGCAGTCACCTCGCCCAGGAGTTCGACCTCGTCGTCCGTCAACGCTGACAAGCGCTTGACCGTCTCACGCACCAATCGGACGCCGGTTCGGTAGGTCCGCGCCTGCAGGAGGTTGCCCTCGACAGCCTCGTCGCGGACCTGCTCCCAGTTGCGCCGCTCAAGGTAGACAGGAGCGAGCAGCGCTCCCTCACGGACGAGGAGAGCGCCGGTCGTGAAGGACAGCGCGTAGCGCCGAGGCACTGTCGCTTGTGCGTCGTTCATTGGTCCCTCCTCTCCGTTTGGGCAGTCGCTCAGGCTATGTGTGGGCACCGACAGTCGTGGCTGGTCAGTTGCTACCCGGGCTCTCGTCCTCGCCCGACGCGGCGGCGCTACCGCTCCGAACCCACTCGTCGACCTCGCTCGTCTGGAACTTCCACAGCCGACCGACCTTGTGAGCGGGCATGCCCTTCTCTGCGATCCAGGCGTAGACGGAGTCCTTCGTGACGCCAAGGTGCACCGCGATGTCGTCGGCGGAAAGCCAGGGGTCTGGCATGCGAGAGCCTCCTGTGGCGACCGGAACCGGGGAACGGCGGGAGCCTGCACGCTACCGGACGAGACTGGGCCTGACCGGGTCTTGCTGGGTTTGTCTGACGGTGGGCGATTGTTGATGCCAGGGGTGTGCCGTTCCATTTGACGAAGCAGCGTTCCTTGCGGAGACGGGCCGATCGGGGTGAGCCCACGCTCGGCACTCCAGACCCTGACGCAGAACGGAAGGCGGTGGTCCGAGCGCTGACGCGGCATCGGTCCTGTCGAGCGCGGCGAGTCGCGCCATTTCGCGGCGTCGCCCCGGTGTGTCAGGCGGCTGCCTCGCCCGCCTGCTCGTCCAGATGGGCCTGTCAACGATCGCGAGACCCAGCGATGAGTCCCCGACAGCGTGTTCCGACGGGCTGGCGACGTTCCCGCGGGGGTGTCGAACGCGGGCGCACCAGAGGAGCGTGGCCGCGGTAGAGATTGGCCCAAGACAGTGCCGCGGGCAAGGCCGACAGGGCGAGACATATCGCCTCGCCCTGTCGGGAAGTGCATCAGGCAGCCGCCTGACGATTCGACGCCCTGCAGATGGCGCAGGTCCCATCGACGTTGGCCGACGGGTCGTGGAGCTTGCGCGCGTCCGAGATGACCCACGCGGGCAGCCAGGACTGCGCCAGGTGCGGCCACTGCTCGGTCAGCGCGAACTCGATGATGGTCAGCTCCTGGGTGAGGTCACCGAGGCCGGGGAGGCCATGCGAGGCCCTCTCCGCCCAGGCGGTTCCGACTTGCTCGCGCCGGGCCAGCAGTTCCGTGAGGCGCCCCTGCTTCAGGGTGCGACGACGGCTCGTGCTGTGGGTCGGTGCGGACATGTTGTCCTCCATGGGTTGGACACCCCTGGCGGCTGGGTTGCCGCTGGTGATGCTGAGCTGCGTTCGCTCATCTGCACCTGTGAGCGCGTCCCCGCCGGGCGCAACCCCTTCACCGAAGACGTTCTTGGCAGGTTCACGGGCGCCGCCCGTGCGGTCGTTGCCGCGGATGGCGGCCACCGGACCAGTCATGGCATGGAGACCACCGACGCGATCGCGCTCCGCATCGCCAGCTACCGCCCTCGACTCCTCTCCGCGGAGGCGTGGGACCTCGCGGGGCCCGCTGTCCGTGCCGCGCTGACGGCCGCCGCGCCGAGGAACCCGGAGGAAGCGCGGGTCCTCGCGGCGAGCGTGTGCGCGTTCCTCGCCAGCCCCTGCGGGTGGCGCGGCGACGAGGTGCCCGACCTGCTCGCCTTGCTGTCGGACGCGGCCATCGAGCGGTTCGCCGCTGGGTTCACCGAGCACAGGGGCACACGGAAGAACCACCTGTGGCGGCTGCGGTTGCTGCAGCGCGCCATCGCGGGTGTTCCGCGGCGCCCGCCCGTGGCTCCCCGGAGCGCGCGACGCCGTCCGGCTCCCGCGCCGGAGCTGATTCGTGCCGCGGGTTACCGGTCATCACTGACCGTGGTCGCGGCACTGGCCGAGAAGCTCAGCGATGGGCCGCTGACGGACTCCAAGCTGGCCGGACTCGTCGAGGCCGTCTGCGCAGCCAATGTCACCGAGCTCACCGCCGGCACCGTGACGTTCGACCGCGGCGTTCTGGGCACCTACCTGGACACCGATGACCTTCAGCTGATGATGGAGGTGGTTCGAGCCACAACACCCACGAACACACGCAAGGTTTCCCAGCGCCAGCAGCTCGCGCAGGCGCGAGCGGACCGAGCCGCCTACCGGCGGGCGACCCAGGGTCCCCGGCCGGCCGCACACCCGGACATGGCGTCACTGGAGCCGGCCGTGCGGTCGGCGATCGAGAGCTACCGGCCCCAGATGCTCGAGAACGCGCTGTGGGCGGCGCTGCGGCCCCTGACGGTCCAGATGGTCGCCGGTTACCAGCCGGAGTCCGTGGTCTCGGCTCGCAATGCGGCGACGATCGTCGTCGCATTCCTGCAGTGGGTGTGGTCGCTGGCAGACCGACCCGACCCTGGTGCCCCGCCCACGGCACTGGAGGTGCTGTCCGGCCCTCTCGCCGAGACGTATGTGAACCGCGAACTGCGGCACAAGCCGGCGTCGAGCATCGGCACGGCGCGCGCCGTGCTTCGTCGGTGTGTGCGTTCCCTGGACGCCGATCACGTCCCCGTCACTACGTCGTACGTCTCCATCGACCCGCCCTACAGCCCCGAACAGTGCGAGGAGTTCGCTGCCCTGGCGATGACGCAGCCAACTCCGACCAAAGAACGCAACGCGTGCTACGTGGTGGGTCTGGGGCTGGGAGCCGGGCTGGCCGCGCGCGATCTGCGACACGTGCGGCGCCACCACATCCGCGTCGTCACCGACCTGATGCTCGGGCAGTACCTGGCCGTCACGGTGGTCGGCGGGTCGCATCCCCGCACAGTCCCGATCCGACGCGCCTACGAGCCGCTGGTACGCCGAGCCCTGGAGCTGAGCGCGACCCAGCCCTCCGACGCCCTGGTG
The DNA here is from genome assembly GCF_030372105.1 of Cellulomonas cellasea. Taxonomy (GTDB): domain Bacteria; phylum Actinomycetota; class Actinomycetes; order Actinomycetales; family Cellulomonadaceae; genus Cellulomonas_A; species Cellulomonas_A cellasea_A. The sequence continues at coordinate 98,673 of NZ_JAUDBQ010000015.1, read as the reverse complement.
CTCGGCCGCAAGGAAACGCGCCACAACGTCACCGTCGCGGCGCGCAGCGGCATCGTGAGCGCCCGGCACGACCACACGGTGTCCATCGCGCCCCACCGGCTGCGGACCACCTGGCTGTTCGCTGCCATGAACGCAGCGCTCCCCCTGGGGGACCTGCTTGCCGTGTCCGGGCTCCACTCGGCGCGCTCGCTCGCGGACCTGCTCCCCCTGTGCCCGCCACCGGACCCGGAGCAGGTCGCGCGCACGCTCGCTGACCTCTCCGACGCTCCCCTCCACAGCAGCACGGCCCGGACGGACGCCCGATGATCCCCGACCGTGACCTCGATCGGGTCCTGACCGTTATCCGCAGGTCAGGAGTGGCCAAGGACCTGGAGGACATCCTGCGAGCCAACCCCGGAGGCAGGCCCCGTCGCCTCTCCGTGGAGATGCTCATCGCGGCCTGCGTGCTCGCCCACGGCCCCAAGTCCGCCAGCGCCACCCTCGTTCGCGTCCATGATCTGCTCACCACAGACCTGACCGTCAGCACACAGTTCCGTCACGGCATCGCCTGGCGCAGCGGCACATCCGTCCGCAAGCTCCAGATCCGCCAGGTCCGCTACCTGTTCAAGGTCATCACCCGTGCACTGGACTACTCGCCGCACACGGCTCGCGCCGACGGTGAGAAGCTGACCCAGGACCAGCGGATCCAGCGAGAAGCCAATTTTGACACGCTCGTCACACGGCTCGTGGAAGCGTCGACCCAGGCGGCCGGCACGTCCGAGGTGGTGGCGATCGACGCCTCGTCGATGCCGTCGTGGTCCCGTCGCAAGGGGCAGGTCCGCACCATCAAGGGTGAGGACTACCGCCTCAATGACAGCACGTTTGTCCGTTACCCCACAGGGGCGTGGGACCCGGACGGGCGGCGGGGCTATCAGACCCCTACCCACGACAAGTACGACGCGAACCGCTTCTTCGGTTTCCAGATGCTCACGGCCAGCACCTCGTTCACCCCAGGCTCGCCCGAGCAGCCGCTCAAGCTGATCACCGCCATGAAGCTGATCCCCGCCAACGCCGCTGTCGCCGGGCCGGCCCTGCGGATGATCGACAACCTCGCGGCTCACCAGCCCTTGACGGAGGTCATCGTGGACCGCGGCTTCTCCATGTCGACCCATGACCACTGGGCTGACCCTGTCCTTGCGCGCGGCCTGGATCAGGTCTTCGACCTCGGCAAGGTCCAGCGCGGCCCGGTCCCGGAGCAGCAGACCGGCGTCCTGATGATCGACGGTTGGCCCTGCGCGCCGTGGACCCCGCGACACCTGCACAAGATCGCCCGCCCACCCCGTTTCGCGATCAAGAAGCCCGGACCGCGAGCGAACCCCACGCGCGTGGCCGAGTACGAGGCGAACCGGACCGCCCTCCGCGTGTTCCAGGAAGCCCAGGCCGAGCTGGACCAGTACGCCCTCGTCCCGAACGGACGGCGAAAAGCAAACGGCACCCGACACTTCTTCGCCCCGACGCACCGCCGCGACACAGCGACCGCCGCCCAGCGCAAGAAGAAGGTGTTCAAGCAGGCCACCATCACCCTCCCCGCAACAGTCCTGCCGCACCTGCGCCAGCGCCTGCGCTGGGGCTCACCGGCATGGATCGCCCAGTGGAACCGGCGCAACTCAGTCGAGAGCGGCTACGGCAACCTCAAGACGCTCGACGGCGAAGGAGTCCAGCGGGGCTGGATCCGCGTCGTGGGCCTGGTCGCCGTCGGACTCATGACCACCTTCGCGGTCATCCACTACAACCTGCGCATGCTCCGCAAGTGGGCAGCCACCACCGGCTACACCGGCGACGACATCGTCCTGGGCCCTGAGCCCGACGTCGTGGGATACGAACCCGTCGAGCTCCACGCCCTCCAGGGGGCGGTCGAGCCGCCCCTCGCAGCCTGACACCTCAGGCCGCTTCCGAACTCCACCTCCACCGACAGCCCGCGGCCCCAGGCCAGCGGGCCACCGGTGCATCCCGCGCGGGCCGGTAACCCGCACAACGGCGCCCGTGGCACTCGCCCGGCACCCTCTCGGCCCGCACGGCCGCCCCGGAAACGACTGAACCCCCCGCTCGAAGCCCTTGCGGGCCTCTCACGAGGGGTTCTGTCACTACAAGGGCCTGAGTTTCGTCAGTACCCCGGTGGCGGTAGCGGTGGGATTTGAACCCACGGTGGACTTTCACCCACACACGCTTTCGAGGCGTGCTCCTTAGGCCGCTCGGACACGCTACCTCGCCGAGAAGGGTACCTGGTCGGAGCCCATGGTCAGTAATCGAGCCCCCAGCGACGCCCGGCAACTCCCCCGCCGCCAGCGTCCAGACCCGCGTCGTACGGTGTTCGGGTGACGATCTCGACGACGCTCCCCCGCCCCGCGGCCGGCTCGCTCGACGATGTGGTCGCCGTGCTCCAGGGCAAGCGAACCGCCGTGCTGACGGGCGCCGGCGTCTCGACGGACTCCGGCATCCCCGACTACCGCGGCCCCGACTCCCCGCCGCGCACCCCGATGACGTATCAGCAGTTCGTCAGCGACGAGGCGTTCCGCCGCCACTACTGGGCCCGCAACCACGTGGGCTGGCGGCACATGCACCGCACGGAGCCGAACGCGGGGCACCGCGCGCTGGCGGAGCTTGAGGCCCGCGGGGTGGTGAACGGCGTCATCACGCAGAACGTGGACCTGCTGCATGAGGAGGCCGGCTCGCGCACGGTCATCGACCTGCACGGGCGATACGACCGGGTGGTGTGCCTGCGCTGCGGCACGGTGCGCCCGCGCGCTGAGGTGGCGGATCGTCTGGAGGCGTTGAACCCCGGGTTCGTGGAGTCGGTGGGCGCGGTGGCGGATATCGAGATCGCGCCCGACGCGGACGCGGTGATCGAGTCGACGGCGGACTTCCGGGTCGCGTCGTGCTGGGCGCCGGACCCGGACGGTGGCGGGGACGAGTGCGGCGGGATGTTGAAGCCAGACATCGTCTACTTCGGTGAGAACGTGCCCCGGGAGCGGGTGGCGCGGGCGTTCGCGCTGGTGGACGACGCGCAGGCGTTGCTCGTCGCCGGCTCGTCCCTCACGGTGTTGTCGGGACGGCGTTTCGTGGTGCATGCCGCCCGGACGGGCAAGCCGGTGGTCATCGTCAACCAGGGCCCGACCCGTGGTGACGCGCTGGCGACCCTGACGCTCGACGCGGGCACGACCCCCACCCTGACGGCCCTGGCCCGGACCCTCGAGGCCTAAGCCTCAGCCAAGCCGCCCCGGTGCTCGACGAAGAACGCCCGCAACAGCTCCCCGCACTCGGCTTCCCGCACCCCGCCGATCACCTCGACCCGGTGGTTGAGCCGCCTGTCGCGCACCACGTCCCACTGCGAGCCGCACGCCCCGGCCTTGGGGTCCCAGGCGCCGAGCACGAGTCGCGGGATGCGGGCCAGCACTGTGGCGCCCGCGCACATGAGGCACGGCTCGAGGGTGACCACGAGCGTGCAGTCGTCGAGCCGCCATCGGCCGAGCCGCTGGGAGGCGTCCCGGAGGGCCAGCACCTCGGCGTGCGCAGTGGGGTCGCCGGTCGCCTCACGCTGGTTGTGGCCTCGCCCGACGATGCCGCCGTCCGGCCCGATGACGACTGCCCCCACCGGAACGTCGCCGGTGGCGAGCGCCGCGCGGGCCTCCGCGAGCGCGTCCGCCATGTCGCGTCCGTCACGTGGCAGGCCGATCATGCTGGTCATCCTCCCACCTGGGACCTGAGGCGGCGTCCACCTTGTGGGACAGGCGGTAGCGTGTGCGCCATGCGCCTGCACGTCGCCGACCACCCCCTCGTCGCCCACAAGCTCACCGTCCTGCGGGATGAGCGGACGGCGTCCCCGACGTTCCGGCTCCTCGTCGACGAGCTCGTGACGCTGCTCGCGTATGAGGCCACGCGTGACGTCCGCACGGAGCCGACGGTCATCCAGACGCCTGTCACGCAGACGACGGGCACCAAGCTCGCCGACCCGCGCCCGCTCGTGGTGCCGATCCTGCGCGCCGGGCTGGGGATGCTCGAGGGCATGACCCGCCTGCTGCCCACCGCCGAGGTCGGCTTCCTGGGCATGCAGCGCGACGAGGAGACCCTCGAGGCGATCACGTACGCGAACCGCCTCCCGGACGACCTGTCGGGCCGCCAGTGCTTCCTGCTGGACCCGATGCTGGCCACGGGCGCCACGCTCGTCGCCGCGATCGACTTCCTGTTCGACCGGGGCGCCCGGGACGTGACTGCCGTCTGCCTGCTGGCCGCGCCGGAGGGCCTGAAGGTCCTCGAGGATGCTGTCGGCGACCGGGGCGACCTCACGGTGGTGGTGGCGTCGGTGGATGAGCGACTGAACGAGAACGCGTACATCGTCCCGGGCCTGGGCGACGCGGGCGACCGCCTCTACGGCGTCGTCTGACCTGTCCTGCCGGGCGGCTCAGGCCGCCACACCACCTCTCGGCGGCGCCCCAGGGCGCTGGCTGAGAGTTCTCACTCGGTGAGATCTCGGGCATTCCCCCTTGGGCATCTCCGTATCACCTGACACGATCAAGTCGTGAACTCCGCGCTGCCCACCCTCGTCGCCGTCTCGGCGCACGACCTGGCGCGCCTGTGCCCCACGTGCTGTCGGTCCTGACCCGCGTCAGTCCACCGACCACCACCCGCCTGCCCCGCACGGGGTGGGACCGCACACCGGAGGCCCGCATGACCCTCCCCGCTAAGAAGCGCGCGCCCGAGGCGCGCCCCCGCACCGGCTTCGTCCTGTACGTCGGCCTGCGGGACGAAGACGACGCCACGACCGACGCCCACCCGTCGTCCGTCGACGGCACTGCCGCGTTCGGCGCCGCCGAGCTCACCGAGATCGCTGAGACGCTGCGGGACCTGGCCCGCGACCTGCTGCCGACCGCCGAGACGTTCACCGCGCTGTCCCTCGTGCCGGGCGGTTCCGGCCCTGACGATGTGCAGAGCCTGCGCCACCGGCTCTCACACCTGCGCCTCCTCGAGGCGCCACCGACTGTCCTCGGCGGCTCGGGGGACGCCCGCTGAGGACACGCGCTGCCGGACCCCGACTGGTCTGGGGGGACCCACGGCGGTCCGGCAGCGCACCCCCACGTTCCACGCATCCCCGCGCCGACCGCGCGCGGGTGACATATCGGCCCTAACGTGGCCCCATGCGCATCGTCATCGCCGGGGGCCACGGCAAGGTGGCCCGTCGCCTGTCCCGCGCACTGGTGGCGAACGGCGACACGCCCATCGCGATCGTGCGCAACCCCGATCACATCGCCGACGTGAAGGACGACGGGGCTGGCGCGTTGCTCCTCGACCTCGAAGCGGTGGACCCCGGCGTGCTGCCGGGCGCCCTGTCAGGCGCGGACGCCGTCGTCTTCGCCGCTGGCGCCGGCCCGGGCAGGGGGGCCGCTCGTAAGGACACCGTCGACAGGGCTGCCGCGATGGCCCTGGCCGACGCCGCCGCCGAGGCCGGTGTCCACCGCTACATCCTGCTGTCGTCGATGGGCGCGGGGCAGGAGCCACCCGAGGGCTCGTCGGAGGTGTTCGCGGCGTACTTGCGCGCCAAGACGGCCAGCGAGCACTACGTGAGCGGCCGCGAGCTGGACTGGACGATCCTGCGCCCGGGGGCGCTCACGGACGATCCGGGCACGGGTCGCGTCCGCCTCGACTTCGAGGTGCCGCCCGGCTCGGTGTCGCGTGATGACGTGGCTGCGGTGCTGCTGGCGTTGCTGCATGAGCCGCGCGCCTCCGGCCTGACCCTGGAGCTGACCTCCGGGGACGTGCCCATCGAGGCGGCGGTGGCTGCGGCGACCGAGCTCGAGGACTGACCGGTTCGAGGCGCGCCGTCAGCCGGTCTGCGTCTGAACGGTGAGGGCGCCGATCAGGTACCCGTCGCCGGTGGTGGTCGCCGTCAGCGTGCTGAGGGGCTGGGTGAGCACTGCGTCCTGGAACCGCTTGGCGTCCACGCCCATCGAGTTCGCGCTGCTCCAGCCGGTGGCCGTCGAGTCGAAGGCGTTCGCCTGGGAGCCGGTGGCGGACAGCGCTGAGCCCGTCCACCGCCACGGGGTGAGCGCGGAGCCGTTGAGCAGCAGCGCGTCCCCGCTGGTCCCCCGGTCGCCCTCCCAGGCCACCACGCCGATCCGCGCCGTGGACCCGGGCTCGGCGGCGAAGGTGAAGGTCGGCGCCGCGGCGTTCTGCCGTCCGACCCACGCGCCGCCGTCATAGACGGTGACGTCCCCCGCGCCCGCTTCGGCGTACACGACGACGAGCGACCAGCCGGCGTAGTACGTCGGCGTCGAGTCCAGCCGGGTCTGCGCGACGGCGATGTCCGCCACGGACCACTGACCGGGGCCCGCGGCCTTGACCTGCTCTGTCACGTCGGCGAAGGACTGGTAGTAGACCCGCCGCGCGTCATCCCGCGTCTCCACCAGCACCTCGCCGGTGAGGTCGCGGTATGAGCCCTCCCCGGGGCCGCGCAGCCGCACGGATGTCGGGTCGCCGCTGAGCGGGTCGATCGGGCCGCGGTTCGCGGACCAGTAAAGCCCGGCGAAGGCGATCTCGCGGCCTGCGGGGATGTCCAGGCGCGCTGTGGATGACACCTTCTTCCCGCCTGCCGCGTTGAGCGGGACCATCAAGTACCCGTTGTTGTCGAGCGACGTCCCGAGGCCGGCGATGGCCCGCGTGCACGTGGGGTCCGGGATCAACCATCCGGTGCCCGGCGCGCCCGCGCAGGCGAGCAGGGGCGCTCCCACCTGCGTGGCGGCCCATCCCCCGGCCCGGCTGAACCGCGGCGCCAGCCCGCCGGACGCGACCTGGGCGGGAGCGCTCGCCGTCACCTCCGCGCCGGTCCCCCCGGTGAGCCGCACGGTCACCTGGCCGGCTCCTGCGGCGACGGCCTTCGCGCCGATGACCACGGGGAGCTGCTGCCCAGGCGCCACGGCGCCGAGCTCGCAGCGCACCACCGTCGCGCTGACAGCCGTGCACTCCCCTCGGCCGTCAGCAGACGGCGTCAGGTCCGCCATCACATGCCGGGGCAGCGTGATGTGGGCGACCGCCCCCTGCGCGGGGTGGTTGCCGGAGTTGAGGACTGTGAACGTCACACGGCCCGGCCGCCCGTCGATGAGCTGCGCCACCGGCGGGGCGCCGAAGGCGAGCCGGGAGGCGCGCACGACGATGCCGACGTCCGCGCGCCCGCTGACCGAGCCCTGCGCCGACGCCCTGACCTGCAGGGATCCGTCGAGCGGACCGGGCGCCGCCGGGGCTTGGGCGCGCAGGGCCAACGCCAACGGGGCCTCCACACCCGGGTCGATGCCGGCACGGGCGCACAGCAGCGAGTCGGCGGCCTCCGGCGAGCACGTCCACCCCGGTCCGGCGCCGTCGGGCGTCGCCGCCCAGTCGGCGCCCGACGGTCGGGCGACCCGCACCTCGACGACGCGCGCCCGCACTCCCCCGCTGTTCGCGACACTCACCACGAGCGGCTGGACCTGGCCCTCGATCACGTCGAGCGACTCGGGCGCGCTCACCGCGAGCCGTGCCTGGCGGTGCACCACCACGGGCGCATGCAGCCGCATCGGCGCGAGCTCGTCTCCCGTGACCTGGATCGACACCGCCGAGTCCGTGCCGCCCAGCGCGGCCTCGTCCACCACGACGCGGAGCGTGAGGACGGCGGTCGACCCCGCGGGCAGCCTGTCGAGCGCGCAGGTGGCGACTCCACTGCCCGTCGACCCGACGCACACCCACGTGTTCCCCTCGTTGAGGGCGAACTGCCTGGCCGCCTGCGTGCCGATGGCCGACACGACGCGCGCAGACGACACCGCGCCCGGCGACCACGCCGCGGGCTGGACCGCCGATGAGGCGACGACGGCGCCCTGGGGCAGCTCGACCTCCGCGCGCAGTCCCGTCGCGGCGACGCCGCCCGTGTTCTGGATCTCCACGCTGATGACCTGCTCGGCGCCGTCGGCGACCAGTTCCACAGGGCCGGCGCTGGCCGGGAGGGTGATCTGCGCTGGCAGGTAGGTCGGCTCCGGCGAAGGGGTCGGCTCTGGCGAAGGGGTCGGCTCCGGCGAGGGCGCCGGATCCGGCGACTGAGAGGGCGACGGCGACGGTGAGGCAGTCGGGGTCGGCGTCGGCGAGGCCGTCTCGTCGGGGTTGGGCTCGACCGGCGGCTCGCTCGGGACCGCCGAGGTAGTGGGCGGCTCGGCAGGGGCCGCCGCCGGCGGGGCGATGGGCGCGCCCGTCGCCGAGGGGACGGCCGCCGGTGTCACCACCGCGTCGGACGACGCCGGGGGGAGCTGCGCGGGAGGCGGCTCCGTCGTCGCGGGTGGCTCCTCGCTGGGAGCGGGGTTGGTGGGTGATGTGGGCCTGGTCGTCGACGTCTCCGCGACTGTCGGCTCCTGGGTGGCGGTGGCCGCCATGTCGGAGGCGGTGTCCGGCGCCTCTGAGGAGAAGACCCCGAGCACGCCAGCGGCCGCGACCGCTGTGACGACCACCACGGAGGCGGCGATGCCGATCACGGCCAGCGGCAGCGAGGCCAGCATCGCGCCGATCCCGGCGGCGCTTGCCACGGCCCCGCCGGCTGTGGCCACGCCGGCCCCCACAGCGGTGGCCCCGGCGGCTGACGCGCCGACACCCGCCGCCGAGGTGGCGCCAGCCGTCCCGGCGCCAGAGGCCGTCGCGGAGCCCGCGGAGGCTCCAGCGCCCGAGGCGGAGGTGGATCCGGAGGTTGCCGCCGAGCCGGTGGCGGCGGCCGCCGCGGCGGGCGGCGCCACCCCCAGCGCTGTGAACCCGGCGGCGAGCCCACCGCCGACGGGCAGCGGCTGCGCGAGCGCCCCGACCCCGAGGACGCCGAGCACCAGCGGCGCGATGACCCCCCGCATGCCGTGGTTGACGTCGCCGAGCTCGAGCAGCAGGGCTCGGCAGTCGCCGCACCCCTCGAGGTGGTTGTCGACCTGCGTGGTCTCCCGGGTGGCGAGGCCGCCGCGCACGTAGGCGCCCAGCTTCCCGGCGACGGTGCGGCAGCCGGAGTCCAGCGGCTCGAGCAGGTGCTGTTGGAGGTAGGCCTGGCGCAGCCCTTCGCGGGCGCGGTAGGCGAGGGCGGCGACACCGTTCGCGGAGAGCCCGAGCAGCGGCCCGATCTTCGCGGGGCTGAGCGACTCGACCTCGGTGTACCAGAGGACGGCCTGCCACCGCTCGGGCAGGGTGCTGTAGGCGCGCCCGACGACGCCGCGCTCGAAGTCCGCGAGCGCCGGGGCCTCGGTGGACGACTCGGGCTCGAGTGCGGCCTCGAGCACCTGGACGTCGTCGGTGGGCTGGGTGCGGTTGCCGGCTTGGACGCGCTGCAGGCCGAGGCGTCGGGCGGCGGTGAAGATGTAGGCGCGGAACGCGACGTCCGGGCCGCCGCCTTCCTTGAGGATCGCGAAGACCTTGGTGAACGCCTCGGCGACGACATCCTCGGCGTCGGCGGCCGAGTTGGTGTACTGCCGGGCGACGGCCCAGGTCGCCCCGGCGTGCCGTTCGTAGAGGAGGCCATAGGCGTCGGTGTCGCCGTCTCGGGCGGCGCGGATGAGCTCGGCGTCACCGAGGGCTGTGCCCTCGGACCGCGTCGCGCCCATTGCTCGCCGAACCCCCTCGTCACCCGGGCGGAGGACCGCCGTGGGCTCCATCGCCCTGACGCGCACCGCCTGTGGTGCGCCATCTGGGGGCCAGCCTTGCACAGTTGGGCGTATCGATGGGAAACGTCCCGAACGAGGTCCCCACTTTCGCGTCATGGATCGGCGGGTGACCCCTCTCACCTGGTGTGACGCACATCCATCCGCACGGCGCGCAGGCCGTGGGCCCCGCGCTGCGCGAGTTGTGGCGTGGGCGGAGCGAGGCGTCGACGTGGCGCCGACCTGCGGATTGGCACCACCCTGCGGTCGACGGACTGATCGCGGCGGTGACGGCGGGTGACGCCCTCGAGGTCGCGGTGGCGCGACTGGGCGCGGCGCGTGCCGCTGCGGGCGTGGGTGTCGCGGAGGCCATCGACGACCTGGGCTGCTTTGTCGGGTGCGTGAATGGCCAGGAGCCGCCGATCGCGCTGCTGCGCGCGCTGTGCGAGGGCTGGGCCGACGAGCAGGCGAGCGGCATCGCGTTGGGATCTTGCCTCGACCCGACGTCGGGCCTGCCTACCCGCGACTACCTGGCGACGCGCCTCGTCGAGTCGTATGCGGCGGCCCGCCGGGCAGGCGTCCCGGTGCGGGAGTCGCACCGGCTGCTGGTGCTGGACGCGACGACGCCCGATCCGACGCCATGGTCACGGGTCGCGCGGTCGGCGGCGGTCGGCGCCGCGTTGCACGACCAGTTCGGCGACGGCCAGCCGTTGGCGGGGTTGGGGTCAGGCGTGTTCGTGGTGCTCGTGGACCAGGCGGCCATGGACGATGAGGAGCACTCGGCGGACGGCAGCCCGTCTGCCCTGGACCAACTGGTGACCAGCACTCTCGCCCAGGTGGCGCGTCAGGCGATGCTGCTCGATGTCCAGGACTTGGTCCGCCATCCGCCGACGATGCGGGTGGAGCTGCTGCCCGACTCGTACGAGGACGCGGCGCAGCTGCTGGTGGACCTCACCCGCTGACGGCCGTCAGCGCTGGGTGTACGTGAGGCAGTCGGCGAGGTCGTGCCCCGCCCCGACCCGCACCGCGTCGGCGGAGCACTCCAACGACTTGTTGTGCACGCAGTCGAAGCGCTGACATGCCCCGACGTGCGAGATCACCCGGTCGAGTCCGCCCTTGTAGCCGAGTGGGATGAACGTCGCGCACTGCGCGTCGTCGCCCGCCCCGGTGATGGTGACGGCGCCGGCATGGCACCCGTCGTGGTTGTACGAGCATCCTGCGACGGAGCACTCGCTGACCTGCGGCATGTCCATGAGCGTGCTCATCGTGACCTCCAGGGCGCCGAACCAGGCCCCGGCACGTCGACCTCGACGGAGCCGGGCGGACCCTTCGACGGTAGACCCGCGGGCGTGGCGCCACAACGGCTTCGGGCGCCAGGCGCCCCATCCCCTTGGCGATAACTTGTGATCTACATCACTCGTTGGGTCGATCAGGCGCTCCAGGCAAAGCCCACGCCGAGGACTGGGCACACGATTCGGCCCCATGCCACCGAACTGCAAAGCCCTTGCGCGGGACAATCTGCGCAGACGCGTCTACCGTCGAAGTATGTGCTCCGCCGGAATTGCCCCCGACGCCGCTCCTCACGCCCCGTCGACCCCGGGCCCCGTGCTTGCCGCAGGGCGTGACGCGGACGTCTTCGCGCTGGACGAGGAGCGAGTGCTCCGCCGCTACCGGTCAGGCCGCTCAGCGCTCGGCGAGGTGCGCCTCATGGCCCACGCCCGCTCCCATGGCTTCCCCGCGCCCGAGGTGTTCAGCGCGCAGGGCCCCGACCTCGAGATGGAGCGGCTGCACGGACCCACCTTGCTGCAGGCGATGACCGCCGGGGAGGTGTCGCTGACCGACGCCGCGGCGATCCTCGCGGACCTGCACCATGCGCTGCACGCCATCCCGCTGCCCGCCGTGGCCGGTGACGGCTCGGCTCTGTCCGGGGCGCCGCTCACGAGCCGCGCCGACGAGAGCCTCATCCACCTGGACCTGCACCCGGCCAACATCATCCTCACGGAGCCGCACGGCCCTGCCCTCGTGGACTGGGCGAACGCCACCCTCGGGCCAGCCGGGCTCGACGTGGCGATGACCGCCGTGATCGTCGCGGAGGTCGCCGTCGACGCTGGCGGCGCCTACTCACGGGCCGCCCGCGCCCTGCTCGTCTCGTTCCTCTCCGCCGCCGGCGTGGACCCACGACCCCACCTCGACCTCGCGGCACAGCACCGCATCCAGGACACCGCGCTCGTGCCCGGTGAGCGTGAGCTCGTGCGCCCCGCCGCCGCGATGGTGCGGCACTACGCCGACATCGCCTTCGACGCGCCCGCCACCGACGACGACCAGGGCTGACTGACTGTCAGCCCTGCGAGCCACCAGTGGCGCGATCGGGCTCGAGCTCCTGGAAGAGCGTGATCTGCAGGCCCGCCGGCGCGTCGAGGCGAGAGTTCAGTGACCGCCAGGGAGTCTCGGTGGGCGGCGCCAACTGGGTGGCGCCACCATCCACGAGCGTCTGGGTCGCCTCGACCACGTCATCCACCTCGAAGGCGACACGCAGGCGTGGGGCGACCTGTCGGCCGACTTCCACGTCGTCGATCATCCGCTTCTGCGCCGGGTTGGCGATCTCCAGCGTCGCGCGACCTGCCTCCAGGATCGTGACAAGCGCTTCGCCGTCACCAGCGAACGCCGCCTCCTCCGACAGGCCCAGCACGTCGCGGTAGAAGGCCACCGCGCTCTCGTAGTCCTCCGCCTCGACCACGAGCCGGAGCTGCCGGACGCCTGGGCGTCGCTGGTCGGGATCAGTCGAGCGGGCCGGAGTCGTCATGAAGGGACGTTAGGCGGCGCCGCTCTCGCGCGCCAGACCGACGCAAGACGCCGCCGACCCCTGGGCCGACGGCGCCTTGCGTGCGAGGGGAGGTCAGAACCGCACCACCCCCCGTGGTTAGCGAGCCGACCGGATCCGCGAGATGAGCACGGCCCCGACCACGGCGATCCCGGCGGCGATCGGGAAGCCCGCCCCGTACCCGCCCGTCACGCTGATCACGACGCCCATGACCACCGGTCCGAGGATCTGCCCACCGGTGTTGGCCATGTTGAGGATGCCGAGGTCCTTGGCCGCGGCCTCGGCATTCGGCAGCACGTCGTAGTTCAGCGCCTGGTCCACCGAGTTGAACACCCCGGAGGCCACGCCAAGCCCGAGGGCGGCGAACACGACCATCGCCACCGGCTGCGGCCAGACGAACGGCACGAGCAGCGAGACGGCCATGAGCAGCATCGACCCGATGACGAAGATCTTGCGTCGGCCGACGCGGTCGGAGACCGGTCCGGCGACGGCCCCGAAGATCAGCGACAGCACGAGCTGGACGGTCGCCATCGTCGCGATCATCGCGCCGGCGCCCACAGCATCCATCCCGAGGTGGTCGGTGAAGATGTAGAGCTGGTAGCCCGTGATCGCGAACATCGCCAGCACGAACAGGAGCTTGCCGAACATCGCGAGGTAGAAGTCGCGGGCGCCACGGCGGGGGAAGGAGAAGTTGGTGAGCAACATGTCCCGAGAGAACGCGGGTCGAGGCTCACCGGCGTTCGACTTGTCCGGGGCCAGCAGGGCCAAGACCGGGCCGGAGAAGAGGATCGCGATCGCCATGATCATGAATCCGTCGGTCGGGTTGGCCACGAACCTGGAGGCGACGATGTTCGCGGCGGCCGCCCCGACCATGAAGCCCACGCCGTAGACCGCGGAGTACGTGCCACGCATCCGCTCGGGCACGCGGTCCGGGATCACCGCGACGAGCGGCGCGACGATCGCGTTGAGGAAGAACTGGAAGACGCACCACACCACGACGATCGCGGTGACGGACTCGGCCCGTGTCAGGGCGAACAGGCTCAGACCCGTGATGGCCGAGCCGAGCAGCATCCACGGGGTCCTCTTGCCCAGGCGTGATCGCGTGAGGTCGGAGAACGCGCCGAACACGATGTTGGCGAGCAGGGCGACGATCGAGCCGACGATCGCCAGGGTCGCGATGACCTGGACCTTGCTGTCAGGTGCGACGATCTCGAGCCGCGCGGGCAGCAGCACGGTGATGCTCGCGATGTACGGGCCGATCCAGAGGATGCCGCCGATCACGAGGGCCACTGCGAGCCGCAAGGGCGGACGGGCGCCGACCGGCGCGGCGGAGGTGGAGAGCGGTGCGGCGGGCGCGTCCGTGCGGTCGCCGGGGGGAGGGACGGAGGACATCGTTGTCCGACTTTCTGTGAGGGGGGCGCCTGGCGCCCGGGACAGGCCGGGCGCCAGGCAGGGGGTCACGCAGAGGCGATCAGGCCCGGGGGGTCAGTCCAGGGACAGAGTCGTGACCACCGCGTCGGGGTCGCCCGAGTAGGCGGCGACCTCGACCCGGACGTCGCCGGTCGGGTTGAGCAGCGAGCGCGTCGCCGCGTCCCACTTTTGCAGCGGCCGCAGCGAGAGCGGCACGCGGGCCGTGACGGTCGAGCCGCGCGGGACGTCCACGGGGGCGTAGCCGATCAGCGCACGCACCGGGTCGCCCTCGGTGGTGCCGTAGAGCTGGACGACGTGCCGACCGTCGCGCGTGCCGGTGTTGCGCACGGCGACCTCGACCTCGCCCGACTCCTCTCCTGTCCGGCGCGCGGTCGGCGCACCGAGCTCGACCTGGGTGTAGGACAGGCCGAAGCCGAGCGGGAATGCGGGCTCGACACCGAGCCGGTCGAGCAGCCGCTGGCCGTGCCAGGCGTCGTACGTGATCGCCGTGGCGTCACGGTCGAACTCCGGCAGGTGAGCCTCGCTCGTCGGGATGCTGAACGGCAGGCGCCCGCTCGCGTCGACCGCGCCGAGCAGCACGTCAGCGAGCCCGTGGCCACCCTCCATACCCGAGTACCACGCCATGACCAGGCCGGGGACCTCGCGGTTCCAGGTCTCGGTGATGACGGCGCCCGCGGCGACGACCGCGACGATCGTCCGCGGGTTCGCCGCGGCGACAGCCAGCACCATCGCCTCGTCCTCGGGACGCAGCGTGAGACGTGACCGGTCGCCGCCCGTGCCCAGGGACAGCTCCCCGGCGGCCGCCACGTGCGCGGGGTCGGTGCCGTCGGGCAGCGGCGGGTAGAGCGCGGCGATCGCCGGGGAGTTGGTCGCGGTCGCGTCGGTGAACTCACCCTCGTCGTCCGCGGTGTAGCCGACGACGACGACGGCCACATCACACCTGGCCGCGAGAGCCGCGGCGGCCTCGGGCGAGTCGTCCGGTGCGTTGTGCACCTCGGCGTCCGGCAGGGCCGCGCGCAGCCCGGCGAGCGCTGTGACGACCTCGGGGGCACGCACGTCCGACGAGCCGTGGTCGCCCGTGTTCGGCAGGTCGGCAAGGCGCCCGACGACTGCGAGGCTGCGCAGCGTCGTGGCGTCGAGCGGGAGGACCGGGGTCCCGTCGACCTGCTCATTGCGCAAGAGGACGATGGACCGGGCGGCGACCTCGCGGGCGAGCGCACGGTGCTCGGCCGACGCGACGATGTCGATCGATGGACGCGCCTCGTCGTGCTCGGCGGCGAAGCGCAGCTGGGTGGCCAGCGCCCGCTCGCCCGAGCGCCGCACGGATTCCCAGGAGGCGCTGCCGTCGGCGAGCGCCTGCGGCAGGTGCTGCGCGCGCTGCTGACGGAAGGGCTCCTCGATGTCGAGGCCGGCCTCGAGCGAGGTGGCGGCGTCGCGCAGCCCGAAGATGAAGTCGGAGACCGTGACGCCTTCGAAGCCCCAGTCGTCCCGGAGGATGTCGGTGAGGAGTGCACGGCTCTGGCCGGCCCACTCGCCGTTGACCGAGTTGTAGGACGCCATGATGCCGTCGACGCCCTCCTCGACCACGCGACGGAAGTGCGGCAGGTAGACCTCGTGCATGACGTCTTCGGCGCACGTGACGTCGAGTGTGAAGCGGGCGTTCTCCATCGAGTTGAGCGCGTAGTGCTTGGCGCACGCCATCACGTGGCGACGCACACCGCGCGTGAGGGCAGCCCCGAGGTCGCCGAGCAGCAGGGGGTCCTCGGCGTAGGTCTCCTGCGCGCGGCCCCACGCGGGGTGACGGGGAAGGTTGATGCACACGCCGGCGAAGAAGTTGCCGTCCTGCGCGGCGACCTCGGCGCCGATCACCTGACCGACGCGCTCCTCGAGGTCGACGTCCCAGGTGGCGCCGCGGGCCATGGACACGGGGAACGCCGTCGAGTGCCCCATGACCACGCCGCGCGGCCCGTCGCTGAAGCGCAGGCCCGGGATGCCCAGACGGGTCACCTCGCCGTGCAGGATCGGCCGGGTGTTGTAGCCCTCCTGCATCATCTCGGTCATCCCGGCCCAGAACTCCTGGTCGCCGTCGAGCAGCCCGAGGCGCTCGTCGTCGGTCATCAGGTCGTATAGCGCACGCGCGGCGACCGTGGCCGCCTGCCCGTTCCGAACGGCCTGGACGGCCTGCTCGTAGGGCGTGAGGGTGGTGGACACCTGGCACTCCTTCCGCGTCAACGCTGACGCTACCTAGTACTGAGTAGGTAGTAGTTAAGCACAGCCGCGACGCCCCGTCGCCTCCCCTCACCTGCACCTCCTGCGTGAGACGATGGGCCGGTGGCGAACCCCCGATCCCGGCGACGAGTCCGCATGGATCCCGTGGAGCGCCGCGAGCAGATCATGTCCGCGGCCATCGCGCTCATCTCCGAGCGCGGCTACTGGGGCCTGTCGATGCAGGACGTCGCCGACGCCTGCGACCTCACGATCCCCGGGCTGCTGCACCACGTCGGATCCAAGACGGGCCTGCTCATCGCGGTGCTCGAGCAGCGCGACACCGCCGACACGATCGAGCTCGCCCGCCAGCTCGGCTTCGACGACGGGATCCTCACCGTCCCGCCGCTGTCCGTGCCCGACTCGCTCATCGCCGCCGGCGTCACGCTCGGCGGCATGTGCGACGCGCTCGTCCAGCACAACGCGCGGCAGCCCGAGGTCGTGCGCCTGTACGCCGTGCTCGAGGCCGAGTCCCTCACCCCCGACCACCCCGCGCACGACTACTTCGCCTCGCGTCAGCGGATCGCACTCGCGAGCTTCGCCCGACTGGCCCACCCCGACCACCACGCCGACCACCTCGCGAAGGTCGCCCTCGCGCTCATGGACGGCCTGCAAGTGCAATGGCTGCGCGAGCCCGAGCACGGGCTCGTCGAACGGTGGCGCGCCGCGGTCGCGGAAATCCCGGGCCTGCGCGTCGACGGCGCCGCACCGCGTCCGCCCTCAGACACGCCCTGACACCCGGCGTCGGAACCCGGCCCGGGAACGCGAACGGGCGGCCCGGCAGGAGCCGGACCGCCCGATCAGCAGGTGGAGCGCAGACGCGTCAGGACCCTAGAAGTCCCAGTCGTCGTCCTCGGTGTTGACGGCCTTGCCGATCACGTAGGACGAGCCCGACCCCGAGAAGAAGTCGTGGTTCTCATCCGCGTTGGGCGACAGCGCGGAGAGGATCGCCGGGTTGACGTCCGTCTCGTCGCGCGGGAACAGGCCCTCGTAGCCGAGGTTCATGAGCGCCTTGTTGGCGTTGTAGCGCAGGAACTTCTTGACGTCCTCGGTGAGGCCGACGCCGTCGTAGAGGTCCTGCGTGTACTCCACCTCGTTGTCGTACAGCTCGAAGAGCAGTTCGAACGTGTAGTCCTTGAGCTCCTGGCGGCGCTCGGGCGAGACCAGCTCGAGGCCCTTCTGGTACTTGTAGCCGATGTAGTACCCGTGCACCGCCTCGTCACGGATGATCAGGCGGATCAGGTCGGCCGTGTTGGTGAGCTTGGCGCGGCTCGACCAGTACATGGGCAGGTAGAAGCCCGAGTAGAAGAGGAACGACTCGAGCAGCGTCGAGGCGACCTTGCGCTTGAGCGGGTCGTCGCCCCGGTAGTAGCCCATGATGATCTCGGCCTTGCGCTGGAGGTTGGGGTTCTCCTCCGACCAGCGGAACGCGTCGTCGATCTCACCGGTGGAGATCAACGTCGAGAAGATCGACGAGTACGACTTCGCGTGGACCGACTCCATGAACGCGATGTTCGTGTAGACGGCCTCCTCGTGCGGGGTGAGCGCGTCGGGGATGAGCGAGACGGCGCCGACGGTGCCCTGGATGGTGTCCAGCAGCGTCAGGCCGGTGAAGACGCGCGTGGTGAGCGTCTTCTCCTGCTCGTTGAGCGTCGCCCACGACTGGATGTCGTTGGACACCGGCACCTTCTCGGGCAGCCAGAAGTTCCCGACGAGGCGGTCCCACACCTCGGCGTCCTTCTCGTCCTCGACCCGGTTCCAGTTGATCGCCGAGACACGGCTGACCAACTTCAACTTCTCACTCATCACAGCTCCATCGTGTTCTTCGACGTCGAGAAAGACCTGGTCACAGCATGCATGAGACGCAGCCCTCGACCTCGGTGCCCTCCAGGGCGAGCTGGCGCAGGCGGATGTAGTAGAGCGTCTTGATGCCCTTGCGCCAGGCGTAGATCTGCGCCTTGTTGATGTCACGCGTGGTGGCGGTGTCCTTGAAGAACAGCGTCAGCGACAGGCCCTGGTCCACGTGCTGCGTGGCCTCGGCGTAGGTGTCGATGATCTTCTCGTAGCCGATCTCGTACGCGTCCTGGTAGTACTCCAGGTTGTCGTTCGTGAGGAACGGCGCCGGGTAGTAGACGCGCCCGATCTTGCCTTCCTTGCGGATCTCGATCTTCGACGCCACGGGGTGGATCGAGGACGTCGAGTGGTTGATGTACGAGATCGACCCGGTGGGCGGGACGGCCTGCAGGTTCTGGTTGTACAGCCCGTGCTCGCGCACCGAGGCGGCCAGCTCGCGCCAGTCGTCCTGCGTGGGGATCTGCACGCCGGCGGTCTCGAAGAGCTCGCGCACGCGGGCCGTCTTGGGCTCCCAGGTCCCGTTCACGTACTTCTCGAAGTAGGCGCCCGACGCGTACGTCGAGTCCTCGAAGCCGTCGAACGCCTTGCCGCGCTCGATCGCGAGCCGGTTGGAGGCCCGGATGGCGTGGTACGCCACGGTGTAGAAGTACATGTTCGTGAAGTCGAGGCCCTCTTCGGAGCCGTAGTGCACGCGCTCACGGGCCAGGTACCCGTGCAGGTTCATCTGCCCGAGGCCGATGGCGTGGCCGCCCTCGTTGGCGCGCTTGACCGACGGCACCGACTCGATGCTCGTCTGGTCGGAGACGGCCGTCAGCGCGCGGATCGCGGTCTCGACGGTCTGCCCGAAGTCGGGCGAGTCCATCGCGAGGGCGATGTTCAGCGAGCCGAGGTTGCAGGAGATGTCGCGGCCCACGTGGTCGTAGGACAGGTCCTCGTTGAACGTGGACGGCGTCGAGACCTGCAGGATCTCCGAGCACAGGTTCGAGTGGGTGATGCGGCCCTTGATCGGGTTCGCCTTGTTCACCGTGTCCTCGAACATGATGTACGGGTAGCCCGACTCGAACTGCAGCTCCGCGAGGGTCTGGAAGAACTCGCGGGCGTTGATCTTCGTCTTGTGGATCCGCTTGTCCTCGACCATCTCCTGGTACTTCTCGGAGACCGAGACGTCCGCGAAGGGCATGCCGTAGACGCGCTCGACGTCGTAGGGCGAGAACAGGTACATCGGCTCGTTCTTCTTGGCGAGCTCAAAGGTGATGTCCGGGATCACGACGCCGAGCGACAGCGTCTTGATGCGGATCTTCTCGTCGGCGTTCTCACGCTTGGTGTCGAGGAACCGCATGATGTCGGGGTGGTGCGCGTGCAGGTACACCGCGCCGGCGCCCTGGCGAGCGCCGAGCTGGTTCGCGTACGAGAACGAGTCTTCGAGCAGCTTCATCACGGGGATGACGCCCGACGACTGGTTCTCGATGTGCTTGATCGGCGCGCCGTGCTCGCGGATGTTGCTGAGCAGCAGCGCGACGCCGCCACCGCGCTTGGAGAGCTGCAGCGAGGAGTTGATGCCCCGCGCGATGGACTCCATGTTGTCCTCGATGCGGAGCAGGAAGCAGGACACGGCCTCGCCGCGCTGCGCCTTGCCCGAGTTGAGGAACGTGGGGGTGGCGGGCTGGAAGCGGCCCGCGATGATCTCGTCGACCATGCGGATGGCGAAGTCCTGGTCGCCGGCGGCGAGCGTGAGCGCCACCATGCAGACGCGGTCCTCGAACCGCTCCAGGTAACGCTTCCCGTCGAACGTCTTCAGCGTGTACGACGTGTAGTACTTGAACGCGCCGAGGAACGACTGGAAGCGGAACTTCTTGGAGTAGGCGTGCTCGAAGAGGCTCTTGACGAACGCCGGGTCGTACTGCGCGAGGACCTCGGGCTCGTAGTACTTGTTCTCGACCAGGTACTCGAGCTTCTCCGCGAGGTCGTGGAAGAACACGGTGTTCTGGTTCACGTGCTGCAGGAAGTACTGCCGCGCCGCCTCACGGTCCTTGTCGAACTGGATCTTCCCGTCCGGACCGTAGAGATTCAGCATCGCGTTGAGCGCGTGGTAGTCGAGCCCTGCGTCTACGCCGGAATCCGTGACTGTCGCTGCCAAAATCTTCCCAACCCTTCGCGGACGCGCGTGACGTCCTCAGTCGTTCCTAGGAGCTCGAAGCCGTACAGGTAAGGGACCTGGCACTTGGCCGCGATGATGTCCCCCGCGATGCAGTACGCCTCGCCGAAGTTCGTGTTGCCCGCGGCGATGACGCCGCGGATGAGTGAGCGGTTGCCCTCGTCGTTGAGGAACTTGACCACCTGCCGTGGCACGGCCCCACCCTCGTTGCCGCCCCCATAGGTGGGCGTCATCAAGACGTAGGGCTCGTGCACGTGCAGGAAAGGCTGCTTGGGCGTCAGCGGGATGCGCTGCGCCGGGATCCCGAGACGCTGGACGAACCTGTGCGTGTTGTCCGACGCACTCGAGAAATAGACCAGCGAGCTCATGATGCGGCTCCCTCGCCTAGGTCGATCTGGTGACGCCGTGCTGTCGGCCCGGACGGGGCCGAGTGCGGTCAGGCGACCGCGACAGCCGCACGCTCGACGAGCGCTTTGATCTGGTCGGGCCGGTAGCCGGACCAGTGCTCGCCATCGGCCACGACGACGGGCGCCTGCATGTGGCCCAGCGACACGACGTAGTCACGCGCGGCGGAGTCCTGGCTGATGTCCACGATCTCGTACTCGAAACCGGCCTTGTCCAGTGCACGGTAGGTGGCGGTGCACTGCACACACGACGGCTTGCTGTAGACCGTGATCGTCATCGTGGCTCCCCCAGATGTGGCACCCGCGGACTGCCCGCGGCGAGGTCTTCGACACTACACCTAGTGGTCGGGGATTGCCCGAACCACTAGCGCTTGTGCTTACACGCGTGTCGTTCTTCACCCCCTGTGGACAACTCCAGGGTATCGAGAGGCGCCGACAAGCCCTGGACCTGCATGTTCTCCAGGGGTCCACAGGCCGCCCACACGGCCCTCCACAGCGCCCTCCACAGGGTCCCGCCCGATTCGTCCCGCGCGCCGCCACGCGACGCACCGGGCGAAACGCCGCGACGCGCCGACGGGCTGTGCCGGACATCACCCGGACGGACCTCTGGGACGCGCGGCGCGCGAAGTTCCGCCGCCCGGCGAGCGGCGCCAGAGTGTGCTCATGGCCGAACTCAGCGAGCTGTTCGCAGCAGACCACGCGACCGCACTCACCCGCACCGAGGCGCTCGACGCCGGCGAGACGCCCGACACCGCCACCCACGTCGAGCTCACCTCGATCGGCGCCGTCGAGCTCGAGACCCTCGGAGAGATCGCCGCCGAGGTGGTCCGCTTCGGCACGGGCGACCTCGAGCTCGAGGAGGTGGACCTGGACCACGAGAACCTCTACGAGCTCCCGCCGTTCCTGGTGGACCTGCTGGTGGAGCTCGGGCGCGCCGAGGACGAGGACGCGATCCCCGAGGTGGCGGAGCGCTGGGCCGCTAGCGAGGAGATGGAGGCGACGGCCGCCGAGTTGGCGCCGGTGATCTCCGACATCGTCGACCTCGCCACCACGGCCTCGCGCGAGGACCTGCACGTCTACCTCTGGACCGAGCCCCTCGGCTGACACGCGCCGGACGGCCGCCTGGGACGGCGGCACTTACGCAACATCTCTTGCGCAACAACTATTGCGCAAGAGATGTCGGGCCATGGACGAGCGAACGACCCCCCAGGCGCGCACGAGCGACCCTGAGCGCATCCGCGCCCTGACCCATCCCGTGCGGATCGCAATCCTCGAGCTGATCGACGCGCGCCGCCAGGCCACCGCCACCGAGTGCGCCGAGGCCCTCGACGAGACCGTCGCGAACTGCTCGTTCCACCTGCGCACGCTCGAGCGGTACGGGTTCGTCGAGCGCGCCGAGCCCATCGGCCGGCTTCGCCCGTGGCGCCGGACGGTGTCGAGCCCCCGATCGTTCGGCGTGGACCCCGACCGCGCCGGAGCCGACCCCGCGTCGACCCACGCCGTGGTCGAACTCGCCGCGATGACCGCCTCCCGCGACGCGGACAGGTTCATCGCCTCGATGCGCGCGGAGGCCGAGCGATACACCAGCGGCGACCGCGACACCGACCCCGGGCCGAGCCTGCTGAAGACGATGGCATGGGTCACGCCCGAGGAGGCCGACGAGCTCGTCGAGCAGCTCGGCCAGATCGGCGAGGCCTTCCGCGCCCGACGCGACGACCCGGCGCTGCGCCCGCCCGGGGCCCGGCTCTGGAACATCGTCTCGATGGCCAGCCCCGACCCCGGCGGCCCGGCCTCCGAGCCCTCACCAGAGGAGGGCTGAGATGTTGACCATCGCCTACCAGTCCCGCACCATCAGCGTGCGCATCCCCGTGCCGACCCTGGCCTGGTCATCACCCCGCCAGCAGCGGATCTCGCCCTTGGCCGGCCGGCATGTCAGGGCACGCGCCCGGCTGCTCGGCCGACGCCGCGACAGGGTCGCGGCACAGCAGGCCTCGCGTCGCCAGGCTGACCGCATCGCCGCCGCGACCCTCGTCGCTCGGGAGGCCGACACTCGACGGGCTCTCGCGCTCCGGGCGGGCGCCGGCGTCTGACGTCGCCGCGCCGTCAGCGGTAGGTGATCTCCGCGCGGCGCGTCGGCCGCCACAGCACGATCGCGCCGCCGGTGCTGCGCTGCTCGCCGACGCGGGCACGCTGCCCACGGCGCATCGCGATGACATCGCCCGTGGGCCCGGCGGTGAACACCCGCCGGCCGGGCTCGGCGAAGGAGCGCAGGTACTCGACCTGCTGGCTGAGCCGCTCGACCTCGGCCTCGAGGTCGAGGATGCGCTTGATGCCGGCGAGGTTCACGCCCTCGTCCTGGGACAGGCGCTGCACCTCGCGGAGCTGCTCGATGTCACGCCACGAGTAGCGACGGCCACGGCCGCGGGTGCGCCGGGGCGAGACGATGCCCAGCCGGTCGTACTGCCGCAGCGTCTGCGGGTGCATGCCCGCGAGCTCGGCCGCGACCGAGATCACGTACACCTGCGCGTCGTCCGCCAGCATGTCTCGCCCCTTCGCCGTGGTCTGTCAGATCAGGCGCGGGCCTGCGCTCGCAGGTCCGCGCGCACGTCCTCGCCGGAGGTCGCCACCCCGAACGCCTCGACCGCGTCGCGTGCCGCGTCCGAGAGCTTCTGCGGCACCACGACGAGCACCGTGACCAGCAGGTCCCCGGTGCCCTTGGAGGTGGTGATGCCCCGGCCCTTGACCCGCAGGGTCCGCCCTGAGGGCGTGCCCGCGGGGATCTTCACCCGCACCGTGCTGCCGTCGAGCGTCGGCACCTCGATCTGGGCGCCGAGCGCCGCCTCGTCGAAGGCCACCGGCACTGTCTCGCGCAGGTTGTTGCCGTCCAGGGTGAACACGGGGTGTGGGGTGACCCGCACGGTGACCACCAGGTCGCCGGCCGGGCCCCCGTTGACGCCCGGCCGCCCCTTGCCGCGCAACCGGATCTTCTGGCCGTCGTGCACGCCCGGGGGGATGCGCGCGTTGACGGTGCGCCCCTCCACGCTGAGCGAGACGGTGGAGCCCTCGGTCGCCTGCCGGAACGGCAGCGTGGTCACGGCCTCCAGGTCGGCGCCCGGACGCGGGCCCCGCCCGCCGCCGAAGCCGCCGCCGAAGCCGCCACCGCCGCCACCGCCGCCGAACAGCCCGCCGAGGATGTCCTCGAAGCCTGCTGGCATCTCCTGGCCGCCGCCGCCACCGGTGGAGAAGCGCACGCGCTGCCCGCCGCGGCCGAAGCCGCCGCCGAACAGGTCCTCGAACCCGGCGGCCCCACCGCCGGCGCCCGCTCCGGAGAAGCGGGCGCCGCCGGCCATCGCGCGCAGTTGGTCGTACTGCTGGCGCTGCTCGGGGTCGGAGAGGACCGAGTAGGCCTCGCCGACGTCCTTGAACTTCGCCTCGGCGGTGGGGTCGTCCGGGTTGTGATCGGGGTGCATCTGCCGGGCGAGCTTGCGGTAGGCCTTCTTGATGGCGGCCTGGTCTGCGTCCTTGGGGACGCCGAGGGCTGCGTAGTAGTCCTTCTCTAGCCAGTCCTGGCCGCTCACCGCGCCTCCCTCCCGCTCAACTCATGCACCCGCGACACACGCCGCGCCTCAGGCGTCCGGGTCGATGACGGCCACGCGGGCGGCCCGCAGAATGCGGTCCCCTGCGCGGTACCCGGGCTGCAGCACCGTCGCGACCGTCGGCTCGGTGACGTCCGACGAGTGGGAGTGCATGAGCGCCTCGTGGACGTTCGGGTCGAACACCTCGCCCTCGGCGCCGTACCTGACGATGCTGAACCGGGCCAGGATGCCCTCGAGCTTCTCCGCGATGGACCCGAACGGGCCCACCAGGTCACCGTGCTGGCGGGCCAGCTCGATGTCGTCGAGCACGGGGATCAGCGCCTCGGCGACCTCGGCGATGCCGCGGTCGCGGGCGACGATCGCGTCGCCCTTCGAGCGCTTCACGTAGCCCGTGTACTGCTGCTCGAGGTTGTAGTACGCCGCGTTGGCGCGCTGCAGCTCGTCGAGGCGCTCGGCCGCGAGGGCCTCGGCCGCCACGAGCTGCTCGTGCATGTGGGCGTCGGCCTCGGCCTCGAGCCCGGCGAGGGGATCGGGCTGGCTCTCGTGTTCCGCGGGCTCGCGCACGGCGCCCGTCTCGGGGTCGATGCGGCGCTTGTCGGTGAATCGGGGGGCCTCCTCGCCGGAGGAGTCGGGCTGGCCCTCTCCCCCGGCGCGGCCGTGGTTCTCAGTCACTTCTGCTCGTCCTCGTCCACGATCTCGGCGTCGACCACGTCCTCGTCGCTGGCGGTCGAGGACCCGGCGTCAGACGGCGCCTCGCCCGCGGCGCCGGCGCCTGCCGCCGCGCCAGCCTGGTCGGACGAGTACAGCGCCTCGCCGATCTTCTGCGCGGAGGTGACGAGCTGCTCGTGCTTCGCCTTGACCGGCTCGATGTCCTCGCCCTCGAGAGCGGTCTTCAACTCGTCGACGGCCTTGGACACGTCGGTCTTGACGTCCTCGGGCAGCTTGTCGCCGTTGTCGGCCAGGAGCTTCTCGGTCGAGTAGACGAGCTGCTCGGCGGAGTTGCGGGTCTCGGCCTCCTCGCGGCGGGCCTTGTCCTGGGCGGCGTGCGCCTCGGCCTCCTTGACCATGCGGTCGATCTCGTCCTTCGGCAGCGCGGAGCCGCCGGTGATCGTCATCGACTGCTCCTTGCCCGTGCCGCGGTCCTTCGCGGAGACGTGCACGATGCCGTTGGCGTCGATGTCGAAGGTGACCTCGATCTGCGGGACGCCGCGCGGGGCCGGGGCGATGCCGGTGAGCTCGAAGGTGCCCAGCGGCTTGTTGTCCCGAGCGAACTCGCGCTCGCCCTGGAAGACCTGGATGAGCACCGACGGCTGGTTGTCCTCGGCGGTGGAGAAGATCTCCGAGCGCTTGGTCGGGATGGCCGTGTTGCGCTCGATGAGCTTGGTCATCACCCCGCCCTTGGTCTCGATGCCCAGGCTCAGCGGCGTGACGTCGATGAGCAGGACGTCCTTGCGCTCACCCTTGATGACACCGGCCTGCAGCGCGGCGCCGATGGCCACGACCTCGTCCGGGTTGACGCCCTTGTTGGGCTCCTTGCCGCCCGTGAGCTCCTTGACCAGCTCCGTCACGGCGGGCATGCGGGTGGCGCCGCCGACCAGGATGACGTGGTCGATGTCCTCGAGCTTGATGCCGGCGTCGCGGATCACCGAGTGGAACGGCTTCTTGGTGCGCTCGAGCAGGTCGGCGGTCATCTGCTGGAACTGCGCGCGGGTGAGCTTGCTGTCCAGGTGGACGGGGCCGTTCTCGCTCATCGACAGGTACTGCATGGAGATGTTGGTGCTCGTCGCGGAGGAGAGCTCCTTCTTGGCCTGCTCGGCGGCCTCGCGCAGACGCTGCAGGGCGATCTTGTCCTTGGACAGGTCGACGCCCGTGGAGTTCTTGACCTCCTTGATGAGGTGCTCGACGATCCGGTTGTCCCAGTCGTCGCCGCCCAGGCGGTTGTCGCCGGAGGTGGCGCGGACCTCGATCGTCGAGAAGTCGTCGTCCTTGCCCACCTCGAGCAGGGAGACGTCGAACGTGCCGCCGCCGAGGTCGAAGACGAGGATGAGCTCGTCCTCCTTGCCGCGCTCGAGCCCGTAGGCGAGCGCCGCGGCGGTGGGCTCGTTGACGATGCGCAGCACGTTGAGGCCGGCGATCTGCCCGGCGTCCTTCGTGGCCTGGCGCTCGGCGTCGTTGAAGTAGGCGGGGACGGTGATGACCGCGTCGGTGACGGGCTCGCCCAGGTACTCCTCGGCGTCGCGCTTGAGCTTGCCGAGGATGCGCGCGGAGATCTCCTGCGCGTTGTACTTCTTGCCGTCGATGTCGACGGACCAGTCGGTGCCCATGTGGCGCTTGACCGACGAGATGGTGCGGTCGACGTTGGTCACGGCCTGCCGCTTGGCGACCTCCCCGACGAGGACCTCACCGGTCTTGGAGAACGCGACGACCGACGGGGTGGTGCGCGATCCCTCGGCGTTGGCGATGACTGTGGGCTCGCCGCCCTCGAGGACGGAGACCACCGAGTTGGTGGTGCCGAGGTCGATGCCTACTGCTCGTGCCATGAGCGTGCGCCTTCTTTCGTGTGGGTGCGAGGACCCCGGGGAGTTGCGCCACCGCGGGGCTGCTTGAGTCTGCTGCGCTCAAGTCTGCGCCCAGTCGGCGCGCCACGCAAGTTCCAAGGCCCAATATTGAGTCTGGTCCGCTCAACCTGGGAGACGGGGCTCGCCCCCACTCCTCACAGTTGACTCCACCCGTGGGCGCCTTGCACCTCGGCAGGCGCCCCGCCCCGAGGGTTCAGCTCACCCGGGTGCGGCGAGGACTCGCCGTCGACGACGTGGCCGCGCCGCCCCACCAGCTCGCCCACCGCTCCAAGATCCGCGCGACATCCGCGTCGTCCACCTCGTACAGCGAGAGCACAGCGGTCAACAGGCCATGCGGCGGGCGGCTCCCCGCCGGCGTCTCCATGAGGACGAGCAACGCCGAGTGCTCCGCGTACAGGCGCAGGCCCACCTGGTGCTCGCTCTTGTAGAGCACCTGCCCGCCGATGAGCGAGCCATCGGGAAGCTCGGCCTGGAGGTGGCCGCCCACCGGGACGCCTCGCAGGCCATGCAAGCCGAGCCTGTCGAGCAGGCGGTCGCGCAGCGGCCCCGCGTCCAAGTCCCGCATCACGACGGTGTGGCGCTCGGAGCCCGCATGCTCCTCAAGCGCGAACTTGAGCTGATGCGCCCCCGCGATCCACGCCTCGTCGCGCGGGTCGTGCACCCCGTCGAAGGTGGTCAGCCCGTCATGGGCGTTCCGCTGCACCGACACGTGCGAGCGGTGATGCGACTCGCCCGCCACCGGCGTCAACACGAGGCGGTCGCCCCGCGGCCAGGCGAGCGCGCGCACATGCGCCCCGCCGACGGACGACGTCTCAGAGGCGACCGGGCGGACGCCGAACGTCTCGCCGATCTCCTCGTCGAGGCCCTCCCGCTCCCAGCCGAACCATCGGCGCACCAACTCCGGATCCCGCAGATGGCGCCACACCACGTCCGGCGGCGCCTCGATGTCCAGGCCCACTACCTCGCGATGCTCGAGACCGACCGCCATGCTGTTCCACCCCGCCCTGAGTCAGCCCGGGACGGACGAACGAGCCCGGGACACTTCCGACCGTAGTCCGCGACGGCCGCGACGGCCCGTCCAGCGGGCGCCCGATTCGTCACATCCGCAGGTCAGAGCAGGGCCACCGCCTGCGGGTCGACGGTCAGACGCACCTCGTCGCCAGGCATCGCCACAGCGCCCGCACCGGCCACGGCAGTCACCCGGCCCACGCCCTCCACCCGCACCGCGAGCTCCATGCGGCCGCGCCGGAACGCCGAAGCGAGCACCATCCCCGAGGCGAGGGCAGAGCCGCCCGCCAAGCCGGGCACAGGCGCCCTGTCGACAGCGCGGCCGACCACCACCAACGCGCCCTCTGCCAACGCCGCCACCCGCGCCCCGGCGGGCACGTCCCCGCCCAGGGCCGCGCGGATCGCCGCCCCCTGCGCCGAGTCGAGGTCGACGAACGCCTGGTAGCCGAGGAACTCGGCCACCTCTCGACTCGCGGGCCGGCGCCACAGCTCCGCGGGCGCCGCCACCTGCAGCAGCCGCCCCGCGCTCATCACCGCGACACGGTCCCCAACGGTGGCCGCCTCGTCATGGTCATGCGTGACGAACAGCGCCGTCGTGCCGGTGGCGGTCAGCGCCGAGCGCAGGTCGTCCGCTAGGCGCTCGCGCAGCGCGCGGTCCAGGGCCGACAGCGGCTCGTCGAGCAGCAGCAGGCGCGGCTGCGGGGCCAGCGCCCGGGCCAACGCGACCCGCTGCCGCTCACCGCCGGACAGGGTGGCCACCGGCCGGGACCCGTACCCGGCCAACCCCACGACATCCAACAGCTCGGCGACCCGCGCGCGCCGCTGGGCCCGTGGGGCCCGGGCCATCCGCAGGCCGAACTCGACATTCCCCGCGACATCCCGATGCGGGAAGAGCTGGCCGTCCTGGAACATCAGGCCGAAGCCGCGATGGTGCACGGGCACGCCCGCCAAGTCGGCGCCATCCCAGGACACGACGCCCCCCGCCAAGGGCTCCAGGCCCGCGACGGCGCGCAGCACGCTGGACTTGCCGCAGCCCGACGGGCCGAGCAGGGCCAACACCTCCCCGCGCTGCACCTCGAGGGTCACCCCGTCCACGGCGGTGGTCGCCCCGCCTCGGCGTGGGTCGCCGTACCGGACGCTGAGCGCGTCGATCATGAGCCCGTCCATCAGAGCTCCCCTCCTGCCGGGCCGCGCAGACGTTCGGCGACGGCGATGATGCCGGCCGTGACCAGCGCGAGCAGCACTGACGCGGCGAGCGCCATGCCGTGGTTCTCCGCGCCGGGACGGCCGATGAGCTTGAAGATGACAACGGGCAGCGTGGGCCGATCGGGCCGCGCCAGGAACGACGTGGCACCGAACTCCCCGAGCGACACCGCGAACGCGAACCCGACGGCGAGGCCCAGCGCGCGCACCGTCATCGCGAGGTCCACTGACGCCAGCACCCGGCCCGGCCCGGCGCCCAGGGTGGCCGCCGCCTCCCGCAGCCGCGGGTCGATGGCGCGCAGCACCGGCAGCACGGTCCGCACCACGAGGGGCACAGCGACGACGGCCTGGGCGATCGGCACCAGCAGCGCGCTGCGGCGCAGGTCCACGTCCAGCCCGAAGGGGTGGTCGAGGGTGAGCAGGAACCCGAAGCCGACGGTCACGGCCGAGACGCCCAGCGGGAGCATGAACACCGCGTCGAGCAGCGACACCGCGCGCCGGGCCGATCGGCGGCGCGGGCGGCGCGAGACGACCAGCGCCACGAGCCCGCCCACGACCACTGCCATGACCGTCGCGTCCAGGGCGATGCGCAGCGAGTTGGCCGCCGCCTCCCACACCGTCACGGTCAGCGCGTTGCTGCCGCCGGTGGTGCCGAGCGCCACGTAATTGCCGAGCCCCCAGCCCGTCGGCGTGCGCAGCGAGCGGACCACCAGGCTGACCAGCGGCAACGCGATGAGCGCCACGACCAGTGCGGTGACCCCGGCGGCTGCCGCGTCGACGCCGCTGCGCAGCCGCAGCGGCTGCGCTCCCCCGGCGGGCGCCGCGAGGGACAGCGCGCGCTCCCGGGTGCGGCGGGCCCTGCCGGCCACGGCCAGCGCCCCCGCGACGATCACGAGCTGCACCACCGACAGCACGGACGCGGCGCGCAGGTCCAGGAACTGGGTGGTCTGGATCCAGATCTCAGTCTCGATGGTGCCGTAGCGCATGCCGCCCAGCACCAGCACGGCGCCGAACGCCGTGGCGCAGAACAAGAAGACCAGCGACGCCGCCGACGCGATGGCCGGGGCCAGCGCCGGCAGGGTCACCGACACGAACGCGCGCAGCGGCGAGGCGCCCAGGGCCCGCGCCGCCTGCTCGGTGCGGGGGTCCAGGTGCTCCCACAGCCCGCCGACGGTGCGCACCACCAGCGCGTAGTTGAAGAAGACGAGCGCCGCGATGATCGCCGCGAAGGTGCCGTCCAGGCCCAGGAAGTCGAGCGGGCCGCCGGTGGCGAGCAGCGAGCGGAACGCGACGCCGACCACGACGGTGGGGAGCACGAACGGCACAGTGACGAAGGCCCGGACGGCGGCCCGGCCCCGGAACTGCCGCCGGTGCAGCACATAGGCGCCCGGGATGCCGAGCAGCAGAGCGATCGCGGTGGCGATGCCCGCCTGCGCGAGGGTGAGCCCGATGATGCGCCAGGTCCGCTGCCGGGCGAACACGTCGGCGAACGCGGACAGGTCCACCGCGCCGTCGGTGGTGAAGCCCCGGGCCACCAGCGTGGCGACGGGCCAGGCGAAGAACACCCCGAGGAACAGCAGCGGGATGCCCACCGCCAGCCCCCACACGAGGGCGCGCCCGAGCCCCGGCCGCGACCACCGGCCCCCCGCCCAGGCCCGCGAACGGGTCGGGACGGGAGGCGGCGTCGAGGCCGGGGCCCGGTCCGCGTCGGGCGTGAGGGTGCTGTGCGTGAAGGTGCTCAGCCCGTGACGATGTCCGTCCATGCCCTGATCCACTCGTCACGGTGCTGCTCGATGTCCGCGGGCGCCACCTGGAACGGCGCGTCGGACAGCGGCGCCCACTGGGCCCACTCGGCGGGCAGCTCGACGGAGCCGCTCACCGGGTACATGTACATCGAGCCCGGGATGTCGGCCTGCACCTCGTCGGAGAGCAGGAAGTCCACCAGCTGCTGGGCGCCCTCCGGGTTCTGGGCGTTCGCCAGCACCCCGGCGTACTCCACCTGGCGGAAGCACGTGTCGAGCAGCGCCGAGGTGGTCGGCTCCGAGCCGCCCTCCGGCACGGTGAACGGCGGCGACGACGCGTACGACAGCACGATGGGGCGCTGGCCCTGCCCGCTACCGCCGGAGAAGTCGACGTCGTAGGCGTCCGACCAGCTCTCGACCACCTTGAGGCCGTTCGCCTGGAGCTGGCTCCAGTACCCCTGCCAGCCGTCCTCGCCGAACGCGCCGATGGTCGCCAACAGGAACGCCAGCCCCGGGGAGGACGTCGCGGCGTTGGTCACCACGAGCTGGTCCTTGTACTCGGGCTTCGTCAGGTCCTCGAGGGTGGCCGGGGGCTGCTGTCCGTGCTCGGCGAACCACGTGTCGTCGATGTTGAGGCACACGTCCCCGACGTCGACGGCGGTGAGGGAGCCGGAGTCGTCCGGCGCGTACTGCGCCGCGTCGGCCGCCGCCGGGGCCTGCGACGTGTACGGCGCGAGCACGCCCTCGTCGATGGCGCGTGAGGCGAACGAGTTGTCGATGCCGAACACGGCGTCGCCCAGCGGGGCGTCCTTGGTCAGGACGAGCTGGTTGACCAGCGAACCGCCGTCGCCCGGGGTGACGATCTCCACCGTCAAGCCGGACTCCGCCTCGAACGCCTCGATCAGCCCATCGCTCAACGCGAAGGAGTCGTGGGTGACGAGGGTGACCGTCTGGTCGGGGCTGCTGGACGCGTCGTCCCCGCTGCCGATGGCCGAGCAGGCCGTCAACGCGAGGGCCGTGCCGGCCGCGAGGGCCACGCCCGTCGCGAAGGTCGATCGGTGAGCGCGCCCGTTCTGACGGGCGCTGGTAATGCGTGGCATTGCTGGATCCTCCCCATATGCAGGAGGGGGTCACCGACGCCACCGGTCCCGCGGCGTTCGCCGTGGCCGACGACGACGGGACTGAGAAGCCCGACTCCCTACGCCGGTGTGACCCGGATCAGGTTCGAGGGTCTGCGGATGGCCCGCACTCTCAGCGCCCTGGACCCCTCGGCATACGGCCGGAGGGGTTGTGGCGCTCCCCTGTCGTTCAGCGGCGACCTTACACCGCGCGTACGGTGTGCAGCAGCCACGCCCATCCATCCCAGGAGGTCCCAGTGAACGACGAGCAGCAGGAGTCGATGCTCGCCAAGGTCGCCGGCACGGTTGCCGCGCTCGCCGCGGCCTGGGTCGCGCACAAGCTGATCAACGCGGCGTGGAAGGCGGCCAGCGGTCACCAGCCGCCGACGCCGGATGACGAGGGCGACTCCGGGCTGGGCGAGCTCATGGCGGCCGCCGCGGCCACGGGCGCCGTGGTGGCGGTGTCCCGCGTGCTCGCGACCCGCGGCACCAAGACCTTCGCCTCGCGGGTGAACCGCAACCGCCTCACCCCGAGCTGAGCGCGGGCTGAGCCGGCCTGCGGCTGGCGGTCAGTCGAAGTCGGGCTTCTCGCCGGGGCGCGTGCCCGGCTCCGGCCGCTGCTCGTTGTCCGGCACCGGCGGGGCGACGTTCTGGGGCTCGGTGCTGTCGGCCCGCGCCTGGTCGATGGTGAGCTCGTCCACCACCAGCAAGTCCTTGCGGACCTTGCCCGTGCGGTAGCCGGCCCGGCCCACCATGTGGGCGGCCACCGGCGCGGTGATGAGCTGGAACAGCACCACGAGGACGAGGGCCCCCGCCTCCGGGCCCGGCCCGATCCGCAACCCCAGGCCGATCATCACCAGCACCAGCCCCAGCACCTGGGGCTTGGTGCCGGCGTGCATCCGCGACAGCAGATCGGGGAAGCGCAGCACCCCGACCCCGGCGGCGAAGGCCAGGAACGCCCCGCCGATCATGCACACCGACGCGATCACGTCGGCCACTGTCGTCCACTCGATGCTCATCGGACCCCGCCCTGCGACTCGGCGCCATCCTGGTCCTCCGGGTCGGCGCTCGGCCCGGCGGCCTCCTCCCGGCGGAGCCGCTCAGCCTCTTCGGCGGCGATCTCCTCGCGGGTGCGCACCCGTCCCTCGCCCTCCGGCTCGACGGCGGCGAACCGTGCGATGGTCACCGACGCGACGAACCCGACCAGCGCGAGCGCGACCAGGATCGGCACGATGTCGGCACGGCGCTGCACGGCGGCGTAGAGCGCCCCCGCGGAGATCATCGTCGCCACGACGATGTCGAGCGCGATGGTCCGGTCGAGCATCGACGGACCCTTCTCGATGCGGATGACGGCGAGGACGCAGCCAGCCAGCAGCAGCGCGCCGCACAGGATCACCACCCAGCCGCTCATGCGCTCACCCCTTCCACGCGTCGGCCCCGGCGGCGGGTGGGCCGCAACGGCAGCCCCGCCTGGCGCAGCTCGTCATCGGAGGCGAGCGCGCGCAGCACCCGCTCCTCCTGGTCCAGCACCGTCTGGCGGGCCGCCTCCACGCCGCCGGACTGCTCGACGTCCAGCACGTGCAGGTACAGCTTGCCGGTGAGCCGGTGCGCCTCGACCACCAGCGAGCCCGGCACCAGCGAGCACAACTCGGAGGTGAGGGTGAGGTAGAGGTCGGAGTGGCTGCGGAGCTGCACGCCGATCACCGCGCCGTGCGGCACGTGGCGCGGCCGCAGGGCGACGATGCTCACCTCGAACGAGGCCCGCACCAGGTCGATCGCGAAGCGCGCGATGAGGTGCAGCAGGCCCAGGGGGCGCACCTTGCCGTGGAAGGCGATCGGCGTCATCCGCAGGGTCGCTGTCACGAGCGCGCCCAGCAGGAGGCCGATCAGGGCGTTCGCCACCGTCGGACGGCCCCAGAGCAGCACCCACACGAAGGCCAGCCACACGATGGTGGGCCACTGGCGGATCAGCGACCTGCGACGCGACGGGCTCACGGGCGCACCTCCGCTTCCTGAGTCGGCTCGAGGTCCGCGGGCGTCTGGTCGGAGACGGAGTCAGCCGACTCCCCGGCGCCGCGCTCGCCGTCGGGCAGCACCGCGTCGATGTACGGCGAGCGCTCCTGCAGCGCGATGGCGGCCCGCTCGGTGTACGCGTACAGCGGCCCGCCGGCGATCGTCAGGGCCAGGCCCAGGCCGACGAGCGCCGCCGTGGGGCCGATCATCCCGCCGGGCAGGCGCGTGTCGGGCAGCTCGGCGGGCGGCGTCTGCCAGAACGCCTTGTTCCAGGCCTTCACCAGGGCGTACAGCGTGAGCAGCGACGTCACGACCCCACCGGCGACGAGCGTGTACGCGAGGGGTGTGCCGACCTCGACACCGGCCTGCAGCAGGCCCACCTTGCCGAGGAACCCGGACAGCGGCGGGATGCCCGACAGGTTCATCGCCGGGATGAAGAACAGGATCGCGAGCACCGGCGCCAGCTTCGCGAGCCCGCCGAGCCGGTCGAGGCTGGTGGACCCGCCCCGTCTCTCGATCAGCCCCACCACCAGGAACAGCGCCGTCTGCACGGTGATGTGGTGCGCCACGTAGTAGATCGACGCCGTCCAGCCCATCGTGGTGGACAGGGCGATGCCGAAGATCATGTAGCCGATGTGGCTGACCAACGTGAACGACAGCAGACGTTTGATGTCGTCCTGGGCCACGGCGCCGAGGATGCCGATCAGCATCGTCGCCAGCGCCGCCCACATCAGCACGTCGTCGGCCCTCCCGTCGGGGAAGAGCAGCGTCTGCGTGCGGATGATCGCGTAGACGCCGACCTTGGTCAGCAAGCCCGCGAACACCGCGGTGACCGGTGCGGGCGCCGTCGGGTAGGAGTCCGGCAGCCAGGCCGACAACGGGAAGATGGCCGCCTTGATGCCGAAGGCCACCAGCAGCATGATCTGCAGCACCAGCCGCACACCCGGGTCGATCTCCGGCAGTCGCACGGCGAGCTGGGCGAGGTTCACGGTGCCCGTCGCGGCGTAGATCATCGCGATGGCGATGAGGAACAGCACCGACGACAGCAACGCCACGACGACGTAGATGCTGCCGGCCCGGATCCGCTCCCCGGTGCCGCCGAGCGTGAGCAGCACGTAGGAGGCGGCCAGCAGGATCTCGAAGCCGACATAGATGTTGAACAGGTCGCCCGAGAGGAACGCGTTCGCGACGCCGGCCGTCAGCACCAGGTACGTCGGGTGGTAGATCGAGACGGGCGCGGCCTCGTCGCCATCCGCCTCGCCCTCGGCGAGTGAGTACAGCAGCACCGCCAGGGTGACGGCGCTGGAGATGGTGAGCATCAGCGCCGAGAGCCGGTCGGCCACCAGGTCGATGCCCACCGGCGCCGCCCAGCCGCCCACGTCGACCACGAGCGGGCCGCCGTCGGCGAGCACCAGCAGCGTCGCGGAGGCGATCAGCACCATCGTCAGCGCGATCACGCTGATCATGCGCTGTGCGCGCGGCTTGCGGTACAGCGCCAGCGCCAGCCCGGCGCCGAACAGCGGCACCACGACGGGCAGCGGCACCAGCCACGTGGGGTCGGTCATCACGGGCGCTCCTCAGGGTCGGCTGGTCCGGCGGCGCCGTTGGCGTCGTCCGGCCCTGGGCCTGCGGGCAGCGAGGGCTCCGCGCCCCGGAGCAGCTCGTCGGTCTCGTCTCGGGTCTCCGCGGCCTCGTCGTCCAGCGTCTCGCCGGCGTCCTCGGTGTCGCGGTCGGTGAAGGCGTGCTCGTCGATGGCCGCGAGCCGGGCGATGCGGCGGTCCTCGACGTCGTCCTGCACCTCGTCGTGGCGGTGGAGCTGCCAGGAGCGGTACGCCATGGCCAGCAGGAACGCCGTCATGCCCAGCGTGATGACGATGGCGGTCAGCACCATGGCCTGCGGCAGCGGGTCGCTCATCTCGGAGACGGGCGCGTCCCCCACGATCGGCGGGGCCCCGGCGGCGCCGCCCGCGATGAGGAACAGCAGGTTCGCGCCGTTGCCGATGAGGATCACGCCGATGAGCACCCGCGAGAGGCTGCGCTCGAGCAGCAGGTAGACGCCGACGGTGAACAGCACGCCGATCACCACCACCAGCACGAGGTTGGGGGTCATGTCGATCATCGGGCGCCTCCCGTCTCGCCGGCGCCGGGGCCCTGCGTGCGCAGTGCCGGCACGTCGTCGTAGGAGTCGGGGCCGTCACCCTGCTCGGCCTGCTGGTCGATCTCCGCCCCGAGGCTGCGCAGGATGTCGAGCACCAGCCCGATCACCACCAGGTACACGCCCACGTCGAAGAAGAGGGACGTCACCAGGTGCACGTCGCCGAGCACGGGCAGGTGGAAGTCGATCATCCAGGACTGCAGCACCGAGCCGCCCGCGAACAACGCGAAGATGCCCACCCCGGCGGACAGGAACAGCCCGCTGCCGAGCAGGAGGCCCGGCTGCACCGGCGCCGCCTCGCCCAGCTCGTAACGTCCGCCCGCCAGGTACCGCGTCACCAGGGCGATGCCGCTGATGAGGCCGGCGGCGAACCCGCCACCCGGGGAGTTGTGCCCGGAGAACAGCAGGAACAGCGAGTACATGACCATCGTGTGGAACAGCAGCCGGACGGTGACCTCGAAGATCACCGAGCGGCGCTGCGGCGCCAGGGTGCTCCCCGCGCGCAGCCACTCGCGGGAGCGGGAGCTGATCGTCACCTTGCCGACGGGCACGGGCTCGGTGGCGCCCGCGGGCCGGCGCAGCGCCGCCATCGGGTCGCCGCCGCCCCCGCCCCACACCGGCTGCCCCTCGGCGGCCTCGTCGGTGCGGAAGATCGCGCCGCCGCGGCGCCGCAGGAAGACCAGCGACGCGACGCCGGTGGCCGCCACTAGCAGCACGGAGATCTCGCCCATGGTGTCCCAGGCGCGGATGTCGACGAGCGTGACGTTGACGATGTT
Organism: Cellulomonas cellasea; assembly: GCF_030372105.1. GTDB lineage: Bacteria > Actinomycetota > Actinomycetes > Actinomycetales > Cellulomonadaceae > Cellulomonas_A > Cellulomonas_A cellasea_A. The sequence goes on along the minus strand of NZ_JAUDBQ010000015.1, from coordinate 61,897 downwards.
CTTGCCGCCGCCGAACTCGACGGCCTCGGCGGCGAAATCGGCGGAGACGGGCACGTGGATGCGGGCGCCCGGCACCACGAGGGCGAGCCCGGCGACGGTGAGCCCGACGATGAGCCCCACGCCGAGCCGCAGCCAGCGCGACGCGGCGAGCGGCCGGTCGGAGAAGTACGGGGGGAGGCGGCGCAGCACCAGCACGAACACGACCAGCGTGACCGTCTCGGTGAGGACCTGGGTGAGCGCGAGGTCCGGCGCGCCGTGCAGCAGGAACAGACCGGCCACGCCGTAACCGCCCACACCCATGAGGATCACGGCCTTGAGGCGGCGGCGGGCCCGGGCGGTGAGGATCGCGGAGACGACGACCAGCAGCCCGAGCGCCGCCTGCGCGGGGGTGTCCCAGGCCTTGAGGTCGTCGGGGAGCGCGCCGAACGTCAGCAGCGCGCCGCCGACGGAGACCACGAAGACCATCAGGATGCCGCCGAGGTACAGCGGCAGCGAGCCACGCTGCGTGAGCGCCGTGACGTCCGCGGCGACCTCGTCGAGCTTGCGCATGAAGCGCCGGTAGGCGCGGTCGGCCTCGGGGCCGGTGGGCATCGCCGCCTGGAACCGCTCGACCGGCCGCCTCGCCACGAACAGGAGCAGGCCGGCGCCCACCACTAGCACGGTGAGCAGCAGCGTGGGGGTGAGGCCCGCCCAGAGCGTCAGGTGGCCGGGCTCGCCGATCGGGTACGTGTTGGCGTACGGCTCGAGCAGGTCCTCGCCGAACGTGGGCAGCAGTGCGACCGCGAGGCCGAGCACCGCGAGCACGAGGGCCGGCATGACCAGCAGCGGCGCGGGCTTGGTGATCGCGGCCGGGCGCGCCGGCTGCTCCAGCTCGGCGACGGTGGCCCCAGCGGAGGCGTCGGTGGGCAGCGCGTGGATCACAGGCTTGGAGGCGAACGCGCCCCACCACAGGCGCAAGCCGTACGCGACGGTGAGCACGGACCCGACGGCCACGGCGGCGAGCACCACAGTGCCCACCCAGCCCCGGTCGAGGTGCGCCAGGGACTCGAGCGCCGCCTCTTTGGCCACGTACCCGGCGAAGGGCGGCAGCCCGATCATCGACGCGGTGGCGAGCCCCGCGGCGGTGGCGGTGATGGGCAGCGCGCGCCCCACCCCGGACAGCCGCCGCAGGTCACGGGTGCCGGTGGCGGCGTCGACGACGCCCACCACCAGGAACAGGGACGCCTTGAACATGGCGTGCGCGCCGAGCATCGCGAGCCCGGCCAGGGCCGTGGCGCGGGTGCCCATCCCCACCAGCAGGATGATCAGGCCGAGCTGGCTGACCGTGCCGAACGCCAGGATGAGCTTGAGGTCGTGCTGCCGCAGCGCCCGGTACCCGCCGAGCAGCAGCGTGCCGCAGCCCAGCACCACCACCATGACCTGCCAGACGGTGAGCTCGGCGTAGGCGGGCGCGAACCGTGCGACCAGGTAGACGCCCGCTTTGACCATCGCGGCCGCGTGCAGGTAGGCGCTGACCGGTGTGGGCGCGGCCATCGCCGCCGGGAGCCAGAAGTGGAAGGGGATCAGCGCGGACTTGCTCACGGCGCCCACGAGCAGGCACGCGACGGCGACGGTCACCGCGGCGCCGCCCAGCGGCGGGTCGGCGATGATCGCGGAGATCCGATAGGTGCCGGCCGCCGAGCCGAGCAGGATGATGCCGATCAGCATCGCCAAGCCGCCGGCGGTGGTGATGACGATGGCCTGCATCGCCGCGCGACGGCTGGCCTTGCGCTCGTTGTAGTGCCCGATGAGCAGGTACGACAGCACTGTCGTGAGCTCCCAGAACACGTACATCAGCAGCATGTCGTCGGCGGTGACCAGGCCGTACATCGCCCCGGCGAACGCGACCAGCACGGCGGCGAAGCGGCCGAGGCCGCGGGCGCTGGCCGAGAAGTACGCGGAGCAGTAGATGAGCACCAGCGCGCCGATGCCGCCCACCAGCAGGGACATCAGCCACGAGAGGGTGTCGAGCCGGAACGCGAGCTCGAGGCCCAGGCCGGGTATCCACTGCACCACCTCGACCGGTCCGTGACCGGACATCACCTGGTCGGTGAGGGTCAGGGCCCATACGGCGACGGACGCGGGGGCCAGCGCGAGCACCCAGAACGCCTTGCGGCCGAGGGCCCGCACCAGCGCAGGCGCAGCAAGGGATGCGATGAGATGCACGGCGAGCAGTGTCAGCACGTCCGCTCCGTCCTGTGGTGGGCGGGTCGTCGGTCAGCGCCCGGAAATGGGCACGGCAAGCGTTTGGACTTTTGGTTGGTGCAGGCAACCACAAGCACGCGCAACGACATTGCGCCGACCACGGTGCGTGACTGGAATGAAGGGCAGCCTACCAACCGATGATTGGTGCCCCGGTCGTGCGATCAGGCCCGGGACCGGCCCGAACGTGCCCACCGCGCGCCCAGCCCGACCCGATAGCGTGGCCGTGTGACCACCCTGGAGACCGTCTGCCTCGTCGTCGTGGCCCTCGCGTCCCTGCTGGGCACGGCCGTGTTCACGCGGGGCCTCGTCGCCATCATCCGCACCGTGCGGATCGGCGGTCCGGCCCCCGAGCGGTGGCGTCCCCTCGGGCCGCGCCTGCGCATCGTCCTCGACGAGGCGCTCAGCCACGACCGCTTCCAGGGCCGCCCCGTGGTGCGGGCCGCGCACTGGGCCGTGATGATCTCGTTCCCTGTGCTGTTCTTCACACTCGTGACCGGCTACGCGCAGGTGGTCGACCAGCGCTACGCCCTCCCGCTGATCGGGCACCTGCCACCGTGGGAGTGGCTCACCGAGGGCATCGCGTGGGCGTCCCTGCTCGGCATCCTCGCGCTCATCGGCATCCGGCTGCGCCGCCAGCCCCGCGCCTCCGCGCCCGAGGACGAGCAGCGACGCTCACGGTTCTTCGGGTCGAACGCCGCGCAGGCGTACTTCGTCGAGGCGACCGTGCTGGTGGTGGTGCTCGCCGTGCTGACGCTGCGCGGCCTCGAGTACGCCCTGCTCGCCCAGGACGCGGCCACCGCCCACCTGGCTGGCGCGTGGCACTTCCCGCTCACTGCTTGGTACGGCGCCGCCCTGGCAGACCTGCCCACGGCGACGCTCGAGACGGCCGTCATCGTCACCGCCACGGTGAAGATCCTGATGTCGATGGCCTGGTTCGTGGTGGTCGGCCTGCAGCCCACCATGGGCGTCGCCTGGCACCGGTTCCTCGCCGTCGTCAACATCTACGCGCGCCGCCACCCCGATGGCGCGCCCTCACTCGGCCCCCTGCAGCCCATCCAGGTGGGCGGCGCCCCGCTGGACCTGGAGACCATCGAAGACCTGCCCGACGACGCCCGGCTGGGCGTGGGCGCCATCGAGGACTTCACCTGGAAGGGCCTGCTCGACTTCGCGAGCTGCACCGAGTGCGGCCGCTGCCAGGAGCAATGCCCCGCCTGGGCCACCGGCAAGCCGCTGTCCCCCAAGCGCGTCGTCCTCGCGCTCCGGGACCACGCCGCCGCCACCGCCCCCTACCTGCAGGCGGCCCGCGCATCGGGCGACGGCGCCACCGAGGCCGACGCGCACGCGGGCCTCGACCTGATCGGCACGGGCGTGCTCGACGCGGACGCACTGTGGGCCTGCACCGCCTGCGGCGCCTGCGTGCAGCAGTGCCCCGTGGACATCGAGCACGTCGACGCCATCGTGGACGTGCGCCGCTACCAGGTGCTCATGGAGTCGGCGTTCCCCAAGGAGCTCGGCGGCACGTTCACCAAGCTCGAACGGCAGGGCAACCCGTGGGGGCTGCCCGCCCGGGCTCGGCTCGACTGGGCCAAGGGCCTGCCGTTCGACGTGCCGGTGGTCGGCGCCGACGTCGACTCCGCCGCGGACGTCGACTACCTGTTCTGGGTCGGCTGCGCCGGCGCCTACGAGGACCGCGCCAAGCGCACCACCCGCGCCGTCGCCGAGCTGCTGCACACCGCCGGTGTCTCGTTCGCCGTGCTGGGCGACGGCGAGTCCTGCACCGGCGACCCCGCCCGCCGCGCCGGCAACGAGGTCCTGTTCCAGATGCTCGCCTCCGCGAACGTCGAGACCCTCAACGAGGTCGGCGCGCAGGCCATCGTCGTCACCTGCGCCCACTGCTTCAACACCATCAGCCGCGAGTACCCGCAGCTCGGCGGCCGCTACGACGTGGTCCACCACACCGAGCTGCTCAACCGGCTCGTCGCCGAAGGCCGCCTGACCCCCACCGACCCGCAGCCCGGCACCCCCGCCGACGGCCAGCGCGTCACCTACCACGACCCCTGCTACCTGGGCCGGCACAACAAGATCTACTCCCCGCCGCGCGAGCTCCTGGGCGCCCTGCCCGGCGTCGAGCTCGCCGAGATGCCCCGCAACCGCGAGAACTCCTTCTGCTGCGGAGCCGGCGGAGCCCGCATGTGGATGGAGGAGACCATCGGCACGCGCATCAGCACCAACCGCGCCGCCGAGGCCGTCGCCACAGGCGCCGACGTGGTCGCCACCGCGTGCCCGTTCTGCACCGTCATGCTCTCCGACGGGGTCGCCGCCCAACCTGCCGCCGCCGGTGGCGTGTCCACCCCGCCGGTGGGCGTGCCCGAGGTCGTCGACATCGCCCAGCTCCTGCTCGACCGGGTCCGCGTCCGCGACTGACCCGCCGCTCGACTGCCCCCGCCCCTCGGCTGCCCCGCCCTTGGCTGGCCCACACCGCGCGCGCCACTGCCCTCGACGTACCGTGGAAGACGGACTCGATCGGCTGGGGGCAGCCATGGTGGACGACGCGCGGACGCAGCACGAGGGCATGGGCGGCGGGGAGACGGCTCCCCCGCCAGGGCCGCACGGGGGCGCCGCCCGCAAGCGCGCGCTGTACGACCGGCCGATCCTCATCGCGTGCCTGGTGGCGGGCCTGGCCGTGGGACTGCTCGCCGGGTTGTCGGCGGCGACGCTGCGGGTGACGAGGACGCCGGTGTACCGGGCCCTGGCGGAACAGGTCCAGCAGCTCGCGCTGGAGCGCGACGAGGCGGTGGGCGCGTCCGAGGGGTTCCAGGCGGATCTGCGGGCCACCGAGGACGCAGCGCAGACGCTGCAGGCGAAGGTCGTCGAGTTGGAGGGCCAGCAGCAGGCGTCTGCTGGTCGCGAGGAGGCGCTCGCGGCCCGTGAGGCGGCGGTGAGCGCGGGCGAGGAGGCGCTGGCGGCGGGCCAGCAGAAGGCCGAGGAACGCGATGCGGCGCTGACGGCTGGGGAGGCGAAGGTGAAGGCCCGCGAGCAAGCGGTCCGCGCGAAGGAGGGCTCGACGGCGCCGCGCGGGGAGGACGCCGCCGACACCTCGGCGTCGTCGGGCTCGTCGTCGGGCGCGTCGGATGCCCGGGCGGCCGAGGTGGAGGCCAGGGCCGCCGAGGTGGAGCGGGCCGCCGCCGACGTCGCCGCCCGGGAGGCCGCTGTGAGCGCCCGCGAGGCGGAGGTCGGGGCGCGTGAGGACGCCGCCGCCGGCCCTCCGCCGACGTGCACGCCCGCGCCGGAGGAGCCAGCGGAGGAGCCAGCGGAGGAGCCTGCCGCGGAGCCGGCGCCCTAGGGGCCTACCCGCCGAGCGGCTAGAGGTCCTCCGGGGCGACGAGGAAGTCCGCGGCGTCCGCGATCTCCCCGCCGATGGCCGCGTGCAGCTCGCGCATGATCGCCTGCATGGGCGGGATGGCGCGCCCACGAGCGACCTTGTGCGCGAAGGAGGGGCGTTCGAGCTCGAGCTCGTCGACGTCGGCCGGCTCCCACCGCACCCGGTAGGCGACGGCGCCCGCGACGGTCCACGGCAGGTCGCGGAGCAGCGGCGGGAGGATCTCCTCGGCGCCCACCTCGACGGCGACGAGCCCGTCGACGCCCAGGTCGACGATCACCCCGAAACCCTCGCGCGGCGGCGGGTCGGCGAGCATCGCGGCGTCGTAGGCGAGGGCCTCGGCGATGAGCCGGGAGCGCTCGCGCTCGTCCTCCACGCCGTGCTGCGCGAGGGCCGCGCTGAGACCCGCGCCGCCAGGCTCGGGCAGGCCGGTGCCGATGTTCCCGGCGAGCGCCCTGCGGCCCGCGTCGGTGGCGGGGCCGGCCCAGTGCTTGCCGTCCATCGCGAGCCGGGCACGCGGCACGGCCCGCTGGATCACGGCCAGCGCCTCGTCGGGCTCGAGCCAACGGCTGCTGTAGAGCGTGAGGTCGATGGTCCCGTCGACGTCCGGGTGGAGCACCGTGCCGTGCTCGCCGGTGCGCACGGCGCCGCCGAGCCGTCGGGCGGCGGCGACCAGCCAGAGCAGGACGCGCTCCTCCTCGCGGACCGGCATCGCCTCGGGGAACGCGCGCTTGAGGCCGTCGCGGTCACCACCCGGGTAGGGCTTCGCGCCACGCTCGCGCGGGCAGGCGGCGTCGTACACGACGGTGGTCTGGGCGGGCAGGCCCAGGCTCACGGCCTCCGCCTGGTCCACGGCGAAGGGGCCGGTGAGGGTGGAGAGCCGGGACACGCGCAGCACGCCGGGCTCCACCGGGGCGGCCGATCGGCCGCGGGCGGCGGCGGCGCGGTCCTGCATGCCGGGGAGCTGTTCCCAGCGGGCTGCGGGGAAGCGGCTGACCGCGAGGACCTCGACCTCGTCGGCGCCGATGCCCGCCGGGAGCGCCAGCAGGTGGCGGGTGCGAAGGCCCGGGTCGTCGAGGGGCAGCCGGGGCAGCACGGGGGGCCAGACCACGGTGCTAGACCTCCGTGCGGTGGAAGTTCTGCCAGGAGCGCGACGCCGTGGGGCCGCGCTGACCCTGGTAGCGCGAGCCGTACGTGCTCGACCCGTACGGGTGCTCGGAGGCGGACGACAGCCGGAAGAAGCACATCTGGCCGATCTTCATGCCGGGCCACAGCAGGATCGGCAGGGTCGCGACGTTCGACAGCTCGAGCGTGACGTGCCCGGAGAAGCCGGGGTCGACGAAGCCGGCTGTGGAGTGCGTCAGCAGCCCCAGGCGGCCCAGTGAGGACTTGCCCTCGAGCCGGGCGGCGATGTCGTCGGGCAATGTCACCGACTCGTAGGTGGAGCCGAGGACGAACTCCCCGGGGTGCAGCACGAACGGCTCGTCACCCTCGACCTCGACGAGCCGCGTGAGGTCGGGCTGCTCGGCCGCGGGGTCGATCACGGGGTACTTGTGGTTGTCGAAGAGTCGGAAGTATCGGTCGAGCCTGACGTCGATGCTGGACGGCTGGAGCATCGTCGCGTCATAGGGGTCGAGGGCGACCCGGCCCGACTCGAGCTCGGCGGTGATGTCACGGTCGGAGAGAAGCACGTGCCCACCGTAACGGTCACCCGCGCCCATCGTTCCCACACGCGAGGCGAGGGTCTATGCTCGTGCCCGTGAGATCGCGTGGGAGCGCTCTCGCGCCCACCCAGCGCCGCGTTGGCCACACCCCGCACAGCCGCGGGAGAACACCGGACGCGCGGTCACTCCGAGTACGCGAGAGGCATAACGCATGCGGTACGGCCACTTCGACGACGCAGCCCGCGAGTACGTCATCACGACGCCACACACGCCTTATCCCTGGATCAACTACCTGGGCTCCGAGCAGTTCTTCTCGCTCCTGTCCCACCAGGCCGGCGGGTACTCGTTCTACCGCGACGCCAAGATGCGCCGCCTGACGCGGTACCGCTACAACAACATCCCCACCGACGAGGGCGGCCGGTACTTCTACATCAACGACGGCGGCGACGTGTGGACCCCGTCGTGGATGCCCGTCAAGGCCGAGCTCGACCACTTCGAGGCGCGCCACGGCCTGGGCTACTCGACGATCACCGGCGAGCGCGGGGGCCTGCGGGTCGAGTCGCTGTTCTTCGTGCCGCTCGGGGAGAACGCCGAGGTGCAGAAGGTCACGGTGACCAACACCTCCGCCGCGGCGAAGAGCTTCACGCTGTTCTCGTTCGTCGAGTTCTGCCTGTGGAACGCCCAGGACGACCAGACGAACTACCAGCGCAACCTGTCGATCGGCGAGGTCGAGGTCGAGCTGGACGGGCCCTCCGGCTCGGCGATCTACCACAAGACCGAGTACCGCGAGCGTCGCGACCACTACGCCGTGTACGGCGTGAACGCGCAGGCCACCGGCTTCGACACGGACCGCGACACGTTCGTCGGCGCGTACAACGGCCTGGGCGACGCGGCCGTCCCGCTGGCCGGGAAGTCGGCGAACTCGGTCGCCTCCGGCTGGTACCCGATCGGCTCGCACTCCCTCGACATCACCCTCGAGCCGGGCGAGTCCGCGAGCCACACGTTCGTGCTCGGCTACATCGAGAACCCGCAGGACGAGAAGTGGGCCCCGGCCGACGAGGCCGCCGGCGTCGCCGCGCTGCAGGTGGTCAACAAGACCCGCGCCCACGAGCTCCTGGCCCGCTTCGCGACGACCGAGCAGACCGACGCCGCCTTCGAGGCGCTGCGCGCGCACTGGACGGGCCTGCTCTCGGGCTACTCGGTGTCCAGCACCGACGAGAAGCTCGACCGCATGGTCAACGTGTGGAACCAGTACCAGTGCATGGTCACGTTCAACATGTCCCGCTCGGCGTCGTACTTCGAGACGGGCATCGGGCGCGGGATGGGCTTCCGCGACTCCAACCAGGACCTGCTGGGCTTCGTGCACCTCATCCCCGAGCGGGCCCGCGAGCGCATCCTCGACATCGCCGCGACGCAGTTCCCCGACGGCTCGGCGTACCACCAGTACCAGCCGCTGACGAAGCGCGGGAACAACGACATCGGATCCGGCTTCAACGACGACCCGCTGTGGCTCATCGCCGGCGTCGCCGCGTACATCAAGGAGTCGGGCGACTTCTCGATCCTCGACGAGCAGGTGCCGTTCGACAACGACGAGTCCCTCGCCGAGTCGCTGTTCGAGCACCTGACCCGCTCGTTCCGCTTCACGATCGACAACAAGGGCCCGCACGGCCTGCCGCTGATCGGGCGCGCCGACTGGAACGACTGCCTGAACCTGAACTGCTTCTCCAACGAGCCGGGCGAGTCGTTCCAGACGACGGAGAACCAGGCGGGCGGCGTCGCGGAGTCCGTGTTCATCGCCGCGCAGTTCGTCCTCTACGGCACCGAGTACGCCGAGCTGGCCGAGCGCCGTGGCCTGGCCGACGTCGCCGCCGAGGCGCGTGCCGCCGTCGAGGAGATGCGCGCCGCGGTGCTGTCCCACGGCTGGGACGGCGACTGGTTCCTGCGGGCGTACGACTTCTACGGGAACAAGATCGGCACCGACGAGAAGCCCGAGGGCAAGATCTGGATCGAGCCGCAGGGCTTCGCGGTCATGGCCGGCATCGGCGTCGAGGGCACGGACCCGACCACGCCCGAGGCCAAGGCCAGCCCCGCGATCAAGGCGCTCGACGCGGTCAACGACATGCTCGCCACCGACCACGGCATGGTGCTCCAGTACCCCGCGTACACGAGCTACCAGATCGAGCTCGGCGAGGTCTCCACGTACCCCCCGGGCTACAAGGAGAACGGCGGCATCTTCTGCCACAACAACCCGTGGGTCATCATCGGCGAGACGGTGGTGGGCCGTGGCGCGCAGGCGTTCGACTACTACAAGCGGATCACGCCGGCGTACCGCGAGGACATCTCCGACGTGCACAAGCTCGAGCCGTACGTGTACGCGCAGATGATCGCGGGCAAGCAGGCCGTGCGACACGGCGAGGCCAAGAACTCGTGGCTGACCGGCACCGCCGCGTGGAACTTCGTGGCCGTCTCGCAGTACCTGCTGGGCGTGCGACCGGGTTATGACGGCCTGATCGTCGACCCGCAGATCGGCCCGGACGTGCCCGAGTACACCGTGACCCGCCGCGCGCGGGGCGCCGTGTACGAGATCACTGTGACGAACTCCGGGGCCCCGGGCGCCCGCGCGGCCCTCGAGGTGGACGGTGTCGCTGTCGACGGCAACGTCGTGCCGTACGCCCCGGCCGGCGCCACGGTCAAGGTGCGCGCGACGCTCTGACCCGTCACGTCCCGACCCCCGTGGGCCGGGCGCCCGAGCAGCAGATGCTCAGGCGCCCGGCCCGCGGCGTCAGTGGCGCGGCTGGGCCTGTGGCGCCCGCCGACACTGGCCGCCCTGAAGGACCGATAGCCAGCGCCAATCAGTAGTGGGAGCGCGTCCATGCGCGTTATCGTTGCCCCTGGCGCGTCATGATCGCGGCCCCGGGACGACGACGTCGCACAGGGCCCGGTCCCCCCGGGCCGCCGCGACCCCCGACGACGAGGCAGGGCGACGATGCGCTACGGCCACTTCGACGATGACGCGCGCGAGTACGTCATCACCCGGCCCGACACCCCGCGGGCGTGGAGCAACTACCTGGGCTCGAGGCTGTACGGCGGCATCGTCACGCAGAACGCCGGCGGGTACAGCTTCTACCGGTCCGGCGGTGCGGGGCGGCTGCTGCGGATGCGGTTCAACGGCGTGCCGCAGGATGAGCCGGGCCGGTACGTCTACCTGCGCGACGACGTGACGGGCGACTTCTGGTCCGCGTCGTGGCAGCCCGTCGGCAAGCCGCTCGAGGGGCCGAACGCGTACCGCGCGACGATCCGCCACGGGCTCGGCTACTCGGTGCTCGAGTCGTCCTACGCGGGCATCGACACCGAGATGACGATGTTCGTGCCGCGGGGCCAGGCGTTCGAGCACTGGTCGCTGCGCATCACGAACACCGGCGACGAGCCGCGGGCCATCTCGGCGTTCTCCTACGCGGAGCTCGCGAACGACTGGGGCTTCCGCCAGGACCTGGAGAACCTGCAGTACAGCCAGTACGTGGTCCGGGCCGGTTACCGCGACGGGTTCATCCACCGGGTCAACCGCACGCGCGCCACCTCCAGCGAGTGCTGGTTCACGCTCAGCGGCGCCGAGGTCGCCTCGTTCGACACCGACCGCGACGCGTTCCTGGGCGCCTACCGCACCACGGCGGCGCCGCTGGCCGTCGAGAAGGGCGAGTGCTCCGGCAGCGAGACGTGGGGCGACAACGCGTGCGCGTCCCTGCACACCCGCCTCGAGCTGGCCCCCGGCGAGACCCGGCACATCGTCTTCACCCTGGGCGTCGGCTCCCCCGACGCGCCCTGGGACGACGGCGACAGTGTGCTGTCCCCACGCCGGGACCTGGTCGCGGACCATGCGGCGCCCGCGCGGATCGCCGCCGAGGTCGACGCGTTGCGCGACGAGTGGGCCGCCCGGCTCGCGCCGTTGCAGGTCAGCACACCGGACCCGCAGCTCGACTCGATGGTCAACGTGTGGCACGCCTACCAGACGCACATGACGTTCAACTGGTCCCGCGGGGTGTCGCTGATCGAGGCGGGCGACCGTGACGGCCTGGGCTTCCGGGACACCGCACAGGACATCCTCGCGGTGGTGCACTCCATCCCCGACACCGCCCGCGAGCGCCTGAACCTGCTGCTCACCGGCCAGACCGCCGAGGGCGGCGCCCTGCCGCTGGTGCACCCGCTGACCCATACCCCGGGCAAGGAGCGCGCCCCGGAGCTGGAGGAGTACCGCAGCGATGACGCGCTCTGGCTGCCGATGTCCGTCACCGCGCTGGTCAACGAGACGGGCGACCTGGACTACCTGTCGACGATCCTCCCCTACGCCGACGCCGGCGAGGACACCGTGCTGGGCCACCTGGTGCAGGCGCTGCGCTTCTCGTTGGACCACCGCGGCGCGCACGGGCTGGTGCAGGGCCTGGCCGCCGACTGGAACGACTGCCTCCAGTTCGGCGTCGAGGGCGAGTCGATGTTCTCCACGTTCCTGCTGGCCAACGGGCTGCGGGCGGTCAGCGAGCTGGCGGCGCTCATCGGGCAGGGCTCCGTGGCGGCGTGGTGCGTCGAGCAGCTCTCGTTGCTGCTGGAGGCCATCGAGGGCGCCTGGGACGGCGAGTGGTACGTGCGCGGCATCTCGGCCGTCGGGGTGCCGCTCGGCTCCGCGGACGCCGACGAGGGCCGCATCTACCTGGAGCCCAACGTCTGGGCGGTGATCTCGGGGGCGGCGAGCCCCGGGCGCGCCCGGCAGGCCATGGACGCCGTCCACGAGCACCTGGCCTCCGAGCACGGGGTCGCCCTGTGCGCTCCCCCGCATACCCGCCCGCTGGACGGCGTCGGGCTGTCGCTGCTCGTCTTCCCGCCCGGGCACAAGGAGAACGGCGGCATCTTCTGCCACGCGAACTCCTGGGCGGTGGTCGCCGAGGCGATGCTGGGCCACGGCGAGCGCGCCTACGACTACTACCGGGCCTACCTGCCCGCCCGCTACGACGACGCCGCCGAGCAGCACCAGACCGAGCCGTACGTGTACTCCCAGTTCACGCACGGCCCGTCGTCGCCGCGGTTCGGGCAGTCCCGCAATCCGTGGCTCACCGGCGCCGCGAGCTGGACGTACGTGGCCGTGACGCAGCGCATCCTCGGCGTCCGGCCGGTGCCCACCGGCCTCAAGGTGGACCCGTGCGTCCCGGCTGGGTGGGACGAGTTCACCGTGCGACGGGACTTCCGCGGGCGATCGGTGACGATCCACGTCACCAACCCAGACGGTGTGAACAGAGGAGTGCTCATGCTCAGCGTCGACGGCACGGCAGTGGACGGGGACATCGCGCCCACGGACCTGCTCCAGGACGGCTCGCTCGTCGAGGTGGTGCTCGGATGAGCGGCGCCCCGGTCATCGAGCTCGAGTCGTCGGGCTGGCGCCTGGGCGTCCTGCCCCACAGCGGCGCGTCCCTGTCCCACGGCCGCGTGCTCGTGGACGGCCAGTGGCTCGACCTGCTGCGCCCCACCCGCGCGACCGCCCACGGCAACCCCGAGCTGTGCTCCAGCTTCCCGATGGTCCCGTGGTCCAACCGCGTGCGGGACGGCCTGCTGCGCTTCCGCGGGCGCACCTGGACGCTGGCCCACAACGGCTCCGACGGCACCGCCATCCACGGCGCCACCCGCCACCACACGTGGGACGTCACCGAGCGCACCGCTGACCGCGTCGAGCTGGCCTTCGACAGCCGGAGCCTCGTCGGCGTGAACTTCCCGTGGCAGTTCCGCGCCGTCATCGCCTACGCGCTGGACGGCGACCGGCTGACCGTGACCACCACCGTCGAGAACGTCGACACGGAGCCGTTCCCCGCCGGGTTCGGCCACCACCCGTACTTCGAGCGGCGGCTGCGGCCCGTCGAGCAGCACGGGACACCCGGCCCCGAGGAAGAGGCAGGCGGCTCCGACGCAGTGCTCGAGCTGCCCTTCGACCGCGCGTTCCCGCTGGTCGCCGGCATGGCCACCGGGCCCGCGGGCGAGATCCCGCCGCGCGCGGACTACCGCGCCGCCCGGGTGGTGGGCTCCGACTTCGTCGACGACGTGCTCACCGCGCAGCGCGACGGCGAGCCCGCAGCCCGCATCGCCTACCCCGACCACGGGCTCGGTGTGCGCCTGGACATGGACCCCGTCTACGAGAGCCTCGTGGTGTACGTCCCGCGCCGCCGCGCCTACTTCGCCGTGGAGCCCGTGACCAACGCCAACGACGGGTTCGGGCTCTTCGAGGACGGCGTTCCCGGAACGGGCGTGTTCGTGCTCGATCCCGGGGAGTCCCGCACCGGGGCGTTCAGCCTCACGCTCGAGCGCTGACACCCTCCGCCACGCCCCCGGCCGACGCGATCCGTCGCCGGGGGTACGGCGCAGCGGCTCGGGCAGGTATATTGGTCGGCGCGTGGCCGACGTCGACCGTCCGGCCGTCGCGCGGGTGTAGTTCAGTGGTAGAACTTCAGCTTCCCAAGCTGATAGCGCGAGTTCGATTCTCGTCACCCGCTCCGAGGTAGAACCCGCAGGTCAACGTCGCTAACGAGATCAAGGCGAACTGGCTCGCCGTCGCCTCGGCGTACGAGCGCGGTCGCGCTGGCGGCGGAACAGCAGATGGACGCGGCGCGGACTGCGGCGGCGCAGCGCGCCATGGGGCTGTGGCGCCACTGCGCGGCGTATGCCAGCGCTGGCCGCTGCGCGCCGCGGCGAGCGGGTCTACCGCCGGTCCGCTCGGGTAGGCGCGGGCGTAGCGCTCGCATGCGTGGTCCCACGTCCGGGCGCGCCGAGGACCCACGAGGGAGGTGCTCGTCGAACCCTCGGCGTCATCACCGCAGGTGTCGACGGTATGTGCTGGTGCCGGCAGAGTCAGTGGTCGGCGGGGACCTGATCCTCGGGGCGCACGATGACGGCACCATCGATGCCGGCATCGTCGATATCGTCCGCGAACCGCGTGCCGCGCTCGGCGCGCGGCGTCTGGCGGCGGCCGTAGACCGGGTTGCCGGCCAGTAGCGCGTGCACCCGCCCGCGCGTGACGCCCATCGCGGCGGCGATCGCGGCGATCGGCATGCCCTGGCCGCGCAGTTCGGTGATCGCGGTGGTGCGGGCCTCACGCAACTGCTGTGTGACTCCACCCTCAGCGGCGAGCAGGCGATCTATCTCGGTGAGCTCACGCAGGCGCTCCATGGGGTCGATGGCTGCGGTCGCGTGCGCCACGAGCGCCTCGAGGAGTTCGGGGGCGGTAGCGTCTGCGAGCGTGCGCGAGCGCCGCTCCACGGTGGGGGCAGGGGATCGCCCGGGGCGCGACTCCATGCCCTAACGCTAGGTGGAGACGCGCACTCATGTCCATAGACTATGGACATGAGTGCCAACCGCGCCCACGCTGGAGTATGAACAAACGTTCGAACGGAGCGCCGACCATGAACAAGAAGACCGTCATCCTCAGCATCACCGCCACCCTCGCCGTCATCGCGGTGGGCTCGGGCGTTCTGGTCGGCTGCTCCTCGGACGACACCACCCCGGCCGTACCCGCAGCCACCGAGACGCCCGCGACCGTCGAGACCCCTGCGGCGCCCGCAGTCGAGACCCCGGAGATCACCATCCCGGACATCGGCTCGGCCATCACCACCCCGGAGGAGGAGGCGGCGGCGAAGGCAGCCGGCCTGGGCGTCTACCAGACCTCGGCTGGCGCACTCGTTGTGGTTGACCCGGCCGCACCGGCCGCCCAGGTCATCATCGACGACGCGCTCGCCACCGGGAACGGCGCCGAGGTCGCCGCCACCTCGGCACAGTCCGATGCCAACTTCGAGGCCATCACCGTCGTCGCGCAGCGCGCGTACGAGGCAACGGGCAAGAAGCTCGCGTTCATCGTCAAGCGCGGTAGGTACCTCGAGACCGGTGAGCGGGAGAACGGCTGGGACTTCTACTCGTTCATCTCGCCCACCGCGACGGAGCTTCGCATCTCCGCGCCTGGACGGCACTCCACCAGCGAGAGCGCGATCGCCTTGGTTCAGGAGCGCATCGCGGCACAGCCCGACCCGTCGGCCTACGAGATCATCGACCTCACGAAATAAGCCCTCCACGAAGAAGCCCTCCACCCCTTCTCGGGTGGAGGGCTTCTTCGTGCTCGCTGGCGATCAGACGCCTGTGTTACCGCCACACGCGAACGTTCCAGTGGTCCACTGCTCATCGCCGTTCGAGCGCTTCTGGGCCCACACACGCCACTTGCCGCCACGCTTGTCGTCATCGTGGAACAACCACTGGGCCGTGAACGGGCTCGGCGTGTAGTAGTCAGGACCGAACGTGTTCAACCATCCCACCTTGAGCGCGTCAAGCTGCCCGGACTTACAGGTCGCCGGCGGAGGGGTGCTGACCCAGGTCGGCGGCGGAGGCGGAGGATCGGCGACGGTCACAGACCCGCACGTCACGTTCGACGTGTAGTTGAGCCCGTCAGTGGCGCGCGCGTACCCGGTGTGGGTCACGGCTCGCGGATCTCCAGGAGATCGTCGAGGCCGGTGAAGTCCCGGACATTGCGGGTGACGAGCCCGGCGCCGTGCGCATGCGCGGTCGCTGCGATCAGCAGGTCGAACGCTCGAGCGCGTGGCTGCCGGCCCGCTTCGACGGCCTTCGTCGCCAGGAGGGCGTAGCTCGACGCGACCGCATCGTCGATCGGTAGCGCCGCCAGGGCGCTCTCCGCGCTCGACAGGACCCGCATCCGCGCCGCCCGCGTCTCGGGAGTGCGCGCGATCAGGACCCCGAACCGCAGCTCGGCGAGCGTTGCCATGCTGATCGCCGCTTCGACGCCTGCGTCGGTGGGCACCAGGCCGTCGATCAGGATGTTCGTGTCGAGGATCAGCCTCATCGGTCGGCGCCGCGCTCGAACGGGTCCGCGATGTCACCGTCGACGAGTGCCATGTCCTGGTCCCACTGCGCGTCCTGCACGCCCGGGAACAGCGGCGCGAGCTCACGGACCGGGCGCCACGTCGGCCGCGTCTCGGTGTGCGGAACGAGGTCCGCGACCGGTCGCCCATGCACGGTCACCACGAGGCGGTCGCCCCCCTCGACCCGGCGAAGCACACCAGACGCGTCCTGCCTGAGTTCGCGCACCCCGACGGTCTCCATGAGTACCAATGTAGCACCGTGTGCTACACCGCACCCGGGCGCTCGGGCCGCGGCCCGTTTCCCGCTGCGCAACCGGCTCATGCACGAGGGCTTCTCGGCGGAGGAGGCCGAGCTCGCGCTGCGCGACGCAGGCGCCCGTCCCGGCGCCCCCGCCCCTGGCCATGACCCCCCGGCCCAGGGCTTCCCACCGGCGACCGGCCGCACGCCGTACCTCCTGGGCCTACTCGCCTGGCTGCCGATCCCGTTCTTCAGCGTGCTCATCGCCGGGGTCGCGATGGCCGCGGTGTATCCACGTCAGCGCAAGCTCTCGGCGCTCGCCGCCGAGAACGCGCGTCGGGCCGCGAACTGGGGCCTGACGTATGCGCTCGGCACCGTCCTCAGCATCGCGACGACCATGCTCGCGGTCCTCCTGACCGCGCCGGACACCCCCGACCCGGACGCGGGCCCGTGGCAGATGGTGTTCCTCTCGCCCATTCTCGTGTTGGGCGTCATGCACCTCGTGATCACCATCCTCGGCCTGACGCGCACGTCGCGCGGCCAGGTGTTCAAGCCCCCGGCCCTCCCCTTCTTCCGCGCCGCCACCGACGTCGAGCGGGTCGGCTAGGCCGAGACCGGCGGCCGCAGGCCCGGTCAGGCGAGCTCGAGCGCCCCCGCGGTTCCGAGCAGCACGTCGAGGACGGCGGCGACGGCGGGCCCGGGCTCGCGCCGGGTGGCGCGGTGGCGGGCGACGAGCCGCCGGGAGCCGAGGCCGGGCACCGTCACGACGCTGATCCCCTGCGGGATCTCGCCCTGCAGCGCGAGGGCGGGGAGCATCGCGACGCCTTGGCCGGCGGCGACGAGGGACAGGGCGACGTCGAAGTCGTAGTACTGGTGGCGGGTGCGGACGCGCTCGCCGAGCAGGGTGGCGACGCGGTTGAGCGCGCGGTCGGCGGCAGTGCCCGGCTCGGCGCCCACCCACAGGGCGTCCCGCAGGTCGTCGAGCTGGGTGGGCGTGGCGACGGCGGCGGGCACCACGAGCCGCCACGGCTCCTCGAGCAGGACGGTGTCCCGGACGCCGCGCGGCACTGTGGCGTCGGCGTCCTCGTCGCGCTCGAGCAGCACGATGTCGGCGTCGCCCTCGCGGAGCCGGCGCAGGGCCACGGCGGGCTCGCGCTCCTCGATGATCAGCTCGACGCCGGGGTGGCGCTCGCTGACGACTGTCGCGGCGGGGCCGACGACGGCGCGGATCGCGGTGCGGAACGCGGCGATGACCACCCGCCCGGACACCTCGCCGGCGAGTGTCGCGATGGCTTTGCGGGCCTCGACGAGCTCGGCCTCGATGCGTTCCGCCGATTCGGCGAAGACCCGCCCGGCGGGGGTGAGGGTGACGCCGCGCGGCCCGCGGTCGAGCACCTGGACGCCCTCCTCGGACTCGAGCCTGGCGATCTGCTGCGAGACGGCCGACGGTGTCACGCGCAGCACGTCGGCGGCGGCGTGCACCCCGCCTGCACGGTGCACGGCGAGCAGGACCGCCAGGCGGCGCGCGTCGGTGGACATGGGGGAATGCTAGGCCTGCACGCGGCCTTCCGCCGTTCGGCCACCTGCGGCTTCACCTGCGCTTGAGGCGCCTTTGGGCCGTTCGCGGGGCGCGCTGGACCCGGCCGATATCGTTCAGTTCTACTTACCAGTGGTTGCAATAAAGTTCACTTGTGCTGAACTGCATTCCGCCCACAGAATGATGCCGAGCCGCCGCGTGAACCTCCGCGGGGCCCTCAAGAACCGTGTTCTCTGGAGTGGGTCGTGCACGTCTTCATCACCTCGCTGGGCTGGATCGGCGCCCTCGTCTGCGTCACGGCGTACGGGCTCGTCTCGCGGGGGACCTGGTCGGCGTCGTCCACCCGGTACCAGGTGGCCAACACGATCGGCGCCCTGCTGCTGTGCGTGGTCGCCGCCCGCTCGCAGGTGTGGCCCTCCGTCGCCTCGAACATCGCCTGGGCCCTGATCGGCGCCCATGCGCTGACCGCTGTCGTCCGGGGCCGCCGCGCTCCTGCCCCCGCCGACGCCCAGACTCCGGCGCCGGCCGTCGCGACCCCTGCCGACGACGCCACGACGCGCCTGCCCCTGGTGCCGACCCAGGCCTCCGAGCCCCGCGTGCCGGCCCCCGCGTCGCACCTCACCGCCGACGACCTGGCCCACCTGCCGCCGAGCTCGGTCACCCTCGTCGCCTGACGGGCGCTCAGCCCTCGGCCGCTCAGCCCTCGGCCACGCGCCCCTCGGCGAGCAGCATCTGCCGCAGCAGCCCGGCCAGCTCGGCGCGCTCCCCCGCGTCGAGGGCGTCGAGCAGGGAGTCCTCGAAGGCGAGGTAGCGGGGCAGCAGCTCGGCGAGCCTGCGGGCGCCCTCGGGCGTCGGGGAGATGAGGAAGCCGCGCGCGTCGTCGGGGTTGACCACACGCTCGATCCAGCCGCCGTCCTCGAGCCTGCGCAGCCGCTTGGTGGTGGCGGGGCCGGTGAACAGCAGCGCCCGGCGCAGGTCGCCGGGGCTGAGCGGCCGGTCGCTGCGGCACAGCGCGGAGACGACGTCGAACTCCGCGCGGGTCAGGTCGTGCGGGGCGAGCCAGTCCTCGCATCGAGCCAGGATCATCGGCGCGAGCCGCAGCAGCCGCCCGATCACGCCCATCGGCGCGACATCCAGCTCGGGTCGCAGCTCAGCCCACCGGGCCTGCATGTGGTCCACGGCGTCGAGCGCCTCGGACTCCGCCGCCGATTCCCTGCTCATGGCCCCTCGATCCCGCGCCCGGGCGACGCATTAGTTCACGTGTAAACTACCTGACGCACTCCGCGCGCCGCTGCGCGCCGTCGAGGAGCATCACCCACCCGCCACCCCCTGGGAGGTCCACGCCGCGTGTCCATCGCCGCCCACCTGCCGCGCGCCCATGATCTCGTGCGCTTCGGCCCGCACAACGACAGCCACGCGGTCGCGGCGCGGGCCGGGATCTCCGTCGCGGCGCCCCTGCTCACGCTGACCGCCACCGGTCACGCCGGCTGGGCCGTCTACGCCGCGTTCGGGGCCTTCGTCTCGCTGTACGGCAGGATGCACGGCCACCGGCACCGCCTGCACACGCAGCTCGCCGCCTCGGCGGTCCTCGTCGCGGCGGTCACCCTCGGCGCGGCCATCGCGACGATCCCCGCCACCGGGACGCTCCGCGCCGGAGTCCTCGTGCTCGGCTGCGCCGCGATGGCGACGGTGGCGTCAGTGGTGGGCGACCTCACCCGGTGGCACCCCGTCGGTCCGCTGTTCGCGGTGTTCGCCGTGGCGACCTGCGCCGAGACGCATGGCTCCGGCCGCGACATCCTGACCGCGTGCGCCGTCGCGGCCGCGTCGGCGATGTTCGCGACGGCGATCGGCCAGGCCGGCCGGCTCAGCCGGCGCCGCCGCACACGGCCCCGCGCGCTCGCCCAGGTCGGCGGGCTCACCGTGCTCCGCGAGCCCACGGTGGTGAGGCATGCGCTCCGCTACGGCGGCGCCATCGTCGTCGCCGGCGCGCTCGCCACGTCGGTGGGCATCGGGCACCCCGGATGGGCGATGGTCGCCGCCGTCGTCCCACTGTCCGTGCCCGACACACCCACCCGCCTGCTCCGCGCCGCCCATCGCGTCGTCGGCACGCTGCTCGGCGTCGTCGTGGCGGCCGCACTGCTCCACCTGCGCCTCGACGGGTGGGAGCTCATCGCGCTGATCGTCGCGCTGCAGGTCGTCACCGAGCTGTTCGTCGGGCGGAACTACGGGTTCGCCATGCTCTTCATCACGCCGATGGCACTGCTGATGTCGACGGTCGCGGGACCCGTCGACGTCGGGCCACTGCTGCGCGACCGCGCGGTGCAGACCGTTATCGGCGCCGCGGTGGGCATCGGCATCGCGCTGCTGTCCTCCGAGCACCGAGCCTCGGTCCTGGCCGCCCGAGCCGAGCCCCCGGCCCCCGCGCCGGCGAAGACGCAGGGGACGAGCGCCACCTGACGCCGGTCAGGCGCCGCGGGCCTCGAGCAGCTCCGCCAGCAGCGCCTCGACCCGCCCGCGGATCTCGTCCCGGATGGGCCGCACAGACTCGATGCCCCGCCCGGCCGGGTCCTCCAGCACCCAGTCCTCGTACCGCTTGCCGGGGAAGATCGGGCAGACGTCGCCGCAGCCCATCGTGATGACCGCGTCGGAGGCCCGCACGGCATCCGGGGTCAGCACCTGGGGCTGGGCGGCGGCGATGTCGATGCCGACCTCGGCCATGGCCCGCACCGCCACGGGATTGATCTGCTCAGCGGGCATCGAGCCCGCCGAGCGCACCTCGACGGCGCCGCCGGACAGCGTGGACATGAACCCCGCGGCCATCTGGGAGCGGCCGGCGTTGTGGACGCAGACGAAGATCACGCTGGGCTTGTCGGTCATCGGGAGCTCCTGGCAGGGGTCGAGGCGTGCACGGGGACGGCTGTGGACGACGTGGGCACACGGGGGACAGTCGGATCGCCAGGGAACCACCGCCGCCCCGCCCACAGGGCGACATAGACGAGCCCCACGAGCACAGGCACCTCGATGAGCGGACCGACGACGCCCGCGAGCGCCTGCCCGGACGCCGCCCCGAAGGAGGCGATGGCCACGGCGATCGCCAGCTCGAAGTTGTTGCCCGCGGCAGTGAAGGACAGGGTCGTGGTGGTGGCGTAGCTCATCCCGAGCACGCGGCCCAGGGCGAATGCCCCGCCGAACATCAGCACGAAGTAGGCCAGCAGCGGCAGCGCGATGCGCGCCACGTCGAGCGGGCGACTCAGCACCGCCTCCCCCTGCAGGGCGAACAGCACGACGATGGTGAACAGCAGGCCATAGAGCGCCACCGGCGCGATCCGCGGCAGGAACCGCTGCTCGTACCAGTCCCGGCCGCGCCGGCGCTCGCCCAGTGTCCGGGTGAGGTAGCCCGCGACGAGCGGGACGCCCAGGAACACCAGGACGGACATGGCGATCGACCCCACCGAGAACTGCGTGGAGGTCGTGGCGAGCCCGAGCCACCCGGGCAGCACCTGCAGGTAGAACCAGCCCAGGCCCGCGAACGCGACGATCTGGAACACGGAGTTGATCGCGACGAGCACCGCCGCGGCCTCCCGGTCCCCGCAGGCGAGGTCGTTCCAGATCAGCACCATCGCGATGCAGCGCGCCAGCCCCACGATGATCAGGCCGGTGCGGTACTCAGGCTGATCGGGCAGCAGCAGCCAGGCGAGCGCGAACATCAGCGCGGGCCCGACGATCCAGTTCAGCGCGAGCGACGCCACGAGCAGCCGGCGGTCGCCGGTGACGCGGGCCGTCTCGGTGTACCGGACCTTGGCCAGCACCGGGTACATCATCACGAGCAGGCCGATGGCGATCGGCACGGACATCGAGCCGACCGTGACGGCCTGGAGCGCGTCGCCCAGCGCCGGGACGGCACGCCCGAGCAGCAGGCCGAGCGCCATCGCGGCGAGGATCCACACGGGCAGCAGGCGGTCCAGGGCGGACAGCCGCCGCAGCACGGGCTCGGCCGCGGCCGGCGCCTGGCTCACGCGGGCTCGGCCCACGCGGGCTCGCCTCACGCGGGCTTCGTCGCGCGGACGATGGCGCCGTGCATCCCGTCGGCGACCTCGTGCGTGAACGTGACCTCGGGGTCGACGAACCCGGCCGCCCGCAGGCCGTCGAGGTACTCGGCGCGAGACAGCGCCCCCGCGATGCAGCCGACATGCGAGCCGCGCTCGGCGCGGTCGGCGGGGCTGAGGTGGTCCTCGGCGACGACGTCGGAGATGCCGATCCGCCCTCCGGGGGCCAGCACGCGGTGCGCCTCACGCAGCACGGCGGGCTTGTCGGTGGACAGGTTGACGACGCAGTTCGAGATGACGACGTCCACGCTGGCGTCGTCGAGCGGGAGGTCCTCGATGGCGCCGTGCAGGAACTCGACGTTCTGCACTCCGGCGCGCTCGGCGTTCGCGCGGGCCAGGTCGAGCATCTCCTGGGTCATGTCCACGCCGTACGCGTAGCCGGTGGGGCCAACGCGTCGGGCGGAGAGCAGCACGTCGATGCCGCCGCCGGAGCCCAGGTCGAGCACGCGCTCGCCGGGCGCCAGGTCGGCCACGGCCGTCGGGTTGCCGCAGCCGAGCGACGCGAGGAGGGCCTCGGCGGGCACCTGGTCGGCCGAGGCCGCGTCGTACAGCGCGCCGCCGAACTGGTCGTCGAGCGCGAGCTCGGTCCCGGCGCAGCACCCGCCCGCGCTGTCGCCACCCTGCGTGGTCACGGCGAGGGCGGCTGCGGCGTAGCGCGCTCGGACCTGCTCGCGCAGCCCGATCTGCTGGTCCTGCTGCCCGCTCGCTGCTGACTCGGTCATGGCTTCCTCCATCGATGGGTGTCGATATGAGGATGGCGCCATACATCGACGGCCGTCAATATCGACAGCGCGGATCGGGCTGGCCATACTGGCCAGATGACCGCCAGCGCGACCCCCAGCGTGGACACCGCCAGCACCGCCTG
Source organism: Cellulomonas cellasea (assembly GCF_030372105.1). Lineage (GTDB taxonomy): Bacteria > Actinomycetota > Actinomycetes > Actinomycetales > Cellulomonadaceae > Cellulomonas_A > Cellulomonas_A cellasea_A. The sequence goes on along the minus strand of NZ_JAUDBQ010000015.1, from coordinate 38,970 downwards.
CTGCGCCACGCTGACCCACGAGCCGCTCTCCGCGCCCGACGCCGCCGCCCTGGCCCGCACCCTCAAGGCGCTGGCCGACCCGGCGCGGCTGCGCCTGATCTCCCTCGTCGCCTCCCACGAGGGCGCCGAGGCCTGCGTCTGCGACCTCGTCGAACCCCTCGGCCTGAGCCAGCCGACGGTCTCCCACCACCTCAAGGTGCTCGTCGACGCCGGACTGCTCACCCGCGACAAGCGCGGCGTCTGGGCCTACTACGCGCTCGTCCCCGGCGCGCTCGACGCCGTCGCCGCAGCCCTCACCAGCCCCGCCGCGCCGCGGTCATGACGCGGCAGTCATGACCGAGCGCGCGCCACACGCCGCGAGCGCGCCCGGCGTCGCCACCCCGCTCGCCATCGCTCCCCTGACCGCCGAGCACTGGCCTGCCGTGCGGGAGATCCACGCCGCCGGCATCGCCACCGGCGCCAGCACCTTCGAGAGCGCGCCGCCCACCTGGGAGGACTTCGACGCCGGCCACCTGGCCGATCAGCGCCACGTCGCCCTCGACGCGCGCGGCCAGGTGCTCGGCTGGAGCGCGGCCTCCCCCGTCTCGTCCCGATGCGTGTACGCCGGAGTCGTCGAGGACTCCGTCTACGTCGCGCCCAGCGCCCACGGCCGGGGCGTCGGGCGGCTGCTGCTCGACGCCTTGGTCGCCTCCACCGAGGCCGCGGGCATCTGGACGGTCCAGGCCGGCGTCTTCACGGCGAACACCGCGAGCCTCGCGCTGCACGCCGCCGCCGGGTTCCGCGTCGTCGGCGTCCGCGAGCGCATCGGCCACATGACACACGGCCCCTACGCCGGCCGGTGGCTGGATGTCGCACTGCTCGAGCGGCGCAGCCCGCACCTCTGACCGCCAGCGATCGGCCGCCGAACACGCGGGCCCGATGCCCCCCGAACGCCGGGGTCCTGCCGTCATCATGGGTGAGGGGCCGGTGCCGGCTCGCCACGGCGACGGGAGGGCGGGCAGATGACCGATCTGCTGTCCTCCCCGCCGCTGCCCGGCGCGGAGCCGTCGACGGGCGACGGGCCCGACTGGTCCTGGCTGCCCGACGCGGCGAGCGCCCCCACCGATGCCGACATCGCGCGGTACCGCGCGCAGGCGGCCCGGCTCCTCGCTGACCACGGGGTGAGCCACGGCAGCGACGACACGCAGAACGGCTCCCGCGACTGGCGGCTCGACCCGGTGCCCGTCGTCGTGCACGAGCAGGAGTGGGCCGCCCTGGAGGCAGGCCTCGTGCAACGCGCGGAACTGCTCGACGCGGTCCTGGCGGACCTGTACGGCCCCCAGCAGTTGCTCCGCGACGACCTGCTGCCGCCTGAGCTGGTGCTGGGCCATCCCGGGTTCCTGCGCGCGGCGCACGGGCTGCCGTCGCCCGGCGCGCGCCGGCTCGTGCTCAGCGCCACCGACCTGTGCCGTGATCCCGCGGGCGCGTGGACGGTCGTGGCCGACCGGACGCAGGCCCCGGCCGGCGCGGGCTACGCGATGGAGGACCGCCGCGTCGTGGCCCGCGTGCTCGCCGGGGTGTACCGGCAGGCGCCCATCCAGCGCATCGGGCCGTTCTTCCACGCATTGCGGCTGGCGCTGGGCGACGCGGCGCCGCAGGGCGTGGACGAGCCGCGCGTGGTGCTGCTGACCTCTGGCCCGTACAGCTCGACGGCCTTCGACCAGGCCTACCTGGCCTCGATGCTCGGCCTGCCGATGGTCGAGGGCAGCGACCTGGTGGTGCGGGACGGCCGGGTGTGGGCCCAGGGCGTGGACGGCGCGGAGCAGGTGGACGTGGTGCTGCGTCGCATCGACGACGACCTGTGCGACCCGCTCGAGCTGCGCGCCGACTCCCGGCTCGGTGTGCCGGGCCTGGTGCGCGCGTTGCGGGCCGGGTCCGTGGGGGTGGTGAACCCGCTCGGCACGTCGGTGCTGGAGAGCCCCGGGCTGCTCGCCTGCCTGCCGCGGCTGGCCCGGGCGGTGCTCGGCCAGGACCTGCTCCTCGGCTCCCCCGCCACGTTCTGGTGCGGGGAGGAGTCCGCCCGCGCGCACGTCCTGACGCGCCTGGACCGGTTGACCCTGCGGCCCACCACGCCGAACGGCACGCCTGTGGACGGCTGGCTGCTGGGCCGTGCCGAGCGCGACGACCTCGCCGACCAGATCCGCGCCCACCCCGACCTGTGGGTGGGCCAGGAGCCCATCGGAGCCATCGACCCCGCCGTGGGCTCGGCACAACTCCGCGCGTTCAGCGTCGCGCATCGCGGCGACTACCAGGTCATGCGCGGTGGCCTGGCACGCCTCATGCCCGGAGCCGCCCAGCCCGACGCCACCGCCCCCGGACACGTCGCCAAGGACGTGTGGGTGGTGTCCTCCGAGCCGGACACCAGCCCCGACTCGTGGGTGCATGGCGACGCGGCGCCGCAGCGCATCCCCACCGGCCTGTCCCCCCGCACCGCGGAGAACCTCTTCTGGATGGGCCGCTACGCCGAGCGCGCCGAGGGCACGGTCCGCGCCCTGCGCGCCGCCGTGGACCGGTGGGAGGACTTCCACCGCGCGCCGGGGTCTGTGGGCGGGCGGGCGCTGGCGGTGCTGCTCGCGGCCCTCGACGCGGACGAGCCCCGGGCGTGGCTGGCCCGCGCCTCCGGGACGCGGGACCCACACCCCTCCCCTGCGGCGACCACCGACCTGCGGAGCCAACTCCTCGAACGGTGGCGGCCGGGCACTGTCGCCTGGTCGGTGCGGCGCCTGGCGGAGGCCTCCGCGGCGGTGCGCGATCAGCTCTCCCAGGACACCTGGCTGCCGTTGGCCAGCATGGAGCGCGCGCTCGCGGACGCCTCCGCCGAGGACCGCGGCCGCCCTGACCCCGCGCGACGCGGCGACCCGGGCGCCACCGGCATGGGCCCGGTGCTGGACCGGCTGCTGGAGGCGCTGCTCGCGGTGGCCGGCATCAGCGCCGAGAGCATGGTGCTCGACGCGGGCTGGCGCCTCCTCGACGCGGGCCGCCGGACCGAGCGCGCCCTGGGGGTGGTCGACTCCCTGGACCGGGCCCTGACCACCCGCCGCGCCGACGACGTCGACTCGCTGGTCATCGAGTCCGTGCTGCTCGCGCACGAGTCGATCCTCACCTACCGCCGCCGCAACCAGTCGCGGGCGAGCGTCACCACGGTGCTCGACCTGCTGCTCACCGACGCGTCGAACCCGCGCTCGTTGGCGTTCCAACTCGGGCGGCTGCGCGAGGACCTGGCCGCGGTCCCCGCCGCCCAGGAGTCGCTCGACCAGTGCGACCGGCTGCTGCAGGACCTCGCCGACCTGCTCACCGAGCTGGACACCACGGCGGTGGCCCTCGCCTCGGAGGACGGGCGCCGCGACCGGCTCGCCGACGCGCTCGAGTCACTGCGCTGGCGGCTGCGGTCCGTCGCCGACGAGATCAGCCGGGTGTACTTCGCCCACCCGACGCCGAGCCGCGCCTTCGACGAGGTGTGGGGCGCCGGCGAGGCAGGCGGCCGCGAGACGGGCGGCGGCGAGACGGGCGGCGGCGACGGCCGCGCCGACGACGAGGCCCCGGAGGCGGCCCGATGAGCGCCGCCCGCCCGGCGCGGACGTATGCCGTGTGGCACCGCACCACCTACCGGTACACCGAGCCGGTGACCCGCTCCTACGGGCGCACCACGCTCATCCCCCGCGACCTTCCCGATCAGCGCGTCCTCGACTCCACCGTCACGGTGGACCCCGCGCCGGCGGACACGGACGCGCACCGCGACTACTTCGGCAACGGGTCGACGTACTTCGCGGTGACGGCGCCGCACCGCGAGCTGGTCGTCACGGCGCGGTCCACCGTGGCGGTCTCCCGGGTGGCGGCCAGCGTGGAGAGCCTGCCCGACGTCGGCTGGGAGGACGCCTCCCGCGCGGCGCGGGCAGCCCTCGGCAGCGCAGCCGGCGCCGATGGTCGTGACGGCCATGGGGACGCCGCCGGCCGCGACCTGCTCGCTCTCCGCGAGGCGGTGCTGCCGTCGCGGCATGTCGTGCTCTCCGCCGGGGTGCGGGCCTGGGCGGCGCCCACGTTCACCCCGGGCCGCCCTCTGAGCGAGGTGCTCGTCGAGCTCACCCATCGCATCCGCACCGAGCTCGCCTACCGCCCGGGCTCCACCACTGTGGGCGCCACGCAGGCCGAGGTGTTGGCCCAGGGCGCGGGCGTCTGCCAGGACTTCGCCCATCTGATGATCGCGGCGTTGCGCGTGCACGGCCTGCCCGCCCGGTACGCGAGCGGCTACTTGGAGACCTCGCCCCCGCCGGGCCGCCCGAAGGTGCGGGGCGCCGACGCGTCGCATGCGTGGGTGTCCGCCTGGGCGCCAGGCGCCGGGTGGGTCGAGGTGGATCCCACCAATGACCTGTTCGTGGGCGACCGGCACGTGGTCCTGGGGTGGGGCCGCGACTATGCGGACGTGCCGCCGCTGCGAGGCGTGATCTTCACGGAGGGCGCGGGCTCCGAGCTGGCCGTGTCGGTGGACCTGGAGTTGTTGTCCACTGGGCCGTCAACAGGCATGTCCACAACTTGACCCGCAGAAATACGCGGAGAACACAGGGCTGTGGACAACATCTGTGGATAACTGCCCTCTGAGGGCCTCCACCGGCCCTCAGCGCGGTGGCGACGGGCGATCAGCGCTCTAGGCCGCGCGCCCGCACGCCCAACTCCGCGGGTCCCACCAGGAACCCCCCGTCGTCGACCACGACACCGCCCACTGCCGGCATCAGCGCTCCCACCACCCGCGCGACCACCGGCGCCACCCGGCTGCGGGCGATCAGGTGCGAGGTCGTCGGATGCGGGCTCTCGAGCTCCTCGGGGTCCGGCGGCGCCCATCGGACCGCGTACGCGAACGGGCCGTGGTCGCGCCAGCCGATCGAGTCGAGCACCCTCGGGCCCGGAGCCCTGCCGAACCGCAGCCGCACCTCGCCGTCGTACTCGAACCGCGCGACCATCTCGTACGGCGCCACCGCCGAGCCGCCGACGGCGGGAACCGGGGTGGACCCCGAGGCGGGAGAGGGCGGGGCCGACATGCTGACCCGCGCCCCGGGCAGCCGTGGGCGCACCAACCGCACGAGCGCGTCCACCGGCAGCGCCACCGCCGACCAGAGGGTCAGATCCACCACCATCGCCGCGTCGTACGTGGAGATCGTGGACCGATCCGGGGCGACCACCGCTCCCCCGGCATGCCGCGCGGCGGCGGTGAGCCATCGCGTCACCTCGGGCGGGGGCAGCGCTCCGCTGTGCTCGACCTCGTAGCCGTCCAGCAGCCAGGAGCCCGCACGGGAGCCGCGCGCCGGCGACGGCGCCTCGAGGGGATGGGGCCCCGACAGCACCGCGTCGTCGGCGATCCGGAGGATGCCCGGCTCGGCGGCGGCGGCCTGCGCGAGGCCGCGGAACCGGGCCCCGGCCATCGGCCGTGCGGACCGTTGCGCCTGGGCGGCGGTGACCGGCGCCCGGTCCCAGGCCGCGTGGGGGAACCACGCCCCGGCGAGCGCGAGCACGTCGAGTCCTTGCGGCAGGCCGAGCACGGGCCCGCCCATGACGCCGGGCGTGAGGGTGAGCATGCGGCGGACGGTACTGACGTGATGCTGCCGGGAGGTTTCCACTCCGTGTGCGCCGTGGGTCGAGCGCTCCGGACGGCCGTCCACCGGTGCGTCCACAGGTTCGCGCGCTTGAGCGTCGCTCTGTGCACACAGGTGTGGACAGAGCCTGTGGATAACTACGTGGGGGTCAGCCCCGCACGTCGTGCAGGTGGTGGACCACGTCGTGCAGGAAGTACTGCTCGAGGGTGCGCACCGTGAACGCCGACCCGTTGCTCCGAAGCCCCGGCCGGTCGAGGTCCGCCTCGCGCACGCCGTCGAGCAACGCGGCGAACGCCTCCGCGGCGTCTGCCAGCTCGTCGGCCACCACCGCCGGGTCCTGCAGGTCGTAGCGCTGCTCCACAGCCGTCGCGTCCTGGTCCCAGTTGTCGAACAGCGGATCGTCCTCGGTGAGGATCCGACGCAGCCGCTCCGCGAAGAGCAGGTGCACATCGCGCACGTGCGCGCCGTACTCGAGCACCGACCACGTCGTCGGATCGGGGCGAACCTGCACGTCAGGGCGGTGCAGAGCGGCAACCCACCGCGGCGCCATGTCCCGCACCGCGCCGCCGAGCGCGGCCGGCGGGACCTCGTCGGGGCGGAACCCGCACTCCTCACAGCCGACGCCCAGCACAGCGGTCCAGTCCTTCGTGTCGGGCACGATCGGCGGGGCGGCCTGGGGCACCTCGGGCACTGGAGACGTCATGCGCGCACCTTATTCCCCGCCTTCCGGCGCAGGGCAAGGGCGACTGCGCGATCACACGTTGGCCCGGCCTGCCCGCAGTCCGCTCAGGGTGCCGCACGTCTCCCCCCGGGCGTGCGGCACCCCGGCGGTCCAACCCAGGAGTCAAGCCCCTGGGCTGGAGTCGGAGACCCCCACGACCTGGATCTCCGCGGCGGGTCAAGCCGGTAGAAACCACCGTAAAGGGCTGCACGTTGCAGCCGGGTTGCAGTTTCCGACCAATCTGACGGGAATTCTCCCCAGCTTGTCCACAGGCCCCTGGGCGCGGCTCCGCGCACCCCCAACGGCAGCCGGCTCACCGGCGAAGGTGCCTCGCGGGACCCACCCCGAGCTCGCGGGAGAGCAGGTCGAGGCGGCCGTGCGCCCGCGCCCAGCGCGGCGAGCCGGTGGTCGACAGGCGCGCGAGGGCCTGCCACGCCTGCCAGTCCTCCGCGCCCTCGTCCGTCGCCACCCACCGCTCCAGCGCGCGGGGATCCTGGGAGGCGAGCACCGACGCGCGCAGCTCGGCGCTCAGCTCCGCGCGCAGCCGCTCCACCCCCGGCGCGCGGGAGCGCACCAGCATCGGCCCGGGATAGCTCGCCAGGGCTCCCAACACGTCACCCGACGCGAGCGCCGTGCGGACCGCGTCCGCGTCCGTGTACAACGGCACCGCCAACCGGTACGGCCGCGACTCGCCCAGCAACGGCCCCACGGCCCGCCGCAGCCGCCACACCTCGGCCCGCACCGTCACATCGCTCAGGTGGTCCTGGTGCAGGTGCACCGCGAGCTCCTCGCCGCTGAGCCCACGCGGGTTCGCGGCGAGCAACAGCAGCAGCTCCGCGTGGCGCAGGCTCAGGCTCTTGGAGGCGCCCGGGTCCGGCCCGTGCAGGATGCCCGCGTTCTGCCCCAGCACCTCGAGCCGTGCCGTGCCGGGAGCTCGAGGCCCGACGCCGGCCCGCGGATCCTGCTCCCCGGCGCCGATGCGCAACGCCCCCGTCGCGGCGGCCAGCTCCAGCTCGACAGCCATCACCGTGGCGCGCACCAACGAGAGCATGAGGCCCGACGCGACATGGTCGCCGCCCGTCACGTCGAGAACCCCGAGCACCCGACGCGTCGCGAGATCACGCACCGGGACCGCCGAGCAGCTCCACGGCTGCACCGAGCGCGTGAAGTGCTCGGCGGAGAAGACCTGCAACGCGCGCCGCGCCGCGATGGCAGTTCCCGGCGCATTCGTCCCGGCGTATTCCTCACCCCACGACGCGCCCTCCACAAACCCGACGCGGTCGACGGCCTTGCGCACCTTGCCGTCGCCCTCGACCCACAGCAGGCGCCCCACGTCATCAGTGAGCGCCGTGACGATCCCATCGCCCACCGCCCCGTCGACGAGCAGCCTGCGCACCGCCGGCATGGCCGCCGCCAACGGGTGGTCGCGGCGGTAGGCGACAAGCTCAGCGGTGGTGAGGTCGACGGGCGCCAGCGGCTGCTCGGGGTCCACGCCATTGCGCGCGCTGCGCCGCCACGAGCTCGCGACGACGGGGCGCACGGCGTTCTCGAGCGCGCCAGTGGTCACGAATGCCTCGTGGGCCGAGCGCAGGCTGGCCGCGAGGGCGGAGGGGTCCACCCCAGGTGGAACGGCGGGCACTTCTCGTCGGCGCATCACACACCCTTCCCGACCTCGTCGTCGAGCGGCTGTCGTCGAGTGATTCGTCCCGATTCTAGATCGATAGTGGCAAATGGCGAAAGAAGACGCTTTCGCCGTGGAATTCGAGGCGCTGGCTTCCCCCACATGACGAGAACGGCGCCGATCGGTCAATTCCGCAACCGATCAGCGCCGCTCTCCTGCTGGTGACGTTGGCGTCAGCCCTCGAGTCGCGCCGTCACCGGCGCGGACGCCCGCGCGCGTCGCCGTGCGACGAGCACCAGTGCGCCACCGAAGGCCACCAGCAACAACGCGTAGGCGAGCGCGTCGAGGTCGCCACCCGTGGTGGCCAGCACCCCGCCCTTGCCGTACTTCGACAACGCCGCGCCGGACGCGGCCGTGCAGTCCGTCTCGGCGCCCCGCGGCAGCGTGAACGACACCGGGTCAAGCGCCGCGCCCGCGGCATAGAAGCCCTCGAACGCCGGGGCCGCCGCGGCGGCGAGCGTCGCGGGGACACCCTGCCACGTCAGCTTGTCGCCGGAGCGCGAGGCCGTGCCGTCGCCGAGGCGCAGCGTCGCCACCGCGATGCCCGAGTAGGACTTCTCCGCGGTGCGCACATCCGCCACGAGCGTCGCGGACGTCGCGCTGTTCACCTGGACGCGCGGGTTCGAGATGGTCACGTCCAGCACGCCACCGTGGCCGGTGAACCGCACCGACCCGGCGTAGGCCGCGCGGCCCACACCGTCATTCGTGTTGAACGTGCCGCTGCCGCCGCTCCACGTCCACGGCCCCGAGCCGGAGACGCCCGTGGCGGTGATGGAGCCGTTGGCGATGCTGCCCGTGATGTAGTCACGGAAGTCGCTCTTGAAGCCCCAGGTGAGCGTGGCGCCGGAGACGACGCGCGCCACGCAGACCGGCGCCGCTGCCGCGACGGTCACCGGGAACGCGACCTGGCGGCCATCGGCGGCGATCACCACGAGGTGGTGGCTGCCTGCGGGCGTGTTGGCCGGGAGCGTCACGGTGGCCCGGACCGTGCCCGTCGCGTCGGCCGTGAGGCCGGTGGCGAGGACGATCGGGTCGGAGTGCAGCTCGAGGCGGATGCCCGTCTCGTTCGGCTGGAAGCCGCTGGCGACGATCGTCACCGACTGGCCAGCGGTCACGCCGCCGCCGGCCGGGACGCCCTCGACGGCCAGCACCGGGGGCGCCTCGGGCGTCGGGGTCGGCAGCGTGCCGCCGGTGGACTTCGTGGCGAACGTGATCGGCCCGGAGACCGCGTCAAGCGACCGGTCGAAGCCCGAGCAGGCGTGCGCGCAGAAGACCGCCGCGACGTAGGTGGAGCCCGCGGCCGCCGTGCCGGCCTTGATGGTGAGGGTCGTGGTGAACGAGCCGTCCGCGGCGATCCGCGCCGCCGGGACGTAGGCCTGGGCCGCCCAGCCGTCCTGCGACGGAGCCGTGCCCGGGGTCCACTGCCCGGCCGTGCCGAGGTTGACGTAGACGCCCTGGTAGGCGAGCGCCCCCGCGAAACCGGCGCCGGTGACGGTGATCTTCTGGTCGACCGTCGGGTCGAGGTTCGTCGCCGGGCTCACCGTCAGGCTCGGGGCTGTCGGGTCGGTGGGCTGCTCGGGCTCGGGCGCCACCGGGGCCGAGGTGTAGTTGACCGGGATGAAGATCTCCTGGTCGGCGTTGGTCGTGCCGCCGGCGGCGTAGGTGTACACGCCGACAGTGCCGCCCTCGATCAGCTTGGGCTCGGCGATGGTGAGCGTCGCCGTGAACGTGCCGTCAGCGGCCAGCGGGACCCACTCCTTGCGGATCGCGGGCTGCATCGCCTCGCTGACCTGCGTCAGGACGGACTCGGGGAGCACCCAGCCCTGCGTCGTGCTCGTGCGGACCCCGGAGGCCGTGGTCTGCGAGGGGCGCCAGACGGCGGCCGTCGAGCCGAACACCACGTACGCGCCCTGCGGGAGGGTCTTCGGGATCGGCATGCCGCGGCCACCGACGTTGGCGTTCGGGTCGTAGCCCTTGCCCTTGACGACGATCGTGTCGCCGGCGCGGACGGCCGTGTTGCCGAGCGGCGTCGTGCCGTCAGCGGCGTAGACCGTCAGCGCGGGGGTCCACGTCGTGGGCTCCGGGTCGGGGCTGGGCGACGTCGAGGGTGAGGGCGACGGCTCCGGGCTCGTGGTCGGCGACGGCTCCGGGGACGAGCTGGGCTCCGGCGACGGGGTGGGCTCCGGCGCTGTCGCGTAGGCCACCGGGACGCTCAGGTTCTGCGTCCGGTCGGCGAACGCGCCCTGGCCGTGCGCCTTGGAGACGTAGATGCTGACGCCCTCGCCCGCCGGCGCAGGGGCAGTCAACGTGACGCTGAAGGAGCCATCCGCACCGAGCGGCGCGGTGGTGGCGCTCGCCGCCTGGCCCTGCGCCACCCACACCGTGCTGGCGATCGTGGCCTGGTAGAAGTTCGCGGCGCCAGTGGCGCCGAGGCCGACGTACACCCCGACCGCGTCCACAGCGAAGCCCGTGCCGGTGATGGTGATCTCGCCACCACCTGCGGCGGCTGTCGAGACGTCGATGCTCGGCCCCTCGGCGGCGTTCGCCACCCCGGCCAGTCCGACGACGGCCGTGGTGGCGGCTATCGCGGCCGCGGTCAGCGCGGCGAGGACTCGCCCGGCGGACCGGGCCCTCCTATTTCCTGTCAGCACAGGAGAGCTCCTTCAGTTCGGGCGCGGTCAGACGCCGGGGATGGGCGAGAAGTGCGGATGCGGTTGCGCGTGGAGCAGGGTGCGGGTGGTGCGGGCGGTCAGTTGGCGCGGGGGCTGGCCGGGTCGTCGTCGGCGGCCTGGGCGGCGAGCGCCCCCCGATGGCGACGGGCCAGCAGGAGGCCGCCGGCGATGGCAGCCAGGAGCACGACGCCGATCGCCCCGGCGACGAGGGGGCCGTTCACGCCCGTGTCCTCGTCAGCCTCGGCGGTGGCGTCGACGGGCTCGGCGCTCTCGGCCTCGTCGGCGACGCCCTCTGTCGGCTCGGCGGCGGGCGTCGCGTCGGCAGCGGGGGTCTCGGTGGCGGGGGTCTCGGCGGCGCCGTCGGCCGCGAAGGTGATGGGGATGAGCACGTCCCCGGTGCGGTCGTCCGCGCGGGTGTGGTCGTAGCGGACGGTCACAGCGCAGGAGACCTCGCGGCAGTCCACCCCGGCGACGGCGTCCTCGGCGACGGCGGGCAGGGTGACCTCGAACGTGCCGCCGGGCCCGAAGGGCGTCGTCAGCCCCGCGGCGTAGCTCGGCGGGTTGGAGGAGACCCAGGCGGAGCCGCCCGCGGTCCCCTCCATGTCGACGCCGCCGAGGCACGGCGTGGGTGTGGCGCCCGGGCCGTTGTCGACACAGATGGCGACGTAGATCCCCTTGGACTCGTCGAATCCGGCGCCGCTCACCGTCACGGCCTGCCCGGGCGTGAGGCCGTCGGTCTGCGAGACCGTGAGGTCTCCGGCCGGTGCGGCGGACGCGGCGGTGGCGCCCGTCATCGCACAGGCGACGAGGGCGGTCACAGCCAGGAGGCGTCGGGTGAGGTCACGTCGTTCCACGAGCCGGACCGTACTACGACTTAGGCTTACCTTCCTAATGTTAGCCTTACCTCCGCAGGGCGGTGCAGGGGCACGGATGACCAGGAGAGACATGATGAATGGCGCACGCATGCGTCCGCGCAACGCCGCACTCTCCGCCCTCGCCGGACTGCTGAGCGCCGTGCTCCTGGTCGGCTGCACCGCCGCCGACGCGGCCCCGCCCGCGAGCGCGGCCTCCTCCCTCGGCCCCGCGACCGCTGTCGTGGAGGACGCGAGCATCCGCCCCATCACCACCGACCCGCAGCCGCAGCTCCCGGTGACCGTGCGCTCCTTCGACGGCGTGGACGTCACCGTCACCGACGTGAGCCGGATCATCGCCGTGGACCTCTACGGCACGCTCGGCGAGATCGTCTACACCCTGGGCCTCGGCGACAACGTGGTCGGGCGCGACCGGGCGACCGGGTTCGCGGAGGCCGCCGACGTCCCGCTCGTCTCGGCCGCAGGCCACGACCTCAACGCGGAGTCGATCCTCGCGCTGAACCCGACGGTGATCCTCACCGACACTTCCATCGGCCCGTCGGAGGTGCAGGCCCAGCTCCGCGCGGCCGGCATCCCCGTCGTCTACTTCGACCCCGAGCGCACCCTCGAGGGCATCGGCCCGCAGATCGCCGCGGTGGCCGCCGCCCTCGGCGTGCCGGACGACGGCGCCGCGCTCGTCGAGCGCGTCGAGGGTGAGATCGCCAGCGCGGTCGAGCTGGCGCCCTCCGACGGCGAGGCGCCGCGCATCGCGTTCCTCTACCTGCGCGGCACCGCCGGGGTGTACCTGCTGGGCGGCCCGGGCTCGGGGGCGGACGCGATGATCCAGGCCATCGGCGCCGTCGACGTCGGCACCGACGTGGGCCTCGACCGTCCCTTCGTGAACCTGACCAGCGAGGCGCTCATCAGCTCCGCGCCGGATGTCATCCTCATGCTCTCTGAGGGCCTGAACTCGGTGGGCGGCGTCGACGGGCTGCTGGGCATCACAGGGATCGCGCAGACCCCCGCCGGCGAGAACCGGCGCGTGGTCGACATGAGCGACACCACCCTGCTGAGCTTCGGCCCGCGCACCGGCGCCACGGTGCTCGCCCTGGCCGAAGCCGTCTACGGCACCGCCCGATGACGGCCGACGTCGCCGCCCCGGCCAAGCCGGCGGCGCCCAGTGCCCCTGACTCGTCCGCCACCGCGTCGAGCCGTCGCCGTGGGCGCCTGCTGCTGATCCTGCTGGCCGTCGGCGTGCTCGCCGCGGCGGTCGTGGCCGCGGGCGTCGGGCAGGTCCGCATCCCGCCCGCGGAGGTGCTGGGCTCGCTGCTGCACCGCGTCGGCCTGGACGTGGGCCCGCTGCCGAGCCACCCCCAGGGCGAGAACACGCTGTGGCTGGTGCGGTTCCCCCGCATCACGCTCGCGCTGCTGGTGGGCGCCGCGCTCGGCTGCGCGGGCGCGCTGATGCAGGGCGTCTTCGCCAACCCGCTCGCCGAGCCCGGGATCATCGGGGTGTCCTCCGGCGCGGCAGTCGGGGCGTGCGCGGTCATCGTCTTCGGCGGCGCGCTCACCGCGGGCCCGTGGGTCGCGGCGGCGGCGTTCGTCGGCGGCCTCATCACCACGTTCGCGGTGTATGGGCTGTCCCGGTCGGGCGGCCGCACCGAGGTCGTCACGCTGGTGCTCACCGGCGTCGCGATCAACGCGTTCGCGGGCGGGCTGCTGGCCTTCTTCACCTTCATCGCCTCGCCCGCCGCACGCGAGCAGATCGTCTTCTGGCAGCTCGGGTCGCTGAACGGCTCGTCCTGGTCGTCGGTGGCGATCGTCGCCCCGCTGGTGATCGTGGGCCTCGCCATCGCGATGGCGCTGTCCCGCCGGCTGGACCTGTTGTCCTTGGGCGAGCGCGCGGCCCGGCACCTGGGCGTCAACGTGGAACGACTCCGGCAGGGGGTCATCGTGCTGGTCGCGGTGCTCGTCGCCTCCGGGGTGGCGTTCACCGGCATCATCGCGTTCGTCGGGCTGGTGGTGCCGCACTTGGTCCGGATCCTCGCGGGTCCCGGGCACCGGCTGCTGGTCCCGGGGTCGGCGCTGGGCGGCGCCCTGGTGCTGCTCGTGGCCGATCTGGTGGCCCGCACAGCCATCGCCAACGCGGACCTGCCGTTGGGCATGCTCACGTCGTTGGTGGGCGGCCCGTTCTTCTTCTGGCTGCTGCGCCGCACCCGCGCCACGCAGGGCGGCTGGGCGTGAGCGCGCGCGGGCTGTTCTGGCGGCGGCCAGCCCAGCTGCCGTCGCCCCCGGCGCCGGGCGAGCTGATGGCCCGGGTGCGGGGGGCGCACCTGACCCGCGGCGCCGGCGAGGTGCTCCAGGGCGTCGACCTGGACGTCCGCGCCGGCGAGGTGCGGGCGCTGCTGGGCCCCAACGGCGCCGGGAAGTCGTCGCTGCTCGGCGTCCTCACGGGCGACCTGGCGCCGTCCGCCGGAGCCGTGGAGATCGACGGGCGCCCGCTGGGGCACTGGAGCACCGTCGAGCTGGCGCTGCGCCGGGCCGTGCTGCTCCAGCAGGTGGGCGTCTCGTTCCCGTTCACCGTGACCGAGGTGGTGCGGATGGGCCGGGCGCCGTGGCGTGGCACCCCGCTCGACCTGGAGGACGACGACGCCGTGGCGCAGGCGCTGGCCGCCGCCGACGTGACGCACTTGGCGGAGCGCCAGTTCACGGAGCTCTCGGGTGGCGAGCGCGCGCGGGCCGCCCTCGCCCGGGTGCTCGCCCAGCGCACCGGCGTGCTGCTGCTCGACGAGCCGACGGCAGCCCTGGACCTGCGCCATCAGGAGCTGGTGCTCCAACTCGCGCAGCGGCATGCGCGCGAGGGCGGCGCCGTCGTGGTGGTGGTGCACGACCTGGGGCTCGCGGCGGCGTATGCGGATCAGGTGACGGTGCTGGCCAGAGGCCAGGTCGTGGCGGACGGGCCGCCTGCCGAGGCGCTCACCGCCGAGTTGCTCAGCGAGGTCTACGAGTACCCGGTGGACGTCTTCGACCACCCGCGCACCTCACGACAGGTCATCTTGCCGGTGCGTTGAGCCTGGACGCCGCGCAGCGCCGCGCCGCCCTCGGTGGCCGGACTACCTGACACATGGTGGGAGAATGTCAGCATGCCCAAGATCATCGGTGGATCTCTGCACGAGCACCGCGAGCAGACACGCCACAAGTTGTTCGCGGCGCTCTCAACGCTGATGGAGGAGCGCGGCTTCGACGCGATCACCCTCGCTGACATCGCCGCCGCGGCCGGTGTGGGCCGCACCGCCGTCTACAACCACTTCCCCGACAAGGAGTCGCTGCTCGTCGCGTTCATCACCGACGAGACCGAGCAGTACGTCGCGACGCTGGAACGCTCGCTCGAGGACATCGACGACCCCACCGACCAGCTCCGCGCCTACGTCTTCGCGCAGGCGCAGCTCAAGCGCGTCTACCACCTGGCCCCCGGGCCGGACCTGCGCTCGGTGCTCTCCCGTGCCACGCAGCAGCGCGTCCGCGAGCACGTGGTGCTGGTCGAGCAGATCCTGCGGCGCATCCTGCGGGCGGGCATCGACACCGGCGAGTTCGCCGAGCAGGACATCGACACGACGGTGCCGCTGGTCAACGCGTGCCTGTCCAGCCGCAGCGTGCCCGAGGCGGACGGCCCGGCGCGGGATCGCGCGCTCGACTCGACGGTGACGTTCGTGCTGCGGGCAGTCGGCGCGCGGGACCTGGCCGCCGCCTGATCGGCCGGCGCCGCGGGGAGGTCAGGGCCAGCGGACGCCCGACTCCCCGAAGTACGCCGGCAGGGCGGTGAGCCCACGGTCTTCCGCAGGGTTGTACTGCGGGAGCGGCACCATCTGGAAGTCCCTGTCGGAGATGGTGTCGTTCGGCGGCATCACGCCCAGGTCGGAGGACCGGCGGAAGCCGAACTGCTGGAAGTAGGACGGCGGGCCGGCGGCGAGCACCATCGAGGCCGTGCCACGCTCGGCGCCCCGCAGGGCGTTGCGAATCAGCGCCGCCCCGACGCCGTGGTGGCGGTGCTCGGGGAGCACCGCGAACTCTGACAGCAGCCGCGCCTGCACGTCGCCCGTCGCGGTGTGCAGCGGGATCTTGCTGAGGATGACGTTGCCCGTCAGCACGCCGTCCAGCTCCGCGACGAAGGACAGTTGCGGGACGAAGTCGGCGGAGTCGTGGATGCGCTCCACGAGCTCGGTGTAACGCGGGTCGGTGGCCGCGAAGGCCTCGCGCACGACGGCGAGCACCGCGGGCCACTCATCCGCGTGCGCCAGCCTGATCCGCATCGTCACCCTCCCACGATGCTCGCGAGCCCTGGCGCCCGCCATCGGTGGGCCCGTCGCCAAGCCCGCCATGGACGCATGTAGGCAAGCCTTACCTTCGTCGGTTACAGTTCCCCTGAGCACGTCCTGACGACCTGTCATCAAAGACTTCTCGCCGCCCCAGGGAGACCGCTGTGACCACCACGACCGACCCCCTCGCCGTGGAGCAGGGCCTGCCCGCGACCACACCCCTGTCGACCCTGCTGCGCGAGGGCACCCGCACCGAGCACGAGGCGGCCGAGCAGATGGGATTCGTCGAGTCGCTCATGGCCGGGCGCCTGGACCGCGCCGCGTACACCGACCTGGCCGTGCAGCAGCACGCGATCTACACCGCCCTCGAGGCCGCGAGCGCCCAGATCCGCGCCCTGCCCGGCGGCGACGCCATCGTCTTCGACGAGCTGACCCGCGTCCCGTCCATCGAGGCCGACCTCGCGTTCCTGCTCGGCCCCGACTGGGCCCAGCAGATGCGGGTGCTGCCCGCCACCGAGCGGTACGCGGCCCGCCTGCGCGAGACCGGCACGTCGCTCGCCGCCTACGCCGCGCACGCGTACACCCGTTACCTGGGCGACCTCTCCGGCGGGCAGATCATCCAGCGCATGCTGCAGCGGCACTACGGCTTCGAGGCCGAGGGCGTGAGCTTCTACCACTTCGCGGAGATCCCCAAGCCGAAGCCCTTCAAGGACGCCTACCGGGATCGCCTCGACGCCCTCGACCTCGACGAGGACGCGCGCGCAGCGGCCGTCACCGAGGCCAAGCACGCCTTCGAGCACAACCGTGCGCTGTTCGCGGAGCTCGGAGAGCTGCACCTGCGCTGAGGCGTTCCGCGGCAGATGCGCCTCTTGGGGTCCACATGTGGATGCTCACACGGCCAAAAAGGTGACGACACCCTTGCGCGCCGCCCTGTGTGTCGGATGATGGCCACGTGACCGGCACACAGGCGCGACCAGCAGGGGCCCTGACGGGCGCCACCGCACTGACCAGCGCCGTGCGTCAGCTCGCGGTGGCCGCGCACCGCCTCGACCGGTGCCGCACCCTCGCCGAGGTGGCCGAGGTCGCCGCGACCCACGCCCGCGAGGTGCTGGACGCCCGAGCCTGCGCGATCTGCCGCATCGAACAGGACACGTGCAGCGTGCTCGCCACCAACCCGGACGCCCCCGACCAGATGCTCGCCGCCGGCTCGACATTCCGCGCCGAGGACCGCCCCGCGCTGCGCAAGCTGCTCCGCGACCGGGCGAGCTGGGTGGCGCACTCCCCCGAGTTCGTGAGCGACCTCGAGGTCGGCGACGAGGTCGAGGCCGACTCGCTCCGGGCCTTCGGACTCAGCTCCGGGCTCGCCGCGCCGATCATCGTCAACGAGTTCGTCTGGGGTCAGGTCTACGCCGCGCGCGGGGTCGACCAAGCGCTGTTCGAGATCGACGACGTCGCCACCGCCGAGGTGCTCGCCGGGCTCATCGCGGGCGCCGTCGCCCGCGTCGACCTCGAGGACCAGGTGCGCCACCTCGTGTCGGACGATCCGCTCACCGGCCTGGGCAACCGCCGAGTCGCCGACCACGCCGCACAGGCCGCGCTCGACGCCGAGGGCGAGACCTGCATCGTGATGTGCGACGTGGACGGGCTCAAGCGCGTCAACGACGAGCTCGGCCACGACGCCGGCGACGACCTGCTGCGCGCCGTCGCCGACGTGCTGCGCCGCATCCAAGACGACCTGCCGGGCTCCACCGCCGCACGGCTCGGCGGCGACGAGTTCAGCCTCGTCACCGGGGGCCACGCCCGCGCCACGGTGAGCCAGGCGGTCGCGCGGGCGCTGGCCACCTACCCGCTGCCGCACGGCGCCGCGATCTCCTGGGGCATCGCGTCCACCGCCGACGGGCACGCCGACGGCACCCGCACCCTCTTCCGCCGTGCCGACGCCGCCCAGTACCAGGCCAAGCGCAGCCGGGCCCGCGCCGCGAAGGCCCTCGAGCGGCGTAACGCCGAGTCCGCCGTCACCGTCGACCGGCTCATCACCGCCGTCGTCGCCGCAGTCCTCGCCGCCCAGACCGGCGAGGTCACCCGGCTCTGCGCACTCGCCGGCGCCGCCGCGGCCGCGCTCGGCGGGTCCACCTGGACGGTCCTGCGCGACACCGACGGGATGCCCGCGGCCGTCGCGCGCGGCGGCACCCCCTCGGATGAGCCCGGCGACCGCCAGACCCTGACAGTCGAGCACGCGCCGTGGGTCGTGCAGGTCGAGACGACAGCGCCCGACGACGCCACTGACTCCCTCACCGAGGCCCTGCAGGCGCTGATCGACGTGGCGATCCACGGCGCCCGCTGAGCGTTGGCCGTTGAGTGACGGCCCCGCGTTGACCGCGGGGCCGTCGCCCGGTCAGCCGTGCAGCGGCAGGGTCAGCACATCCGCGGCGCCGGCGGTGATCCGCACCGGCACCCCCCAGTCCTGCGCGTTCAGGTGGCAGGCCGGGTACTCGATGGCGGGGTCGGCGTCGCAGCTCGCGGCGTGGGCCGTCACGTGCAGCACGCCCTCGGCGACGTCCGGGTTGAGGCGCAGCACGCGCTCGAGCGGCACGTCGTCCCCGGCGCCGTCGAGCAGCAGCTCGGGGGGCGTCGAGGAGACCTGCAGCCGGGTGGACGGGCCGTAGCGGTCGTCGTACTTCTGCCCGGCGGCAGGGGTGAACACCACGTCGAGCCGCACCGCCCCGGGCGCCAGGTCGGTGACCGGCCGCTGGGTGCGGTGGGCGCCCGCGTCGAGGATCTGCCCGGCAAGGGTGGCCGGCAGCGGCACGCGCGTGAGCCGGTGCGCCGCCGACTCGACGACGAGGAGCTGCACGCCGTCGCCCTCGGTGAGGACCACGATGTCGGACGGCTCGGCGAGGCCGGTGGCGAGGGTCGTGACCTCGCCGGGCCCGGCCGGGGACCCATCGGCCGCGCGGCCGGGCACGTGGCGGCGGACGGCGCCGTTGTAGGTGTCGGCGATCGCGATGGAACCGTCGGGCAGCACCGCGACACCGAGCGGGTGCTGCAGCAGCGCCTGGTCGGCGGGGCCGTCGCGGTGGCCGAAGTCGAAGAGCCCGGCGCCCGCCGAGGTGCCGACCACGGGCTGCGTCGCGTCGCCGGCCGCGGGCGTGCCCGGCAGGTCGAGGCTGCGCAGCGCGGAGACCTCGGAGTCGGCGAGCCACACGCGGCCGTCCTGGTCGACGGCGAGTCCGGAGGTCTGGGCGAACCACGCCTCGTCGGCGGGCCCGTCCACGAGCCCCTCGTTCATGGTGCCGGCCAGGTGCGTGATGCGGCCTGTCACCGGGTCGAAGGCCCACAGCGTGTGATTGCCGGCCATGGCCACCACGAACGCCGACGCGGCAGGCGACCACACGACGTCCCACGGCGAGGACAGCCGGACGTCGAGTGCGGGGCCGTCGTAGCGGAGCCCTGATCGGTCGGCCTGCGACTCGTCGCCGTCGCGCGCGGCCACGTTGTCCGCCGCGCCCACCATGTACTGCTCGCCGGTTCCCGCCACTGTCGTCACGGCGCCGTCGGACAGTCGCACTCCGCGCAGCGCGTGGTTGACGGTGTCCGCGACGAGCACGTCGTAGCCGACGGCGGCGCGCAGCTCGTCGGGCACCAGGGCCAGGCCGTTGGGCTCGCTGAACTGGGCGGTGGCGGCGTCGCCGTCGAGCAGGCCGCGCCGGCCGGAGCCGATGCGCCGCACGAGGGTCTCGCCGTCGGCCTCGAGCTCGGCGAGCGAGTGGTGGCCGGCGTCGGCGACGAGCAGGCGGCCGTCCGGCAGCGTGATCGCCTTGGCGGGGAAGCGCAGCGTCGTGGAGGTGGGCGCCGGGGGCACGTAGGGTCCGTCGCCGCGGTGCAGCGTGCCCTTGGCCTCATGCTCGGCGACGAGGTCGCGGAGCAGCAGGGCCACGTTGTTCTTGTGCCCCTCGCCGGCCATCTGGGCGACGACGTACCCCTCGGGGTCGATGACGACGAGCGTCGGCCAGGCCCGCGCCGTGTAAGCCGACCACGTGGTCAGGTTCGGGTCGTCGAGGACCGGGTGATGCACCTCGTAGCGGTCCACCGCGGCGGCCAACGCCACCGGGTCCGCCTCATGCACGAACTTCGGGGAGTGCACGCCGATCACCACGAGCACGTCTCGGTACTGCGCCTCGAGCTCGCGCAGCTCGTCGAGGACGTGCAGGCAGTTGATGCAGCAGAACGTCCAGAAGTCGAGCAGCACGATCTTGCCGCGCAGGCCGGAGAGCGTCAGGTCGACGCCGCCGGTGTTGAGCCAGCCGCGGCCGGTCAGCTCGGAGGCGCGGACTCGGGGAAGACGAGGAGTCACGGTCACGGCGGTAGTCAACACGACCCCGCGCCCACGGCGCGGAAGTGACCGCTGGTTGTCTCAGGGGACGAGCCGGTCCCAGGCGGAGGAGGTCAGACGGTGCGCAGCCGCGTGGGGCGCGGCTGGGCGGAGACCGGGCCGACGACGCGGACCTGGACCCGCACCCCGTCGACACTCTGGGGGAGCATGGCGGCGTCGTTGCGGCGCTGCACGTTGACCTGGACGGCGTAGCCGTCGTCGTCGGTGGTCAGGCCGATCCCGCTCACCCCGGAGCGCTCGCGAAGCTCGCTCCGCAACCGTTCTTTGGCTGCGCGTGCCTGCTGCAGGTCCGCCATGGTGTACGCCTCACGTCTCGACATCCGCCTGCGCGCCCGCGAAAAGACGGGTGGGGCGCCCAGACACTCGGAACGGTTCGATCGGGTGGTGATACGCCTGTCCAGATCATTGTCTCCCGCAACCGGGTCCTCGCGCCATGGAACGTCGCACGACAGTTGCATCCGGCGCTGCGGGATTCTCGGCCCTGATCGATTCGATAGGACCAAGGGCCTCATCTTCAGCCCTCACATCCCGGCGCGCAAGGCCGATCAGGTGACTGGCGATCCCGCCGCACCTTGATCCGAGCATGGAGTCACACCATCAGCGCCACAGCACCGCCCCGCCACCCGCTTCGGGTCAAGCTCATCGTCGCGGCTGGCGGGCTCATGGCCGGCGCCCTCGCCGCCGCCCTCCTCTTCGGCTGAGCACAGCAACGCGGGGCTCGCCCGAGGACGAGCCCCGCCGCGGCGCTCAGCTCGCGAGCTCGACCCCCAGCGCCGACAGCACGGCGTCGATCGGGTTGAGGTACGTCAGGCCTGAGCCATTCGACCCGCCGGTCTCGCTGCCCGCGAAAAGCAGCCCGAGCGCGACCCCGTCGGCCCGGTAGACCAGCGACCCGGAGTCCCCGCCCCGGGAGAACGGGCCCGCCCCCGTCGACTCGACCTCGATCTGGTCGTCGAACCGCAGGTTGCCCAGCGGGTTGCCGTAGCCGACCACCACGTCGTCCAGCTCGATGGCCGTGACACGCCCGGTGGTGACCGCCGTGGTGCGACCGATCTTCGCGACCTCCTCGTTGCCGAACGCCACTGTGGTGGTGGTGATCGGGCCCACGGGGTACCGCAGGTCCACGTCCTGCTCGTCGAGGAGCGCGATCGCCGCGTCGACGGTCGCGCTGCGCCCGCGCTCGAGCGGGACCAACTGGGCCAGGGTTCCCACACGGTCGCGCGGCGCCGCCCCGCCGTCTGCGGGGCCCGGCTGCACGATGACGTCCCCGATCTGCGCCCGCGGCGTGCCGGCCAGCACGTGGAAGTTGGACAGGACGTGCAGGGCGCCGTCGCGCACCACGAAGGCGCCCAGCGTGCCGGCTGTGACGGCGACATGGGCGATCGAGACGCCGGGGCGCAGCGGGCGGGCCCGCCCGGTCTCGCCCTCCGCGAGCGCGGTCGCCACGGGGAGCCGCTGCCCGGCGCGCTGCTCGCCACTCTCGGCGTCGGCGACATGGCCGGTGGTGACGGGCCGGATGCGGCCGGTGCGGCGCACGTCGACGGCGGGGCCGGCCTGCTCGACGACCTTGCGCGCGAGCCGCCGCACGGCGGGCACCCCGAGCCGGTAGCGCACGGCCATCGCGTACCCGCCGCCGTCGCGCGGCGCGAGGCCGAGCCCCAGCGTGGGACCGCTCGCCGTCGCGACGTCGAGGTCGAGTGGCTGCAGGCCTTGGCGCTGCACCAGCTCGTCCACGTAATCGGCGAGCTGCGCCTTGACCTCGCGCGCCTCATCC
The DNA here is from genome assembly GCF_030372105.1 of Cellulomonas cellasea. GTDB lineage: Bacteria > Actinomycetota > Actinomycetes > Actinomycetales > Cellulomonadaceae > Cellulomonas_A > Cellulomonas_A cellasea_A. The sequence continues at coordinate 16,938 of NZ_JAUDBQ010000015.1, read as the reverse complement.
CTGTTCATCATGGGCCCCCCTTGACCGCGCCTCCGTGCGTACCCTCCGAGCCCGGCAGGCCCGGCGCCGCACTGTCCGCCGATGCCCGGTCCCTGCCCCCGTGGGGGTTTCGTCCGGTCGAGCCCCCCAGTGTTCCCTGTGGCGCCGACATGCCCCAGAGCGGCGCGCGCTCAATGGCCGGGAAGTTCGCATGAGCTGGGCATGCAAGACGCACACCTGCGCGCCTGTCATCGCCCCAGCCGACCTGAAGCGTTTCGGCTCGTTGACGGGCCGACCATGCCCGCCGACCCTGGGACGGCACACCGCACGCTCCGCGCCTTCCGCGTCTGCGACGACGCACGACCGGGAGGGTGGCCGGCCGGCACGGACCGGAACCGGGCGCCGGCGGACCGCACACCCTCCATCCCGGCGCCCGTGCCCGGGCCACCGGCCGATCCACCCCGAGGAGCCCGCATGTCCCCTGCCCGAAGGCTCGCGCGGCGCATCGCCGCGGCAGCGACGACGGCCTTGGCCGCGACGCTGTTAGTCGCCTTGCCCACGTCACCGGCGATGGCGCACGGTGGCCTCACCTACCCCGCCACGCGCACCTACGCGTGCTACGTCAACGGCATCGAGAACGGGGTGGGCGGCGGGCTGAACCCGACCAACCCCGCCTGCGTGAACATGCTCGCCGAGAACGGCAACTACCCGTTCTACAACTGGTTCGGGAACCTGCTGAGCAACGCCGGCGGCCAGCACCGCACGATCATCCCCGACGGCAACCTGTGCGGCCCGCTCGCCTCGTTCAGCGGCGCCCGCAAGGGCGGCACGGACTGGCCGACCACCACGCTGCAGTCCGGCTCGACCATCACGCTGCAGTACAACGCGTGGGCACGGCACCCGGGCACGTGGTCGCAGTACGTCACCAAGGACGGGTGGAACCCCAGCCAGCCGCTGAAGTGGAGCGACCTGGAGGCCGCGCCGTTCAACGAGGTGACCAACCCGCCGCTGCGCGAGGGCGGCCCCCAGGGCGCCGAGTACTACTGGAACGCCACGCTCCCGAACAAGTCGGGGCGCCACATCATCTACTCGATCTGGCAGCGCTCCGACAGCCCCGAGGCGTTCTACAACTGCTCGGACGTGAACTTCCAGGGCGGCCCGGTCAACCCGACCCCCACCCCGACGCCCACGGTGAACCCGACGCCGACGCCGACCCCGACGGTCAACCCGACGCCGACCCCCACCGTGAACCCGACCCCGACCCCGACGGTCAACCCGACGCCCACCGTCACCCCGACGACGCCGCCCGCCTCGGGCTGCTCCGTCACCTTCGACACGACGAACGCGTGGAACGGCGGGTTCGTCGGCCAGGTGACCGTGCGCAACGGCTCCAGCTCGGCGGTGAACAACTGGGAGCTGAAGTGGACCTTCAGCAAGGGTGAGCAGCTCAGCCAGGCGTGGAGCTCGACAGCCACGCAGTCCGGCGCCGTGGTGACCGCCAAAGCCGCCGCGTGGAACGGCACGATCGCGGCGAACGGCTCCACGAGCTTCGGGTTCTTGGCCAACGCGACCAACGGCCCGGGCGCGCCCACCGGCGTGACCCTCAACGGCTCGGCCTGCACCGTGGCCTGACCGGCTCGCAACGCGCTGCGCCCGCCTCGCCCGCATCACGGCGAGGCGGGCGCTCGTGCGCGCGTCGCCTGGCGCTCAGTACCGGTAGCCCGTGTCCCGGCGCTCGATGACCTCGCGGTGGCTCGTGTGCGAGCGCTGTGCGTTGAAGATGATCGCCAGGATGAGCGCCAGCAGCCCTGCGCCCATGCAGATGTAGCCCACGATCGTCAGGTCGACGCCGGGGACGTTGTCGGTGACCGCGAACGCGAGCGTCGCGCCGATCACGATGAGGACGATGCCGCCGCCGATGCCCATGCCTGACCCCTCTCGCGCCGGGCGTCGGGCGCCCGCACTGTCGAGTCTCGCCCTGGCCGACGGCGGACGCGCGGCGAGCGCCGCACCACGCGCTGCTGCGTGGTGCGGCGCTCGCCGGAAAAGGGTCGCCGGGTCCGTCAGTAGACGGGCGGGCGGGTGTCGTCGTGCCGTTCGATGACCTCGCGGTGCGTGGTGTTGCTGCGCTGGGCGTTGAGCACCAGCGCGATGATGATGGCCAGCAGGCCACCACCCATGCAGATGTACCCGATCGCCGTCAGGTCGACACCGCTGATGCCGTCCTGCACGCCGAACGCCAGGATCGCGCCGAGCACGATGAGGCCTATGCCGCCACCGATTCCCATGGTCACTCCTCCCGTCGGGCCGGGCAGGGGGGCCGCCCGGGCAGCCACGAGTCTGGCGCGGGTTGTCCGTTTCCGCGCGGCGAGCGGGATCGTCGAGGCTGATGACGCGGGCCTGCCGGGGCGCCGTGGCCAGGCGGCGGGCCTACTCTCGACCCATGGCCCGGTACCTCGACGTCCACCCCCACGACCCCCAGCCGCGCACCATCGCCCAGGCAGTGCAGATGCTGCGCGACGACGCGCTGATCGCCTACCCCACGGACTCCTGCTACGCGCTGGGCGCCCGCATGGACGACCACGCGGCGGCGGACCGCATCCGCCAGATCCGCCACCTCGACGAGAAGCACCACTTCACCCTGGTGTGCTCGGACTTCACGCAGCTCGGGCAGCTGGTGCAGCTCGACAACGCGGCGTTCCGGGCCATCAAGGCCGCCACCCCCGGGGCGTACACGTTCATCCTGCCGGCCACCAAGGAGGTGCCGAAGCGGCTCGCGCACCCCAAGAAGCGGACCGTCGGGGTGCGCATCCCCGACCACCGGGTGGTGCAGGCGCTGCTGCGGGAGCTCGGCGAGCCGCTGCTGTCCAGCACGCTGCTGCTGCCCGGCGAGGAGCAGCCGCTGACTGACGGCTGGCAGGTCAAGGAGGAGCTCGACCACCTGGTCGACGCGGTGATCGACGCCGGGGACTGCGGCACCGAGCCCACCACCGTCATCGACTGGTCCGAGGGGTACCCCGAGATCGTGCGCGTCGGCGCCGGGGACCCCAGCCGCTTCGAGTGACCGGGGTGAAGGGGGTGCAGGCGACAGGGGACGACGGAGCGCCGCGCGTGCCGGACGACCCGGCGTACCCCCTGGTCGCCGCCTCGGCCCGCACGGTGGACGAGCTGGACGGCATGCTCGTCGAGTGCCGGGCCTGCCCTCGGCTCGTCGCGTGGCGGGAGGCCGTCGCCGCCGCGCCGCGCGCGTCGTTCCGCGGCGAGGAGTACTGGGCGCGGCCGGTGCCGGGCCTCGGCGACCCGCACGCGCAGGTGCTCGTGGTGGGCCTGGCCCCTGCCGCGCATGGCGGCAACCGCACGGGCCGCATGTTCACCGGCGACCGGTCCGGGGACTTCCTGATCGCGTCGCTGCACCGCGCGGGCTACGCCTCACAGCCCACGTCCGTGCGGGCCGATGACGGCCTGGTGCTCACCGGCCTGCGGCTCACGGCGCCCGTGCACTGCGCCCCGCCGGACAACGCCCCCACGCCCGAGGAGCGCCGCACCTGCGCGCCATGGCTCACCCGCGAGCTGCGGCTGGTCCAGCCCCGGGTCGTGGTGGCGCTCGGCGGCTTCGCCTGGCAGGCGATGCTGGCGACCCTCGGCGAGCAGGGCTGGCACGTGCCCCGGCCGCGGCCCCGGTTCGCGCATGGCGCGGAGGCGCCGCTGACGGGGCCCGACGGGCAGGCGCTGACCCTGCTCGGGTCGTTCCACGTCAGCCAGCAGAACACCTTCACCGGCCGGCTGACCCCGCAGATGCTCGACGACGTCTTCCGCCGGGCCCGCGAGCTCAGCGCACCTTGACCTCAGCGCCCCGTGACCTCAGCGCCCCGTGACCTCAGCGCCCCGTGACCTCAGCGCCCCGTGACCGTCCAGCGTCCGGCGGCGAGGTCCATCAGGCGGGGCAGGATGACGTCCCCGGCGACGCGCAGGCCGTCGTGGAGGTACTCGTTGGTGATCCACACCTGCGCGTTGCCGACGCGGTCGGCTGTGCCCAGCGCCAGGCCGAGGTCCACGTAGGGGTCGTCGTAGTACTGCACGGCCGCGACGGGCACCTCGTTGGCGGCCAGCCGGTCGAGGTCGTACAACTGGGGCCACTCGGTGCGGCTGGCGAGCTCCTCGGCGACGGCCTGGAATGGCCGCAGGGCGCTGACCTGCTCGTACATCCACGGGAAGATCGCCTCACCCGTGAGGTGCAGCGGTCGGGCGGTGGTGTCGAACTGCCGCCACCGATCCTGCTCGGCCTGCGCGGCCCAGCCGGGCTCGACGTGGCCCTGGTGGTAGATGACCTCCTGCAGCACGGCGTACAGCGGGTTGTCGTCGAAGCCGGTCTGGTGCGCGACGGCCGCGAGGAAGGCGGCGGACGGCTCAGCCGTGGCCTCGTCGACGAAGGCCGTGTCGAGCAGCCAGTGCAGCGCGTCCGCCCCGGTGCTCATGCCCAGCGGCATGCCCAAGGTCTGCAGTCGCTCGGTGGTGAACGGGTCGCCGTTCGGCAGGCGCACGTCCTCGGCGGAGAGCCGGTCGGCGAGCCGGCCCAGGGCCGCCACGTCGGCCGGGTAGCGGCGCGCGAGCTCGGTGTTGCGCTGCGCCTGCAACGGGTAGGTGGCCCGGTACACGTCCTGCGCGGTGGCCGTGATGCCCGGCAGCCCGCCCGTCACGTAACAGGAGGTCAGCGCCTGCGGGTGGCGGGACAGGTAGGCCAGGGTGAGGAACCCGCCGTACGACTGGCCGAGGGTGGCCCATCGCCGTCCGCCGTAGACGGTGGCGCGCAGGTGCTCGGCGTCGGCCACGATCGCGTCGCCCCGGAAGCACGCCAGGTAGTCGGCGGCCTGGCGCGGGTCGTCGAAGGCCGCGATGGCGCGCCCGTCCACACGCGACGAGCGGCCGGTGCCGCGCTGGTCGAGCAGCACCACCCGGTGCGTCTGCAGCGCCGTCCCCCACCAGCCGCCGCCCAGCGGGCGCGGGCCCTGGCCGCCGGGGCCGCCCTGCAAGAAGAGCAGCAGCGGCAGGTCGTCGCCGGCCTTCGCGGGGTCGACGAGCTCCCGGGCGAACACCTCGATGGACCCGAAGCGCTCCGGCGCGGACCAGTCCACCGGCACGCTCACGCGGTGCTCGCGCACCACGAGCCCCGGGACGCGGTACTCGTCGGCCATCAGCCCAGCACCTCCGGCAGCGCGGGCGGCTCCTGGTCGAGCACGTGCTGCGCGAGGAACGCCTCGATCACCTGGTACCAGACGATCGAGTTCTGCGGCGCGAGGATCCAGTGGTTCTCATCCGGGAAGTACAGGAACTGGTGCGGGGTGCGGCCCTCCTCGTCGGCGGGCAGGCCTGAGCGGGCGTTGAGCTCGTACCAGAGCCGCAGGCCCTCGCCGATCGGGACGCGGTAGTCCTTGTCGCCGTGGATGACGAGCATCGGCGTCGCGATCTTCTCCACGAACAGGTGCGGGGAGTTGGCCAGGGCCATCTCGTCCGTCATCTCCCGCTCCCAGTAGTAGGCCGCGTCCGTCGTCGGGCCGAACTGGTCCAGTGCCCACAGGCTCGCGTGCGTGACGATCGCGTCGAAGCGGTCGGTGTGCCCGGCCACCCAGTTGGCCATGTACCCGCCGAACGACCCGCCCATCGCGGCCGTGCGGGTCTCGTCGATGTCGGGCCGCGCGACGGTGGCGTCGGTGGCGGCCATCAGGTCGGTGAACGGCGCGTCGCCCCACGAGCCCCAGCCACGCTGGACGAAGTCCTGGCCGTAGCCGGTGGACAGCGCCGGGTCGGGCAGCAGCACCGCGTACCCCTGGGCGACGAGCAGCCACGGGTTCCAGCGCCACGACCAGGCGTTCCACGAGTTGAGCGGCCCGCCGTGGATCCACAGCAGCAACGGCGCGGGGCTCGCGGCCGAGGCGCCCTCGGGCAGCGCGAGCCAGGACCGGACGCGCTGGCCGTCCTCGGCGGTGGCGACCACCTCGGTGAGCGTCCCGGGCACGGCGGGCACGGGCGCCGGGGCGCGGAGGGCGGTGGCGGGAACCGGTGATCCAGCGGCGACGGCGGCCGCCAGGTCCACGCGCACCGGGTGCGCGGGCGTCAGGTAGGAGCTGCGCATCGCGTACAGGGTCTGCCCGTCGGGGCTGACCTGGACGTCGGTGAATGCAGCGTCGTCGCTGGTCACGCGCGTGACGGAGTCCGTGGCCAGGTCGATGCGGAAGATCGGCCCGCGGCCGTCGTCATCTGCCGAGACCAGCAGTGCGGCGGAGTCCGGCGTCCACACAGGGCTGTGCGCCCACCGGTCCCAGCCCTCGGCGAGCCGACGCGCGCCGGCGCCGTCCAGGCCCACCACCCACAGCTCCGACCGCGGGGCGCTGTGCGGCGTGCCGAGCGTCCCGCGGGTGTACGCCACCAGCCGGCCGTCGGGCGAGATCACAGGGGCGCTGAGGTCCGCATCCTCGTCCGCGACGAGGGTGCGGCGCTCGCGGGTCGCGACGTCCACCACCTCGAGATGCGCCCGCTGCGCGCCGCGCGCGATCGGCGTCATCCATCCAGTGACGATCGTGCGGCCGTCAGGCGACAGGTCGCTGGACTGCTCGATCAGCGCGGCGGCAGCGCCCGGGGTCACGTCCGTGAGCTCGAGGCGCGGCTCCGGCGCCCCGGCGACAGGCTCGGTGACGTCGGCGTCGAGCGGCGCGGTGAACAGGTGCGGCGTCGCGGGGCCCAGGTCGTGGTCCCAGTACCGCACCGGGTACGACGTGTGCAGGATCGCCGCGACCTTCTTGTCCTTGCGGCCCTTGCGCAGCCGCTCGTCGTCGACGGCGTCCGCGGCGCGCGGCAGCACCTCCGAGCCGACCATGACGATCGGTGCGTCAGCGGCGACACGGACGCCGCCCAGCCCGGCGGCACGGTCGGCGATGACCCGCGCCTCGGCGCCATCGGCGGGCAGCAGCCACAGCGCCGGCGCCGGCTCGTCGTCAGCGCCCTCGCGGGGCTCCGGGTCCGGGCGGGCCGAGGTGAACAGCAGGTCCCCCGACGGCGTGAACGCCGCGCTGGACTCCCCCTTGGCGCTGCGGGTCAGGCGACGCGCGGGCTTCTCCCCCACAGGGTCCACCTCCCACAACGCCGTCACGTACCTCGTGCGCTTCGCGTCGAGCGTCGCGACGGCCGTCACGAGGCGTGTGCCGTCCTTCGACAGCGTGAGGCCCGACATCCGCGGCAGGGCGATGTACTGCTCGAGGTCGTGGAACGGCGTGGGAGGCTGCGGCGTCTGGGTCACGCGTCCGTCCTATCACGCGGGCGCCTCGCCAGGGCATGCGTTCCACACGCGCCGCCTAGCGCGTCGCCAGATCAGTTCGCCGCCCGATCAGTGCGGGGCGGCGCCGTCGCGATCGGACATCCGGGCCAGCATCGCGTTGTACTCGTCCATCTCCACGTCCCCGTCGCGGTCCACCTTGCGGTCACGGCGACGCGCGACCCGCTCGTCGTCCCGCGCCCAGGACACCGCGACGCCGACGGCCAACGCCAAGGTCGGCAGCTCGCCGATGCCCCAGGCGACCCCGCCGCCCTTCTGCTGGTCGGCGATCGCGGACGGCCCCCACTCGCGGCCCAACAGCCCGAAGTAGTCGGCGACCAGCAGCGACTCCCCGTTGAGCAGCGTCACCCCGAAGAACGCGTGGAAGGCCATCGTGCCGAACAGCACGAGGATGCGCTGCGGGTACGGCGGGCGCTTCGGGCCGGGGTCCACGCCGATCAGGCCGTTCGCGAACAGGTACCCGGCGAGCGAGAAGTGCACCACCATGACGATGTGCCCGACGCTGCTGGTCAGGGCCCACTCGAACGCGTTGGTGTAGTAGAAGACGATCATCGACCCGGCGAAGTTCACCGCCGCGACGATCGGGTTCGCGAAGAACTGGCCGAGCCGGCTGTGCACCAGCACCAGGATCCACTCGCGAGGGCCCCGCGACGCGTCCCCGCGCAGCGACACCGACCGCGACGGCAACGCCCGCAGCGCCAGCGTCACCGGCGCCGCGAGCGCCAGCAGGATCGGGATGACCATCGCCAGGATCATGTGCTGCACCATGTGCGCGCTGAACAGCACATGGCCGTACATGGCGGGGCCGCCGGACGTCGTCCAGAAGAAGATGACCAGCCCGGCCACCCACATGAGAGTGCGGCTCATCGGCCACGTGTCGCCGCGCTTGCGCAGGCGGCGCACCCAGGCCAGGTAGACCACGATCCCGGCGACGGCGGCGAACGCGAACATCAGGTCCCAGCGCCACTCAGTGAGCCAGCGCAGGGGCGTCGGCTCGGGCGGCAGCGCGTGGCCGGTGACGATCTCGGCGGGCGTCGGGTTGCCGATGGGCTCATCGGGCACCGGCGGCGACGTCGAGCCGAGCGCGGCGGCCACCCCGGAGACGGCGCCCATCACGGCGAGCTCGACGGCGACGAGGCGCCAGAACAGGCGTGCGCCGGCCCCACGGGTGTCGACGCCGGCCAGCGCCGGGATGACGCGGCGTCGGTGCCACAACCCCAGCAGCCCCAGGGCGCCGAACAGCACGGCCTTGACGATGACCAGCACGCCGTAGCGGCTCGCCATCCCGTCCATGCCGCCCACCCGGACCACGGCGTTGACCAGCCCGGACACGGCGACCGCCGCGAAGCACCAGCCGGCGATCACCGAGTAGCGGGCCACCGCCGGTCCCAGGTCCGCGCCCAGCCGGCTCAGCAGCACCGCCAGAGCCGCCAGGGCGCCGATCCACACCGCCGCGCCGACCAGGTGCACGAACATGGACGTGGTGGCCAGGTCGTGGCTGGCCGATCCGGCGGCGTGGCCGGTCTGCGCCTGCTGCCACAGCGCGACGACGACGAGCACTGCCGTCCAGGCGGCGCCCGTCGGGGTCGCGACCAGCAGCGCGAGGGCTGTGACGACCGCCGCGAGGGTCGTCACCAGGATGAGCGTGCGGCCCAGGTCGATCTGGGTGACGAAGACGCCGAGCTCCTCGCCGAACGTCGCCGAGTCCGGCGGGCGCCCGCTCACCGAGGCGTAGGTCAGCACCAGGTGGACCATGCTCAGCACCGTCCACACGGCCGCGGAGACCCCGGCGAGGACCAGGCTGCGCGCATAGCCATCGCCCACGACAGGGCTCACGCCGCCCCGTGCCGGGCGGGACGTGGCCGTCCCCACCGCTGCCGCGGCCCGGCGCGGGAGGACCCCGATGGCCAGGACCAGGGCGCCGAGGGTGAGCGAGCCGGCGAGCTCCGTGAGTGTGGTGACGACGGGGAGCCCCCAGCGCACCACGGCGCCCGGGTCCCGCAGGAAGCCGGGCACCGCGGCGCCCGACATCCACACGCCGAGGACGGCGAGCAGCGCGCCGCTGCCCGCGAGCAGCGCGAGGAGCCCCCCGACGCCGACCCTGGGGTTGTGGTCGGTGTCAGTGGCTGGGGGCGCCTCGCGCACGGTCATCGGCTCAGTTCTTCTTCCGCTGGCTCATGCGCAGCGCGACAAGCGCGCCGCCCGCGATGACCATCACGAGCGCGCCGATGCCGACGATCTGCCCGGTGGACAGCCCGCCGTCCTCCTCGGGCTCCACCACCGCCGAGGTCACGACGGCCTCGGGCTGCGACTCCTCGGCCTCCGCCGTCGGCTCGTCCTCGACGACCGGCTCGGCCGTCTCCGCGGGCGCCTCGACGCCGATGGCCGTGGCCTCCGACGCGGTGAAGGACAGCTCGCCGGACAGCGGGTGGCCGTCCGCGGAGGTCACCCGCCACTGCACGGTGTACGTGCCGGCCGGCAGCACCCCCTCGATGGGCTGGCTGACGCTCGAGTCGACGAGCACCGGCTCGCCCACGCTCACGAGGCCGCCATCGGGCGCGACCACCGCGATCTCGGTGCCGATCGCCAGCGCGGGCTGGTCGAAGGTGAGAGTGAGCTGCTCGGGCACGACGGTGACCGTCGAGCCGTCAGCCGGGTCGGTGGAGCGCAACGAGTTGTGGGCGCTCGCGCCGCCGGCGCCGAGGCCGACGAGGACGAACGCGGCGATGACCGCCGCGAGGACACGCCGCGCAGGGCGCAGGGCGACAGGAATGCGGGACATGTCGACCATCATCGCCTCTGTTCGCCAGGGGGCCGAACTTCCGATCCGCCCTCCGGCGCGGCGGCGGCCCGGCGGCGGGACCAGGCGAGCGCCAACGCCAGCAGCCCCGCCACGGCGCCGAGGCCGCCCAGCGCGCGGGCCACCGGATCGGCGCCTGCACTGCCGCCCTCACCTGCGGCGTCGCCCGCCGTCTGGCCCGAGTCGGAGTCGGAGCCTTGCCGCCCCACCGGCTCGGCGCTGACAGCCGCGTCCGCCGTGGGCGTGGGTGTGACCTCCGTCGCGTCGTGCGCGTCACCGGCGGTGGTGGTGAAGGCCGGCGCCGGATGCGCGGGCTCCTCGTCGCCCGCCGCCACCTCGTCCCACACCACTACGGAGCCGTCCGAGTACGTCTGCTCGGCGGGCAGCACCAGCGTCGTGCCGGCCTCCGGCAACGGCCCGCCCGAGATGGCGAACTCCAGGAACTGGCCCGGTCCGATCTGCACGCCGGGATCTGCCGTCCACGTCACCACGGACGGCGCCTCCGTGATCTCCGTGCCGTGGCTCGTCACGGGGGTCGCCAGCGCCGCCTTCTCCACGGTGGCCGTCCAGCCCGGCACCGCGAGCGCCGAGACGTGCAGGAGTGGCGAGTCGGCGGGCAGGCGCACCTGGAGCCGCGTGGTGCCCGCGGTGGCGGACTCGTTGGGCACCCGGAACGTCAGGCGCGCCCAGCCGCCGGCGGCGGTGCGCTCCGGGATGACCGTCACGTGGGCTGAGGCGGGGGGCGCGATGAGCAGCAGCGCCCCGGCGAGGGCGAGCGTGCTGGCGAGGGCGCCCGCGCGGGCGGGCAGGGGTCTACGCATGGTGGGTCCTTCGAGGCTGGTGGCCCGCACGATCGGCGGGCGCGGGATGTCGGTCAGGGCGCAGGCCGGACCGGTCCCGTCAGCGGCGCGCTACGTGCGCGGCCCGGGAGGGCCCGACGACTGGCCGCCGGGTGGCCCGCGCACCCCGGCGGGGCCGGGCTGGAGCTGCGGCCCCGCGACGAGGACGTGGTCGCGGGGCACGCCTGGGAGGACGCCCTGCGGGAGGCGTGCCACGGCGGTCAACCGCTCCAGCGCGGGGCGCAGCCAGGCGGCGAGCCACCACAGCGCGCGTTCCCCCAGGAGCAGCACCAGCGCGGCGGCGAGGGTGGCCGCGACGTGCGCGAACAGCATGGTCCGATCGACGAGTTGGCCATGCGTCAGACCGGAGGCCAACCCGTCCAGCGGCGCCGCCACGGCGTCCGACGACGTCCCGCAGCCGGCGCTCACCGCCTCATGGCCGCCGTGGTGCGCGTGCCCGGCGTCGGCCGCGGGGGCCGCCACAGGCGCGCAGGCCGGTGAGGTCGCCAACAGCCCGAAGGCGTGGTGCAGCGCCACCTGCCCGATGCCCAGCAGGCATCCCACGGCGACGAGGCCCAGACGTGACCGCGTCGCGACGACGCACCCGGCGAGGATGACAGCGGCCAACAACGCGAGGACTGTCGGCGCGGGCAGCTCGGCTCCCCCGGCGACATGGGCGCCCGCCGCGAGGCCGAACACCACGGCGGTCAGCGCGAGCGCGCGGGCGAGCCGCAACGGTCCGCTCGCCGGTGAGGCCATGCAGGGCACCCTATGCAGCGCGTGGCCCGTCGCCGGAGGGCCGCTCAAGTCCGAATCGTTTATGCGGAGACGCGCCCCTCAGCCCCTCATCGCGTCGCGTGGTGCGGCGCCCCACGGTCGCCGTCACCTAACCGTGATCAGTGTGAGAAGGATCGTTTCGATAGAAGTTCCCGAACTCTCCTGGTTTGCGTCATCCTGGGCGCATGAGCACCGAGGAGACGCCGACCCGCGGCCTGCTGGTCGCCGTGTGCGGCATCGACGCGAGCGGGAAGACGACCCAGGCCGCGCGGATCGCCGAGCACCTGCGCGACAGCCGCCCGGTCCACATCACCCGCCAGCCCACCGACCTCTACCGGGGCGACGACCTGGTGCGCTCCGTCGAGAGCCTCGACCGGCGCACCCCCGAGGCGATGCGCGAGCTCGCGCTGCTCGCCGCCTTCGACCTCGCCCGGCACGCCCGCACCGTCATCTGCCCCCGGCTCGACCGCGGGGAGACGGTCATCGCCGACCAGTACGTGTTCTCGACCTACACGTTCTTCCAGGCCTGCGGCCTCACCGAGATGGACTGGCTGGTGCAGCTCAACCGGTTCGCGCCCGCCCCGGACGTCACCCTCTACCTGGACGTCCCCGCCGAGACCGCCGCCAGCCGCATCGTGCACCGGGAGGGCTCGCTGCGCCAGAAGCAGGACATCGACCTGCGGCGCCTCATCGACTCCCGCCAGACGTACCTCGAGCAGCCGTGGGGCCGGCGCACCACCTACCACGTGGTCGATGGCGCCCGGCCCATCGACGAGGCGGCCCGGGACGTGCTGAGCCTCGTCGACTCCGCCGCCCAGGACCTCGAGGACCGCACGCGCAAGGGCGCTCCTGCCCGGAGCGCGGACATCGCCGCGCCGTGCTCCCCCGCCAAGGAGGCATCGGCCACGGAGCCGTCCCCCAAGGACCCGTTCTCCTCCGAGCCGCCCCCGACCCCCGAGCAGGGCACCAGCGTCCTCGTCTGAGGGGCGCGACGGCGGGCGCCGCTCACGCCGGACAGCTCTCGTCATGGCCGGGTCGTGCTGCGACCCGGCCACGACGGAGTGGCGCCGTGGCGCCGTGGCTCAGGCCCGCGCGAGCGCCTCGCCGGACCTGGCCGCGACTCCGGAGCCCGCCGTCGACGCGCCATCGCGGGCAGCGGGCGCCAGCCGAGGCACACCAGCCTTGGCCAGGACGACCGACGCCACCGCGCCCACCGCCAGGCCGGCCAAGGCGACGAGCCCCGCGACGGGTGAGGTCGTCCAGCGCCCGTCGATGAGGAACACCGCCGCGACGGTGCACGTCGGGATGCCCAGCAGCGTGAGGAACCAGCCGGTCGCACGGCCCAGGTCCAGGCCCCGGACGTGGGTGATCCCCAGGCCGAGCAGGACGAAGAAGAGCGACCACATGGCGGCCCAGGTGGCCCAGATGACCGCGAACACCGGATCCGTCCCCACGGTCGCGACAGCCTGGAACAGCGCCACCGCCGCGACGAACGCGCTGAAGAACCCGAAGCCCTGCGGCTCGATCCCCCGCAGCGAGAGCAGCCCGAACCACAGGTAGGTGAACCCGAACAGGTAGCTGGGCCAGGTGGCCGCCACGACAGCCGGGTCCGACCCGTGCTGCACCAGCACGAGCGTGGGCAGCACCACCTGCGCCGTGCCGACGAACAGGTTGAGCGGGGCGGCGCTGCGCGCTGACACCAGCCCGAGGGAGGAGACGCCGTTGACGAACAGCACCGCCCCGACGAGGAGCAGGCCGACGTTGCCCATCAGCGGGTCACCAGCTCGACGAACGTCGCGGACGAGATCACGGGGGCGAAGAAGTTGTTGATGCGCTCGAACGTCGCGGCCTCCTGGTCCGGGTGCTGCGTGCCGGTCGCGTCGCCGATGACGATGGGCAGCAGGCCGTGGTCGCGGGCCGCCCGGGCGTTCCCCTCGATGCACCAGTCGGTGTGGATGCCGGTGATCACCACCACCTCGACCCGCTTGCGCGCGAGCTCGAGCGGGAGGTCCGTGCCCACGAAGGCCGTCTGCAGGGCCTTCTCGTACAGCGTGCTGTCGCCCGGCTCCACGAGCTCCGCGAGTTCGGGGACGAGCGCGTTGTCCCATGCGATCTGCTCAGGCGTCGCGTCGATGTGCCCGGTCCAGGACGCGTACTGCGCGCGGTCGAAGTCGGTGCCCGGGTAGGAGTCACGGAACACCGAGTAGCCGATCCATGCGAACGAGACGAAGTTCGGCGCCCGGCGTGCGGCCTGCACAGCCTGGACGGTCGCGGGAAGGCTGCCGCGGAACGCGTGCCCCTCGGCGTACTGCACGCCGCCGGGGCGGTAGAGCGAGTTCGACTGGCTGACGGACAGGAACGCCGCCGGCCGGGAGAGGATCTCGCGGAGGTCGAGCGAGGCCCACTGGGCGGCGAGCGGCGGGATCGAGGCGACGTTCGTCGCCGGGTGGCCGAGCACGGCCGGGTCCAGCTCGACGGGATCCAGCGGGGTCACGCGGGATGCGACGGGAAGGTCGACAGACATGGGAGCCTCCGGGCTCTTCGACGGGCGCGCGGCGGAGCGCGCGCGGCAGGACATGCGGGGTGGGGTGGAGGGCTGCCCAGCCGGGAGGCGCGCGGCAGCCGTCAGCGTGCTCGAGGCACGCGGAGCCCGGGGCCGAAGAGCACCCGGGAGAGGTCGTTCAGGGGCAGGCCGTCAGGTGGCGCGTCAGCGCACGGTCGACGGCGACATACAGACACGGACGCGGGGCCGCACGCAGCGGACCAGGGCGTTCATCGTGTCGGACATGCGGCGAAGGTAGCACCGCCCCTGATGGGCAGCCAGATCCCGGAACAACGAGTCTTGACAGGCGGACACTTGTCACCCGCACCCCGCTTGACGCGCGGGCCACGGGACGCCATTGTGTCAATGTATTGATTCTTTGACAGGAGAACGTCATGGCGCTGCCCCTGCTCGGACTCACGCTCGCCCTCACCGCGCTGGTCATCGCCGTGGTGCTGGGCGCACAGGCGGCGCGCCGCAGCGGCGAGACGACGCCCGCCCAGGCGCCCTCATCCGACACGGCGCTCGGGGCGAGGCGCCACGCCAGCGTCGTCCGCGGCCTCGCGTGGGGCGCGCTGATCGTCATCGGCGCGGCCACCCTGCGCGTCGTGACCGGCGCGGTGGAGGGCCTCGCCCAAGGCCGGCTCCTGGGCCTGGTCCCCATCGCCGCCGGCATCGCGCTCATCGCCGTCCACGCCGTCGGCGACCTCACCTGGCCGCGTCCGACAGGCGCCATCCGCCGCGCCACGCTCACCCGGCGCACCGCCGCCGACGTCACACCCGGCCCCGCCTACCGGCTCACCGTCGCCTGGGGCGTGGCGCTCGCCACCACCCTCATCGCCTGCGGGGCGTTCAGCGACGACGGCCGCAGCCTCACCCGCGCGTACGACGCTGGGACGCGTGGGGCAGGCCCCTTCCCCGGCTGGTTCTACGGCGCGCCCCTGCTGATCGCCACGCTCGCGCTGCTCATCGCGGTGCACGGCCTGCTGATCCTGGTCGCGCGCAGGCCCGCCGTCGCCGGCGCCCCCGACGCCTGGGACCTCGAGCTGCGGCGGCATTCCGCCCGTGCGGCCCTCGGGGGCGCGCAGCTCGTGCTGGGCCTGACCCTCGCCGCAGTGCTGATGCTCGCCGGCATGGCGACCCGCAACGTCGGAGCATCCTCGGGGTCGTCCATCGACGGCGAGCTGGTCGACGCGGGCAGCCCACTGCACACCGCGCTCGGCGTCGGCCTCATCCTGCTGGCCCTGGTGATCGCGCTCACCAGCCTCGTCGTGGCGGCGCGCTCACCGCAGGCCGTGCGCGCCCCCGCAGTGGCGCCCGCATGAACGGCACGACGCTCGAGGTGGACCTGGGCTCGTCAGTGCCCCCGTTCGAGCAGATCCGCCGCCAAGTGAGCGAGCACATCGCCGCTGGGCGCCTGGAGCCCGGCACGCGGCTGCCGACCATCCGCGACCTCGCCGCCGACCTCGGCATCGCCCCCGGCACCGTCGCGAGGGCATACCGCGAGCTCGAGGCGTCCGGCCTCGTCACCACACGTCGTCGGACGGGGACCTCCGTGGCGCCAGGCGCCGGAGCCCCCCACGCGGCGCCCCGGCGTGCGGCACACCACCTGGTGACGCTCGGACGCGAGCACGGCATGCCCGACGACCAGATCCTGGACCTCGTCCGGGCCGCACTCGGGAAGCCGGCGCCGGGCAGCCCGTAGCGACGCCTCAGCCCCAGACGAGGCCCTGCGCGGGCTCGGCGAGCACCGCCGCGACATCGGACAGGAACTTCGCGCCCAGCGCGCCGTCCACCAGGCGGTGGTCGAAGCTCAGCGCGAGCTGGGTCACGTGACGCGGCTTGATCTTGCCCTTGTGCACCCACGGCTGCTGGCGGATGGCGCCGAAGGCCAGGATCGCCGCCTCGCCGGGGTTGAGGATCGGGGTGCCGGTGTCGATGCCGAAGACGCCCACGTTGGTGATCGTGATGGTGCCGTCGGACATGTCCATGGGGGTCGTGCGGCCGGCGCGCGCCGTCGCCGTCAGCTCCGAGATGCCCAGCGCCAAGTCCTTGAGGCCGAGGGTGTGCGCGTCCTTGATGTTCGGCACCACGAGGCCGCGGGGGGTCGCCGCCGCGATGCCCAGGTTCACGTAGTGCTTGTAGACGATCTCCTGTGCGGCGTCATCCCAGCTCGCGTTGATCTCCGGGTGGCGGCGCACCGCCGTGAGCACCGCCTTCGCGGCGATCAGCAGCGGCGTGACCCGCACATCCGCGAACTCGCGGTCCTCGCGCAGGCGTGCCACCAGCTTCATCGTCTTCGTGATGTCGAGGGTGTGGAACACCGTGACGTGCGGCGCGCTGAAGGCGCTCGCCACCATCGCCTCGGCCGTCCGCTTGCGCACCGACTTCACAGGCACCCGCGTCTGCCGGCCGCCGTCGCTGACAGTCCCCTGGGCCAGCCAGGGCGCGTCGTCGCCGGGGTAGGTGGCGAGCTTGTGCGCCGACGCCTCGCTCGCGCGGGCGACCACATCCTCACGGGTGACGATGCCGCCGGGGCCGGTGGGGGTCACGGAGCCCAGGTCGACGTCGAGGTCACGGGCCAGTTTGCGCACCGGGGGCTTGGCCAGGACCTGCGGGCGGACGGGCGCCGGCTGGACGGGTGCCGGCTGGGCGGGCGCCTGCCGGGCGGGAA
>NZ_JAUDBQ010000014.1 GCF_030372105.1 Cellulomonas cellasea | reverse complement strand
AGGCCGCCACGCGCACGAACCCCGCGGCCAGCCGACCTGCCTACGATCAGGCCATGCCCCCCGTCACCCCGCACGCCTCCGCCGGAGAGCGCCCCCCGTACTCCCCCGTCGCACGCGAGGCCCTGCGCGAGCAGGCGGAGTCGGCTCTGCGCGCCCTCGTCGGGCGACCCGACGCCCGGTTGCGCGACGACCAGTGGCGCGCGGTCGAGGCGCTCGTGGCGGACAGGCGCCGGGCCCTCGTCGTGCAGCGCACCGGGTGGGGCAAGTCGGCGGTGTACTTCGTCGCGACGGCGCTGCTGCGCGCGGGCGCGAACGGCGCGGAGCCGTCCGGGCCGACGGTGATCATCTCGCCGCTGCTCGCCCTGATGCGCAACCAGGTGGCGGCGGCCGAGCGGGCCGGGATCCGCGCGGAGACGATCAACTCCTCGAATGTCACCGAGTGGGCCGACGTGCAGGCCCGGGTGCATGCCGGCGAGGTGGACGTGCTGCTCGTGTCCCCTGAGCGGCTCAACAACCCCGGCTTCCGCGACGAGGTGCTACCCCGGCTGGCCGCCGACGCCGGGCTGGTCGTGATCGACGAGGCGCATTGCATCTCCGACTGGGGGCATGACTTCCGGCCCGACTACCGGCGCATCCGCACACTCCTCGCAGACCTGCCAGCCGGGATCCCCGTGCTGGCCACCACGGCCACGGCGAACTCCCGCGTCACCGACGACGTCGCCGAGCAGCTCGCCGTCACCGGCACGGACACGGCGCGCGGCTCAGACGCCGGCGCGGGCGGCGACGCGCTGGCCGACGTGCTGGTGCTCCGTGGGCCGCTCGACCGCGAGAGCCTGCACCTGTCCGTGGCGGAGCTTCCTGACACGTCGGCGCAACTGGCCTGGCTCGCGCACAACCTTCCCCGCATCGACGGCTCGGGCATCGTCTACTGCCTGACGGTGGCCGCGGCGCAGCAGGTCACCGAGTACCTGCGCGGCGTCGGCCTCGACGTGCGGGCGTACACCGGCCAGACGGACACCGCTGAACGTGAGGCCGCCGAGGCGGACCTCCTCGCCAACCGGGTCAAGGCGCTGGTCGCCACCTCGGCGCTCGGCATGGGATTCGACAAGGGCGACCTGGCGTTCGTGGTGCACCTCGGGGCGCCGGCCTCGCCGATCGCCTACTACCAGCAGGTGGGTCGCGCCGGCCGTGCCACACAGCGCGCCGAGGTCGTGTTGCTGCCGGGGCGTGAGGATCGTGCCATCTGGGATTACTTCGCCTCGATGGCCTTCCCGCCGGAGACGGAGGTCCGCGCGGCGCTGGCCGCCCTGGAGAGCCGGGGCATGCTCTCGACGGCCGCGTTGGAGACGCATGTGACGCTGCGGCGGGCGCGGCTCGAGCTGATGCTCAAGGTCCTCGACGTGGACGGCGCCGTTCGCCGGGTGCGCGGCGGCTGGGAGGCCACCGGCCAGCCGTGGTCCTACGACGCCGAGCGCTATGAGCGGGTGAGCGCGGCGCGGCGGGCGGAGCAGCAGTCGATGGTCGACTACGTGCGCGGCGGCGGCTGCCGCATGGCGTTCCTGCGGCGTGCGCTCGACGACCCCGACCTGGTGGACGGCTGGCGGTGCGGGCGCTGCGACAGGTGCGGCGGGGCGACCGCGGGGTCGGCGCCCGACGAGGCGGAGGTCGCGGGGGCTCGGGAGCGGCTCGCGGTGCCGGGGGTGGAGGTCGAGCCCCGCAAGATGTGGCCGTCGGGCATGGCCTCGCTGGGCATCGAGCTCAGCGGCCGGATCGCCGCCGACGAGCGGGCCGAGACGGGGCGCGCGGTGGCGCGGCTGGACGGGATCGGCTGGGGCGGGCTGCTCCGCGACCTGTTCACTCCGACGACGTCCGATGGGCACGGGGCAGCCGACGCGCTTCCCGCCCCGCTGCGGCAGCCGGTGCTGGACGTGCTCGCGAACTGGGCGCCCGACCCGGCTCCGGCCGGCATCGTGGTGGTGGAGTCCGCCACCCGCCCAGGGCTCCTGCGCCATCTGGCCGAGGGCGTCTCACGCCATCTGGGCATCCCGGTGGTGGGCGCGCTGCGCCCGGTCGGTGGCGCGCCCGCGGCCCGGCATGACGTGAACTCGGCCCAACGGCTGGCGGGGGTGGTGCGCCGCCTCGAGCTCGACCTCGCGCCCGCCGCTGCGGCTGGCCTCCCGGGCCGCTCGGTGCTGCTGATCGACGACCGCACTGACTCCGGTTGGACCCTCACCGTCGGGGCCCGCCTGCTGCGGCAGGCGGGCGCCGAGGCGGTGTTCCCGTTCGTGCTGGGCATCGGCTAGCGCCGTGCTGCGCCCGGGCTGACGCCTGGGCCAGCGCGCCTGGGGCGCGCCGGCTCAGAAGGGCGCCCGGATCAGAAACGCGCCCGGATCGCCTCACCGTGGGCGGGCAGCCGCTCCGCGTCGGCGAGGGCCACGATGCGGTCCGCCACCGCCGCCAGCGCATCCGCGTCGTATTCGATGACCTGGATGGCGCGCACGAAGCTGTGCACACCGAGGCCGCTGGCGAAGTGCGCGCAGCCCCCGGTGGGCAGCACGTGGTTGGAGCCCGCCATGTAGTCCCCGAGGGACACCGGCGCGTACGGGCCGACGAAGATCGCCCCGGCGCTCGTCACGCGCTCGGCGACGGCGGCGGCGTCGACGGTCTGGATCTCCAGGTGCTCGGCGCCGTAGGCGTTGACGACCTCCAGGCCGTGCTCCAGGTTGTCCACCAGCACGATCGCCGATTGCGGGCCCGCCAGCGCCTGCATGGCCCGCGCGGCGTTGGCCGTGACCTCGATCCGGTCGGTGAGCTTGGACTCGACGGCTCCCGCGAGCTCCACCGAGGTGGTGACCAGCACGGCTGCGGCCAGCGGGTCGTGCTCGGCCTGGGAGAGCAGGTCGGCGGCCACGTGCGACGCGTCCGCGGTGCCGTCGGCGAGGATGGCGATCTCTGTGGGGCCGGCCTCGGCGTCGATGCCCACCACCCCGCGCACAAGCCGCTTGGCGGCTGCCACGTACACGTTGCCCGGGCCGGTGATGACGTCGACGGGCTCGCAGAGCGTCTCCCCGTCGCCGGGCTCGGAGCCCGCGGCGCCGTAGGCGAACATCGCGATGGCCTGCGCTCCCCCGACTGCGTAGACCTCGTCGATGCCGAGCAGCCCACAGGTGGCGAGCACATCCGGCGATGGCAGCCCACCGTTGTCCTTCTGCGGCGGGGACGCGACGGCGAGGGCGCCGACACCGGCCTCCTGCGCGGCGACCACGTTCATCACCACGGACGACGGGTAGACGGCGAGCCCGCCGGGCACGTACAGGCCGACCCTGCGCACGGGGACCCAGCGCTGGCGCACCTGCGCGCCCGGGGCCACGTCCACGGTGAAGTCGGCGGGCCGCTGTGCGGCGTGCACGGTGCGCACCCGGACGATGGCCTCCTCGAGGGCGGCGCGGACCAGCGGGTCCAGGCCGAGCACCGCCTCCTGGATCGCGTCGGCGGGCACGCGGAGATGGGTGGGGCGCACTCCGTCGAATCGCTCGCCCAGGTCGCGCAGTGCCGCGGCGCCCTGGGTGCGCACGGCGGCGACGATCGGCGCGACCTGCTCGGTCGCGGTCTCGACGTCGAGCTCGGCACGGGGCAGGGTCTCGAGGAGCTCCCGCCGGGACATCGAACGACCGCGCAGGTCGATTCTGGAGATCATGGCCCGAGTTTAGTGTTGTGCGACACCTGGGGGCCGGGCGGGCCGACGTGCGGGACGGCCATCAAGGATGATGGGCGTATGAGCACCTCGCAGACGCCCGGACACCGCGACATCGTCCCGATCACCGACGAGTCGATCCGGCTCGGCCAGTTCCTCAAGCTCGCCGGGCTCGCGGACTCCGGCGCCCAGGCGCGGGAGATGCTCGAGGACGGCCTGGTGGCCGTCAACGGCGAGCCCGAGGAGCGTCGAGGGCGCCAGTTGCGCCGTGCCGACCTCGTCACCGTCGACCTTCCAGCCGGCGAGGTGCGCGCCGTCGTCGGCTGAGTGACAGCTCAGCGCACGCTGCCCATGACGCGGTCGACATCGAGGTGGATGACCACCCGGGCGGGATCGAACTCGAGCTGCCGGTAGCGCTCGGCGTAGGCGGCGACCGCCTCGGCGACGTCCGCCGGGTCGTGGGAGACGGTCGCGGCGCCCTCCAACGTCAGCCATCTCCAGCCCTCGAGCTGGCACAGCGCCGCCCTGGCAGGCGTCCCCTGAGCAGTCGCCCGCTCGGTGTTGCGCGCCTTGACCGACGTCGCCTTGGTCGTGATGCGGGCCCGGCCGAGCGCCGGGTCCCACGTGAACGCCACGGGGACGACATGCGGGGTGCCGTCGGCGCGGGCGGTCGTCAGCGTCGCCAAGTGGCGGTCGACGACGAACGCGAGTTGGTCGTCCGTGAGCGCCGTCATGACAGGCAGCCGGGGCCGAGCAGCGCCTTGAGGTCGCCGAACAGCGACGGGGAGCGCTCGACCCGCAGCCCGGCGTCGAGCCGCATGACGGTCGTCATGCCCGGCCGGGTCAGGCGCAGGTGCACCTCGTTGATGCCCGGGTGCGTCGAGAGCACCTCGCGCAGGCGCTCCACGACGGGCGGTGTGCAGCGCGACTCGGGCAGTGTCACCACGACGGGGGCGTCGGCGACGGCCGACAGGTCCGGCAGGGTGACCTCCATCGCCTGGAGCTGCATCGTCTCGTCGCGGCGTCGCACGCGCCCGCGCACCACGATCACGGCGTCCTCCGCGAGCACCGTCGAGTAGGCGAGGTACGTCTCGCCGAAGAACATGATCTCGACGGAGCCCTCCATGTCCTCCAGGGTGACCGCGGCCCACGGGTTGCCCTGCTTGGACATCTTGCGCTGCAGGCTGGTGATGAGCCCCGCGACCACGACCGTCGATCCGTCGGGCCGCGCCTCGTCGGCGTTGAGGGTCGCGATCGACACGTCAGCGGCGGCGGCCAGCACATGCTCCAGACCGGACAGCGGGTGGTCGGAGACGTAGAGGCCGAGCATCTCCCGCTCGAAGGCGAGGCGCTGCTTCTTGTCCCAGTCGGGCAGCTCGGGGATGACCACCGAGAAGCCCATGCTCTCGTCCTCGCCGCCCAGGTCGGCGAAGAGGTCGAACTGCCCCTCGGCCTCCTTGCGCTTGACGCCGATGACGGAGTCGACGGCCTGCTCGTGCACCAGCAGCAGCGCGCGGCGCGGGTGGCCCAGGGAGTCGAAGGCCCCGGCCTTGATCAGCGACTCGATGGTCCGCTTGTTGCAGACCACGGCGGGCACCTTGTCGAGGAAGTCGATGAAGGACGTGAACGCGCCCTTCTCCTCGCGGGCGCGCACGATCGCGTCGACCACGTTGGCGCCGACGTTGCGGATGGCCGCCAACCCGAAGCGGATGTCCTTGCCGACGGCCGTGAAGTTCGCCGAGGAGGAGTTCACGTCCGGCGGGAGGACCGTGATGCCCATGTGGCGGCACTCGCCGAGGTACAGCGCCGACTTGTCCTTGTCGTCGCGCACGCTCGTGAGCAGGCCGGCCATGTACTCGGTCGGGTAGTTCGCCTTGAGGTAGGCGGTCCAGTAGGAGACGACGCCGTACGCGGCGGAGTGGGCCTTGTTGAAGGCGTACCCGGCGAAGGGCACCAGCACGTCCCACACGGCCTGGATGGCCTCGTCGGAGTACCCCCGCTCGCGGCACCCGGCCTGGAACGGGATGAACTCCTTCTCCAGGACCTCCTTCTTCTTCTTGCCCATCGCGCGACGCAGCAGGTCGGCCTGGCCCAGGCTGTACCCGGCCAGCTTCTGCGCGGCGCGCTGCACCTGCTCCTGGTAGACGATCAGGCCGTGGGTGATGCCCACGATCTCCTCGAGCGGCTCCTCGAGCTCGGGGTGGATCGGCTCGACCTTCTGCAGGCCGTTCTTGCGCAGCGCGTAGTTGATGTGGGAGTTCATCCCCATCGGGCCCGGGCGGTACAGCGCGATGACGGCCGAGATGTCCTCGAAGTTGTCGGGGCGCATCTGGCGCAGCAGCGAGCGCATCGGGCCGCCGTCGAGCTGGAACACGCCGAGCGTGTCGCCACGGCCCAGCAGCTCGTACGTCGCGGGGTCGTCGAGCGGGACCTCCTCGATCTTGATCGGGTCCTTGCCGTTCATCACGATGTTCTCGAGCGCGTCGTCGAGGATCGTGAGGTTGCGCAGGCCGAGGAAGTCCATCTTGATCAGCCCGAGCGCCTCGGACGCGGGCTGGTCGAGCTGGGTGATGATCGCGCCATCCTGCAGGCGGCGCATGATCGGGACGACGTTGAGCAGGGGCTCGCTCGACATGATGACGCCGGCCGCGTGCACGCCCCACTGGCGCTTGAGCCCTTCGAGGCCGCGTGCCGTCTCGAGCACGCGCTGGGCCTCAGGATCCGTCTCGACGACCTTGCGGAACTCGTCGGCTTCCGCGTAGCGCGGGTCGTCCGGGTTGTAGATGCCGGACAGCGAGATGTCCTTGCCCATCACGGCCGGGGGCATCGCCTTGGTGAGCTTCTCCCCCATCGCGAACGGGAAGCCGAGCACGCGGGAGGCGTCCTTGAGGGCCTGCTTGGCCTTGATGGTGCCGTACGTGACGATCTGGGCGACGCGGTCCTCGCCGTACTTGTCGGTGACGTACCGGATGACCTCACCGCGCCGGCGCTCGTCGAAGTCGACGTCGACGTCAGGCCAGGACACGCGCTCGGGGTTGAGGAACCGCTCGAAGATCAGCCCGTGCTCGAGCGGGTCGAGCTCGGTGATCCCCATGGCGTACGACGCCATGGACCCGGCGGCCGAGCCACGGCCCGGCCCCACCCGGATGCCCTGGGCCTTGGCCCAGTTGATGAAGTCGGCGACGACGAGGAAGTAGCCGGAGAACCCGAGCTGGGTGATGACGCCCGTCTCATAGTTCGCCTGCGCGCGGACGGCGTCGGGCACGGCGCCCTTGTACCGCCGTTGCAGCCCGCGCTCGACCTCCTTGATGAACCAGGAGTCCTCGTTGTCGCCGGCCGGGACGTCGGGGAACCGGGGCATGAAGTTCGCGTCGGTGTTGAACGCGACCTCGCACTGCTCGGCGATGAGCAGCGTGTTGTCGCAAGCCTCGGGCAGCTCGGCCCAGGTGCGCCGCATCTCCTCGGCCGACTTCAAGTAGAACTGGTCGCTGTCGAACTTGAAGCGGTCCGGGTCGGCCAGCGTCGAGCCCGACTGCACGGCGAGCAGCACCTCATGCGCGTGGGCGTCCTCGTGGCGCGTGTAGTGCAGGTCGTTCGTGGCGACCATGGGCGCGCCGATGATCTCGGAGAGCCGGCGCAGGTCCTTGATGACCCTGGTCTCGATGTCGAGGCCGTGGTCCATCATCTCGACGTAGAAGTTCTCCTTGCCGAAGATGTCCTGGAGCTCTCCGGCGGCGCGGACGGCCTCGTCGAACTGGCCGAGCCGCAGCCGGGTCTGCACCTCCCCCGAGGCGCAGCCGGTCATCGCGATCATGCCCTCGCTGTAGCGGCTGAGCAGCTCGCGGTCGATGCGCGGCCACTTGCCCATCTGCCCCTCGAGCGAGCCGAGCGAGGACATCCGGAACAGGTTGTGCATGCCCTCGGTGGTGCGCGCGAGCATCGTCATGTGCGTGTACGCGCCACGCGCCGAGACGTCGTCGCTCGCCTGGTGCGCCTCACCCCAGCGCACCCGGTTCTGGTCGAAGCGGCTCGTGCCGGGCGTGATGTACGCCTCGACCCCGATGATCGGCTTGATGCCGTGCTTGCGCGCTTTGTTCCAGAAGTCGAAGGCCCCGAACAGATACCCGTGGTCGGTGGTGGCCATGGCCGTCTGGCCGAGGCGCTTCGCCTCGGTGAAGAGGTCGTCCAACCGCGCCGCGCCATCGAGCATCGAGTACTCGGTGTGGACGTGGAGATGGACGAAATCGGACCCGTCAGTTCGCCCAGCCGCTGCCATGCCGGTCAGTCTAGGTGCCACCTGGGACACCCCCGGGACGCCTAGCGGTAGGCGTCGCGAAGTGTGGCGAGGGCCTCAGCCAGATCCTGCGGGTACTCGCTCGAGAGCTCGAGCCAGTCTCCGCTGGTGGGGTGCTCGAACCCGAGCCGCACGGCGTGCAGCCACTGCCGGGACATCGCCACACGGGCCGCGAGCGTCGGATCGGCCCCGTACGTGAGGTCGCCCACACATGGGTGCCGGAGGGCTGAGAAGTGCACGCGGATCTGGTGGGTGCGACCGGTCTCCAGGTGCACCTCGACGAGCGAGGCCGCCGGGAGCATCTCCAGGACCTCGTAGTGCGTGATCGACGGCTTGCCGTCGGCGACGACGGCGAACCGCCAGTCCGAGCTCGGATGCCGCCCGATGGGCGCGTCGATGGTGCCCGTCGTCGGCTCGGGGTGCCCCTGCACCAGCGCGTGGTAGACCTTCTCGACGGTGCGCTCCTTGAACGCCCGCTTGAGCACCGTGTACGCGTGCTCGCTCTTGGCCACGACCATCAGGCCCGAGGTGCCGACATCGAGCCGGTGCACGATGCCCTGCCGCTCAGCGGGCCCTGAGGTCGAGAGCCGGTAGCCGGAGGCCAGCAGGGCGCCCACCACCGTCGGCCCCGTCCAGCCGGGCGACGGGTGCGCCGCCACGCCGATGGGCTTGTCCACCACGACCAGGTCGTCGTCGTCATGCACGACGCGCATGCCGGGGACGGGCTCGTGCACGATGTCGGCGAACGCCTCGGCGCGCTCCGGCTCGGGCAGCTCGACCTCGAGCCATGCCCCGGCGGGCAGCCGGTCGGACTTGCCGACCTCGCGGCCGTCGAGCCGCACGGAGCCAGCGGCGGCGAGCTCTGCCGCACGGGTGCGGGACAGCCCCAGCAGCCGGGCGATCGCGGCGTCGACCCGCTCCCCCGCCAGGCCGTCGGGGACGGGCAGCGCACGGGTCTCAGCCATCGTCGCGGCCCTCCTGCGGGGTGCGCACGGCGGGCCCTTGGGCGCCCGGGCCCGCATCCGGGGCGTCGGCCCCCTCTGACGCCTGCTGGCCCCCGGGTGGCGGCTCGGCGCCCTCCGCCTGTGGCTCGTGGGCTCGCGTGCCGTCGATCTGGATGCCGCGGAACGCCAGCAGCATGATCAGGCCCGCCGCGACGACGATCGCGATGTCCGCGACGTTGCCGACGAACAGGTCCCCATAGGCGATGAAGTCCACCACGTGGCCGCGCGCGAAGCCGGGCGCCCGGAAGATGCGGTCGCCGAGGTTGCCGATCGCCCCGCCGAGCAGCAGCCCGAGGGCGATGGCCCAGGTGGTGGAGCCGATCCGACGCGAGGCGCGCACCACGTAGACCACCACCGCTGTGGCGATGATCGTCAGGATCCAGGTCATTCCCTCGGCGATCGACAGGGCCGCGCCCGGGTTGAACAGCAGGCGCAGGCTCAAGAGGTCGCCGAGCACCGGGACCCGCTCGCCCTCGACGAGGGTGACCAGCACCCAGGCCTTCGTGCCTTGGTCGAGCACGAGGACGCCGACAGTCAGGAGGACGAGGAGCAGAAGAAGGCGACGCCGGCGCCCCGCACCCGAGGGTGCGGAGGCCGGCGTCGTCTCGAAGGTCGTGGGCACCCGCAGGAGTCTACGGGTGGCTCATCGACGTTCCTCGCGCTGCTTGCACTCCACGCACAGCGTGGCGCGGGGGAATGCCTCCACCCGCGCCTTGCCGATCGCCTTCCCACACGACTCACACGTCCCGAACGTGCCCGCGCTGATGCGGGCCAGGGCGTGGGCCGTCTGGGCCAGGAGGTCACGCGTGTTGTTCACCAGGGTGAGCTCATGCTCTCGCTCGAGCGCGCTCGAGCCAGAGTCCGCCTGGTCGTCGCCAGCCCCGTCGCCGGAGTTGCGCAACAAGTTCGAGAGCTCGGCGTCTGCTGCCGAGAGCTCGGAGGTAAGTCGCGCGACGTCGCTCATGAGCTCGTCGGCGACAGCACGCACATCTCGGACCGACCACGGCTTCTCACCGTCACGCACTGGGAACAGCCGGACCGCCTTCGCGAGATCCAACTCCCCCTGTGATGTCGTCCCCCTGCTGAGTGAGTCGTTGATGGCCACTCGCGCCCTCTCTGTCGAAGTCACGCGAGACTATGCGCGTTGCACACAACGCACAACACACCGCGTGAGGCAGGGCCTCAGCACGGTGTGTTGTGGAACGAAAGTGCAGGTCAGACGCCTCGCGAAGCCGCTCCGGGCTGCGCGTTCTGTCCACTGCGCGGCGGCAGCGCGCTGCCCCTGTTGTCCAGGTCGCCGAGCAGGTTCTCCAGGTAGCTCTTGAGGCGCGTGCGGTAGTCCCGCTCGAACACGCGGAGCTCGTCGATCTTGCGCTCCAGCAGCGAGCGCTCCTGCTCGAGCTGCCCGAGCGTGCGGGACGACGTCTCCTCGGCCTCGCGGACGATGCGCGTGCTCTGGGCCTTGGCCTCGGAGATGATCCGGTCGCTCTCCTCCTGGCCGCTGCGCACGTAGTCGTCGTGCAGCTTCTGCGCCAGGGCCAGCATGCCGGTTGCCGACTCGGGCTCGTTGGGCCGCTGCGGGCTCACGGGCGCGACTGCCACCGGGGCGGGGGCGGCCGGCGCGGGCGCGGGCTGCGGCTCGGGGGCGGGCTCGGGCTTCGGCGCCGGGGCGCCCTGCTGGGCGCCCGCACGGCTGAGCTCGGCGATGCGTCGCTCGGCTGCCGCGAGCTTCGTCTTGAGGTCCTCGTTCTCGGTCTGCAGGTCGCGCAGTGTGTTGACGACCTCGTCGAGGAAGTCATCGACCTCGTCCTGGTCGTAGCCCTCGCGGAACTTCGTCGCCTGGAACTTCTTGTTCAGGACGTCGTCTGCTGTCAGCAGTGCCATCGTCGTCACCTCTTCGGTCGAACTTGGTTGAGCCGGTGGGCAGTCACCGACCACCTCGGCTCACGGTAGCGGACATTGAGGCGGTCGCATGCGACCCGCCACGCACTGCTCACCCCTCGGGCAGCCTCCTCGCCCGTGCGGCGGTGGAGCGCGCACGGGTCGACGACGCTCACCCGGATCACACCGACCCCAGCACGGAGAGGAGCACAGAGCACGCCAACATCAGGATCAGGAACGCCAGATCGAGGCGCACCGTCCCGAGCGAGAGGGGCGGGACCACCCGGCGGATCGCGCGCAGCGGCGGGTCCGTCACCGTGTAGGTCGCCTCGGCGACGACGAGCATGACGCCGCTCGGCCGCCACTCGCGGGCGAAGAACTGCACCCAGTCGAGGACCAGCCGCGCGAGCAGGAGCAGGAAGAAGACGAGGACGACCAGATAGAGGACGTCGGCGATCAACCTCACGCGTCAGCTCTGGTTGAAGAAGCCCGCGGGGGCGGGCTCGGCGGGCTGCTCGTCACCGGTGACCTCGACGTGCGCGGGCGAGAGCAGGAACACCTTGTTGGTGACCCGCTCGATGGCGCCGTGCAAGCCGAAGATCAGACCCGCCGAGAAGTCGACCAGGCGCTTGGCGTCCGCGTCGTCCATGTCGGAGAGGTTCATGATCACCGGCGTGCCCTCGCGGAACGCCTCGCCGATCTTGCGCGCGTCGTTGTAGGCCCGCGGGTGGATCGTCGTGATCCGCCGGAGCTCGCCGGTGGCGGGCGCGGGCTGCGCGACCTTCACCGTCGGCCGGTGGAGCGGCGTGACCTGAGCCTCGTACTCCTGCGGCACTGTGGCCTCCAGTTCGTCGTACTCGTCGACGTACTCCTCGTGCTCGCCTCGTTCGTCGGCGAGGCCGAGGTACAGCATCGTCTTGCGCAGCGCTCCGGCCATCGCGGTCTCCTCATCCCCCGGGACTGTCAATTCCCTTCTTCGACGCTAGCAAGGCGCCCGCCCCGACCTGCCGCGACACGCGCGGGCCGTCCGGATTGCCCCTGCCTCATCTGACGAGGCGGATCACCCCGGCGAACCTGCCGGTGGCGACGCCCGCCGCCGATGCGCGACGGTGAGAGTAAAGCCGCTCGTCGGTGAACGTGCACGTCGAAAGGCGCGTGACCTGGCGCACTCCCGCGCGGGCGAGCTCCGCTGCGACCCCGGCGCCGAGGTCGACGCCGGGCGTCCCCCACCGCGTCACCGCCCACGCCTCGGGGACGGCTGCCGCGACGTCGGCGCGCATGGCCTCGGGCACCTCGTACGAGTGGCCGCCGATGGACGGGCCGACGACCGCCCGCAGCCGGTCCGGCGCCGCCCCGCGGGCGCGCATCGCGTCGACGGCGGCGCGCACCACCCCGGCGACCAGCCCGGCGCGGCCGGCGTGCACGGCGGCGACCACCCCCGCGTCGGCGTCGGCCAGGAGCAGGGGGACGCAGTCGGCCACGTACACCCCCACCGCGATCTGCGGCGTGGTCGCGACCAGCGCGTCAGCGCGCCCCGCCGAGCCGTCCTCCGTCGCGGGCGGCCCATCGAGCACCAGCGCCCGCGCGCCGTGCACCTGCTCGCCGAAGACGACAGGGGCTCCCGCCCACTGGCCCACCAGCTCGCGGTTGGCGCGGACGTCGGCGGGCCGGTCCCCCACGAAGAGGCCGACGTTCAGCGTCCCCCAGGGCTCCCCGGAGACGCCGCCGGCCCGGGTGGTGAAACCGGCGCGCACCCGCGGGCCGAGGTCGGCCTCGAGGACGGGGAGGCCCATCCGGCTACTTGAGGAAGTCGGGGACGTCCAGCTCCTCGTTCGCGCGACGCGAGTGGTCCTCCTCGAAGATCTGCGGGACCGCGAGCTGCCCGGTGCTGGGCGCCGGGGCGACGGGCTCGGAGGCCAGGAACGTGGGCACGGGCGCCGGCGCGACGGGCCGCAGCGGCGAGCCGACGCGGACGACGTCCTCGTCCGGGTCGACCGGACGCGGCTGCGCGGCGGCGTGGGTGGGCGCGGCGGCCGGGACGTGCCGGGTGGCCGCGGCGGAGGACCCGCTGACCTGGCCGAGGCCGCGGCTGTCGCGCCGGACCACGGGAGCCCCGCCGTCGAAGCCCGCGGCGATGACGGTGACCCGCACCTCGTCGCCGAGGGCGTCGTCGATCACCGCTCCGAAGATGATGTTGGCCTCGGGGTGCGCGGCCTCCTGCACGAGGCGCGCGGCCTCGTTGATCTCGAACAGGCCGAGGTCGGAGCCGCCCTGGATCGACAGCAGCACGCCGTGGGCGCCGTCGATGCTGGCCTCGAGCAGCGGCGAGGAGATCGCCAGCTCGGCAGCCTGCACCGCGCGGTCGTCGCCGCGCGCCGAGCCGATCCCCATGAGGGCGGACCCGGCGCCCTGCATGACGGACTTGACGTCGGCGAAGTCGAGGTTGATGAGGCCGGGGGTGGTGATGAGGTCGGTGATGCCCTGCACACCGGAGAGCAGCACCTGGTCGGCCGAGTGGAACGCGTCGAGCACCGACACCGAGCGGTCGGAGATCGACAGCAGCCGGTCGTTGGGGATGACGATGAGCGTGTCGACCTCGGCCCGCAGCGCGTCGATGCCGGAGTCGGCCTGCACCGAGCGGCGGCGGCCCTCGAACGTGAACGGGCGCGTGACGACGCCGATGGTCAGCGCGCCGAGCGAGCGGGCGATGCGGGCCACGACGGGCGCGCCGCCGGTGCCGGTGCCGCCGCCCTCGCCGGCGGTGACGAAGACCATGTCCGCGCCGCGGAGCACGTCCTCGATCTCCTCCGCGTGGTCCTCGGCGGCCTTCTTGCCGACCTCGGGGTCGGCGCCGGCGCCGAGCCCGCGGGTGAGCTCGCGGCCGACGTCGAGCTTGACGTCGGCGTCGGACATCAGCAGAGCCTGGGCGTCCGTGTTGATCGCGATGAACTCGACACCCTTGAGGCCGACCTCGATCATGCGGTTGACGGCGTTGACGCCCCCACCACCGATGCCGACGACCTTGATGACCGCCAGGTAGTTCTGCGGAGCTGCCACAGTGGGTGCCTCTCGTTGTGCGCCGGGACCTGCATGGCTGCGGCGGGTGACCGTCGAAGCCAAACCTTCACCCTCTAGTAGAGGGTTATAGTTATGTCACATTCTCTATCTCGTGACGTTATGTGCGCCGGGGGCCGCGATCAACGACCACGCCGCGCGTGTCGGCCACGATCGCAGGTCGCGGCGTTTTCCGCCTGCCCAGCACACCCTCATTTCGTGATCGGCAGCGTGGGCGCCGACACGTCGAACACGCTGGCCCCCGCGCTCTCCGGAGCCGAGCGCAGCGCGCTGAGCACAGCGATCTTCAACGAGGTGTCCTGCCCGCTCCCCCAGTCCACGCGCGCCCCGTCCCGCAACGCCATGGTGACGGTGTCCTGCGAGGTCGCCGAGACCTCGGCGACCTCGGCCAGCAACTCCACGGGCAACGCCTCCAGCACCGTCAGCACGGCCTCGAGCGTGCGCGGCTGGCCCACCGGGACCTGGACGACGGGCAGCCCCTCGGGCGCCGCCTCCACCCTGCCGACCTGCACGCCGTCCATGTCCACCAGCGCGAACCCCGGCTCGCCGCCGTCCGGGGCGGCCCCTGCCTCCTCGGGCACCGCCGCCACCGGCTCGCGCGACACCAGCTCGATGTGCAGCCCACGCGGCCACGCCCGGCTGACCTGCGCCTCACGCACCCCGGGCACGTCCAGCACGTCCTCGCGCAGCCCGACGGTGTCCAGCCGCGTCAGCGGCGTCGTGCCACGCTCCGCCACGACGGCGCGGACCTGGTCCACGGCCACCACAGTGCCCGCCCCGGACACCGTGACCTTCGCCTGGTCGAGCCGGAGCACCGGCGACCAGAGCAGCAGCCACGCCAGCGCCCCCACGCCGACCACCGTCCCCACGGCCACCAGCACGTCACGGCGCGCCAGCTTCCGCCGCGCCCGCGCGCGTTCGGCGAACCGGGCCGCCGAGCTCGTCGAGACGACCGGCGGGCGCACCGGCAGGGCGTTGCCCCGGCGCCCCGCGGTGTAGGTCGTGACACTCGGCTCGCCTGGGGCCGGCGCGCCAGTCGACGACGCCGGCCTCGCGGCGCCCCGGGCGGCGGCCGGGCGCCGTCCAGCGCCAGCAGCCGGCTCGGCCTGGGGGGTCTGGCCTGTGGAGGCGCCGGGCTCGGCGGGCCTCGGGGCAGACGGCTTCGACGGCAGCGCCGGACGCGGCCGCTCAGGCGCACGCGGCGCGGCCGGACGCGCGGTGCGCCCCGGAACCGGCGGTCGCGGGCGCTGCGGCGTCATGCGCCCTCCGGGCCGCTCCCCGCGCCAGGCGCGGCGGGCTGGTCCGGGCCGCGCTCGGCGAGCACGGCGAGCACCACGGGCGCCAGCTCGGTCACATCACCGGCGCCGACGGTCAGCACGAGGTCTCCCGGGCGGGCCAGCGCGGCCAGCTCGCGGGCCGCCGCATGCCGGTCGGGGACGAACTGCGCGCGCCCGGCGGTCGGCACCTCGTCGACGATGAGGCGGCCCGTGACCGCCGGGTCCGGGTCCTCGCGGGCCGCGTACACGTCTGTCACGACCACGACGTCCGCGAGGTCGAGGGCCTGGCCGAACTCGGCCGCGAACGTGCGGGTGCGGGAGTAGAGGTGCGGCTGGAAGACCACGAGCACCCGGCCGTCCCCGACGACTGTACGCGCGGCGCGCAGCAGCGCGGCGACCTCCGTCGGGTGGTGGGCGTAGTCGTCGACGACGCGGACCCCGGCCGCCATGCCCCGCTCCTCGAACCTGCGGCCGGTCCCCCGGAAACCGGCGAGCCCCTCGACGGCCTGCGTGGACGTGGCGCCCGCACGGCGCGCCGCCACGAACGCGGCGGCGGCGTTGAGCGCGTTGTGCTCGCCCGGAACGGTCAGGCGCAGCACCGCGTCGCCGATCGATGGGTCAGAGGAGCGCAGTCCGACCTGCCAGATCCCGTCGTGGGCGCCCAGCGGCTCCACGACCACGTCGGCGCCCGCGTCACGGCCGTAGGTCACGACGTCCACCCCGCGGCTGGCGAGGCCCGCCCGCACCCGGCCGACCAACTCGGCCGCGCCCGCGTCGTCGGCGCACGCCACCAGCAGCCCGCCGTCCTGGACCCGGGCGGTGAAGGCGACGAACGCCTCCTCGAAGGCCTCACGGGTGCCGTAGTGGTCCAGGTGGTCCGGCTCGACGTTGGTGACGACGGCGATGCGGGGGGCGTAGGCGAGGAAGGACCCGTCGGACTCGTCGGCCTCGGCCACGAACGCCGGGCCCGCGCCTGTCCGGCTGCCGCCGAGGGGGCCCGCGTCGGACAGCACGTCGCCGCCGATGGCGAACGACGGGTCCAGCCCGGCGTGCACCAGGGCGGTGGCGATCATCGCCGACGTCGTCGTCTTGCCGTGCGCGCCCGCGACGGCGATGGCCTCCCGGCCCTCCATGAGGGCGGCCAGCGCCTCGGAGCGGTGCAGCACCCGCAAGCCCAGCTCACGGGCCCGGGCCAGCTCCGGGTTCGACTCGCGCACCGCCGTGGAAACGACCACCGTGTCGACGTCCTGCACATGCGCGGCGTCATGCCCGACCCACACCTGCGCGCCGGCAGCGCGCAGGCCCTCGAGGGCGGGCCCCTCCTTCGCGTCCGAGCCGCTCACGGGCACGCCCGCGGCCACGAGCAAGCCGGCGACAGCCGACATCCCGGCCCCGCCGATGCCGATGAGGTGCACGCGGCCGAGGTCGGCCAGCCCCCCACCCGAGACAGGCGGGAGATGCGCCTCGACCAAGTCCGCCACACGTGCCGCGCCGTCGCGCACACCGACGGAGGCCGCGGCCTGGCCCATCCGCTCGCGCCGGCTCGCCGCCTCGTCACCGACCAGCATCGGGAACAGGTGCTCGGCGAGCCATTCCGGGGTCAGGTCAGCGTCGGCGACGAGCAGCCCGCCACCCGCCTCGACCACCGGCGCCGCATTGAGGCGCTGCTCGCCGTTGCCCACCGGCAGCGGCACGTAGACGGCGGGCAGGCCCAGGGCGGCGAGCTCGCTGACAGTGCCGGCGCCGGACCGTCCGACCACGACGTCGGCGACGGCCAGCGCATGCTGCATCTCCGAGAGGTACTCGTGCACGTGGTAGCGCTCGCCGCCGGGCAGTGGGGCGACGACCTCGCGCACCTCGTCCGCCTTGCCCGCGCCAGCGAGGTGCAGCACCTGGACCCCGGCGGCGAGCAGGTCGGCGGCGACGCGCGTCATCGCCCGGTTGAGGCTCAGCGCGCCCAATGAGCCGCCCGTCACCACGAGCGTGACCCGCTCCGGGTCCAGTCCCAGCCGCTCGGCCGCGGCGACCCGGGTCGCCGCGGCGTCACGTGCGCGATCGGCGACGAGGGCCGCGATCTCCGGCCGCAGCGGCAGGCCGGTGACCTGGGCGCCCGGCAGCGTGGTGCCGGGGAAGGTCACCGCGACGTCCGCCGCCCAGCGCGAGCCCAGGCGGTTCGCCAGGCCCGCGCGGGCGTTCTGCTCGTGGACGACAACTGGCACGTGCCGGGTGCGCGCGGCCAGGTAGGCGGGCGTGGAGACGTAGCCGCCGAAGCCGATGACGACCTGGGCGCCCGTCTCGTCGATCACCTCGCCGGCGGTGCGCACCGCGTCGCGCAGCCGCGCGGGCAGCATGGCCCACTCGGCGGTGGGGCGGCGGGGCAGCGGCACACGGGGCACGAAGGCCAGCGGGAGGCCGCGCTCGGGGACGAGTCGTGCCTCGAGGCCCGACTCCGTGCCCAGCACCGTCAGCCGGATCTGCGGATCGCGCCGGCGCAGCTCCTCCGCGACAGCGAGCAACGGGTTGACGTGCCCCGCCGTGCCACCGCCTGCCAGCAGCACCGACCGCACACCCACACGACTTCCCACGCGCCCCACAGCTCCTTCGTCCGTCGATTCGTCCTGCCGGTCCCCCACGGTCTCACCCACGCGTCCGGCCGATCACCGCGAGCGAGCGTCGCACCACGCTGGGCCGGGCGGCGAGCGCCTCGGCGGCGCCGGGCTCGGCACGCGCGAACGAGATGACCACGCCGATCGCGCCCATCGTTGTGATCAGCGCCGAGCCGCCCGCCGACACGAGTGGCAGCGGCACGCCGATCACCGGCGCGAGGCCGATCACCACCGCGATGTTCACCAGCGCCTGGCCGATCACCCAGCACACGATGGCGCCCGTCGTGATCTGCACGAACGGGTCGCTGTGACGGCGGATCACCCGGAACATGGCCAGCGCGATGAGCGCGAACAACCCGAGCACCAGGAGCGTGCCGATCAGGCCCAGCTCCTCGCCGATGATCGCGAAGATGAAGTCGTTGTGCGCCTCGGGCAGGTACGACCATTTCTCGCGGCTGGCGCCCAGCCCGATCCCCGTCCAGCCGCCGGTGGCCAGGCCCCAGCCGCCGTGCAGGGTCTGATAGCAGTCGCTGGTCACGTCGCAGTCGTCACTCAGCCACGAGAAGATGCGCGCCACGCGGTTCTTGGAGGAGATCGCCAGGACGCCCGCCGCCACGACTGCCAACGACACCGCCACGCTGAACATCCGCATCGGGACCCCGGCGACGAACATCGCGCCGCCGACCAGCAGCATCATCACGAGCGCGGTGCCCAGGTCGTGTCCGATCAAGACCAACCCGATCATCAACGCCCCGACCGGCACGACCGGGATGAGCGCGTGCTTCCACTCCTGCAACAGCGGCCGCTTGCGGGCGAGCACGACGCCCAGCCAGATCGACAGCGCGAACTTCACCGCCTCGCTCGGCTGGGCCGTGAACGACCCGAGGGCGATCCAGTTCCGGTTGCCGCCCACGGCATCGGCGCCGAGCGGGGAGAACACCGCGAGCTGCAGCACCGCGGCGATCCCCAGCAGCGGCCAGGCCGCCGCCTTGTAGAAGCGCACGGGCGCACGCGACGCGACCCACAGCACCGGCAGGCCCATCAACGCGAACTGTGCCTGCTTGAGGAACTCCGCGTACGGCGACCGCCCCTTCGCGAGCGACTCCACACTCGAGCTGGACAGCACCATGACCAGTCCCAGCACCACCAGCAGGGCAGTGGCGCCGGTGAGCACGTAGTAACTGGTGACCGGGCTGTTCCACGCGCCGAGCCGGCCGGTGGGCGCCGCCGTGTCGCGTTGCTCGCCGGGCCCGGCCTGCGACGTGATCGAACGAGGTGGCATCGGCGTCACCATGTCCGCGCTCAGCCCGCGTCGGGGCTCAGGGCGCGCACCGCCGCGGCGAATGACTCTCCCCGCTCGGCGTAGGAGCGGAACTGGTCCATCGACGCGCTGGCGGGCGCGAGCAGGACGCTCGCTGGCCCGGGCCGCACCGAGGCGGCGAGCCGGCGAGCCTCCTCGACCGCACGCGTCATCACCGTCCCAGTGTCACCGGGATCGACGCGGGCGACGGGAACTTCTGGCGCGTGTCGGGCGAGCGCCCCCGCGAGCGGCTCCGGGTCCACGCCGATGAGCACGACGCCGGCGAGCCTGTCCTTGCACGCCTGCACGAGCGCGTCGAACCTCGCGCCCTTGGCGAGGCCGCCGGCGATCCAGACGACGCTGCCGGGGGCGAAGCCGGCGAGTGACGCCGCGGCGGCGTGCGCGTTGGTGGCCTTCGAGTCGTCGACCCAGCGGATGCCGTCCACCTCCGCCACCATCTGAGATCGATGTTCGCCAGGAGCGAACGCGCGCAGTCCGTCCCGGACCGCGGCGGGCGGGCAGCCATGCGCCAGGGCCAGCGCCGCCGCGGTGAGCGCGTCCTGGACGACATGCGGTGGCACGCCGTCCGCGCCGCCCAGATGCGCCAGATCCGCCAACGTGCCCAGCTCGGCGGCATGGGTGTGGCGCTGCGGCGTGAACCCCCGGTCCACCAGCACGTCCTCGACCACGCCGAGCTGGCCGACGCCCGGGGTGCCGAGCGTGACGCCGATGGCGCGGGCGCCCTCCTCCACGTCGGCCTCGCGGACCAGGTGCTCGGTGAGCGGGTCGGCCAGGTTGTAAACGCAGGCGACCTGGGCGCGCTCGTACACCCGCCCCTTGTCGGCGGCATACGCCTCCAGGGAGCCATGCCAGTCGAGGTGGTCGGGGGCCACGTTGAGCACCGCGGCGGCCTGCGCCGACATCGAGTGCGTGAAGTGGAGCTGGAAGCTCGAGAGCTCGACGGCGACCACGTCGACGGACGGGTCCGCGACGACCTGCACCAGCGGCGTGCCGACGTTCCCGGCGGCGACCGCATGCTCGCCACCGGCACGGAGCATCGACTCCAGCATGCCGACGGTGGTCGTCTTGCCGTTCGTGCCGGTGACCGCGAGCCACGGCGCCGGGCCGCTGCCATCCGCCCGGCCCACCCGGGTCTGCCACGCGAGCTCGACCTCGCTCCACACCGGGACGCCGCGCTCGACGGCGCCTTCCAGCAGCGGGTTCGACGGCGGCCACCCCGGCGAGGCGACCACCAGGTCCACTCCGTCCAGCCCGCCATCGGCCACGAATCCCGCGACGTCCCGCACGTCGGCCTGCTCGGCGTGCTCGTCGACGGTGGTCACCGCGGCGCCCAGCGAGGTCAGCGCCTCGAGCGCCGCCCGGCCGGAGACGCCGAGCCCGGCGACGAGCACTCGCGCGCCGCTGAGCGCCTCAGCGCTGAGCACTCCCTCGTCGCCGGGGGCCACTAACCCGTCACCCACTCCGCGTAGAAGATGCCGATGCCGAGGGCCACGAACAGCCCGGCGATGATCCAGAAGCGGATGACGATCGTGACCTCGCCCCACCCCGACAACTCGAAGTGGTGATGTAGCGGCGCCATCTTGAAGACCCGTTTCCCGGTCATCTTGAAGAAGCCGATCTGGATCACGTCGGAGAGCACGATCAGCACGAACAAGCCGCCCAGGATCGCCGCGAGGATCTCCGTGCGGGACAGGATCGACAGCCCGGCGAGCGCCCCGCCGAGGGCCAGCGAGCCGGTGTCCCCCATGAAGATCTGCGCGGGGCTCGCGTTCCACCACAGGAACCCGAAGCAGGCGCCGGTGATCGACGCGGCCACCACGGCCAGGCTCATCGGGTCGCGGACCTCGTAGCAACGCGGCCCGGCCGAGGCCAGGAACTGGCAGCTCTGGTTGAACTGCCACACGCCGACCAGCACGTACGAGCCGAAGACGATCAGCGACACGCCGGTGGCGAGCCCGTCCAGCCCGTCGGTGAGGTTGACGGCGTTGGACCAGGCGGTGATGAGGAAGTTCGCCCAGATGACGAACAGCACCATGCCGAGGGTGAGTCCAGCGAACGCCAGGTCGAGGTTGGTGTCCCGGATGAACGAGATCTTCGTCGACGCGGGGGTGCGGAACGCCTCGTTGGGGAACTGCAGGGCCGCGATCGCGAAGGTCACGCCGACCAGGCCCTGGCCGAGGAACTTCCACCGCGCCTTGAGGCCGAGGCTGCGTTGGCGGGAGATCTTGATGAAGTCGTCGAGGAAGCCCACGACGCCCAGGCCGGTCATCAGGTACAGCACGAGCATGGCCGAGACCGTGGGCAGCTGCCCCGTCGCGAGCAGCCCCCCGCCCCAGCCCAGCAGCGTGGCGCCGATGATGACGACCCCGCCCATCGTGGGCGTGCCGCGCTTGGTGAAGTGCGCGGTGGGCCCGTCCTGGCGGATGAACTGGCCGTACTGCTTCTTGACCAGGAACCGGATGAACAGGGGTGTGCCGAGCAGCGCGATGAGCATCGACAGGCCGCCGGAGATGAGGACTGCCCTCATGACGCGGCCTCCTGCCCGCCGGCGATGAGCCGGTCGCCCAGCCGCCAGAGCCCCGCGCCGTACGAGGACTTCACCAGCACGACGTCCCCGGCGCGCAGCTCCTCGTCGAGGAACCGCGCGGCGGCGTCGATGTCGTCGGCCACGGCGATCTCGTCGCCCCACGACCCCTCGCGGTTGGCGCCGTCGCGGATCGGGCGCGCGCCCTCCCCCACGGCGATCGTGAGGCCGATGTTGAGGCGCACGGCGAGCCGCCCGATGGCGTCATGCGCCTCCCGGGCGTCCTCGCCGAGCTCGAGCATCTCCCCGAGCACCGCGATGGACCGCCTGTCGCGCCCGGCGACGACTGCCAGGGCCTTGAGGGCCGCCTGCATCGAGTCGGGGTTCGCGTTGTAGGAGTCGTCGATGACGGTGACGCCGTCGGGCCGGTCCACCACGTGCATGCGGTGCGGGCTGAGCGCCTCCGCGCCGCTCAGCGACGCCGCGACCTCGGAGAGCCCGAGCCCCACCTGCATCGCGGCCGCCGCGGCGGCGATCGCGTTGTTCGCGTGGTGCTCGCCGACCAGTCGCAGCGAGACGGGCGCCTGGCCGATGACCCCGTCGGCGCCCGGCGCCTGCAGCGTGAAGGACGCCCGGCCGGCGCGGTCGATCCGCAAGTCGCGGGCCCGCACGTCGGCCGCCGCCGAGAAGCCGAACGTGACGACCTTCCCTGGCGCGACGCCCGCCATGGCGCTCACCCTCGAGTCGTCCGCGTTGAGCACCGCGACGCCATCCGGCACAAGCCCTTGGACGATCTCGGCCTTCGCCGTGGCGACCGCCTCGATGCCCCCGAACTCCCCCAGGTGCGCGGTGCCCACCACGAGCACCACCGCCACGTCGGGCGGCGCGATGTCGGTGAGGTACGTCAGGTGCCCCATGCCGCTGGCGCCCATCTCAAGCACCAGGAAGCGCGTGGACTCGTCGGCGCGCAGCACCGTGAGGGGCAGGCCGATCTCGTTGTTGAACGACCGCGCGGGGGCGATCGTCGGGCCCGCGGCGCCGAGGATCTGCGCGAGCAGGTCCTTGGTGGTCGTCTTGCCCACCGACCCGGTCACGCCGATCACCTGCAGCCCGGCGCCGCCAGGCTCGAGGGACGCCTCGCGCAGGCGGGCCAGCACCGCGCGGGCCAAGTCGCCCAGGGCCCGCTCCACGTCCGGCACGACGACGCACGGCAGCGGCTCGCCCTCGGGGGTGGCCAGCGGGCGCGCCGCCAACACCAGCCCCGCGCCCGACCGCACGGCGGCGGCCGCGAAGTCGTGGCCGTCCACGTGCTCGCCCGGCAGGGCCACGAACAGCGAGCCCTCCTGGACCTCACGGGAGTCGACCACCACGGGCCCGCTGACGACGGTGGCGGGGTCGAGCGACGCGGGGCGCAGCTCTCCCCCGGTGGCGGCCGCGATGTCGGCCGCTGTCAGAGCGATCACGCGTCCTGCCCCTCGAGCTCGCGCCGCGCCCGCGCCGCGGCCAGCAGCACGTCGCGGTCGTTGTACCGGTGGAACACACCGGCGATCTCCTGGGTCGGCTCGTGACCCTTGCCCGTGATGATGATGGTGTCCTGCTCCGTCGCGATCTCGAAGGCGTCGTGGATGGCCTGGCTGCGGCTGGTCGCCTCGTGCACGTCGGCGAGGTCGGGGCGCGCGCCGCGCACCCCGTCGAGGATCGCGGCGCGGATGACTGCCGGGTCCTCCGAGCGGGGGTTCTCGTCGGTGACGACGAGCACATCCGCCAGACGCGCGGCGATCTCGCCCATGAGCGGGCGCTTGCCCTGGTCGCGGTCGCCGTCGGAGCCGAAGACCAGGATCAGCCGGCCCGGGGTGATGGGGCGCACCGCGTCGAGCGCGAGCACCAGCGCGTCAGGGGTGTGCGCGTAGTCGACCAGGCCCAGCGGCATGCCGGCCCCGCGCTCGACGACGCGCTCCATCCGGCCGGGGATCTCCGACGCGTGCCCCACGGCGTGGATGGCGGTGGCCAGGTCGACGCCGGCACGGTGGGCGATGACGACGGCCAGCGCCGCGTTTGACACGTTGACCCGGCCGGGCAGCGGGCTCGCCGCGGCGTGCTCGACGCCGTCCGGGCCGCGCAGCGTGAAGGTCGAGCCGATGCCGTCGAGGCCGATGTCCGCGGACGTCACCGCCCAGTCGGCAGTCTCCGCCACCGGCGCCCCGACGAGGGTCGAGACGGACTCGACGGGGATCTGCGCCTCGGCCGCGAGCCGCTGGCCCCACACGTCGTCCACGACGACGACGCCACGACGGGCCTGGCCGGGCGCGAACAGCCGGGACTTGTCCCGGAAGTAGCCCTCCATGTCGCCGTGGAAGTCCAGGTGGTCGCGCTGCAGGTTGGTGAAGCCGACCACGTCGAACTCCAGCCCGCCGACGCGCCCGAGGGCCAGCGCATGCGACGACACCTCCATCGTGCAGGCCGTCGCGCCGCGCTCGCGCATCAGCGCGAGGATCGACTGCACCACGGGCGCCTCCACGGTCGTGCGAGGGCTCTCGATCGCCTCGGCGCCGATCCGCAGCTCGACGGTGCCCATCACGCCGGTGCTCGCGTGCTGGGCGCGCAACGCGGCGTCGACGAAGTAGCTGGTGGTCGTCTTCCCATTGGTGCCGGTGATGCCCACGGTGACGACGCCCTGCGCGGGATGGTCATGCGCCCACGCCGCGATCGGGCCCGCGAGCGACCGCGGGTCGGGGGCGACGAGGATCGGGATCGGGGGCTGGTCGGCGGCGAGGAGTTCCACGCCGGCCTGGTCGGTGAGGATCGCGACGGCGCCGCCCTCGACGGCCTGGGCCGTGAACGTCGCCCCGTGGACCTTGAGGCCGCTCAGGGCCACGAACAGGTCGCCGGGCCGCACGTCGCCGCTCGCGACGCTGACGCCGCTGAGGGTGGCATCGGGGCCCGGGGCGACGCCCTGGACGGACAGGCCGAAGACGTCGATGAGGTCGACGACCCGGTGTGTGGCGGGGTGCTGCGGGCGCATCCGACCCTGGGGGGACGTCATAGGGAGAATCTACCCCGGTCGGGCGCCACCCCGGCGCGCTGAGCCCGGCCCCGGCGCTCGGCCGGGGTCGCCCGACGGGTCACCACGTCGTCGCGTAGAGCGTCGCCGGCGCCCCGCTCGGGGCCACGCCGAGCTCCAGCAGCGCGTCGCGCGTGACGTCCCGGAAGACGGGCGCCGCGACGGTGCCGCCCCACTCGGACGTGCGCGGGTTGTGCAGCACCACGCTGACCGCGATGCGCGGGTTGTCGGCGGGAGCCACGCCGATGAACGACGCGGTGATCCCCGACGGGTTGAAGGACTGGGCGGTGCCCGTCTTGCCGGCCACCCGGTAGCCGGGGATCGCGGCCGCGGAGCCCGTCCCGTCGTCCACGGCGCTCTCCAACATGGTCAGCACGGTGTCGGCCGTCTCCTTCGAGACGACCTGTGTCGAGGCGGCCGGCGCGGCGGCTGTGTACTGCCCGTCCGCGGAGGTCCAGCCCTTGATGAGGTGCGGCTGCACCCGCACCCCGCCGTTGGCGATCGTCGCGAACACCTGGGTGGCCTGCAGCGCCGTCACCGAGACGCCCTGACCGAAGAGCACGGCGTACTTGGTGCGCCCGTCCCACTCGTCCGACGGGTGCAGGATGCCGCGCGACTCCTGGGGGAGCTCGATGCCCGTCTTCTCGCCGAAGCCGAACTTCGCCAGGTAGTCATGCCGCACCTGCTGCGGGATCTTCTCGCCGATCATCACCGTGCCGGTGTTGGACGACTGCGCCAGCACGCCGGTGGTCGTCAGGCGCATCCCCGCGTGCTCATGCGAGTCCTTGAACGTCTGGTTGTTGTCGGTCGTGTACTGGTACGGCACCTCGAAGGGGGTGAGCGGGTCCACCAGCCCGGTCTCGAGCGCCGCCGCCATCGTGATCACCTTGGCGGTCGACCCCGGGTCGAACACACCGGAGATGGAGCGCGAGCCGGAGAGGTCGCCGCTCGGGCTGTTCGGGTCCAGCGCCCCCGAGTCCGCCAGGGCGAGGATCTCCCCCGTGGCGACGTCCGTGACGATCACCGAGCCGCTGTCCGCGCCCGTCGCGGCCACCTGCGCGTCGATCGCCTCCTGCGCCTTCCACTGCAGGTCGCTGCGGATGGTGAGCTGGACGGTGTCCCCCTCGACAGCGTCTGTCGACTCCTCATACCCGCCAGGGATCGCCTGGCCGCCGCCCCCGCGCTCCCAGACGTACGTGCCCGCCGAGCCGGTGAGCTGGTCGTCGAGCACGGCCTCGAGCCCCTGCGCGCCCACGCCCTCCGCATTGACCCAGCCCAACAGGTTCCCCGCGACGGTCCCGTTCGGGTACACCCGGTCCAGGACGCGCTCGAACTGCACCCCGCCGATCGCCAGCTTCTTGATGTCCCGCATCTGCTCGGGGAGCAGGCCCTTCTTGATGACCTTCCAGGTGCTCTCCCCGGTGAGGAGCGCGCCCAGCTCGGCGGCGTTCATGTCCAGCAGCGGGGCGAGCCGCTCGGCTGCGGCCGACGGCCCACCGGTCTTCGGGTCCGAGCGGGGCACCGTCCACTCGGCTAGGTCGAGCTGGTTCACCGCCAACGTGTACCGCTCCACCGAGCGCGCCAGGATGTCGCCCTTGGCGTCGGTGATCTGGCCGCGCACCGCGAGGCTCGAGTCGCGCCCGAGCCGCTGCTGCAGCGCCTCCTGGGCCACCGCCTCGCCCTGGATGCCCTGCACGTAGACGAGCCGCCCCGCGAACACGGTGAGGACCGCCAACACCATCACGGTGAGGAAGGCCTGCCTCCGGCGCGGGTCGCCGGTCCGCGGGCCTTGCGGGCCACGCGGCGTCCGAGGCTTGCGAGGTCCGAGCGGCCCCGACGGACGGCCGGTCCGGGCGCCCTGGGCGGGCGTGCGCGCGCGCACGGGCTTCGTGCCGCCCGCAGTCCGCGGTGATGCGGACCGGGTACGACGCGGCGCGTCGCCACGGCGAGCGGCGTCGCGCGGCGCTCGTTCAGAGGTCGCAGACGCCGGCGTCGGGCGCGGCGAGGCCGCACGGGGTGACGCCGTGCGCGGTGACGCCGCACGAGGCGCCGCCGCGCCCTGCCGTGGCGACGCGGCCGGGTTCGGGGCAGGCCGACTGGCCCCTCGGCCGGCGGCCGGGGACCCAGACGGTGTCCTGCCTCGATCGGTCATCCGCCGGCTCCTGCCTCCCCGGGCGCGCCCTGCACCGTGCCGTCGGCCAGGAACAGCCATGCCGTGCTCTCGGCCTTGACCATGCCGCGGGCCTGCGCCGCGCTCGCGAGCTGCTCAGGCGAGCGCAGGCGGTCGACCTGGGCGGCGAGGTCCTGCTCGCTCTGCGCCAGCCGGTACAGCTCCGTGTCGAGCGCCTGCTTCTCGAAGGCGCCGCGCGCCATCGTCGTGTTGAGCAGGAGCGCCGTGACCAGCGCCGCCACGAGGA
Source organism: Cellulomonas cellasea (assembly GCF_030372105.1). Lineage (GTDB taxonomy): Bacteria > Actinomycetota > Actinomycetes > Actinomycetales > Cellulomonadaceae > Cellulomonas_A > Cellulomonas_A cellasea_A. The sequence continues at coordinate 93,075 of NZ_JAUDBQ010000014.1, read as the reverse complement.
TCAGCATGCAGGCGATCACGAAGGGCGCCCTCGTGCGCGCCTGGGCCGGGGCCCGGACGAGCAGCAGCCGCGGGGTGGGCTGGCTCGCCGGAGCCGGCGACGCGGGCCGTGCCGGGCGCGGGATGGCGCGTGCCGCTGCCTGTGCGCTCATGACGATCTCCTCGATGCGCCTCGGTCTCGCATGTGGTCAGGTGTGTCTCGGAGCCGCTCGGCGGCGCGCAGCCGCACCGACTGGGAGCGCGGGTTGCGCTCGCGCTCGGCCTCGTCCGCCTCCTCGGCGCCACGGGTGACGAGCCGCAGGAACGGGCGGTGCGTCTCCGGCTCCACCGGCAGCCCGGGGGGCGCGCTGGACGTCGCGCCGACCGCGAGCGCCCGCTTGACCAACCGGTCCTCAAGGGAGTGGTAGGCCTCGACGACGATGCGCCCGCCCACCGCCAACGCCTCGATCGATGCCGGGAGCGCCCGCTCCAGCACCTCGAGCTCGCCGTTCACCTCGATGCGCAGCGCCTGGAACGTGCGCTTGGCGGGGTTGCCGCCGGTCTTGCGGGTCGCCGCGGGGATGCTCGCCCGCAGGATGTCGACCAGCTCGCCGGTGCGGGTCAGCGGCGCCGTCTCACGCTGCGCCACGATGCGCCGGGCGATCCGCTGCGCGAACCGCTCCTCGCCGTACTCCCGCAGCACCCGGGTGAGCTCGCGCACGTCATAGGTGTTGAGGATGTCGGCGGCGGTCTGGCCCTGTGTGGAGTCCATCCGCATGTCCAGCGGGGCGTCCTGGGAGTACGAGAAGCCGCGCTCTGTCTCGTCGAGCTGCAGCGAGGACACGCCGAGGTCCATGAGGACGCCCTGCACGGCGGGAATGCCGAGGGAGGCCAGCACCTCGTTGATCTCGTCGTAGATCGCGTGCACGGGGGTGAAGCGGTCGCCGAAAACCGCGAGCCGGCGGCTGGCGAGCGCGAGCGCCTGCGGGTCGCGGTCCAGGCCGATCACGCGCACGTCGGGGAACCGGGCCAGCACCGCCTCGGTGTGCCCGCCCATGCCGAGCGTCGAGTCGACCATCACGGCCCCCGGCGCCTCGAGAGCCGGGGCGAGCAGCTCGAGGCAGCGCTCCAGCATCACTGGCGTGTGCCGTGTCGATGCGTCGTCGAGCGGCTGTCCGTCGTCGTGCTGCTCCATGGCCGTCTCCTCTCGCGTCGTCTGGCTGTGCCGGCTCCCACGTCTACCTGGAGCCCCTGTGAGTGGTGGTCGGGCGGCCCCTCCGCCGTCCGACCAGATCCCCCACCGGCCCTCTGTCGCGGGGAAGTGCGACAGAGAAGACGGGAGGAGATCTCATCGGGCGGCCTGTGAGCCGGGGGTACGGGGTCGTCGTGGTCAGAAGGGGCCGTTCGGGAACACCTCCTCGGCGGTCTCGGCGTACCCGGCCTCTTGCTCAGCGAGGTACGCCTCCCAGGCGCCGAGGTCCCACACCTCGACGCGCGAGCCGGCGCCGATCACGGCGACGTCCCGGTCGAGGCCGGCGTAGGTGCGCAGCATCGGCGGGATGGAGATCCGCCCCTGCTTGTCGGGAAGCTCGTCGCTGGCCCCGGACAGGAACACGCGCAGGTAGTCCCGGGCCTGCTTGCTCGTCACCGGCGCCTGCCGGATCTGGTCGTGCATGCGCCGGAACTCGTCCATCGGCAGCAAGAAGAGGCAGCGCTCCTGCCCGCGCGTCATGACCAGCCCGGGCGCCAGCTGCGCACGGAACTTGGCCGGCAGGATCAGCCGCCCTTTGTCGTCGAGCCGGGGCGTGTACGTGCCAAGGAAGGGCGCTGAGGAGCCGAAGCCGCTGAAGGTCGACTCGATGCTCACCGCCGCCCCCTCTGCTCCCCGTCGGCTCGCGATCCACGTCTCTCATCCAGTCCTCACCAAGTGCCTCCACGGTACTCCACTTCCCTCCACCCGCAACCGCAAAGTCGCGCGTTTCACCCGTCGCTGCCAGCAAAACCGCAGGTCAGAGAGGTGGGGCGGAGTGGAGGGGAATGACGGCGCCAGCCACCGGCGAGACGCCTCGCCGAACGAACACGCGGCGAGCGGCGACCGTTTATGGTGGTTCCTCCACCCGCAATCGGAGGAACCGGGCGCCCTCCAAGTGGTCACGCACCGCGACGAAGAGGAACGTGGGGGGAAGTGGGGGCCCGCCGCACCGCGTTCGTCAGATTCACCTGGACGGAGCACGTCCTGCGCGCGCCCGCACGTAGGCTCGTGCCCCCACCCGCCGAAGGAGTCCCCATGCTTCAGGCTGTGCCCTCGACCTCGGAGCTCGCCGAGCTGGTCGAGACGACCAACCAGATCCGCGGGGGGATCGAGACGGTCGTCACCGGACGGTCCGAGATCGTCGGGATCACGGTGGCCGTGCTGCTCGCCGAGGGCCACCTGCTGCTCGAGGACGTGCCCGGCGTCGGCAAGACGACGCTGGCCAAGGCCCTGGCCCGCACCATCGACTGCAGCGTGGGCCGCATCCAGTTCACGCCCGACCTGCTGCCCAGCGACCTCACCGGCGTCAACATCTACCGGAGCCAGACCCACGAGTTCGAGTTCCGGCCCGGCCCCCTGTTCGCGCACATCGTCATCGGCGACGAGATCAACCGCGCCTCCCCCAAGACCCAGTCCGCGCTCCTCGAGTGCATGCAGGAGACGCAGGCGACAGTCGACGGGTCGACCTACCCGCTGCCGCGCCCGTTCCTCGTCATCGCGACCCAGAACCCCGTCGAGATGGAGGGGACCTACCCCCTGCCCGAGGCGCAGCGCGACCGCTTCATGGCGCGGCTGACCGTCGGCTACCCGAGCGTCGAGGCCGAGCTCGACATGCTCGACCTGCAGGAGACGTCGGACCCGCTCGCCGCGCTGCGCCCCGTGACCGACGCCGCGCAGGTCGCCCGCCACGTCAACACCGCGCGCCGGCTCTACGCCGCGCCGGGGATCAAGAGGTACGTGATCGACCTGGTGACCGCCACGCGCGAGGACCAGGGCCTGCGGCTGGGAGCCTCCCCCCGCGCCTCGATCCAGCTGCTGCGCGCCGCCAAGTCTCTCGCCGCGATGTCCGGGCGCGACCATGTGCTCCCCGACGACGTCCAGCAGCTCGCCGAGCCCGTGCTCGCCCACCGCCTGATCGCGAGCACCGAGGCCCGGCTCTCCGGCCGCTCGACGAGCGACGTCGTCCAGGACATCGTGGCCCGCACCCCCGTGCCGTCGACGAGCGTCGCCCCGCGCGAACGGCGGGCGACCGGCTGATGCGTCCGCGTCTGACCCGCCGCGGCGCCGGCCTCAGCGTCGCCGGGGCCAGCGCGGTCGGGCTCGGCATCGGGCTCGGCGCCATCGACCTGGTGCAGATCGGCGCGCTGGCCCTCCTCCTGGTGATCGGCTCGTTCACCGCGACGGCGCTCCGCGACCCCGGGCGCGGTCGGCACCGGCTGCGCGTGCACCGCCATGTGCAGCCGAGCCCCGTCCACGCCGGCTCCCCCGCCCAGGTCAGCGTCGAGGTCGTCGCCGACAACCTCGCCGGCCGGGTCCGCCTGAACGGCCTGCGCCTCGGGGAGCAGGCGTCCGCCGAGCTCTCCGGCGGGCGGCCGCTGCGCGCCCGGGTCATACGCACCGACCGCTCCGTGGGCCTGGCGTACCCCGTGCACGCCGCCCGGCGCGGCCGCTGGGCACTGGGACCGCTCACCGTGACCCGCTACGACCCGTTCGGCGTGGTCCGGGCCAGCACCGCGCTGGGCGAGCAGGCCGACATCGCCGTCTGGCCTGCCGTGACGCAGCTCCCGGCGCCGCGCGGGATCCTCGTCGCCGAGCCCGACCGGATCGCCCTCGGCGCCCGCAGCCCGTCGACGGACGACTCCGCGCTGCGGGAGTACCAGCTCGGCGACGACCTGCGGCGGGTGCACTGGCGCAGCAGCGCGCGCCGCGGCGAGCTCGTCGTCCGCTCTGACGAGCGCGCCGGCATGCGCCCGGTGACGGTGCTCCTCGACCTGCCCCAAGAGGCCGAGTCGCTCGAGTGGACCATCTCCCTCGGCACGTCGATGGCCCTGGCCATGCTCGACGCGGGCCACCCCGTCCGGCTGCTCGGCCCGCCCTCCGAGCCCGACGCCCGCTCGGCGGACGGCGCCCACGCCCGTCCGGGCCACACGGCGCGCACCGAGCTCCTCGACCGGATGATCGACGTGCAGGCCCCCGATGCGTCCGCCGCCGAGGAGCAGCTCCTCACCGCAGTGCGCCTGCACCTCGGCAGTCACAGCGGCAGCGAGATCGTCGTGGCGCTCGTGGGCCCGCTGAGCCAGCCCACCCGCACCGCCCTCGCCCAGCTCGCGACAGGAGCCCAGGGCTGGGCCATGGTCCGCTCCGACCCGGCCTGGTCCGTCAACGAGCGGCACGAGGCCGAGCGGACCATCAGCCATCTGCGCCGACTCGGCTGGCGGGCCTGCCCTGTGCAGCCCGGCGACGACCTCACGGAGAGCTGGACTCGGATGCTGGGAACGCGCACATGAGCGGCCCCCGCGAGGAGTCCGTGGCCCTGCGAGGCGGCCGCGGCCTGATCGCCTCCTCCCTGGTCGGCGCCGCCACATGCGGCGGCCTCCTCGCCGTCCAGCAGCTCATCGCGCCGGGCCCGTGGCTCGGAACCGCCGTCCTGGTCGTCCTGCTGCTCACCGCCTTGACGGCCGGGGTGCGCGCGCTGTCCCGCCGCTGGTGGGCGCCCACCCTCGTCGGAGCCCTCGCGACCACCGCCGGCGTCCTCATCACGTTCGGCGCCCCTCCCGGGCGCGTGCAACTCATCCCCGACACGGAGTCCGTCGACCGGCTCCTCGCGATGTCCCGTGTCGCGCTGGACCTGGTCAACTCCTCCTTCATCCCCCTGCAGTCGTCGCGGCCCATCGTGCTGCTGGTGGTGATCGGGGCGGCGCTGCTCTTCCTCGGCGTGGACCTCGTCGCGCTCGGGCTCGGCGCCCCGGCTTGGTCGGGCCTGGTGCTGCTCATCGTGTGGATCCCGGGGATCGCCCTGGGCACGCCGGCCTCCGGGCAGGCGTTGGCGGTCACCGCCGTGCCGTACCTCTTGCTGCTGGGACTCTCCGCCGCGCCCTCCACTGCCGGGCCCGGCGCCGCCCGGCGTGCCGGCTGGACCGTCGCCGCGGCCGGGGGCGTCGTCGTCGCCGCGATCGTCGTCGGCCCGCTGCTCGCCCCCGTGCCAGGCTGGGCGGCGCTCGAGCTCCCCCGACTGGGCTCAGGCTCCGTGGGGCCGGTCCGGCTCGACGACTCCCTGGACATGCGCGACAGCCTCGGCCCCCGCTCCGAGCAGGTCGTCCTGCGCTACACCGTCGAGGAGGCGCCCGGCAGCGCCCCCGCGGCAGACGTGCCCGACCTGGCCCGGCCGACACTCCTCGCCGACGCGAAGACGATCGGGCCGCTGCGCGCCTTCACCCTGCGCGACTTCGACGGGCGGACGTGGGCGCACTCCGACCCCACCGAGCTCGAGGACTGGGATCCGGACACCCTCCTCAGCCCGGACCCCCGCATGCACGGCGGCGCGCCCGACCCGTCCGAGGGGATGCTCGCCGCGGTGAACGTCATCGTCGGCGGCCTCCGGGAGGACAAACTGCCGGTCAGCACGTTCGCCCGCACGCTGGAGGTCTCCGGGCCGTGGCTGTACGACGCCGAGCACGATGAGGTGGTGGGCGATCGGAGCACGCGCAACGGCATGGGCTACTCGATGACCGTCCAGGTGCCAGAGCTCACAGCGGACGTCCTGCGCGCCGCGCCAGCGGCGAGCGGCCCCACCCTCGACCCCTACCTGACCACTCCCGACACCGACCATGCGCAGGACGTCGCCGCCCTCGCCACCGAGGTCACCACCGGCGCCACCGGCGCCTTCGAACAGGCGATGGCGCTGCAGACCTGGTTCCGCAACCCGCAGAACTTCGCCTATGACACCCGCGTCGAGCCAGCGACGTCCGAGGACTCGGTGTGGGACTTCCTGGAGAGCAAGCGCGGGTACTGCGTGCAGTACGCCACCTCCATGGCGATCATGGCGCGCACCCTCGGCATCCCCGCCCGTGTGGGCGTGGGCTTCCTCCCCGGGACCATCTCCGCCGACGACGAGTACGTCATCACCGGACGGCAGTCCCACGCGTGGCCCGAGCTCTACTTCCCGAACGTCGGCTGGGTGCGGTTCGAGCCGACACCGGCCGTGCAGACGGGGACGCCCCCGCGGTGGAGCGACCCGCTCGTGGTGACGCCGGCGACCACCGCGCCGACCGCCGCGCCCGTGGTCCCGTCCGCCCCCGCCCCCACCGCGAGCAGCACCGCCGCGCCGCGGGCAGCGGTGCCCGCCCCCGACGTGGACGAGTCCGAGATCCCCCGCGCGTTGGTGGCGCCCGTCGCCGGCATCGTGCTGGCGCTGCTGCTGGGCGCGGTCGTCATGATCCGCCGCCGCTCGGCGCGGGTCGCGCACCTCACCGCCGAGGACGCGTGGACGTGGCTACGCGGACGGCTGCGTCGCGTGCCGATCACCTGGTCGGATGCGCGAACGCCCCGCCAGGCCGCGGCCGTGATCCGCGCGCGCGCGGAGGAGTTGCGCGGGGAGCCCCTCGACGCCGCCGCCGACGAGGCCCTGACCCGGCTCACCGACGCTGTCGAGCGGGGCCGTTACGCCCCTGACCCGGCACAGGACTCGGACGAGGACGTGCGCCGGTGGGCGCATGAGGTGCTTGAGGGCGTGACCGCGAACCTCTCGAGCGACGGCAACACGATGGCTGAGGCGAAGAACGTCTGATCGATGAGGTCGTCGACGACCGCTGCCAATCGGCGACGACCGCTGCCGCCAAGGGGCAGCCTCTGCCACTCGGGGACAACCGCTGACGCTGAGGTCAGCGACCGCCGCCCTGATCGCGTCGGTGCTGCCAGCGCTCCTCGAGGCGGGTCATGAACCCTGCCTGACGGCGCGGGGCGTTGGCCGACTTCGCCTTCGTGGCGGTTGCGGCTCCCGCGGAGTCCTTCGAGGATCCCTGGGAGAATCCGAAGGCCACGGCGCCGAACATGATGACGAAGCCGAGGACTCCGATCCAGGCGAGCCGCGTGGCCGCTCCCGCGACCAGCATCAAGAGACCCGCGACGGCGACCGCGCTCGCGAGCACGTAACGGCCCACAGGCCGCCGGCCACGCGATGCCAGAGTGTTCGCGAGTCTGGGGTCGTCAGATGTGAGCTGTCGCTCCATCTGTTCCAGTACGCGCTGCTCGTACTCGGACAGAGGCATTACTACCCCCGTACTCCCCCGTAGAGACATCTTTCGACAAGGATAGTTCCCCGGACACGAAGTCGGTAGTCGAGTCCCGCCGCCGCGGGGGCGGAATCGATCCGGCGGCGATCGCGGACCGCCCGAAACGGCCTCGAACCAGGTCCATTGCCCGCTCCGCGTCACGTCGGGCCGTGCTGTTCTCTGCCACAGCCTCCTCGAGCGTCGGCTGTCGCACCGTCGAGGCGGCAGGGCTCAGCCCCTCAGCGCGCACCCCGACCAGGCGCACAGGCAGACCGCCCAGGTCCACGCCCGCGAGGAGGGCACGGGCCGCCAGGTAGACCTCCCGCGCGACGTCGGTGGGCGTGGCGAGCGTGCGTGACCGGGTGAGAGTGCGGAAGTCCGAGGTGCGGACTTTGAGGCTCACTGTGCGCGCGACGAGCGCATGCGACCGCAGCCGCCCGGCGCACCGATCGGCGAGCTCGAGCACCTTGGCCTCCACCACCGAGAGGTCGTGGACGTCCACGTCGAACGTCTCCTCCGCCCCGATGCTCTTCTCCTCCCGACCGGGCTGGACGGGCCGCGGGTCCCTCCCCCAGGCGAGGTCGTGCAGGTGCGCGCCCGCGACCCTGCCCACTGCGCGCTGGATCGTCTGGACGTCACTGTCGGCGAGCTCGGCGACGGTGCGGACGCCCCAGCGGGCCAGTGCCGCCTCGGTCGCCTCACCCACACCCCACAGCGCGCCGACCGGGAGCGTGCGCAGATAGTCGACTGTCGCCGCCCGTGGCACCAGCAGGACACCGTCCGGCTTGGCGTGCCCCGAGGCCAGCTTCGCGACGAACTTCGTGGCGGCGATGCCCACCGAGCACGTGATGCCGAACTCGGCGCGCACGTCGCTGCGGATCTTCGCGGCGATGTGGGTCGGCGGTCCCAGCCGACGGCGCGCGCCGGCCACGTCCAAGAACGCCTCGTCGACGCTCACCTGCTCCACCAGCGTGGTGACGTCCCGCAGCACGCGCATCACACCCTCGGAGACCGCCGTATACGCCCTGTGGTCGGGCGGGACGATGACGGCCTGCGGGCACATCCGCCGCGCCACCGCCATGGGCATGGCCGAGTGGACGCCATACGCCCGCGCCTCGTAGGTGGCGGCAAGCACCACCCCGCGCTGCTCGCCGCCGACAATGACGGGCAGCCCGCGCAGGTGCGGTCGGCGCGCCAACTCCACCGAGGCGAAGAACGCGTCCATGTCGACGTGCAGAATCGACGCGCCGTCCTCGTCGTCGCCCCAATCCCGGCGCCCGCTGGGGCGCGGTCCGCGGCTCATGACGCGCGCGCTGCCAGCACGGAGGCGCCGGCCGCGTCGGCGGTCCCGGCCTCAGCCTCGACGAGCGCGCGCACAGCGTCGAGGAAGTCCTCGGCGGCGCAGACGGCCTGCTCGGCCCGAGCGGGGCTCACGATGTCGAACCGGCCAGCCTCGACCGCCGAGCGAAGCGACGCGCCAGCGGCGAAGTACCCGCTCCAACGCTGCACCTCGGGGGCCACGGCGTCGAGCATCTCCCACACTGTCCGGGGCACACGGCGGCCACCGGGACGCCCGCGGGCCGCGAGCAGCGCCGCCCCCGCACGGACCGCGGCGAGATGGGCGTGCGAGAGCCGCTCCCACGGCTCGGAGGAGAACTGCGCCGCCAGCAGCTCGGCGTCCGCGCGCTGGAGCAGCCCCTCGGCCGGCCCCGCGAGACCGCCCGACAGATGGGATCGGATGGCGTTCATCCCGGCCGCACCTCCTTCTCTGCTCAACTCAGTATCGAACACCTGTTCGATACCCGTCAACCCGTACCGTGGTCCTGTGGCTTCCCGTGACCGCTCGGGGCGACGGCCCCCACAATCCCACCGCCCACCGACACACACCCGCTGGCCCGAGGGCCCTGTCCGCATCCCGACGGGCACGGTCGAGCTTGTGCGGGCCGCCGACGACCCCTCGGGCGTGACAGTGCTGGTCAACGGCGTGCCGAGCTCGCATCTGGACCTCGAGGACCCGCGGCGGCTGTCCTTCGAGTACATGCAGCAGATGGCCGTGCTGCTCGGCCACACCGCCCCGGCCGGCGAGCCGTTGGCCGTCGTCCACCTCGGCGCGGCGGGCTGCGCCCTGGCCCGGCACGTCCACGCCACGCGGCCCGGATCCCGGCAGATCGCCGTCGAGCTCGACACCGCGCTGCCGGAACTGGTCCGCACCTGGTTCGACCTGCCGCGCGCGCCCGCCCTGCGGATTCGCGCGGGCGACGCCCGGGCGCAGCTCGAGGCAATGGCCGACGCCTCGGCGGACGTGGTCGTGCGTGACGTCTTCGCAGGCGACCGCACCCCCGAGCACGTCACGACTGTGGAGTTCGCGCGCGAGGTCGCGCGCGTGCTGCGGCCCGGGGGCCTCTACCTGGCGAACTGCGCCGACCGGCCGCCGCTCGCCCTCGCCCGCTCCGAGGCGGCCACACTGCTCGCGGTGTTCGGCCACCTGGGCGTCGTGGCGGAGCCGGGCCTGCTCCGCGGCCGCGGGTACGGGAACGTGGTGCTCGCGGCGACTGACAGCGGGGCGCTGCTGGCGTCCACGCAGGTGGAACGCGAGGTCCGGTCGCTGCCGGCGCCCGCGCGCTTGCTGACCGGCGAGGAGATGCGCGCCTTCGTCGGCGCGGCGCGCGTGCTCGCCGACCCGCCCGAGGCCGCGGAGCCCGCTGCCGGGGGCTCGGCCACAGAGCACGCCGCGGGCTGAGAGGGCGGGTCGGAGTCGGGTGACCTCCACCCCGCCCCGAGGCACGTGCCCCCGCTCCGGCACCTCGCCAGGCGCCTCACCGCCACCCCACCCAAGACGCAACAAGGCCGTGCCCCGGAGGGCACGGCCTTGTCGGTGCGCGCGGGCCCGGGCCTCACGGCCGGGGACTCAGCGAGCGCAGGTGATCAGAGCGGGCGGACCTGCTCCGCCTGGGGGCCCTTCGGGCCCTGCGTGATCTCGAACTCGACGCGCTGGCCCTCCTCGAGGGAGCGGTAGCCCTGCGAGTCGATCGCAGAGTAGTGGACGAAGACGTCAGCGCCGCCGCCGTCCTGGGCGATGAACCCGTAGCCCTTCTCAGCGTTGAACCACTTGACAGCACCCTGTGCCATGTTTCCTGTCCTTCTGTTCCAACCGGTGACGACGCCTGGCCCAGCGCCCTGCGTCGTGCCGCAATGCCTTGTCCCGCGTCCTGCACCGGGCAGACCAGCCGGTCGGCTGGAGGGTGCCGCTCGGTGGAGAGCGGCGCCGGTCAAGCGTCAGTACGTCACTGCAACAGTCGCGATTCTGTCATGGCGACCTTGGCGGCGCCACGGTTTGGGAGCCGTGATGGCCCCGGTTCGACAACGATCCGATCACGGCCTGGCGCGGGCTCAGCACCAGCCCAGAGCGGTCATCCGCCGCTCCGGGCGCGCGTCCTCGAACGGCTCAGGAGCCTGGGCCGTCCTCGGTGTGCTCCGCGAGGAACCGCTCGAACTCCGCGCCGAGCTCATCGGCGGTGGGGAGTTGAGAGGTCTCGGCCAGCAGTCCGGGGCGGCCGACGTTCCGCGTGAAGGCGTCGTACTGCTCCTCCAAGGCGTGCACCACCGCGGCGACCTCCGCCGAGTCGCTGACCTGCCGCTCGATCTCGGCGGCTGTCTGGTCGGCGGCCTCGGCCAGCGAGGCGAGCCGCAGGTCCAGGCCCGTGGCCCGCTCCACATGCTCGAGCGCGACCTTGCTCGCCTGGGGGAACTCCGACTGCGCCAGGTAATGCGGCACATGGACGGCGAAGCCCATCGCGTCGTGGCCCGACTCCCCCAGCCGCATCTCCAACAGGGCCGCGGCGCTCGCCGGCACCTGCACCGTGCCGAACCAGGAGGGGTGGTCGGCGACCAGCTCCGGGCGGGTGGCGTGCGCGGTGGCCGACAGCGGACGGGTGTGCGGCACGCCCATCGGGATGCCGTGCAGCCCCACCGTCAGCGGCACGTCGAAGCGCTCGACGATCTGCCGCACCGCGGCGGTGAACCGCTCCCACTGCACGTCCGGCTCCGAGCCGTGCAACAGCAGGAAGGGCGCGCCCTCCACATCCCGGACCAGGTCCACGGCCAGCGCGGGCTCGTCGTACGCCGTCCAGGCGCTCGAGTCGAAGGTCATGGTCGGTCGGCGCGAGCGGTAGTCGATGAGCTGGTCGACGTCGAACGTCGCGAGCCGGGTGGTGGTGAGGTTCTCCGTCAGGTGCTCAGCGGCCTTGCGCCCGGCGGCGCCGGCGTCCACGAAGCCCTGCAGGGCGTGCACCAGCACAGGTCCGGAGCCGAGCGCGGCGCGCGCGGTCACCTCGGCGGCGACCACAGGGTCCACGTCGTAGATCTCGCTCGGGTCGAGCATGGGTCCTCACTCTCGTGCCGACTCGGGCAGCGCATGCGCTGCTGCCCACCAGGTCAACACTCGGTGGCGCGCATGTCTTCCCACGTGCGCGGCCCGTCTCGCCGCGTGGTCAGCAGACGGCCGCGCAGGTCACGACCGGCTCAGCGGCCGGGCAGCCGGACGACAGTGACGAAGAACTCGTCGATCTGGCGCACGACCTCGATGAAGCGGTCGAAGTCCACGGGCTTGGTGACGTAGGCGTTGGCGTGCAGCGAGTAGCTGCGGACGATGTCCTCCTCGGCCTCCGACGTGGTCAGCACGACGACGGGGATCGAGCGGAGCTGCTCATCTTGCTTCAACGCGTGCAGGACCTCGCGCCCGTCCATCCGCGGCAGGTTGAGGTCGAGCAGGATGAGGTCCGGCGTGGTGGCGTTCGCGTACTCCCCCTCCTTGCGGAGGTACTCGAGCGCGCTCACCCCGTCGGAGACGACCGACAGGCGGTTCGTCACCTTGTTGTCCGCGAACGCCTCACGCGTCATGAGGACATCGCCCGGGTCGTCCTCCACCAGCAGGACGTCGATGTCTTTGTGCGAGTTGGGCACTCGTTCTCCTCGATGGCAGTCCGACCAGGGCAGGTCAGTTGTCGCGGGCCGGCGCCGCGGGCAGCGTCCAGCGGATGCTGGCGCCGATTTCCTGAGCCGGGTCGATCCAGATGCGACCGCCGTGGAACTCGACGATCTTCTTGCAGAGCGCCAGGCCGATCCCGGTGCCCTCGTACACGTCCTTCGGATGCAGCCGCTGGAAGATCAGGAACACCCGATCCGCGTACTGCGGATCGATGCCGATCCCGTTGTCGGTGCACCGTAGCTCCCAGGAGTCTCCCATCTCATGGGCCGAGATCTGAATCTGCGGCACACGGTCGGGGTGGCGGAACTTCACCGCGTTGCCGACGAGGTTCTGCAGGAGTTGGACGAGCAGCGCCCGCTCGCCCATCACCACCGGGAGATCGTCCGCCGTGATCTGCGCGTTCACGCCTGTCACGGCCTCGTCGAGGTTGTCGACGGCCTGCGCGAGCGCGTCGGCCAGGTCCACCGGCTCCTGCACGCCGTCCCCGCGACCGGCACGGGAGAAGCCGAGCAGGTCCTGGATGAGCTGCTGCATGCGCTTGGCTCCGTCGACGGCGAAGCCGATGTACTCGTCGGCGCGGTCGTCGAGCTGTCCGCCGTAGCGCTTCTGCAGCAGCTGGGTGAAGCTCGCGACCTTGCGCAGCGGCTCCTGCAGGTCGTGTGAGGCGACGTAGGCGAACTGCTCGAGGTCGCGGTTGGAGCGGCGCAGCTCCTCCGCCTGCTCGGTGAGCAGCTCATGGGCCTGCGCGACCTCGCGGGAGGACTGCTCGAGAGCGTCGAGCTGGTCGACGAGGGTGCGGCGCATCCGCTCCATGTCGAGCGCGAGGCCGGCGATCTCCCCCGGGCCGGTGACGACCACGGGGTGGGACAGTTCGCCCGAGCTGACCGCGCGCGCGTCCGCGGCGAGCGCGGCCACCGGGGCGGTGATCCAGCGGCGCAGCAGGACCCAGAGGGCGACGCCGACGGCGAGCGCGGCCAGCACCAGCACGACGACGGCGCCCGAGAGGATGGTCGTCCAGGTGGCGAGCTCGCCGCCTGCCTGGTCGCGCACCTGCCGCAGTTCGGTGAGGTACGCCTCCACCCCCGATCGGGCCGCGTCGAACAACGCCCGGCCGGCCTCGATCTGCTCGGGGGTGACTGACTCCACGCCCTGCGCCGCGACCTGCTCGATGAGCGGCTCGGCGAACTCGTCCTGCCAGCGCACGGCCGCGTCCGCCGCGACGCGGGCGGCCTGGGCAGCCCCGTCGGGGAAGCCGCGCGCCATGGAGTCGTCGGCCAGGGACGCGAAGGTCGTCGCCGAGTCGGCGGCCCGCTCGAAGGGCTCGAGGGTCACGGTGTCGCCGGTGAGCGCATAGCCGCGCACCGCCGTCTCGGCGTCGACGAGTCGGACGTAGGCGCCGTCGGCCCGGGTGATGGCGTCGAAGTGGACGACGGTCACCTGATTCTGCAGCTCCACCACTTGGGTCAGGGCCACGCCAGCAGCCCCGACCACGAGGCCGAGCAGCACCCCGGCGGCCACGAGCATCTGCCCGAGCCGTGACCGCAGCGTCGTGGCGCCCGCCGCGAGCGCGAGCGCGGGGCTCATGCGCCCCACCCGAGCACGACCAGCGCGGCGTCGTCCACGAGCTCGCCGCCGTGCAGCGCGCGCACATCCTGCAGGACGTCGGTGACCAGGTCGGCGGATCCGCGGGACAGGGCGGCGTCGACGAGCGAGCGCAACCCCTCCTTGCCGATCCGGTCCGAGCTCTCGCGGATGGTGGCCTCCAAAACTCCGTCGGTGTACATCATCAGCCGCCATCGCGGGCCCAGCTCGAGTCGCAGCGGGAGCCAGCCGCCTGAGACGGGGATGCCCAGCGCCCTCCCCCGTGCTGTCGACGGGAGGAGCCGGCTGCGATCGTCGATGAGCAGCGGCACCGGGTGGCCCGCCAGGTACAGGTCCGTGCTGGCGCGGTCAGGCGCCACCTCGAGCATCGCGACGGTGGTGAAGACCTCCGGCCGGGACCGCTCGGACTCGAGCACACGCTCGAGCAGCGGCAGGATCTCCCCTGCCGCGACCTCGGCGAGCACGAGGGTGCGCCATGCCGTGCGCAGCGTCGCCCCCAACGCCGCCTCGTCGGGGCCGTGCCCGCACACGTCGCCCACGAGCGCCAGCACACGGCCGTCGGCCCGCTCGACGACGTCGTAGAAATCCCCGCCGAGCAGCCCGTCCCGGCCTGCGCGGTACCCGACGCTCACGTGCAGGCGGTCGTCGCGCACGGCGGGGGTGGGCAGCAGTGCCCGCTCGAGCCGATTGGTCTCCTCCGCGCGCACCAGGCTCCGGTACAGCGCCCGGTCGGCGGCCTCGAGCCGTCGCCGCTGCACGGCGTACCGCACCGAGCGGCCGATCGTCTCGCTGTCGGCCTCGCCCTTGACCAGGTAGTCCTGTGCGCCCTGGGCGACGGCGGCGAGCCCGAGGTCGCCGCCGGACAGGCCGGTGAGCACCACGACGGCAGGCGCCCCGGCGGCGAGCAGCCGCTGGAGGGCGCCCAGTCCCATCGCGTCCGGCAGGCCGAGGTCCAGCAGCACGCAGTCCGCGTCGAGCCGCTCCAACGCCTCGTCGAGCGTCCGCGCCCGGACGATCGACGCGTCGAGGCCCGCGTCGAGCAGGCCCTCCTCGACGAGCAGCGCGTCCCCGTCGTCGTCCTCGACGAGCAGCACGCGGAAGGCCCCGTCGGTCGCCGCCTGGGCAGGCGGGGTGACCGCCAAGGACGGCGCCGCTGCTATGTCGGTCAAGGGGGTCCTCTCGTTGATGTCCGCCCTGCAGCGTAGATGCCTCACATGCGGGCCGCCCGAGCGATTCGGACATCCGGCACGATGCGGACATCGGCTCCTGTGCCGGATAATGGACGGCTGCCTGCGCCACGATCTGTGCGGGCGACGGTGTGTCGGGACAGACAGGGCGGTGGATGTGGCGGGCATCGAGTCGGAGCTGCGTGACGAGCAAGAGATGGTCGACAGGCTCTACGGCCGGTTGGACGCCCTCCGGGATCAAACCCGTGAACGGCTCGTGGACGTCCGGCGGCATGGGCCCTCGGGATCACCGCAGAACCGCAGCGAGCGCGACGCGTTCGCGACGCTCTACGAGGACCGGCTCGCCCAGCTCGAGTCCGTGGAGGAGCGGTTGGCCTTCGGCCGGCTCGACCTCGCGGACGGCGCGCGGCGCTACATCGGGCGCATCGGGCTGACCGACGCGGAGCACGCGTCGATGCTCACCGACTGGCGGGCGCCGGCGGCGCAGGCCTTCTATCGCGCGACCGCGGCACAGCCCGACGACGTGGTGCGCCGCCGCCACCTGGTGACGCGCGGCCGCTCCGTCACCGGCGTCGAGGACGAGGTGCTGGACCTAGACCACTTCGCCGAGGGCGCCGACGGCGCGGCGTCCGTGTCCAGCCTGTCGGGCGAGGGAGCCCTGCTGGCGTCGCTGGCCGCCGGGCGCACCGGGCACATGGCCGACATCGTCGCCACGATCCAGGCGGAGCAGGACGCGATCATCCGCTCCGAGCTGCAGGGGTCGCTCGTGGTGCAGGGCGGGCCGGGCACCGGCAAGACGGCAGTGGCGCTGCACCGCGCCGCCTACCTGCTGTACGCCCACCGGCGGCTGCTCGAGCGCTCCGGGGTGCTGCTCGTCGGCCCCAGCCGCACGTTCCTGCGGTACATCGACCAGGTGCTCCCCTCGCTCGGGGAGACCGGCGTGGTCACCTCCACGATCGCGGAGCTGTTCCCGGGCGTCGACGCGCCTGGCGTCGAAGACGACCAGGTGAGCGAGATCAAGGGGCGCGCGGTGTGGGCCCGCATCATCGAGCGGGCGGTGCGCCAGCGCGAGCGGACGCCCCGCGAGGCCACGGAGATCTCGGTGGACGGCCGGATCGTCGTCGTCGAGCCGTCGCATGTCGCGTCGGCCATCGCCCGCGCCCGCCGGGGCAACCGCCCCCACAACCTGGCGCGCACGTCGTTCGTGCGGGACATGCTCTCGCGGCTCGCCGACCAGTACATCGCGCAGCTCGGGTCGCCGCTGGCGCCTGAGGACCGCGCGGAGATCGTCGAGGAGCTGCGCACGACCCGCGAGGTGCGGATCGCCCTCAACCTGGCGTGGATGCCGCTCACCCCGCAGGGCCTCGTGCGGGACCTGTTCACCAAGCCGCACCGCCTCGACGCGGCGGCGCCCGAGCTGTCCCGCCGCGAACGACGCCTGCTGCAACGCTCCCCTGACGCCGACTGGACCGCCGCGGACGTCCCGCTGCTCGACGAGGCGGCAGAGCTGCTCGGCGAGGACGACCAGGCGGCCCGCGCCCAGGCCCGCGCCGACGCCGTCCGCCGCGACGCCGAGCTGGACTACGCCCGCCGCGTGCTGCAGTCGAGCGGCAGCGACGGGCTCGTCTCCGCCGAGATGCTCGCGGACCGGTTCGCCGCCACCGGCCCCCGCCTGACCACCGCCGAGCGCGCCGCAGCCGACCGGACGTGGACCTACGGCCATGTGGTGGTCGACGAGGCGCAGGAGCTGTCGTCGATGGCGTGGCGGATGCTGCTGCGCCGCGTGCCGACACGGTCGATGACCATCGTCGGCGACGTCGCGCAGACGAGCTCGACGGCGGGCGCCCGCAACTGGCAGGCGATGCTCGACCCGCTGCTGCGCTCCTCGTGGCGGCTGTCGGAGCTGACGGTGAACTACCGCACGCCCGCCGAGGTCGCCGACGCCGCGCAGCGGGTCGCCGTCGCGGCAGGCCTGCCCGTGAGCCCGCTGACGTCGGCGCGGCAGGTGCCCGGCGCGCTGGCCGTCGAACGGGTGGCACGCGCCGAGATCGCCGACGCGGCGGCCCGGCAGGCGCGCCACTGGATCGACGAGCTCGCGGCGGACGCGTCGGGCGGGCGTGTGGCAGTGGTCGGCGAGCCTGGGCTGCTGGCGGAGGCCGGCGACGCCTTGCGCGCGCACGGCCTCGGCGACGCGCTGAGCCCGCGCGCGACCAAGTCCGGGGGCGCCACGCTCGACGCCCCCGTGTCGCTGCTCACACCGCGGGAGAGCAAGGGCCTCGAGTTCGACGTCGTGGTGCTGCTGGAGCCGTCACAGGTCCTCGCGGCCAGCGCGGGCGACCTGTACGTGGCGATGACGCGCCCGACCCGGGCGCTGCGGGTCGTGCACAGCGAGCCCTTGCCCGACGGCCTGGGGGCCAGCCCCGCCTGAGCGCCGCCTTCCCGTCGCGCCGCCGTGGCTCGGCCGTCCGTGTCCGAGGGACGGGACCGGCTTGGGGTCTCGCGGCGGGGAGGCGCACCATAGGGGCGTGCTGCGCGCCCTTCTCCTTGAGAACCTCCATCCCCAGGCCAAGTCGATCCTCGAAGACGCCGGGTTCGAGGTGACCACCCGCACCGGCGCCCTGGACGAGTCCGAGCTCGTCGAGGCGCTGCAGGGGGTCCACCTCCTCGGCATCCGCTCCAAGACCCACGTCTCCGCGGCGGTGCTCGAGCAGGCCCCGGACCTCGTGGCGATCGGCGCCTACTGCATCGGCACCAACCAGATCGACCTGGCGGCCGCCGCCTCCCGTGGCGTGGCGACGTTCAACGCGCCGTTCTCGAACACGCGCTCGGTCGTCGAGCTGGCGATCTCCGAGATCATCGCCCTCACCCGCCGCCTCACCGAGTTCGACCGCTCGATGCACGACGGTGTGTGGAACAAGTCGGCGACAGGCGCGCACGAGGTCCGCGGGCGGACCCTCGGCATCGTCGGCTACGGCAACATCGGCACCCAGCTCTCGGTCCTCGCCGAGAACCTGGGCATGTCCGTGGTCTTCTACGACACCTCGGAGAAGCTCGCGCTGGGCAACGCCCGCCGGGCCGCCTCGCTGGACGAGGTGCTCGAGGTCGCGGACATCGTCACCCTGCACGTGGACGGGCGCGGCGGGAACGCCGGGCTCTTCGGCGCGAAGCAGTTCGCGGCGATGCGCCCGGGCGCGGTGTTCCTCAACCTGTCGCGCGGCTTCGTCGTCGACTACTCCGCATTGCGTGACGCCGTCGTCTCGGGCCACATCAGCGGCGCGGCCGTGGACGTCTTCCCCGTGGAGCCCAAGCGCAAGGGCGACCCCTTCGACTCCGAGCTGCGCGGGCTGCCGAACGTCATCCTCACCCCCCACACGGGTGGTTCCACCGAGGAGGCGCAGGAGGCCATCGGCCAGTTCGTCTCGAACAAGCTGCGCGACTACCTCACCACCGGCTCGACCACGCTGAGCGTCAACCTGCCCAATGTGGCCCTCGACCGGCGGCCGGACGCGCACCGCCTCGCGTACCTGCACCGCAACGTCCCGGGCGTGCTGGCGGCGGTCAACGCGACCCTCGCCGAGCATGGCGTCAACATCGAGGGCCAGCTGCTGTCGACACGCGGCGAGATCGGCTACGTCGTCACCGACGCCGGCGCGGCTGTCGACCCCGCGGTGGTCGAAGCCCTCGCCTCGCGCCCCGAGTCGGTGCGGCTGCGCCTGCTGACCTGATCCCACGGCAGTCAAGCGACAGACGGCGATGGCCGGGACATGAGTCCCGGCCATCGCCGTCTGTCTGTCGCCCAGCCTGTCTGTCGCCCAACCGAGGTCACCCGGCCGGTGCGCCCGTGGCCGCTCGGCCGCGGGTCGATCAGCCTGCGCGCAGGCTGCCGAGTGCGGTCACGCCGACCCGGACTTGCGCCGGAACTGTCGTTGCACGGGACCGGCGGTCTCGGAGCTGTGCACGGAGCCTGTGTTCGTCGAGCCGTCCGCCGTGCGGTGCTGCGCCGCCTTCTTGCGGTCGAGCGCCTCGCGGAACTTCGCCTTGGCGTCCTCAGACGCCGCTGGTGCGGTCGCCCTGTCGTCGTTCTGCGCCATCGCGGTGCCTCCTCATGGGTACTGCTTGTGGGGCGGCGAGCGGGGGTTCCGCGGCGCCACCGGTCCAGCCTTGCCGACATCGGCGCCGAATGCCAACGCATTGCCCTGCCAAGGGCCTGGCAGATCCTGTCGTGGACCACGCAGGGGCGGGTTGCGCGGCCGGGGTGGCCGGTGCGGTCGGGGCGGGTGGATCCGGCTAACGTCGACGCATGCACGACGCGCCCACAGCCAATGCGTCCCCGCTCCCCCTGCGCCGATGCGGGCGCAGCGGGCTGTGGCTGCCTGTGGTCACGCTAGGCCTCTGGCAGAACTTCGGGGAGTCCACGGCGTTCGACGCCCAGCGGGCCCTAGTGCTGCGGGCCGTCGAGCTCGGCGTCACGCACCTGGACCTCGCGAACAACTACGGGCCGCCGCCGGGCGCCGCGGAGCTCACGATGGGCAGGCTGCTCGCCGGCGACCTGAGGTCGCGCCGCGACGAGCTCGTCATCACCACCAAGGCCGGCTACCGGCAGTGGCCCGGGCCGTATGGGGAGCACGGGTCGCGCAAGTACCTGCTCGCCTCCCTCGACCAGTCGCTGCGGCGCCTCGGGCTGGACCACGTCGATGTGTTCTACAGCCACCGGTTCGATGCGAGCACCCCGCTCGAGGAGACGATCGGGGCACTCGGCGCCGCCGTCGCGTCAGGACGCGCGCGGGCTGTGGGCGTCTCCTCCTACTCCGCGGCCCGCACGGCGCAGGCGCTCGACGTGGCCCGCAGGCTCGGCGTGACCCTCACGGTGGCCCAGCCCGCGTACTCGATGCTCAATCGGTGGATCGAGCGGCCCGACCCGACGGCGGATGGCAGGTCGTTGCTCGATGTCGCGGCCCAGGGCGGGCTCGGCGTCGCAGCGTTCTCGCCACTGGCCCAGGGGATGCTCACCGACAGGTATCTCACCGGCG
This sequence comes from Cellulomonas cellasea, assembly GCF_030372105.1. Classification (GTDB taxonomy): domain Bacteria; phylum Actinomycetota; class Actinomycetes; order Actinomycetales; family Cellulomonadaceae; genus Cellulomonas_A; species Cellulomonas_A cellasea_A. Next base: position 72,989 of record NZ_JAUDBQ010000014.1, on the reverse strand, counting down.
TGCCCGCGGACTCCCGGGCCGCCCGAGGCGGGCCGCTGCGCGCCTCCTATCTGAGCGAGGAGAACGTGGCCCATGTCCGCGCGCTCAATGCGGTCGCCCTGTCACGCGGGCAGTCCTTGGCGCAACTGGCGATCGCGTGGGCCCTGCGCGACCCGCGTGTGACGACTGTGGTGCTCGGCGCCCGCACCTCGGCCCAGCTCGAGGAGAACCTGGCAGCGCTGGACGGCCCGCCGCTGACTGAGTCCGAGCTCGAGGCGATCGACGCGGACGCGGTCGATGCCGGCGTGAACCTCTGGGGACCGCGTTCGAGCGATCTGTGAGCATGTGCCTTGACAGTCTGAGCGGCTTGTGAAGGCCGTACCTACTCTCTAGTAACTTACGGGAGCGTAGGTTACGATGGCGAGGTGGAATCAACCCTCGGACACCCCTGGCTCGCGTCCTACCCGACCGGCGTGCCCCCGAAGATCGACATTCCCGACGAGCCGCTGACGGCCACCCTCGAACGCGCCGCCCAGCGCTTCCCGGATCGCGTCGCCGTCGACTTCGAAGGCCAGACCACCACTTACCGCCAGCTCCTCGACGAGGTGGAACGCGCCGCAGGCGCGCTCCTCGCCCTCGGCGTCCAGCGCGGTGATCGGGTCGCGATCGCGCTACCCAACTGCCACACCCACGTCGTGGCCTTCTGGGCGATCCTGCGCCTCGGCGCAGTGGTCGTCGAGCACAACCCCACCTACTCGGCCTCCGAGCTCGAGCACCAGCTCGCCGACTCCGGCGCCGTCGCCGCGATCTGCTGGGAGCCGACAGCGGCCCGTGTCGCCGAGGTGCAGCAGAACACCCAGCTCCGCCACCTGATCGCCGTCGACCTCACCCGCGACCTGCCCCGCGTCAAGCGGATCGCCCTCACGCTCCCCGTCCCCGCCGCCCGCAAGCAGCGCGCCGCCCTGCGCGGGCCCGTGCCCGCCGGCGCGCTCGAATGGCACCGCCTCGTCGACGAGGCCCAGCCGCTGCCCGCGACGCACCCGGCGCCGTCCGTCGACGACATCGCCACCATCCAGTACACCGGCGGGACCACCGGCACCCCCAAGGGCGCGATCCTCACGCACCGCTCCCTCGGCTCGAACGCCGTCCAGGGCGCTGCCTGGACCCAGTTCGAGGACGGGACCGAGACGATCTACGGCGTCCTGCCGTTCTTCCACGCCTTCGGCCTCACGCTGTGCCTCACGTTCGCCGCCCGCATCGGCGCCACCCTCGTCGCGTTCGGCAAGTTCGACCCGGCATCCGTCCTCGCCGCCCAGCGCCGCCGCCCCGCCACCTTCCTGCCCGGCGTGGCGCCCATGTTCGACCGGCTCGCCGCGCTCGCCGAGAAGACGGGCGCCGACCTCAGCACCATCCGCATCTCGCTCGCCGGGGCCATGCCGATCTCCCGCGCCACCGCCGACCGGTGGGAGCGCCTCACCGGCGGGCTGCTCATCGAGGGCTACGGCCTCACCGAGACCAGCCCGGTCGCCCTGGGCAACCCGTGCAACGCCGAGCGCCGGCCCGGCGCCCTCGGCCTGCCGTTCCCCAGCACTGAGATCCGCGTGGTCGACCAGGAGGACCCGACCGTCGACGTCGCGCCCGGCGAGCGCGGCGAGCTGCTCATTCGCGGCCCCCAGGTGTTCAGCGGCTACTGGAACCGCCCCGGTGAGACCGCCGACCAGCTCCTCCCCGACGGATGGCTGCGCACCGGCGACGTCGTCGTCGTCGACGAGCACGGGTTCGCCACGCTGGTGGACCGGATCAAGGAGATGATCGTCACCGGCGGGTTCAAGGTGTACCCCTCGCAGGTCGAGAGCCACCTGCGCTCGATGCCCGGCGTCGCAGACGTCGCCGTCGTGGGAGTCCCCGGCGGGGACATGGGCGAGAAGGTCGTCGCGGCCGTCGTGCTCGACGACACCAACTCGCCGGCCATCGACCTCGCGGCAGTGCGCGCCTGGTGCGAGGAGCGTCTCGCCCGCTACGCGGTCCCCCGCGAGATCGTCATCGTCGCCGACCTGCCCCGCTCACAGATCGGGAAGGTGCTGCGGCGCGTTGTGCGGGACCAGGTCCTCGCTCGCGCCTGACCAGGGCATTCCTCAGCAAAGGCCCGATCGCGTCTTGCAGACGCGGTCGGGCCTTTGTGCTGTGCTGCGCCAGTCGGGCCCTACTCCGTGCTCAGCCCTGCTCCGAGCGGGCCTCGTCACCGGGGGCCTGCGCCTCGTCGTTCGCGACATCGCGCTCGGCGCGCAGCACCGTGATGGCGGCCTCGAAGTCCTCGAGGGAGTTGAACGCCTGGTAGACGCTGGCGAACCGCAGGTAGGCGACCTCGTCGAGCTCGCGCAGCGGGCCAAGGATGGTCAGGCCGATCTCATAGGCGTCGAGCTCGGCGGTGCCGCTCGCGCGGATCGTCTCCTCGACGCGCTGGGCGAGCAGGGCGAGGTCGTCATCGCTGACCGGGCGGCCCTGACATGCCTTGCGGACGCCGTTGACGACCTTCTCGCGGCTGAACGGCTCGGTGACGCCTGAACGCTTAACGACCGAGAGGCTCGCCGTCTCGACCGTGGAGAACCTGCGGTTGCACTCGGGGCACTGACGGCGACGACGGATGGAGGCGCCGTCGTCTGAGGTGCGCGAGTCGACCACGCGCGAGTCCGCGTGCCGACAGAACGGGCAGTGCACAGGAGGCTCCTCACCAGCTCGCCTGCCGCGCGTGGCGGCAGAGGACCGGTTTGACGACGTGCCGCGCTGGAGCACGGCATCACGGCGCCATTGACAGACGCCAGCAAAGAACCTATGACGTCTGGTCCTCGACCTGCAAGGCAGGTGGCTGTGAGGCGCGTCAGCGCTCGACCGGCAGGAGGATCCGCTGACCCGCCGTGAGCCCGGCTCCGCCGCCGCCATTGAGCTCGACCAACTCCAAGATCACGTCGCGGACGTCCTCGCCCGGAGCAGCCAGCTCCGTCGCCAACGCCCACAGCGTGTCGCCGGCGGCCACCGTGTACGTCTCGACCTCCAGCGCGCGCTGCGGCCCGCCTGCCACGGCCTTCGTCCCGATCAGGGCGAACGCGGTGACGAGCATGAGGGAGAGCAGCGCGACCACGCGACGGCCACGGGCGGTCAGCCGCAGCGGTGCGGCCGAGTGCTCAGCGCCCCGCATTCCGTGCGCGACAGCCTGCTGCGGCCGCGCCACGGCGGCGGGGCGCCGCTGTGAGGCCTCAGCCTGCGGGCGCTGTGCCGCCAAGCGGGCCGACGCCTGCGGGCGCCTCGCGGGGAAGGGGATGACCACGGCTCCGCCATGGTTCGCGACTGGGCCGATCGCGATCGTGCTCATGGTCGCCTCCTCTCTGTCGAACACCTGTTCGTCGAACGCTTGTACGATGTCTACCACCTCGCCGCCCCGACTGTCGAGACTCGCTCGAACAAATGTTTGATCGAACGGCCCCGCTCCCCTAGGCTGGCGCAGCAGGCGACAGACCATCACGAGGCGCTGACACGGGACCCCGTTCGGCCCAACGGACGGCGTCGCGGGAGCGCGACGACACACCTCAGGAGGCCAACGGTGGGCAGCGACGGCAGGACGGTCGAGGACGACCCCGCACGGGGCCGCAGGGCGGCGAACGGCGCGTCCCGCGACAGCGGGTCTGCCAGGGACGGGGCTGGCGACACTGCGCTGCGCTCAGCGCGGCAGGACGGCGATGTCGCGCTCGCCGTGGTCGGGAAGGCTGACGTCGACGCCGCGTCCGACGAGCTCACGCCTCGGCAGCGGCTCGTGCTGGAGACCGTCCGCGCCGCGGTGGAGTCACGCGGCTACCCGCCGAGCATGCGCGAGATCGGCGACGCGGTCGGGCTGACCAGCCCGTCGAGCGTCAAGCACCAGCTCACCTCGCTCGAGCGCAAGGGCTACCTGCGCCGCGACCCGAACCGCCCGCGCGCCATCGAGGTCGTGCAGCGGGATGACTCACGCGGCGTCCAGCGCTGGGCCGCGCCGTCGGCCGGCGGCTCCGTCGGCTCCGTGGGCCCTCTGGGGTCTGATGAGGCCCCGGTTCCCACCTACGTGCCACTCGTCGGCCGGATCGCCGCAGGCGGGCCGATCCTCGCCGAGCAGGTCGTCGAGGACGTGTTCCCCCTCCCCCGCCAGCTCGTGGGCGACGGGGAGCTCTTCCTGCTCAAGGTCGCGGGCGACTCGATGATCGACGCGGCGATCTGTGATGGCGACTGGGTCGTCGTGCGGCGCCAGCCCGTCGCTGAGAACGGGCAGATCGTGGCCGCCATGATCGACGGCGAGGCCACCGTGAAGACCTTCAAGCGGGCGGACGGCCACGTGTGGCTGCTGCCCCACAACGACGCGTACGCGCCGATCCTCGGCGACCAGGCCCAGGTGCTCGGACGCGTTGTGAGCGTGTTGCGCAGCCTCTGATCCTCGAGGTGCGGCGCCGGGGCGCATCGGCGACGCTGGCCACGCGGCTAGCAGCGCGTGCTGGCTCGCAGCACTACGGCACAGTGAGAGGAAGTGGGCGAGATGCCCGGTCGGCTGCGGGATCCCGGTCCCGGCGTCAAGGACAAGGAGCTCTACGAGCGGCTCCGCGACGAGGGGAACAGCAAGGAGAAGTCGGCGCGCATCGCCAACGCTGCGGCTGACAGCTCACGCGGCGAGGTCGGCCGCAAGGGCGGGGAGTCCGGGTCGTACGACGACTGGACCGTCGACGACCTCCGCAGGCGGGCGGCCGAGTTGGGCATCGCGGGCCGCTCGACGATGCGCAAGGACGAGTTGGTCGACGCGCTCCGCTCCCACTGAGCGGAGCGCGTCACCGCGGGCGCCGAGCGACATGGCGCAGCGGGCGGCTAGAGGCCGAAGCGGCGCGCGACGACCTTGAGAGCCTCGGCCGAGCGGCGCAGGCCTGCTAGCTCGTCCGCCGACATCGGCACCTCGAGCCGCTCACCGACCCCCTGGCCGCCCACCAGCGTGGGCACCGACAGGCAGACGTCGGAGATGCCGTGATAGTCCTCCAACAGCGAGGACACGGGCAGGATCCGCTGCTCGTCCTTGAGGACCGCCTCGATGATGCGCGATCCGGCGAGGGCGACGGCGTAGTTCGTGGCTCCCTTGCCCTCGATGATGCGGTAGGCGGACTCGACGACCTCACGGGCGATGCGCTCGCGCACCTCCTCGGTCAGCGGGCCGCGGTCGCCGATCCCGGGCCAGTCGACCAGGGGGACGGCGCCGATCGTCGCCGAGCTCCACAGCGGGAGCTCGGTGTCGCCGTGCTCGCCCGCGATGTAGGCGTGGACGTTCTGCACAGCCACCCCGGTGTGCTGGGCGATGAGGTAGCGCAGGCGGGAGGAGTCGAGCACCGTGCCGGAGCCGAAGAGCTGGTTCGGCGGCAGGCCGGAGACCTTCAGCGCCGCGTAGGTCACGATGTCCACCGGGTTGGTGACCATCACGTAGATCGCGTTGGGCGCCACGTCCACGAGGCCCGGCAGGATCTTGCGGACGAGCGAGATCGTCGCGCCGGCGAGGTCGATGCGGGACTGCCCGGGCTCCTGCTTGGCGCCTGCCGTCACCATGACGATGTCGGCGTCCGCGCAGACCGCGATGTCGTCGGAGCCGACCACCTCGGCCATCGGCATGAACTGGATGCCGTGGCCCAGGTCGAGCGCCTCGGCCTCGACCTTCGCCTTGTTGATGTCGTACAGCACGACGTTCCGCGCCGCGCCGCGCATCAGCGCCGCGTAGGCCATCGTCGCGCCGACCGAGCCCGCCCCGACAACCGCGAGCTTGCTCGTGCGGCGCTGCGGGCCTGCGGCGGTGTCGGGAAATCCGAGGTCGTCGCTCTCGTGTTCCGCGCTCACGCGTCCTCCTCGCCAGTGGGGCCGTGTCGCCCGTTCGGCGCTTCCGCGCCTCTCACAGGCTAGTTCGTGCTGGCGGAATTGGTGGTGGGAGCCGCTGCGTCGAGACGCCGCAGGGCTGCGAGCGCGACCTCCCGGTCGGTGGTGCGCCAGAAGCCGGGCAGCGAGCGGGCCAGGAACTCGCCATACCGCGCGGTGGCGAGCCGTGGGTCCAGCATCGCCACAACGCCGCGATCCGACGTGGAGCGGATGAGGCGCCCGGCGCCCTGGGCCAGCAGCAGCGCTGCGTGGGTCGCGGAGACGGACATGAAGCCGTTGCCGCCGGCGGCCGCGACGGCATCGGACCGCGCGGAGCGCACCGGGTCGTCGGGCCGCGGGAACGGGATGCGGTCGATGAGCACGAGCTGGCAGGCGGGACCGGGCACGTCGACCCCCTGCCACAGCGACAGCGTGCCGAACAGGCAGGTCCGATCGTCGGCGGCGAACTGCCGCACGAGCGTGGGGAGCTGGTCGTCGCCCTGCGCGAGCACGGGCACGTCGAGCCGCTCCCGCATCGCCTGGGCGACGGCGTCGGCCGCGCGCCGGGAGGAGAACAGGCCCAGGGTGCGGCCCCCGGCGGCGGTGATGAGCTCGGCGATCTCGTCGAGCTGGGCGTCGGTGGCGGGCTCGCGGCCCGGGGGCGGCAGGCGTCGGGCGATGTAGAGGATGCCCTGGCGGGCATAGTCGAACGGGCTGCCGACGTCCAGCCCGTGCCAGGCGGGGGCGGCGGGGTCCTTGGACTTCGCGGCGCCGGTGCGCGGAGTCGCCGCGGTGCTGGTCAGGCGCTCGGGCCCGGTCGGCTCGGCCCCCGTCTGCGTCTCGAGGCCGACGGATCGGGCCACCGAGGTGAACGAGCCGCCTAGCGCCAGTGTCGCGGAGGTCAGCACAGCTGAGCGGCCTGAGAAGAGGTTCGTGCGGATGAGCCCGTTGACCGCCAGCGGCGCCGCGTGCAGCCGGGTCATCGTGCCGCCGCGCCCCGTCCCGTCGCCGCGCGAGCACCAGAGCACCGTGTGGCGGTTCTCCTCGGCGTCGCCGGCCATCCGCTCGGCGGTCTCGAAGAGCGTGAGCATGGCGGACACGGCCATCTTCATGCCGCCGTCGGGCGACCCGCCGGCGGAGCGGCCCACCGCCTGCGCGGGCGCCCCCTCGGGCTTCAGGTGGGACAGCAGGGTGCGGGCCGCGTCCCGCACAGCGCCCACGGCGTCGAGAGCGGCCGGGGGCAGCCCGTCGGGGAATCGTCCCTCGGGGAGCTCCATGAGCACGGCGCCCAGTGCGAGGCTCGCCGCGTCCAGGTCGGCGGTGGACAGGCCGCCGTGCCGGCGCGCGAGGCGTCCGGCGTGCTCGATGGTCCCCACCGACAGCTCGCCGGTGGCTTGGGCGGTGACCCGGTCGGTGAGCTCATGGGCCTCGTCGACGATCAGCACCTCGTGCTCAGGGAGCACGTTCGGCGAGCCGGAGGCCGCGATCCCGAGCATCGCGTGGTTGGTCACCACCACGTCGGCCTCGCGGGCCAGTCCCCGGGCGCGCTCGGGGAAGCACTCCGAGAGCATCGGGCACTTGCCGCCCAGGCACTCGAGCGACGTCACGGACACCTGGCGCCAGGCCCGCTCGCTGACGCCGGGCACCAGGTCGTCGCGGTCGCCCGTCTCCGTCTCCTCGGCCCACTCGCGCAGCCGCACCACTTGCGCGCCGAGGTCCTCCCCGGCGGGCCGGCCGCCACGAGGGCGACCCTCCCCGGACTCCGGCGCGGGGTGGTCTGCGGCGCCGGCGTGGTCGCCCAGGTCGAACAACGTCATCCCCGGCTCGTCGGCCGGGTAGCCCCCGGCGACCTTGTGCACGCACACGTAGTTGTGCCAGCCCTTGAGCAGCGCGATACGGGGCGGGCGCGGAAGCCTCGGCGCCAGCGCGTCGGCCACCAAGGGCAGGTCGCGGGTGATCACCTGGCGCTGCAGTGCCAACGTCGCTGTGGACACGATGACGCGCTCGTCCTCCAGCACCGCGTGCCGCACCGCGGGGACCAGGTAGCCGAGGGACTTCCCGGTGCCGGTCCCGGCCTGCACCAGCAGGTGCTCTCCGGCCTCGATGGTGGTCGCGACGGCGCGCGCCATCTCCTGCTGGCCCTCGCGCGGGGAACCGCCGAGCGCCCCGACCGCGAGGTCCAGGAGCTCGTCCACAGACACAGCGGCAGGCAAAGGCACCGCCACAGCCTAGTCGCCGGGTCTGACGCCTCAGCCCGCGCGCACCGCCGCGGCGGTGAGCTCGGCGGCCAGCGACTCGTCGACGCGTCCGCGCAGCGCCGTCCCCGCCGGGGTGTGCTCCTCCGAGTCGATCTCGCCGTGCAGGTGCACCCGGTTGACCAGGTCGCCCCGGTCGTAGGGGATCACCACGTCGACGGTCACGCCCGGTCGCGGGAGCTGGTCGGCGATGAGCTCCTGCAGCTCGTCGATGCCCTCGCCGGTGTGCGCCGAGACCACGATGGCGCCCGGCTCGCGGGAGCGCAGGCGCGCGACGACGTCCGGCTGGGCCAGGTCGGCCTTGTTCAGCACGATGATCTCGGGCACGTCCATGGCGCCGGGGATGTCCGCGAAGACGTGGCGGACGGCCGCGATCTGCCCCTCGGGGTCGGGGTGGGAGGCGTCGACCACGTGCAGCACCAAGTCGGCGTCGGCGACCTCCTCGAGGCTGGAGCGGAACGCCTCGACGAGCTGGTGCGGCAGCGAGCGCACGAAGCCGACGGTGTCGGTCAGGGTGAAGACGCGCCCGTCGGCGGCCTCCGCACGGCGGACGGTCGGGTCCAGGGTCGCGAACAGCGCGTTCTCCACGAGCACCCCCGCGCCCGTCAGGCGGTTGAGCAGCGAGGACTTGCCCGCGTTGGTGTACCCCGCGATGGCCACCGAGGGGATCGCGTGGCGCTTGCGGTTGGCGCGCTTCGTGGCGCGCGCGGGCTCCATGGCCGCGATCTCGCGGCGCAGCTTGGCCATGCGGTCGCGGATGCGACGCCGGTCGAGCTCGATCTTCGTCTCACCGGGGCCACGCGACCCCATCCCCGCGCCCGCCCCGCCGACCTGGCCACCGGCCTGGCGGGACATGGACTCGCCCCACCCGCGCAGGCGCGGCAGCAGGTACTCGAGCTGCGCGAGCTCAACCTGCGCCTTGCCCTCACGGGACTTGGCGTGCTGGGCGAAGATGTCGAGGATCAGCGCGGTCCTGTCGATCACCTTGACGCGGACCACGTCCTCGAGCGCCCTGCGCTGCGACGGGGCGAGCTCCGCGTCGACGATGACTGTGTCGGCCCCGCTGGCCGCGACGATCGTGGCGAGCTCGGCGGCCTTGCCCGAGCCGAGGAACGTGCCCGGATCCGGGTTGCGGCGCCGCTGCAGGAGCCCGTCGAGCACCTCCGACCCGGCGGTCTCCGCGAGCGCCGCGAGCTCGCGCAGCGAGATCTCAGCCTCCTCGGCGGTGGTGGCGCCCTCCTCGGAGGACGGCGCGCCCCAGATGCCGACGAGCACCACGCGCTCCAGGCGCAACTGCCGGTACTCGACCTCGGTGACGTCCTCGAGCTCGGTGGACAGCCCGGCGACCCGGCGCAGCGAGGAGCGCTCCTCGAGCTCGAGCTGGTCGCCGTCATATGCCGAGTGGACGGTGCCGCCGTCCTGGCGGGCGGTGCCGGCGCGGGCGAGGACTCGGGCCACGACGTCGTCCGCCACCTCTTGCGCGCTGCGTGGCAGGACCACCTCGTTGTTCTCGTCCTGGCGCGTCATGGGGTGCTGCGGGTCGTTCACACGTGGCCTCTCGTCGTGCCCGCGTCGGTGCGGGAAGCCCCGCGAGACCGACGCTCCGCCGGCTCATCCGGCGACATGTCCAGGGTGACACGCCGCGGGGAGGGATCGCGACGCTATTCGCTGCGGGCTAAGGCCATGGGCGGACGATCTGCGCGCATCGGCGCCCAGCACGCCCCGATAGGGTCGGGTGGTGACAGCGAACGACCACTACTTCACCGCCCAGCCGGCCTCGTCCGAGGAGCGCCGCACCCTCGCCGTCCACCTGGCCGGCCGCGACGTCGAGGTGGAGACCGCTGGTGGCGTCTTCTCCCCCGACCACGTCGACCTCGGCACCGAGGTGCTGCTGCGCACCGTGCCCGCCGCCCCCGCCACGGGCGACCTGCTCGACCTGGGGTCGGGGTGGGGCCCGGTGGCGCTGTCGCTGGCCCTGGAGTCGCCCGAGGCCCAGGTGTGGGCTGTGGACGTCAACGAGCGGGCACTGGACCTGGTGCGACGCAACGCGGAGCGGCTCGGGCTGGGGAACGTCCGCGCCGTCCTCCCCGACGAGGTGCCCGACGACGTGGCCTTCGCGGCGATCTGGTCGAACCCGCCGATCCGGGTCGGCAAGGACGCGCTGCACGCGCTGCTGCTCCGCTGGATGCCACGGCTGGCGCCCGGCGCCCAGGCGCATTTGGTGGTCGGCAAGAACCTCGGGGCCGACTCGCTGCACCGCTGGCTCGCGGAGCAGCTCGGGGACGCCGCCGACGTCGAGCGGGTGGCGAGCGCCAAGGGCTTCCGGGTGCTGCGCGTCACCTCACGCTGAGCTCGGGCGCTCCAGGCTGCCGATCACGCGGGCCAAGGCCGCGCGCGCCTGCGCGAGCGTCGGGGCCCCCGTCGCGCGCACCCGCTCGACCCCGTCGGCGTCCAGCACGAGGACCGTCGGGGTGGAGCGCACGTCGAGCCGCTCGCCCAGGGCCAGGTGGTCGGCGACGTCCAGCTCGATGTGGGCGACGCCGTCCTGCTCGCCGGCGACAATCTCGAGCACCCTGCGGGTCGCCCGGCACGGCAGGCAGAACGCGCTGGAGATCTGCACGAACGTCGCGCGCCGCCCGAGGGGCCGGCCGAGCTCCGCGCTCGTCAGCGCGGTCATCCGCCCCGCGGCCGTCATAGGCCCAGCGCCGCCAGGTCGACGTCGGCGTGGGCGACGAGCACCGCCGGCCCCGCCAGCTCCACGTGCCCGCCGTCGAGCAGGCGCACCCGCACCGTGCCGCCCGGCACGTCGACGAGCCACACGTCCGGGGCCCCAGAGCCGGCCCAGGTGCGCACGGCCAGCGCCGCCGCGCACGCCCCGGTGCCGCAGGAGCGGGTCTCCCCCACGCCGCGCTCGTGGACGCGCATGCGCACCCGCCCGACGGGCGTGCCGTCCGGGCCGGCGCTCTCGCCGAGCGGGACCACGAGCTCCACGTTGGTGCCCTGCGGCGGATGCGGGGACACCGACGGCGCCCGGGTCAGGTCGACCGCCTCCAGCTCGCCCTCACCCGCGAGCGCGAGGACGGTGTGCGGGTTGCCGACGTCGACGCGCAGCGCCGGGCGGTCGACCTCCAGCCCGGAGACGACGACCTCGGCGTCGAACCCGGCCGCCTGGGCGGCCGCGCCACCCGGGAGCGTCCACGGGCCCATGTCCACCGCGTACCAGACGCCGCCCGGGGCTCCGGGGGCCGGCTCACGGCGCACATGGCGCACCCCGGCGCGGGTCCCGATCACCAGGTCGCCCTCGGAGGGGTCCCACAGGCCCAGGCTCGCCAGGTACGCGGCGAAGACGCGCACCCCGTTGCCGCACATCTCCGCGATCGAGCCGTCGGCGTTGCGGTAGTCCATGAACCACAGCGCGCGCGGGTCCTGGGTGAGGCTGGCCGCGCCGTCGGGCAGGGCCGCGCTCGCGACGAGGCGGATCACCCCGTCGCCGCCGATCCCGGCCCGCCGGTCCGCGAGCGCCCGCACGAGCGAGTCGGTGAGCTCGATCGCCCCGTCACGGTCGTCGAGCAGCACGAAGTCGTTCTGCGTGCCGTGGCCCTTGGTGACGGGGAGCGTCGCGTGCGCGGCGCCGGTGGCGGCGAGGTCGGTGGCCGGACTGGTCATGAGCCCAGACTACGGCGCGGCGCCGGGTCCACCGTGGGCGGCGCCAGCCCGCCCTCGTCGGCGGCGGCGACCAGCTCCAGGGCACGCTCGACCAGGTCCGGGTCCTGCGCGTCGAGCCAGTGCACCCGGGGGTCGCGGCCGAACCAGCCCATCTGCTTGCGGGCCAGCCGCCGGGTGCCCGCCGCGATGGCCGAGCGGGCCTCGACCTCGTCGAGCTCCCCGGCCAGCAGCGCGAGGACCTGCGCGTAGCCGACGGCGCGGGCGGCGGTGCGTCCGAGGCCGTGGGCCGCGAGCGCCTCGACCTCGCCCACGAGCCCGGCCTCCCACATGTGGTCCACCCGGGACTCGATCCGGGCGTCGAGGACCGCGCGGTCGCAGTCCAGCCCGATCTGCACGGCGGGGACCTCGTACACATGCTGCGGGAGGCTCGACGAGTAGGGCCGGCCCGTGAGCTCGATGACCTCGAGGGCGCGGACCACCCGGCGGGCGTTGCGCGGCCCGATGCCGGCGGCGGCGCCCGGGTCGAGCCGCTCCAGCTCGGCGTGCAGCGCGCGCGACCCCTCGGCCTCGACCCGCGCCTCGAGCCGGGCGCGCACCAGGGGGTCGGTGCCCGGGAAGTCCATGTTGTCGAGCAGGGCGCGCACGTACAGCCCGGACCCGCCCACAGCCACCGCCCGACGGCCCCGCGCCGCGATGCCCTGCAGGTCCGCGCGGGCGTCACGCTGGTAGTCGGCCACCGAGGCGTCGTCGAGCGGGTCCAGCACGTCGATCTGGTGATGCGGGATCCCCCGCCGCTCGGCCGGGGCGAGCTTGGCCGTGCCGATGTCCATGCCCCGGTAGAACTGCATCGAGTCCGTGTTGACGATCTCGCCGTCGAGCCGCTCCGCGAGCGCCAGCCCGAGGTCGGACTTGCCCGTGGCCGTGGGCCCGACGATCGCCACGACGAGCGCTGCGCCGGTCATCGGGCGGCCTGCCCGGTGAGCCACGTGGCGACGGCGTACTGGGCGCCGAGCGGCGCGTCGGCAACGAGGACATCGGCGGCCACGCGGGCCCCGGGCACCTCGCCGACGGCGCCGAGGAGCACCTGCATCGGGCCCCAGAGCGTGATCGCCAGCCGCTGGGCCACGTCTGCGGGCAGGCCCGCTAGCCGGGCGAGGGCGTGCGGCCCGGCGTCGGCGATCGCCTCCAGCAGCTCCGCGTCGACGGTCACCGCCTGCGGGTCCTCGGCCAACGGCGCATCCGGCCCGTGCCGCGCGCTGAGCGACCCCGCGACGAGGAGCCCGATCCGGGCGCCGGGTTCCGCCGGCCCGGCCTGCGCGGCGCCTTGGGCGCGCAACCGCTCGGGGTCGGGCGAGGCACCGCCCACCTCGACCGTCACCGTGCGCCCCTGCCACCCGGCCGCGGCCAGGAGCAGCAGCGCGACGCTCGCGGCGGGATTGGCCGCCACCGACTCCGGGCCACTCGGGGCGGGACGCCAGCCGAGCGCGTCGTCGGGGATCCCCGCGGCGGCCAGGCTCGGGCGTGCGCCCTCGCCGAGCACGCGGTCGATCGGGCCCGGGGCGACCACCACGACGGTGTCGGGCGCCTGGTCGAGCACGCGCGCGACGGCGGTCAGCGCGGCCTCCCGCACCTTCCCCAGGACGTCAGCGCGGCCAGCGGCGCCAGGGACGAGCAGTGCGGTCTCAGGGACCAGTGCGGCAGCGACGAGCATGCTCCGACGGTAGCCGCTCCCGCCCCGTGGCCAGGACGAGCCCGCCGAGCGAGGTGACGCCCTCCACGTCGGTCGGCGGCGAGCCGTGACCGCCTCAGTCGAGCCACATCCCCGGAGAACAGAACCGCCGCGCTGGCCAGCCCTGCGGCCCGCATGAGGACGTCAGGAAGCCGGCGCGGAGCCCTGGCCTGCGAGCTGCTTGCGGGCCTCGGCCACCGCCTCGGGGTAGAGCGAGTCGAGGTGCGCGAAGAACTGCAGCGCGGTGCTGATGCCGCAGGCCATGTGCAGCTCGAGCTGGCTGTCGCTCACGCCGTGCTCGTAGTCGACGGTGTGCTCGGAGTAGACGCCGATGCGGTCGCCCTCCGCACGGACGTAGACCTTGGGCCACAGCTTGTCGAGGTTCCAGGCGTTGACCTCGGCGGTGAGCGCCTCGATCTCGCTCGGCGCCACGTCACGGGCCCAACGGCCCCGCACCTGCAGGTACTCGGAGTCCCGGCCCAGCAGGAAGAAGTAGAACGCGTGGTCGTCCCACCGGCCGCCGATGTCCCCGTCGTCGTCGACGCCGTAGGTGAAGCCCTTCGCCTCGAGCCGATCGATGATGCGCTGGTGGCTCAACGGTTCGAGCCCGGATGCCGTGGCATCCACGTCCGGCCTGCTGAAGAAACCCATGACAAAACGACCTCGTGTCTCGTAAATCGCGCGGGGGCGCGCTGCCGACCGAGGGTAGCCCGAACCGGCGCCGGTGGTCATGCCCTACGTCCCGCGCGCGCCGCGCGCAGGGGGTTGGCGGAACCCCTTCCCAGCACGGGTAGGGTTTCGCCATGGGTTTCTTCCGGGACCGTCGGCTCAGCCGGTGGCTCGGGCTACCGCCGGAGAACGGCCGGCGCGAGCCCGATGGCGGCGCCGACGAGATAGCCGAGCACGCCGCACTGCACGACCAGGTGACCGACCTCCTCGCACGCGAGCTGGGCGCACAGGTGGTCGACACGCCCACACCAGTGACGACCGAGCGCATCGCCCAGTGGTTCGTCCGCAACGACTTCAGCTACTTCGTCGACAGCGACGGCGACTTGGGCGGGCTGTGGCGCGGACGGCTCTTCTACTTCTTCCTGTTCGGCGAGGAGTCGGAGATCCTGCAGGTGCGCGGCCAGTGGAACCGCGAAGTGGCGATCGAGCGCCTCGAGGAGGTGCTGGACGCGTGCAACGAGTGGAACGCCGACCGCATCTGGCCCAAGGCCTACGTGCGGGTGCGTGACAACGGCATGGTCCATGTCATCACCGAGGTCGCGACCGACCTGGAGCACGGCGTCACCGACGAGCAGCTCAACCAGCTGCTGTTCTGCGGCTTGAGCACCGGCAGCATGTTCTTCGACGCGATCGACGAGTTGTACCCGGACCCCGCGGGGGTGGCCCCGTGAGCGCCCGCCCGCTGAGCGCCTGGATCTCGCGGGTGCTGGGCGCGCGCTCCCCCGCCAAGCACCACAGCCCGCGCTCCGACGAGGAGGCGCCCACTCCGCTGACCCGGGAGCGCGTGGCCGACTACCTGCGTGGGCGCGGCTACCAGTTCCTGGTGGACGACGACGGCGACCTGACGGGCACCTGGGACGGCAACCGGTTCTGGTTCCTGCTGCTCGGCGAGCACGAGGAGATCCTGCAGGTGCGGGGGCGTTGGCAGCGCCAGCTCCCCCTGGAGCGCCGGCGGGCCGTCGCCCTGGCGATCAACGACTGGAATCGCGAGCGGATCTGGCCGAAGGTGTACGTCCGCGAGGAGGACGGCCTGCTCGCGCTGTACAGCGAGGTCTCCGCGGACCTCGAGCAGGGCGCCACGGATCTGCAGGTCGCCCAGCTCGTGGCGTGCGGGCTCGGCACCGGGGTGCAGATGTTCTCGGCGTTGGACGCCCTGATCCCCCTCGACGACGCGCAACCGCCCGGCACGCCGAACGACTGACCGGCGACCTCCGCCGAGCGGCGGGGCGCCCGGGCTGCCGGGAGCCGTCAGGCCCTCGTCGGCACGCCCAACGTCGGCAGGCCCAGCGTCACGGGGCCGGCGGGGCCGGATCCGCCCGTGCCGCACCCACTCGCCCCGGCGCCGTCGTGGCCGGGCTCCTGCCCGGCCTCACGCGCGGCCCAGGCGTCGCCGGCGCGGGTGCGGCGCACCGCGAAGCGGGGCTCGGGGTCCAGCGCGGAGTCCGCGACCAGGTGGTACGGCGCGGCCCGCGTCACGGTCACAGTCACGAGGTCGCCGGGCCGGGGCGCGTCGTCGGCGGCCAGGCCCTGCGGCAGCGCGAGGTGCACGAGGCGGTTGTCGGCCGCCCGCCCGGTCACGCGGTGCGTCGCCCCGTCCTTGCGGCCCTCGCCCTCGGCCACCAGCACCTCGACGGTGCGCCCCACCTGCGCCTGGCTCTCCTCGAGGGCGATGCGGTCCTGCAGGGCGACCAGGCGCTCGTAGCGCTCCTGGACGACGTCCTTGGGGAGCTGGTCGGGCAGGTCGGCGGCGGGGGTCCCCGGGCGCGGGGAGTACTGGAACGTGAAGGCGGAGGAGAACCGCGCCGCCTCGACGACGCGCAGCGTCTCGGCGAAGTCCTCCTCGGTCTCGCCGGGGAAGCCCACGATGATGTCGGTGGTGATCGCCGCGTCGGGCATCGCGGCCCGCACACGGTCCAGGATGCCCAGGAACTTCTCCGAGCGGTACGAGCGGCGCATGGCGCGCAGCACCCGGTCGGAGCCGGACTGCAGCGGCATGTGCAGCTGCGGCATCACCGTGGGGGTCTCGGCCATCGCCGCGATCACGTCGTCGGTGAACGCGGCCGGGTGCGGGGACGTGAAACGCAGCCGCTCCAGGCCCTCGATGGCGCCGGCAGCCCGCAGCAGCTTCGCGAACGCGCCCCGGTCGCCGAACTCGACACCGTAGGAGTTCACGTTCTGGCCGAGCAGCGTGACCTCGATCGCGCCCTGCGCCACGAGCGCCTCGACCTCGGCGAGGATCTCCCCCGGGCGACGGTCACGCTCCTTGCCGCGCAGGTGCGGCACGATGCAGAACGTGCACGTGTTGTTGCAGCCGACGCTGATCGACACCCAGCCCGCGTACACCGACTCGCGCCGGGTCGGCAGGGTCGAGGGGAAGACCTGCAGCGACTCGGCGATCTCCACCTCGGCGCGCTGGTTGTGCCGGGCCCGCTCCAACAGCACCGGCAGGGCGTCGAGGTTGTGGGTGCCGAAGACCACGTCCACCCACGGCGCGCGCTCGACGATGCCCGCGCGGTCCTTCTGGGCGAGGCAGCCGCCCACGGCGATCTGCATGCCCGGCCGCGAGCGCTTGGCCCCGGCGAGCCGCCCCAGGTTGCCGTAGAGCTTGTCGGACGCGTTCTCGCGCACCGCGCAGGTGTTGATGACGATGATGTCGGCGGCCTCGGCGGCGGCGTCCTGCGGAGACGCGGCGACGTAGCCGGCCTGCTCGAGCATGCCGGCCATGTGCTCGGAGTCGTGGACGTTCATCTGGCAGCCGAGCGTCTTGACGAGGTACGTGCGGCGCACGTCGGCGTCGGGGGCGCCGGTGCGAGAAGGCGTGGTCGTGGACATCGCCTCCAGGGTAAGGCCGCGAGCATGGGGCGACCGCGCCACCTGCGACGTCACGCCGGGGGCCAGATGTCCAGAACGTTGCCGGGACGTGACCTACAGCGGTAGCACTCGCAACATATGCCCCCTAAGTTCGACGAATGGCAGAGCAAACCCCAGTCGATGCCTTACCGGACAGCCCGGACGTCCCCGCTGACCCGTCGCGCCCCATCGGCGACCCGCTCGTGGTGCTCACGGGCGTCGACAAGCACTTCGGCGACTTGCACGTGCTCCAGGACATCGACCTGACCGTCAGCCGCGGCGAGGTGGTGGTCGTCATCGGGCCGTCGGGCAGCGGGAAGTCGACGCTGTGCCGCACCATCAACCGGCTCGAGACGATCGACTCCGGCACGATCACCATCGACGGGGCGCCGTTGCCCGCCGAGGGACGCGAGCTCGCGAGACTGCGCGCCGACGTCGGCATGGTGTTCCAGTCCTTCAACCTGTTCGCCCACAAGACGGTGCTGGAGAACGTCACCCTGGGCCCGATCAAGGCCAAGGGCACGAAGCCCGCGCAGGCCCGCGAGCAGGCGATGGCGCTGCTCGAGCGGGTCGGGGTGGCCGACCAGGCCGAGAAGCTGCCCGCGCAGCTCTCCGGCGGACAGCAGCAGCGCGTCGCGATCGCCCGGGCGCTGGCGATGAACCCGAAGGTCATGCTCTTCGACGAGCCGACGTCGGCCCTCGACCCGGAGATGATCAACGAGGTCCTCGACGTCATGGTGGCGCTGGCCCGCGAGGGCATGACCATGATCGTCGTCACCCACGAGATGGGCTTCGCCCGCAAGGCGGCGCACCGCGTGGTGTTCATGGACGGCGGGCAGATCGTCGAGGAGGCGACGCCCGAGACGTTCTTCACGTCGCCCCGCTCCGACCGGGCCCGCGACTTCCTGTCGAAGATCCTCACGCACTAGATCCCGGGCTCTGCCCGCACTTGACCCTCACGACCCCGTGGTGCCACGCAACGAGAGGAACGAATGATGCGCAGACGACCCCTGGGGGTGGCGGCGATCGCCGCGACCGCCCTCCTGCTCACCGCCTGCGGCGGAAGCGACGACGACTCGGGCGACTCGGCCTCCGCGACCGACGGCGGTGGCGGGACTGTCCGGATCGGCATCAAGTACGATCAGCCCGGGCTCGGCTTCAAGGACGGCAGCGAGTACTCCGGCTTCGACGTCGACGTCGCCCGCAACGTCGCGGAGGCGCTCGGCTACTCGGAGGACCAGATCACCTGGGTGGAGGCGCCCTCGGCCCAGCGCGAGAACCTGCTGTCCACCGGCCAGGTCGACATGATCTTCGCGACCTACTCGATCACCGACGCCCGCAAGGAGACCGTCGCGTTCGCCGGGCCGTACTTCGTCGCCGGGCAGGACCTGCTCGTCGCGCAGGACGACGACTCGATCAGCGGGCCCGAGGACCTCGAGGGCAAGAACCTCTGCTCGGTCACCGGCTCGACGTCCGCGCAGCGCATCAAGGACGAGCACGCCAACACGGTGAACCTCGTCGAGCAGCCGGGGTATGCCGAGTGCGTCACCCTGCTCACCTCGGGTTCGGTTGACGCGGTCACGACCGACGACATCATCCTGGCGGGCCTGGCCGCCCAGCCCAGCAACGTCGGCAAGGTGAAGGTGGTCGGCAACCCGTTCTCCGAGGAGAACTACGGGGTGGGCCTCCCCCAGGACAACAGCACCTGCCAGCAGATCAACGACGCCATCACCGCGATGATCGAGGACGGCACCTGGCAGGAGCTCCTCGACAAGAACGTCGGCGAGTCCGGCTACAAGGCCAACCAGGAGCTCAACCCGCCGGAGGTCCAGGCCTGCGCCTGACCGCCCGCGCTCTCGACGGTGGGGGCGGTCGCACCGGCCGCCCCCACCGCGAGCGCAGCACGCTCCCGCACTGAGTCCGCCTACCCCCACCCCCCGAGGAGGTGAGACCGCTGGACGGCGACTACTTGAGCCAGTTCCTCTCCCTGTTCTCCCAGTACAACGTCCCCGCGGCGTTCTGGGTCAACATCAAACTCACCTTCTTCGCGGCGATCATCGCCCTGGTGATCGGCACGGTGCTCGCCGTCATGCGCATCTCGCCCCTGCCGAGCCTGCGCTGGGCCGGCTCCACGTACGTGAACGTGTTCCGCAACACGCCGCTGACGATCATCATCGTGTTCTGCGTGCTCGGCCTCTGGGGCCAGCTCAACGTGGTGCTCTCGAGCGACTTCAACGAGAACTTCTTCCGGCTGGCGGTGCTCGGGCTGGCCATCTACCACGCGGCGTTCGTGTGCGAGGCGCTCCGCTCCGGGGTCAACACCGTGCCCCTCGGGCAGGCGGAGGCAGCGCGCGCCATCGGGCTCGGCTTCCTGCCGACAGCGCGGCTGATCATCCTGCCGCAGGCCTTCCGGGGCGCCGTCGCCCCGCTCGGCAACACCCTCATCGCCCTCGCGAAGAACTCCACCGTCGCAGCCGCCGGCTCCGTGGCCGAGGCCGCCGGGCTCATGAAGACCATGATCGAGTTCCGGCCCGATGTCATCTTCGCGATCTTCTTCACCTTCGCCCTGGGGTTCGTCATCATCGTCATCCCGATCGGACTGGCCACGACCTCCCTCTCCCGGCGGCTGGCGGTGACCCGATGAGCACCCAGAACGTCCTCTTCGACGCCCCCGGCCCCCGCACCCGCCGTCGCATGATGTGGCTGAACATCGTGTCCGCGCTCGTCGTGGCCGGAATCGCCGCGCTCGTCCTCGCGAAGCTCGGCGCCAAGGGTCAGCTCGCGTCCTCACTGTGGACGCCGTTCCTGACGGCGAGCGCGTGGGAGAACTTCCTGATCCCCGGCCTCGTCAACACGCTCAAGGCCGCCGGTCTCGCCATCATCGGGTCCGCGGTGTTCGGCCTGGTGTTCGGCCTCGGGCGGCTCGCGCAGTCCCGTGTCATCCGCAGCATCAGCGGGATCGTCGTCGAGTTCTTCCGCGCCGTCCCGGTGCTTCTCCTGATGATCTTCATCTGGCTCGGACTCGCACAGATCAACCTGGTCGAGCCCAGCGAATACCCGCTCGTCGCCGTCGTCGCCGCGCTGATCCTCTACAACGGCTCCGTCTTCGCCGAGCTCGTCCGCTCAGGCGTCTTCGGACTCCCCCGCGGCCAACGCGAGGCCGCCCTCGCCGTCGGGCTCACCCGCTCACAGTCCCTGCGATCCGTCGAGGTCCCCCAGGCCCTCATCGCGATGCTCCCCGCGCTGGTCAGCCAACTCGTCGTCATCCTCAAAGACACAGCGCTCGGCTACATCATCACCTACCGCGAACTGCTCCAAGAGGCCCGGCAGCTCGGCAGCGCCAACGGGAACATCCTCCAGGCGCTGGCCGTCGCCGCCCTGATCTTCATCGTCATCAACTACGCGCTCACCAAGCTGGCGCCGTGGATCGGGCAGCGGCTGGGGCGGCGGACCAGCGGGCGGACTAGGGCCGAGGCGCCGAGTCTGATCGCGGCGACCAAGTGATCGATCCAGGGGGTGAGCGCTTCCTCGGCCTTCCGGCGAGGGCAGGGCTCGCCAGTGAGCAGCACACGCATGTGGGGGTCGAGGTTCCCGAGGACCTGGATCGGCCACGCGGGCCCTGAGTCAAGTCCGGCTGCCTGGATCAAGGGCTCCTCTGGGATAGGAATCGATAGACACCCTTGAGCGGTGCTGATAGATCTCGCCGATCGATGCCCGCGGCCTCCAGATGGATCAGGACTGAAGACCGTTCATCGCACTGCGGGAATGAACCCAGGAACGCAGCCTCGCACGACTCGAGCACATAGACCACATGCTCTTCGATCTCGAAGTCCTCACTGATTCCAGCCGAGACTGGAGCAGGTCGGGGCGGGGTCGCCAGAATGACCCCTGGCGCCCCATCGCCTCGCGTATTTGCCACAACCTGTGCAACCCCGATTCGCGGGGCGCCGCCATAGCGCTCGTGGGCAAGCGGGAAACTCACAATCGCAGCGACGCAGTCGGCTCCAGCCTCGGGCACGGACCCAAGCCGGAACTCTACTCCCGGCAATCCGCGCAGCGCCTCCCTGCATGCCTGCACCATTGGCTCGGTGGATGCGGCGATCACATATCTCATCGTGCGCAACTCACCTCAGTGCTCATGCTGGTCATGATCAATGGCCGCCCCAAGGCCTTCAGCCCGTCATCATTCAGAGCGACACCGCTGCCAATCAGGTCAGTGCACGTGACGCGGGCGCTGTCGGGCAGTTCTGCAGCATTCACGGTGGTTCGGATCATGGTGTACGACCCTTCTTTGGCACCCTGATCTTCATCGTCATCAACTTCACGCTCACGAAGCTGACGCTGTGGATCGGGCGGCAGGCCAGCGGATGGACGAAGGCTGAGGCGCCGAACCCGAGCGCGCCGGCCCCTCACCTGCGTGGCATCGGAGCGCTTGCGAACCCTCTGTGCACAACGAGCAGCCACGACGTACGGAACAGCGCGGAGTCACCCGAGTCGCAGATGCCCTCGCGGTTGTGATCGGGTCGCAGCGTCGGCGCCGGCCGCGCGCCGACGGCCGCCAACCGTAACGCAGGCGCACGGCTTGCACCTTGCCGACCGCTTTGGGCACACCCGACGCATCGACCCCCCTGGAACACCTCGCACCCCCTAGTGGCGCTGAAAGGCTGTGCGCCATAGTTCAGTGCCAACTCCATCCCGGGCGACGCAAAGAACACTCGTTTGACACTATTGTGATTCGCCGCGCACCAATCGTTTCACCACCGCGCAGGGGTCGACGACCCTCCATCCTCAAGTCACGTCTTGGAAGACGATGAAATCTCGGGGGCTATGACCAACTAGACGACTAGCAATCTGAGCTCGATCCACAGTACCCAGCCAACTGTCGAACGATACGACGTCCCCCGGGAACCACCACTCTGAATAGTTGCCCACAGAATCGAGGTTGGCATCCATCTGGTATCTCAGCTCGAAATTCACCTGAACATAACGCTCGTGCTGGCCAGCAGCGTCAACGATCTCGAGTTGCCGGACGACACCCATGACGAACGTAGGCTCGGGGAGCCAGTTGACCTTCCCATACTGAAACAGATATCCGTCCGCGTCGGGGAGGTCCGGCACGTCGAACTCGAACGCCGAGAATCTCTTCACCAGCCGCGTCAACCCCGAAAGAGGCGTATGGAAATCACCCATCTCCTCGACAATCCGGCGGGCGATACCCTCGGCCGAGCCCACCGGATGCTTCCTGGTGATGATTACCTTCCCATTCCAATCGCGTGCACCCTGGCTGCCAGCTCAGGTTGTCTAGTCGTGAGGAACCGGCCGTGAAAGCGGGGCGGGCGTCACGGGAATTGGCGAGCCCAGACCGCTCCCTCTCGTTGCGCAGCAGTCCTGATCGATCGCAGTCCCATTCCTGATCCTCTACCCGGGCCAGGTCATCCAGAATCCCCTGGAGGGCTTCCTGGACCAGGACACTCTCGAGCAGTGACTCTTCTAGTTCATGAGGACTGGATCCGTGGATGGGAGAATGCTGCGCAGCGAGATCGGCCACCTCGTATTCCATGCGCGACGTGGGCGTCAGGACGTTCCGGCGCTGCAGGCGCGCCTGACCGCCGAGTCGGTGATGACCCCGTGCGCGACCTTGAGGTCGCTGATCGAGCCCGACCACATCGCCGCTCCGCCATCTTGACCCCTCCCGAGTCGCAGGGGCCCAGCGGCGTCCCACCCGGCGCTGAATGCGACGTCGGCCGAGCGGTACGGAACCATGTCATTCTCGTCCTCGCCGATCGTGCACACCCAGAGCCGGAGGGCTCCTGCGGTCGAGTCGTGCACTCCGGCGAGCAAGGCCCACTTGCCCGGCTCCACCACGGTCTGCGAGACGACTGTGGACACTGCCGAGTCCGCGGAGTCTGACTCGGGCATCGCGAACGCCCAGCACACCGCGTCACCGCTTGCGCAGGGACGCGTGCCGAGTTCGAACCCACTCCTCGTGGAGCCGTCCTGGCTCACCGCGGTCATGACGGTTGATGTGTCCGCCTTCACGACGGCGGAGACGGAGAAGCTGGCCTTGGTGGAGGTCACGGCCCCCGTCGTTCGCGCTGTGTCATCGGGTGAGGCGAAGACGAGCGCAAGGTCACTGTTGTCCACGCCGAAGTCAGCCAGTGGACCGTTCCCGCGCGCTATCGAAGCGCTCACCGTCAGGGGGTACGCGTCGCCGGCGGGGCCACTGCTCGCGGCGGTCTCACCCGCAGCCTCGTTCAGGTTCCAGGCGATCGTGGCCGGGAACCCGACCCTGAATCTGTGCACCTGCACATCGCTCGTCCATCCCGCCCGGTCAACGGCCTGGTACTCGAGGGTCTGCGGGCCAGGAGAGGTGGGGGTGAAGGTGATGGTGGGCGATTCTGGTGTTGCGACCTGGTCCAGAGCGGAGCCGTTGAACGAGTAGCGGTATCTCGTGACGTCGGATGAGCCGCCATTCACGAAGGTGAACGATCCGGTCTGGCCCACACCGCCAGCCGTTGTGTCCGCTGCGTACACGGGCTGGGACGTCCCAGTCACGGGAATGACTGTGGGCGCGGCAGGCGACACCAGGTCGACGTCGATCTCACAGGTGACCGCCGGCCCCGTCCGGCCCGAGGAGTCGACTCCCTTGACCTCGATGCGATACGAGCCACCATCGCTGAGGCC
Organism: Cellulomonas cellasea; assembly: GCF_030372105.1. GTDB lineage: Bacteria > Actinomycetota > Actinomycetes > Actinomycetales > Cellulomonadaceae > Cellulomonas_A > Cellulomonas_A cellasea_A. The sequence goes on along the minus strand of NZ_JAUDBQ010000014.1, from coordinate 49,193 downwards.
ACCGAGGGTCAAGCTGTGCAAGGCGCCAGAGAACTGGCCCGTGGTCGTCCCCTGCCAGAGGACTGAACTTGCGGTGTCGACGGCGTAGACGGTGACGTCAGCTGCGACGTGGCCACCATCGGGATCACTCACGGCGGCGTTGACTGCCGGTGTGGCGCTGCGCACGGCGGGGCGGTCGGGGCCGCTGGCGCACGGCGCGTACGGGTTGCTGAACTGCACGTTCGTGGGGGCGAGTGGGGCACGGTTGATCACGGGCGGCCGCGGGTGGTGCCGGTGCCGTGCCCAGTGGGGCTTCGAGTGCGCGCGTGGGTTGGGTTGATGGGCGACGGTCGCGCGTGCGGACGCCTCTGTACCTGCGCCTGTCGGCCGCCCCGTCGCCCCCGGCGAGGCCCAGGCGGTGGGGGCGACCGCGGCCCACCCCAAGGCCAGGATCGCGGTGAGGGCTACTCGCCTGAGCTTTGCCGATCCGAGGTGAACCATCGAACGCTCCCGACCGTACGGGTGAACGACTCACGGGCCGTTCACCATCGAGCGGAGAGCCACGTCACCCCCCGCGGCGCCTGAGCAAGGCCTAAGGCGTTGCTGTGTGGAACCTGGGAGCAAAGTAGGTGTACGCCCGGAATGCCGCATCCGCCGTTAGGGTGAACGGTGACTCAGTCACTGCGAGAAGTGACGGTCCGCCCGCGCCCTGTCAGCGCCCGAAGCCGCCCTCGGAGTCGAGGGTCTGCCCGCACACCCACTGCCCGTCATCGGACAGCAGCCACGTGACGAGCCGCGCCGCATCCTCCGGAGTCCCCCATCGGCCCTGCGGCATTCGCTCCCGCACCCAGCGCTCTTGGGCGGCGTCCGCCCAGCCGGTGTCGGTGGGCCCCGGGTTGACGCAGTTGACGGTGATGCCGCTCGGTGCCAGGTGGACGGCCAGGCTTGCCGTCATCTGCTGGACTGCGCCCTTGGAGATGACGTACGGGAGCTCGCCGGGCATCCCGCCGTGATGCTGCCCCGAGGTGAACAGCACTACCCGCCCGCCGGGCCTGCCGTCGTGCTGTGCGGCGAACTCCTTGACAAGCAGCGCTGTCGCGCGGGCGTTGACGGCGAAGCATAAGTCGAGCTCGGCGGCGTCGATAGCCTCGAGCGTCCCACCGCCGTCGCGCGCGTGGTTGGCCACCACACCATCCACGTGGCCGTGCTCGCTCACCGCTTCCGCCATCACCTGGGAGGGCGCCGACGGGTCGGCGAAGTCCGCCGAGACCCGCGTGACTCTCGCACCGAGGCGTTCGCACTCGGCGGCGACGGCAGCGGCGCCGTCGGGGTCCGCGAGTCCCGGGCGTTCACCGTCGTGCGGCGACCAGGAGTGGAGCACCAGGTCCGCGCCGGCTGCCGCGAGCTGGCGGGCGATGGCGGCGCCGATCCCCTGGCGACGGGACACGCCCGTCACGAGGAACACGCGCCCGCGGAAGTCGTAAGCCACGGCGCCGCGTGGAGGCGTCGGCGAGGCAGGCGTCAGGGGATCGTCCACGGGAGGATCCTCACCGGCCAGCGCCTCAGAGCGCCATCTGTTTGCCAGCGCGCCACTCAACCAGCGGTGGCGCTGGCCCGGATCTCGCGGACGACTGTCACCTTGATCTCGCCGGGGTAGGCCAGGTCGGCCTCGATGTGCTTGGCGATGGCGACGGCGAGCTGCGGCAGGGCGTAGTCGTCGACCTCGGAGGGCTCGACGACGACGCGCACCTCGCGGCCCGCGGACATGGCGAGTGCGCGCCGGACGCCGGCGTGCGCGGTGACGAGTTGCTCGAGCTTGTCCATGCGCTCGACGTACTGGTCGAGCTCCTCTCGCCGCGCGCCTGGGCGTGCTGCGGAGGCGGCGTCCGCTGCCTGCACGAGCACGCCCTCGACGGTCTCGACGGGGACGTCGTCGTGGTGGGCGGCGATGGCGTTGACGACTGCGGGCGACTCGCCGTGCCGGCGCGCGAGCTCGGCGCCGAGCGCGGCGTGGGCGCCGGACTGCTCGGCGGTGAGCGCCTTGCCGATGTCGTGTAGGAAGGCCGCCCGGCGCGCGGTGGCGATGTCCGCGCCCACCTCCGCGGCGATGGCGCCGGCGATGAGCGCGCTCTCGACGAGGTGCTCGAGCACGTTCTGCCCGTACGACGTCCGCAACCGGAGCCGCCCCATGGTGCTCACGAGCTCAGTGGGCAGCCCGCTCACGCCCGCCCGCTCGGCGGCGTCGTGGCCTGCGGCGAGGGTGCGCTCGTCGGCGGAGGCGACAGCCTCGGCGTAGGCGGCCTCGATGCGCTGTGGGTGGATCCGGCCGTCGGCCATCAGGGACTCGAGCGCCACCTGCGCGATCTCCCGGCGCTCGGCGTCGAAGCAGGAGAGGACGACCGAGTCGGGGGTGTCGTCGATCAGGACGTTGACGCCGGTGAGCGCCTCGAAGGTGCGGATGTTGCGCCCCTCCTTGCCGATGATGCGGCCCTTCATCTCCTCGGAGGGGAGCCGCAGCACGGTGATCGACGACTGGGCGCTGGTGGCCACGGCCGCCCGCTGCACCGCGGTGGCGACGATGCGCTTCGCCTTCGCCTCGGCGGTGCGCCGGGCATGCGCCTCGGCGCGTCGGACCTGCGCCGCGGCCTCGTTGGTGGCGGCGTCCACCGTCCGGCGCACGAGCTCGGCCCGCGCTTCCTCGGTAGTGAGCCCGGCTGAGGCCTCGAGCAGCTCCCGCGCCTGCTGCTCCGCCTCCGACATGGCGAGCGCGGCGCGCTCCTGCAGGGCCGCGACCTCCGACGCCCGCGCCTGCAGCTCGCGTTCGAGCTCCTTGTGCGCGCGCCGCTCGGCGGCGAGCTCATCCTCGCGCTCGCTCAGGCGCGCGGTGCGGCGCTCGGCGTCGGCGAGCAGGGCGCGTGCCTCGTTCTTGATCTCGGCGACGTCGATCGTGGCCTGCTCACGCTGTGCCGCCGCCTCCCGGCGCGCGATCAGGACGAGCATGAGCGCGACGAGGCACACGATGAGCAGCGCGACGACGATCCCGATCTCACCGAACGGCACGGGCACCTCCAGGACTGTGTGGCCGGGTCTCGGCATCCACGGTGGTTGTCGACCAGTCAGCAGCCATTGTCCCCCACGGGACGACGCTGCTGGTCAGTCGCCCACTCCTCGATATGCGCCCGGCGCCGTGCGAGCGTGCCGGTCAGTCGGCGGGCAGATCGTCGTCCTCGACGTCGGCGCCCTCCGCGGCGAGCTCCTCGCGGACGAGCCTGCTGACCAGGCCAGGCGGGTACCCCTTGCGCCCGAGGGCGGCGAAGGTCCGGCGAGCGCGGACCTGGGGGTCGAGCCCCCGCGTCGACGCGAGGCGTCGCCGCACGAGTGCTCGCGCGGCCTGGGCCTCCTGCTCGTCGTCCACCTCGTCGAGGGCTGATGCCGCGACCTCGTCGTCGATGCCGCGGCGTCGGAGCTCGACGCCGATCGCACGCCGCGACAAGCCCCGTTCGGCGTGGCGCGTCCGCACGAGCATGCGCGCGTACTCCTCGTCGTCAATCAGCCCGACCTCGGTGAACCTGTCGAGCACCGCCTCGGCGACCTCGGCGGGCACGTCCTTCGCGGCCATCGCCTCGGCGAGCTGCGCCCTGCTGCGCGCCGAGTGGGTGAGCAGCCGCAACGCGATCGCCCGCGCGACTTGCTCGTGATCGGGCTCGGCGTCCTCAGAGGCAGACCCCGAGGCGGGGGGCTCCTGGCCCCCCGCCCCACGGTGTCGTCGTCCCGCCATGTCCGACCTCAGAAGCCGGGCTTGCCACCGGGCTCGGCGGGCGCGTCGACGACCGCCCCGATGCCCAGCTTCTCCTTGATCTTCTTCTCGATCTCCTGGGCCAGGTCGGGGTTGTCCCGCAAGAACGCCCGCGAGTTCTCCTTGCCCTGGCCGAGCTGGTCGCCCTCATAGGTGAACCAGGAGCCGGACTTGCGCACGATGCCGTGCTCGACGCCCATGTCGATCAGGCTGCCCTCACGGGAGATGCCGACGCCGTACATGATGTCGAACTCGGCCTGCTTGAACGGCGGAGCCATCTTGTTCTTGACGACCTTGACGCGCGTGCGGTTGCCGACCGCGTCGGTGCCCTCCTTGAGGGTCTCGATGCGCCGGATGTCGAGGCGCACCGAGGCGTAGAACTTCAACGCCTTGCCACCGGTGGTGGTCTCGGGAGACCCGAAGAACACGCCGATCTTCTCGCGGAGCTGGTTGATGAAGATCGCCGTGGTGCCGGAGGCGTTCAGGGCGCCGGTGATCTTGCGCAGCGCCTGGGACATGAGCCGGGCCTGGAGGCCGACGTGGCTGTCCCCCATCTCGCCCTCGATCTCGGCCTTGGGCACGAGCGCCGCGACGGAGTCGATGACCACGATGTCGATCGCGCCGGAGCGGATCAGCATGTCCATGATCTCGAGCGCCTGCTCGCCGGTGTCGGGCTGGGAGACCAGCAGGGCGTCAGTGTCGACTCCGAGCTTCTTGGCGTACTCCGGGTCCAGCGCGTGCTCGGCGTCGATGAACGCCGCGATGCCGCCGGCGCGCTGGGCATTCGCCACGGCGTGCAGCGCCACTGTCGTCTTGCCGGAGGACTCGGGACCGTAGATCTCGACCACGCGGCCGCGCGGGAGGCCGCCGATGCCGAGCGCGATGTCGAGGGCGATCGACCCTGTGGGGATCACCTCGACGGGAGCGCGGCCGTCATCGCCAAGGCGCATGATCGAGCCCTTGCCGAACTGCCGGTCGATCTGTCCGAGCGCGGCCTCGAGAGCCTTCGCGCGGTCCTGGGGAGCTGCCATTTCGTCACACCTTGTTGTCTCAGGCAGCGTCGCGCTGCTCGTCATAGGGGCTGGTCTGTCGACTGCGAGAGACGCTATGCCCGACCACCGACATGCGACTGAGCGCTGTCCACAGGCTGTGGGATGGGCGGCCGCCCATCGTGCCTGAGGACGCTCTTGACCTCACCACGCCAGCGTAGCCGAACATCTGTTCGAGACAAGACGCGCGCGCAGGCGTGTCGATCCGGGCTCAGCCGCGCGGCGGGACGTCCACAACCTGGCCGGGCTCCAGCACCAGCGCGGTGCAGTCCGGGGCCCATCGCTCGACCGCCACGGCGAAGGCCCGGCCCGCGCGCTCCATCCACCCCGGGGGCAGGCCCCGCGCGGCGGGCGCGTGCAGCGTCCCCCAGTGGATCGGCACGGCGAACGACGCCCCGACGACCGCGCACGCCCGCGCCGCCTCCACCGGGTCCAGGTGCCCGCCGGACAGGCGCGGCCCCCAGCCGCCCACCGGGACGAGGGCGACGTCGATCGGCGCGCCCGCCTCCGCGGCCAAGCCGGCCATCTCCGGGAACGGGCCAGTGTCCCCCGCGAACCACACGGTGGCCGACGGCCCGGAGACCAGGAAGCCCGTCGCCGCGTTCGGCCGGTGCGGCATCGGGCGCTCGCCGTGCACTGCCCGCGCCGTGCGCACCCGCACGTCGGAGCCAGGCGCCTCCCACCACCGCCCCGGGGGCAGCCCGCGAGCGCCCGGGACGCCCTTGCGCCGCAGCCAGGCGGCGTTCGCCGGCGCGGAGAGCACCGGGGCGTCGCGCAGCAGCCGCAATGAGCCGAGCTCGGCGTGGTCGTGGTGCAGGTGGGAGACGAGCACCGCGTCCGGGTCCTCCCAGCGCGTGGGCGGCGGCGCGGCGCCACGCCGTCGCAGCAGGCCAGCGTGACGGCGCAGCAGTGGGTCGGTGAGCACCCGCGCGCCGTCCAGGTCGAGCACGACGCTGGCGTGCCCGAGCCACGTGACCCTCAGCCCGGCCCGCGGGCTCATGGCCGTAGTCCCAGCCGCTCGGCCCAGCGCACCAGCTGGACGTGCACGTTCTCGGAGCCGACGATCATGGGCACGCCGCCCACGTCCTCGGCGAGGTCCTCGTCGACCTCGAGCTCCGTCGGGTGCACCAGCACCGCCACGTTCTGCTCGCCGCCCAGCCCGCCATGCGACCCGACCAGGCCCTCGAAGGCGTGCACGTGCCCGGTGGGCTCCACCCGGGAGACGAGGAGCAGGTCGCCGGTGTGGGCGAGCCGCCCGGCGCGGGCCAGGTCGGCGCGCGCCCGCGGGCCCATGGCCGCCAGTGGGTCCTCACCCTCAGGGGCTTGGTCCTGCTCGAGCAGCACCAGGCCGCGCGGGCCGACGGCGACCAGTCCGCGCGTCGCCGTGTCGACGACCACGGCGCCGACGCCCGGGCTCGCCGCGAGGCCGGGCACCAGGCCCGGCCAGCGCTCCTGCACCTCCTCGAGCACGAGCCGGCGGGGCGATCCCGGGAACCACACGAGGCCGAGGTTGCCCGAGGCCGCGACGGCCACGTCGGCCTGGTCGGGGGCCGAGGCCCCTGCTGACGGCTCAGCGCCCGCGACATGCGGACTGCCGTCGTGCGCGGCGTGGCGCCGGTCGGCCGCATGCCGGCCCGCATCCCCCCGCCCGCCGTGGCCGTCCGCATCCGGCCCCAGCACCACGGTGGAGCCGCTGGCCGTCCGCCCGAACATCGACGTGAGCAGCGTGTTCACCGGGCCCCACGCCTCGCCGGTGGCCGCCTGCACGGCCGTCGCGCCGGGCTCGTCCATGAGCGCCCGGACGGTGTCGAGCAGGCTGCTCCCGGTGACCTGCTCGAATGTGGCGCCCAGCGACTGGCCGTGGTCGGAGAGCACCACCACGCGGTAGTCGCGCCCCGCGACGGGCAGCACGCGCTCGAGCACGCCGAGCACCCGGTCGAGGCCCTCGAGCGCGCGCATGGCCTCCGGCCGGGTGGGACCGGCGTGGTGGGCGATCTCGTCGTAGTCGACGAGGTCCACGAACACCGTGGGGGTGCCGCGCATCAGGTGCTGGGCGACCAACGACGTGTTGAGGTCGCGCAGCAGCACATTCGAGATGCCGCGGAGCACGACGTACCAGCCGGTGCGCGACACCCGGGGCTCGACGCCGCGGACCTTCTGCCGCCGCGCCTGGTAGAGCTCCTTGACCATCTCGCCGATGCTCAGCACCACGGCGCGCGCCGCCACGAACGGGCTGGCGAAGAAGAGCAGGTACGACGCGCCGGGCCCGAGGCCCGCCCCTCGCCCGTCGGGGCCGGCAGTGCGGGCACGGCTCATGACGAGCTCGGTGGAGGCCGCGTCGCCGGAGAACATCGTGGAGATCGCCGCGCCGCCGCCCGCGAGGAGCCCCTTGCCGGTGGCCAGGCGCTCCTCGACGAGGCCCGCGTCGGCGGGGTGGTTGGTCACGACCATCCGGCCCAGCCCGCGGTCCCACCAGCGGAAGGCGGGCACCTGGCTGGAGTCGCCGTGCAGCAGCCCGGCCTGGCTGGCGGGGGTGGTCGACGGCACGCGGGCCCACCACTGCCTCGACTGGTGGCTGCCGTGGTCGATCCAGCGGGCGAGCGTCGGCGCCAGCCCGCTCTCGATGGCCTGGCGCAGCACGTCCGCGCCGACGCCGTCGAGCTGCACGATGAGCAGGCCGGGCTCCCGCTCGTCGGCGGGCCCAGGCTCGGCGCCACGGCGGCGGGCCTGCGCGCGGGCGCGGCGCAGCACATCGGCGATCACGTACTCGCTGTCGTTCACACCCCAGAGCCACCGGCCCACCGCCATCACCAGCGCGGTGAGGAGCAGCACCGGCGCCACCGACCAGGCGGAGGCCAGCTCGATGCCCGGCGCCCAGCGGAGCGCGAGCCACAGCACGGCGACCTGGGCCGCGAGCCCGGCCACGAGCGCGCCCATGGCCCCCGCGAGTCGTGCGAACAGCCGCAGCGGGGCACGCAGGAGCAGGTCGCCCACTCCCACCGCGGCGGCGACGAGGAGCACCGCGAACGGGTTGTCGGCGCTGACCCCGTCCACCACGGCGATGGCGATGCCCAGCCCCACGGCGGTGGTGACAAGCCCGAAGGCTGCGTCGCCCGCGTCCGCGAGCGTCGGCGACCACCTGCGGGCGGCGCCCGTCGACCGGTCAGGGACCGTCGGCCGCCCCGGCCCCGTCGGCCGGTTGCTCATCGGCGGCGTGGTGGGGCCTGCCGCGCGTTGGACCCCCACCGCTGCGGCTCCGGCACATCGAGCGCGTCGCACAGCGCATGCCACACGTCGCGCGGCTCCACCCCGTCCTCGAGGGCCTGCACGGGCGTCAGGTTGCCGAGCTCGGGGATGACCAGGTCGCGGGTGAGCGCCCGGCCGTGGGCAGAGCCCAGCACCTCGTCGACCAGTAGCCAGAACTCGCGTAAGCGCACGACACCAGGGTGCCATCCCCCGGAGTCCCTGCGCGCCGCGGGGTGTCGGCGCATGTGGGCGGCACGGGCGACAATGGCCGCGTGGACGACCCTGCGGAGGTGCTGGCGCGCTTCTCCGAGCCCACCCGCGGCTGGTTCACGGGGGCCTTCGCCGAGCCGACGGCCGCACAGGCGGGCGCCTGGCAGGCGATCTCGTCCGGCGACCACTCGCTCGTCGTCGCGCCGACGGGATCCGGCAAGACGCTCGCGGCGTTCCTGTGGTCGCTGGACCATCTGCTGACGTCGAGCCCCGCGGACGTCCCGGCCGCCGGCCGCTGCCGCGTGCTCTACGTCTCTCCCCTGAAGGCGCTGGCCACCGACGTCGAGCGCAACCTGCGCTCGCCCCTGGTCGGCATCCGGCAGACGGCGACCCGGCTCGGCCTGGAGCTGCCCGAGGTCACGGTCGGGGTCCGCACGGGTGACACTCCCCCGTCGGAGCGCCGCGCGTTCGCCACGCGCCCCCCGGACATCCTCATCACCACGCCCGAGTCGCTGTTCCTGGTGCTCACCTCGGCGGCGCGCGCGGGCCTCGCGGGGGTGCGCACGGTCATCCTCGACGAGATCCACGCCGTGGCGGGGACCAAGCGCGGCACGCACCTCGCGGTGTCCCTCGAACGGCTCGACGCGTTGCTGGACCGCCCCGGCGGGCCCGGACCGGCGCAGCGCGTCGGCCTCTCCGCGACGGTGCGCCCGGTCGACGCGGTCGCGGGCTTCCTGGGCGGGTCGCGCCCGCAGGCTGAGGGCGGGCGGCGCGTGGTCGTGGTGCAGCCGCCGTCGACGAAGCGGATCGAGGTGGACGTCGTGGTGCCGGTGCCGGACCTCGGCGACCTGGGCTCCGCCGCCCGCACCGCGGTGTCCGACGACGGCACGCCGCTGCCGCCGCTGCCGCCCGGCGAAGTGGACCTGACCGGGGCCGCCGCCGGGTCCGCGCCGCGCCCGTCGATCTGGCCGCATGTCGAGGAGCGGGTCGTCGACCTCGTCGCCGACCACCGCTCCACGCTGGTGTTCACCAACTCCCGGCGCGGGGCCGAGCGCCTCACGGCCCGCATGAACGAGGTGTGGGCCGAGCGCCACGGCGAGGACGCCGCCGATCCCGGAGAGCTGCGGCCCGCCGAGGCCCCGGGGCAGTCGGGCACGGCCGTGGGCGTCGACACCCGCGACGCGTCGACCATCCTGGCGCGGGCGCACCACGGCTCGATGAGCCGGGCCGAGCGCACCCGCACCGAGTCCGAGCTCAAGGCCGGGCGGTTGCCCGCTGTCGTCGCCACGAGCTCCCTCGAGCTGGGCATCGACATGGGCGCCGTGGACCTGGTGGTGCAGGTCGGGTCGCCGCCGTCGGTGGCGAGCGGGCTGCAGCGTGTGGGGCGCGCCGGGCACCAGGTGGGCGCCATCTCGCACGGTGTCGTCTTCCCGACGTTCCGGGGCGAGCTGGTCCCAGCCGCGGTGACTGCCGCCCGGATGCGCACCGGCGAGCTCGAGGCGCTGTCGGTGCCCGCCAACCCGCTGGACGTGCTCGCGCAGCAGATCGTCGCGATGGTCGCCGTGGACGACTGGACGGTGGCCGACCTCGCGACGGTGGTGCGCCGCTCGGCCCCCTTCGCGGGACTGGGCGACGCGACGCTGCACGCGGTGCTCGACATGCTCGCGGGGCGCTACCCCAGCGAGGAGTTCGCCGAGCTGCGCCCACGGATCGTGTGGGACCGCGCCCGCGACCTGCTCACCGCCCGCCCCGGCGCACTGCGGCTCGCGGTGACCAGCGGCGGCACGATCCCCGACCGCGGGCTGTACGGCGTGTTCCTGGCCAGCGGCGCCACCACCAGCGACGTGCCGGCCGACGCGGAGCGCACCGCGGGCCGGATGCGCGGCGGGCGGCGGGTGGGCGAGCTCGACGAGGAGATGGTCTACGAGTCCCGCGTCGGCGACACCTTCACCCTCGGGTCGAGCACGTGGCGCATCGAGGACATCACCCAGGACCGCGTGCTGGTCACCCCGGCGCCTGGCGTCCCGGGTCGCCTGCCGTTCTGGAAGGGCGACTCCATCGGGCGCCCCGCCGAGCTGGGCCGCGCGATGGGGGCGTGGGTCCGCGAGCTGCTGTCCCTGCCCGACGACGCCGCGCGCGCGCACGTCGAGGCCGCGGGGCTCGACCCGTGGGCCACGGACAACCTGCTCGCCTACGTGCGCGAGCAGCGCGAGGCGACGGGCGAGGCGCCCACCGACACGACGCTGGTGGTCGAGCGGTTCCGCGACGAGCTGGGCGACTGGCGCATCGTGCTGCACTCGCCGTACGGCGCCCGGGTGCACGCCCCGTGGGCGTTGGTGGTCGGCGCGCGCCTGCGCGAGCGGTTCGGCGTCGACGTCGCCGCGCTGCACTCCGACGACGGCATCGTGCTGCGCCTGCCGGACATGATGACGTCGGACGTCCCCGCCGCGGACGGGCTGGGGGCGCGCTGGCCCGACGACGCGGCCGGCCCCAGCATCGAGCTCGCCGACCTGCTCATCGACCCCGACGACGTGGCCCAGGCCGTGCGGGCCGAGTTGGGCGGATCGGCGATGTTCGGCGCGCGGTTCCGCGAGGCCGCGGCGCGCGCCCTGCTGCTCCCCCGCCGCCGCCCGGACCGCAGGCAGCCGCTGTGGCAGCAGCGGCAGCGTGCGGCGCAGCTGCTGAGCGTCGCCGCGCAGTACCCCGACTTCCCGATCCTGCTGGAGGCCGTCCGCGAGTGCCTGCAGGACGACTTCGACGTCGAGGCGCTCACCGACCTGATGCGCGACATCGCCGCGCGGCGGCTGCGCGTCGTCGAGGTCACCACGCCCACGCCGTCGCCCTACGCGCAGTCCCTGCTGTTCGGCTACACGGCGCAGTTCCTGTACGACGGCGACGCGCCCCTCGCCGAGCGCCGCGCCGCCGCGCTGACCCTGGACCCCACGCTGCTGGCCGAGCTGCTGGGCGGCGGCGGCGAGTCGCAGCTCGCGGACCTGCTCGACCCCGCGGCCGTCCAGCGGACCGAGGCCGAGTTGGCGGGCCTCGCCCCGGACCGGCAGGCGCGGTCCCTGGAGGACCTGGCCGACATGGTGCGGCGACAAGGGCCCCTGACCGCCGCGGAGCTCGAGGCACGCACACGCGAGGACGTCCGCGGCGAGGTGGGCCAGTGGCTGGCCGAGCTGGAGTCCGCCCGACGCGTCATCCGCGTGCGGCTGGGCGGGGTGCCCGCCGAGCGCACCGAGCAGTGGGCGGCGATCGAGGACGCCGGGCGCCTGCGCGACGCGCTGGGGGTGGCGCTGCCCGTGGGCGTCCCCGAGGCGTTCACCGAGGTGCGGCCCGACCCACTGGGCGACCTGGTGCGCCGCCACGCGCGCACCCACGGCCCCTTCCCCGCCACCCAGGTGGCACACCGGTTCGGCCTGGGCGTCGCGGTCGTCACGGAGGTGCTGCGCCGCCTGGAGCGGTCCGGTGCGCTGGTGCAGGGCCGCCTGCGGCCCGACGTGCTCGGGGGCGCCGGCGACGAGTTCTGCGACGCCGACGTGCTGCGGACGCTGCGGCGCCGGTCGCTCGCCGCGCTGCGCTCCGAGGTGGAGCCGGTGGACCCGCAGACCCTGGGCGTCTTCCTGCCGAGGTGGCAGGGCATCGAGCCCGCGCCGGTGGGCTCCACGTCGCCTCGCGCTGGCGGGCTGCGGGGGGTGGACGGGCTCGTGCGCGTGATCGAGCAGCTCGCGGGCGCCACAGTGCCCGCCTCCGCCCTGGAGACGCACGTGCTGCCCGCCCGGATCGGCGACTACCAGCCCGCGATGCTCGACGAGCTCACCGCCGCCGGCGAGGTGCTGTGGGCCGGGCACGGCGAGCTCGGCTCGGCTGACGGACTGGTCAGCCTGCACCCGGCGGCCGTGGCCGACCTCATCTTGCCCGCGCCGGCGGAGATCGCCCCCGGCGGGCATCTCGACACCCCGGTGCACCGCGCGGTGCTGACGGCGTTGTCGGGTGGCGGCGCGTACTTCCTGGGCGGGCTGCTCGCGCAGGTCGCGCATGCCGCGGAGGTCGCACGACTGGTCGACGAGCCGGGTGATCGCCCCGACCCGCCGACGCAGGGCGAGGTCCTCGCCGCCCTCTGGGACCTCGTGTGGGCCGGGCACGTCACCAATGACAGGTATGCGCCGCTGCGAGCCCGGCTGGGCGCCGGGTCGACGGCGCACCGCACACCGCGCTCCACGGCCCGGGCACGGTCGATGGCGCCCGGCGCCCGCCTCGGGCTACGGCACGGCCTGGGCCGCCCCACGCCGGAGGCGGCGCCCGGGCAGGACGTCGGCGGCCGGTGGTCGCTGCTCCCGCCGCGCGAGGCCGACCCCACGCTGCGCGCGCATGCGCTGGCCGCGCAGCTCCTCGACCGGCACGGCGTGCTGACGCGCGCGGTGGCCCCCGCCGAGGGCGTCACCGCGCAGTTCGGCGGTGTGTACCGGGTGCTGTCCGCGCTGGAGCAGGCGGGGCAGGTGCGGCGCGGGTACTTCGTGGAGCATCTGGGCGGCTCACAGTTCGCGCTGCCGGGGGCCGTCGACCGCCTGCGGGTGGACGCGCGGGCCGTGGAGCGCGCCGCCGAGCGGGCCAGGCGCGCGGCTGACGACGGGCCGGACGGCCCCCCTCCGGGCGCCCGCGCCGAGGAGCCGCCCTACGTCGTCGTGCTGGCCGCCACGGACCCCGCCAACCCCTACGGCGCGGCGCTCGCCTGGCCGCCACCGCCACCGCCACCCGACGAGGACGGGCCCGCGGCCACCAGCGGACGGCACCGCCCGGGCCGGAAGGCGGGGGCCGTCGTGGTGCTCGTGGACGGCGCCCTGGTGCTCTACGTGGAGCGGGGCGGGCGCACCGTCCTGACATTCACCCACGACCCAGCGCCCCTCGAGCTCGCCGCCGGGCGCCTCGCCGAGGCGGTGCGACGCGGCCAACTCGGACGCCTGACCCTCGCCCGCATCGACGGCGCGGAGGTGCTCAGCGCCGCCACGCTCGACGGGCCCGTCGGGCGGGCGCTGGTCGCCGCCGGCTTCGCGCCGACGCCTCGAGGGCTACGGCTGCGAGGGCAGGCGTGAGGACGCCGAGGGCACGCCGTGCCTGAGGGCGACATCGTCCGCCGCACCGCCGCGCGGCTCGACCAGGCGCTCGCGGGGCGACCGCTGACCCGGGCCGAGTTGCGCTGGCCCACCGCCGCGGAGGTCGACCTGACCGGTCGCACGGTGCTGGCCAACGTCCCGTACGGCAAGCACCTGCTCACCCGGCTCGACGACGGCCGCACGCTGCACACCCACCTCCGCATGGAGGGCCGCTGGTCGATCGAGCGCACCGGGTCTCGCGAGGCCTCCGGGCGGCGCGCGGACGTCCGCGCGCTCCTCGGCAACGAGGTCTGGACGGCCCTGGGCAAGGACCTGGGGATGCTCGACGTGGTGCCCACGCGCGACGAGCACAGTCTGATCGGCCACCTGGGCCCCGACGTGCTGGCCGACGACTTCCCGCAGGCCGGACTGCCGGAGGCGCTGCGCCGATGGGCCGCCAACGGCCAGCGGCCAGTCTGCGAGGTGCTGCTCGACCAGCGGGTGGCTGCGGGGATCGGGACGATCTACCTGGCGGAGAGCCTGTTCACGCTCGGCGTCTGGCCCTGGACTCCCGCGGGCCAGGTCGACGACCCCGCCCGGGTGCTCGGCGTCGCCCGCCGGCTGATGCAGCGCTCGATCGCGTCGGCCGTGCCCGGCAGCACCGGCGAGCGCGCGCGGGGGGCCACGACGCTGGTGCATGGGCGTGCCGGCCAGCCGTGCCGCCGCTGCGGCGCCCCGATCGCGGTGGGCGAGGCAGGCTCGGCGCCGTTCACCCGGCCCGTCTTCTTCTGCCCGCGCTGCCAGCCTGACCCGGGCACAAGAACGCCGCGATAACCAGGTTGGTCATCGCGGCGTCCCGTTGACTAGTCGGCCGATCAGCCGATGGGCGCCAGCTCCGCGCGGGCGCGTGCCCAACTGCCGTCCGCGTGCCCACCGACCACGTCGGTGAACTCCGCCGGAACGGTGTCGGGGATCAGCAGGCCCTCGGCGATGGCGATGCGGTCGCTGACCTCGCGCAGCACCAGCGACATGGGCACGTCGAGTGCCTCGCAGATGCTGCCGAGCAGCTCCGACGACGCCTCCTTCTGGCCGCGCTCCACCTCGCTGAGGTATCCGAGGGACACCCGTGCGGCGGAGGAAACCTCGCGCAGGGTGCGCCCCTGGCGCTGCCGCGCGTCCCGAAGGACATCGCCGATCTCACGACGTAGAACAACCATCTGGCGCCCCCCTCTCCCTGTGAGCTCCTCGTCCTTGCCTGCGGCCTTCGCCGCAACCACTGACGTGTCCCGGACTGCCGAGGCGCCGGCCCGTCCCCGAATGGGGAGACTTCCACCGTACCTTGCGCTGCCCTGACGCGCCGTCGCGTTGCGCGCGACCGAGACGCTGCGTGCGGGCGGTCGTGTACTCATCATCACGTCTCTCCCAACGCGCGCGGACGCCAGGGTGTTCCCGCCCGAGGGTGGTGATGGGGCGCCTTCACCCGGCGGAGCCCACCTGGGCCAGGGCCAGGTCGATCACCGCGGCGGTCGCCCGGGCGCGCACCTCGGCGCGGGAGGCCCCTGAGACGTCGATCCGCACCGTGTGCGCGAGGCCGGGCCCCACCACCGCGAGGTGCACAGTCCCGGGCGCGCGGCCGTCTTGCGGGTCCGGGCCCGCGACGCCGGTGGTCGCCAGGCCCACGTCCGCGCCGAGCCGCTTGCGCACACCCTCGGCCATCGCCGTGGCGACGTCAGGGTCCACGGCGCCGCGCTCGTCGAGGAGCGTGCCGTCGACGTCGAGCAGGGAGGCCTTGAGGTCGGTGGCGTAGGCGACGACGCCGCCCCGCACGGTCCGGGAGGCGCCGGGGACGTCCACCAGGGCGGCGGTGACCAACCCCCCGGTCAAGGACTCGGCGACGGCGATGGTCCATCCGCGGCGCTCGAGCGCCTGGAGCAGCCGCGCGGCGCGGGCGTCCGCGTCGGGCAGCCCTGTCACGCCAGCGCCGAGGCTGTCATGGCACGAGCAGCTGCGCGCGCCGGCCGGCGGCGCGGATGCGCAGCGCGGTCCGCACGTAGTCGAGGCCGGTCAGCACTGTCACGAGCACCGCGGCGCCCATCACCACCGCGGCGATGACGTGCACGAACCCGGGCAGGTGGTCCAGCGGCAGCAGGTACAGCCCCAGCGCGACCGACTGCAGGACGGTCTTGACCTTGCCGCCGCGCGAGGCGGGCAGGACGAGGTAGCGCAGCAGGAAGAACCGCATGATCGTGATGCCGATCTCGCGGACCAGCACGATGGCCGTCACCCACCACGGCAGGTCGGCCAGCACGGACAGGAGCACCAGCGCCGTGCCGACCAGGAGCTTGTCCGCGATGGGGTCCAGCAGCTTGCCGAGGTCGGTGACCAGGCCGGAGCGGCGCGCGATGTCGCCATCGATCCGGTCGGTGATGGCCGCCACCACGAAGATCGCGGCAGCGACGAGCCGCCACTGGACCGTGTGCCCGCCCTCCGCCAGCAGAGACCAGGCGAGGAAGGGCACGAGCACGATCCGCAGGACGGTCAGGGCATTCGCGATGTTGAGACGGGAGGGGACGACGTCGACCACCCAGACAGCCTAGACGCCCCTACTGGGAACACGGACACGCCTGCCGTGAACTGGCCAGGCGCGCCGGTAGCGTGCGCCCCGTGACCCGACATGCGCGGACGCCCCCTGGGCCGCGACAGTGGACCCGAGTCGGACTTGTGGCGGCGGGCCTCAGCCTCACCCTGGCGGCCGTGGCCCTGGCGTCCCCCGGTGTGCCCGTGCCGCCGGTGGGCGTCATCCGGCCCATCGTCGACGCCGCCCTCGACACTGCCACCCCCACTCCCGTCCCCACTCCCACGGCAGACCCCGACGCGGTCTTCACCATCGTGGCGGCGGGCGACGTCCTCCCCCACCTCCCGGTGATCGCCTCGGCGCGCACCACCTCGGGCGGCTACGACTTCGCGCCCCTGCTGAGCCCATTCGACGCCTGGGTGCAGGGCGCGGACCTGGCGCTGTGCCACCTGGAGACGCCGGTGGCCCCCGCCGACGGGAAGCCGTCCGGCTACCCGAGGTTCGGGAGCCCCGTCGAGATCGCCCAGGGCCTCGCCGACGCCGGCTGGGACGGCTGCTCGACGGCGTCCAACCACTCGGCGGACCGCGGGTTCGCGGGGATCGCCGCGACGCTCGAGGCCCTCGACGTCGCGGGCATGGGGCATGTGGGCACCGCGCGCAGCGCCGTGGAGCAAGGCCAGCCGCAGCTCTACATCCTGGAGCGCGCAGGCCAGCGCCTCACCGTGGCGCACCTCGCCGCGACTTACGGCACCAACGGCATGCCCGTCGACGCCGACAAGCCGTGGTCGGTCGACCTGCTCGACACCGCCCGCCTGGTGGCGCAGGCCGAGGCGGCGCGGGCCGCCGGCGCCGACCTGGTGGTCGCGAGCGTGCATTGCTGTGTGGAGTACGTGACCGAGCCCACGGCCCGGCAGGCCGAGGTGGCGCAGGCACTCGCCGACTCCGCCGTGGTGGACCTCATGATCGGGCACCACGCGCATGTGCCCCAGCCCGTGGCGCGCCTCGAGGGCGGCCCGGGCGGCCTGGGGATGTGGGTCGCCTACGGGCTCGGCAACCTGCTCTCCAACCAGGACTCCGAATGCTGCGTCGCCGGCACGGAGTCCGGCCTGCTGCTGACCGCCCAGGTCACGAGCACCGGCGCCTTTCCCGCCCAGGGCGTCGAGGCCGGCCCCGCCCGGGTCACCGACGTCCAGTGGACCCCGACCACCGTCGACCGGCGCTCGGGGCACCGCCTGCACGCCCTCGTCGACATCCCCGGCGGCACGCAGGCCCTCACCCCGGCCGAGGTCGCCACGCGGGCCGAGCGCGTGCGCGCCGCGGCGGGCACAGAGGCCGTCGAGCGCACCCGCCCGACGACCCCCACCGGGCCGGAGCCCTTGGTCGTGGCCCGCACCGACGTGGCGTGATCGCGGCTCAGCGCCCGCGGCGCCCGGACTCCTCATCCTCGTCGGCGCCGTCGAAGTAGTCGGTGGCCACCGGCGGGTCCCCGGGCAGGGCGCCGTCGTCCCCGCCCGCCTCGGGCTCCGGCACGCCGCGCAGCATCGCCAGGGTGCCGGGCAGGTCGTCGGGCTGCACCAGCACCTCGCGGGCCTTGGACCCCTCGGAGGGCCCCACGATCTCGCGGGACTCCAGCAGGTCCATGAGGCGACCGGCCTTCGCGAAGCCGACCCGCAGCTTGCGCTGCAGCATCGACGTCGAGCCGAACTGCGAGGTGATGACGAGCTCGGCGGCCTGCAGCAGCAGGTCGAGGTCGTCGCCGATGTCCTCGTCCACCTGCTTCTTGGCGGCCGAGACGACGACGTCCTGCCGGTAGCTGGGCTTGAGCTGCTTCTTCACGTGCTCGACGACGGCGTGGATCTCGCTCTCCGAGACCCAGGCCCCCTGGGTGCGCATCGGCTTGGCGGCGCCCATCGGCAGGAAGAGCGCGTCACCCTGCCCGATGAGCTTCTCGGCGCCGGGCTGGTCGAGCACGACGCGCGAGTCGGTGAGCGAGGACGTGGCGAACGCGAGCCGTGAGGGCACGTTGGCCTTGATGAGCCCGGTGACCACGTCGACGCTGGGCCGCTGCGTGGCGAGCACCAGGTGGATGCCGGCGGCGCGGGCGAGCTGGGTGATGCGCTGGATGGAGGCCTCGACGTCGCGCGGCGCCACCATCATGAGGTCGGCGAGCTCGTCGACGATCACCAGCAGGTACGGGTACGTCGCGATCTTGCGCTCGGAGCCCGGCAGCGGCTTGACCTTGCCGGAGCGGACCGCCGCGTTGAAGTCGTCGATGTGCTTGTACCCGAACATCGCCAGGTCGTCGTAGCGCGCCTCCATCTCCCGCACCACCCACTCGAGGGCCTCGGCGGCCTTCTTCGGGTTGGTGATGATGGGGGTGATGAGGTGCGGGATGCCCTCGTAGACGGTGAGCTCGACCCGCTTGGGGTCGACCAGCACCATGCGCACCTCGTTGGGGGTCGCGCGCATCAGCACCGAGACGATCATCGAGTTCACGAAGCTCGACTTGCCCGCGCCGGTGGCGCCGGCCACGAGCAGGTGCGGCATCTTGGCGAGGTTGGCCGTGACGTAGCCGCCCTCGACGTCCTTGCCGACGCCGATGACCATCGGGTGCTCGGAGCGGCGGGCCGCGCTGGAGCGGAGCACATCCCCCAGCGACACCGTCTCGCGGTCCGTGTTGGGGATCTCGATGCCGATCGCGGACTTGCCGGGGATCGGCGAGAGGATGCGCACGTCAGCGCTGGCCACGGCGTAGGCGATGTTCTTGGACAGCGCCGTGACCCGCTCGACCTTGACGGCCGGGCCCAGCTCGACCTCGTACCGCGTCACCGTCGGCCCACGAGTGAACCCGGTGACCTGCGCGTCGATCTCGAACTGGTTGAGGACTGTGGTCAGCGCCTCCACGACGCGGTCGTTGGCGGCCGAGCGGACCTTGTGCGGCGGGCCCTTGGCCAGGACGTCCTCGGCCGGCAGCAGGTACAGCACGTCGCCCTCGAGCATCGGCTGCTCCCCGCGCGGCACGCCGGCGGTGGGCGGCGCGGCGAGCGGCTTCGAGCGCGGCGCCGCTGGCGTCTGCTCGGGGGTCCTGTCCATGACGGTGGTGGCCACGGAATCGGGCTCGGCGGCGGCCTCGTCCTCCGCCTCGGGGAGGTCCTCGCCGCGGGCGGCGACGATCGCCGCGCGCTCGAACGCCTCGTCGCCCACGTAGCCGTCGAGCCGCTCGCGCTCGGCCTCCGCGGCGGCCGCGGCACGCTCCTTGCGGCCCCGTCCCAGCAGCCTGCGCGTCTTGGCGGGCTCGGGCTCCGGATCGGGCAGCGCGGTGTGGCCCGCGTTGATGACGAGCGGCGCGTCGTCGTCCTCCACGTCCTCCTCGCCGTGGCGGCCGCCGGTGAGGCGCTCGTACAGCGCGCGCAGCCGCGGGATGATCATGTGCACCGGGGTGGCCGTGACGACCAGCAGCCCGAAGAAGGCGAGCAGCCCGAGCAGCGGGACCGTGACGTAGGCCGTCAGCAAGCTGACCAACGGCGTGCCCACGAGGTAGCCGACGATGCCGCCAGCCTCGCGCAGCGCCGCGTAGCCGCCACTGGGCGCGGGCAGGTCCGCCGACAGGTGCACGAGCCCGCACACGGCCAGGGTGATCGCCGCGAGCCCGATGCCGATCCGCGAGTTCGCCTGCCCCCGGTCAGGGTGGCGCATGAGCCGGATCGAGATGGCCAGCAGCACCACCGGGACGGCGACGCCGACCCGGCCGAAGGTGCCGGCGACGACGTTGTGCACCACGTCGCCAGCGGTCCCGGACAAGTCCCACCACTCGCGCGCCGCGATGACGATCGACAGGCCCAGCAGCGTGAACGCGAGGCCGTCGCGGCGGTGCGCCGGGTCGAGGTCCCGGGCTCCGCGGCCCATCCGGCGGGCGCTGCCGCCGATCAGGTGCGCGACGCCCATCCACGCGCCTTTGACGATGCGCAACGGCAGCGCGGGACGCTGCGGGGGCGGGGCGGCGGCGCGTCCGGAGGGCCGGTTCGAGCCTCCACGGGCAGCCGCCGGCCGGCCGCCGGATCGTTGCGCGGTCGACGAGCCGGACCCGCGGCCTCGCGGTGTGGGTGAGGACGTACGGGTCGCCATGGTCCTCACGTTAGTCGCGCGGTGGGGCGCCGCGCCGCAGCAGGCTGCGTGTCGGCGGCGCCCATCGGGAGGGGACGGGCAAGTCCCAGGTCAGGCCTCCACCACGACCGGGATGATCATCGGCCGCCTGCGCAGCCGGTTCGAGACCCAGCGCCCCACGATGCGGCGCACCACCTGCTGCATCTGGTGCGTGTCCGAGCCGCCCCGCTGCGCGGCCTCCTCGAGGGCTGCCACGATGTCCGGGAGGATGTCGTCGAACACGGCGTCGTCCTCCGCGAAGCCCCGCGCGTGGATCTGCGGGCCGACGAGCACCTTGCCGTCGGCGGAGCTCACCACCACGAAGATCGAGATGAAGCCCTCGTCGCCGAGGATTCGGCGGTCCTTGAGCTCGGCGTCGGTGATCTCCCCCACGCTCGACCCGTCCACGTACACGTAGCCGCACGGCACAGCGCCCACGACGCTCGCGCGCCCGTCGACGAGGTCGACCACCACACCGTCCTCGGCGAGCACCACGCGGTCGGCGGGGACGCCCGACTTGACGGCCAGCGCCGCGTTGGCGACCAGGTGCCGCGCCTCGCCGTGCACCGGCATGACGTTCTTGGGCCGCAGGATGTTGTAGCAGTACAGGAGCTCGCCGGCGCTGGCGTGGCCCGACACATGGACCTTCGCGTTGCCCGAGTGCACCACGCGGGCGCCCAGCCGGGTCAGGCCGTTGATCACACGGAACACCGCGTTCTCGTTGCCGGGGATGAGCGACGAGGCGAGGATCACGGTGTCCCCGGGGCCCACGCTCACCTTGTGGTCGTTGGTGGCGATCCGGGACAGCGCGGCCATCGGCTCGCCCTGGGAGCCGGTGCACATCAGCACCAGCTCCTCGTCCGGCACGGTGTCGAGCTTCTTCTGGTCGACGAGCACGCCCTCGGGCACGTGCAGGTAGCCGAGCTCGGCGGCGATAGTCATGTTCCGCACCATCGAGCGCCCGACGAGCGCGACCTTGCGGCCATGGGCGACGGCGGCGTCGAGGACCTGCTGCACGCGGTGCACATGCGAGGCGAACGAGGCCACGACGATGCGCTGCGTGGACGAGGCGAAGACCGCGTCGAGCACCGGGCCGATCTCCCGCTCGGGCGTCACGAAGCCCTGCACCTCGGCGTTCGTGGAGTCGACCATGAACAGGTCGACGCCCCGCTCGCCGAGCCGCGCGAACGCCCGCAGGTCGGTGATGCGCCCGTCGAGCGGGAGCTGGTCCATCTTGAAGTCGCCGGTGTGCAGCACGGTGCCCGCGCCGGTGTGGATCGCGACGGCCAGGGCATCGGGGATCGAGTGGTTCACCGCGACGAACTCGCACTCGAACGGGCCGAGCTGCTCGACCTGCCCCTCCCGGACCGCGAGGGTCAGCGGGGCGATCTTGTGCTCCTTGAGCTTCGCCTCGACGAACGCGAGGGTGAGCTGCGAGCCCACCAGCGGGATGTCCCGGCGCAGGCGCAGCAGGTACGGCACCGCGCCGATGTGGTCCTCGTGGCCGTGCGTGAGGACGATGGCCTCGATGTCGTCCAGGCGGTCCCGGATGTAGTCGAAGTCCGGGAGGATCAGGTCGACGCCCGGCTGGTGGTCCTCGGGGAACAGCACGCCGCAGTCGACGACGAGCAGGCGGCCCTCATACTCGAAGACCGCCATGTTCCGGCCGATCTCACCGAGGCCGCCCAGCGCCACGATGCGCAGCGCGCCGCTCGGCAGCTCGGGCGGGAGGCTCAGGTCGGGATGGGGGTGGCTCACAGGCCCTCCTGGTCAGCTCCGGACGACGTCCAGCAGGCCCGCCGCGCGCAGCCCTGCGCGCACCGCTGCCGCGTCCTCGTCGGAGGCAGCCACGTTGGGCAGCCGCATGTGTCGGTTCGGGGTGAGGCCCAGCGCCTCGACTGCCGCCTTCGCGGCGGCGGCCTGGAATCCGGCGCCGTTCAGCGCGTCGATGGCCGGGGCGATCGACCGGAAGACCCGCAGGGCGCGCGCCATGTCCCCCGCGTCGAAGGCCTCGGTGACCTCCGCGAGCTGATGGCCCGCGACGTGCCCGACCACGGAGACGGTGCCGGCGGCCCCGTGGGCGAGCATCGCCAGGTACACCGCGTCGTCGCCGCAGTACCAGGCCAGGCCGGTGCGCTCGCTCGCCGTGGCGGCGGCATACAGGTCGCCGGTGGCGTCCTTGATCGCGACGACGCGCTCATGCGCGGCCAGCCGGTCCAGCGTCGGCTGCGCGAACCGCACACCGGTGCGGCCGGGCACGTCGTAGAGCATCACGGGGAGCTCGGTGGAGTCCGCGATCATGCGGACGTGCTGGTAGACGCCCTCCTGGGAGGGACGGGAGTAGTACGGGGCCACGACGAGCAGTCCATGCGCCCCGGCCTCCGCCGCCTGCTCGGCCATCCGCACGGCGTGCAGGGTGTCGTTGGACCCGGCGCCGGCGACGACCACGGCGCGGTCGCCCACGGCCTCGACCACCGCGGCGATGAGGTCGGCCTTCTCGGGGGCGTGCGTGGCGGGGGCCTCGCCGGTGGTGCCGTTGAGCACCAGGCCGTCATGGCCGCCCTCGTCGACCAGCGCGGTGGCCAGTCGGGCCGCGGCGTCGAGGTCCAGGGCGCCGTCGGCCGTCATCGGCGTGACCATCGCGGTGAGCACCGCGCCGAAGGGGCGCGCGGGTGTCCTGAGGTGAGGCATGTGCCCAAAGTACCGCCCCTCGCCCACGCGGCGCGCACGCGCCCGCCAGGGGTGAGACGGCGGGTGGGACGTCGTCCGCGGGGCTACGGGGTGGCGCGCTCGTAGGTGACGAAGCGGTACCGCACGCCCTCGACGCTCGACGTGTGCCAGCCCTCGGGCGGGTCGCTGGCCCGCACGGACCACACCGCGGAATCGATCAGCGGGGCGAACGCGTCCCCCTCGACGTCCACGTCCACCTCGGTGACCTCGAGCCGGTCCGCGTGCTCGATCGCGGCCGAGTACACCGTCCCGCCGCCGATCACCCACGCGTCGCGCCAAGCCAGCCGGTCCAGGGCGGACGCGAGGGAGGCCACCACCGTGGCGCCCTCGGCCTCGTACCCGGGGCTGCGGGTCAGCACCAGGTTCTCGCGGCCCGGCAGCGGCCGGAACCGTGCGGGTAGCGACTCCCAGGTGGCGCGCCCCATGAGCACCGGGCTGCCCGAGGTGAGGGCCCGGAACCGGGCCATGTCCTCCGGCACCCGCCACGGCAGGGCGCCGTCACGGCCGATGACGCGCGTGGGCGACTGGGCCCAGACCAGTGCGAGGCTCATCGGCTCAGACCGCGATCGGGGCCTTGATGGTGGGGTGGTGCTGGTAGCCCACCACCTCGATGTCCTCATACGTGTACTCGAGGATCGACGGCGCCTTGCGCAGTCGCAGCGTCGGGTAGGGGTACGGCTCGCGGGTGAGCTGCTCGCGCACCTGCTCCACGTGATTGTCGTAGATGTGACAGTCGCCACCGGTCCAGATGAAGTCCCCGACCTCCAGGCCCGCCTGCTGCGCGACCATGTGCGTGAGCAGCGCGTAGGACGCGATGTTGAACGGCACGCCCAGGAACAGGTCCGCGCTGCGCTGGTAGAGCTGGCACGACAGCCGCCCGTCGGCGACGTAGAACTGGAAGAACGCGTGGCACGGGGCGAGGGCCATCGACGGGATCTCCGCGACGTTCCACGCCGAGACGATGTGCCGGCGCGAGTCCGGGTCGCGGCGCAGGTCCTCGACCACGCGCGTGATCTGGTCGATGTGGCCGCCATCGGGCGTCGGCCATGAGCGCCACTGGACGCCGTACACCGGGCCGAGCTCGCCGTCCTCGTCAGCCCACTCGTCCCAGATGCGCACGCCGTTCTCCTGCAGCCAGCCCACGTTCGAGTCGCCGCGCAGGAACCACAGCAGCTCATACGCGATCGACTTCAGGTGGACGCGCTTGGTCGTGACCAGCGGGAAGCCCTGGGACAGGTCGAAGCGCATCTGGTGGCCGAAGACGCTGCGGGTGCCGGTGCCGGTGCGGTCCGACTTGGGGGTCCCGGTCTCGAGCACCAGGCGCAGCAGGTCTTCGAACGGGGTGGGCACAGGTGAGGCGACCGCTGACGTCATGGCGTCATGCTAGGCGTCGATGCCGTGAGCCTGGGCCCAGTTCTCCCCGCGGGCCCCGGATGCGGTCCGGCTGCCGCGCACCCTGTGCACGTCGGGGACCAGCGCGCCACACTGGGCGCATGTCCACGCCTCACCTGCCGCCCACGGTCGCCGCCCACGTGCCGACCGGACTGCTCATCGGTGGCGCGTGGCGCCGCTCGTCCTCGACGGGCCGCACATTCGCCGTCGAGGACCCCGCCACCGCCGAGGTTCTCTTCGACGTCGCCGACGGCAGTCCCGCCGACGGGCTGGAGGCGCTCGGCGCCGCGGCCGACTCCGCCGCGGAATGGGCCGAGACCGCGCCGCGCGCCCGCGCCGAGCTGCTGCGCGCCGTGTTCGAGACGGTCGTGGCGCGCACCGAGGACATCGCGGCCCTGATCACCGCCGAGGGCGGCAAGCCCCTGGCCGAGTCGCGCGCCGAGGTCGCCTACGCCGCGGATTACGTCCGCTGGTACTCCGAGCAGGCAGTGCGCCTCGATGGCCTGGCCCGCCGGGCGCCCGCGGGCACCCACCACCAATTGGTCCTGAGCCGGCCGGTCGGCCCGGCGCTGCTCATCACCCCGTGGAACTTCCCGCTCGCGATGATCACCCGCAAGATCGCCCCTGCCCTGGCCGCCGGCTGCCCCGTGGTGGTCAAGCCCGCGCAGCTCACGCCGCTGACGACGTCCTACTTCGCCGAGATCGTGCGCGCCGAGCTCGAGGCCCGCGACCTGCCGACGGGTGTGATCAACGTCGTGCCCACCTCGTCGTCGAGCGAGCTGACAGCGCCCGTGATCGCCGACCCGCGGCTGCGCAAGCTCTCCTTCACCGGCTCGACCGAGGTGGGACGGGTGCTGCTGCGCGCCGCCGCGCAGAACGTGCTGCGGACGTCGATGGAGCTGGGCGGCAACGCGCCGTTCCTGGTCTTCGAGGACGCGGACATCCCCGCGGCCGTGGAGGGCGCCGTCGCGGCGAAGATGCGCAACGCGGGCCAGACGTGCGTCGCCGCGAACCGCTTCCTGGTGCACGAGTCAGTGGCCCAGGAGTTCGCCCGCGGGCTCGCCGCGGCGTTCCGCAAGCTCGTGGTCGGGCACGGGGCCGACGCCGCGACCACCGTCGGCCCGCTCATCGAGGCGGCGGCGGTCGACCACGTCGAGGACGTCGTGGCCGACGCCGTGGACGGCGGGGCGAAGGTCCTCGTCGGCGGCGAGCGCGCACAGCGCGCCGGGCACTTCTTCCACCCGACGGTGCTGACGGGCGTCTCGCGGGACGCCCGGGCCGTCCGTGAGGAGACGTTCGGCCCGGTCGCCCCCATCGTGACGTTCGGCGACGAGCGCGAGGCCCTCGAGCTCGCGAACAGCACCGAGTTCGGGCTGGTCGCTTACGCGTACACCCGGGATGTGGGCCGCGTGATGCGGCTCGCCGAGCGGGTGGAGGCCGGGATGCTCGGGGTGAACCGCGGGATGGTCTCCGACGCGAGCGCGCCGTTCGGCGGGGTCAAGAGCTCCGGGCTGGGGCGCGAGGGCGGCGAGGCCGGCATCGAGGAGTACCTCGAGCGCCGCTACGTCGCCCTCTGACCGCGTGGACCTGGCTCCCGGCGAGCAGGCGAGCGCGCGCCGCGCCGCGGTGCAGCAGTCGCTGTCCGTGGCCCTCGCGACGGGCCTGTACGCCGTCTCCTTCGGCGCGCTGTCCGTCGCCGCCGGCCTCGACCTGCCGCAGACCATGGCGCTCAGCCTCCTGATGTTCTCTGGCGGGTCCCAGTTCGCGTTCATCGGCGTGATCGGCGCCGGGGGCACCGCCGCGGCCGCCGTCGCCGCGGCGAGCCTGCTGGGCGCGCGCAACGGGCTCTACGGCCCGCTCGTCGCGCCGTTCACTGGCGCGCGCGGCTGGCGGCGGGCACTCGCCGCGCAGGTGACCATCGACGAGTCGACAGCCGTCTCGACGGCGCAGCCCACCCCGGAGGCGGCGCGCGCCGGGTTCTGGTGGACGGGCGTGGGCATCTTCGGGCTCTGGAACGTGTTCACCTTCGCCGGCGCCCTGCTCGGCGACGCGCTGGGCGACCCGCGGCGCTACGGCCTGGACGCGGCGGCGGCCGCGGCGTTCCTCGCACTGCTGTGGCCACGGCTCGCCGACCGCGCCGCACGCGTCGTGGCGGCGCTGGGGATGGGCGTCGCCCTGGCGTTCACCCCCCTGGTCCCCTCGGGCCTGCCCGTGCTGGCGGCCGCCCTCGTGGCTGTCGTCGTCGGATGGCGGAGGGGCCCACAGCAGCCCGACGCGCAGGAGGCGCCATGAGCGAGCACACGCTGACCTGGCTCGCGGTGCTGTCCGCCGGGGCCGTCTGCTTCGCGATCAAGCTCGTGGGCCACCTCGTCCCCGAGCACTGGCTCGCCGAGCCGCGGGTCGCGCGCGTCTCGTCGCTGGTCACCGTGGCGTTGCTCGCCGCCCTCGTCGGGGTGCAGGCCTTCGGCGCGGGCCCGGGGCTGACGGTGGACGCCCGCCTGCCCGCGCTCGCCGTCGCCGCACTCGCCCTGGCGCTGCGGGCGCCGTTCATCGTGGTCGTGGCCGCCGCCGCGCTCGTCGCCGCGGTGCTGCGGGCGCTCGGGATGCCATGACCCGTCACCCGGCCGCGTCGCTCGACGGGGGCCGGCGGGCCCGCTGTTGATACTCTCGGCGGGCCCTGTCGGCAGCACCCCACCCCCGGAGACACCGTTGGCCACGCGCACCCAGAAGTCCCTGACCGGCGACGACGCCCTCCTGGCCACGGCGCCCGAGGCGGAGGTGCTCTGATGGCGCTGTTCAGCGAGCAGGCGGACGTCTCGGTGCGCCCCGCAGTGCCCGGCGACGAGCTCGCGATCACCGACATCCAGCTCGCCGCGTGGCGGTCAGCGCACACCCCGGAGGTCGGCCACGAGGTGCTGGCGGGCCTCGACGGCAGCGCCATCGCCGAGCGCTGGGCCCAGGCGATCACCGCTCCCCCAGGCCCCGGATACCGGGTGCTCGTCGCCTGCGAGGGCCCCGACGTCGTCGGCTTCACCGCCGTCGCGCCGCTGCCCGCGCCCGAGGAGACGCCGCTCGCCGCGCCAGGCGGGGAGATCCTCTCGCTGGAGGTGGCGCCCGTCGCCCAGCGCTCAGGGCACGGCTCGCGCCTCCTCGCCGCCGCCGTGGACATGCTGCGGGAGGACGGCGCCGCCTACGCCCGCACCTGGGTGCTCGACGGCGACGCGGGCCGCGCGCAGTTCCTCTCCTCAGCGGGCTTCGGCCCCGAGGAGGCCGTGCGCGAGCTCGCCACCGGGATCGGACCCGACGGCGAGACCCGCACCGTCACCGAGCACCTGTGGGGCGCGACGATCTGACGCCGGGCTCAGGCCCGGTGCAGCCGGGCGGCGGTCCGCAGCGCCTCACGGGCCCGGCGCCGATCGCCCGCGGCGTCATAGGCGAACGCGAGCCGGTACCAGACAGCCCAGTCCCCCGGGGCGGCCTCAGCCTCAGCGCGCGCGGTCGCGAACGCCTCCGTGGCGGCGGCCCGGTCGATGCGCCCGCCGGGTGAGCGCGGCAGGTCGTCCACCGGCAACTGGTCGGCGGCGGCGAGCTCGTCGGCCATCCGCTGCACCGCGAAGGCCATGCGCCACTCGCGGCCGATCGCCCAGACCGCCAGGAGCGGCAGCACGAAGATCCCCACCCCGAGGCCGATGCCCACCGGGTCCCCGGTGCGGAGCAGCGCCACCGCGCGGGCCATCACCACCCACAGGTACAGCGCGAGCAGCGCGGTCAGCGCGACGGCCCCCGCGATCGCGGTGCGCTGTCGACGCCCCCCGGTGGTCGCCGGCGCAGTGCTCACCCCAGGTCCAGGAAGTGCTCGAGGCCCACGGTGAGGCCCGGACGGGCGCCGACCTCGCGGATGCCGAGCAGCACGCCGGGCATGAAGCTCACCCGGTCGAAGGAGTCATGCCGCAGGGTGAGCATCTCCCCCGGGTTGCCCAACAGGATCTCCTCATGCGCGACGAGACCGCGCAGCCGCACCGAGTGCACGCGCACGCCGTCCACGTCCGCGCCTCGCGCCCCGTCGAGGGCCGAGGTCGTCGCGTCGGGGCTGGGGCCGACGCCGGCGGCGGCCCGGGCGGCGGCGATCCCGGCGGCGGTGTGCCGCGCGGTGCCCGACGGCGCGTCCACCTTGTCGGGATGGTGGAGCTCGATGACCTCCACCGAGTCGAAGTACCGCGCGGCACGGGACGCGAAAGTCATCGCCAGCACGGCGCCGAGCGCGAAGTTGGGCGCGATGAGCACCCCTGCCCCGGGGCGCGCCTCGAGCCGGGAGCGGACCCGGCCGAGCGACTCGTCGGTCCAGCCCGTGGTCCCGACCACGGCGTGGATGCCCGCGTCCACCAGGGCCAGCACGTTCGCCTCCGTGGCCGACGGCACGGTGAAGTCGACAGCCACCTGCACGCCGCTGTCGGCCAGGGCGCCGACGTCGTCCCCCGCGTCGAGGGTCGCGACGAGCTCCAGGTCGGGAGCCTCCTGCACGGCCCGCACCACTGTCGATCCCATTCGTCCGGCGGCTCCGAGGACGGCCACCCTGATGCGCTCGCTCACGAGAGCCGAGCCTAGCCGCCCATCAGGTCACGGGCCGTCCGCGCTCGTGGGCGGGACGCAGCAGGGCGGTGATGCCGTGCACCGCGCGGCGGAGCTGGCCGGGGCTGAGCCCGGTGAACCGCTCGACCTCGCGGGGGACGGGCTCGGTGGCGAGGTAGGAGCGCATCGCGGCGAGCACCGTCTCGGCCGTCCACGGCGCGGGCCCGGCGAGCTCGGCCACGAACATCAGGAAGCGGGTGGCCTGGAGGAACGTCACCGGCTGCAGGCCCACCTCCTCGACGAAGCACTGGTGCAGCGCCGCGAGGGTCACGTTGGCCGCCTGCGCCAGGTCGATGGGCCGCACGAGGCCGCGCCTCTCCTCGATGACGCAGATGGCGGTCTGGAGCGTGTCGAGCCGGCCCGCGGGCGTGCGCCGGCGCACGCTGGCGGCCAGGTCCATGCCCAGGATCGTCGTCGCGTGGGCGTCGTCCGGGGCCGCGCGCACCCGGTCCGCCAAGGTCGCGGCCGCGGCGGGGGCCAGCACATGCGTCAACGGGGCCGACTCCCCCACGAGCAGCCGGCCGGGCCGCAGCGCCGCCAGCCCGTAGGGGGCGAGCTGGGCGCCCACGAACCAGGATCCGGGGCTGAGCCGGACGACGTGCGGGTCGACGGACAAGCCGATCACCCCGCTGTCGTCGGCAGCGCGCTCCCCGGTCACGGGGTCCACGCGCGTGCCCAGCGAGCCAAGCCGCACCAGCACCGAGGGCCGCCCGTTGGGCAGGAAGACCTCCAGCACGGGCGGCGCGTCGGCGTCGGTGCGGGCCACCCACAGGTGCTCGACGAACCAGGCGGCGTCCGCCGGGGGCGGGAACCGGTGGTAGTCGAGCACGGCAGGGCTCATACGCCCATCATCGCGCTCAGGACGCCCGCGCGGGGCGGGCGGCGAGCCTCAGGAGCGGAACGGGCCGATCCGCACCATCGAACGAGGCCGCGCGGCCAGCTCCGCGGCGAGCTCCTGCACGTCGGCGGCCGTCACCGCGCGGATGCGGTCGAGCGTCTCGTCGAGCGAGAGCAGCTCGCCGTGCACCAGCTCGGACTTGCCGAGCCGGCTCATCCGCGAGCCCGTGTCCTCCATGCCGAGCACGAGGCTGCCGGAGAGCTGCCCCACCGAGCGCGCCAGCTCGGCCTGGGTGATCCCGCTGTCGGCGAGGTGCTCCCACTCGGAGACCAGCAGCTCGACGACCTGGTCCACCTTCGCCGGGGCGCAGCCGGCGTACAACCCGAAGATCCCGGTGTCCGCGTGGCCCGAGGCGAAGGAGTACGTCGAGTAGGCCAGTCCGCGCTTCTCCCGGATCTCCTGGAAGAGCCGCGAGGACATGCCGCCGCCCAGCACCGCGTTCAGCACGGAGAGCGTGAAGCGGCGCGGGTCGGTGGCGGTCAGGCCAGTGCCGCCGATGATGACGTTGGCCTGCTCGGTGGCCCGGTGCACAGTCGTCTCAGCGCCGATGTCGGGCACGCCGTCCTGCGGCGCGTTGGCGTCGCGGCGACCCACGGGGCGCGGAGTCGTGAGGTCCCAGCCGCCGTCGGCCAGGGCCTTGGCGACCTGCGCGCACAGCGCGTCGTGGTCGACGCCCCCCGCGGCGGTCACCACGAGGGTGGAGGAGCGGTAGTGCTCCTGGTAGTGCTCCCAGACCGCGCTCCGCGGCACCGCGCGGATCGTGTCGGGCGTGCCGCCGATGGGGCGGCCGAGCGGGTGGGACCCGAGCACGGCAGTGGCGAACAACTCGTGCACCACGTCGCTCGGGTCGTCGTCGTTCATCGCGAGCTCTTCGAGGATGACCCCGCGCTCGGTCTCGAGCTCGCCCGTGTCCAGGCGGGCCGAGGTGACCATGTCCGCGATGACGTCGACCGCCATCGGCAGGTCGGAGTCGAGCACCCGCGCGTAGTAGCAGGTGTGCTCCTTGCCGGTGGCCGCGTTCGCCTCGCCGCCGACCTCGTCGAAGGCCTCGGCGATGTCCATCGCGGACCGCCGCGCCGTGCCCTTGAAGAGCAGGTGCTCGAGGAAGTGGGTCGAGCCGTGGTGGCCGTCGCGCTCATCGCGCGAGCCCACCCCGACCCAGGCGCCCACCGTCGCCGAGCGCAGGCCCGGCATGTGCTCGGTGAGCACGCGGACCCCGCCGGGCAGGACGGAACGACGCACGTGTGCGCCGCCGTCCTGCCCAGCGGTCAGCTCGCTGCCCGGCTCACCCGGGCCGACGAGCGGGAGGTCCAGAGGCACGTCAGGCGTCGGCTGCGCTGGAGTCGGCCGCGTCCTCGGAGCCCTCGGCGGGCTCGTCGATCACCGCGTGCAGCGACAGCTTGCCGCGCGGGTCGATCTCGCCGATCTCCACCTGGACCTTCTGGCCCACGCTGAGGACGTCCTCGACGTTCTCGACGCGCTTGCCGCCGACGAGCTTGCGGATCTGCGAGATGTGCAGCAGCCCGTCCTTGCCCGGCGAGAGCGAGATGAACGCGCCGAAGGTCGTGGTCTTGACCACGGTGCCCACGAAGCGCTCGCCGATCTCCGGCATGTGCGGGTTGGCGATCGCGTTGATCGCCGCCCGCGCGGCCTCCGCCGACGGACCGTCGGTGGCGCCGATGTAGACCGTGCCGTCGTCCTCGATGGAGATGTCGGCGCCGGTCTCAGCCTGGATCTGGTTGATCATCTTGCCCTTCGGCCCGATGACCTCGCCGATCTTGTCGACCGGGACCTGCACCGCGATGACGCGCGGGGCGAACGGCGACATCTCGTCGGGGACGTCGATCGCCTCGTTGAGGACGTCGAGGATGGCCAGGCGGGCCTCCTTCGCCTGCGTCAGCGCGTCGCCGAGCACCGAGGCGGGGATGCCGTCGAGCTTGGTGTCGAGCTGGATCGCGGTGACGAACTCGCGCGTGCCGGCGACCTTGAAGTCCATGTCGCCGAACGCGTCCTCGGCGCCGAGGATGTCGGTGAGCGCCGCGTAGCGGGTCTCACCGTCGACGGTGTCGGAGACGAGGCCCATCGCGATGCCCGCGACGGGCGCGCGCAGCGGCACGCCGGCGTTGAGCAGCGACAGCGTCGAGGCGCAGACCGAGCCCATGGACGTCGAGCCGTTCGAGCTCAGCGCCTCGGAGACCTGGCGGATCGCGTAGGGGAACTCCTCGCGGCTCGGCAGGACGGGCATGATCGCGCGCTCGGCGAGGGCGCCGTGGCCGATCTCGCGACGCTTCGGCGAGCCGACGCGGCCCGTCTCACCCGTCGAGTAGGGCGGGAAGTTGTAGTTGTGCATGTAGCGCTTGCGCGTCTCCGGGGAGAGCGTGTCGAGCTGCTGCTCCATGCGGAGCATGTTGAGCGTCGTGACGCCGAGGATCTGCGTCTCGCCGCGCTCGAAGATCGCCGAGCCGTGCACGCGGGGCAGCACCTCGACCTCGGCCGAGAGCGTGCGGATGTCGCGCAGGCCACGGCCGTCGATACGGAAGCCGTCGGTGAGGATGCGCTGGCGGATGAGCTTCTTGGTGATCGCGCGGATCGCCGCGGACAGCTCCTTCTCGCGGCCGGCGAACTCGCCCGCCAGGCGCTCGATGGAGTCGGCCTTGACCTGGTCGAGGCGCTCCTCGCGGTCCTGCTTGTCCGCGATGGTCAGCGCCTGGCCCAGCGGGGCCTCGGCGATCGCCGCGACGGCGTCGTAGGCGTCCGGGAGGTACTCGGGGAAGACGGGGAAGACCTGGGTCTCCTTGGCGGCCTTCGAGGCGAGCGCGAGCTGCGCCTCGACGAGCACCTTGATGAACGGCTTCGCGGACTCCAGGCCCGCGGCGACGACCTCTTCGGTCGGGGCGATGCCGCCCTCGTTCTTGATGATGTTCCAGGAGTTCTCGGGCGCCTCGGCCTCGATCATCGCGATCGCGACGTCGTCACCGACGACACGGCCCGCGACGACCATGTCGAACGTGGCGCGCGCGCGCTCGGAGTAGCGCGGGAACGCGACCCACTGGCCGTCGACGAGCGCGATGCGGACCGCGCCCACCGGGCCGGAGAACGGCAGGCCCGAGATCTGCGTCGACATCGAGGCCGCGTTGATCGCGAGCACGTCGTACGCGTCGTCCGGGTGGATCGACAGCACCGTCACGACGACCTGGACCTCGTTGCGCAGGCCCTTGACGAACAGGGGGCGCAGCGGGCGGTCGACCAGGCGGCACGCGAGGATCGCCTCGGTCGAGGGACGGCCCTCACGGCGGAAGAACGAGCCGGGGATCTTGCCGGCGGCGTACTGCCGCTCCTCGACGTCGATCGTCAGGGGGAAGAAGTCGAACTGCTCCTTCGGGTGCTTGCCGGCCGTCGTGGCCGACAGGAGCGTGGTCTCGCCGTCGAGGTATGCGACGGCCGCGCCGGCCGCCTGGCGCGCGATGCGGCCGGTCTCGAAGCGGATGGTGCGGGTGCCGAAGCGACCGTTGTCGATCACTGCCTCGGCGAACTGGATCTCGGGACCCTCCATGGGTGCCCTCCTTCTCTCGAACGAGCGCCTGCCGGGGCAACGGCGGTCTTCGATCGAGACGCCTGGAGGACTCCTCCGGACGCCACTACCGAGGACCGGACGAGCCGGGCGGCGCAGTGGGTGTCACGTGCTGCGCGTCGGGGCGCTACCGGCCCCGACGCGGGACCAGCCCGGACCCTCCTGGGTCCGGGCTGGTCATGAGCGTCAGCGGCGCAGGCCGAGCCGCTCGATCAGGCTGCGGTAGCGGTTGATGTCGACCTTCTGCAGGTACCCGAGGAGGCGACGACGCTGGCCGACCAGCAGCAGCAGGCCACGCCGGCTGTGGTGGTCGTGCTTGTGCTCCTTGAGGTGCTCGGTGAGGTCCTTGATGCGCTGCGTGAGCATCGCGATCTGGACCTCGGGGGAGCCGGTGTCACCCTCGTGGGTGGCGTACTCGGTCATGATGGACTGCTTGGTGGCACTGTCGAGGGGCACGGTTCTCCAGATGTACTCGTTGCGCGGTGCTCCGGGGCATGTCCACCCGGGCGCTCTCGTTCCGCGGCCGTTCTGACGGCCCTGCGATGTTACCAGGTGAGCCGCGCCGAGTGGCGCCCGGACGCGCACGGCGCCGCTCGGGCCGCCGCTCAGGCCGAGGACGCCGCGCCCGCCAGCTCCTCGCGCACCCGCTCGACGTCCAGGCGCATCTGGTCCACCAACGCGTCGACGGACTCGAAGCGCAGGGTGGGCCGCAGGCGCACGACGAGCTCGAGCACGACCTCCTCGCCGTACAGGTCGAGGTCCGTGCGGTCCAGCACGTAGGCCTCCACCCGGCGCCGGCGCAGCCCTTCGAAGGTGGGGTTCGTGCCGATGGAGATCGCCGCCGGCAGCACGCTGTCCACCGAGCCGGCCGGCCGGTCCGTGCGGCGCAGCCACCCGGCGTACACCCCGTCGGCGGGCACCATGCCGGTCGCCTCAGGGGCCAGGTTCGCGGTGGGGAACCCGAGCTCGCGGCCGCGCGCGTCACCGTGCACCACGACGCCGCGGATCCGGTGCGGGCGGCCCAGCACGCGTGCCGCCTGGCGCACATCCCCCTCGGCGAGCAGCTCGCGCACCCACGTGGAGGACCAACGCCGCCGCAGCGGGTCGGCGAGGCGCCCCTCCCCCGGCTCGTCTGCGGGCGTCGCGCCGTCGTGGCCCGGGGCGACGTCCTCGATGACCTCGACGTCGAAACCGAACCGCTCGCCCAGCTCGACCATCGTCGACAGGTCGCCCTCGTTGCCCCACCCGAACCTGACATCGCGGCCCACCACGACGGTGCGCGCGCCCAGGGCGCCCACCAGGTAGCGCTCGACGAACTCGGCGGGCGACTGGCGGGCGAAGTCCAGCGTGTACTCGAGCATCAGCACGGCGTCGAGCCCGGTCTCGGCCAGCAGCTCCATGCGGTCCACGTCGCCCGTCAGCAGCGGGGGCGCCTGGTCGGGGCGGTGCACCTGCTGGGGATGCGGGGAGAACGTCACGGCCACGGCCTGGGCCTGCGCGGCCCGGGCGTCCGCGACCATCCTGGTCAGGACGCCGACATGGCCGCGGTGCACGCCGTCGAAGTTGCCGATCGTCACGACCGAGGGGCCGAAGCCCGCGGGCACGTCGGCGAGTTCGGTCCAGCGGTGCACGTGCTCTCCTCGCGGCTCATGGGGCGCGACACTCCGCGCCCGGCAGGACAAAGCCTGCCACGGCCACGGGGACGCGCCGCGCACAGGGCTGCTCCGCGGACGGCCCGCCAAGGGGTCGGAGGGCTGGCGCGGCCCGTAGGGTCGGGGGATGCGATGGCAGACCCACGGTGAGCGGACCCTCTACGACAGCCCCTGGGTGCGCCTGGCGCTGGTGGACGTCGACGTCCCCGGCCACGGCCGGATCGAGCACCACGTGGTCCGCATGCCCGCGCACGCCGCGGGCACGCTCGTGCACGATCCCGCCCGTGGGCTGCTGATGTTGTGGCGGCACCGGTTCATCACCGACACCTGGGGGTGGGAGATCCCGGCGGGTCGGGTCGACGCCGGGGAGTCCCCCGCGCAGGCCGCGGCGCGCGAGGTCCTCGAGGAGACCGGCTGGCGGCCGGGCCCTGTGACGCCGCTGCTGGACTACCACCCCACGAATGGGCTCAGCGACCAGGTGTTCCACCTGTTCACCGCCGACGGGGCCACGCATGAGGGGCCGCCGTCCGACCCCTCCGAGTCGGAGCGGGTCGAGTGGGTGCCCCTCGCGGAGGCCCGGCGGCTCGCGCTCGGCGGCGGCATCGGCGACGGGCTGTCGCTGACGGCCGTGCTCGCGTTCCTGCTCGAGCGGCAGCCCGACGGCGCCTAGGCCGCAGTCGGCTGACTGCTGTCAGGCCGGCGCGAACACCAGCACCGGCCAGGCGTGCGCGCCGCGGGACTCCAGCAGCGCGACGAGCTCGCCGTCCGGGGAGATCCCCGCCACCGGCTCGTCGGGGGCGGGCGCCGCCTCGATCCGCTTGCCGTACGACAGCGCGGTCGTCTCCGCGGGAGTCAGGTCCCGCACCGGGAAGATCGCCCGCGCGGCGTCGGCGAGGGGCAGCACGTCGAGGGGGACGTCCGCGGGCCACTCCTCGAGGTCGTCGAGCGAACGGGCGAGGGCCAACGGGTAGCCGCCGACGCGCGTGCGGCGCAGCGCCGTGAGGTGCCCGCCCACGCCGAGGGCCTCCCCCAGGTCGCGGGCCAACGCCCGGATGTACGTCCCCGACGAGCACACCACCGTCACGTCCAGGTCGAGCGCCGCGGGCATGTCGTCCGTGGCGGGCACGTCGCGGGTCGCGTCGAGCGAGAAGCGGCTGATGGCCACCGGGCGCGCGGCGAGCTCGACCTGCTCCCCCGCGCGCACCCGGGCATACGCCCGCTGGCCGTCGACCTTGATCGCGCTGACCGAGCTCGGCACCTGCTGGATGTCGCCGGTGAGCGCGGCGATGCCCGCCGCGACGGCGTCCAGCGCCACGGAGCCGGCGTCGACGGCTGTGACGAGCTCGCCCTCGGCGTCGTCGGTGGTGGTCCGCACGCCGAGCCGGATCGTCCCGGTGTACTCCTTGTCGGCCCCGACCACGTAGGTCAGCAGCCGCGTCGCCTTGCCGACGCCGAGCACCAGGACGCCCGTGGCCATCGGGTCGAGCGTGCCGGCGTGGCCGACCTTGCGGGTGCCGGCGATCCGGCGCATCCGCGCGACGACGTCGTGGCTGGTCCAGCCGGCGGGCTTGTCGACCACCACGAGGCCGTCGGGGGCGGTGGGCCGGCGGGGCGGGCGGTGGGCGGGGTCCGTGCGGGTCACTGTGCGGTCCTGTCGCGTGCGGGGTCGTGGGTCAT
Organism: Cellulomonas cellasea; assembly: GCF_030372105.1. GTDB lineage: Bacteria > Actinomycetota > Actinomycetes > Actinomycetales > Cellulomonadaceae > Cellulomonas_A > Cellulomonas_A cellasea_A. Next base: position 12,553 of record NZ_JAUDBQ010000014.1, on the reverse strand, counting down.
GCGGGGGTCGAGCACGCAGGCGGCCAGCGCGTCGACGGCGGCGTCCTCGCCGAGATGGTCGGGGACTGAGGTCATGAGGAGCACGTTGATGAGCAAGCCCTGCGCGACGAAGCTCTCGGCGGCGTGCTCGTCGGCGCCTGTGCGCTCGCGGAACAGGCGGAACACGGCCCCGAGCGTGCCGCGGGCCAGCCGCCCGACCTCGGGGTCAGGAGACGCGAATCCGTGCATGACCACCCGGAGCAGGTTCCGGTCGGCCAGGAGGGCGACGTACGCCTCCCCCATCTCGACCTTCGCGTCGGGGCCCGGCCGCACGGCGGCGAGGGTCTCCACGACACGGTGGACGGCTTGGGTGTACAGCTCCCGGAAGAGCTGCTGCTTGGTGCCGAAGACCCGGACGACGTAGGGCTGGGAGACGCCCGCCGCGCGCGCGACCTGGTCGGTGGTGGTGCCCGCGTACCCGCCCTCGGCGAACACCGCGAGGGCCGCGTCGAGGATCTGCTCGCGGCGCTCCTCGGCCGTCATCCGCTGCTTGAGATCCATGTTGACAGGTTATCAGTCGATAATTAGCGTTCGAAGTCCAAGTTATCATCCGATGCTTACCGGGAGTCCACATGGCCATCGCACCCCGATCGGACACGTCCGGCCCATCGCCGGCGGCGCCAGCACGACGGGTGGCGCCCGTCGCGCTGGCCGTGGTCGCGGCCTCCGTGCCGATGTTCCTCGCCACGCTCGACAACCTCGTGATGACCACCGCACTGCCTGTGCTCCAGGACGAGCTCGACGCGAGCATCGAGCAGCTGCAGTGGATGGTGAACGCCTACACCCTCACCTTCGCGACCCTCATGGTCACCGCCGCCATGCTCGGCGACCGCTGGGGGCGCCGCCGGGTGTTCCTCGCCGGGATCGCGCTGTTCGCCGTCGCGTCCATCGCCTCCGCGCTCGCCAGCACCGCCGAGGCCCTCATCGCAGCCCGTGCCGTGCAGGGGGTCGGGGCCGCGGCGATCATGCCGCTGTCGCTCACCCTGCTCGCCGGCGCCGTCCCCGCCGCGCGCCGGGCCATGGCGATCGGCATCTGGGGCGGTGTCGCCGGGCTCGGCGTCGCACTCGGCCCCGTGATCGGAGGCGCCGTCGTCGAGGGGATCTCCTGGCACGCGATCTTCTGGATCAATGTGCCCGTCGCCGTCATCGCCATCCCGCTCGTGCTCCGCACACTGCCCGAGTCCCGGGGTCGCCGCCAACCACTCGACCTGGCCGGCCTCGCCCTCCTCGCAGTGGGCGTGCTCGCCATCGTGTGGGCAGTCGTGCGCGGCAACGACGACGGGTGGACGTCGCCGCGCGTCATCCTCCCGCTCGCGGGCGGCGCGCTCCTGATCGGCGCCTTCGTGCGACACGCGCAGCGGGCGCCCCACCCGCTCGTGCCACTGCGGCTGTTCCGCGCCCGCAGCTTCACGATCGCGAATATCACGGGCTTCGCGTTCTCACTCGGGATCTTCGGCTCGGTCTTCCTGCTCGCCCAGTACCTGCAAGTGGCCCTCGGCTACAGCCCGCTCGAGGCGGGGCTGCGCACCCTGCCGTGGACCGCGGCGCCGATGCTCGTCGCGCCGGTCGCGGGCCTGCTCGCGCCACGGGTCGGCGTGCGCCCGCTGCTCACCGCCGGGCTCACACTGCAGACCGCCGGCTTGGTGATGCTCGCCGTCGCCGCGCCGAGCACGACGTCCTACTCCGCGCTGGTCCCCGGGCTGGTGCTCGCGGGAGTCGGCATGGGCCTGACCTTCGCCCCCAGCGCCACAGCCGTGCTCGCCGATCTCGACCAGGACGACCACGGCATCGCCAGCTCGACCAACTCGACCCTGCGGGAGATCGGCGTCGCCCTCGGCGTGGCAGTGCTCGTCGCGGTGTTCGAGGGGCAAGGCGGCCAGCTCACGCCCGACGACTTCGCGACAGGCCTGCGGCCCGCCGTGCTCACCGGGGCGGCAGTCGTCGGACTCGGGGCTGCCGCCTCGCTGCTGATGCCGGGGCGCACCGGGCGACACGCCACCGCCACCGCCACCGAGGACGTCTCCGACGCGCGCCGACTGAGCCGCACGACGGCCTGAGCACAGGCCCCACGAGATAGCACAGGCCCCACGAGACGGCTCAGGCCCCACGAGACGGCTCAGGCCCGGCGCGCCGATGGGGCGCGCCGGGCCTGAGCCCCTTCAGGATGAGCCTCGTGCGGGATGAGCCGCAGGTCAGCCCTGCGAGTCCTCGTCCTCGGAGTCGTCCTCGACCGGCTTGCGGTACGGGTCCGCGTCGCCGGCGTACTGCGCGGCCGCGGCCAGCGCCGCGACCTCGGCGTCCCGGCGCGCCGCCTCGTGCAGCGCGGCGTCCAGGTGCGCCGCCGTCTCAGGGACGGCGTCCAGGTGGAACTCGAGCGTCGGCGTCAGCCGGATGCCCGTCTGCTTGCCCACCTCGGAGCGGATGAGCCCCTTGGCGCTCTCGAGCGCCGCGGCCGTGCCGGCACGCGCCTCGTCGTCGCCGTAGACCGTGTAGAACACGCTCGCGCTCTGCAGGTCGCCCGTCACCCGGACGTCCGTGATGGTGACGAATCCCAGCCGCGGGTCCTTGACCCGCGTGTCGAGCATCTGCGCGACGATCTGCTGGATCCGTTCCGCGAGCTTCCTCGCGCGGCCATGGTCAGCCATGATGCCCAGCCCTTCTCGCCCTCCACGAGGGCACGTTGTCCGCAGACGCCAGGTGGCCCGCACCCGAGGGCACGGGCCACCTGACCGCTGTCAGCTACTTGCGAGGCTTCTCGCGCATCTCCCACGTCTCGATGACGTCGCCGATCTCGATGTCGTTGAAGGAGCCGAGCCCGATACCGCACTCGTAACCCTCGCGGACCTCTGTCGCGTCGTCACGGAACCGCTTGAGCGACTCGACCGTGAGGTTGTCCCCCACGACCTTGCCGTTGCGCAGCACGCGGGCCTTGGTGTTGCGCCGGATCTCCCCGGAGCGGACCAGCGAACCGGCGATGTTGCCGAACTTCGAGGAGCGGAACACCTCGCGCACCTCCGCGGTGCCGAGCTGCGCCTCCTCGTACTCCGGCTTGAGCAGGCCCTTGAGGGCCGCCTCGACGTCGTCGATCGCCTGGTAGATGACCGAGTAGAACCGGACGTCCACACCCTCGCGCTCGGCGAGCTCCTCGACACGCTCCCCGAACTTGACGTTGAACCCGACGATGACCGCGTTGTCCACGGTCGCGAGGTTGACGTCGTTCTGGGTGATCGCGCCGACGCCGCGGTGGATGACCCGCAGGTCCACGCCCTCGCCCACGTCGATCTTGAGCAGCGCGTCCTCGAGCGCCTCGACGGCGCCGGAGACGTCGCCCTTGAGGACCAGGTTGAGGGTCTCGACCTTGCCCTGCTGCAGCGCCTGCGTGAAGTCCTCGAGGCTGATGCGCTTGCGACGCTTGGCCAGGAGGGCGGCACGCTCGGCCGACTCGCGCTTCTCGGCGATCTGACGGGCGGTGCGCTCGTCAGGGGCCACCAGGAACGTGTCGCCGGCGCTCGGCACCGACGCGAGGCCGAGGACCATGACCGGACGTGCCGGCCCCGCCTCGGTCAGCGCGTTGCCGTGCTCGTCGAACATCGCCCGGACGCGGCCGTGCGCCGTGCCGGCGACGATCGCGTCGCCGACGTGCAGCGTGCCGGACTGGACCAGGACTGTCGCGACGGCGCCGCGGCCCTTGTCCAGGTTCGCCTCGATGGCCACGCCACGCGCGTCCTTGTCGGGGTTGGCCCGCAGGTCGAGCGAGGCGTCCGCCGTGAGCAGCACGGCCTCCAGCAGCTGGTCGATGCCCAGGTTCTGCTTCGCGGAGACGTCGACGAACATCGTGTCGCCGCCGTACTCCTCGGCCACGAGGTTGTACTCGGTGAGCTGCTGGCGGATCTTGGCGGGGTTGGCCGCCTCCTTGTCCACCTTGTTCACGGCCACGACGATCGGCACACCGGCCGCCTGGGCGTGGTTGAGCGCCTCGATGGTCTGCGGCATCACGCCGTCATCGGCCGCGACCACGAGGATCGCGATGTCGGTGACCTGCGCGCCACGGGCACGCATGGCGGTGAACGCCTCGTGGCCCGGGGTGTCGATGAACGTGATGGCGCGGTCGACGCCCTCGTGCTCGGCGCGCACCTGGTAGGCGCCGATGTGCTGGGTGATGCCACCCGCCTCACCGGCGACGACGTCCGTGCGACGGATCGCGTCGAGGAGCTTGGTCTTGCCGTGGTCGACGTGGCCCATGACGGTGACCACCGGCGGGCGCGGACGCAGCTCGTCGTCGCCCTCCTCGGCCAGCTCGGCGTCCAGGTCGATGTCGAAGGCCCCGAGCAGCTCGCGGTCCTCCTCCTCGGCCGAGACCATCTCGATGACGTAGCCGAGCTCCTGGGCCAGCGTGCCGAACGTGTCCTCGTCCAGCGACTGGGTCGCGGTCGCCATCTCACCGAGGTGGAACAGCACCGTGACCAGGCTGGCGGGGTTCGCGTCGATCTTGTCGGCGAAGTCGTTCAGCGACGAGCCGTGGCGCAGGCGGACGACCGTCTTGCCGTTGCCGCGCGGAACCTGCACGCCACCCAGCGAGGGGGCCTGCATCTGCTCGAACTCTTGACGCTTCGCCCGCTTCGACTTGCGCCCGCGGACGGGGCGCCCTCCAGCGCGGCCGAAGGCGCCCTGCGTGCTGCCACGACCGGCGCCACCCGGACGGCCACCGCCGCCGGGACGGCCAGCGAAGCCGCCGCCGCCACCGGGCGCGCCGCCGGGGCCACCAGGGCCACCGGGACGACCGGCGAAGCCGCCGCCACCGCCGGGACGACCGCCACCAGGGCGGCCACCGGGGCTCGGACGCTCACCCGGGCGGCCGACGCCGCTCGAGCTGCGGCCCGGCATCATGCCGGGGTTCGGGCGCGGGCCACCGGGACGGGGACCGCCGGAGCGCTCGCCCGTGCTGGACGGCGCGCCGGAGGCCGCGGGGGCGGCGTTGTCGTTGCGACGCTCGCCCGGACGCGGCATGCCCTGCGAGGGCGCGAACGGGTTGTTGCCCGGACGCGGGCCGCCGGGACGGGGACCGCCCTGGCCGCCGCCACCCTGACGGTCCTGGCCGCCGCGGGGCATGCCCTGCGAGGGCGCGAACGGGTTGTTGCCGGGACGCGGGCCGCCGGAGCGGGCCGGCGCGGCAGGAGCCGGACGCGGGCCGGGACGGGCGCCGGGCGCCGCCTGCGGGCGTGCCGGGGCGGCAGCCGCCGCCGGACGCTCAGCCGGAGCCGGAGCCGGAGCCGGGGCCGGAGCGGGAGCCGGAGCCGGAGCCGGAGCCGCGGCAGGCTTGGCAGCCGCCGGGGCGGGAGCCGGAGCAGCCGGGGCGGGCGCGGGAGCGGACGGCGCCGGAGCAGCCGGCGCGGGCGTCGAGGCCTGTGCGGCCGGCGGGGCGGCCGGAGCCGGAGCAGCCGGACGAGGCGCCTTCGGCGCGGGAGCCGACTCCCCCACGGGGTAGAGGTCGCGCAGCTTGCGCACGACCGGGGGCTCGATCGTCGAGGACGCCGAGCGGACGAACTCTCCGAGCTCGCCCAGCTTGGTCATGATGGTCTTGCTTTCCACTCCGAGCTCTTTGGCGAGCTCGTAGACGCGGACCTTGGCCACATCTCTCCTGTCTCGGTCCGCCCAAGACAGGGTCGGACCGTCGTTAGTGCTGGGTACTCATCGCTGGGTACTCATCGGTGCGTGCTCATCGGGCAGCCATCGGCTTCTCAAACCCGCTTCCCATGTCGACGGTTCTACGCTTCCGGGCTCGGACCCGGGAGCTGGTGATGCCTTGCGGCCTCGAGGTGCGCCTGCACCGGCCGGACGTCCAGCGGCCCTGCGACACGCAGGGCCCGCGGGAACGCACGGCGGCGTTCGGCGAGCTCGAGACAACGAGGATCGGGGTGCAGCCACGCCCCCCGGCCCGGAAGACGCCGGTCGACGTCGACGACCAGCACAGGATTCCCCGCGCCGTCCGTGTGGACGACCGTCCTCAACAGGACCGACCTCAGGTCGGCCGACCGGCACCCCACACACGTGCGCACCGGGCCCTCGCCACTCGACGTGGCGGAGCTCGGCTGGCTCGAGGAGGAGAGCCGGGCGTCCGGCCCAGCCTCGGAGAGTCTACCGCGCCGTGTCACCGGCCGTGACCGGAGCCGGCGCCCTGCCCCGTCGCGTCGTCCTGATCCGAGGCCGCGGCCTCGGCGGCGTCGGAGCGGATGTCGATGCGCCAACCCGTCAGCTTGGCCGCGAGCCGCGCGTTCTGGCCCTCCTTGCCGATCGCCAGCGACAGCTGGTAGTCGGGCACGATCACCCGGGCCGCGCGGGCCTCCGGGTCGACCACAGTGACGGAGAGCACACGAGCGGGCGAGAGCGCGTGCGCGACCATCTCAGCCGGGTCGTCGGAGTAGTCGACGATGTCGATCTTCTCGCCGTGCAGCTCGGACATGACAGCGCGCACCCGCGCGCCCATCGGGCCGATGCAGGCGCCCTTCGCGTTGAGCCCCTGCACCCGGGTCCGCACCGCCATCTTGGTGCGGTGGCCCGCCTCGCGGGCGATGGCCATGATCTCCACCGAGCCGTCGGCCACCTCGGGGACCTCCAGCGCGAAGAGCTGGCGGACCAGGTTCGGGTGGGTCCGCGAGAGCGTGATCTGCGGGCCCTTCGCGCCGCGGGAGACATCGAGCACCAACGCCCGCAACCGCTCGCCATGCACGTACTGCTCGGTGGGGACCTGCTCGTGGGCGGGCAGCACAGCCTCCGTGCCACGCACCTCCACGAGCACCACGCGCGGGTCCCGGCCCTGCTGGATGACGCCGCCGAGCACCTCGCCCTCCTTGCCGCGGAACGCGCCGAGGACCTGGTCGTCCTCGGCGTCCCGCAGCCGCTGCACGATGACCTGGCGCGCCGTCGCCGTGGCGATCCGCCCGAACCCGGCAGGGGTGTCGTCGAACTCGGGCCCCAGCACCACCGCCTGCGGCGGCGCCTCGCCCTCGACGTCGCCCTCGGGCGCCTTCGGCGTGATCTCCTCGCGCGCCCACACGGTCACGTGCCCGGTCGCCTGGTCGAGCTCGACCCGGGCGACGGCCTGTGCGCCGGGCGTGCGGTGGTAGGCGGAGAGCAATGCCTGCTCGATCGCCGAGACCAGCACCCCCAGGCTGATGTCGCGTTCGCGCTCCAGCATCCTCAGCGCATGCATGTCGATGTCCACGTCAGCTCTCCTGTCCTGCCGACGTCGCGTCCTGCGCGTCGTCGTCCTCGTCGTCGGACACCTCGGCGAGCCGTCCCATCTCCACTTCGACCCGGCCCTCGCGCACCGCTGCGAGCGGCACACGGACCGGGGCCCCCACCTTGGGCGGTCGCCCCTTCAGCCCCGGCGTCTCGGGGATGAGGACCAACTCGGCGGCGTCCGGCGCCGTGCGGTCCACGTCGTCGAGCCGGCCGCGCAGCGTCGAGCCGTCGGTGCGGGTGAGAGTCATCATCCGGCCGCGGGCGCGGGTGAAGTGGCGGCGCTCGGTGAGCGCGCGCCCCACCCCCGGGCTCGACACCTCCAGCGTGTGCTCGCCGCCCACGACGGCGGCGGCGTCCAGCGCGTCGGAGATCGCCTGCGAGACCTCGGCGACGTCCTCGAGGTCGAGTCCGCCCTCGGCGTCCTCCTCGAGGTCCACCAGGATCCGGACGACCGACGCCTTGCCGGCGCGGACCACCTCGATCTCCTCGATCACGAGGCCTGCGGCGCTCACGAGTGGCTCCACGACGTCCCGGACCCGTTGCGCTGTTGCTGGCGCGGGCATGATCGCCTCCTGTCGGCTCCAGCGGGTCACCTGCGTGGTGTCGACCCTTGTGTTGTTGTGAGGGGTCCAGCGTAACGAGTCCGCGCACGCCTGCCGGACGGCGCCACCGACATGGCAGGATCACCGCGATGACCGCGACCCGCCACACCCCGACCGCGCGCCCCGCAGCGAGCCGCCTGCCCGGCGCGCGACGGCTCGTCGTCGCCGTGCTGGCGGCGGCGCTGCTGTTGACGGGGTGCGACCTGCGGCTCGAGTCGCCTGCCCCGCAGGCGCCCCAGCCCGACGCCGCCGAGCTGACGCGCAGCCGGACGGTGGAGGACGCCGCGATGCTCGCCGAGCACGCGCGCGTCGCCGCCCTCAGCCCCGCCGCCGACGACGACGCGGTCGCGCAGGCGCTCGGGTCCGTCGCGGAGTTCTCCGACCTGCACAGCGAGCAGCTCGGCGGGGTGTACGACTCAGGCCTGGAGACCGACGGGGCGCTGCCGGAGACGGCGTCCTCGGCGCCGCCCATCGTCCTGCCGGGCGACGTGCTCGCACTGCTCGCTGTGACAACACTCACAGCCCGCGCCGACGCGAACAGCGCCGCCTCGGGCGGGCTCGCGCGCCTGCTCGCGTCGGTGTCGACCGCCCGCGCGGAGCTCGCCGTCCGCCTCGCGGGGGCGCTGGGCGTCGAGGCCCCCGCCGGTGTCACACCTGCTTTCGACCCGGCGCCGGCCCCCGGGGCCGTGGATCTCACAGTCCTGTCGGCGCTCGTGCTCGCTGAGGACGAGGCCGGGTACGCGTTCGAGGTGATCGCGGCGAAGCTCGCCGACGGCCAGCGCGCCGAGGCTCAGGCCAGGGCGGCCCAGCACCGTGCGCGGGCCCAGGTGTGGGCCGACACCTCCGGCCTCGTCTCCTCGGGCTCGGATCCGCGCCGCCTCGCGTACGCGCTGCCCACAGGGCTCGACGACCCTGCCGTCGCGGTGGAGCTGGCCCGTTCGATCGAGATGTCCCTGGCGGCCGGGTACGCGAACCTCGCGGCGGAGGCGGCCACCGGCACGCGCACGTCAGCCGTGGACGCGCTGCGGCAGGCCACGTCGGACGCCGCCGTCTGGGGCGCCGAGCCGACGGCGTTCCCGGGACTGCCCGAGCAGGCCGCGCAGGTCGCCCTCGGCTGAGGGCTGAGGCACTGAGGGCTGCTGAGGCGCCCGCCGGCCCAGTCGGGCGGGCGGGCGCCTCAGCGCCGCGACGCGGGGCCTGTCAGCGGCCGAGCAGGCCGTCCACCAGCTCGACGACGCGGTCGGCCGCCTGCTCGACGGGCACCTGCTCGGCGGCGGGGCCGTCGGGGCCCGCGACGCGCGGTCGCACCTCGACCACGCCCTCGGCGAGGCCGCGGCCCACCACCACGACCAACGGCACCCCGAAGAGCTCGGCGTCGGCGAACTTGACGCCAGGCGACACCTTCGGACGGTCGTCGTAGATGACCTCGACGCCGCGCGCGGACAGGGTCGACGCGAGCTCCTCAGCGGCCGCGAAGACGGCGGCGTCCTTGCCGGTGGCGACGACGTGCACGTGCGCGGGGGCGACTCCGGCGGGCCAGGCCAGGCCCTTGTCGTCGTGGTTGGCCTCGGCGAGGGCCGCCAGGACGCGCGTGACGCCGATGCCGTAGGAGCCCATCGTGACGACCTGCGCCTTGCCGTTCTGGTCGAGCACCGTCAGGCCGAGCGCCTGCGCGTACTTGCGGCCGAGGGCGAAGATGTGGCCGATCTCGATGCCGCGCGCCAGCTCGAGCGGGCCGGAGCCGTCGGGGGCGGGGTCGCCCGCGCGGACCTCAGCGGCCTCGACTGTGCCGTCAGCGGTGAAGTCCCGGCCGGCGACGAGGTCGAAGACATGGCGGCCCGGCTCGTTCGCGCCGGTGATCCACCGGGTGCCGGACACGACGCGCGGGTCGAGCAGGTAGCGGACGCCCAGCGAGCGGCCGTCCTCGTCGACGCCGGCGTTGGGGCCGAGCACCGACGGCCCGATGTACCCCTTGACCAGCTCGGGGTGGGCGGCGAAGTCGGCGTCGGTCGCGGGCTCCACCTCGGCGGGGGCCACGGCGGCCTCGAGGCGCTTGAGGTCGACCTCGCGGTCGCCGGGGAGGCCGATCACCACGAGCTCGCGCTCGCCGGTGGGCTGCACGAGCGCGAGCACCACGTTCTTGAGGGTGTCGGCGGCCGTCCACTCGCCCTCGGCGCGCGGGAAGCGCTCATTGGCCAGGGCGACGAGGGTGTCGATGGTGGGGGTGTCGGGCGTGTCCTCGACGTGCGCGGCGGGGGCGCCGTCGTACGGGATCGCCTCGGGGACCACAGTCGTGACGGCCTCGACGTTGGCCGCGTAGCCGCCGGGCGAGCGCACGAACGTGTCCTCGCCGATGGCCGTCGGGTGCAGGAACTCCTCGCTGCGCGAGCCGCCCATCGCCCCGGACGTCGCGGCGACGATGACGTGCTCCAGGCCCAGTCGGTTGAAGATGCGCTGGTAGGCGTCGCGCTGGCGCTGGTAGGAGGCCTCCAGGCCGGCGTCGTCGACGTCGAAGGAGTAGGCGTCCTTCATGATGAACTCGCGCCCGCGGATCAGCCCGGCGCGGGGGCGCGCCTCGTCGCGGTACTTCGTCTGGATCTGGTAGAGCGCGAGCGGCAGGTCCTTGTACGACGAGTACAGGTCCTTCACCAGGAGCGTGAACATCTCCTCGTGCGTGGGCGCCAGCAGGTAGTCCCCGCCCTTGCGGTCCTTGAGCCGGAAGATGTTGGGGCCGTACTCGGCCCAGCGGCCGGTGGCCTCGTAGGGCTCCTTGGGCAGCAGCGCCGGGAAGTGGACCTCCTGCGCGCCGGCGGCGTCCATCTCCTCGCGGACCACCTGCTCCACCTTCGCCAGCACGCGCAGGCCGAGCGGCAGCCACGTGTAGATGCCGGGGGCGGCGCGGCGGATGTAGCCGGCGCGGACGAGGAGCCGGTGGCTCGCGACCTCGGCGTCGGCCGGGTCCTCGCGCAGGGTGCGGACGAAGAGCGTGGAGAGGCGAAGCAGCATGCGCTGAGCCTAGTGCCGCGACATGGGCGCCCTGCGCGGCCCACTGCCCCGCAGCCCGTGCGGAATGTGAGCGCCGGGCGCGACGATGGGCCCATGCCCGAGCTGCCCGAGGTCGACGCGCTGGCGGACTTCCTGCGCGCGCGGGCCGGCGGCCGCACGGTCACCGGCGTCGAGGTCGGCGCGATCAGCGCCCTGAAGACCTTCTCCCCCGGGCCCGACGCGCTGGTCGGACAGCGCGTCGTGGATGTGGCGAGGCACGGCAAGTGGCTCGACCTGGTGCTCGCCGACGAGGGCGCCGGCCCGCTGCACCTCGTCGTGCACCTCGCGAGGGCGGGCTGGCTGCGTTGGCATGAGCGGGTTCCCGGCACGGTCATCCGCCCGGGGCGCTCCCCCATCGCGCTGCGGGTGCGGCTGGACGACGGCTCGGGCTTCGACCTCACCGAGGCGGGGACCCGCAAACGGCTCGCGGCGCACATCGTGGACGACCCGGCCCAGGTGCGGGCGATCGCGACGCTCGGCGTGGAGCCACTGTCGCCGGAGTTCACCGCCGAGCGCCTCGGCGAGCTGCTCGCGGCGCGCAACCAGCGGGTCAAGGGCCTGCTGCGGGATCAGGGCACGATCGCCGGCATCGGCAACGCCTACTCCGACGAGATCCTGCACGCGGCCCGGACCAGCCCGTTCGCCCCGACGCGGTCCTTTGACGCGGAGCGCACGGCGGCGCTGCACCGCGCGGTGGTGGACGTGCTCACCGAGGCGGTCGCCGCCGCGACCGGGCAACCCGCCGCCGAGCTCAAGGACGCCAAGCGGCGCGGGATGCGCGTGCACGGCCGCACTGGGCAGCCGTGCCCGGGCGCCGACGGCGTGCCGTGCGGCGACACGGTGCGGGAGGTGTCGTTCGCCGACTCGTCGCTGCAGTATTGCCCGACGTGCCAGACGGGCGGGCAGGTGCTCGCGGACCGCCGGATGTCGCGGCTGCTGCGCTGAGCGCCCTAGAACAACACCGTGGCGTAGGTGCCGACCTGCTCGAATCCGACCGCCCGGTAGGCGGCGAGCGCGCGCTCGTTGTAGTGGTTCGCGTACAGGGACACGATCGGGGCGACGTCCCGGCGGGCCGCCTCCACCACTGCCGCCATCCCCGCCTTCGACAGCCCCTCGCCGCGGCGCCCCGGCGTCACCCACACGCCCTGCACCTGCGCCACTCCCCCGGCGACGGCGCCCAGCTCCGCCTTGAACACCACGCTCCCCGGGCTCCCCGCCGGCCCCTGCCCGGGCTCGAACCGGGCGAACGACCACCCCTCGGCGATCAGGGTGCGCACGCGCGTCTCATACGGGCCCACTCCGCTGCCGGAGACCGGCGAGTACCCGACCTCCTCCACGAACATGCGCACGCACGCCGGGAGCACCACCTCGTAGTCCGCGGGAGTCGTGCGCCGCACCTGCGGGTCGGCCGGCACGTCCGGGTCGCGGTCGATCACGAACGACGGCTGGTCGGCGCGCACCTCGCGCGCGCGGGGCCACGACTCGGCCAACCGCTCCCACAGGCCGAGCACCACCGACGCCTCGCCCACGATGGACGACGCGCGCCGGCCCTGCGTGCGGCCCAGCGCGGCGAACGCGTCCAGCGCCCGCGGATCCCGATCGGGCACCACCGGCACCAGGTTCGC
>NZ_JAUDBQ010000013.1 GCF_030372105.1 Cellulomonas cellasea | reverse complement strand
GACGTGGGGGAGGGCGCGGGGCTCGGGATCCACCACTCGGTGGTCCCTCGAACCCACCAGCTCCGGTCCGGGCTGGTCCGCGACGATCGCGAGTCGTCCTGGGCGGGCTCCGGCGAGCTCACGCTGGTGCTCGAGTCGACCGGCGAGGACGCGGGGACTACGGCGCCCGGCGCTGTGCTGGCCGGCGCCGGGCCGGGTGGCGCCGGGTCGACGAGGCCCGCCTCGGCGTCGCCATCTCCGTCATCGTCGCCGTCTGAGGCCACTCCGGGAAGGCCGTCACCGGGAACAGGTCCGCCGAGGCCCGGAGCGAGCCCGGCGTTCTGGGGGTCGGAGATGACCAGTGGGGCCCCGATCGGGCCCGGCGCCGCGGGCGTGTCCGAGAACGCGAGCGCGGACGCGACGCCAAGCAGCAGCACCGCGGCCGAGCCGCTCGCGACCACGCTGGCGTTTCGGGGCATACCTCACAGTATCGGTGTTTTACGTGAGGGTTCTATGAGATCGCAGGTCAGACGCGTGACTTCTGCTCCGCCCACGGCGTGTCCGACACGCGTCGCCCGAGCCGTCGCCATCGTCTCAGCCGTCGTCGCGCCGCCGCCAGCGGAACGTCCGCACGCCCACCACCAGGCCTGACACCAGCCACGCGCCCAGCACCGCCGCCGTGGCGCCGTGCTGCCACGAGCCCGAGACCTCGAAGGACTCCGCCCCCGCGGGCAGGAACACCGAGCGCATCCCCTGCGCCATCCACTTGAGCGGGAACACGGACGCGACCTGCTGCATCCAGGTCGGCAGGTCGTTGAAGACGAAGAACACCCCCGAGATGAACTGCAGCACCAGCACGATCGGGGTGACCACGGCGCTGGCGCTCCGGCCCGAGCGCGGCACGGAGGAGAACGCGACCCCGCACACCGTGCCCGTGGCGGTGCCGAGCACGAACACCCAGGCGAAGACCGCCCAGGCGCTCGCGCTGCTGGGCATCGGGACGTCGAACGCCGTCGCCGCCAGCATCAGCAGCAACGCCGTCTGCGCGATCGAGACGACCAGCACCTGGCCGACCTTGCCGAGGAAGTACGCGCTCGCGGGCAGCGGCGTGCTGCGGAGCCGCTTGAGGGCGCCCTCGTCCCGCTCCGCCGCGATCATCAGCGCCACCGACTGGAAGCTCGAGAGCATCACGCCCGTCGCCACCATCCCCGGCAGGAAGTACTGCGCGTACGGGATGCCCGGCGAGGGGCCGACGCGGCCGCCGTCCTGCCCGAAGACCGTCGAGAAGATCGCCAGCATGATCACCGGGTACGCGAAGATGAACACGATCGCGTCCCGCTCCCGGAAGAACATCCGCACCTCGAACACGGCCCGGTGGGCTCCCAGGCGCAGCACCCCCGGCAGCCTGCCCGATGGCGGGGCGGCCGCCGTCATCGGCCCTGCTCCTCAGCCGCGCCCACGCCGCCAGCACCGCCCAGGCCATCCGCGCCATCCGGGCCGTCCGCGCCGCCCAAGCCGTCCGCGCCGATCAGGCTCAGGTACACGTCCTCGAGGCTGGCCCGCAGCACCTGCAGCCCGGGGACCTCGCCGCCAGCCGCCACCCCGGCCAGCCCCGCGAGCTCCGCGACGGTCCGGGTGGGGTGGTCGGTGCGGACCTCGCGCGTCGTGCCGTCCTGCGTCCACCGCACCACGGCTTGTCGGGCGGCGCGGCCGCCGAGGTCCGCGGGGGCGCCGAGGGCCACGACCTGGCCGTCCCGCACCACCGCCACCCGGTCGGCGAGCTGCTCGGCCTCGTCGAGGTAGTGCGTGGTGAGCAGCACCGTCGTGCCGCCGCGTCGCAGGCCTGCGACGAGCTCCCAGAACGCGCGCCGGGCCTGCGGGTCGAAGCCGGTGGTCGGCTCGTCGAGGAACAGCAGCTCCGGGTCGCCGATGATGCCGAGCGCGACGTCGACCCTGCGGCGCTGTCCGCCGGAGAGCCGTCGGCAGCGGGTCCGGGCCTTGTCCCGCAGGCCGACGGCCTCGATCACCTCGTCGGGGTCGCGCGGCGCGGGGTAGTAGCCGGCGAAGTGCCGCACGAGCTCCCCGACGGTGGCCTCGGAGAGGTCGCGGGAGTCCTGCATGACGACGCCGATCCGTGAGCGCCATGCCCGGCCCGCCGTCGCGGGGTCCTCGCCGAGCACGCTCACCTGCCCGGCGTCCCGGTCCCGGAACCCCTCGAGGATCTCCACGGTGGTGGTCTTCCCCGCCCCGTTGGGGCCGAGCACCGCGAAGACCTCGCCGCGGCGCACGCGCAGGTCGAGTCCGTCCACGGCGTGCTTGTCCCCGTAGCTCTTGCGCAGGCCGCGGACGTCGACGGCGACGTCGGTGAGGGTCATGCCCACAGCCTGGCGCGTGGCCGGGCCGCCCGGTAGGCCTGACACGCGACGAGGGGCCCGCCGGACGTCCGGCGGGCCCCTCGTCGGGATCGTGGCGTGCTCAGACGCCTTCGGCGAGCAGCCGCTGGATGCGGGTGACGCCCTCGACGAGGTCGTCGTCGCCCAGCGCGTAGGACAGGCGCAGGTAGCCGCTGGGCCCGAACGCCTCGCCGGGGACCACCGCCACCTCCGCCTGCTCGAGGATGAGCGCCGCCAGCTCCACCGAGTTCGTCGGGGTCACCCCGCGGATCGTGCGGCCGAGCACGCCTTCCACCGAGGGGTAGGCGTAGAAGGCGCCCTGGGGGGCGGGCAGCACCACGCCGTCGATGGCGGTCAGCATCTCCACCATCGTGCGGCGGCGGCGGTCGAAGGCGGCGCGCATCTTCTCGACCGCGGACAGGTCGCCGGTGACCGCGGCGAGCGCGGCCCGCTGGGACACGTTCGCGACGTTGGAGGACAGATGCGACTGGAGGTTCGTCGCGGCCTTGATCACATCGGCGGGCGCGATCATCCAGCCCACCCGCCAGCCGGTCATCGCGTAGGTCTTCGCCACGCCGTTGAGCACGATCGTGGTGTCGGCGAGCTCGGGCACCGCGCGGACGATCGGAGTGAACACCGCGTCGTCGTAGGTCAGGTGCTCGTAGATCTCGTCCGTGATGACCCAGATGCCGTGCTCCAGCGCCCAGCGGCCGATCTCGGCGGTCTGCTCGGGGGAGTACACGGCGCCCGTGGGGTTCGAGGGGGAGCAGAACAGCAGCACCTTGGTGCGCTCGGTGCGGGCCGCCTCGAGCTGCTCGACGGTGACCAGGTAGCCCTGGTCGACGCCGGCGACGACCTCGACGGGCACGCCGCCCGCGAGCCGGATGGCCTCGGGGTAGGTCGTCCAGTACGGCGCCGGCAGCAGCACCTCGTCGCCCGGGTCGACGATCGACGCGAACGCCTGGTAGACGGCCTGCTTGCCGCCGTTGGTGACCAGCACGCTCCCGGGCGAGACCTCGTAGCCCGAGTCGCGCAGCGTCTTCGCCGCGATGCCCTCGCGCAGTGCCGGCAGCCCGGCGGTGGGGGAGTACCGGTGCGAGGCGGGCTCGCGGGCGGCGGCGACTGCTGCCTCGACGATGTAGTCGGGCGTCGGGAAGTCGGGCTCACCGGCCCCGAACCCGATCACCGGGCGGCCCGCCGCCTTGAGGGCCTTCGCCTTCGCGTCGACGGCGAGCGTCGCGGACTCGGCGATGGCGGCGACACGGGTGGAGACACGGGACCGGGGTGAGATCGTGTTCTGGGTCACGAGGGCCATCCTCGCAGACGCGACGCGCGTCGTGGAGGGCCGGTGGGCCCGTTCGGGGGATGCCGGGGAGGCCTCGGAGGCCGGATGTGAGGCGTCTCAGGGAATCCGGTTCGACCCACGGTCCTGTCTCGCGTACAGTTGGGCCCCGGCGGTTGACGTCCGCCATGATGAGCCGTGCCCGCAGACCGCCCTCAGGGGCTCGGGACGCGTGTGGCTCACCGTGGCGGCTCGAAGGTCGCCGTAGGGCAGTGGCGCAATTGGTAGCGCACCGGTCTCCAAAACCGGCGGTTGCGAGTTCGAGTCTCGCCTGCCCTGCGCACGCGGTCACGGTCCGGCTCACAGTCGGGCCGGCGCCGCGACCCGGCTAGGTCTGGGACGCAGCGCACCACACGACGAACACGTAGGGGACAGCTGTGAGCGAATCCGCACCTGCCGCGGCGTCCGACGCCGGCGGTTCCGCATCGCGGACGGACCGGCCGAAGCCGGTCAGCGGCGACGGTCGCGACCGTCGCGGCCTCTTCGCGCGCATCGCGCTCTTCATCCGCCAGGTGGTCGGCGAGCTCAAGAAGGTCGTCCGCCCCACGCGCTCGGAGCTCATCACCTACACCGGCGTCGTGCTGGTGTTCGTCGTGATCGTGATGGCGTTCGTCACCGTGGTGGACCTCGGCGTCGGGAAGCTCAGCTTCTGGGTCTTCGGAGGCTGACGCAGCACCACCCCAGGTCGGGCGGCCCCCGTCCACCCGTTCTGCAGGACAGTCGTTGAGAAAGCAGGTTCGCACGTGTCGTACGAGTCGCAGGAACCCGAGCAGGGCACTGCCGAGACGGAGCTCGAGGACGCCCTGGCGTCGGTCGAGGCGGTCGAGGCGCCCGCCGCAGGTTCTGCCGACGCCGACGAGACCGTCGAGGCCGCTGACGAGAGCGTGACGGACGAGACGGCGGACGAGCCGGCCGAGGACGAGTCGACGGAGGGCGAGGCTGAGGCCGAGGCCGACGTCGAGGAGGACCCGATCGCGGCGTTCAAGGCCCAGCTCCGCTCGCAGCCGGGTGACTGGTACGTCATCCACTCCTACGCGGGCTACGAGAACCGGGTGAAGGCGAACCTGGAGAACCGGACCCAGAGCCTCAACATGGAGGAGTACATCCACCAGGTCGAGGTGCCCATGGAGGAGGTCACGGAGATCAAGAACGCGCAGCGCAAGGTCGTGCGCCGCGTGCGGATCCCCGGGTACGTCCTGGTGCGCATGGACCTCACCGACGAGTCGTGGGGCGCCGTGCGCCACACGCCCGGTGTGACGGGCTTCGTGGGCCACACCCACCAGCCCGTGCCGCTGACGCTCGACGAGGTCTTCTCGATGCTCGCGCCCACGCTGGAGCCGGCGAAGCCGGCCGCGGGCGGGGCCGCTGGGCGCGCCGCCGCCGAGATCAAGGTCGACTTCACGGTCGGCGAGTCGGTCACCGTCACGGACGGCCCGTTCGACACGCTGCCCGCCACCATCTCCGAGATCAACCCCGAGAGCCAGAAGCTCAAGGTGCTCGTCTCGATCTTCGGCCGGGAGACCCCGGTCGAGCTGTCGTTCAGCCAGGTCGCCAAGATCTGAGGCTGACACCCCACCGACGGCGTCGCGCGGCGCCGTCGGCCGCGCAAGTCACCTGAAGTTCACGAAGAAGGACCCGACATGCCTCCCAAGAAGAAGGTCACCGGCCTGATCAAGCTCCAGATCAAGGCTGGGGCTGCCACGCCGGCGCCGCCGATCGGACCCGCGCTGGGTCAGCACGGCGTCAACATCATGGAGTTCTGCAAGGCGTACAACGCCGCGACCGAGTCGCAGCGTGGGGACGTCGTGCCCGTGGAGATCACGGTCTACGAAGACCGCTCCTTCACGTTCATCACGAAGACCCCGCCGGCCGCCGAGCTCATCAAGAAGGCCGCTGGCGTCGCCAAGGGGTCGCCGACCCCGCACACGGTGAAGGTCGCCTCGCTCTCGGCCGACCAGGTGCGCGAGATCGCCAGCACCAAGCTGGTCGACCTCAACGCGAACGACCTGGCCGCCGCCGAGAAGATCATCGCCGGCACCGCCCGGTCGATGGGCATCAGCGTCCAGGCCTGACCAGCACCACCCGAGAAGTGCAGTGGCAGGGCCCTGTGCGGCCCGACGACCACGACTGCTGACCAAGGAGAACCAAGCAGATGGCTAAGCACAGCAAGGCGTACAACGCCGCGCTCGAGAAGATCGAGCCGAACAAGGTCTACTCGCCGCTCGAGGCCGTGCGCCTCGCGCAGGCCACGTCGACGACGAAGTACGACGCGACGGTCGAGGTGGCCTTCCGCCTCGGCGTCGACCCCCGCAAGGCGGACCAGATGGTCCGTGGCACCGTGAACCTGCCGCACGGCACCGGCAAGACCGCTCGGGTCCTGGTCTTCGCCACGGGTGAGCGCGCCGAGCAGGCTCGGGCCGCGGGCGCCGACATCGTCGGTGGCGACGAGCTCATCGAGAAGGTCGCCGCGGGCTACACGGACTTCGACTCCGCTGTCGCCACGCCCGACCTCATGGGCAAGGTCGGCCGCCTCGGAAAGGTGCTGGGCCCGCGCGGGCTCATGCCGAACCCGAAGACCGGCACGGTGACCATGGACGTCGCGAAGGCAGTCACGGACATCAAGGGCGGGAAGATCGAGTTCCGCGTCGACAAGCACGCGAACCTGCACTTCATCATCGGCAAGACGTCGTTCTCCGACACGCAGCTCGTGGAGAACTACGCGGCCGCGCTGGACGAGGTCCTGCGTCTGAAGCCCGCGTCCTCGAAGGGTCGCTACATCACCAAGGCGACGTTCTCGACGACGAACGGCCCCGGCATCCTGGTCGACCAGAACCGGGTCCGGAACCTGACGCTCGAGGACGACGCCGCCTGACGCGTCATCGCCTGTCGTGGGGCCCAGTCCGTTCGCGGACTGGGCCCCACGTGCGTCTGGCCTGGTTCCCGAGGGGCGCCGCCTGGGATTTGGCCAGAGCCCGCTCCTGACGTATGGTGGGTGCGCCCAAGACCGCCGGTCGTCGGCCCCCGCACCGCGCTCGCGTGAGCGCAGCCGCAGGAGCCGCCCGAAGTCCCGCAGCAGCGGAGGCCAGCGCAGGTGAGAGATTCGAGCCGCATGTAGTTCTGTGCCTTCGAGCCCCGCGCCTGCGCGGGGCTCTTGTCATGTGCGGGGTGAGGGACGATCGGTGGCACCACCACCGGAAGGATTGCCATGGCGAGGCCGGACAAGGCAGCCGCAGTCGCAGAGCTCACGGACGCGTTCCGTGACTCGAACGCGGCCGTGCTGACCGAGTACCGCGGGCTCACCGTCGCCCAGCTCAAGCAGCTGCGGCGCGCGCTCAGCGGCAACGCAACCTACGCCGTGGTGAAGAACACGCTGACGGCCATCGCCGCCAAGCAGGCCGGCATCGAGAGCCTCGACGCCGACCTCCAGGGCCCCTCGGCCATCGCCTTCGTCACCGGTGACCCGGTCGAGGCGGCCAAGGGTCTGCGTGACTTCGCCAAGGCGAACCCCGCGCTGGTCATCAAGGGTGGTGTCCTCGAAGGACGCGCCCTGACCGCTGCGGAGATCAACACCCTCGCGGACCTCGAGTCCCGCGAGGTCCTGCTGGCCAAGACGGCCGGCGTGCTCAAGGCGTCGCTGTTCCAGGCGGCGTACCTCTTCACGGCGCCTGCGGCCCAGGCTGTGCGCACCGTCGACGCCCTGCGCGTGAAGCGCGAGGAGTCGTCCGAAGAAGCAGCCTGAGCCACCCGGCCCAGCAGCTCGAACCCCCCGCTTGCGCCGACCACCGAGGTCGGCGGGCACGACATGGAAGGACACGCCATCATGGCGAAGCTCACGACTGACGAGCTCATCAGCGCATTCAAGGAGCTCACGCTCATCGAGCTCTCCGAGTTCGTGAAGGCCTTCGAGGAGACCTTCGAGGTCACCGCCGCCGCTCCGGCCGCCGTTGCCGTTGCTCCCGCCGCCGGTGGTGGCGAGGCCGCCGCCGAGGAGGAGAAGGACGAGTTCGACGTCGTCCTCGAGGGCGTTGGCGAGAAGAAGATCCAGGTCATCAAGGAGGTGCGCGCCCTCACGAGCCTGGGCCTCAAGGAGGCCAAGGACCTCGTGGACGCCGCCCCCAAGGCCGTCCTGGAGGGTGTCAACAAGGAGACCGCCGAGAAGGCCAAGGCTGCTCTCGAGGGCGCTGGCGCCACCGTCGTCCTCAAGTGACCTGCGTCCTCGCGGCATGGTGACGTGCTGCGAGGAACCCTCCGCGAGGAGGGCCTGACGCGACGAGACCCGCACCCTCATCGGGGGTGCGGGTCTCGTGTTCTGCAGGTCGACTGCCGTGTCGTGAGGGCTCATGAGCCCTGGCGCCCGGATGGTCAGACGGCTTGCGGTCTCACGCTCTGTGTCCGGGCTGGACAGGCGTATTCAGAGCGTATACGCTAGCGCTTTGCGCTGGCTTGTGCCTGCAAACCGACCCCGACCCCGAACTGCTCTTGCTATGCGCGCGCTCAGAGCGCGCGTCCGGTCCAGGGTAGGGGACAGGTGAGCAGATGGCACGTCCCGCGCACAGCGTGCACTCGATCCGCAGGGAAGGACCCCTCTTGGCTGCCTCGCGCACCCCTTCTGCTCCGTCCGCCGACGCACTCGCGAAGCGCACCGCGTCGCGTCGCATCTCCTTCGCCAAGATCCACGAGCCCCTCGAGGTCCCCGACCTGCTCGGTCTCCAGACCGAGAACTTCGACTGGCTGCTCGGCAACGAGAAGTGGCAGGCGCGAGTCGCCGCCGCTCTCGAGCAGGGACGTCAGGACGTCCCGGAGACCGCCGGCCTCGAGGAGATCTTCGAGGAGATCTCCCCCATCGAGGACTTCGGCGGCTCCATGTCGCTGTCCTTCCGCGAGCACCGCTTCGAGCCGCCGAAGTACACGGCCGAAGAGTGCAAGGAGAAGGACTTCACGTACGCCGCCCCGCTGTTCGTCACGGCGGAGTTCGTCAACTACACCACCGGTGAGATCAAGAGCCAGACGGTCTTCATGGGCGACTTCCCGCTCATGACCGAGCGTGGCACCTTCATCATCAACGGCACCGAGCGCGTGGTCGTCTCGCAGCTCGTCCGCTCGCCGGGCGTGTACTTCGAGCGCACCCCGGACAAGACCTCCGACAAGGACGTCTTCACCGCGAAGATCATCCCGAGCCGCGGCGCATGGCTCGAGTTCGAGATCGACAAGCGCGACAACGTCGGCGTCCGCATCGACCGCAAGCGCAAGCAGAACGCCACGGTGCTGCTCAAGGCCCTGGGCATGACCGAGTCCGAGATCCGCGAGGAGTTCGCGGGCTTCCCCGCCGTGCTCGACACGCTGGAGAAGGACCACGTCACCGCCGAGGACGAGGCCCTGCTCGACCTGTACCGCAAGATCCGCCCGGGCGAGCCGCCGACGATCGAGGCCGGCCGCGCGCTGATCGAGAACTTCTACTTCAACCCCAAGCGCTACGACCTCGCGAAGGTCGGCCGCTACAAGGTGAACAAGAAGCTCGGCATCGACGTGCCGCTGCGCGACTCGGTGCTCTCGCGTGACGACATCGTCGCGACGATCAAGTACCTGGCCGCCCTGCACGCCGACGTCGCCACGATCGACGGCAAGCGCAACGGCGAGCCCGTCGCGGTGCGCGTCGAGACCGACGACATCGACCACTTCGGCAACCGTCGCATCCGCGCGGTCGGCGAGCTCATCCAGAACCAGGTCCGCACGGGCCTGTCCCGGATGGAGCGCGTCGTGCGCGAGCGCATGACGACGCAGGACGTCGAGGCGATCACCCCGCAGACCCTGATCAACATCCGCCCGGTCGTGGCGTCGATCAAGGAGTTCTTCGGCACGTCGCAGCTGTCGCAGTTCATGGACCAGAACAACCCGCTCGCGGGGCTGACGCACAAGCGTCGCCTGTCCGCGCTGGGCCCGGGCGGCCTGTCCCGTGACCGCGCCGGCATGGAGGTCCGTGACGTCCACCCGTCGCACTACGGCCGCATGTGCCCGATCGAGACCCCGGAAGGCCCGAACATCGGCCTGATCGGCTCGCTCGCCACGTACGGGCGGATCAACCCGTTCGGCTTCGTCGAGACGCCGTACCGCAAGGTCGTGAACGGCGTCGTCACCGACGACGTGCACTACCTGACGGCTGACGACGAGGACCGCTACGTCATCGCCCAGGCGAACGCGCCGCTCGAGGCGAACGGCAAGTTCGCCGAGGACATGGTGCTCGTCCGCCGTAAGGGCGGAGAGGTCGAGATCGTCCCCGGCACCGCCGTGGACTACATGGACATCTCGCCGCGGCAGATGGTCTCGGTCGCGACCGCGCTCATCCCGTTCCTCGAGCACGACGACGCCAACCGTGCCCTCATGGGCGCGAACATGCAGCGCCAGGCTGTGCCGCTGGTCCGCTCCGAGGCGCCGCTCGTCGGCACCGGCATGGAGTGGCGCGCGGCGGTCGACGCCGGCGACGTCATCGTGGCCTCGAAGCCCGGTGTCGTCACCGAGGTGTCGGCTGACCTCATCGTGATCGCCAACGACGACGCGACGACGTCGACCTACCGGGTCGCGAAGTTCCGCCGCTCGAACCAGGGCACGTCCTACAACCAGCGCGTGCTGGTCGACGAGGGCGCCCGCGTCGAGAAGGGCTCGGTCCTCGCGGACGGCCCGGCGACGGACGAGGGCGAGCTCGCGCTCGGCCGCAACCTCCTCGTGGCGTTCATGTCGTGGGAGGGCCACAACTACGAGGACGCGATCATCCTCAGCCAGCGTCTCGTGCAGGACGACGTGCTCTCCTCGATCCACATCGAGGAGCACGAGGTCGACGCGCGCGACACCAAGCTCGGCCCGGAGGAGATCACTCGGGACATCCCGAACGTCTCCGAGGAGGTCCTCGCGGACCTGGACGAGCGCGGCATCATCCGCATCGGCGCCGAGGTCGGCGCGGGCGACATCCTGGTCGGCAAGGTCACGCCCAAGGGCGAGACGGAGCTGACCCCGGAGGAGCGCCTGCTCCGCGCGATCTTCGGCGAGAAGGCCCGCGAGGTCCGCGACACGTCGCTCAAGGTCCCGCACGGCGAGTCCGGCACGGTCATCGAGGTCCGCACGTTCAACCGTGAGGACGGCGACGAGCTGCCCGCCGGCGTGAACGAGCTGGTCCGGGTGTACATCGCCCAGCGACGCAAGATCACCGACGGCGACAAGCTCGCCGGACGCCACGGCAACAAGGGCGTCATCTCGAAGATCCTGCCCGTCGAGGACATGCCCTTCCTGCCCGACGGCACCGCTGTCGACATCGTGCTCAACCCGCTGGGCGTGCCCGGCCGCATGAACGTCGGCCAGGTGCTCGAGACCCACCTCGGATGGGTCGCCAAGCAGGGCTGGGACATCGAGCTCGCCGAGGGCGACGACCTGTCGTGGCGCGACGGCGTCCCGGAGATCGCCGCGAAGTCCCCGGCCGGCAACCCGGTCGCCACGCCGGTCTTCGACGGCGTCCCCGAGGGCACCCTCACCGGGCTGCTCTCATCGACGCTGCCGAACCGCGACGGCGAGCGCATGGTCGACGGCTCGGGCAAGGCCCGGCTGTTCGACGGCCGCTCCGGCGAGCCGTTCCCGGACCCGGTGGCCGTCGGCTACATGTACATCCTGAAGCTGCACCACCTGGTCGACGACAAGATCCACGCCCGTTCGACTGGCCCGTACTCGATGATCACGCAGCAGCCGCTGGGTGGTAAGGCGCAGTTCGGCGGTCAGCGGTTCGGCGAGATGGAGGTGTGGGCGCTCGAGGCGTATGGCGCGGCCTACACGCTGCAGGAGCTCCTGACCATCAAGTCGGACGACGTCCCCGGACGCGTCAAGGTGTACGAGGCCATCGTCAAGGGCGAGAACATCCCCGACTCGGGGATCCCGGAGTCCTTCAAGGTGCTCCTCAAGGAGATGCAGTCGCTCTGCCTGAACGTGGAGGTGCTGTCCTCGGACGGCGTCTCGATCGACATGAAGGAGAACGACGACGAGGTCTACCGCGCAGCGGAGGAGCTCGGCATCGACCTGTCCCGGCGACCGAACGCCAGCAACGTCGAAGAGATCTGAGGTCGAGCCTCGGCCCGGTGACCGTCATCCGTGACGGGCCGGGCCGGGGCCGACACCACCCAGCAGCACCCTCCATCCGCCGGCCGCCCACGCGGCGCCGGCAAGCGAAGGAAGTAGGACCCCCTTGCTCGACGTCAATGTCTTCGATGAGCTGCGAATCGGCCTGGCCACGGCCGAGGACATCCGCACCTGGTCGCACGGCGAGGTCAAGAAGCCCGAGACCATCAACTACCGCACGCTCAAGCCCGAGAAGGACGGCCTCTTCTGCGAGAAGATCTTCGGCCCCACCCGGGACTGGGAGTGCTACTGCGGCAAGTACAAGCGTGTGCGCTTCAAGGGCATCATCTGCGAGCGCTGTGGTGTCGAGGTCACGCGCTCCAAGGTGCGCCGTGAGCGCATGGGCCACATCGAGCTCGCCGCGCCCGTCACGCACATCTGGTTCTTCAAGGGCGTGCCCTCGCGGCTCGGCTACCTGCTCGACCTCGCGCCGAAGGACCTTGAGAAGGTCATCTACTTCGCCGCGTACATGATCACGTCGGTCGACGTCGAGGGCCGCCAGGAAGACCTCCCCAACCTCCAGAACGAGATCGACCTGGAGAAGAAGGAGATCGCCGACCGCCGCGACAACGACATCAACACCCGCGCCCAGAAGCTCGAGGCCGACCTGGCCGAGCTCGAGGCCGAGGGCGCCAAGGCTGACGCGCGCCGCAAGGTCCGCGACTCCGCCGAGCGCGAGATGACGCAGATCCGCAAGCGCGCGGACGCCGAGCTCGACCGCCTCGACCACGTCTGGGACCGGTTCAAGAACCTCAAGGTCGCGGACCTCGAGGGCGACGAGATGCTGTACCGCCAGCTCCAGGACCGCTACGGCAACTACTTCGAGGGCTCGATGGGCGCCGCGGCGATCCAGAAGCGCCTCGAGGCCTTCGACCTGGAGGCTGAGGCGGAGTCGCTGCGCGACACGATCAAGAACGGCAAGGGCCAGCGCAAGACGCGTGCCCTGAAGCGGCTCAAGGTCGTCAACGCGTTCCTCACGACGACGAACTCGCCCACGGGCATGGTCCTGGACGCCGTCCCGGTCATCCCGCCGGACCTGCGCCCGATGGTCCAGCTCGACGGTGGCCGTTTCGCCACGTCGGACCTGAACGACCTGTACCGCCGCGTGATCAACCGCAACAACCGCCTCAAGCGGCTGTTGGACCTCGGCGCGCCCGAGATCATCGTGAACAACGAGAAGCGGATGCTCCAGGAGGCCGTGGACTCGCTGTTCGACAACGGCCGTCGTGGCCGCCCGGTGACGGGCCCCGGCAACCGTCCGCTCAAGTCGATCTCGGACATGCTCAAGGGCAAGCAGGGCCGGTTCCGCCAGAACCTGCTCGGCAAGCGCGTCGACTACTCGGGCCGTTCGGTCATCGTCGTCGGCCCGCAGCTCAAGCTGCACCAGTGCGGCCTGCCGAAGCAGATGGCGCTCGAGCTCTTCAAGCCCTTCGTCATGAAGCGGCTCGTGGACCTCAACCACGCGCAGAACATCAAGTCGGCCAAGCGCATGGTCGAGCGCGCGCGCCCGGTGGTGTGGGACGTCCTCGAAGAGGTCATCACCGAGCACCCCGTGCTGCTCAACCGTGCCCCCACGCTGCACCGCCTGGGCATCCAGGCGTTCGAGCCGCAGCTCGTCGAGGGCAAGGCCATCCACCTGCACCCGCTCGTCTGCGCGGCGTTCAACGCCGACTTCGACGGCGACCAGATGGCTGTCCACCTGCCCCTGAGCGCGGAGGCGCAGGCTGAGGCCCGCATCCTCATGCTCTCGAGCAACAACATCCTGAAGCCGTCGGACGGCCGTCCGGTGACCATGCCCTCCCAGGACATGATCATCGGCCTGTACCACCTGACGCTCGACAAGGACGACGCGAAGGGCGCCGGCCGGGCGTTCTCCTCGGTGTCCGAGGCGATCATGGCGTTCGACCAGGGCAGCCTGGACCTCAGCGCCAAGGTGCGCATCCGCCTCGAGGACCCGGTCCTCGCGGAGGAGGACGCCCCGGAGGGCTGGGAGCAGGGCACGCCGCTGTCGCTCGACACGACGCTGGGCCGCGCGCTGTTCAACGAGCTGCTGCCGGTCGACTACCCGTACGAGAACGGCGTCGTCGACAAGAAGCGGCTGTCGGTCATCGTCAACGACCTCGCCGAGCGCTACCCGAAGGTCGCGGTCGCCGCGTCCCTCGACGCGCTCAAGGAGGCCGGCTTCCGCTGGGCCACCCGCTCGGGCGTCACGATCTCCATCTCGGATGTCGCGACCCCCGCGGCCAAGGCGGCCATCCTCGAGGAGCACGAGGCGCGCGCGGCGAAGGTGCAGGGCCAGTACGACAAGGGCCTGATCACCGACGACGAGCGTCGCCAGGAGCTCATCGAGATCTGGACGCAGGCCACCGACAAGGTCGCCAAGGCGATGCAGGACAACTTCCCGAAGGAGAACACCGTCTACAAGATGGTGGGCTCCGGGGCTCGTGGTAACTGGATGCAGGTCCGTCAGATCGCCGGTATGCGTGGCCTTGTGGCGAACCCGAAGGGCGAGATCATCCCTCGTCCGATCAAGGCCAACTACCGCGAGGGCCTGTCCGTCCTCGAGTACTTCATCGCGACGCACGGCGCCCGTAAGGGTCTGGCGGACACCGCTCTGCGGACCGCCGACTCGGGGTACCTCACGCGTCGTCTGGTGGACGTCTCGCAGGACGTCATCGTCCGCGAGGAGGACTGCGGCACCGAGCGCGGCCTGGTCATGCCGATCGGCGTGCCCGGGTCCGACGGGACGCTGCGCCGCCACGACAAGGTCGAGACGAGCGTCTACTCGCGCACGCTGGCCACGCCGGTCGAGATCGACGGCAAGGTCATCGGCGAGGCGGGGGAGGACATCGGCGACGTGCTGCTCGACGAGCTGCTCGAGGCCGGCGTCACGGAGCTCAAGGTCCGCTCGGTCCTGACGTGCGAGTCGCGTGTCGGCACCTGCGCCAAGTGCTACGGCCGCTCGCTGGCGACCGGCAAGCTCGTCGACATCGGCGAGGCCGTCGGCATCATCGCGGCCCAGTCGATCGGTGAGCCCGGCACGCAGCTGACGATGCGTACCTTCCACACCGGTGGCGTGGCCTCGGCCGACGACATCACGCAGGGTCTGCCCCGTATCCAGGAGCTGTTCGAGGCCCGCACCCCCAAGGGTGAGGGCCCGATCGCGGAGTTCTCTGGCCGGATCACGATCGACGAGGCCGAGCGCACGCGTCGCATCGTGCTCACGCCGGACGACGGCTCCGAGGAGATCGCCTACCCGATCACCAAGCGCTCGCGCCTGCTGGTCGGCGACGGCGACCACGTCGAGGTCGGCACCCAGCTCGTCGTCGGCGCGGTGGACCCGAAGAAGGTCCTCCGCATCCTCGGCCCGCGTGCCACCCAGAAGCACCTGGTGGACGAGGTCCAGGAGGTCTACCGCTCGCAGGGCGTGGACATCCACGACAAGCACATCGAGGTCATCGTGCGGCAGATGCTGCGCCGTGTGACGGTCCTCGACTCCGGCGACACGGACCTGCTGCCCGGCGAGCTCGCCGAGCGTGGCCGGTTCGAGGACGCCAACCGTCGTGCGGTGGCCGAGTCCGGCCAGCCGGCCTCGGGTCGTCCGGAGCTCATGGGCATCACCAAGGCCTCGCTCGCGACCGACTCGTGGCTGTCGGCCGCCTCCTTCCAGGAGACGACCCGCGTGCTGACCGAGGCGGCCATGAGCGGACGCAGCGACCCGCTGCTGGGGCTCAAGGAGAACGTCATCATCGGCAAGCTCATCCCCGCCGGCACGGGCCTGGCCCGCTACCGGAACGTGGAGGTCGAGCCCACCGAGGAGGCGAAGGCCGAGCTGTACCCGTCCTTCGGCTATGACGAGATCGACTTCCCCGCCCTGGGCCTCGGCTCGGGCGAGGCGATCCCGCTCGAGGACATCGACTTCGGCGACTTCCGCTGACGTCTGCCTGACCCGCGTCACCCGGCTGGGGCCCACCGCATGCGGTGGGCCCCAGCTGTGTCTGTCGTGCGGATCCACCGTCTGGCGGAGCCACACGTTGTACGGTGTCCTGTTGCTTTGACGGACTTGGGTCCCGCCGGTAACGTTAGAGACCGTGCCCGCGCCGTCGGGCCCTCGTGCGTGCACGTCCCCGGACACATCAGGACATTGTGAACTGATCCGGGGTGTGCCGGGTGGAGAAGCGATCCGCCGCGTGCGACACACAGTCGATGTGACGTCGACGTGTGCCGCCCTGTGGAGATCGGTCGACACGCCCGGGCGCGGGGGTCGGTGCGGGAGGAAAGGCCTGAGGGCTTCGCACGTGCATGTCGCGCTCGTCGCGGCAGGACCGGGCGGCAGTGCCTCCACCAGACCGGGCTAGGACCTGGTTGACCAGAGACTCACCTACAGACTCGGAGACGTAGTGCCTACGATCCAGCAGCTGGTCCGCAAGGGCCGGCAGCCGAAGACCAACAAGTCGAAGACTCCCGCGCTCAAGGGCAGCCCGCAGCGCCGCGGTGTGTGCACCCGCGTCTACACGACCACCCCGAAGAAGCCGAACTCGGCTCTCCGCAAGGTCGCGCGCGTCAAGCTGTCCAGCGGCATCGAGGTCACCGCGTACATCCCGGGTGTCGGCCACAACCTGCAGGAGCACTCGATCGTGCTCGTCCGCGGCGGCCGTGTGAAGGACCTTCCCGGTGTCCGTTACAAGATCGTCCGTGGCGCGCTCGACACGCAGGGCGTGAAGAACCGCAAGCAGGCTCGTAGCCGTTACGGCGCGAAGAAGGGCAGCAACTGATGCCTCGCAAGGGTCCGGCCCCGAAGCGGCCGCTCATCGTCGACCCGGTCTACGGATCGCCCGTCGTCACGCAGCTCATCAACAAGGTCCTCATGGACGGCAAGAAGTCCGTCGCCGAGTCGATCGTCTACGGCGCCCTCGAGGGCGTCCGTGAGAAGACGCAGGGCGACCCGGTCGTCGTCCTGAAGCGTGCGCTCGAGAACGTGCGCCCCGCCCTCGAGGTGCGTTCGCGCCGCGTCGGTGGCGCCACCTACCAGGTGCCCGTCGAGGTCCGCCCCGTGCGCTCCACGACGCTCGCGCTGCGCTGGCTCACCGACTACTCGCGGGCCCGCCGCGAGAAGACGATGACCGAGCGCCTCATGAACGAGATCCTCGACGCCAGCAACGGCCTGGGCGCAGCGGTCAAGCGCCGCGAGGACATGCACAAGATGGCCGAGTCCAACAAGGCGTTCGCGCACTACCGCTGGTGACCCCCGCGGACCGCGAACTTCCGAGCCAACCGACAAGGGGCTGAACACGTGGCACTGGACGTGCTGACGGACCTCAACAAGGTCCGCAACATCGGCATCATGGCGCACATCGATGCCGGCAAGACGACCACCACCGAGCGGATCCTGTTCTACACCGGGGTCAACTACAAGATCGGTGAGACGCACGACGGCGCGTCGACGATGGACTGGATGGAGCAGGAGCAGGAGCGCGGCATCACGATCACGTCGGCCGCGACGACCTGCTACTGGCACGACAACCAGATCAACATCATCGACACCCCGGGCCACGTCGACTTCACGGTCGAGGTCGAGCGCTCGCTGCGCGTCCTCGACGGCGCGGTCGCGGTGTTCGACGGCAAGGAGGGCGTGGAGCCCCAGTCGGAGACCGTGTGGCGGCAGGCGGACAAGTACGACGTCCCGCGCATCTGCTTCGTCAACAAGATGGACAAGCTCGGCGCCGACTTCTACTTCACGGTGAAGACGATCGTCGACCGCCTCAAGGCCAAGCCGCTGGTCATCCAGCTGCCGATCGGCTCGGAGAGCGACTTCACGGGCGTCGTCGACCTGGTCGAGATGCGCGCGCTCGTGTGGCGCGGCGAGACCGCTCTGGGCGAGGCGTACTCCGTCGAGGAGATCCCGGCCGACCTGGTGGAGAAGGCGGAGCAGTACCGCGCCGACCTCATCGAGGCCGTCGCCGAGGCTGACGAGGACCTTCTGGAGAAGTACCTCGGTGGCGAGGAGCTGACTGTCGCGGAGATCAAGCGCGGCATCCGCAAGCTCACCGTCCAGTCGCTGGCGTACCCGGTGCTGTGCGGCTCGGCGTTCAAGAACAAGGGCGTCCAGCCCATGCTCGACGCCGTGATCGACTACCTGCCGACCCCGCTCGACGTCCCGGCCGTCAAGGGCCACGACGCCAAGAACGAGGAGATCGAGGTCGAGCGCCACCCCGACGCCACGGAGCCGTTCGCGGCCCTCGCGTTCAAGGTCGCGACGCACCCGTTCTTCGGCAAGCTCACCTACGTCCGGGTGTACTCGGGCAAGGTCGCGCAGGGCGCCCAGGTGCTCAACGCGACCAAGGGGAAGAAGGAGCGCATCGGGAAGCTCTTCCAGATGCACTCCAACAAGGAGAACCCCGTCGACGAGGCCTCGGCCGGCCACATCTACGCGTTCATCGGGCTCAAGGACGTCACTACCGGTGACACCCTGTGCGACCCGTCGGCGCCGGTCGTGCTCGAGTCGATGACGTTCCCCGAGCCGGTCATCGACGTGGCCATCGAGCCGAAGACGAAGGCCGACCAGGAGAAGCTCTCCATCGCCATCCAGAAGCTCGCCGAGGAGGACCCGACGTTCCGGGTGCGCCTCGACGAGGAGACCGGCCAGACCGTCATCGGCGGCATGGGCGAGCTCCACCTCGACATCCTCGTCGACCGCATGCGTCGCGAGTTCAAGGTCGAGGCGAACGTCGGCAAGCCCCAGGTCGCGTACCGCGAGACCATCCGCCGCGCCGTGGACAAGATCGACTACGTCCACAAGAAGCAGACGGGTGGCTCTGGCCAGTACGCCAAGGTCCAGATGAGCTTCGAGCCGCTGGACCCGGCCGAGGGCGAGCTGTACGAGTTCGACAACAAGGTCACCGGTGGCCGTGTCCCGCGGGAGTACATCCCCTCGGTGGACGCCGGTATCCAGAGCGCGATGCAGCTCGGTGTCCTGGCGGGCTTCCCGCTCGTGGGCATCAAGGCGATCCTGCTCGACGGCGCTGCGCACGACGTCGACTCCTCGGAGATGGCGTTCAAGATCGCCGGCTCGATGATCCTCAAGGAAGCAGTGCGCAAGGCTGACCCGGTTCTCCTGGAGCCGGTCATGGCCGTCGAGGTGCGCACCCCCGAGGACTACATGGGTGAGGTCATCGGCGACATCAACTCTCGCCGAGGCATGATCCAGTCCATGGAGGACGCGACGGGCGTGAAGGTGATCCGCGCCCTTGTGCCGCTCTCCGAGATGTTCGGGTACGTCGGTGACCTGCGGTCGAAGACCCAGGGTCGTGCCGTGTACTCGATGCAGTTCGACAGCTACTCCGAGGTTCCTCGGAACGTTGCCGAAGAGATCATCAAGAAGACCCGGGGCGAGTAAGTCCCACAGGTCGCAACCTGTAGTTCCACCACACAACCGACCCGTAGGACCGCGCGCTCCGCGTGAGTCACACTGACTCCCGCGTCGTTCGGCAATCTCTACCAAAGTCCTGAGGAGGACCCAGTGGGCAAGGCGAAGTTCGAGCGGACTAAGCCGCACGTCAACATCGGGACCATCGGTCACGTCGACCATGGCAAGACGACGCTGACTGCTGCGATCTCGAAGGTGCTGCACGACAAGTACCCCGACCTGAACCCCTTCACGCCGTTCGACCAGATCGACAAGGCGCCCGAGGAGAAGCAGCGCGGGATCACCATCAACATCTCGCACGTCGAGTACCAGACCGAGAAGCGCCACTACGCGCACGTCGACGCGCCTGGTCACGCCGACTACATCAAGAACATGATCACGGGCGCCGCGCAGATGGACGGCGCGATCCTCGTGGTCGCCGCGACGGACGGCCCCATGGCCCAGACGCGTGAGCACGTCCTGCTCGCCCGTCAGGTCGGCGTGCCGTACCTGCTCGTCGCGCTGAACAAGTCCGACATGGTCGACGACGAGGAGATCCTCGAGCTCGTCGAGGTCGAGGTGCGCGAGCTCCTCTCCTCGCAGGGCTTCGCGGGCGACGACGTCCCCGTGGTGCGCGTGTCCGGCCTCAAGGCCCTCGAGGGCGACCCGCAGTGGGTCAAGTCCGTCGAGGACCTGCTGGACGCCGTCGACGAGAACGTCCCGGACCCGCTCCGCGAGATCGACAAGCCGTTCCTCATGCCCATCGAGGACGTCTTCACGATCACCGGTCGTGGCACGGTCGTCACCGGTCGTGTCGAGCGCGGCTCGCTCAAGGTGAACGAGGAGGTGGAGATCGTCGGCATCAAGGAGAAGGCGATCAAGACCACGGTCACCGGCGTCGAGATGTTCCGCAAGCTGCTTGACTACGCCGAGGCCGGCGAGAACGTCGGTCTGCTCCTTCGTGGCACGAAGCGCGAAGAGGTCGAGCGTGGCCAGGTCGTCGTGAAGCCGGGCTCCATCACGCCGCACACCGAGTTCGAGGGCCAGGTCTACATCCTGGCCAAGGACGAGGGCGGCCGTCACAACCCGTTCTACGGCAACTACCGTCCGCAGTTCTACTTCCGCACGACGGACGTCACCGGCGTCATCACGCTGCCTGAGGGCACCGAGATGGTCATGCCCGGCGACAACACTGAGATCACGGTTCAGCTGATCCAGCCGATCGCCATGGAAGAGGGCCTCGGCTTCGCCATCCGCGAGGGTGGCCGGACCGTCGGCTCGGGCAAGGTCACGAAGATCCTCAAGTGATCTTCCGCAGGGCCCGGACGTTCGCGTCCGGGCCCTGCGCATGTCCCCGGTCGGTTTTCCGACCAGGGCGAGTTGGTCATCGGTGCCATGTTCTGGCACACTGTTCAGGTTGCCCGGTGCGGGCGCGCGCACTCGTGCGCTAGCGCTGATTCGCCGGGCAGAGACACGTTGAGAGCTCTGCAGGCCCCGGGGTCACCCGGCGGTGGAGAGAGCTCAGACAGCACACAACGACCTCGTTTCCGCCGTCCTGGCGTGGAATGCAGCGCGAGAGTGTGTCGCGAAAAGCGACACGCCCGAGCGCGGGGGTCGGACAGAAGCGGTTCGAGAGAGAGAAGTAGACGACGCCATGGCGGGACAGAAGATCCGCATCCGGCTCAAGTCCTACGACCACGAGGTCATCGACAGCTCGGCGCGCAAGATCGTCGACACGGTGACACGCGCTGGTGCGACGGTCGTGGGCCCGGTGCCGCTGCCGACGGAGAAGAACGTCTTCTGCGTCATCCGGTCGCCTCACAAGTACAAGGACAGCCGCGAGCACTTTGAGATGCGCACGCACAAGCGGCTCATCGACATCATCGATCCCACGCCGAAGGCGGTCGACTCGCTTATGCGCCTCGACCTGCCGGCTGACGTGAACATCGAGATCAAGCTCTGACGCTGGGAAGGAACTGATCTTTATGACCACCCAGCAGAACGCGCGCCCCGTCACGGCGCTGCTCGGCACCAAGCTCGGCATGACGCAGGTCTGGGACGCCAACGGGCGTCTCGTCCCCGTCACCGTCGTGCAGGTCGGGACGAACGTCGTGACCCAGGTCCGCTCCGCTGACACGGACGGCTACTCCGCGATCCAGCTGGCCTACGGCCAGATCGACCCGCGCAAGGTGAGCCAGCCGCTGAAGGGCCACTTCGAGAAGGCCGGGGTCACCCCCCGCCGGCATGTGGCCGAGATCCGCACCACCGACGCCTCCGAGTACACGCTCGGCCAGGAGCTCACCGCTGCCGCCTTCGAGGCCGGCTCGCTGGTGGACGTCGTCGGCACGACCAAGGGCAAGGGCACCGCCGGTGTGATGAAGCGTCACGGCTTCCACGGCGTCGGCGCCTCCCACGGTGCGCACCGCAACCACCGCAAGGCCGGCTCGATCGGTGGGGCCTCGACCCCGTCGCGAGTCTTCAAGGGCATCAAGATGGCTGGTCGGATGGGTGTCGACCGCCAGACCACACAGAACCTGACCGTGCACGCGGTCGACGCCGAGAAGGGCCTGGTGCTCCTCAAGGGCGCCGTTCCGGGCCCCAAGGGTGGCGTCGTTGTCGTGCGCTCCGCAGTGAAGGGGGCATGACCCCATGTCTGACACGCTGACGGTTGACGTCCTGGACCCGACGGGCAAGAAGGCCGGCACTGCCGACCTGCCCGCCGACGTCTTCGACGTTCAGACCAACGTCCCGCTGATCCACCAGGTCGTCGTCGCGCAGCTCGCGGCGGCACGTCAGGGCACTGCCTCGACGAAGACCCGTGGCGAGGTCCGCGGTGGCGGCAAGAAGCCGTACAAGCAGAAGGGCACCGGCCGCGCCCGTCAGGGCTCGACCCGCGCGCCCCAGTTCGCCGGCGGTGGAGTGGTCCACGGACCGACGCCGCGCGACTACAGCCAGCGGACCCCGAAGAAGATGAAGGCCGCGGCGCTCCGCGGTGCTCTCTCGGACCGCGCCCGCGCCGGTCGCGTGCACGTCGTCTCGGGCTTCGCCCCGGGCGCCGCGCCGTCGACCAAGTCGGCGCTGAACGTTCTGGCGAACCTGTCGGGTCGCAAGAACGTGCTCGTGGTTGTCGAGCGCCAGGACGAGATCACCTGGAAGTCGCTCCGCAACGTCGAGCGGGTGCACCTGCTGGTCGCCGACCAGCTGAACACCTATGACGTGCTCATCTCGGACGATGTCGTGTTCACGCAGGGCGCGCTCGACGCGTTCCTCGCCGGACCGGCGAAGGGGCGCTCGGCCACGGCCGTCGCGACCGCTTCCGAGGCAGCCGCTGAGGAGGAGACGAAGTGAGCGCCACCGTCGGCAAGGACCCGCGGGACATCCTGCTCGCGCCGGTCGTCTCGGAGAAGAGCTACGGGCTGCTCGACGAGGGCAAGTACACCTTCCTCGTGGACCCCCGCTCGAACAAGACCGAGATCAAGATCGCTGTCGAGCAGATCTTCTCGGTCAAGGTCGCTTCGGTGAACACGGTCAACCGCAAGGGCAAGGCGCGGCGGACCAAGTTCGGCCTCGGCCGACGCAAGGACACCAAGCGTGCGATCGTCACCCTCCGCGAGGGCACGATCGACATCTTCGGCGGACCGGTCGGCTGACGCCGGACCTGAGAGCAGATTGAGGACAGATCCCCATGGGAATCCGCAAGTACAAGCCGACGACGCCAGGGCGCCGCGGCGCAAGCGTCGCCGACTTCGTCGAGATCACGCGCTCCACGCCGGAGAAGTCGCTGGTTCGTCCGCTGCACAAGACGGGTGGCCGTAACGCCACCGGTCGAGTGACCATGCGTCACCAGGGCGGCGGCCACAAGCGTGCCTACCGCGTGATCGACTTCCGTCGTCACGACAAGGACGGCGTTCCGGCGAAGGTCGCGCACATCGAGTACGACCCCAACCGCACGGCGCGCATCGCGCTGCTGCACTACGCGGACGGCGAGAAGCGCTACATCATCGCGCCGAACAAGCTCCGCCAGGGCGACATGATCGAGAACGGTCCTGCCGCTGACATCAAGCCCGGCAACAACCTGCCGCTCCGCAACATCCCGACCGGTACGGTCATCCACGCCATCGAGCTCAAGCCCGGTGGCGGCGCGAAGATCGCCCGTTCGGCGGGTGTCTCGGTGCAGCTCGTCGCCAAGGACGGCCCGTACGCGCAGCTGCGCATGCCGTCCGGCGAGATCCGCAACGTCGACCTGCGCTGCCGCGCGACGGTCGGCGAGGTGGGCAACGCCGAGCAGTCGAACATCAACTGGGGCAAGGCCGGCCGCATGCGGTGGAAGGGCAAGCGCCCCTCCGTCCGTGGTGTCGCCATGAACCCGATCGACCACCCGCACGGTGGTGGTGAGGGCAAGACGTCCGGTGGACGTCACCCCGTGAGCCCGTGGGGCCAGCCTGAGGGCAGGACCCGTCGTCCGAACAAGCCGAGCGACAAGCTCATCGTGCGCCGTCGGCGCACCGGCAAGAAGCGCTGATAGGAGCCTGAGATGCCACGCAGCCTGAAGAAGGGCCCGTTCGTCGACGGACACCTGCAGAAGAAGGTCGACGTCCAGAACGAGAAGGGGACCAAGAACGTCATCAAGACGTGGTCCCGCCGGTCGGTCATCACGCCCGACTTCCTCGGTCACACGTTCGCGGTGCACGACGGCCGCAAGCACACGCCGGTCTTCGTCACCGAGGCGATGGTCGGGCACAAGCTGGGCGAGTTCGCTCCGACCCGGACGTTCCGCGGCCACGAGAAGGACGACCGGAAGGGCCGTCGCCGCTGACCCCCGGGTCAGCCAGGCGACGTCCCTTGACGGCGACGAGACAAGAAGGCAGGACAGCAATGGAAGCCAAGGCGAAGGCGCGGTTCGTCCGCGTCACGCCCCAGAAGGCCCGGCGCGTCGTGGACCTCATCCGTGGCAAGCAGGCCGGCGAGGCCGTTGCGGTGCTGAAGTTCGCACCGCAGGCCGCGGGGGAGACCGTCCTCAAGGTGGTCGAGAGCGCGATCGCCAACGCCCGTGAGGCGGCGAAGCGCAACAACGAGCGCCTTGACGAGCAGGACCTCTACATCTCTGAGGTCTTCGTGGACGAGGGTCCGACGCTCAAGCGGTTCCGTCCGCGGGCGCAGGGTCGTGCGAGCCAGATCCTCAAGCGCACCAGCCACATCACCGTGGTTGTTGCCGAGCGTGAGAGCACGAAGGGAAGGGCCCGATAGTGGGACATAAGGTCAGCCCGCTCGGGTACCGCCTGGGCATCACGACAGACCACCGTTCGCGCTGGTTCTCCGACTCCACCAAGCCGGGGCAGCGCTACCGCGACTACGTCCGCGAGGACGTCGAGATCCGCAAGCTCATGGCCACTGGCCTCGAGCGCGCGGGGATCGCCAAGGTCGAGATCGAGCGCACCCGCGACCGGGTCCGCGTCGACATCCACACCGCCCGCCCGGGCATCGTCATCGGGCGTCGTGGCGCGGAGGCCGACCGCATCCGCGGTGAGCTGGAGAAGCTCACCGGCAAGCAGGTGCAGCTCAACATCCTCGAGGTCAAGAACGCCGAGATCGAGGCCCAGCTCGTCGCGCAGGGCATCGCCGAGCAGCTCGCGAGCCGCGTGTCGTTCCGACGCGCGATGCGCAAGGGCATGCAGAGCGCCCAGCGCGCCGGCGCCAAGGGCATCCGGGTGCAGGTCTCCGGCCGCCTCGGCGGCGCGGAGATGAGCCGTACCGAGTTCTACCGCGAGGGACGCGTGCCGCTGCACACCCTCCGGGCGTTCATCGACTACGGCTTCTACGAGGCCCGCACGACCTTCGGCCGCATCGGCGTGAAGGTCTGGATCTACAAGGGCGACATCACGGAGAAGGAGTTCGCCCGCGAGCAGGCGACCCAGGCTCCGCGCCCGGCGCGTGGCCCGCGTGGCGACCGCGCCGAGCGTCCGTCGCGCGGCGGCGCCCGCCGTCCCGAGCGGACCGAAGCGCCGGCCGAGGCAGCCTCCACCGAGGCTCCCGCGGCGGCGTCCGCTCCTGAGTCCGGAACGGAGGCCTGAGCCGTGCTGATCCCGCGCAGGCTGAAGCACCGTAAGCAGCACCACCCGGGGCGCTCCGGCGCCGCGACCGGTGGCACGCAGATCTCGTTTGGTGAGTTCGGCATCCAGGCTCTCGAGCCCGCCTACGTCACCAACCGGCAGATCGAGGCTGCTCGTATCGCCATGACCCGCCACATCAAGCGTGGCGGCAAGGTCTGGATCAACATCTACCCGGACCGGCCGCTCACGAAGAAGCCTGCCGAGACCCGCATGGGTTCCGGTAAGGGTTCGCCCGAGTGGTGGATCGCCAACGTCAAGCCCGGCCGAGTGCTGTTCGAGCTCGGCGGAGTCCCGGAGCCCCTGGCTCGCGAGGCCATGCGCCGCGCGCAGCACAAGCTCCCGATGAAGACCCGTTTTGTGGTTCGCGAGGGTGGTAACTGATGGCAATCGGAACCAAGGACCTGGCTCCCAGCGAGCTGGACGCCTTCGATGACGAGCGCCTTGTCGCCGAGCTGAAGAAGGCCAAGGAGGAGCTGTTCAACCTCCGCTTCCAGTCGGCGACGGGCCAGCTCGAGAGCCACGGGCGGCTCAAGGCCGTGCGTCGTGACATCGCGCGGATCTACACGATCCTGCGTGAGCGCGAGCTCGGCATCCGTACTGCCCCGAGCGCGAGCGAGTGAGGTCACGATGAGCGCGAACACTGAGAAGGTCGAGGCGGCCCCGGCCGCCGAGGAGACCACCGCCGCCGCTGCCCCGCGTAGCCAGCGCAAGACCATGCGCGGGTACGTCGTCAGCGACAAGATGCAGAAGACCGTCGTGGTCGAGGTCGAGGACCGGGTCAAGCACCCGCTCTACGGCAAGGTCATCCGACGGACGAGCAAGGTCAAGGTGCACGACGAGGCCAGCGCTGCTGGCATCGGCGACCTTGTCACCATCATGGAGACGCGTCCGATCTCGGCAACGAAGCGGTTCCGCCTCGTTGAGATCATCGAGAAGGCCAAGTAGTCCAGCAGTACTCAGAAGTTGCCCACGGGCCTCGTGGGGCTGAAAGAGCCCCACGAGGCGACGTGTGCACGACGGCAACTATCCGTTCGGCCAGGCTCGTTCGCGAGAACCGGCAGACGACAGGAGTTCAGTAGATGATTCAGCAGGAGTCGCGACTTCGCGTCGCCGACAACACGGGTGCCAAGGAGATTCTCTGCATCCGTGTTCTCGGTGGCTCCGGTCGCCGCTACGCCGGTATCGGCGACACCATCGTCGCCACCGTCAAGGACGCGATCCCGGGCGGCAACGTCAAGAAGGGCGACGTCGTCAAGGCGGTCATCGTCCGCACCAAGAAGGAGCGTCGGCGTCCCGACGGCTCGTACATCAAGTTCGACGAGAACGCGGCCGTGATCCTCAAGAACGACGGTGAGCCTCGCGGCACGCGCATCTTCGGCCCGGTGGGCCGCGAGCTGCGTGACAAGAAGTTCATGAAGATCATCTCGCTGGCTCCGGAGGTGCTCTGACCATGGCGAAGATCAAGAAGGGCGACCTCGTGGTCGTCATCTCCGGCCGCGACAAGGGCCAGCAGGGTCGCGTCCTCGAGGTCCTCACGGAGACGCAGCGCGTCGTCGTCGAGGGCGTCCAGCGTGTCACCAAGCACGTCAAGGTCGGCCAGTCGCAGCGCGGCACCCGCACCGGTGGCATCGAGACCGTCGAGGCCCCCATCCACATCAGCAACGTGATGCTCGTGGACCCGGAGACCAAGAAGGGCACCCGGGTCGGCTACCGCACCGAGCAGGTCGAGCGCGATGGACGCACCCGCACGGTCCGGGTCCGCGTCGCCAAGCGCTCCGGTAAGGACATCTGATGACCGCCATCGACGAGACCACGCAGGGCATCAAGCCCCGCCTCAAGACGCGTTACGCCGAGGAGATCGTCCCCGCGCTGCGCGAGGAGTTCCAGCACGAGAACGTCAACCAGGTCGCGCGCCTCACCAAGGTCGTCGTGAACATGGGTGTCGGCGACGCTGCGAAGGACTCCAAGCTCATCGACGGCGCGATCCGCGACCTGACCCTCATCACGGGCCAGAAGCCGCAGGTCACCAAGGCCCGCAAGTCCATCGCGCAGTTCAAGCTGCGTGAGGGCATGCCGATCGGCGCGCACGTCACGCTGCGCGGCGACCGGGCCTGGGAGTTCCTGGACCGGCTGCTCTCGACGGCGCTGCCGCGTATCCGCGACTTCCGTGGGCTCTCGCCCAAGCAGTTCGACGGGCACGGCAACTACACGTTCGGCCTCACGGAGCAGTCCATGTTCCACGAGATCGACCAGGACAAGATCGATCGCGTCCGCGGCATGGACATCACCATCGTGACGACCGCGACGACCGACGACGAGGGCCGCTCGCTGCTCAAGCGTCTCGGCTTCCCCTTCAAGGAGGACTGAACATGGCGAAGACCGCCCTGATCAACAAGGCCGCCGGGACTCAGAAGTTCAAGGTGCGCGCTTACACCCGGTGCCAGAAGTGCGGACGTCCGCACTCCGTGTACCGCAAGTTCGGGCTGTGCCGTATCTGCGTGCGCCAGATGGCTCACGCGGGCGAGCTGCCCGGCGTCACCAAGAGCAGCTGGTAATCAACTACGTCGTCGGTCCGGGGCCACTGGCCCCGGATACCACGGCGAGGAAGGGCTAAAGCCCCAACATGACGATGACCGACCCGATCGCAGACTTCCTGACGCGTCTGCGTAACGCCAACTCGGCGCACCACGACTCCGTGACGATGCCGTACTCCAAGCTCAAGTCGAGCATTGCGGAGATCCTCCAGGCTGAGGGCTACATCGCGAGCTGGAAGGTCGAGGACGCCCGCGTGGGCAAGAGCCTCACCATCGAGCTCAAGTACGGCCCGAACCGTGAGCGCTCGCTCGCCGGCATCAAGCGCGTGTCCAAGCCGGGCCTGCGCGTGTATGCCAAGTCCACCAACCTGCCCAGGGTGCTCGGCGGCCTCGGCGTGGCGATTCTGTCCACGTCCTCAGGCCTCCTCACCGACAAGCAGGCCGCCAAGAAGGGCGTGGGTGGGGAAGTCCTCGCCTACGTCTGGTAAGTCCGAGACGGAAAGGAGCTAGCCATGTCTCGTATCGGCAGAATCCCCGTCCCGGTCCCGGCCGGCGTGGAAGTCAACATCGACGGAGGCGTCGTGACGTTCAAGGGCCCCAAGGGCACCCTGACGCACGCCATCCCCGCCCCTATCGAGGTCTCGCGTGACGACAGCGGCTCGCTGGTGGTCACGCGCCCCAACGACGAGCGCGAATCGCGTTCGCTGCACGGTCTCACCCGCACGCTGCTCGCCAACCAGGTCACCGGTGTGACCGAGGGTTACGAGAAGAAGCTCGAGATCGTCGGCACCGGCTACCGCGTCACGGCCAAGGGCTCTGACCTCGAGTTCGCGCTCGGGTTCTCCCACCCTGTCGTCGTCACGCCCCCTGCTGGCATCACGTTCACCGTCGAGGGCCCGAACAAGTTCTCGGTCTCCGGCATCGACAAGCAGCAGGTCGGCGAGGTCGCCGCCAACATCCGCAAGATCCGCAAGCCTGAGCCCTACAAGGGCAAGGGCGTGCGATACGCGGGCGAGCTGGTCCGCCGCAAGGTCGGAAAGGCTGGTAAGTAAGCGATGGCTCTCAAGATCCTTGGCAAGGGCAAGTCGGTTTCCCGTGCCCGCCGCCACCTGCGTCTGCGCAAGAAGGTCAGTGGCACCACCGAGCGTCCGCGCCTGGTCGTGTCCCGCTCGAGCCGTCACATGACCGCACAGGTCGTGGACGACTCGGTCGGCCGCACCCTCGCGTCGGCGTCCACCCTCGAGGTCGACCTGCGCGCCCTCGAGGGCGACAAGACGGCTAAGGCCCGCAAGGTCGGCGAGCTCGTCGCCGAGCGCGCCAAGGCCGCCGGCATCGACGCGGTCGTCTTCGACCGCGGCGGCAACAAGTACCACGGCCGGGTGGCAGCTGTCGCCGACGGGGCCCGCGAAGGCGGTCTGGCCCTGTGACGACGCTGCTCATCTCCGCATCGAAGAAGAGGACTCACTGATGGCTGCTCCTCAGCGCAGCAACACTGGCGCCCCCCAGGGGGGCTCCGGCGGTGACCGTCGCGACGGTGGCCGTCGGGACGGCGGCCGTCGGGGTGACGCCGTCGAGAAGAGCGCGTTCCTCGAGCGCGTCGTGACCATCAACCGCGTGGCCAAGGTCGTCAAGGGTGGCCGCCGGTTCAGCTTCACCGCGCTTGTCGTGGTGGGGGACGGCGACGGGACTGTCGGCGTCGGCTACGGGAAGGCCAAGGAGGTGCCCGCGGCGATCGCCAAGGGCGTCGAGGAGGCCAAGAAGAACTTCTTCAAGGTTCCCCGCATCCAGGGCACCATCCCGCACCCCATCCAGGGTGAGGCCTCGGCCGGAGTCGTGTTCCTGCGCCCCGCGTCGCCTGGTACCGGTGTGATCGCCGGTGGCCCGGTGCGTGCGGTGCTCGAGTGCGCCGGCATTCACGACGTCCTGAGCAAGTCGCTCGGTTCGACGAACGCGATCAACATCGTGCACGCGACGGTTGCGGCGCTGCGCGGGCTCGAGAAGCCGGAGGCCGTGGCTGCTCGCCGTGGCCTGCCGCTCGAGCACGTCGCGCCGGCTCCGATGCTGCGCGCGCAGGCCGCGGGCATCGCATCGAAGGCAGGTGCATGATGGCGCGCCTCAAGGTCACGCAGACGAAGTCCGCCATCGGCGGCAAGCAGAACCAGCGCGACACGCTGCGCACCCTGGGCCTCAAGCGGATCGGCGACGTCGTCGTCAAGGAGGACCGCCCTGAGATCCGCGGCATGGTCACCACGGTGACGCACCTCGTCGCGGTCGAGGAGGTCGAGTGACGATGGCTGATGACAAGAAGGCCACCGACGAGACGGCCGAGGTGAAGACCCCGGCCAAGAAGGCTCCGGCCAAGAAGACGACGGAGGCTGCCCCCAAGGCGGCCAAGGCCAAGGCTGAGAAGCCCGCCGCGTCGTCGGCCAA
This sequence comes from Cellulomonas cellasea, assembly GCF_030372105.1. Lineage (GTDB taxonomy): Bacteria > Actinomycetota > Actinomycetes > Actinomycetales > Cellulomonadaceae > Cellulomonas_A > Cellulomonas_A cellasea_A. The sequence goes on along the minus strand of NZ_JAUDBQ010000013.1, from coordinate 99,850 downwards.
GGCGAAGGCCGAGGCCGCTGCGGCCGAGGTCGGCAACGGTGGCACCCTCAAGGTGCACCACCTGCGCCCCGCCCCCGGCGCCAAGACCGCCAAGACCCGTGTGGGTCGTGGTGAGGCGTCGAAGGGTAAGACCGCCGGGCGTGGGACCAAGGGCACCAAGGCCCGCTACCAGGTCCCGGAGCGCTTCGAGGGTGGGCAGATGCCGATGCACATGCGGCTGCCCAAGCTTCGCGGCTTCAAGAACCCGTTCCGTGTCGAGTACCAGGTCGTGAACCTGGACAAGCTGTCGGCGCTCTACCCGAGCGGCGGCGACGTCACGGTCGAGGACCTGGTCGCGAAGGGCGCCGTCCGCAAGGGCGCGCCGGTCAAGGTGCTGGGCACGGGTGAGCTGACGGTCAAGCTCTCCGTCTCGGTGGACGCGTACTCCTCGTCGGCGAAGGACAAGATCCTTGCCGCCGGTGGGAGCGTCGAGCAGGACTGATCGCCGGACGGGGTCGGCGGCCCACAGGTCGCCGACCCCGTTCTGCATCCCCGCAGAATCGCCCGCCGGTTCTCAGAGGATGCCCCGTTTCCCGCAACGTGGCCGATCTCCGTTAAGGTGCCCAGTGGCCTCGAGTCGATCGCAGGTCCTCGACGCTCATTGACGGCTGCATCGCCCGGCTGTACGACACACCGCCTCGGCGGACCAGGAGGACAGGTGCTCAGCGCATTCGCACGGGCTTTCAGGACGCCCGACCTGCGGCGCAAGCTGCTCTTCACGATCGGCGTGATCGTCATCTATCGCGTCGGCTCGTTCCTGCCGACGCCGGGGGTGTCGTCCAAGAACGTTCAGCTCTGCATCGCGGAGACGTCAGAGGGCAACACGCTGCTCGGCCTGATCAACCTGTTCAGCGGCGGGGCGCTGCTCCAGCTGTCCGTGTTCGCGCTGGGGATCATGCCGTACATCACGGCGAGCATCATCGTCCAGCTGCTGCGCGTGGTGATCCCGCGCTTCGAGGCCCTCCACAAGGAGGGGCAGCAGGGCACCGCGAAGCTCACGCAGTACACCCGCTACCTCACCATCGCCCTGGCGGTGCTGCAGTCGACGACCATCGTCACCGTGGCCCGCAGCGGCCAGCTGTTCACCGGGTGCTCCGTCCCCGTGATCCCGGACAGCGGCTGGGTCACCGTGGTGCTCATGGTCATCACCATGACCGCCGGCACCGGGCTGATCATGTGGTTCGGCGAGCTCATCACCGAGCGCGGCGTCGGCAACGGCATGTCGCTCCTGATCTTCATCTCGATCGCCGCGTCGTTCCCCGGCGCCATGTGGTCGATCGCTGGCGGCTCCGGCGGCATCACCAAGTTCATCATCGTGCTCGCCGTGATCGTCCTGGTCGTCGCGCTGGTGGTGTTCGTCGAGCAGTCGCAGCGACGGATCCCGGTGCAGTACGCCAAGCGGATGGTCGGCCGGCGCATGTACGGCGGCTCGAGCACCTACATCCCGATCAAGATCAACATGGCCGGCATCATCCCGGTGATCTTCGCGTCGTCGCTGCTCGCCGTCCCGGCGCTCATCGCGCAGTTCGCGGACACGACCCAGGGCTGGGTCATCTGGATCACGAACAACCTGGCCACGCCGAGCGCGCCGCTCTACAACGCGATCTTCGTCGTCCTGATCATCTTCTTCTGCTACTTCTACACGGCTATCACGTTCAACCCGGACGAGGTCGCCGACAACATGAAGAAGTACGGAGGCTTCATCCCCGGCATCCGGGCCGGCCGTCCCACGGCCGAGTACCTCGACTTCGTCATCACGCGCATCACCGCGCCCGGGTCGGTGTACCTGGCGATGGTCGCGCTGATCCCCACGATCACGTTCATCGTGCTCGGCGTCGGCACCAACGTGCCGTTCGGCGGGGCGTCGATCCTCATCGTGGTGGGCGTCGGCCTGGAAACCGTCAAGCAGATCGAGTCGCAGCTTCAGCAGCGGCACTATGAAGGGTTCCTCAAATAATGAGTGCGCGTCTGGTCCTGCTCGGCCCTCCCGGGGCGGGCAAGGGCACGCAGGCATCCCGGCTGGCCGAGCGGCTCGCCATCCCGGCGATCTCCACCGGCGACATCTTCCGGGCCAACATCACCGGCGGCACGGAGCTGGGCCGCAAGGTCCAGGAGTACACCGCAGTGGGCGCGCTGGTGCCTGACGAGCTCACGAACGCGATGGTGCGCGACCGTCTGGCCCAGGCCGACGCCCGCGACGGCTTCCTGCTCGACGGCTATCCGCGCAACGTCGCCCAGGTCGGCGAGCTGGACGACATCCTCGCTGCCGCGGGCCGTCCGTTGGACGTGGCCGTGGAGCTCACCGCCGACCCCGAGGTCGTGGTGGAGCGACTGCTCAGCCGCGCCCAGATCGAGGGCCGCGCCGACGACACCGAGCCCGTCATCCGCCACCGGCTCGAGGTGTACGCGCTGCAGACCGCGCCGATCTCGCAGGTCTACGAGGACCGCGGGCTGCTGGTCCGCGTCGACGGGCTCGGATCGGTCGACGACGTCACCGAGCGCCTGATGCTGGCGCTCGCCGCACACCTCGCCTGAGTGATGTTCGGACGCGAACGGATCGAGCTCAAGACCCCGGACCAGGTCCGCACGATGCGTCGCGCGGGCCTGGTGGTCGCTGACGCGCTCGCCGCGGTGCGCGGCGCCGTGCGGCCCGGGCTCACCACGCGGGACCTCGACGTGATCGCCGCCGAGGCCATCAGGTCGGCGGGGGCCACGCCCTCGTTCCTCGGCTACATGGACTACCCGGCCACGATCTGCGTCTCAGTCAACGACGAGGTGGTCCACGGCATCCCGGGGGACCGGGTGCTGCAGGCCGGGGACATCGTCTCCATCGACTGCGGGGCGATCGTCGACGGCTGGCACGGAGACTCGGCGATCACCGTGGTGCTGCCCGAGGCCGACCCCGCTGACGTCGCGCTGAGCGACATCACCGAGCGCGCCATGTGGGCTGGCATCGCGGCGCTCGCCACGGCCGACCGCCTCGGCGCCGTCGGCGACGCGGTGGAGGACGTGGTCGAGGCCGCGCACGCCGCTGGCGGCCCTGGGCTCGGCATCGTGCAGGACTATGTGGGCCATGGGATCGGCTCGGCGATGCACCTGCCGCCCGACGTGCCGAACTACCGCACCCGTGAGCGTGGCCCCAAGGTGCGCCCCGGCATGTGCGTGGCGATCGAGCCCATGCTGGTCCGCGGCGACCAGCGCACCCGCGTGCTGGCCGACGACTGGACCGTGGTCACGGAGGACGGGTCGCGCGCGTCCCATTGGGAGCACACCGTCGCCATCCTCGAGGACGGCATCTGGGTGCTGACGGCCCCCGACGGCGGCGCCGCGCGCCTCGCCGAGCTCGGGGTGACGGTCTCGCCGCTCGACTGAGGCCTCTGCTTCGACGCCCGCTGTGCCTTGACGCCCGCTGCGCCTTCCCGGCGCGGCGGGCGTTGTCGTCTGCGCGGGCGCCCTGCCTGCCAGCGCTCCCAGCCTGCCATCAACGCCCGCATCACCCGATTGGTGGGGCGAGGCGAGGGGGATTCGCCCCGCCGTGGGTGAAAAGCGGCGGAGATACGCCCGATCGGCGGGGATATCCGGCGTTTGTTGGATCGCTGTCCAGTTTGTCGGATAGTCTCGCGATCGCGCAGGTCGGGGATCTGCGCGAGGGAATCCGACACCGTGGTGGGGCCAGCGTCCGCATGGGCGCGTGGTGCGCGCTGGATCGGGTCCCGTGTCCAGTCGGCGGGGTCTGCCAGCCCTCGCCAGCACGTCGCCGAAGCAGTGGATGGAGCATGATGCGCAGGAGCATGACGCCGGCCGGGACCGGTCACGATCGGAAGGCCGTCGGCCTGCGTGCGGTCCGCACGGTGGCCGCGTGGGGCCTCGTCGGGATCCTCGCGGTGGCGGCGAGCGCTTCCGCGTCGGCCACCGGGGGATCGGGCGACAAGGGCGGCAATGGCCACGGCGGTGGCGGATCGGGCGACAAGGTCACCATCTGCCGCTCGGCCAAGGCGCCCAAGGACCAGACCCCGCCCTCCGGCAAGGACGGCGCGGTCGTGGGCGACTTCACCTGGAAGGTGGACAAGGTCAAGGCCTCGAAGGTCAACGCCGGCGCGTGGGACATCGTCCCCGCGGTGGGCAAGTCGTCCGGGAAGAACCTCACCACGACGTTCAACGGCGTGTCCGGCGCCGACATCCTGGGTGACGACTGCAAGATCAAGGTCCGCTCGACGGGGCTGTACGTGTACCCGAAGGACAACCCCAACGAGCCTGCCGGCTGGTACAACAGCGGCCGCCAGGTCCTGGTGGCCTCGTGGAACGGCTGGTCCTGGAAGACCGAGCTCGACGCGAGCCTGCTGCCCGAGGGTGTCTGCGGCGCCGGCTGGGGCGTCCAGCAGGACAAGGTCTGGGGCCCGCAGTCGGTGCTGCCCCCCGTCGTCGACCGCAAGGCGGACATCGGCGTGCTGGGCTGGCCGCCGGTCACCGGGGACCTGCACTCCGAGCTGGGCGGGTTCCTGACGGTGCCCGACTGCGAGACCTCCACGCCGACCCCGACGCCGACCGTGACGCCGAGCCCCGAGCCGACCACTCCCGCGCCGACGCCCACGACCCCGGCGCCGACGCCGACGACGCCCGCGCAGCCTGAGGACCTCGTCGAGACGGGCGAGTGGGTGGACGGCACGTGGGCCTGCGACGCGACCACCGTCGAGCGCACACGGACCTTGACCACGACGAAGTTCGAGCTCGTGGACGGCGTGTGGGTCAAGGGTGAGCCCACGTCCTCGACCGAGCGTGGCCTGCGCGATCTGACTGCCGACGAGCGCACCGTGTGCCCGACCCCGACGCCCACCCCGTCGGCGTCAGTCGAGCCCACGACCGAGCCGACGCCGACCCCGTCGGTCTCGCCGTCCTCCGAGGTGCTCGCGGCCACGCCGTCGCCGTCCCCGACGTACACGTCTGAGGTGCTGGCGGCTCCGTCCGGCGGCTCCGGCGGCGTGCTCGCCGCGACCGGCTCGACCGTCGGACCGGTCCTCGGCGGCGCGGCAGTGCTGTTGCTGGCCGGCGCCGGCCTGGTGTTCTACCGCCGTCGGGCCGCCCGCGAGGACGCCTGACGACAAGCGGCCCCGCCCGCCGAGGGGCCGCGCGCATGACGGCGACGCCGCACAGGACACGTGCCTGTGCGGCGTCGCCGTGTGCGGGGGACACTGGGGGGAGGGCGCCCGACGTGGGTCGCCTGTCTAGGCGCGGTTTCTTCCGCGTCGTGCATGCCGTAGGATGGTCCGTCGGGTGTGTGCGCCCTCTTGCGGGCTGCCGGCACCAATCCACGAACACGCGGATCTGATCGCGCGCGAGAGCGTTCGGCCAGGGCGGGTGTGAGTGGGCGGCTCGTCACCATTCAGAGAGATAGCGGAGGATATGGCAAAGAAGGACGGTGTCATCGAGATCGAAGGCAGCGTTGTCGAGGCCTTGCCGAACGCGATGTTCCGCGTGGAGCTGGCCAACGGCCACCGGGTTCTCGCCCACATCTCGGGCAAGATGCGACAGCACTACATCCGGATCCTCCCCGAGGACCGGGTCGTCGTCGAGCTGAGCCCGTACGACCTGTCCCGCGGCCGGATCGTCTACCGCTACAAGTAACCGCCACTCGAACACGCCGCCGGCCCGCAAGGGTGCAGCGGCGGCGGAGGAAGCACGCCATGAAGGTCAAGCCCAGCGTCAAGAAGATCTGCGACAAGTGCAAGGTGATTCGCCGGCACGGTCGCGTTCAGGTGATCTGCGAGAACCTGCGCCACAAGCAGCGCCAGGGCTGATGCCCTGACGCTCGGGGCGCACCCGAGCAGCACCACCCGGTCCACCGCCTCCGGTGGGGACCAGTAAGCGCACCGCCACTCCGGCGCCGCCCGACAGGGACGGCCCGGCGAACCCTCGGCTCGGAGGCCGGGGCCCGCAGAATGCGGGAGGGCAGTGCGGCAGACCTCCGAGGCACCACAGGAGCCACCAGGCACATGGCACGTCTTGTCGGCGTCGACCTCCCCCGCGAGAAGCGGCTCGAGATCGCGCTCACCTACATCTACGGCGTCGGCCGTACCCGCGCCCAGCAGACGCTCGCCGCGACGGGCATCAGCCCCGACGTCCGCGTGAAGGACCTCGGCGACGCCGAGCTCGTCGCGCTGCGCGACTACCTCGAGGGCAACTACAAGCTTGAGGGCGACCTCCGGCGTGAGGTTGCCGCGGACATCCGCCGCAAGGTCGAGATCGGTTGCTACGAGGGCCTGCGGCACCGCCGCGGCCTCCCGGTGCGCGGTCAGCGCACCAAGACCAACGCCCGTACCCGCAAGGGCCCGAAGCGCACCGTCGCCGGCAAGAAGAAGGCCGGCCGGAAGTAGCACTGACGCCGGGCCGAGCAGGCGCGACTTGCGCCGCGGCCCACGCGTCGGTCACACCGACCTCACACCTGGAAACTCGGAGAGAACAAGCACATGCCTCCCAAGACTCGTACCGCCGTGCGCAAGCCGCGCCGCAAGGAGAAGAAGAACGTCTCCCACGGCCAGGCGCACATCAAGAGCACGTTCAACAACACCATCGTGTCCATCACGGACCCGACCGGCGCTGTCATCGCCTGGGCCTCGTCCGGCCAGGTCGGCTTCAAGGGCTCGCGCAAGTCGACCCCGTTCGCCGCGCAGCTCGCCGCTGAGGCTGCCGCGCGTCGTGCGCAGGAGCACGGCATGAAGAAGGTCGACGTCTTCGTCAAGGGCCCCGGCTCGGGCCGTGAGACCGCGATCCGCTCGCTGCAGGCGACCGGCCTCGAGGTCGGCTCGATCCAGGACGTGACGCCCCAGGCGCACAACGGCTGCCGCCCGCCGAAGCGTCGCCGCGTCTGATCGTCAGGTGATCCGGACCCGGACGCGGGGCTTCCCGCGTCCGGGTCCGGCCCGCCTCGCCTGACCGGGTGGACCGAGACCCGGCAGGCATGCAGTACTGCGGAGCGTCATATGGCGGACGCTCGCTGAGAGGAACTGACCGTGCTCATCGCACAGCGCCCCACCCTGACCGAAGAGGTCATCTCGGAGAACCGCTCGCGGTTCTCGATCGAGCCGCTCGAGCCTGGCTTCGGCTACACGCTCGGCAACTCGCTGCGTCGGACCCTGCTCTCCTCCATCCCCGGCGCTGCGGTCACGTCCATCCGCATCGACGGCGTGCTGCACGAGTTCACCACCGTGCCGGGCGTCAAGGAGGACGTCACCGAGATCATCCTCAACATCAAGAACCTCGTCGTCTCCTCGGAGAACGACGAGCCCGTCGTGATGTACCTGCGCAAGCAGGGTTCGGGTGTCGTGACGGCCGCGGACATCGTCCCGCCGGCCGGCGTCGAGGTGCACAACCCCGACCTGCACATCGCGACGCTGAACGACAAGGGCAAGCTCGAGATCGAGCTCACGGTCGAGCGTGGCCGCGGGTACGTCTCCGCGAACCAGAACAAGTCGTTCGACGCCGAGATCGGCCGCGTGCCGGTCGACTCGATCTACTCGCCGGTCCTCAAGGTGACCTACAAGGTCGAGGCGACGCGTGTCGAGCAGCGCACGGACTTCGACAAGCTCATCGTCGACGTCGAGACGAAGCAGGCGATCAGCCCGCGCGACGCGCTGGCCTCGGCCGGCAAGACGCTCGTCGAGCTGTTCGGCCTGGCCCGTGAGCTCAACGTCGAGGCTGAGGGCATCGAGATCGGCCCGTCGCCGACGGACGCCGCCCTCGCGGCCGACCTGGCGCTGCCGATCGAGGACCTCCAGCTGACGATCCGCTCGTACAACTGCCTCAAGCGTGAGGGCATCCACTCGGTGGGCGAGCTCGTCGGGCGCAGCGAGGCGGACCTCCTCGACATCCGGAACTTTGGCGCGAAGTCGATCACGGAGGTCAAGGAGAAGCTGGCCGAGCTGGGCCTGTCGCTCAAGGACAGCCCGCTGGACTTCGACCCCACCGCCGCCACGTACTACGAGGGCGACGAGGGCGAGTTCGTCGAGGACGACCAGTTCAACTGAAGCCGGGGAACGCGCAGACGGCCCTTGGCCCCTGCGCGTAGCCCATCACTGGAACTCAAGGAGTAACAACCATGCCTACGCCCCCCAAGGGTCCCCGGCTCGGTGGCGGACCGGCGCACGAGCGGCTGATCCTGGCCAACCTGGCCACGGCGCTGTTCGAGCACAAGCGGATCACGACGACGGAGACCAAGGCCAAGCGCCTGCGCCCCGTCGCCGAGCGCCTCATCACGATCGCGAAGCGCGGTGACCTCGCGTCCCGCCGCCGCGTCCTGACGACGGTCCGCGACAAGTCCGTCGTGCACGCCCTCTTCACGGAGATCGCCCCGGCCATGGCCGAGCGCGACGGTGGCTACACGCGCATCACGAAGATCGGCAACCGCAAGGGCGACAACGCGCCCATGGCCGTGATCGAGCTCGTCCTCGAGCCCGTCTCGCCGAAGCAGGCTGTCGTGCGCGAGGCCGAGAAGGCCGCGAAGAAGTCGGCCCCCGCGGCCGAGGCGCCCGTCGCCGAGGAGAGCGTCGAGGAGGTCGTCGAGGAGACGCCCGCCGCCGAGGCTCCCGCCGAGGAGACCACTGAGGACAGCGCCGACAAGGCCTGATCTCACCGCGTCGCAAGGCCCGGCCCCGATCACTCGGGGCCGGGCCTTCGTCGTGCCAGGGCGACGTCTACTCCGGCGCTTGGGTAACGTCGACGGATGGGGTTGTCCGTCGTCCTGGTGCACGGTGTGCGGACCTCGCGCACGATGTGGCGCGCCCAGGTGGAGGTGCTGGAGCGCGCTGGGCGCACCGCGTTGGCTGTGGACCTGCCGGGGCATGGGCGGCGCCGCGGCGAGGCGTTCACTGTGGACACCGCCGTGCAGGCGATCGCCGACGGTGTCGACGCGGTGGGCGGGCGCGCGCTCGTCGTGGGGCTGTCGCTCGGCGGGTACCTGGGCATCGCGCACGCCGCCCGGCGCCCCGAGCAGGTGGCGGGACTGGTGGCAGCGGCCTGCTGCACCCGTCCGGCGCGGATCCTCGTCGAGCCGTGGCGGTGGACGGCGCGCGGGATCGGGCGGTTGCCCGACGGTGGCGCGCGACTGAACCAGCGGATGGTGGACCTGTGGCTGGCGGGCGCGGCGGCGGTGGACGTGGGCGCCGGGGGCTTCTCGTTGGACGTCATGGACGACGTGCTGCGGGAGGTCGCGACGCTGCGGCCGACTGCTGACCTGCGGGCCGTGCGGTGCCCGGTGTGGTTGGTGAACGGGCGCTACGACCATTTCCGGGGCGAGGAGCGCCGGTTCGTGGCAGCGGCCCGCGACGGCAGGCTGGTGGTGGTCCGCGGCGCCACGCACCTGGTGAGCCTGACGCAGCCGGAACGGTTCAACCGGGTGGTCCTGGAGGCGCTCGACGAGCTCGACGGCTGAGCGTCAGCCGGCGCGCAGCGACCAGGCGCGCACACCCCCGACGATCCCGGCCTGGTTCGGGGCCACGACCACGTCGTCGCCCAGCCTGGCCAGCGTCTGCGGGCTGATCCGCCGGGAGTTGCCGCCGCCGAGGTAGAGCCGGTCCCACCAGAACACCGGGCGCAGGCCGTCGACCACTCGGCGCACGCGGCGCGACCACAACGCGTCGCCGAGCCGGGACCGCTCCACCTCGCCGATGTACTGGTCGTACGTGGCGCCGCGACGCACCGGGGCGTGGGAGAGCTCGAGATGCGGGGCGAGCAGCCCACCGTCGAACAGGGCGGAGCCGAGGCCGGTGCCGAGGGTGAGGACGAGCTCGACGCCCGTCCCGGAGACGACCCCGGCGCCGTGCACCTCGGCGTCGTTGAGCACGAGGGTGGGCATCCCGAGTCGGGCCTCCACGTCGGCCCGGATGTCACGTCCGGACCACAGGGCGACCAGGTGCGGCTCGACGCGGGTGTGGGGGCCGGATCGGGTGACGTAGTGCGGCGTCGAGACGATGACCCCGTGCCGGACCATGCCCGGCATGCCGACGGTCGCGCGCCCGGCGGGCGGCAGGGCGGCGGCGATCTCGGCGATGGTCTCGACGAGGCGCTCCGGCGGGAGCGGGTAAGGCGTCGGGACCCGGATGGCGGGGGCGTGCATCGTGCCCGCCGCGTCGAGCACCGACGCTTTGATGCCGCCGCCACCGCAGTCCACGGCGAGGGTCCAGTCGGCGCGCCCGGCATCGGGGGACTGCGTGTCAGGCATCCGTCCACGCTAGCGGGAGGTGCGGGCCGCCCGCGTCGCGGGTCCGGCGCCCGCGCCCGCGTCCGCCCATGTCCGGCCTCGGCCCGCCCAGCGCCGGCGCCTCACGGGACGCGTTAGCGTTTCCCCGTGAGCCTCGTACGCCTCCGTCTCGACCTTGCCTATGACGGCGCCGACTTCGCGGGCTGGGCCCGGCAGCCCGGCCTGCGCACCGTGGAGGCGGCCCTCCTCGAGGCACTGGCGCGCGTGCTCCGGCAACCCGCGGTGCAGGTCACCGTGGCCGGGCGCACGGACGCGGGGGTGCACGCGCGGGGGCAGGTCGCGCATGTGGACGTGGACGCGCAGGCCTGGGCCTCGATTCCGGGACGCTCGTCCCGCACGCCGGAGGAGTCCCTGGTGATCCGGCTCACCGGGGTGCTGCCGCCCGATGTGGTGGTGCATCGGGTGTCGGTGGCGCCGCCGGGCTTCGACGCCCGGTTCTCGGCGCTGCGCCGGCTATACGCGTACCGCGTCTGCGACGAGGCGACACTGCGCGATCCGCTGCGCCGGGCCTCGGTGCTGTGGCACCGACGGCCCCTCGACGTCGACGCGATGGACGCAGCGTGCCGGATGCTGCTGGGACGGCACGATTTCGCGGCCTTCTGCAAGCCGCGTGAGGGCGCCACGACCATCCGCACGCTCGAGGCGCTGTCGTGGACGCGCCCGGCGCAGGGCGCCGACGAGGGGCTGGTCGTCGCGCGGGTGCAGGCCGATGCCTTCTGCCATTCGATGGTGCGCGCGCTCGTGGGCGCGTCCCTCGCCGTCGGGGAGGGCCGCCGCCCCGTGACGTGGCCCGCGGCGCTGCTCGCCGGCCGCAAGCGCGACCCCGGCAGCGCGGTGGCCCCGGCGCACGGTCTGACCCTCGAGGAGGTCACCTACCCGCCGGACGACGAGGTCGGCCTGCGGGCCGAGCAGACCCGGGCGATCCGCAGCGCGGAGGACCTCGACCGGCCCTGCGGCTGACGGCGCGGCGCGGGGCCGGGGCGCACCAGGCGCGACGTCAGGGCGCGTTGCCCGTCTGGGACTCGTCGTGGCTGGTCGGCGCGGGCCCCGGCGGCGCCTCCTCGACGTCCTCGATGACGTGCACGGCGGCCTCCTCGGCGCTCGCGGCGCCACCGGCGACTCCCTCGTCGATGGCGAACTGGTCGTTCACGCCCGCCTCGACGGCCTGGTCGTCCTCCACCAGCCGACCGGCGCGGCCGGGCTCGCGGGCCGGGTCGACGCGCGGGCCGGGGGTGTCCCACACCTCGGGCTCCTCCTCGGCGAGCCGCTCGTCCAGCGTCTCCCCGTGCGCCTCCTCCCAGGGCGTCTCGCCGAACCGGTTGTGCGGGGGGCGCTCGGGCGCGGTGTACCAGGCCTCGTCGAGGAGGTCGTCGACGCCGCGCTCCTCGAGCATGTCCTCCTTGGGGAGCTGGTCGCTGTCGCCCTCGGTGAAGGTCTCGGGGTCGGGGCGGGTGCCGGGGGTCTCATCGCTCATACCTCCACACTCGCACCGGGCCCGGGCTCCCGCTAGGGGACGGAAAATGGTCGTGGGCACTGCCGCCGCCCGGGGACACTGGTGGGGTGGGACACCTCGACATCAGCGCCGTGAGCTACTTCCTGCCCGATGGGCGGCCTCTCCTCGACGAGGTGGACCTGCGGGTCGCCGACGGCGCGAAGGTGGCGCTGGTGGGCCCGAACGGCGCGGGCAAGACGACGTTGCTGCGGATCGTCGCGGGGGACGAGGCCCCGCATGGCGGCTCGGTGGCGCGCAGCGGCGGCCTGGGGGTCATGCGGCAGATGGTGGGGCGGATCGACGACGAGCGCTCGATCCGCGACCTGCTGGCCTCGCTGGCGCCGGCGGCGATCCGGGACGCCGCCGCGGAGTTGGCGGCGGCGGAGCTCGGGATCATGGAGGTCGACGACGAGCCCGCCCAGATGCGGTACGCATCGGCGCTGGTCGACTGGGCGGACGTCGGCGGCTACGAGGCCGAGGCCGGATGGGACCAGGTCACCGACGCGGTGCTGTCGATCCCGTTCGACCGCGCGCAGGACCGCGAGGTGCGGACACTGTCCGGCGGGGAGCAGAAGCGGTTGGTGCTGGAGGCACTGCTGCGCGGCCCGGAGGAGGTGCTGCTGCTCGACGAGCCGGACAACTACCTCGACGTGCCGACCAAGCGCTGGCTCGAGGCCCAGCTCGCCGCGTCGCCGAAGTCCGTGCTGTTCGTCAGCCACGACCGCGAGCTGCTGTCCCGCGCGGCGACGCAGGTGGCGACGTTGGAGCCGACGGCGACCGGATCGGGCATCTGGGTGCACGGCGGCTCGTTCACCACCTACCCGCAGGCCCGCGACGACCGGCGCAGCCGGCTCGAGGAGCTCATGCGGCGGTGGGAGGAGGAGCACGCGAAGCTCAAGACGCTGGTGTTCACGCTCAAGAACAAGGCGGCGTTCAACGACGGGCTGGCCTCGCGCTACTCGGCGGCTCAGACCCGGCTGCGCAAGTTCGAGGAGGCCGGGCCGCCGCAGGTGGTGGCCCGGGACCAGAACGTGCGGGTGCGGCTGACCGGCGGGCGCACCGCGAAGCGCGCGGTCGTCGCGGAGCGGCTCGAGCTGACGGGTTTGATGAAGCCGTTCGACCTCGAGGTGTGGTTCGGGGAGCGGGTCGCGGTGCTCGGCTCGAACGGGTCGGGCAAGTCGCACTTCCTGCGCCTGCTCGCCGCTGGCGGCTCCGACCCGGGGCCCGAGCACGAGCCGGCGGGGGACACCGCGGTGGCCGCTGTGGCGCACACCGGGAGCGCGGTGCTGGGCTCCCGGGTGCGCCCGGGCTGGTTCGCGCAGAATCACACCCACCCCGAGCTGGCGGGCCGCACGCTGCTGGAGATCCTGCACCGCGGGGACGGGCACCGCTCCGGCCTGGGACGTGAGGCGGCGAGCAAGGCGTTGGACCGTTACGAGCTGGTGGCGGCCGCCGAGCAGGCCTACGACACGCTGTCCGGCGGCCAGCAGGCGCGCTTCCAGATCCTGCTGCTGGAGCTGGGCGGCGCGACGCTGCTGTTGCTCGACGAGCCGACGGACAACCTCGACCTGCACTCGGCGGAGGCGTTGGAGGCTGGGCTCGCGGCGTTCGAGGGGACGGTCATGGCCGTCACCCACGACCGCTGGTTCACCCGGACCTTCGACAGGTTCCTGGTCTTCGGCGCCGACGGCCGCGTGGTCGAGACGCCGGAGCCGGTGTGGGACGCCGGGCGGGTCGAGCGGGTGCGCTGAGGCTCCGGCGCGTCACGTCGCCGGCGTCCCGACGACGAGCAGGACGGCCATCGCGGCCATCACGACGGCGACGCCGGCGTCGAGGAACTGCCAGGCCCGGGGCCGGGCGAACACGGGCCGCAGCCGGGTCGCGGCGCCGCCGAGCGCCGTGAACCACGCGATGCTGGCGAGCCCGGCGCCGGCGCCGAACACCCAGCTGCCCGTCGGCCCGTGCTGCTGCGCGAGGGCGCCGAGCAGCACCACCGTGTCGAGGTAGACGTGGGGGTTGAGGAACGTCAGGGCCAGGCAGGTGGCGAGCACGGCGCCGAGCGTGGCGGGGCCTTGTGTCGCGGGGTCCAGGGCCGAGGGGCGACGGGCGCGTCGGGCCGCGCCGACCGCGAGGGCGAGCAGGAACGCGGCGCCGCCGTACCGGCTGGCGGTCAGGACGCCCGGGTGCGCGACGACGAGGGCCCCGAGCCCAGCGACGCCGGCGGTGATGAGCAGCAGGTCGGCGCCCGCGCACACGGCGATCACGGGCACGACGTGCTCGCGGCGGATGCCCTGGCGCAGCACGAAGGCGTTCTGGGCGCCGATCGCCGCGATGAGGGTCAGCGCGGTCACGAAGCCGGTGAGGAGGGTGGGCACGCCTCCGACGCTAGGAGCGGCCGCTTCCGAAATCCAGCGAATGTTTCTGAAGAACCATTAGCCTGACTGATGTGTACTCGCCCGAGCAGCTCGCCGCCCTCGCGGCCGTCGTCTCCGAGGGGTCCTTCGACGCCGCCGCGGGGTCACTGCATGTCACGCCGTCCGCCGTGAGCCAACGTGTCAAGGCCCTCGAGGAGCAGGTCGGACGGGTCCTGGTGCTGCGCACGCGGCCCTGCCGCGCGACCCCGGAGGGGGAGGTGCTCATCCGGCTCGCCGGCCAGATCGGGCTCCTCGCCGCGGACGCGCGCGCCGAGCTCGGCGCCGAGGGCGCCGGCCCAGTCCGGATCGCCATTGCGGTCAACGCCGACTCGCTGTCCACCTGGTTCCCCGCGTCACTCGTCGACCTGCCGCCGGGGGTGCTGATCGACCTGCGCCGCCAGGACCAGGACCGCTCCGCCCAGTTGCTGCGCGACGGCGCAGTGATGGCGGCGGTGACCGCCGACGCGCGCGCCGTGCAGGGCTGCAGGGTCCGGCCTCTCGGGGCGATGCGCTACCTCGCCGTCGCGTCCCCGGCGGTGCGCGCGGACCGCTTCGCCGACGGGCCGACCCGCGAGGCGCTCGCGGCCGCGCCGCAGCTCGCCTTCGACCGCGTGGACGCGCTCCAGCGGCGTTTCGTGGCGGACGTCGTGGGGGAGGCGCTCGAGCCGCCCGTGCACCACGTCCCGTCGTCGGCGGCCTTCGTGGAGGTGCTCCGCTCCGGCCTCGGCTGGGGGATGGCGCCCGAGCAGGCCGTCGCGCGGGACCTGGCGGACGGCGCGCTGGTGGAGCTGGCCCCGGGGCGGTTCCTCGACGTGCCGCTGTTCTGGCAGAGCTGGGCGCTGCGGACGCCGACCCTCGACGACCTGACCGCCCGAGTGGCAGCGGCCGCGGCGCGCGCCCTGCGCTCGTGACGCCCCCGCTCGTGACGCCTCCAGGCCCCGTGCCACGGCGGCATGGGAACGGCCCATGACCAGTGGATCCTGCCGCGTTTTGACCCTTCGACCGCCGTCCGGCTACTCTTGTGTGTCGTTGTGCGTCCCCCGTTCCCAGACGGCGGTTCCGGTGCGTTCCCACTCGCCGGTCCCCAGGGACGCCACCGACAGCACTCACGGCGGGCCCGCCACCTGCGGGCCTTCGCTCTGACACATTCAGCTACACGAAACGAAGGCCTACGACCGTGCGCACGTACACCCCGAAGCCCGGCGACGTCGAGCGGAACTGGTACGTCATCGACGCGAGCGATGTCGTCCTGGGCCGCCTTGCCACTCACGTGGCCACGCTGCTGCGCGGCAAGCACAAGGCGACCTTTGCCCCTCACGTCGACGGCGGAGACTTCGTCATCGTCATCAACGCCGACAAGGTTGCCCTCACGGGCAACAAGCGCGAGGCCAAGCTCGCCTACCGTCACTCGGGTTACCCGGGCGGTCTGCGCGCGACCACGTACACCGAGCTGCTCGAGAAGCACCCCGAGCGGGCGATCGAGAAGGCAGTTCGCGGGATGCTCCCGAAGAACTCGCTCTCTCGCGCGCAGCTGAGCAAGCTCAAGGTCTACGTCGGGGCGGAGCACCCGCACGCGGCACAGCAGCCGAAGCCCTTCGAGATCAGCCAGGTTTCTCAGTAGGCCCCCGGCCTGCTGCGAGCACGACACAGGACGCGAGGACACCACTAGTGGCCGAGACCACGGTCGACATCGACCTTGAGGGCGACGACACGCCCACCAGCTACACCTCTGAGACGTCGGCCCCCGTGGGCCGTGGCCAGAGCATCACGGCCCCGGGGCACGCCCTGGGCCGCCGCAAGGAGGCGATCGCCCGCGTTCGCCTGGTGCCCGGCACCGGCACGTGGAAGATCAACGGCCGCACCCTCGAGGACTACTTCCCGAACAAGGTGCACCAGCAGCTCGTCAACTCCCCGCTGAAGCTGGTGGACGTCGAGGGTCGCTTCGACGTCATCGCCCGCATCACCGGTGGCGGCGTGAGCGGCCAGGCCGGCGCGCTGCGCCTGGGCATCGCCCGTGCGCTGAACGTCATCGACGAGGACGCCAACCGCGCGCCGCTCAAGAAGGCTGGCTTCCTGACTCGCGACGCCCGCGTCGTCGAGCGCAAGAAGGCCGGTCTCAAGAAGGCCCGTAAGGCTCCGCAGTACTCCAAGCGCTGATCACTCAGCCGTGGCCCGATGGCCCCGACGGTCTTCTTCAGGACCTTCGGGGCCATCGGCGTCTGCCCAGCGGGACGGTCGCCGTCCCGCCCGTGAACGATGAAGGGGTCTGCTGATGGGCCGACTGTTCGGCACCGACGGAGTCCGCGGGCTCGCCAACCGCGAAGTGACGGCTGAGGTCGCGCTCGACCTCGCAGTCGCCGCCGCCCATGTGCTCGGCGCCCAGGGCGCCTTCGCCGGGCATCGCGCCCGTGCCGTGGTCGGCCGCGACCCCCGGGCCTCGGGCGAGTTCCTCAGCGCGGCTGTCGCCGCCGGGCTCGCGAGCGCGGGCGTCGACGTGATCGACGTCGGCGTGCTGCCCACCCCGGCCGTCGCCCACCTGACGGCGACGCTCGACGTCGACCTGGGCGTGGTGCTGTCGGCCTCGCACAACCCCATGCCGGACAACGGCATCAAGTTCCTGGCGCGCGGCGGCCTCAAGCTCGACGACGAGCTCGAGCTCGCCATCGAGCAGCGCCTGCGCGAGCCCTGGGACCGGCCCGTGGGCGCCGACGTCGGACGTATCCGCACCGACACCGGCGCCGCTGGCGACACGTATGTGGAGCACCTGGTCAGCACCCTCGACGTCAGCCTCGCCGGGCTGCGGATCGCTGTGGACTGCGCCAACGGCGCGGCGAGCGAGGTCGGCCCGGCCGCCCTGCGCGCCGCCGGCGCCGACGTCGTGGTGATCAACGCCTCGCCCGACGGCCGCAACATCAACGAGCAGTGCGGGTCCACGCACCCCGAGCAGCTGCAGGCCGCGGTGATCGCCGCCGGCGCCGACCTCGGTGTGGCCTTCGACGGGGACGCCGACCGCTGCCTCGCGGTGGACCACTCCGGCGTGCTGGTCGACGGCGACCAGATCATGGGCGTGCTCGCGCTGGCGATGCGCGACCGCGGCGTGCTGGCCCACGACACGCTCGTGGCCACCGTGATGAGCAACCTCGGCCTCAAGCTGGCGATGACCGCGCAGGGCATCAACCTGCTCGAGACGTCGGTGGGCGACCGGTACGTGCTCGAGGCCATGCGCGCAGGCGGCTACTCGCTGGGCGGCGAGCAGTCCGGCCATGTGATCCTCTCCGCGCACGCCACGACGGGCGACGGCGTGCTCACCGCGCTGCAGCTCGCCGGGCGCGTGGCGAGCACCGGGCAGAAGCTCGAGCAGCTCGCCGGAGTCGTCCAGCGACTGCCGCAGACCCTGGTGAACGTGCCTGGGGTCGACCGCGCACGCGCCGACAGCGACGAGGCGCTCGCCGCCGCCGTGCTCTCCGCACAGGAGGAGCTGGGCGAGACGGGCCGCGTGCTGCTGCGCCCCTCGGGCACCGAGCCGCTGGTGCGGGTCATGGTCGAGGCCGCGAGCCAGGCCGACGCCGAGCGCATCGCCGGACGGCTCGCCGACGTGGTCCGGGAACGGCTCGCGCTGTGACCATCCCGGGCGAGGTGCTCCGCGCGCACACGCAGCGGCTGCTCGCGGCCGCCCAGGAGCACCCGTCCGGCATCGTCCCCATCGTGCAGGCCGGGCACCCGGTGCTGCGCATGGTCGCGGAGCCCTACGACGGGCAGTTCGACTCCGCGGAGCTGGAGGCGCTGATCGCGCTGATGCACCGGACCATGCGGGCTGCGCCCGGGGTCGGGCTCGCGGCGCCGCAGATCGGGCTGCCGCTCGCGCTGGCCGTCGTGGAGGACCCGGGCGCCATCGACGACGAGATGCGGATCGCGCGAGAGCGCCCCGCTGTGGAGTTCCGGGTGCTGGTCAACCCCCGGTACACGCCCGTCGGGGAGCAGCGCGTCGCGTTCTACGAGGGCTGCCTCAGCGTCGAGGGCTACCAGGCGGTCGTCGCGCGGCCCCGGCAGATCCACCTGACCGGCGCCGACGAGACGGGCCGGACGCTCGACGAGGTCGTCTCGGGGTGGCCGGCGCGCATCGTGCAGCATGAGACGGACCACCTGGGCGGCACGCTGTACCTGGACCGCGCAGAACTGCGCTCACTCGCCGCGACGGACGAGTTGGGCGGGAGCTGGGCTGCCGAGCCGCACCCCGTGGCCGCGTCCCGAGCCCTCCGGTTCGACCTCGAGGCGCCCCCGACGGCCTGACAGCCTGCGCTCGGCCAGCGCGTCCACCTACTGTGGGACCAGGGTCCGGGTCGCCGCTCCGGGCACGACAGCGGGGGCTGATGGGGCGTGGAGGACTGGCTCGTCCACTTGGTGGGGTCTGCCTGGGTGTACGTCGCGCTGTACGCCTTCGTGACCATCGACGGGTTCTTCCCGCCGATCCCCAGCGAGTCCGCCGTGATCGCCCTGGCGGCGTTGTGGGCCTCGGGCGGGGAGCCCAACGTCTACCTGATGGCGACGGTCGCCGCCGTGGGCGCGTTCACCGGCGACCAGATCGCCTACGCGCTCGGCTCGAAGCTCGACGTGCACCGGGTGCGGCTGTTCCGGACCGGGCGGGGCAAGCGCTCGCTGGACTGGGCTGAGCAGGCGCTGTCGCGGCGCGGCGCCGCGTTCATCCTGGCGGCTCGCTACATCCCCGTCGGCCGGGTGGCCGTGAACATGACCGCGGGCGCGCTGGGCTACCCGCGACGGCGGTTCGTGGGGCTCACGGCGCTGGCCGGGGTCGCCTGGGCGGTGTACGCCACGCTGATCGGCATCGGGGCCGGGCGGTGGCTGGGCGACCATCCCGTGGTGGCGGTGGTGGTGGGGGTCGTCATCGGCCTGCTCCTGGGCCTGTTCCTCGACTGGCTGCTGCGCCGCCTCATGCCCGCGTCCATGGAGGCCGTGCAGCTCGACCCGCCGGGGGAGGGCGAGGACCCCGCCGCGGGCGAGGGCCGCTCTGGGCCCTGAGCCGGGGGCGCCCACGGCCAGGGTCGCCCGCCGGGAGGACCAGGGGGCGGATGCCGTTGTCCGCCCAGCGGGGGGTGTCTCTCACCGGTATCTCATCCGCACGACGGACGACTGCGCCCACCGCCGCGCGACATCATCGTCAGGGGGCAGCGCGCGGGGATCAGGGGTCACTCGGGGGGATAACCGATGTCGCTCCGCACGGTCCGCTTCGTAGTGTCGTCAGCGGGGCCCTCGCGGGCGCACGCCTGCTGGCCCGGCCCCATGTGCGTCGTCGAGCTCGACCGCGCACCTCATGCTGCCTGGCAGCCGACCGTCTGGAGCTGATGACACGTGCTGGAGGAGTGGATCCTCGCACTCGCAGGCTCGGGATGGGTCTACCCGGGGGTGCTCGCCTTCGCCGCGATCGACGGGTTCTTCCCGCCGGTGCCGAGCGAGTCCGTCGTGATCGGCCTCGCGGCGATCTCCATGCACGAGGGCGCGCCGAACCTCTGGCTCCTGGCACTCGTGGCGGCGACTGGCGCCTTCAGCGGCGACCAGATCGCGTATCTCATCGGCAGCCGGGTGGACGTCCACCGGCTCCGGCTGTTCCGCGGCGCGCAGGGGGCCAAGGCCCTGGCGTGGGCCGAGCACGCGCTCGCGCACCGCGGGTCCTCGTTCATCCTCGCCGCGCGGTACATCCCGATCGGGCGGGTGGCCGTCAACATGAGCGCTGGGGCGCTGGGCTACCCGCATCGGCGGTTCATGGCGCTGTCCGCCCTGGCCTGCGTCACCTGGGCCGTGTACGGCGTGGCGATCGGCGTGGGCGCCGGGGCGTGGCTGCATCACCACCCGGTGGTGGCGGTCGTGGTGGGGGTGGGGGTCGGCGCCGTCGTGGGCCTGCTCATCGACCGCATGCTCCGGCGCTGGCTGCGGCCCTCGGCCCAGCCCATGGTGCTGGCCCGGACCGGACAGGCGCAGCCTGACGCCGGCAGTGGAGCCAGCACTGACACCGACACCGTTGCCGATACCGACGTCGTGCCGGCCGTGGTGCGGCGACCGCATCCGTAAGGTGGGGGCATGCCCGACATGTCACGTGCCGTCCCATCCTCGCCCGAGCGCCTGCACCGCAACGCGGAGCACATGCGCCGCACCCTGACGGCCCTCGGGGCGCATGGGCAGGTGCGGCAGCTCGCGGACTCGGCGCGCACGGCGGTCGACGCCGCCCAGGCGCTCGGCGTCGAGGTCGGCGCCATCGCCAGCTCGCTGGTCTTCGTGCATGACGGGGCGCCGCTGCTGGTGGTGACGTCGGGCGCCCACCGCGTCGAGCCCGCGCTCGTGGAGGAGCTGCTGGGCGGCCGGCTCGAGCGCGCCGACGCGGACGCGGTCCGGGCCGCCACCGGGCAGCCCATCGGCGGGGTCGGCCCGGTGGGGCATCCCGCGCCGTTGCGCACCCTCGTCGATGTCGCGCTGGGCGCCTTCGAGGTGGTGTGGGCGGCGGCGGGCACACCGCACGCGGTCTTCCCGACGAGTTACGCGGAGCTGCTGCGGATCACCGGCGGGACTCCCGCCGTCGTCGGGCGCTGACCCGCGACTTTCCGGACGCCCCGTCCCGCTGCGCGGCGACTGCGGGTCACGCCCTGGCAACAATCGACGGCCGAGGCTAACGATCTGGTCTCGACCGGCGCCCAGGGCGTGCGGGCTGCCTAACCTCGGAACTGGGACCACACCGTCGTCGTCCCCTGCGGCCGTCCCCGCTCGTCATGAGCGGGGCGGTTCTGCAGTCAGGGCGGACGACGGGGGCGGGACATGCGAGCGGGCAAGATCGTGGCGGCAGCCATGGCGTCGGCGCTGGTGCTGGGCGCCTGCGGCTCGTCGTCGGGAGCCCTGCCCGAGCCCGCCGAGGCCGCAGTGGGCGCCGACTGCCTCGCGCCCCAGATCGTGCAGAGCCTCGGGCTGTCCCTCGACTCGACGGCGACGGCGATGTCCCACCCGGACGTGCCCGACGCGGGCTCCGTGCCCGAGGGCTTCACCCCGTCAGCGGTGCTGCAGTGCCTCGCGGGCGAGACGCTCACCGATGTCGCCGGGGTGTGGGACGCCGTGACCGTCAGACGCCTCGAAGGAGACCTCAACCGGCTGGTGGCTGCGCTCACGCGGCCGTCCGCCCGGGTCGACGAGCGGGGAGCCTGCCCGTCGGACGCCGGGCCGGCGTGGGAGTTGTGGCTGATGGACGCGATGGGCAAGGCCATCCGGGTGGCCCTGCCGGTGGACGTGTGCGGCGCGGTCCAGGGCGATGTCGCGGAGGCGATCGGCACGCTGGCCGAGGTGGAGGTCACGCACTACCCGGTCCGGCTGGCGCATGCGCGGCCGGTGGCGGGCCAGCCCGACGGTGTGGACCCGGCGCTGCTGATCGGGCCCTGAGCGCCCTCCCTGAGCCTCGAGGCGCCCCGGAGGGCGCCGCGGAGCCTCGCCGGATCAGAGCTTGCGCAGCCGGACGCGCTCGACGGCGTGGTCTTTGCCCTTGCGCAGCACCAGGGTCGCCCGGCTGCGGGTCGGCAGGATGTTCTGCACCAGGTTCGGGGCGTTGATCGTGTCCCACAGCCGCTCGGCGGTGGCCACCGCCTCGGCGTCGCTGAGCGAGGCGTAGCGGTGGAAGTAGGACTCGGGACGCGAGAACGCGGTGGCCCGCAGCGACAGGAAGCGGTCGACGTACCACTGCCGCACATCGGCGGTGCGGGCGTCGACGTAGATCGAGAAGTCGAAGAAGTCGCTCACCGCCAGGTTCGAGGTGCCCTCGGACGTCGGGCGGGCGGGCTGCAGCACGTTCAAGCCCTCGACGATCAGCACATCGGGGCGGCGGACCACGACCTCGGCGCCCGGCACGATGTCGTACGTGAGGTGGTCGTACACGGGCGCCCGGACCTCGGGGCGTCCCGCCTTGACCTTGGACACGAAGCGGACCAGCGCACGACGGTCGTACGACTCGGGGAAGCCTTTGCGGTCCATCAGCCCGCGACGCTCGAGCTCCGCGTTCGGGTAGAGGAAGCCGTCGGTGGTGAGGAGCTCGACGCGCGGGGTCGCAGGCCATCGCGCCATGAGCTCGCGCAGCAGGCGCGCGGTGGTGGACTTGCCGACCGCCACCGACCCCGCGACGCCGATGACGAACGGGGTGCTGCCGGTGTCCTCGCGCAGGAAGGTGCTCGACGCCTCGTGCAGGCCGCGCGTGGCGCCCACGTACAGGTCGAGCAGCCGCGACACCGGGCGGTAGACGGCGTCGACCTCGGCGAGGTCGATCGGGTCGCCCAGGCCGGCGAGGCGCTCGACGTCGGCATCGGTGAGCGGTAGTGGGGTCGACTCGGACAGCTTCGCCCACGCGTCGCGGTCGAGATCGACGTAGGGCGTCGACGGCACAGGCTCGTGGCTCAATGGCACGCACCGATTCTGCACGATCACCGGGCACGGCTGGCGCCACCGTAGACTTGCGCGCATGTGCGGAATCGTCGGATACGTCGGCAGCCAGAATCCCAATGGGCGCCCCCTCGAGGTGGTCCTCGAAGGTCTGCGGCGACTGGAGTACCGCGGTTATGACTCGGCGGGCATCGCGATCACCGGCACCGAGGACGCCTTGACGTCGGTGGCGAAGAAGTCGGGCAAGCTCGCGAACCTCGTCGAGGCCCTCGACGCGTCGCCGCTCCCCGCCGGCACCGCCGCGATCGGCCACACGCGCTGGGCCACGCACGGCGGCCCCACCGACGGCAACGCGCACCCGCACGTGGTGGGCGAGCTCGCGGTCATCCACAACGGCATCATCGAGAACTTCGTGCAGCTCAAGGCCGCGCTCCTCGCCGACGGCGCCGAGTTCCAGTCGGAGACGGACACCGAGGTCGTGGCGCACCTGCTGCACGACGCGCACAAGGAGCTCGGCGACCTGACGGCGGCGATGCTGTCGGTGGTCCGCCGCCTGCACGGCACCTTCACGCTGCTCGCGGTGCACTCGGGCGAGCCCGACACCGTCGTCGGCGCGCGCCACGACTCGCCGTTGGTCGTGGGCCTCGGCGAGGGGGAGAACTTCCTGGGCTCCGACGTGGCCGCGTTCATCGCGCACACCAAGGAGGCCCTCGAGCTCGGCCAGGACCAGGTCGTGACGATCACGCCCACCACTGTCGAGGTCGTCGACTTCGACGGGAACCCCGTCGAGCCGCGCCGCTTCACCGTCGACTGGGACGCGGCCGCCGCGGAGAAGAACGGGTTCCGCTCGTTCATGGACAAGGAGATCCACGACCAGCCGCACGCGGTCGCGGACACGCTGCTGGGCCGCACGGACATCAACGGGCGCCTGGTGCTGGACGACCTGCGGATCGACGAGTCGGTGCTGCGCTCAGTCGACAAGATCGTCGTGATCGCCTGCGGGACGGCCGCCTACGCGGGCCACGTCGCCAAGTACGCCATCGAGCACTGGTGCCGCATACCGGTGGAGGTGGAGCTCGCGCACGAGTTCCGCTACCGCGACCCCGTCGTGAACTCCAAGACGCTGGTCGTCGCGGTCTCGCAGTCCGGCGAGACGATGGACACCCTGATGGCGGTGCGGCACGCGCGCGAGCAGGGGGCGAAGGTGCTCGCCATCGTCAACACGCACGGGTCGACGATCCCGCGCGAGTCCGATGCCGTGCTCTACACCCACGCCGGCCCGGAGATCGCCGTCGCGTCGACCAAGGCGTTCCTGTCGCAGATCACCGCGGCCTACCTGCTGGGCCTGTACCTGGCCCAGTTGCGCGGCAACAAGTTCGCCGACGAGATCGCGGAGATCCTCGACGACCTGCGCGAGATGCCCGACAAGATCCAGCAGGTGCTGGACCGCGCGGACCACGTGCGCGAGACCGCGCGCTCGATGGCCGACGCGTCCTCGGTGCTGTTCCTGGGCCGGCACGTCGGGTTCCCGGTGGCGCTGGAGGGCGCCCTCAAGCTCAAGGAGCTCGCCTACATCCACGCCGAGGGCTTCGCCGCCGGCGAGTTGAAGCATGGCCCGATCGCCCTTGTCGAGGAGGGGCAGCCGGTGTTCGTGGTGGTGCCCTCGCCGCGTGGCCGGGACTCGCTGCACTCGAAGGTCGTCTCGAACATCCAGGAGATCCGGGCCCGTGGCGCGCGCACCCTGGTGATCGCGGAGGACGGCGACGACGCGGTGCTGCCGTTCGCCGACGAGGTGTTCTTCGTGCCGCAGTCGCCGACGCTGCTCGCGCCGCTGCTGACGGTCGTGCCGCTGCAGATCTTCGCCTGTGAGCTGGCCACGGCCCGCGGGCTGGACGTGGACCAGCCGCGCAACCTCGCGAAGTCCGTCACCGTCGAGTGATCGCCGGCGTGAGGGTCGCGGCATGATCGTCGGCGTCGGCATCGACGTCGTCGACGTGGCCCGGTTCATGGCGACGCTGGAGCGCGCCCCCGGGCTGCGCGCGCGGCTGTTCACCGACGAGGAGCGGGACCTGCCGGCGAGCTCCCTTGCCGCGCGGTTCGCCGCCAAGGAGGCCATCGCCAAGGCGCTCGGGGCGCCCGGGGGGATGCGCTGGCATGACGCGACAGTGCGCCGGATCGTCGGCGGGCCGCCGGAGGTGGAGGTGCGGGGCACCGTCGCGGCGCGCGCCCAGGAGCTCGGGGTGTCCCGGTTCCACCTGTCGATCTCGCACGACGCCGGGATCGCCTCCGCGATGGTGGTCGCGGAGGGCGACCTCGGCTGAGCGGTCGACCGGTCAGCGCAGGGCCGGCACGACCTCGCGCTCGAACAGCTCGATGCCGGAGCGGTCGTAGGCCGCCTCGGCGAAGTACGTGATCGCGTAGGCCATCCCGAGCGCCTCGAGCTCTCGGAGCTTGTCGACGATCTGCTCCGGGGTGCCGACCAGCGGCCCGGTGCGGAACTGCTCCAGGACCTCGTCGGCCTTGGCGGGGACGGTGCGCGCGTAGTGGTCGTGGATCCAGGCGAGCCGGTCGTCCACGTCCGCCTGCGTCGCGCCGATGACCACGTTGTAGTTGGCGGAGCGGGTGATCGCGGAGAAGTCGCGGCCCAGCGCCGCGCAGTGCTCGGCGAGCACCGCGGACTTGTGCGCGAAGCCCTCGGGGGTCCCGTCGAAGTTCGTGTAGGCGGCGTGCTGCGCGGCGATCCGCAGGGTCTTCTTCTCCCCGCCGCCCGCGATCCACAGCGGCGGGCCGCCGGCCTGCAGCGGGAGCGGCGAGAGCTGCGCGCCGTCCACCTGGTAGTGCGCGCCGTCCAGCGTCGCGACGCCCTTCGACCAGAGCTGCTGGAAGATCTCCACGCCCTCCTCCAGGGCGGCGATCCGCTCCCCGGCGCGCGGGAACCCGTAGCCGTAGGCGCGCCACTCGTGCTCGTACCAGCCGGCGCCGATGCCCATCTCGACGCGGCCGCCGGAGATGATGTCGGCCGTCGCGGCGACCTTCGCCAGGTAGGCGGGGTTCCGGTACGACATGCACGTGCACATCTGGCCGAGCCGGACCCGCTGGGTGCTCGCGGCGAACGCGGAGATGAGGCTCCACGCCTCGTGGGTCGCCTCGCCGTTGGGCTCCGGCACCGCGTGGAAGTGGTCGTAGACCCAGACGGACTCCCAGGCGTCGCCGTCGTCGGCGTGCTGCGCCAATCCGTGCATCACGGCCCAGTGCTCCCGGGAGTCGATGGCTGTCAGGTCCTGGCGCCAGCCCTGGGGGATGAAGAGTCCGAATCGCATGGAGTGAACCTAACGGGTGAACCTGGCGCGACCGGCACGCGCCAGGCCGACATGATGGTCGGGTGATCCTCGCTTACACCTCCGCTGACATCCGCGCCGCCGAGGAGCCGCTGTTGGCCGCCGGGCTCCCGCTCATGGACCGCGCGGCGTATGCGCTCGCCACCCGCGTCCTGGGGCTGCTGCGCGAGCAGCGCGGCCAAGTCCGGGGCGCGGCGGTGGTGGTGATCGCGGGCGCCGGCTCGAACGGGGGCGACGCGCTGCACGCCGGAGCCCTGCTGGCCCGGCGGGGGGTGGCGGTCACGGCGCTGCTGACCTCCGAGCGCGCGCACGAGGGCGGCCTGGCGGCGTTCCGGGCGGCCCGCGGCCGCGTGCTGCGGGTGGCGGGCGGCGACCAGGCGACGGGTGAGCCGGTGTGGGCGGGGGAGGCCGTCGCGACGGCGTGCGCCGCGGACGTCATCCTCGACGGGGTGCTCGGCATCGGCGCGTCCGGGGCGGTGCGCGGTCCGGCCGCCGACGTGCTCACGCTGCTGCGCGAGTTGCTGGCGGACGAGCGGGCGGGCGGGCAGGTCGTCGCGCCGCTGGTCGTCGCGGTGGACACCCCGAGCGGCATCGACGTGGACAGCGGCGTGATCCCCCGCGTGGAGCCCGCGGACCGGGCCGAACGGGCCGAGCGGGCCGAGCGCGGCGACCTCCGGGGGCCGGTGCTCCCCGCCGACCTCACGGTGACCTTCGGGGCGGCGAAGGCCGGCCTGCTGCTGCCGCCGAGCAGCCTGCACGCGGGCCAGGTCGACGTGGTGGACATCGGGCTGGACCTGTCCGGGGTGCGCCCGGCTGTCGCGCGCCTGGAGCCCGCCGACATCGCGACGTTGTGGCCGACGCCCGCGCCGGACGCGCACAAGTACTCCCGGGGCGTGCTCGGCGTCGTCGCCGGGACCCCGGCCTACCCGGGCGCCGCGGTGCTGACGGTCTGCGCCGCGATCCGCGCCGGAGTGGGCATGGTGCGCTACCAGGGCTCGCCGGGGGTCAGCGCCACAGTGCTGTCCACGTGCCCCGAGGTGGTCGCGGGCGACGGGCGGGTGCAGGCGTGGACTCTGGGGCCGGGCATCGACCCCGGCGACAGCGCCCAGGCGGAGCGGGTGCACGCCGCGCTCGCCGCGGTGCTCGCCCAGGAGCAGCCGGCGGTGGTCGACGCGGGCGCGCTGAGCCTCGTGCCGGACCGGCTGGCGCCGTGGGTGGTGCTGACCCCGCATGCGGGCGAGCTGGCCGCGCTGCTGAGCGCGCAGGGCGAGGATGTGGACCGCGCGCAGGTGGAGGCCGAGCCGCTGCGCTGGGCCCGCCGCGCGCATGAGCTCACGGCGGCGACGGTGCTGCTCAAGGGCCCGACGACGCTGGTGGTGGGTGCGGGCGGCGCCGTGTACTCGCAGGCGGATGCCCCCGCGTGGCTCGCGACGGCGGGCGCCGGGGATGTGCTCGCCGGGCTGTTGGGCGCGATGCTGGCCGGCCGGTCCGCGGACGTGCTGGCCGACCCGTCGCTGGTGGCGGCGCTGGGCGCCGCGGCCGCCCTGGTGCATGGGCTCGCGGCGCACCGGGCCAACCCGGGCGGGCCGGTGTCGGCGACGGCGGTGGCCGAGGCGATCCCCGGGACGGTCGCGGAGCTGCTGCGCGCCTGAGGAGCCGGCGCGCGTGCCGCGCATAGAGGCCGCGGTGGGAGACTGGGCCGGTGAGCTCCTTCCCCGCTCGTGCCGTCATCGACCTCGCCGCCATCCGCGCCAATGTGCGGTCGCTGGCCTCGCACGCCCCGACGGCGCAGGTGCTGGCCGTGGTGAAGGCCGACGCCTATGGCCATGGCCTGCTGCCCGTCGCCCAAGCCGCCGTCGACGCGGGCGCGACCTGGCTGGGGGTGGCCCAACTCGGCGAGGCGCTGGAGCTGCGCGCCCACGGGGTCACGACGCGCCTGCTGACCTGGCTGTACGCGCCGGGGGCCCCGCTGGGCCAGGCGGTGGCGGCGGATGTGGACCTCTCGGTCGCCGCGCCCTGGGCCCTGGACGAGGTCGTCGCCGCGGCGCGCGCCGTGGGCCGGCCCGCGCGCGTGCACCTCAAGGTCGACACGGGGCTGGGCCGCAACGGGCTCACCCCCGCCCAGCTCCCCGACGTGCTCGACGCCGCGCTGCGCGCAGAGGCCGAGGGCGCCGTGCAGGTGGTGGGCCTGTGGTCGCACCTGGCCTTCGCCGACGAGCCCGACCACCCGGCGGTGCGCGCCCAGGCTGTCGTCTTCGCCGAGGCGCTCGCGCTGGTCGAGGGCCGCGGCGCCCGGCTGGAGGTGCGCCACCTGGCCAACTCGGCGGCCACGCTGACCTCCCCTGAACTGCATTACGACCTGGTGCGCCCCGGCATCGCCGTCTACGGGCTGTCGCCGGTCCCGCAGCTCGGCGGCCCGGCCGACTTCGGGCTGACCCCGGCGATGACGCTGGAGGCCGAGCTTGTGACAGTCAAGGAGGTGCCCGCCGGGCAGGGCGTCTCCTACGCGCACGCGTACGTGACGCCGGGGACGACGACGCTGGGCGTGGTGCCGCTCGGGTACGCGGACGGGGTGCCCCGGCATGCCTCCGGCGCGGCGGACCGGCCGGGCGGGCCGTTGCTGGTGGGCGGCCGCCGGCTGTCCGTGGCCGGGCGGGTGTGCATGGACCAGGTCGTCGTCGACCTCGGCCCGGGCGCCCCGGACCGGGCGGGGGACAGGGTCGAGTTGTTCGGCACGGGGGCCGCGGGCGGTCCCACGGCCCAGGATTGGGCTGACGTCGCGGAGACGATCAGCTACGAGATCGTGACCCGGGTGGGTGGGCGCGTGCCCCGCGTCCACGTCGACTCGGAGCGTGACGAGGCTGTGGCGGAGCCACAGGCGGAAGGAGCCGCACGATGACGGTGGTGCAGCAGGTCCAGCTCGAGCTGCCCGACGCCGAGGCGACGCGCGCCTTCGGCCATGCCCTGGCGCGGCTGCTGCGCGCGGGCGACTTGGTGGTCCTCACCGGGGACTTGGGCGCGGGCAAGACGACGCTGACGCAGGGCATCGGGGCCGGGCTGGGGGTGCGGGGCCAGGTGGCGTCGCCCACCTTCGTCATCGCCCGGGTGCACCCGCCGCTGCCCGATGCGGAGGCGCCCGGGCCGGCGCTGGTGCACGTCGACGCCTACCGGCTCGGGTCTCTCGAGGAGGTCGACGCGCTGGACCTCGACGCGAGCCTCGACGAGTCCGTCACGGTGGTCGAGTGGGGCGAGGGCCTGGTCGAGGGCCTCGCCGCCGACCGCCTGGAGGTGGCGCTGCGCCGTCCGCGTGGCGGGGAGCTCCCGCTGGACCTGGACGACGCCGCCACAGGGGTCCGCGTGGCCACCGTCACGGCCGTGGGGGAGCGCTGGGCGGGCGTCGAGCTGCCCTCCTGACCTCGGCGGTTCCCGTCCTGGCGGGCAGAGGTGGCACGCTGGTCCCGTGCCTGTCATCGCCCTCGACACCTCTGCCGCAGTAGCCGTCTCCGTGACCGACGACGTGGGCCGCACGCTCGCGGCCCGTGCCACGCCCGAGCAGCGGCGCCACGCCGAGCTCCTGGCCCCGATGATCGTCGACGTGCTGGCCGACGCGGGCCTCGACCGCCGCGATCTGACGGCCGTCGTGGTCGGCACCGGGCCGGCGCCGTTCACCGGCCTGCGCGTCGGGCTGGTCACCGCGCGGACCCTCGCGCTCGCGCTCGGCATCCCCGTGCACGGGGTGAGCAGCCTGGACGCGCTCGCGGTCGGCGCCGCCCGCGAGCTGGGCCTCGCGCCCGGCGTCGAGCTGCTGGCGGCCGCGGACGCGCGGCGCCGCGAGGTCTACGCCGCCCGGTACCGCGTGCTCGAGCCCGTGCCCGGCGCCGAGGGCGGCCCGCTCGTCGAGTTGGTCGCCGGTCCCGTGGTCGACAGCGCGCAGGCCGTGGCGGCGTCGATCGGCCAGGGCGTGATCGCCGTCGGCGCCGGGGCCGCGCTCTACCCCGAGCACCTCGCCGCGACGCCCGGCGCCCCCGCCCACCCCGACCCCGCGGACCTGGCACGGCTCGCCCTGGCCCGGCTGGCGGCGGGCGCGCAGAGCCTCCCCACCGAGCCGCTGTACCTGCGCCGGCCCGACGTGGTCCCGCCCGCCGAGCGGAAGCGCGCCTCGGCGTGACGACGGCGTCCGTGCGCATCCGGCTCCTGGGCGGCGACGACCTGCCCGAGCTGGGGCGGATGGAGCAGGAGCTGTTCGGGCCGGGCGCCTGGTCCAGCGCGTCCCTCGCCGAGGAGCTGCAGGGGCCGGGCCGGTGGTACATCGGCGCCGAGGACGTGGCCACCGGCGAGTTGGTCGGCTACGCGGGGCTGTGGTTCGACGGCTTCGACGCCCAGGTCATGACCATCGGCACCGACGTCGCCCACCAGGGGGCTGGCGTGGGTACGGTGATGCTGGACGCGCTGGTGGCGCACGCCCGAGAACTGGGCGCCGGGAACGTCCTGCTCGAGGTGCGGGTCGACAACGACCCCGCGCTGCGGTTGTACGAGCGGGCCGGCTTCCGTCGCATGGGCCACCGCCGCGGGTACTACCAGCCAGAGAACGTGGACGCGTGGACGATGAGCCTGCCGCTGCGATGACGCCGCTGGCGCGAGCTGAGGGAGTGACGATGGGTTCCGAGACGATCGATCGCCGGGCGGCGGAGCCGGACCGGGCCGACGTGCTGGTCGACGCCCAGGAGCTGCTCGACGTGCTGGGCCAGCCCGCGGGAACGGGCCCGATCACCCCCGTGGTGCTCGACGTGCGCTGGCAGATGGGCCGCGCGGACGGCCATGAGCAGTACCTGGCCGGGCACCTGCCCGGCGCCGTCTACGTCGACCTGGACGGCGAGCTGTCCTCCGTCGCGAGCCCGCAGGAGGGCCGCCACCCGCTGCCCGACGTGGCCGCGCTGCAGGCCGCCGCCCGCCGGTGGGGGGTCCGCAGCGGGGTGCCCGTGGTGGTCTACGACGCGGTGGGCGGCATGTCGGCGGCCCGGGCGTGGTGGCTGCTGCGCTGGGCGGGGGTGGCCGACGTGCGGTTGCTGGACGGTGGGCTGGACGCGTGGCGGGCCGCTGGCGGGCGCCTGGACGTCGGCGAGGTGGTCGCGCGGCCCGGTGACGTGGTGCTCGAGACCGGGGCCCTGGCGACGATCGGGCCGGATGAGGCCGCGCGGCTCGCACGGGACGGCCTGCTGCTCGACGCGCGGGCTGCCGAGCGGTTCCGGGGCGAGGTGGAGCCGGTGGACCCGCGCGCCGGGCATATCCCGGGCGCGGTCTCCGCGCCGACCTCGCAGAACCTCGACGCGGCGGGCCGGTTCCTGCCCACGGGCGTGCTGGCCGAGCGCTTCGCGGGGCTCGGGGCCCTCGCGGGGGCTCCTGTGGGGGTGTACTGCGGCTCGGGGGTGACGGCGGCGCACCAGGTGGCGGCGTTGGCCGCCGTCGGCGTCGACGCGGCGCTGTACCCCGGGTCCTGGTCGCAGTGGTCGTCCGACCCCGATCGGCCGGTCGCGACGGGTGACGGCGACGTGGTCGCGGGCGGCTGAGCCCGCGACCGGATGAGACGGGCGAGGCGGTGGGCCGTCCGGGTGCGCGACCCGGACTGCCCACCGCCTCGGCGCTCATGCCGTCAGAGCGTCTGGCACGCCTGCTCGTAGGTCAGGCGCGCGGCGCGGGGGTGCGGCGTCCCGGCGCCGTCGGCGTGGCCGACGTTGACGACGAGCAGCGACTGCCAGCCGTTGTCGGCGAAGAACTCGGCGTCGATCCCGGCGGCGTCCATGCCGCCCATCGGGCCGGCGTCGAGGCCGGCGGCGCGCAGGCCGACGATGAGGTATCCGACCTGCAGGAGGGCGTTGGTGCGGGCCATCTGGGCACGCTGCTCGGCGGCGGGCTCGAGGGTCTCGGCCATGCCGGGCAGGTGCGGGGCGAGCACCGGCAGGTGCTGGTGGAACGCGGGGTCGGCGGCGAGCACGAGCGTGACGGGGGCGTCGAGGACGCGCTGGCGGTTCCCCTCGGCCATGTGCGCGGCCAGGCGCTCGCGGGCGGCGCGCCCGCGGACCACGAGCATGCGCAGCGGCACGGTGTTCATGGCGGTGGGGCCCCACTTGACCAGGTCGTAGACCGCGGCGAGCTGCTCGTCGGTGACCTCCTCGTCGGTGAACTGCCCGACGGAGCGCGCGGTGCGGAACAGCAGGTCGGCGATGTCGCCGGGCACGGCGAGGTGGTCGGTGGGGTGCGTCAGGGTCTCAAGAGTCACGTCTCGTGAACCTGGCGCGCTGTCAATACCTTCCAGTTGGAAGGTATGACGCGTGCCACATCCGAGCCGCCGGGGCGGCGTCGCCGCAGGCCGCTGGGCCCCTCGCCGGGCGGGTGCGCGAGCGGCCCGGCTGGCGCGCCTATCCTGATCCCCATGAGTGAGCCCCTCGTCCTCGGGATCGAGACCTCCTGCGACGAGACCGGTGTGGCACTCGTCCGCGGGCATGAGCTGCTGATCGACTCGGTGGCGAGCTCGATGGACGAGCACGCCCGGTTCGGCGGCATCATCCCCGAGATCGCCTCACGCGCCCACCTCGAGGCCATGGCGCCCACGCTGCGCCGGGCCCTCGACGGCGCCGGCGTGGAGCTCGGCGACATCGACGCGATCGCCGTGACCGCCGGCCCCGGGCTCGTCGGCCCGCTCACCGTCGGAGCCTCAGCCGCCAAGGCCCTCGCCGTGGGCCTCGGCAAGCCGCTCTACGGCGTCAACCACGTCATCGGGCACGCCGCCGTCGACGAGCTCGTCGACGGCCCGTTCCCGGACCGGGTCATGGCGCTGGTCGTCTCGGGCGGCCACTCGAGCCTGCTGCTGGTGGACGACATCGTCACCGGCATCACCGAGTTGGGCTCGACGCTCGACGACGCCGCGGGGGAGGCCTTCGACAAGGTCGGGCGGCTGCTCGGCCTGCCCTACCCCGGCGGCCCGCACATCGACCGCCTGGCACGGGAGGGCGACCCCGAGGCGATCCGCTTCCCGCGCGGGCTCACGGCCCCCAAGGACCAGGCCGCGCACGCCTACGACTTCTCCTTCTCAGGCCTGAAGACGGCCGTCGCGCGCTGGGTCGAGGCCCGCCAGGACGCCGGCCAGGAGATCCCGCTGGCGGATGTCGCGGCGTCGTTCGCCGCCGCCGTCGCTGATGTGCTCACCGCCAAGACCATCGCCGCATGCCAGCGGCACGACGTGTCGACGCTGGTCATCGGGGGCGGGTTCTCCGCGAACTCGCAGCTCCGGGAGATGGCGGCCGCCCGCTGCGCCGCCGCGGGGATCGACCTGCGGATCCCGCCGATCCGCTACTGCACCGACAACGGCGCGATGATCGCCGCGCTGGGGGCCGCCGTGGTCCGCCGCGGGCTCCCGCCGTCGCCGCTGGACCTGCCGGTCGACTCGTCGATGCCCCTCACGCAGGTGCTGCTCTAGACGCTCGCCTCAGGCGAGCATGCGCACCGTGAACCGCATGACCGCGAGGGCCGCTCCGAGGATCTGACCGGTCAGGGACTCGGGGAGCGAGTCGCCGACCCACTCGGGGAGGGCGAAGTCCTCGCCGCCGCTGAGGCGGCCGGCCGCGGCGCCGGCCACGGCGAGCCAGCCGAATCCGACGAGCGCCCACGTGCCCACGAGCGCCGCGCGGCCACGACGGGCAGTGCGGTCGGTGCGGTCGGTCGGACGGCTCATGCGGGGCTCCAGCGCTCAGGTCGCTCGGCGCGGTGCGAGAACACTGCCTGAGCGGGTGTCGGCATCGACGGGTGTGGCTGCGGCGAGCCTAGCGTCCGGCCGCCCGCGCTGGCAGTGCGTTTCGCATCTTGTGGTCGCCCGATCGGCGGAGGGCTACGTCACAGGGGGCGGCCGGCGCGCATCTCCGCGATCAGGCTCGTGACCACGGCGTCGAGCTCGCCGCCATGCCGCCGGGCTGCTGCGCGTTGCCGCTGGTAGGAGGCCCCGCGGCGCAGGATCACGTGCACGGCGTCGAGCTCGGCGGAGCACCCGAGACGTTCCGCGACCGGCGCGAGCTCGACCAGCAGGCCGCGCACCGCGTCGGTGACGAGCTCCTCGTCGCCCGCGGCGTTCACGATGATGATCGCGTCCATGCCGTACCGGGCCGAGCGCCACTTGTTCTCCTGCGCGAACCACGCGGGGATGGCGGGCAGCTCCTCGCCGCGGTCGAGCATCGTCGAGAAGTGCTCAACCAGGCAGTGCGTCAGGGCGGTGAGCGCGGCGACCTCGAGGGGGTTGGACGGGCTGTCGCAGATGCGCGTCTCGAGCGTGCCGAACCGCGGCGAGGGGCGCACATCCCAGCGGACCTCGTCGAACTGGTCGATGACCCCGGTGTGCAGCATGTCGCCGACGTACCCCTCGAGCTCCTCCCAGTGCTCGAACGGGAACGGCAGCCCGGCGGTGGGGAGCTGCTGGAACATCAGCGCCCGGTTCGAGGCGTAGCCGGTGTCGCGCCCGCCCCAGAACGGCGACGCGGCCGACAACGACTGCAGGTGCGCGAAGTAGGTGAGCATGGCCCGCGCGATGGGCAGCACCTTGGCGCGGTCCTCGATGCCGACGTGCACGTGCAGCCCGTAGATGACCATCTGCCGGCCCCACCACTGGGTGCGGTCGATGAGCGTCGCGTAGCGCTGCTTGTCGGTGACCTTCTGCTGGGCCCAGCGCGCGAAGGGGTGGGCCCCGCCGCCCATCAGCTCGACCCGCAGCGGGTCGGTGACGCCGCGCACCTCCGTGATGGCGTTCGCGAGGTCGGCGGTGGCCTGCCCGACGGACCCGCACACCCCCGAGACCACCTCGACGGTGTTGAGCAGCAGCTCTTGGCGGATCGCCGGGTGGTCGCCGCCGTGGTCGGGGCGCACCGCGTCGAGCACCGTCTGGGCGACCTGCCGCAGGTCCCCGGAGTCCTGGTCGACGAGCGCGAGCTCCCACTCGACGCCGAGGCTGGACCGTGCCGAGCGCGCGAACGGCAGCTCGACGCGCGCCCTCACACCGGCTCCACGACGAGCACCTGCTGACGTCCGTCCACCCGTGTCAGGACGATCGTGGACTCCGCGGAGCCGCGCAGCGAGAGCTGGGCGCGGAGCTGCTCGGGGACCACGGCGGTGCCGCGCTTCTTGATGGTCAGGCGGCCGACGTCGCGCTCGCGCAGGTAGGTGCGCAGCCGCTTGAGGCCGAACGGCAGGGTGTCGAGCACGCGGTAGGCCGTCGCCGTCGGGGTCGGGCGCAGCACGTCGGAGGTGACGTAGGCGATGGTGCGGTCCACCAGCCGGCCCTGCACCGCTGTGGCGACCTCGGCGACGAGCCCGGCCCGGATCACGGCGCCGTCGGGCTCGTAGAGGTACCCGCCCACGGGCCCGACGGGCGGGGCGGCAGGGCCGTCGACGCCGCTGCGCAGCACGTGGGCGCCGTCGGGCCGCAGCACGAGCGCGCTGCGGCCGGGGCCGTCGGGGGCGAGTGGCCCGAACCACAACCCGAGCTCGACGACGTCGCCGTCGACGGAGACCCACTGCGCCTCGGCGTCGTTCGGCAAGGCGGAGTGCGGCACCCCCGGGCCGAGTTTGAGGCCGAGGGCGGGGATCCGGGCGCGCAGCCCGAGCACGGCGTCGAGCGGGGGCTCGTAGGCCGCGGGGTCGAACACCCGGCTGCCGGAGGACGTGCGCCGGGCCGGGTCGGCGTAGACCCCGTCGACCCCCTCGGCCTCGAGGTCCACGGCCAGCCCGTCGCCGTGCCGCACCTCCGCCTCGGGGAAGTGGCGCAGGTTCACTGTGGCCACGGACGCGCTGACCTCGTCCAGGTCGACGGCCAGGACGTTGAGGCCGACTCCGGCGAAGGCCATCGAGTCCGCGCCGATGCCGCAGGTCAGGTCGGCCACTGTGGACACCCCGGCCGCGGTGTAGCGGCGCGCGTGGTGGGCGGCGACGGTGAGCCGGGTGGCCTGCTCCAGGCCGGCGGGGGTGAAGAGCATGCCCTCGGCGAAGTCGCCGAACTTGGCGTGGGCCTTGGCGCGGAGCCGGGACTGGGTCAGCGCCGCGGCGATGAGCTCGGGGTCGAGCCCCTCGCGGCGCAGCCGCTCTGACAGCGCCATCGTGCGCCGCTCGTCGTACGGTGGGAGTGCGCTGAGCAACGCCCAGCCGGTCGGGCTGAGGAGCTTGGTGAGACCGGCGGCATCCATGTCGTCGATCCTTTCACGGTGCGCCGTGGGCGTCGGGCGCATGTCGCGACCCTGGTTGCTCGGGGAGGCAAGATTGG
This sequence comes from Cellulomonas cellasea, assembly GCF_030372105.1. Classification (GTDB taxonomy): domain Bacteria; phylum Actinomycetota; class Actinomycetes; order Actinomycetales; family Cellulomonadaceae; genus Cellulomonas_A; species Cellulomonas_A cellasea_A. Next base: position 63,597 of record NZ_JAUDBQ010000013.1, on the reverse strand, counting down.
CACTCGCCTTGACCGAGTGCTAACCGGTTCCTAGAGTGAACCGTGGCGACGCCCCCTGGGCGGCGTCTACCGCAGAGGCTGACTCTCCGACACCCGCGACGGCGGTGGGTCTGCGCAGCGGCGTCCGACATCACTGAAGAACTCACAAGTGAAGGGGAGGTCCGCAGTGTCGGTCTCCATCAAGCCTCTCGAGGACCGGATCGTCGTCAAGACGCTCGAGGCAGAGCAGACGACCGCCTCGGGTCTGGTCATTCCGGACAGCGCCAAGGAAAAGCCGCAGGAGGGCGAGGTCCTCGCTGTCGGCCCCGGCCGCATCGACGACAACGGCAACCGTGTGCCGCTCGATGTCGCAGTCGGCGACAAGGTCATCTACAGCAAGTACGGCGGCACCGAGGTCAAGTACGCGGGCGAGGAGTACCTCATCCTCTCCGCGCGCGACATCCTCGCGATCGTCGAGAAGTGAGCCCCGGGTCGGCTGAGCTGACCTGAGACACGACGAAGCCCCTCCCGGCCTGGCCGGGAGGGGCTTCGTCGTGTCTGAGGGAGACGGCCGTGCGGTCGGCCTCGCGGCCGGGTGGCGATCGGGTGGCGCGGTCAGATGGCCTTGCGCGAGGGGCGGGCCAGGATCGCGGCGCGCTCGTCCTCGGACAGGCCGCCCCAGACGCCGTACGGCTCGCGCACGGCGAGGGACTGCTCGCGGCACTCCTGGAGCACCGGGCAGGTCGCGCAGATCGCCTTGGCGGCCTCGGCGCGGCGGCGTCGCGCAGATCCGCGCTCGCCCTCCGGATGGAAGAACAGGTTCTCGTCCGCGTCGCGGCAGGAGCCTTCGAACTGCCACTCCCACAGGTCCATCACGGGTCCGGGCAAACGCGAGATCTCGGCCATTGGTCCTCCTCGACGGGTTGCCGGGCCAGTGGCGGCGATGCGCCTGACCCGACCGCATGTGACGTTCGGTCAGCAAGTTGGTCACTTCGTACGGATCGAGACGTTACAACCGCGCCAGAAGTTGTTCAAGTCCCTGTTCGCAACCGCTTCATCCAGGAGCCGTCGTTCAGTCGTTCGGCCGAACGATCTGGACACGCGTTGGCAACCGCGCCACGCCCTGTGCACAATCGGGGCATGGCGACCGACGGACCCCCCTCGGCGCCCACGCCGATCGCGGCGTCCGCCGGAGATGGCCCCGCCCTCACCGTCGCGGCCGTGGCGCGTCGACTGGGCGTGGCGCCCGCGACGTTGCGCACCTGGGACCGCAGGTATGGGCTCGGCCCGTCCGAGCACTCCGCGGGCTCGCACCGCCGGTACACCGCCGACGACGTGGCGCGCTTGCTCGTGATGCGCGGCCTCACGCTCGACGGCGTGGCGCCCTCCGAGGCGGCGCGGGTGGCCCTCGAGTCCGACATCCGCGCCGACGAGGCCGAGCCGTCCCGTCCGCGGCTCGTCTCCGTGGGCGGTGCCGCGGGCGGCGAGGCCCGGGCCCTCGACGGCTCGCGCGCGACTCCGACCCTGGTCATCGACGCCGCACTGCGCGGTGACGAGGCCGCCTGCCGACGGCTCCTCGCGCCGCCCGAGAAGGACGGCTACGAACGCTGGTGGACCGGGCTCGTCGAGCCGGCCCGCGCCGGGCTGGTGGCGCGCACGGTGCTGGCCCGCCCGGGGGAGGACGCCGACGCGCTGGTCGTCGGGGCCGTGCTCGCGGGCCTGCGCGACCGCACGGCGCCCCTCGCGCGGGCCCACGTCGCCGGCCGGCGCGTCGTGCTGCTCATGGCGGCCCCGGACGAGCCGCGCCCGCTGGTGCTGCACGTGCTGGGCGCCGCCCTCGCCGCGCACGGCGTGGACGCCCGGATCGTGGCGGGCCCGGTCGAGCAGCATCGGCTCATCGAGATCGCCGCCATGACCCGCCCGGCCGCGGTGGTGATGGTCAGCGAGCTCGCCAAGCCCGAGCTCGCCGTGGTCGCCGCGCTCGCCGACGCGCAGCCCGACATGCCCCAGTTCGTCGTCCTCGCCGACGACGCCGCAGCCCGCGCGCTCCCGCTCGGGCGATCCGTGCACCGGGCCCGCACCTTCGCCGGAGTGCTGGCCGAGGTGCTCGCCGTGAGCTCCTGAGTCGCAAGCCTGGCTCAACGCCCAAGCCGGGCGGAGGGAACGCATGTAGACGTCTGGGGCCTTTCACCCGCACGGTGGTCTAACGTTGCGCCACGCCGCGTCGATAAAGACTGGTGACAGCGCGCGAGACTCGCGGGCGGCAAGGGAGGGTCCGATGGCTGGAGTCGTGGTCTGTCACGGCTCGACCGTGGTGCGTGAGCGCCTGGTGCTGACTGCCCTCGGAGTCCCGTCACTCGCCCCGGTGCGGTCCGCGGAGACGGCCGAGGAGCTCACCGCCCTCGCACGGCGCATCCCGCCCACAGTGGTGCTGCTCGACGCCCACCTGCCCGGGCCTGGCCCGGTCGAGGCGATCCGCCGGCTGCGGAGCATCGCCCCGGCCGCCACCATCGTGATGCTCGCCGTGCCCGGGGACGAGGTCGCGCTCGATCGGGCGATCTCGTTGGGCGCCCGCGGCTTCCTCGCTCCCGACGTGGGCCGCGCGGAGCTGTCGGCCGTCGCCGCCCATGTGCTGGCCAGCCCGTCCGTCGCCGCCGCCGGCGCCCCGACCGCGATGCGCGCCGAGGCCACCGTCGACCACGTGGACGCGCCCACGCAGCGTGGCGGCCTCGAGGAGGTCGCGCTGACCAAGCGCGAGGTCGAGGTGCTCATCGGCATGAGCAACGGCCGCTCGAACGCCCAGATCGGCGCCGAGCTGTTCCTCTCCGAGGACACCGTCAAGACGCACGCCCGCCGGCTGTTCCGCAAGCTCGGCGCCGCCGACCGCGCGCAGGCCGTCGCGATCGGGCTGCGCCGGGGCCTCATCCGCTGATCTGACGCGCCCGGGGCTCTGTCCAGGGGGTCTTCGTCGCCCCATCGCGGCGACGTATCATCGACGGATGACCGACCTCGGAACCCCTGGATCCCCTGTCCCATCCGACCCGTTCGGGCGGATCGGTCTGACGTATGACGACGTCCTCCTGCTGCCCGGCGAGACCGATGTCATCCCCAGCGAGGTCGACACGACGACCCGGTTGACGCGCGAGATCTCCATCGCGCTCCCGCTCGTCTCGGCCGCGATGGACACCGTCACCGAGGCGCGCATGGCGATCGCGATGGCCCGCCAGGGCGGCATCGGCGTGCTGCACCGCAACCTGTCGATCGAGGCACAGGCGCACCAGGTGGACCTGGTCAAGCGCTCCGAGTCGGGGATGATCACCGACCCCGTCACCATCGGCCCCGACGCGACGCTGGCGCAGCTCGACGAGCTGTGCGGCAAGTACCGAGTCTCCGGGCTGCCGGTCGTCGACCACCAGCAGCGGCTGCTCGGCATCATCACGAACCGCGACCTGCGCTTCGTGCCGCCGGAGGAGTTCGGCACCCGCCTGGTGCGCGACACGATGACGTCGATGCCGCTGGTCACCGCGCCGGTGGGCATCACGCGCGACGACGCCGCCGGGCTGCTGGCCAAGCACAAGGTGGAGAAGCTCCCGCTGGTGGACGCCGCCGGCGTGCTGCAGGGCCTCATCACCGTCAAGGACTTCGTGAAGTCGGAGAAGTACCCGTCGGCGACCAAGGACGGCGAGGGCCGCCTGGTGGTCGGCGCGGCCGTCGGGTTCTTCGGCGACGCGTGGGAGCGGGTCATCGCGCTGGTCGAGGCGGGCGTCGACGTGCTCGTGGTCGACACGGCGAACGGCCACGCGCGACTCATGCTCGACATGGTGCGCCGGCTCAAGAAGGACCCCGCGACGCGCGACGTGCAGATCATCGGCGGCAACATCGCCACCCGCGAGGGCGCGCAGGCGCTCGTCGACGCGGGCGTCGACGCGATCAAGGTGGGTGTGGGCCCGGGCTCGATCTGCACCACGCGCGTGGTGGCGGGCGTCGGCGTGCCGCAGGTGACCGCGATCTACGAGGCGTCGCTGGCGGCCAAGCCCGCGGGCGTCCCGGTGATCGGGGACGGCGGCCTGCAGTACTCGGGCGACATCGCCAAGGCGCTCGTCGCGGGCGCGGACAGCGTCATGCTCGGCGGGCTGCTCGCGGGCTGCGACGAGTCGCCCGGCGACCTCGTCTTCGTCAACGGCAAGCAGTTCAAGCGCTACCGCGGGATGGCCTCGCTCGGCGCCATGCAGTCTCGTGGCGACCGCCGCTCGTACTCCAAGGACCGCTACTTCCAGGGCGACCTGTCGGACGACGAGATCATCACCGAGGGCATCGAGGGCCAGGTGCCCTACCGCGGCCCGCTCGCGGCCGTCGCGCACCAGCTCGTGGGCGGCCTGCACCAGTCGATGTTCTACGTCGGCGCGCGGACGATCCCGCAGTTGCAGGAGCGTGGCAAGTTCGTGCGGATCACCCCGGCCGGGCTCAAGGAGTCGCACCCGCACGACGTGCAGATGGTCTCCGAGGCCCCGAACTACTCGAGCCGCTGACCGCTTGACCGATCGGCTGACCGGCCCGCTGCCGGTCAGCCGACGGGCAGCGGGACCGTCGAGGCGTCCTCACGGCGGCGCGCGAGCCACTGCGGCTCCGGGCCGGGGCCCGTCAGCCCGCGGCCCTGCCGCCACGCGGTGAGGTGCTCGGCCCAGACCCGGTGGGCCTCGGCCTGGTAGTCGTGCAGCGCGGCCAGGTCCAGCGCCGCGAGGTGCGGGAACCGGGTCACGATCTTGTCGAGCACGTCGAGCGTGGCCAGCACGTCGACGTCGGCGGTGTGCAGGCTTCCGGGGTCCACCACCTCGTAGTGCCCGCACAGGTCCACGAGCTTGCGCTTGCCCTTGCGGTAGCGGTCCTCGTGGCGGTCCAGCACGAGCGGGTCGATCACCGGCATCGTGTCGCGCCCCGTGCGCTGGGGCAGGGTGGGCAGCCCGTGGCGCTCGAGCTCCGCGTCGAGCAGGCACAGGTCGAAGCTGGCGTTGTAGGCCACGATCGGGATGTCGCTGAGCAGCGCCTCGGCGATGGCGTCCGCGATCTCCTCGAGGGCGACGACCGGGTCCGCGCCGTGGGCGCGCGCCTGCTCCGTGGTGATGCCGTGGATCGCGCTGGCCCCGGCGGGTATCTCCACACCGGGGTCGATCAGCCACGTCTGGACGTGGACGCCCGAGGCGTCACGGCGCACCAGCGCCGCGGTGACGATGCGGTCGGCGTCGACGTCGACGCCGGTGGTCTCGGTGTCGAAGCCGAGCAGCGGTCCCTGGGTCCAGCTCATGTGCGTCCTCCTCGTGTGGCGCGGCCAGCATGCCATCGGCCGCCCACACGCTCGTCCGCCCGGCCCAGGACGGCGTGTCCGCGGAGCGCGCGCAGCCGGGATGCGGGGCCGTCCGCGCGGTGTGAGGGTGGGAGCCTCCCCACGCCCAGGAGGTCCCGATGCCATCTCTGACCGGAGCCAAGGTCGCGTTCCTCACGAGCATGGCCGGGGTCGAGGACCCCGAGCTCACCGTGCCGTGGACCGCAGTGCTCGACGCGGGCGGCGCCGCGGAGCTCGTGGCGCCCGAGGACGGCGACGTGGCCACCGTCGCGAACGACCTCGACCCGGTCGCGTCGTATCCGGTGAGCCGGCTGCTCGGCGCGGTCGTGGCGGCGGAGTTCGACGCGCTCGTCATCCCCGGCGGCACGGTCAACGCCGACCGGCTGCGGATGCTCCCGGCCGCGCGGGAGCTCGTGCGGGGGTTCGTCGAGGCGGGGAAGCCGGTCGCGGCCATCTGCCACGCCCCGTGGCTGCTCATCGACTCCGGCGTCGTGGACGGCGCCACGCTCACGTCCTACCCGAGCCTGGCCACCGACCTGCGCAATGCGGGCGCCACGTGGGTCGACGCGGAGGTGTCCGTGTGGCAGGAGCGCGGCTGGCCGCTGGTCACCTCGCGCCGGCCGGACGACCTGCCCGCCTTCTGCGCGATGCTGCTCGAGGTCGTGGCGGGGGCTGTGCGCACCTGACCGCGTGGGCACGCCGGTAACCTGGTCACCGTGAGCAACGAGATCGAGATCGGACGCGGCAAGCGCGGTCGGCGCGCATACTCCTTCGACGACGTGGCGGTGGTGCCCTCGCGGCGCACGCGCGACCCCGAGGAGGTCTCCGTCGGCTGGCAGATCGACGCGTATCACTTCGACATCCCGGTGGTGGCCGCGCCGATGGACTCGGTGATGAGCCCCGCGACGGCCGTCGCCCTGGGCCGGGCGGGCGGGCTGGGGGTGCTCGACCTCGAGGGCCTGTGGACGCGGTATGAGAACCCCGAGCCGCTGCTCGCCGAGATCGCGCGGCTCGAGCCGGCGGAGTCGACGGCGCGCATGCAGGAGATGTACGCGGCGCCCATCCAGCCCGAGCTGATCGCGCAGCGGCTCAAGGAGGTCCGGGACGCGGGCGTGACGGTGGCGGGCGCCCTGTCGCCGCAGCGCACGCAGGAGTTCTCCAAGGTCGTCGTGGACGCGGGCGTGGACCTGTTCGTCATCCGCGGCACCACGGTCTCCGCCGAGCACGTCTCCGGCCGGGCCGAGCCGCTCAACCTCAAGCGCTTCATCTACGAGCTGGACGTGCCCGTCATCGTCGGCGGGGCCTCCACCTACACCGCGGCCCTGCACCTGATGCGCACTGGCGCCGCTGGCGTGCTGGTCGGCTTCGGCGGCGGCGCGGCGCACACCACGCGCGTCTCGCTGGGCATCCACGCGCCGATGGCCACCGCCATGGCGGACGTCGCGGCGGCGCGGCGCGACTACCTCGACGAGTCGGGCGGCCGGTACGTGCACGTCATCGCCGACGGCGGCGTCGGGCGCTCGGGCGACCTGGTCAAGGCCATCGCCTGCGGCGCGGACGCGGTCATGCTCGGCGCGGCCCTCGCCCGGGCCACCGAGGCCCCCGGCCAGGGCTGGCACTGGGGCCCCGAGGCGCACCACCCGAAGCTGCCGCGCGGCGAGCGGGTGCGCGTCGGCCAGGCCGGCACGTTCGAGCAGATCCTCTTCGGCCCCGGCCACACGGCCGACGGCACGCTGAACCTCGTGGGCGCGCTGCGCCGTGCGATGGCGATGACGGGCTACTCGGACCTCAAGGAGTTCCAGCGCGTCGAGGTCGTCGTCTCGCCGTACCAGCCGCACTGATCGCGGCGGCGTCGGGGGCGCGGTTCGTCCGCATGGGCCGCGCTCCCGACGTAGCCTCGGTGCATGGCGCACGATCCTGACCCCACCCGGCTGATCGACCCCGAGACCGACCCGCTGGCGACGTACGTGCTCGAGCCCGACGACGTGCGGACGCTGCTCGACCGCGTGGTGACGTCGCCCGGCGCGCAGAGCCGCACCACGCACGCCCCGTACACGGGCGCGCCCATCGCGGCCATCCCGCTGTCGACGCCCGACGACGTGGCGCGCGCGGTCGCCGACGCCCGCCGCGCCCAGCGCACCTGGGAGCGCACCCCGCTGCGCGAGCGCACAGCCGTGCTGCTGCGCCTGCACGACCTGGTCCTCGCGCGGCAGAGCGACGTGCTAGACCTCATCCAGGTGGAGAACGGCAAGTCCCGGCAGAGCGCGTACGAAGAGGTCGCCGACATCGCGATCATCGCCCGGCACTACGCCCACCGCGCCGGCGCCTACCTGGCGCCGCGGCGCGTGCGCGGGCTGCTCCCGGTGTTGACCCGGGTGGACGTGCGGCGCCGCCCGCTCGGCGTGGTCGGCATCGTCGCGCCGTGGAACTACCCGCTGACGCTCACCCTGGGCGACGCGCTCCCCGCCCTGGCCGCCGGGAACGCGGTGGTGGTGCGACCCGACCCCCAGACGTCCCTGACGGCCCTGTGGGCGGCTGAGCAGCTCGAGGAGGCCGGACTGCCGCCGGGTGTGCTGCAGGTCGTCGTGGGGGACGGCGACATCGGCTCCGCGGTGGTCGACCACGTCGACCAGGTGACCTTCACCGGCTCCACGGCCACCGGGCGGCTGGTCGCGGCGCGCGCGGGGGAGCGGCTCATCCCCGCGACCCTCGAGCTGGGCGGCAAGAACCCCCTGTACGTCGCCGAGGACGTCGATGTGGAGGTCGCCGCCGAGGGCGCGGTGCGCGCGTGCTTCTCCAACACCGGCCAGCTCTGCATGTCGATCGAGCGGCTGTACGTGCACGAGGAGGTCGCCGACGCGTTCACCGAGGCGTTCGTGCGGCGCGCCCGCGCGCTGCGGCTCGGCGCGGGCCTCGACTACGCCTCGGACATGGGCTCCCTGACCTCCGCCGCGCAGTTGGCGCGGGTGATCGAGCACGTCGAGGACGCCCTCACCCACGGCGCCCGGGTGCTCGCCGGCGGGGTGCACCGCACTGACCTCGGGCCGCTGTTCTACGAGCCGACGATCCTCGCCGACGTGGCGCCCCAGGCCCGCGTGTTCCGGGACGAGACGTTCGGCCCGGTGGTGTCCCTGTACCGGGTGGCCTCCGACGACGAGGCCGTCGCCGCGATGAACGACAGCGAGTTCGGGCTCAACGCCAGCGTGTGGACCCGCAGCACGCGCCGCGGGGCCGAGATCGCCCGCCGCGTCCGCTCCGGCACCGTGAATGTCAACGAGGCGTACGTCGCCGGCTGGGGCTCCACGGGCGCCCCGCAGGGCGGCCAAGGGCAGTCCGGGCTCGGCCACCGGCACGGCCCCGAGGGCATCTGGCAGACGACGGCGCAGCAGACCGTCGCCGTGCAGCGTGGTGTGCACGGGGTGCTGGGCGGCCCCGGCATCGGGCTGCACCGGCTGTTCGACCTCGGCGCCGAGCAGTGGACGGAGGTCTACACCGACCTGCTGCGCGCGATGAAGGCGCTGAGGCAGCCGTGAGCGACGCGCTGGCTCCGGGCGCTGTGAGCGGGCTGCTGGCCGACGCCGGGCTGCCGCCGCTGCCGCCCGCCGTCCGGGGCGCCGTGGCAGGCGCTGTGAGCCGCTGTGAGGCCGTCTACCGGGTCACGCCGGGGTTCCGGCCGGTGGCCCTGGACGTGCACGTTCCCGAGGCCGCCAGCGCGCCCGGCGACATGGGCGGTGGCGTCCCGCTCGTGGTCTGGGCGCACGGCGGGGGCTGGGAGCAGGGCGACCGCCGCGACACCCCCGGCAACTGGCCCCAGGGGTGGCTCTTCGAGGCGTGCGTCGCGGCCGGGCTGGCTGTCGCGACCCTCGACTACCGGTTCTCGGGGGAGGCCGCCTTCCCCGCCGCGTTCGACGACGTGCGGGCCGGTGTGCGCTACCTGCGCGCCGTGGCGCCCGCCCTCGGCGTCGACGGCAGCCGGATCGCCGTCATGGGGGAGAGCGCCGGCGGCCAGCTGGCCGCGCTCCTGGCGCTGGCCGGCACGGGGGTCGACGTGGACGGGCTGGACGTGGGCGCGACCGACCCCGCCAGCGGGCCCGTCAGCGAGGTGGGCGACGCGTTCGCCGGGCCCGTGCAGGCCGCGGCGCTGCTCTACCCGCCCACCGACTTCACGCCCGCCGCCGCCCCCATCTCGAGCGCCTTCCCGGAAGCGGAGGGCGGAGCCGACGACCGGATGCTCGGCGGCCCTGCCACCGAGCGGCCCGCCGTGGCCATCGCGGCCTCGCCCGTGACGTATGCGCGGCCCGACGCCCCGCCCGTGCTGCTACTGCATGGCGACGCGGACTCGATCGTGCGGCTCGACCAGAGCGTGCGGCTGCGCGACGCGCTGGTCGCCGCGGGGGCGCCCGAGGCGGCCCTGGACGTGGTGGCCGGCGCCGAGCACTGCTTCGAGGGCGTCGACCCCGTGCCGCCGCTCGAGCGCGCGGTGGCCTTCCTCGCGGCCCGCATCGGGGTCTAGGCCGGGACGCACACGACGCCGTGGCCCGGGCGGGCCACGGCGTCGTGTGGTGCGGCGCTGGAGCGCGCCATGACGTGCGAGGTCAGCCCTGGGCTGCCTCGGCGATCGTCGACACCGTGAGCCGGGCGATCGCCAGCTCCTCGGCGGTCGGCACCACGAGCACGAGCGTCTCGGCGCCATCGGGGGAGATGACCGTCACGTCGGACTTGCGGCCCTCGTTGCGCTCCAAGTCGATCGTGTAGCCCAGGCCCTCGAGCCCGGCCAGCGCGTGCGCGCGCACGATGTCGTCGTTCTCGCCGATGCCGGCCGTGAACGACAGGACGTCCACGCGGCCGAGCACGGCGGTGTACGCGCCGATGTACTTGCGCAGGCGGTGGATGTAGACGTCCAGCGCCAGCTTCGCGTCCTCGTCGCCCGCGGCGATCAGCTCGTGCAGGGTGCGGAAGTCGCTCTCGCCGGACAGGCCCTTGACGCCCGAGCGCCGGTTCAGCAGGTCGTCGATGTCGTCAATCGACATGCCCGCGTTCCGGTAGAGGTGGAACACGACGCCCGGGTCGATGTCGCCCGAGCGGGTGCCCATGACCAGGCCCTCGAGGGGCGTCAGGCCCATCGAGGTCTCCACCGCGACGCCACCCTTGACCGCGGACACGGACGCGCCGTTGCCCAGGTGCAGGACGATCTGGTTGAGGTCCTCGAGCGGGCGGCCGACGATGTTCGCGACCTCGGCCGAGACGTACTGGTGCGACGTGCCGTGGGCGCCGTAGCGGCGGATCGAGTACGTGGCGGCCACATCGCGGGGGATCGCGTACGTCGCCGCCGCGTCCGGGAGGGTGCGGAAGAACGACGAGTCGAACACCGCGACCTGCGGCACGTCCGGGAGCAGCTCGCGGGCGACCTCGATGCCGCGGGCGTTCGCCGGGTTGTGCAGCGGCGCCAGCGGCGACAGCGCCTCGATGCCCGCCACCACGGCGTCGTCGATCAGCGCGGGGCCGGCGAACACGTCGCCGCCCTGCACCACGCGGTGGCCCACCGCGACGACGTCCGCCTCGGCCAGGTCCGGGCCGTGCTCGGCGAACAGCTCCAGCACCCGGCGCAGCGCCTGGCCGTGGTCCGCGATCGGCTCGGTGAGCTTCGTGGAGACGCCCGCGTGCTTGTGGGTGAGCAGCGCGTCGTCCGCGCCGATCCGCTCGACGATGCCCGAGGCGATCGCGTCGCCGCCGATCGGGTCGACGAGCTGGTACTTCACCGACGACGAGCCCGAGTTGATGACGAGCACGGTGCCGTGCTCGGTGACGTCGGTCTGCTGGCCCGGCTGGTCGCCGGATCCGTGGAGCGGGTTCACGCGTTGTCCTCCGAGGTGGTGTCCAGGGCCTGCGCCTGGATGGCTGTGATCGCGACGGTGTTGACGATGTCCTGCACCAGTGCGCCGCGCGACAGGTCGTTGACCGGCTTGCGCAGGCCCTGGAGCACGGGGCCGATGGCCACGGCGCCAGCGGATCGCTGCACGGCCTTGTAGGTGTTGTTGCCCGTGTTCAGGTCGGGGAACACGAAGACGGTGGCGCGGCCGGCGACGGCCGAGTCGGGCATCTTCGTGTTGGCCACCGACGCGTCCACCGCGGCGTCGTACTGGATCGGGCCCTCGACCGACAGGTCGGGACGACGCTCGCGGACCAGCGCGGTCGCCTCGCGGACCTTGTCGACGTCGGCGCCCGAGCCGGACTCGCCGGTCGAGTACGACAGCATCGCGATGCGCGGCTCGATGCCGAACTGCGCGGCGGTCGCCGCCGAGGAGATCGCGATGTCCGCGAGCTGCTCGGCCGTCGGGTCCGGGTTCACGGCGCAGTCGCCGTAGACCAGCACGCGGTCCTCCAGGCACATCAGGAACACGCTCGAGACGATCGAGACGCCCGGGGCCGTCTTGATGATCTCGAACGACGGCCGGATGGTGTGCGCGGTGGTGTGCAGCGCGCCCGAGACCATGCCGTCGGCCAGCCCGAGCTCGACCATCATCGTGCCGAAGTACGACACGGACGAGACGATCTCGCGGGCCCGCTCCACGGTCATGCCCTTGTGGGCGCGCAGCTTCGTGTACTCCTCGGCGAAGCGCTCGAACATCTCGCCCGAGCGCGGGTCGATGATCTTCGCGTCGGCGATCTGCAGCCCGAGCTCGGTGGCCCGCGCGCGGATCGACGTCTCGTCGCCCAGCAGCGTCAGCTCCGCGACCCCGCGCTGCAGCAGCGTCGAGGCGGCCCGCAGGATGCGGTCGTCGTTGCCCTCGGGCAGCACGATGTGCTTGCGGTTCGCGCGGGCCCGGTCGAGCAGCTCGTACTCGAACATCAGCGGCGTGACGACCTCGCGGCGCGGCACGTCCAGCGCCGCGACGATCGCGGCGCCGTCCACGTGGCTCTCGAACAGCGACAGCGCGCTGTCCACCTTGCGCTGCGAGTCCGCCGACACCCGGCCGCGGGTCTGCCCGGCGGCGCTGGCACTGCGGAACGTGCCCGCGTCCGTGCGGATGATCGGCAGCCGCGAGCCCAGGCCCTCGACGAGCTTCGCGACCGTCGGCGGCGGGAAGAACCCGCCGTTGAGGATGATGCCGGCCAGCGAGGGGAAGCCCTCGGCGGCGTGGGCCAGCAGCAGGCCCAGCAGGATGTCGGAGCGGTCGCCGGGGGTGATGACCAGCACGCCGTCGTGCAGCCGGTCGAGCAGGTGCTCGATCGACATGGCGCCCACCAGCACGTCCACGACCTCGCGGGAGAGCAGCTCCTCGTCGCCGACGGCCAGCGTGCCGCCCACGGCGTCCATGAGCTGGCGCACCGTGGGCGCGGTGAGGAACGGGTCCTCCGGCAGGGCCCACGCGGGCGCCACGGTGCTGACGGCCTCGCGGACCTGGTCCAGCTCAGCCGGGACGCAACGGTTCGCGACGACGGCCATCACGTTCGCATGGTTGGCCTCGAGCTCGCTGACCGCGACCTCCGTGATCTGCCGCACCTCGTCGGGCGTGCGGCCATTGCCGCTGACCACCAGCAGCACCGGGGCGCCGAGGTTCGCGGCGATGCGCGCGTTGTACGACAGCTCGGTGGGACCGGCGACATCGGTGTAGTCGGTGCCGACGATGATCACCACGTCGCACTGCCGCTCGACCGCGTGGTACCGCTGGAGGATCTCGCCGAGCGAGCCCTCCGGGTCGGCGTGCACCTGGTCGTACGTGACGCCGATGCAGTCCTCGTAGGCCAGGTCGACGCCGTCGTGCGCGAGCAGGAGCTCGAGCACGTAGTCGGGGGTGTCGGTGGAGCGGGCGATCGGCCGGAAGACGCCGACTCGCTCGACCGATCGGGTCAGGAGGTCGACGAGGCCCAGGGCGACGGTGGACTTGCCGGTGTCGCCCTCGGCCGAGGTGACGTAGATGCTGCGAGACACGGGTGTTGCTTCTTCCTCTGAAGAGATCTGCGGGGTGGTGCGGAGGGAACGGCGGGTACGGCTACTCGTTGTCACCGCCCGTCGCCGCTGTGGCGTCGTACATCGGGCCGGCGCCCTCGGTGGCGGTCTCGCCGGCGTCCGGCCACACCCAGTCCCGCACGGACGGCAGGTCCTCGCCGTGCTCCCGGGTGTGCTCGCGGGCCTCGATCCGGGCGTCCGCCATCCGCTGGCGCAGGCCCGCGGCCTTCGAGCGCAGGCTCGGCACCTGGTCGATGACGTCGATCACCAGGTGGAAGCGGTCCAGGTCGTTGAGCATGACCATGTCGAAGGGCGTGGTGGTGGTGCCCTCTTCCTTGTAGCCGCGGACGTGGATGTTCGGGTGGCCGGTGCGGCGGTAGGTGAGCCGGTGGATCAGCCACGGATAGCCGTGGTACGCGAACACGACGGGCTTGTCCGTGGTGAACAGCGTGTCGAAGTCCCGGTCGGACAGGCCGTGCGGGTGCTCCTTCGAGTCCTGCAGCCGCATCAGGTCCACCACGTTGATGACACGCACGCGCAGGTCGGGCAGCTCGCGGCGCAGGATGTCCGCCGCGGCCAGCACCTCGAGGGTCGGCACGTCGCCCGCGCAGCCCAGCACCACGTCCGGGTCCTCGCCGGGGACCTCGTTGCCCGCCCACTCCCAGATGCCCAGGCCGCGCGTGCAGTGCGCGATGGCCTGGTCCATCGTGAGGAAGTTCGGCGCGGGCTGCTTGCCGGACACCACCACGTTCACGTAGTCGCGGCTGCGCAGGCAGTGGTCGTACGTGCTGAGCAGGGTGTTCGCGTCCGGCGGCAGGTACACCCGGACGATCTCCGCCTTCTTGTTGATGACGTGGTCGATGAACCCCGGGTCCTGGTGGCTGAAGCCGTTGTGGTCCTGGCGCCACACGTGGCTGGACAGCAGGTAGTTCAGCGACGCGATGGGACGGCGCCACGGGATCTCCCGCGTCACCTTCAACCACTTGGCGTGCTGGTTGAACATCGAGTCGACGATGTGGATGAAAGCCTCGTAGCAGTTGAACAGCCCGTGGCGCCCGGTCAGCAGGTACCCCTCGAGCCAGCCCTGGCACTGGTGCTCCGAGAGCATCTCCATCACGCGGCCCGCCCGGGCCAGGTGCTCGTCCACCGCCGGGTCCAGGAACTCCGCGTCCCACTGCTTGTCGGTGACCTCGAAGACCGCCTGCAGCCGGTTGGAGGCCGTCTCGTCAGGGCCGAAGATGCGGAAGTTGTGCGGGTTGCGGCGGATGACCTCGGTGAGCCACTCGCCCAGCACGCGCGGCGCCTCCGAGATGGAGCCGCCGGGGGTCGGCACGTCCACCGCGTAGTCCCGGAAGTCCGGCAACCGCAGGTCGCGCAGCAGCAGGCCGCCGTTGGCATGCGGGTTGTCGCTGATCCGCAGCGGGCCGTCCGGGGCCAGCCCCCGGATGTCCGGCTGCACCCTGCCGTCGGCGTCGAACAGCTCCTCGGGCCCATACGAGCGCATCCACTGCTCGAGGGTGGCCAGGTGCTCCTTGGTGTCGCGCGCGCTGGCCAGCGGCACCTGGTGCGCCCGCCACGAGCCCTCGACCTGCTTGCCGTCGATGACCTTCGGGCAGGTCCAGCCCTTGGGGGTGCGGAAGATGATCATCGGCCACGTGGGGCGCGACTCGTCGCCGGCGGCGGCCCGCGCCTTGATGTCGGCGATCTCGTTCATCACCGTGTCGAGCAGCTCGGCGAACCGCGCGTGATACGACAGCGGCGACTCGTCGTCGAAGCCCGCGACGAACATGTGCGGCTTGTGGCCGTAGCCCCGCATCAGGTCCAGCAGCTCCGAGTCCGGGATCCGCGCCAGCACCGTCGGGTTCGCGATCTTGTACCCGTTCAGGTGCAGGATCGGCAGCACCACCCCGTCGTTCACCGGGTGCACGAACTTGTTGGAGTGCCAGCTCGTGGCCAGTGGGCCCGTCTCCGCCTCGCCGTCGCCGATGACGGCCGCGACCAGCAGGTCCGGGTTGTCGAACGCGGCGCCGTACGCGTGGGACAGCGAGTAGCCGAGCTCGCCGCCCTCATGGATGGACCCCGGCGTCTCCGGCGCGACGTGGCTGGGGATGCCGCCCGGGAACGAGAACTGCCGGAACAGCCGCCGCAGGCCCTCGGCGTCCTCGGTGATGTCCGAGTAGACCTCGGAGTACGTGCCGTCCAGGTACGCGTTCGCGACGAGCCCCGGGCCGCCGTGGCCCGGCCCCGTCACATACAGGGTGGACTGGTGGCGCTCGCGGATCATCCGGTTGAGGTGCGCGTACAGGAAGTTCAGGCCGGGGGTGGTGCCCCAGTGGCCCAGCAGGCGCGGCTTGACGTCGTCGACGGTGAGCGGCGTGCGCAGCAGCGGGTCGTCGAGCAGGTAGATCTGCCCGACGGACAGGTAGTTGGCGGCGCGCCACCACCTGTGGACGACCTCCAGCGTCTCGGGCCCGACGACCGGGCCCCCCATCGGCCAGCTCTGGTGCGACGTGGTCGGTGGCGCCGTGGTGCTCATGCAGTCCCGCCTTTCGTCCTGCCCCGTGGCCGCGGCGTCGGAGGCATGCCAAGCCTTGCGTCTATCACGACGGTCGACTGGGACGTCTGACCCAGGACCGCGCTCCGAGTCCTTCTGTCATACAACCCCATGCGGCGACTCCGCGCACAGCCCGGTGCTGGGGCCCCGCGGGCTGCGGCCCAGGTCGGGCCGTGTTCCCGCGCCCACCAGCACGATCGCGTGTGGTCGAACTCACCGTCTGCGCGCGGGCCGTCGCCCGCGTTCGGGCCGTCGCGCGCGGCCACGGGTGTCGCGGCCGTCACACTGGCCGATACCCGGCCGAGCCCGGCCACCTGCGGGCACGGCCCCGGGTTACCGTGAGCCGTGCCCGCGACCCAGCCCCCCGCGACACCCCCGACAGGTGCGCCGCAGCCCGTGTCCGCGACGACGCGACACGCGGAGCCCACCACGTTCCTGCGCGCCGCGACACGGCCCCGGATGCTCGCGCTGCTGGCAGTGCTCCTGCTGGCAGCCGTGGTGTGCGCGCGCCTGGGGATGTGGCAGCTCGACCGGGCCGAGATCCGGGGCGGCGCCGACGAGGCCCAGGCGCAGGCCGAGCGCGAGGCGCGGGCCCCGCAGGACATCGGGGACGTGTTCGCCCCCCAGACGAGCTTCACCGGCGAGCTCGTCGGCCAGCAGGTGGTGGCGCGCGGCTCCTACGAGCCCGACGGCCAGCTCCTCGTGGTGGAGCGGGCGATCGGCGAGGAGGTGGGCTACCTGGTGCTCACACCGCTGCGGGTCACCGACACCCTGCCGTCCACCCCCGGCGACGACGCGGGGGAGGCGGCGCCCGTGCTGCCCGTGGTGCGCGGCTGGGTGGCCGACCCCGACGACGCCGCGGCGCTCGCGGTCCCCACCGGAGAGGTCACAGTCACCGGCTACTTGCAGGCCTCAGAGGGCCCAGGGCTCGGCGGGCAGCCCGCGGGCCGGGTCGACGCGATCAGCTCCGCCGAGCTGCTCGGCTCCTGGGCCGGGCCCATCTGGACGGGTTACGTCGTCCTCGCCGACGCCGAGCCCGCGGACGCCGCGCACAGCGCCGGGCTGGAGCTCGTGCCGACGCCCACCCGATCAGGCTCGGGGATGAACATCCAGAACCTCGCGTACGCCGCCCAGTGGTGGATCTTCGGCGGGTTCGCGCTCTTCGTGTGGATCCGCCTGGTCCGCGACGAGGCCGCGGGCGACGGGCCGGCGCCGGTGGAGCCCGTGGACCCGGCCGAGCCGGTGGGCGAGCCCGGTGCGGTCACCCAGCAGACGGGCGCCTCCGCAGCTCCTTGACCGCGCGCCGGCGCTGCTCGCCCTGGGCGCGGCGCTGCCGCGAGGCGCGGCTGGCCCGCGTCGGGCGGCGCGGTGGCGGAGGTGGCGCGAGCGCGTCGTCCAGCAGGGCCTGCGCCCGGGCCAGCGCGGCCTCGCGGTTGCGCAGCTGGGAGCGGTGCTCCGACGCGGCGACGGTGAGCACGTCGTCGTCCAACCGGGTGGCCAGCCGCTCGCGCACCCGCTCGAGCTGGGCGGGGCTCGTCCAGGCGATCGCTGTGAGGTCCACCGACAGCTCGACCCGCGAGTCGGCGGTGTTCACCGACTGGCCGCCGGGCCCGCTGGAGCGCGAGAAACGCCACGCGAGCGCCTCGGGCATGAGCGTGGCGCCACCGCGCAGCCGACGTGATCCGAACATGCGTCCAGGATTCGCTACCGCAGGGGGGTCTGTCACGGGCATACTCGCAGCGCTGGGTCCAGGTCCCGGCGTCGCACCGTCGAAGGAGACCGCGTGTTCGTCAGGTCGTATGAGCCTTTCGACCGGCAGGACGTGTACGACGTGTGTGTGCGCACGGGCGCCGCGGGGTCGGATGCTCGCGGGTGGTACAGCGACGACGACCTGCTGCCGGACGTCTACGCCGGGCCCTACCTGCACCTGGAGCCCGAGCTCGCGTTCGTGCTCGACGACGGCGACCGCGCCGTGGGCTACGTGCTCGGCACCGCCGACACGCAGGGGTGGGCGGCCGCGTACCGCCGGCACTGGCTTCCGCTCGTCGCCGCGCGCCACCCCCGGGTGGACGAGCCGGCCACGGCCGAGGACAGGCTGGTCGACCAGCTCCACCACCCCGAGCAGAACGTGCGCGAGGCGCTCGCCGACTACCCGGCGCACCTGCACATCGACCTGCTGCCGGAGCACCAGGGCGCGGGCCACGGGCGTGAGCTGATGCGGGCCTTCCTCGGCGCGCTCGCCGAGCGGGGCGTCGCCGCCGTGCACCTGGGCGTCGCGGCGGAGAACCTCGGCGCGCAGCGGTTCTACGCCCGGCTCGGCTTCCACCGGATCGAGGCGGCGAGCGATGCCGACGTGACGTACCTGGGGCGCCTCACCGACGTGCCCGTCTGAGCGAGGCCCCGCGCCACACGCACGGGGACCCGCTCAGTCGCTCTGCCAAGAGTCAGTCGCTCCGCCAGGAGTCAGTCGCTCTGCCAGGAGCGCCACAACGCCGCGTACTCGCCGCCCGCCGCGACCAGCTCGTCATGTGAGC
This sequence comes from Cellulomonas cellasea, assembly GCF_030372105.1. Lineage (GTDB taxonomy): Bacteria > Actinomycetota > Actinomycetes > Actinomycetales > Cellulomonadaceae > Cellulomonas_A > Cellulomonas_A cellasea_A. The sequence continues at coordinate 45,238 of NZ_JAUDBQ010000013.1, read as the reverse complement.
CGATCTCGGTGATGCGGCCGCTGTCGACCACCGCCACCCGGTCCGCGTCGTGCGCGGTGTGCAGGCGGTGCGCGATGGCCACGACGGTGCGCCCCTCGAGCACCGCGGACAGCGACCGCTCCAGGTGGCGGGCCGCGCGCGGGTCCAGCAGTGACGTCGCCTCGTCGAGCACCAGGGTGTGGGGGTCGAGCAGCACCAGCCGCGCGAGGGCCATCTGCTGGGCCTGCGCGGGTGTCAGGGACGTCCCGCCCGAGCCGACCACCGTGCCGAGCCCGTCGGGCAGGGCCTCGACCCAGTCCCAGGCGTCCACGGCCCGCAGCGCCCGCTCGAGGGCGTCGTCGTCGGCGTCGTCCGCCGCGAGGCGCAGGTTCTCGGCGATGGTGCCGACGAAGACGTGGTGCTCCTGGGTGACGAGCGCGACGTGGCCGCGCAACGCGTCGAGCGGCAGTTCCACGAGCGGCACCCCGCCGACGCTCACGGAGCCGCCGGTGGGCGGGTGCACCCCCGCGAGCATGCGGCCGAGCGTCGACTTGCCGGCGCCCGACGGGCCGACGACGGCGAGCCGCTCGCCGACCCGCAGGTCGAGGTCGACGCCGTGCAGCACGTCATGGCCCTCGCGGTAGGCGTAGCGCACCCCTCGGCCGACCAGGTGCTCGTCGACCGGCTGGTCCTCGCCGCGCTGGCGGTCCGGGGGGACGTCCGCGACGCCCACGATGCGCGCGAGCGACGTGGCGCCCACCTGGATCTCGTCGAGCCAGAAGATCAGCTCGCCGATGGGCCGGATGACCTGCACCGCGTACAGCGCGATCGTGGTGACCGCGCCGACGGTCGCCTGGCCCGTCGAGATCAGGTGGGCGCCCCAGGCGAGCACCCCCACCACGGGCAGCAGGAACGCGAGGTCGATGCCGGGGAACAGGATGGTGCGCAGCCACAGCGTGCGCTTCTCCGCCTCGAAGGCCGTGCCGATGTCCCGGTTGAGCCGGGCCCGTCGGCGCGCCCCGAGCCCGAGCGCGTCGATGGTGCGCGCCCCCTCCACCGACTCGGTGATGGAGCCGCTGATCGTGGCGTAGGACGCGCCCTCGGCCAGATAGGCCGGGGTGGCCCGGCGCAGGTACCAGCGGCACACCGCGAGGAGCACCGGGGCGCCGGCGAACAGCGCGACGGCGACCAGCAGGTTGGTGGCCAGCGCCGCGACGACCGTCAGCACGATCGTCACGACCGTCACCAGCACCCGGGGGACGCCGAACCGGACGGTGTGCTGCACCCGGTCGATGTCGGTGGTGGTGCGCGAGACCAGGTCGCCCGTCCCGGCCCGCTCCACCGTGGACAGCGGCAGCCGCGTGACGGTGGTGAGGAACTCCTCGCGGAGCTCCGCGAAGACCGTCTCGCCGAGCACCATCGCGGAGCGCTGCGCGTACCGGACGAGCCCGGTCTGCGCGAGCACGGCGATCGCCAGCACGGCGACGGTGCGGTTGACGTAGGCGCCGTCGGCGCCCTCGGACACGGCGTCGACCAGCCGGCCGAGCAGCCACGGGCCGGCCAGCCCGGCGCTCGCGGCCAGGGCGTTGAGCAGCACCACCCAGAGCAGCGCGCGGCGGTGCTGGCCGAGCAGCCGGCCGGTGTGGCGGCGCAGCGTGGGTCCGTCAGCGACGGGCAGCTTCACGGCTGTCCTCCTTGGTCGGCGCGACGCCGGTCGTGGTGGGGTGGGCGGCGTCCTCGCCCGAGGTGCGGGAGACGACGGCGCGGTAGGCCTGCGCGGCGGAGTCGTGGCCGTCCATCAGCTCGCGGTGGCGGCCCCGGGCGACGAGGCGCCCGTCGACGAGCAGAGCGACCTCGTCGGCCACGTCGAGCACCAGGGGGCTCGCGGTGACCAGCACTGTGGTGCGGCCGGCGCGGGCGCGCGCGAGGCGTTGCGCGATCCGGGACTCGGTGTGCGCGTCGACGGCGCTGGTGGGCTCGACGAGCACGAGCACCTCCGCCTCGGTGAGCAGCGCCCTCGCGAGGGCGACCCGCTGCCGTTGGCCGCCTGACAGGGAGCGGCCCTTCTCCTCGACCTCGCCGGCGAGGCCGCCGGGCACGGAGTCGAGAACGTCCGCGGCGTCGGCCACGTGCAGCGCGGCGAGCATGTCGGCCTCGGTGGCGCGGCCGCGCACGTCGAGCTCCTCGGCGAGGGGGCCGGTGAACAGGGTGGGGGTGGACTCCGCGACGACGATGCGCTCGCGGACCTCGGCCAGGGGCAGGTCGTCGAGCGCGGCTCCGCCCCAGCGCACGGCCGGCCGCGTCCCGGACTCGGCGGCGTCGGGGGCGCCGAACCGGCCGATCCGCAGCGCGAGCGCCGCCGACTCGTCAGGGTCGGCGCTCACCAGCGCCAGCAGCAGGCCGGGCCGCACGGTGAGCCCACTGGCCTCGTCGACGATCTCGTCGCCGGGCCCCGGGCTCGCCGCGCCGTGGCCCGCGTCGTCGCCCGTGCCCACGCTGTCGGCGACGGCGGGAACGCGGAGCACCGCGAGCATCTTGCGGGTGCCGACCACCACGCGCGTGACGATCCGCATCATCTCGACGGCGGTCCACAGCGGCTGGGTGAGGTACGCGGCGAAGCCGTAGCACGCCACGAGCTGCCCGGTGGTGATCTCGCCGGCGATGGCCAGGTGGGAGCCCATCCACACGACGATCGCGAGGAAGGCTCCGGGCAGCAGCGTCTGCAGCGCGTCGAGCAGCGACTGCGTCTGCGCGACGTGCACGCCGGCTATGCGGACCCGCTGGGACTGCGCGCGGTAACGCCCGGCGAAGACCTCCTCGCCGCCGATGCCGCGCAGGATGCGCAGCCCGGAGACGGTGTCGGCCCCCAGGGTCGTGAGCCGCCCCTGGGCCTCGCGCTGGGCGAGCTGGCGTCGTTGCAGCGGCTTGACCAGGAATGCCAGGGAGACGACGACGACGGGCAGTCCGAGCAGCACGAGCAGCCCCAGCGGGGTGGACGTGCGCATCAGCACCACGGCGATCACCGCGTAGGCGGCCACCGAGCCGATGGCCCGTGCCGTGTTGGCGTACAGCTCGCCGAGCCAGTGGCTGTCGGTGGCGACGGTGGCCACGACCTCGCCGGTGGGCAGCTCGGCGGTGACCCGGTCGCCGGTGCGGGTCACGTGGTGCCCCACGAGCTGGGAGGTGCGGTAGGCCGAGCGCAGCCAGTTCTCGACGTCCAGGCGGTGCCCCCACACGTTCGCGACGAGTTGGACCAGGCCGACGGCGGCGAGCACCGCGCAGCCCTTCCACAGCTCCGCGCCCAGGCCGTCCTCGAGCCCTCCGTCGACGATCTGGCCCACCAGGTACGGCATGACAGCTGCCGCGACCGCCCCGACGATCCCGACGGCGACGCCAGCCGTCAGCAGGCCCGCCTGCCGCCGTGCGACCCACCAGAGGAAGGCCGCAGGGGAGGAGAGCGGAGGGGTGCCGGGATCGGGCACGGGCAGTTGACGCACGTCGGCCACCGTACGGGCAGGCGCCCACACGCCCGAAGCCTTTTCCGGCGGGGCGGGCGAGCCGCCCGCGTCGACCCCAGAGCCTCCGGCCGGCGCGCCCCGCACTAGGCCCCGTGCCTCAAATCCAGGCGCCCTGCTGGGCCTCGGGCTGGGCCCGGGGGCCTACGGCGATGCGCCCCGTGGTCCACCAGGCTGGAACCGTGATGGGTCACTCTTGGGGTGCGGCACGCTCGGCAGGGACGCCGAGCGTGACGACGCTCCCCGCGCGCAGCCCCCAGCGGGCGAAGCTGCCCACCGGCGCCTCGAGCACCGCGTGCCCACCGCGCACCGGGGCCGTCGCGCGCCATGGGCGCAGCACGGTGGTCGCGAGCACGGCGCCGTCCGCCGCGAGCACCGCCACGTCGAGCGGCTCCCGCATGCCGATGCCGTGCACCGAGTTCTCCGGCCTCAGCACCAGGGCCTCGGGCAACGGGCGACGGCCGAGCAGGCCTCTCAGGCGCCGCGCCCAGGTGTCGGCGACCTCGCCCTGGGCGACGACCCGCCCGTCGATCGACAGCGGGACGACGGGGTTGGTCACGGTTCCTCCGAGGTGTGGCGCGATGTGGGCATTCGTGTCAGATGTCCACTCCCGCGGCTGACGGGGGTGCGGCCATACGGGGGATTCCTCCGTCTCGCCGTGCATCCACGCCCCCGGCATCGAATCATGACCGAGGTCCACAAGTCAGGAGCGGTCGCTTGTCTCAGCAGGTCACGGTGGGTGTTCTCGTCGAGCCCACCGACGGAGTCCGCGCCCTCGTCGGCGACGCGCAGGTGGTGCTCGCCGCCCCCGCAGACATCACAGCACTCCCTCAGGCGCTGCCGCGTGGGACCACCCATGTGTTGCTGCTCGGCGAGGCCCGCCACGACGCGGTGCTGCGCCGGCACGCCGCGCTGCTCGCCGACACCGGCCCCTCCGTGGCGTGGCTCGCGCTGCCCCACGGCCCCGCGACGCTGGTGGTGCTGGCGTTGCACGCCGCCGCGGCGCGCCTCGACGCCGGGCTGCTGCCCGACGCCGTCGAGGACCTCGCCCGGCGCACGTGGAGCGGGGCGTGGACGCCCAGTGTCGCCCGCCTGGAGAACCCGTCGCCGAGCCTCGGGCAGCACGCGCGCAGCATGCTGCCCGGCGGCCCCGGCTTCGTCGTGTCCGTCGCCCCGACGCCGGGGGTGCTGACCGCCGGTGAGACGCCGCCCGCCGAGCCTGAGGCCCCGGCCCGCGAGGCGCTCTACAGCGCGGCCCCCGGCCTGCCCGACGTGGTGCTCCGCACCGCGCTGGGCGTCTCCGGCGCGGCGGAGTGCGTGGAGCTGCACGGCCTGGTGCTGGACGCCATCGGGCGGTTCGGCCACGCGCGCGCCGTCGAGCTGTTCGCGCTCCCCGCCGATCAGCGCCTCGCCGCGCCCGATGGCGCACGGCTCACCCGGTGCGCCGTGTGCCAGGCCGTCATCGCACGCCGCCACTGCCCCTACTGCCGCGTGCGTCCCGTCGACGTCGAGGCCGCCCCCGTCGTCGTCCCCGAGCCGCTAGGAGCACCGCTGTGAACCCCCGTCAGCGCCGAGGAGTGCTGTTCGTCCTGTTGTCCGCCCTGCTGGCGGTCGTCGTGTTCGTGGTCATCGCGGGCTACGTCGGCTCGGTGTCCAGCCAGGTCGGGTCGATGGCCACCGTGTACCGCACGTCCGGGGCCGTGCCCGCCTACGCCGCGCTCACCGAGGAGGACCTCGTGGCCGACGAGGTGCCGGCGCGCTGGCTGTCGTCGTCGGCCCAGGTCACCGCGGAGGAGCTGGTGGGCCGCCGAGTGGGGACCAACCTCGTGGAGGGCACGATGCTCACGAGCGACATGCTCGTGCCGAAGTCCGACCTGAGCCCCACTGAGCGCGAGATCGCGATCAAGGTGGACGAGGTCACAGGCATCGCCGACCGGGTCAAGCCCGGCGACTTCGTCGACATCTACGCGGTGTTCTCCGACGTGCCGGGCCTGCCCAAGCAGGTGCGCGTGCTCGTGCAGAACGTGCGCGTCGTCTCGGTGCGCGGCAGCCAGGTCCAGGTCGACGAGCTGAGCTCCACGGGCCAGCAGCGCGTGGTCCCCGTGACCCTCGCGCTGGAGCCGAATGACGCGCTCGCGGTCACGTACGCGTCCGCGTTCGCCGAGGAGGTGCGCCTCGTGGGGCTGCCCACCGGGACGGGCGAGGACCGCACGGGCGAGCTGGGCGATTTCGACGCGAGCAGGCTCGGCGGCCAGGCCGTGCCCGAGGGGACGAAGTGATGGCCGGGATCGTCGTCATCGGCTGTGCCGACCAGTCGCTCGCCTACGAGCTGCGCGCGCAGCTCGCGGAGGCCGCCGACGTCGAGATCGTGGCGGTCGCGGAGACGACCACCGAGCTGACGGCCCTCGTGCTCGCGCATGAGCCGCAGGTGGTGCTCGTCCACGACCAGCTCGGCCCCGAGCCCGTGCACCAGGTCATCCGCGACCTGGGCCTGCGCCGTCCGGCGTCGGTGGCGCTCGTGGTCTCGAGCGACAACGACCCCGAGTCGTTGTCCGCGGCGATGGACGCGGGGGCGCGCGGCGTCGTGGCGTACCCGCTGTCCTACGCCGAGGTACAGCAGCGCGTGGTCAACGCGCTGGAGTGGTCGCGGCATATGAGCTCGCTGCTGGCCAGCACCGGATCGGGCGACGGCAGTGTGCGCGGCCGGGCCACTGTGGTGGCGGTCGCGGGCTCGAAGGGCGGTGTGGGGACCACGACGATCGCGACCCACCTGTGCTGGGACATCCGCCGCGAGGTGCCCGCGCACAAGGTGCTCGTGGTGGACCTGGACCTGGAGAAGGGCGACGTGTCGAGCCTCATCGCCGCCCGGTACCGCTCGTCGGTGGCGGACCTGGCGAAGGTCTCCCAGGACTTGTCGGTGCGCACCGTCCAGGACGCCGTCTTCGAGCACGAGTCGGGGCTGCACCTGCTGCTGCCGCCCGAGGACGTGCGCGAGGTCGAGTACGTGACCCCCGCCGCCGTGCGGCAGATCATCGCGCTGCTGCGCCAGCAGTACGACCTGGTGGTGATCGACGTGGGGGCCCATGTGACGCCCGTGCAGGCCGCCGTGGTGGAGATCGCCGACGAGGTCGTCGCCGTGGCCACCCCCGACCTGGTGAGCCTGCGCGCGCTGCGCCGCAACCTCGGGTGGTGGGAGTCGCTGGCGGTGCGCAAGCCCGAGAACGTGCACGTGCTGCTCAACCGGCACAACCGCTCGGACGAGGTGCAGCCCGACACGGCCCGGCGCATCTCGCCCGCGCCACTGCTCCAGACCGTCCTGCCGGATCTGGGCCGCCGGCTCGAGCGGGCCACGAACTCGCGCTCGCCCGAGCTGGTCGACGACGCGGCGTGGTGGAAGGCGCTGCGGGCGTTCGGCCGGGAGATCGGCGCTGTGCGCCGCGACCCCCAGCCCGCCGGGCCCGACGAGGTCGCCGGGCTGGTGGAGGCCGAGTCGCGCCGCCGCCCGCGCCGGGCTCCCCGACGCGGCGACGACACCGGCTCCGCGTCCGTGGACCTGCTCGGCGTCCTGCCGTGGCTCGCGCTGGTCTGCGCGCTGCTGTGGCAGCTCGGCGTGACGGGCATGACGTACGTGTGGACGGGCCACGCCGCCTCGGCCGCGGCCCGGTCCGTGGCGCTGCACGCCGACGACGCGACGGTGCGCCAGGCCGCGGAGGACGCCTTCCCATCGGGGATGCGCGCGCGGCTCGACGTGGGCGTCGGCGGGCCGGACCGGTCGCAGGTGAGCGTCGCGGCCGAGGTGCCGCTGATGATGCCCGGCGTGTTCAGCACCCCGTGGGACGTGCGGGTCGACCGGCAGGTGGTGAGCGAGCCGTGACGTTCCGCCGGAGTGGTCGGCGCGGCGCGCCGGACCGCCACGTCGTGGGCCGTGAGCGCGGCAGCGCGAGCATCGAGATGGTCGGCGCGCTGCCGATCATCGTGGTCGTCGTGCTCGTGCTGTTCCAGGTGTGCGCCGTGGTCTTCGCGACGCAGGCCGCCAACCAGGCGGTGCGGGACGGCGCCCGGGCCATGAGCCTGGGACGGTCCGTGGAGGCCGCCGTCGACGCGTCGCTGCCGGGCGGCCTGACCGCGCAGCGGATCACATACCCGGGCGACGGCGCCGTGCGCCTCGAGCTGCGGGCGCCGGGCCTGGCGTTCCTGCCCGAGGTCGTCATCGAGCGCACGGCGGTCATGCCATGAGGACGGGATTCAGCGAGTGGACCGGCGACGCGCGCCGTGACGCCGCCGAGGCCGCCGACGCGCTCGCCTCCGCCACGGCCTCGCGTGCCGACCTCGACGAGGGGCTCGTCGCGTCGTTCAAGCGCAAGCTGCTCGACGAGGTCGACCTGCACGAGCTGAGCCGGCTCGACACCGGCCAGCGGCGCATCCGCCTCGAGCGGGTCGTGGCGCACCTGGTGTCCACCGAGGGCGTCATCCTCACCACCCGCGAGCGCAATGCGCTGATCCGCCGGGTGGTCGACGAGTCCATCGGGCTCGGGGTGCTCGAGCCGCTGCTCGCCGACGACACGGTCTCCGAGATCATGATCAACGGGCACGACACGATCTACGTCGAGCGCTTCGGCCAGGTCGAGCGCGTGGCCCAGGTGTTCGCCTCCGACGACCAGCTCCGGCAGACCATCGACCGCATCGTCTCGACGGTGAACCGGCGCGTGGACGAGTCGAGCCCGATGGTCGACGCGCGCCTTCCCCCCGACGAGCGGATGCCGCGCGGCGCGCGTGTGCACGTGGTGCTGCCGCCATTGGCCCTCGACGGCCCCACGGTCACGATCCGGCTGTTCCCCAAGGCGTACGGCCTCGACGAGCTGCTCAACCGGGGCAGCCTCGACGCGGCGACGGCGGGGCTGCTCGCGGCGTGTGTGCGGGCCCGGATGAACATCATCGTCTCGGGGGGCACGTCGTCCGGGAAGACGACCATGCTCAACGCCCTGTCGGCCTTCATCCAGGGCAAGCAGCGCATCATCACCATCGAGGACGCCGCCGAGCTGTCCCTGCCCCAGGAGCATGTGGTGCGCCTGGAGACCCGCCCCGCGAACGTCGAGGGCCACGGCCAGGTGACGATCCGCGACCTGGTGCGCAACGCGCTGCGCATGCGCCCCGACCGGATCATCGTCGGCGAGGTCCGTGGCGGCGAGGCGCTCGACATGCTCCAGGCGATGAACACGGGCCACGAGGGCTCGCTCGCGACGGTGCACGCCAACACCACAGGCGACGCGTTGGTGCGGCTCGAGACCCTGGCGTCGATGAGCGACGTCGAGGTCCCGTTCCATGCGCTGCGCGACCAGGTGAACAACGCCATCGACCTCGTGGTGCAACTGCTGCGCGGCTCCGACGGCACGCGGCGCGTCGTCGAGGTCGGGTACGTGGCCTCGCGGCACCGCGACGACTTCGACGTGCGCCCGCTGATGCGCTGGGACCCCGAGGCCTCGAACGGGGCCGGGCCGCCCGGGCGCTTCGTGCAGCACCCGCTGCCGCAGGCGTTGGCCGATCGGCTGCGGATCGCCGGCGAGCTGCCGGCCGGGCATGCGGGCCGGCAGGGGGGCGCCACGTGATCGTCCTGGTGATCCTGGTGGGCGTCGTGGCCGCGAGCGCGCTGCTCGTCGCGGGGATCCGCGACCTGGCCGTGGTGTCCGCGCGCCGGCGCGCGCTGGTCACCGGCGCCACGGCGGACGTCGTGCTCGGCGACGGCCGCGCGCTCGAGCGGTGGGACCGCGTGTTCCGCCGCACGGCGCCGGGCCGCTGGGTGGAGCGCCAGCTCCTGCTGGCCGGCGTCGACGACAAGCCCGCGGTGCTGGTGGCGGGCGTGGCCGTGGGCGGCGGCGTCGTGGTGGCGTGGGTGCTCGCGGTGGGGCTCGCCCCGGTGCTCGGGCTGCTGGGCGTGGTCGCCGTGGTCGTCGGCATCCGCGCGTACCTCAGCCGTGCCAAGGAGCGGCGCAACGAGCAGTTCGTGGCGCAGATGCCCGAGCTCGCCCGGGTGCTGTCCAACGCGACGGGGGCGGGCCTGTCGATCGCCGCGGCGATCCTGGTGGCCTCTGACGAGCTCGCCGCGCCCGCGGGCCCCGAGCTGCGCCGCGTCGCGTCGCGCATGCGTTTCGGCGACAGCCTCGACGAGGCGCTGTCCGGGCTGGAGGACCGCCTGCCCTCGCGTGAGGTGTCGGTGCTGGTCTCGACGCTGCTGGTCAGCGCCCGATCGGGCGGCTCGCTCGTGTCGGCGCTGCGGGACATCGCCGACACGCTCGACGAGCGCAAGGAGATCCGCCGCGAGGTGCGCACCACGCTCGCGCAGTCCACGTCGACGGGGTACCTGGTCATCGGCATGGGCTTCGGCCTGCTGTTCCTGCTCAACGCGATCCAGCCCGGCACCGTCGAGGCCATGACCGGGTCGTGGCTCGGCCGGGCGGGGCTCGTGGTGGGCGGGTCGCTGTTCGCCGGCGGCTTCGTGTTGATCCGCCGGATGACGAGGTTCCAGGGATGAGCCCGCTGCTCGTGCTGGGGATCGCGTTGCTCGGGGCGCTGAGCGTGGTGCTGCTGCTGGTCGGGTACCGGCAGATGCGCAGCGACGCGCTCGAGAGCCTGGCCGTCGAGGACCTGTCCCTGCTGCGGGGCCAGCAGCGCCGCCGCGCCGAGGGCGAGTCGCCCTTGCAGCGGATGGCCCGGCGCCGGGTGCCCGGGCTGCGCCGGCTGCTGGGCCCGCGCCTGCTGGCCGCGTTGCAGCGGCGCATCGACGAGGCGGGCCGGCCCGACGGGCTGACCGTCGACGGCTACCTGGAGCGCAGCGCCTGGTGGGCGTTGCTCATCGCCCCGGTGCTGGTGGTGCTGCTGCTGCAGGGCAACGTGGCCATGGCGCTGCTGGGCCTGACGGTTCCGGTGGTGCTCCCGCTGAGCCGCGTCGCCGCGGCGCAGCGCCGCCGCAGGGAGCGCATCGACCGCGACCTGCCCGACTTCCTCGACGTCCTGGCGGTCACCGTCATGGCGGGGGTCAACTTCCGGGCCGCCCTCGCGCGCGTCGCGGAGCGGTTCCACGGCCCGCTCGCCGACGAGGTCGCCCTGACCCTCCAGCAGATCGCGAACGGGGCGTCGGTGCGCCAGGCGTTCACCGACCTGCGCCGTCGCTCGTCGTCGGAGCCCGTGGGCCAGTTCGTCTCGGCGCTGCTGCAGTCCCAGGAGCTCGGCGCGCCCCTGGCGGAGTCGCTGCGGCAGATCGCGGCGGACATGCGCCGCGACAGCGGGCAGCGGCAGCGCCAGGCGGCGGCCCGGACATCGCCGCGGGTCACCCTCGTGACGTCGCTGGTGCTGGTGCCCGGGGCCCTCGTGTTCGTGGTGATCGGGCTGTACGTCGGCTCCGAGGTCGACCTCGGCTCGCTGTTCGGCGGGCTGTGAGCGCCGTCCAGGGCGCGCTCCGCCCCGGGTCCGGCGTCGCGCCCGACTTCACCCGCCAGATCGTCTCGGTCGCGCTGCTGGTGCGGCTCGGGGCGATCATGGTCGCGCTGCTCGGCATGGTGGGGGAGACGATGACGGCCCCGGTGCTGGCCTGCGTCCTGGCGATGTCCACGTCGAGCCTCGCGTGCCTGCTCAGCGCCGGGACGATGGACTTCGTGGTGCGGCACCCGCTGGCCGTGGTGGGCGACGTGCTGGTCAACCTGGCAGTGGTCGCGGTGCTGGGGGTGGAGAGCCCGATGGTGCTCTCCACGTTCCCCACCGCGCTGGTGCTGGGCGTGCTGTTCCCGCGCCGGACGTCCGTGACCACAGTGGTGGTGCTCGTCGCGGGGTACCTGCTCGTGGCCCGTGAGGACCCGGACGCCGAGCGCAGCTTCATGGTGGGCCTCGGGGTGCCGGCGCTGTACCTGTGCCTCACCGCCGTGGGATCGGCCATCCGCAGGGCGCATGAGCTGCAGATGGAGGCGGGGCGCGAGCTGGCGTTGATCCGCGAGGTGGCGGTCGCCGCCGACGAGCGGGCCCGGCTGGCACGCGAGATGCACGACTCGCTGGGCAAGACGCTGCACGGCATCGCCCTCGGCGCGCAGGCGCTGCCGCTGTGGGTGGAGCGCGACCCGGCGGCCGCGGTGCAGCACGCCCACGGGCTCGCGGCCGGCGCCCAGCAGGCGTCGGACGAGGCGCGCGCGCTGCTGGTGCGCATGCGCGCCGACCAGCCGGACCGGCCGTTCGCCGAGGTGCTGCACGACGAGTGCGCGCGCTGGCAGGAGTCGACGGGCGTGGCCTGCCGCGTCGAGTGCGCCGCCGTGGTGGACCTGCCCACGAGCATCCGCTACGAGCTGCTCGCGATCCTCGGCGAGGCGTTGGAGAACGTCCGGCGCCACGCCGGGGCGAGCCAGGTGCGCGTCACGTTCAGCGGGGCCCCCGGCGGGGTGGTGCTGCTGTCCGTGCAGGACGACGGGCGCGGTTTCGCCCCCCGCGCCGACGGCTCCAGCCCGCGCGGGCACTTCGGGCTGACGGGCATGCATGAGCGCGCGCGGGAGATCGGCGCGGGCGTGCGGGTCGAGTCGGCCCCGGGACGGGGCACGCGCGTGCTCGTCCGCCACCCCATCGAGGAGGACGACCATGATCCAGCCTGAGATCCCCGACGTGACGCGGCGCGCGGCGGTGCTGGCCGGGGTCCCGGCCGACCATGCGGCGCTGCGGCAGGTCACAGTGGTCGTCGTCGACGACAACTCGGTGATCCGCATGGGCCTGTGCTCCCTGATCGGCGCCTCCGACCACCTGCGGGTCGTGGGGGAGGCGGCGGACGGCGAGGAGGCCGTGCGGGTGGTCCGCGCGACACAGCCCGACGTGGTGCTGCTCGACGTGCGCATGCCCCGCCGTGACGGCGTGCAGGTGGCCGCCGAGGTGCGCCAGTGGTCCAAGGTGCTCATGCTCACCTACTCCGACGCGCCCGAGGTGGTGCGGGCCGCCATCGAGGCCGGGGCCAACGGCTACCTGGTGCACGGCCAGTTCCAGCCCCATGAGCTCGAGCGCGCGGTGCTGGCCGTGGCCGACGGGGCGTTCCTGCTCTCGGGGTCCGCCGCTGGCGCCGTCCGCGACATGTTCGCCGTCCCGGTCGCGCCCGTCGCGCCCACCCGGCCGGACGTGGGCCTGTCGGCGCGCCAGCAGGAGGTCATGGAGCTGGTGGCCGCCGGGCGCACCAACCCCGAGATCGCCGCCGAGTGCTTCCTGTCGGAGAAGACCGTCAAGAACCACATCAACCACATCTTCGCGAAGCTGGGCGTGCGGACCCGGGCCGAGGCCGTCTCCGTGTGGCTCGGTGGGACGCCGGACCCGGGGTCGGGACCTGCGGGAATGGGCCCGGAGTTGGGCCCGTGGACCCGGCGCTCGCCAGCGGGTCGCGCCTAGCGTGAGAAGCGTCAACGAGGGGCCGGTGTGGCTCCGGGCAGCAGACTCAGCCGACCGGCCGACGGTCGGCACTCAGGACGGGGAGCACCACCATGACTCGCATGTTCGTCGCCACGAAGATCCGCCTGCAGAAGGCGCTGGAGCAGCGCGAGCTCGGCCAGGGAACGCTGGAGTACCTGGGCATCGTGATCGTCGCCGCGATCCTGGTGGTCGCGCTCGTCGGCGCGTTCAACACCTTCGACCTCGGCACCAAGATCAGCACGAAGCTCGACGAGATCGGCAACGCGGGCGGCTGACCGGCGCCCAGGTGACGGGCGGCGCGGCGGTGCGGTGGCGGAGGGGCCACCGCGCCGCCGTCGCGGCATGTCCGGCCCAGCGGGCACACGACAGGCAGGGGAGACGATGACGCGGCGCCTGGCCCGCAGAGCGCGGTCCGCGATGTCTGCGGTGTCCGCAGCGTCCGCGCGGGGTCGAGGCGAGGACGGGCTCGCGACGAGCGCCGTGCTCGTGGTGGTCGCCGTGGGCGTCGTCGCGCTGCTGTTCGTGGCGGTGCTCCCGCTGCTGCAGGGCACCGAGCAAGCCGGTAGGACGCAGACCTCGGCCGACGCCGCGGCGCTGGCCGGCGCGCAGGAGGTGCGCCGGGTCGCGCTCGACCACGTCGGCGACGTGGTGCTCGGGACCACGACGTACGGGGCGCTGCTCGGCCCCGCGCGCGGGCACACCCAGGCCAGCGACTACGCCACCCGCAACGGCGCGGAGCTCATGGGGTACGCGCAGGACCCGTGGAGCGACGAGGTCCAGGTCCGCACCTGGCTGCGCGAGCAGATGCCCGACGGCCAACGCGCCGAGCGGGACGCCGTGGCGGCGCTGGGGGTCGCGCTGGCCCGCTGCGCCGGGGACCAGCGGGACGTGATCGTGGGCTACGAGCCCGTCCCCACGCCCGAGCCGGCCGACCCCGACGCCACCCCCGATCCGGACGACCCGGACGAGCCCGAGGAGGAGCCGGAGCCCGTGCCGATCATCGAGACCGAGCACCGCTTCACCTGCCCCGGCTACGACAGCGGCTGGACGCGGCCGCGCGCCGCGCTCGAAGGTCCCGTACGGTCCTGGCTGACGAGCGCACTCGAACCGCGCCTGGTCCGTTGACGCAGGTCAGCGCCAGCGCGACGTCCACGCGTCACCGCACGCCCCGACGAAAGGCCGCACGATGAGGTCCGCCGCATGAGCCCCCGACGAGGAGCGCGCGCCACCCGTGCGCTCGCGACCCTGGCCGCTGCCGCCGTGCTGCTCGGCGGCGCGACGGCCACCGCCGCGCCTGGCGACGACCGGGCGCTGCCACCCGGCGGGGTGAGCGTCGACGGGGAGCAGATCCCGGTGCACGGCACGTTCGCCTACCGCGGCTTCCAGCTGGACACCAACCCCGAGATCCGGGGCGCGGTGCACGGTGTGCGCCGGATCGACGGCGGCACGGTCCTGTACTACTCGCTGGGCATGGCCCGCGGGCAGGGCGCGGAGAAGATCAGCCCGACGTGGGCGTTCCCGAACTCCTCGTACCCGTATGAGATGAGCCGCGCAGTCGACGTGGCGCTGATCGACCCCGTCGGGCTCATCGCCTACCGGCCCGTCGCGGACCCGACGACCACCTTCGCCTCCGACGTCACGAAGCTCGTCGGCCCAGCCGGCGAGCTGCGCGTCGGCTGGGCGGTGTTCCCCGAGCTGCCGCCGGGTGTCGAGACCGTGCAGGTGGTCATGCCGTGGGGGACCGCGGTGGGCGACGTGCCCGTCGAGGACGGCGCCCTGACCCCCGTGAGCAGCGAGCCGGCGCCCCGGCTGGGCGACGGCTGGCCCCAGGCGCCCAGCGGCGCGGAGCTGGCCGGCGCGGACCCCTCGAGCCGGCTCTACACCCTGACCCGCCGCACCAGCGACATCGCCGGGACGGCAGCGGTGGAGGAGACCACCGAGCAGGTCGCGGTGACCCTGGACGCGAACGTCCTGTTCGCCAGCGGCTCGGCCGACCTGTCCGCCGAGGCCCAGCAGGTCCTCGCCACCGTCGCCGCCGACATCCAGGCGCGCGGCGCCGGCGAGGTGGTCGTGGCCGGCCACACCGACTCGGACGGCTCCGACTCGTTCAACCAGACCCTCTCGGAGCAGCGTGCGGCCGCTGTGCTGGGCGTGCTGCAGCCCGCGAGCGGCGCCGCCGTGACGTTCACGTCCGTGGGCCGGGGCGAGTCCGAGCCGGTGGCGTCCAACGGGACCGACGAGGGCAAGCAGGCCAACCGCCGCGTCACAGTCGTCTACTCCGTGCAGGGGGCCTCATGACCAGCCACCGCCTGACCAGCCACCGCCGCGCCCGGGCGGTCGCGGCCGCCCTGGCGCTGTCCGCGATGCTCGCCGCGTGCTCGTCCGACGACCCGGCGCCGGAGCCCGCGCCCACCGAGGTCGCCGAGACGCAGGCCAGCGACGATTGGACCGTCGCGGAACTCGAGCAGGCCGTGCTGGAGGGGGACATCGGCACGTCCACGGTGCTGGCGACGGTCACCGGCGCCCTCCTCGACGGCCCTCGCAGCATCCCCGCCGAAGTCGAGGTCACGGAGGTCGCCGCCGACGAGGTGAGCACGCTCGTGCGGTTCACGCTGCGCGCCGTCGACGACTCGAACCCCATGCTGCCGCTCACGTTCTTCAACCAGTTGCGGCCGCTGACCGCCGACATCCGCGACGTGGCGATCGTCGACGCCGGAGCGGGGCTGCGGCTGCTGCCGTTCGTGGGCGTGTCACAGGCCGACGCGGACAAGACGCTGTGCTCGTGCGCGGGGTCTCCGCCGCGGATGTCCCAGGTGGGGCAGCCGCTCTCGGCGACGTTCCCCGCGCTCGACACCGCGACGACGACCATCTCGCTCGAGTTGCCTGGCTTCCCGGCCATCGAGGGCCTGCCGGTGGCGCGCCGCTGACCCGTGGGCCTCACGGGCCCAAGAACGTGAGTCCGCGACGGGCCCACGGGCCCACGACCTGCGCATCTGCCCGCGGATAGCGTCCCAGTAGGACGAGACCCGAGGGGCGTGACGTGGGACTGACGGGCGAGGACGCGCAAGCGCGCGAGCGCAGAGCGCAGCGTGAGGCGGGCATCGGCTCGCTCGAGGCGATGGGCATGGTGAGCGTCGCGGTGCTGCTCGTCGCGGGCATCGTCGCGGGCATCGCGGCGTACCCCGGGCAGATCACCGGCGCGCTGTGCCGCTTCGCCTCGGCGGCGGGGTTCGGCGCGGGTGGCTGCGAGGAAGGCCCCGCGCCCGTCGTCGCCGACGGGCCCACGGACGCGGACTTCCACCCCGGGGTGTGCATGCTCAGCTCGACGAGCGAGACGTACAACGCCCAGGTGAAGATCTGGTTCGTCACCCTCGGGGACAGCTCGGGCTTCGTCGTGCAGGAGTTCTCGGACGGCACGGTGCGGGCCACGCTGACCGACGGCGCGTCGGTCGGGGCGAACGGCGCGGTCACGAGCAAGACCTTCGACGCGGGCAAGCTCGGCGACGGCAAGAACGCCGGCGTGAGCGTGAGCCTCGGCGCCGACTTGAAGTTCGAGTACGGCTCGACGTGGGAGTTCAAGGACTCCGACCAGTGGGACGCGATGAAGAAGGACCTCGACGCCTACCTCATCCAGCAGATGCAGCTCCAGAGCGAGGGCGCGGCGGGCGTCGCGTTGTGGCTGTGGATCAGCGACGGCTACCTCGAGTCGCCCAAGGACCCGAAGATCACCTACTCGAAGATCGGCCTCGAGGCGGCCCTCAAGGCGAGCGCCGGCACACGGCTGGGCACCGGGACCAAGGGGGCTGACGGCGAGGAGAAGCTCCTCGACCCCAAGCTGGGGTTCAACCTCTCGGCGAAGGCGTCGGGCAGCGTCATCGTGATGAACAACCAGGACACGGGCGAGCGCAGCTACACGTACGAGGTCTCGGGCTCCGGCTCCGCGGGCGCCGACGTGATCCTGGGGCACCTCACGGGCGAGGGGAAGGTCGACGGCGCCTTCACCACGACGTATGACGCGGACGGCAAGCTCGCGAAGCTGACGTTCAAGAGCGCGTACGAGTACGGGGCCGGCGGGTCGATCGGCAACAACACGTTCAAGAGCGTGAGCGGCGGCGTCGGGGAGAAGGAGACCAACTCCGTGGTCACCACGACGTCGCTGACGGTGGACGACACCAACCGCGAGCTCGTGTCGCAGTGGATGTCCGAGCGCACCGGAGCGGGCACGGCGTTGACGCTGCCGTTCGGCGCGATGATCCCGGACCAGCCCTCGAGCGACCCGTTCCTGCAGCTCATGTACGAGCAGGCCAAGACCAGCGAGGTGACGTACCACAACGTCAAGGACTCCTGGGAGTTCGGCATGGCAGTCAAGAAGGGCTGGGAGTTCGGGTTCAACCTGAGCGCCGAGGAGGCCACCGCGACGAGCACCGGCGCGAGGTTCCTGGGCGCGCCGGGCACCGACGGGTCCCGCGGGATGATCGACGACGCGAAGTGCAAGAAGTGAGGGGCGCAGTGGGACGATCGATGAGGACGTGGCTGCGACCGTGGGTGCTCAGCCTGGCCGGCTACGGCGGGGCGCTGCTGCTGGTGGGCGTGCTCCTCGCGGGGCAGATGGGTGTGGGCGGCGCCGGCGCGTCGTGGGCCTTCTTGACCATCCCGCCGCTGCTGGGCGTCGTCGCCGGCACCGTCACGCTGCGTCCGCGCACCCGCCCGACCTGGCACGCCGGGGTGGTCGTCGCGGCGCCCGTCGCGCTGCTGTCCCTCGCCCTCGGGCTGGCCGCGGCCGCCCGCGCGGGGGACGCGCTCGCCCCGGGCGTCGGCGCCACGATGGCGGCCGTCCCCCTGACTGTCGCGCTCATCGCGGGCGCCGGCACTGGCATGCTCGTGGCGCGCGCCTGGACGCCGCCCGCGTCTCCGCCCCCACCCACCGCGTCCTACCTCGGAGGTCCCCCCGCATGATCACCGCCGCCCGCCGCCGCATCCGGCTGCTCGCCACCGGGGCCGTCGTGGCCACGGCCCTCACCGCGTGCACGCAGGGCTCCGCGCCCAGCACGCCGGACGGCTGGACCCGGCATGAGGTCGGCCACCTGTCAGTCGCTGTCCCCGAGGAGTGGGTCGCCACGGCGGAGGGCGACGACCTGTGGACCGTCGGCTGGGCCGACGCCGAGGACCTGGCCGACGCGTCCGCGCTGCTCATCGGCAGCCCCGACTTCGGCGACAACGGCGCCGACGAGGGCCTGTCGACGTTCGTCTCGGGCGCCCAGATCGGCGGCGTGCCCGGCTACATGTCGACGTCGACCTCGACGCCCGTCACGACGGACTCACTCGAGGTCGTGCGCAACGACTACACGTACGTCGACGGGGCGGGGACCACGTTCCAGGGGGTGTTCTGGGCCGCTGCCGCGCCGGGCTCCGGGACGACCGTGGCGCTGCAGCTCAGCGGCCTGGAACTGCCCGAGGACCTGGTCGAGGGCATCCAGGACAGCATCCGCGTGCTCGACGGGGGCGCCGCCGCCGCGAGCTGACGGCGCCGCCGCACTGGTGGGGGAGGCGCCGCCGCGCCCGTGGGGGAGAATCAGGGCGGCCACGACGCGACAGGCGCTGACGGCGCCGCACGAGAGGACCCGAGATGACCCACGGCGAGACCACCCCGACGACCGAGGCCGGACCCGCCGCGGCCGATCCTCGAGCCGCCAAGCAGCGCGGCGCGCTGGGCAGGTACCGGGCGATGGCGTGGGTCACCGGCGTGATGCTGCTCGTGCTGACGCTGGAGATCGTGCTCAAGTACGTGTTCCAGGCGAACGGGGTGGACGCCCAGGGCCACGCCCGGCCGGTGATCGGCGTGTGGGTCGCGATGGTGCACGGCTGGATCTACGTGGTCTACCTGGCCGCTGTCGTCGACCTGTGGTCCAAGATGCGCTGGCAGCTCAGCCGCCTGGTCACGCTCGCGCTCGCGGGCGTCGTGCCGGTGATGTCGTTCGTGTTGGAGCGCCGGGTGCACGCCGACGCGGTCGCCCGCATCGAGGCGGGCGCCGCCTCGCCCGCTCGCTGAGCGATCCTGGGGACCGGCCTCCCGGCTGGGGCGACTATCCTGCCGGGGTGACACAGTCCTCCCCGCAGACCCCCCGGCCTGTCCTCGTCGTCGACTTCGGCGCGCAGTACGCCCAACTCATCGCGCGCCGCGTGCGCGAGGCGAACGTGTACTCCGAGATCGTGCCGCACACCGCGAGCGTCGAGCAGATCCTCGCGAAGGACCCGGCAGCGATCATCCTGTCCGGCGGCCCCGCCTCGGTGTACGCCGACGGCGCCCCGTCGGTCGACTCGGCGCTCTTCGAGACCGGCGTGCCGGTCATGGGCATCTGCTACGGCTTCCAGGCCATGGCGAACGCCCTCGGCGGCGTCGTCGCGCAGACCGGGACCCGCGAGTACGGCGGCACGGCCGTCGAGGTGTCCGAGGAGGGCACGCTGCTCGCGGGCTCGCCCGACGAGCAGTCGGTGTGGATGAGCCACGGCGACGCGGTGCACGCCGCGCCCGAGGGCTTCGAGGTGCTCGCGACGTCCGCCGGCTCGCCCGTCGCCGCGTTCGAGAACCGCGACAAGCGCCTGTACGGCATGCAGTGGCACCCCGAGGTCAAGCACTCCCCGCTCGGCCAGAAGGCCCTGGAGAACTTCCTCTACGAGGGCGCCGGGCTCAAGCCCGACTGGAACCCCGGCAACGTCATCGCCGACCAGGTCGCCGCGATCCGCGCGCAGGTCGGCGACGCCCGCGTGATCTGCGCCCTGTCCGGCGGCGTCGACTCCTCGGTGGCCGCCGCGCTGGTGCAGAAGGCCGTCGGGGACCAGCTCACCTGCGTGTTCGTGGACCACGGGCTGCTGCGCACCGGCGAGGCCGAGCAGGTCGAGCAGGACTTCGTGGCCGCCACCGGCGTCAAGCTCATGGTCGTGGACGCGCGTGAGCGCTTCCTGTCCGCTCTCGCGGGCGTGAGCGACCCGGAGACCAAGCGCAAGATCATCGGCCGCGAGTTCATCCGCGTGTTCGAGGACGCCGCACGCGAGGTCGTCGCGGACGCCGGCGCCCACGGCGAGGACGTGAAGTTCCTGGTCCAGGGCACCCTGTACCCCGACGTCGTCGAGTCGGGCGGCGGCGAGGGCGCGGCCAACATCAAGAGCCACCACAACGTGGGCGGCCTGCCGGACGACCTGCAGTTCGAGCTCGTCGAGCCGCTGCGCACGCTGTTCAAGGACGAGGTCCGCGCGGTGGGCCTCGAGCTCGGCGTGCCGGAGGCCATCGTCTGGCGCCAGCCGTTCCCCGGCCCGGGCCTGGGCATCCGCATCGTCGGCGACGTCACCGCCGAGCGCCTCGACACGCTGCGCGCGGCCGACGCGATCGCCCGCGAGGAGCTCACCAAGGCCGGCCTGGACCGCGAGATCTGGCAGTGCCCCGTGGTGCTGCTCGCCGACGTCCGCTCGGTGGGCGTGCAGGGCGACGGCCGCACCTACGGCCACCCGATCGTGCTGCGCCCCGTGTCCTCCGAGGACGCGATGACGGCCGACTGGACGCGCCTGCCCTACGACGTGCTCGCGACGATCTCCACCCGCATCACCAACGAGGTGCCGGAGGTCAACCGGGTGGTCCTCGACGTGACGAGCAAGCCGCCGGGCACCATCGAGTGGGAGTGAGCGACGCACGGGCGTGAGCAGCAGCTCACGCCCGTGTCGCGTCTCCGGGCCCGGCTCCCGCCCCGCTCACCGTCGGCTGCGCTCGGCCTGCCGGTGCTTGTCCTGGTACATGGCCCGGTCGGCCTCCGCGATCACCCGGGCCGCGTCGGCGTGCTCGCCGCCGCCCACCCAGGAGTCGCCCAGCGCCGCGGTCGCCGAGACGCGCACCCCGTCGCCGATCTCGACGCTGCCGTCCAGCACGCCGCGCACATCCCCGACCAGCGCGTCCCGTCGCTCGGCGCCGCCCACGGCCACCACCAGGATCTCGTCGCCGCCGATCCGGGCCGTGAGCGCGTCAGGCCCCGAGGCGCGGTCGACTCGCCGGGCGACGGCGCAGATCACCGCGTCCCCCGCGCCATGGCCGTGCTGGTCGTTGACGGTCTTGAGCCCGTCCACGTCGAGGAACAGCACCGTGACGCCCGGCACGGCGCCCGCCTCGACCCGCGCGAGGACGTCGGTCAGATGCGCGATCGCGATGCGGCGGTTCAGAAGGCCGGTGAGCTCGTCACGCGATGCGAGGTGGGCGAGCGCCGCCTCGGCCTCCTCCTGGCGGCGGGCGAGCCGTCCGATGCGGATCACGACGAGCGGCACGATCGCCAGTGTGGAGACGGTGAGCAGCATCCAGTCCACGTCCCCGCGGAGCGCCTGCTGGATGCCGGCGAGCACCGGGTTGAGGCCGAGGGCGAGGCCGAAGAGGGCAAGCCGCGTGATGCTCAGCCGGTCGGCGGGCGCCTCGGCCGGCGCCGTCAGGGCGGAGGAGGACGGGTGCACTGACGCGGCGCCGACCGCGGCGTAGGCGACGATCCACACGAGGCCGATCCAGTGCGCGGAGCTCCCGTCGGCGGCGGAGTACGTCTGGGTCCGGGCGACCGTCCCGAGGAGCGTGAGCGTCACCGCCAGCAGCAGGTACAGCAGGGCGGGCCGGGCGGCTCGGTTCACCACAGCGATGCACAGCAGCATCCCGGCGATCCCGCTGACCAGCAGCACCATGAGGAGGGTGTTGAGGCGTTCGGGCCCGGGGGCTGCCTGGCGTACCAGGGCCGGGTGCAGGAGCACGACCCACAGCACGCTCGCCAACGCGAGCCACCCCACTCCGGCCTCGACGAGGGTCCCGCCGTCGTGGCGCGCGAACGGGGTGAGCATGAGGACGGCGCCGACGAGCAGGAGCAGGTACCCCGCGATGAGCGACCCGGCGGCGATCGGCCCCTCGGCGACCGTGTGGTCGCCGAGGCCGACCTGCGCGAGCCACACGAGGCCGTTCACCGTCAGCGACGTGAGCCCGAGCGCGAGGAACCGCCACGGGATCGATCGGGCGAATCGACGGCGGGCCAGATGCGTGAGCACCACCGCGGCGGGCGCCGCGCTCGCCAGCACGAGCACGACGCTGCGCGCCGACCCGCTGCTGATCACGTAGAGCGCGCACAGCAGGGCGCCCCCCAGCGCCACGGCCAGGTGTGCAGGAAGGCGTCGTCGCTCCACACCTAGACCATCGGCCGACTGGGGGGCGCCGTGAGTGACTCCCCGGGTGATCGCAGCCTCACCCCACGGTGCAGGCCTTCCCGTCGAGGAGCCGCAGCAGCGAGGTGTCGCCCGAGGCGCCGGATCCGACGTACCCGAAGGTCACGGTGCTGCCCGGGTTGAGTCGCGCGTTCCACCTCAGGTTGCCGGCGTCCACGACCTGGCCGGACTGGCTGAGGTCCACGTTCCAGGAGTCCACGACCTTCCCGCCGCCGGTCAGGGCGAAGCGCAGGTCCCAGCCCGCGAGCGGGGCCGTCCCGGTGTTAGTCACCCAGACCTGGGCGATGAACCCGCCGGGCCAGGAGCCGTGCACCACGGACTTCACCCGGCAGTTCGGCGCCTCGACGGGCGGCACGGCGAGCGCGATGAGCTCGGCGGCCTGCTCGGGGAACCAGCCGCCGGCGGCCGGGTCCTCGATGCCGCGCTCGGGGTCGAGCGGCCCGCCGGTGCCGCGGTAGCACTTGCCGTCAGACTCTCCCGGCACCTTGATCCACACGTAGCCGTCGATCACCGGGTCGCCGGTCTGCAGCGTCGGCCGCAAGCCCAGGCCACGGCCGGGCGGGTTGCACCAGACCTCGGCGTCGGTGTACTTCCCGGCCGGTGCGGTCCAGGGGCCCTGGCCGTTGCGGCTGGTGTCGATGAGGGCGTGCTTCTGCGCGGCCCGGTCGCGGGCCAGGCCGGTGTCGGCGAAGGCCGCGTCGTAGGCGGCGTCCGTGAGGTGCCAGGTGCTGAGGTCGTCGGGGTTGGCCGGGTAGTACTGGCTCGCGCACCAGGCGGGCTCGTACCAGGTCTGGGTGGACAGCGCGATGCAGTCGGAGATCCAGCCGGCGTACCGGGAGACCTTCTCGGTGGCCTGATAGTTCGACGCGTTGAGGAAGAACCCGTCGGCGCGCTCGACGCCCGCCTTGATCAGGCGGTCGGTGGCGTCGCCCACCCCGAGCCAGCCGTTGTGGGTGCCGTCGAGGTAGACCTTCGTCGCCGGGAGCGCGACGAGGGCGTCCACGGCGTGGTTGAGCTGCACGAAGCGCTCCGAGGCGGCGGTGGCCGGGTCGACCTCGGCCGGCTGGCACCACTCGGTGTCGCCGTTGACTGTGGTGTACCAGGGGATGATGCCCAGCCCGTCGGGCTCGAGCACCACGTACGCCTCGCGGTCGCCGATGCCCGCCGCGAACGCGTCGATCCAGGCGGTGTACTCCGCGGTGTTGGCGGCGCCGCCCGCCGAGTACTGCGCGCAGTCGCGGAACGGGACGTTGTACGCCACGAGCATCGGGACGGCGCCCTCCGCTGCTGCGGCGGTGACGTGCTTGTCGACGGCGGCCTGCACCTGCGCCGGGGTCCCGGAGGTGAACCAAGCGCCCGACGGGAAGCTGCCCAGCAGCACGGCGTCGTCACGCGCCTGGCCGGTGAGCTGCTCGGCGGCTTGCAGCGTGGAGCTCTCCCAGTCGACGTACAGCGACGGGGCCGCGGGCTGCGGGGCGGGGGAGGCGCCTCCGGCGATGGCGGCAGTGGCGCCCGACATCGCGAAGGTCATGGCCAGGGCGGCGGCGGCCGCGGCCGGGCCGATCAAGCGGCGGGGTGGAGGTGCGACGGGCATGCGGGTCCCCTCACGTCGGGCCGCCGGGCTGGCCTCGTTGCCTCTGCGGACCGGGCCCGCGAGGCAGCGCGGGGCCAGGCGCAGATGACCGGCGGTGGCGTCACGATCACCCGGCTGGCAGAAGGTGTCAAGAGGGGCGAACCGGACATAAACGTTTCACATGATCGCGGTCACCCGCCCGGCGCATCGCCCGGCCCGAGTGGCCGCCGCCGCGCGGTTGGCTACGCTCGGCAATGTGCGCATAGCTCACATCTCGGACTGCTACCCGCCGCGCACCGGCGGGATCGAGTCGCAGGTCGGAGACCTGGCGGCCCGCCAAGCCGCTGCCGGCCACGACGTGCACGTCCTCACCGCGACGCCCGACTCCGACCCGGCCGGCGGCGCGGGATCGGCGCCCGGCGTCACCGTGCACCGGATCGGCATGGCGCTGCCGTTCGAGCTGCCCGTCAATCCCCGAGCCCCCGCTGTGCTGCGCTCACTCCTGCGGGACATGCGCCCCGACGTGGTGCACGTGCACGCCGGGGTCGTCTCGCCCTTCGCCTTCGACGGCGCGCGGGCAGCCGTGGGGCAGGGGCTGCCGACCGCGATCACCTGGCACTGCATGCTCGACGGCGCCGTGCTCGCCCTGCGCGCCGCGGTCCGGGTGTCCCGCTGGCGCCAGGCGCCCGTCGCGCTCAGCGCCGTCAGCCACGTCGCCGCGCGTCGCGTCGCGCAGGTCTTCGGGGCGCCGGTGCGGATGATGCCCAACGGCGTGGACCTCGACGCCTGGCGGCCCGATCCCGCCGCCGTCGCCGCCCAGCCGGCTGGTGAGCATCCGGCTGGCGAGCATCCGGCTGGCGAGCCCAGGGGAGGCACGCCGCTCCGGCTCGTGGCCGCCACCCGGCTGGCGCCGCGCAAACGCGCGTCGGCGCTGGTGGACGTCGTCGCCGCGGCCGCTGACGAGCTCCCCGCGGGGAGTGTGCGGCTGACCATCTTCGGCGATGGCCCGGCCCGGCGCCGGATCGCCGCGAGGGCTGCGCGGCGCGCGCCGCACCTCGTCGAGCTGCGCGGACGCGTCTCCCGGGCCGAGTTGCGCGCCGCCTACGACGAGGCCGACGTCTTCCTGGCGCCAGCGGCCCTCGAGTCGTTCGGGCTGGCCGCCCTCGAGGCGCGCGCGGCCGGGCTCGCCGTCGTCGCCCGGCGCGGGACGGGCATCGAGGAATTCGTCGCCGACGGCTCCGAAGGGCTCATCGCCGGGAGCGACGCCGCGATGGCCCGCGCCGTCGTGCGCCTGGCCGAAGAACCTCGCCTGCTCGCCGAGATTCGAGCCCACAATCGCGCGCTGCCGCCCACCTTCGGGTGGCCGCACGTCCTCGAGGTCGCGGCCGCCGAATACCGCCGGGCGGTGGGGTTGGCTACGGTTGACCACCGGGTAAGGCTTTGACCTGCGTGAATGTCCTCGATGTCGAGCAATGAGGGCCGATGTATTGGCCCGGGGACATCCGTGACTAACGTCCCAATGCGGGGTCGTCGCGGTGCAGCAGAGTTCTTCCTGTGAGATCCACCGGATCTCACCGGGTCGACACCGTCGGTCCCGGGCGTGGGGTATCTGAAAGGGATCAGCAACATGTCGAGCGTTGTCGCAGTCACCGATCGTTCCAAGGGCATCCGCATCGTCGGAGTCCTCTCCATCATCGCGGGGATCCTCCTGATCGTCGCTGGCGGCGTCACCTGGGGCGCCGTCTCCGCCAAGCTCGCCGACGAGCGCATCACCGTCTCCGAGGACGCCGCATTCGGTGGCCAGACGGTCAACTCCCCGTGGACGGCCTTCTCGCAGGCCGACATCATCAACGAGCACGCGCTGTCGGCCACCGAGGGCAAGACCTACGCCGAGCTCGACAAGGAGGACCCGCTGCGCGCCACCGCGATGAACGGCTCCTTCCTCCGGGCCTCGCTGTTCACCTCGGTTGTCGCCTTCGGCGTCGCCGCCCTGGTCATGGGCCTCGGCGTCCTGTTCGTCCTCACCGGCTGGGCGTTCCGCGCCATCGGCTCGCGCCCCGCAGTCGCGGCGGACGACGCCTCGCCCGTGCTGACGGTCTGAGCACCCAGCACCCAGCACCACCCACTCGGGCCCGGTCCCGCAGCATCCGCTGCGGAACCGGGCCCGAGTGCTTTGCCACGGGCGGCGAGCCCTCCCTCGCCGCCCGCGAGTTCAGTCGCGGCGGCGCCGCGCGGTGACGACCGAGCCGACGAGCAACGCCAGGCCGCCGATCCCCATCAGGGAGATCAGCGCGAGCTGCATGTCGATCTCGGCGCCGGACGCGGTGGCCACCACCCCGAAGCCGACAGCCGCGAGGATCAGGCCCCACACGACCGTCCCGACCCGCATCGGCGCGAACTCACGCTCGGGTCGGGGCGCGGGAGCCGCCGCGGGCGCTGTCGAGGAGTACGGGCCAGCGGGGCCGGGCGGGGTCGGTGGAAGGGGCGTCGTCGACGAGGCGGGCTCCGACGTGGGCTCCGACGTGGGGGCAGACGTGGCCGCTGCGGGCGGGTCGAACAGCCCCAGCACGTCGGTGTCCTCCGCGCGAGTCTTGTCGTCGCCCTCGTGGTCGTGGCCTTGCGTGCTCACTTGTCCTCCTCGATGACGATGTCGCCGGCGCCGATGTCGACGCTGAGCGAGAGCTGGGCTGCGGCGCCCTTCGCGACGTCCTCGGTGGAGAAGCGCTGGGTGCCGATGCCCACGCCGCTCGACCGCCGGGTCTCGCCGTCGACGCGCCACGTGACGTCACCGACCCCGGCGCGGACCTCGGCGCTCACCGAGGCGCCCTCCGGGACGAGGATCCGCAGCTCGCCGACGCCGACCGACACCGGGACCAGCAGAGTCTCGTCGGTCAACGGCACCCCGGTGAGGTCCACGGTGCTGTCGCCGATCCCGAGGTTGTAGCCCGACGCCGCAGCATCCCGGGTGCCGACCACGAACGTCTCATCGCCGATCGCCCGCCAGGCGCCGTCCACGTTCCAGACGGGCTTGTTGAACACGGCGACCGGCGCCGCGACGACGATCGCGATGACGGCGAGCGTGCCGAGCACGCCGCTGGAGCGGCCGCGCAGCCCGGAGTACACGACGCCGAGCCCGAGCAGGATGACGGCCACGCCCGCCGCCGTGAGCAGCACGGGCCCGTGGAAGGCGCCGAAGCGGTCGGCCACCATGAGGCCGGCGAACGTGAACAGGATCAGCGCGGTGATCACGCCGAGCGTGGCGGCGCTGGCCCCGCGGACGCGCGGCTTGCGCGGCGGCGCCGGGGGGCCGTCGATGAGCTGGGCCACCTGCTCGAGGGGAGGGGCGCCGGGTGCGGGCGCGCTTGCCGCGTGCGGCGCATACGGCGGCGACGGCGCATAGGGCGTCGACTGCGCATACGGCGCCGACGGCGCGGGGGGCGCCGGGTAGGGCGTCGCGGGGTGCGGCGGGTAGGGGGAGGCCTGGGTGGCCGCATATGGCGTCGACGGGGTGGACGGGCTGGCGGGCGCGCCTTGCCCCTCGTTCGCCGCCGGCCCGGACGATGGCCACAGCCAGACGCCAGACGACTTCGCGTTGCGGGACTGGCTGATGCCCACCACCACGAGGATGGCGACCACCGCCAGCGAGACCGCCCACAGCAGGCCGGTCAGCCAGCCGAGGCCACGGTCGCCCCACCAGCCGAACCAGCCGTCGCCCCGGTTGAGCCCGACGACCACCATGCCCAGCACGCCCAGGAGGGCGACGTCGAACTCGCCGCGCACGAGCTCCTCGGCGTGGATGCGCCCGTCGGCCTGCTCGGGCAGCAGCAGCCACCCGATGCCGTACACGACCAGGCCCAGGCCGCCGAGCAGGAAGCTCACGCCGAACAGGCCGCGGACCAGCAGCGGGTCGATGCCGAAGCGCGCGGCTATCCCGCCGGCGACGCCTCCGATCCAACGGTCGTCCGAGCGGTACAGGCCGGTGCGGCGGATCGCCGCGAAGAACCCTTCGGCGCCTGTCACTTTGGGGGATGCGGGGGGAGGGGGTGCGGTCGGGCCGTCCGTCGGGCCCGGGCCCGGCTGACCCGGGAGGTGCGTGTCCATGTGTAGATCCTGTCGTCTCCGCAGCCCGCAGCCCATCGGGCTCTGCCCTGAGCCGACCCTGAATCACGTCGCCGCGACCCTGAAACGGCGTGCTGCTGGGCTCGGGGCGTCCACGGAGGTGTGATCATCGGGGTGTGCCTTCCCCCGATCCCGCACCCGCCTGGGTCCCGCCCGTCCCGGCGGCGACCCGGTTGCCGCTGCGCAGACCGCTCGGCGGCCGCATGGGCGGAGGGGTCGCGCTGGGGCTCGCGGCGCACCTCCACCTGCCGCTGGCGCTGGTGCGCTGGGCGTTCGTGGGGTTGACGCTGGCGGGCGGCATGGGCGCCGCGCTGTACGTCTTCCTGTGGGTGGCGGTCCCCTCGGGCGACCCGGCCGCCGCGGGCGCCGAGGCGCGCCCTCCGGCGCTGACCCGCATCGCGCGCGTGCAGGGCGTGGGCGCCGAGCGGCTGCGCCGGCTCCCGGTGACCGACATCGCCACGGCGGCGGTGCTGCTCGCCGGCGCCGTGGTGCTGGTGGCGGTGCGCACCGGCGCCACGATCGACACGTCCTGGGTGCTGCCGCTCGTCTTGCTCCTGGCGGGGATCACGCTGGGCTGGAGCCAGCTCGACGCGGTGCAGCGCGGACGGGTGCGCTCGCGGACGGGCGGCCGCACGCCGGTGAGCGTGTTGCGGTTGGTCGGCGGGCTGGTGCTGGCCGGCGTGGGCGTGCTGCTGCTGGTCGCGCAGGACACCGAGCCGGCGGCGCTGCTGCAGGTGACCATCGCCGCGGTGGCGGTGCTCGCGGGCGTGGCGCTGGTGCTTGCGCCGTGGTGGCTGCGGCTGGTGCGCGAGCTCGGCGACGAGCGCGCGGCGCGGGCCCGGGAGTCCGAGCGGGCCGACATCGCCGCCCACCTGCACGACTCGGTGCTGCAGACGCTCGCGCTGATCCGCGCGCGGGCCGCCGACGACCCGGCCGAGGTGGCGCGGATGGCGCGCGCGCAGGAGCGCGAGCTGCGCGAGTGGCTGTACGACGACCGGCCGGCGCCGGGCACGTCGGTGGCCGCGGCGCTGCGGGCGATCGTCGCCGAGGTGGAGGACTCCCGTTCGGGGCCCGGCGGCGAGGCGGTCGCGGTGGACACGGTGGTGGTGGGGGACCGGGTCCCCGACGCGCAGACCGAGGCGTTGCTGCAGGCCACCCGCGAGGCGCTGGTCAACGCCGTGGTGCACGGCCGCCCACCGGTCTCGCTCTACCTGGAGGTGGGCGAGGAGGCGGTGGAGGTGTTCGTCCGCGATCGCGGCGAGGGTTTCGACGTCGACGCGATCCCGTCTGACAGGTTTGGCGTCCGGGAGTCGATCATGGGCCGCGTGCGGCGCAGGGGCGGCTCCGCGACGGTGCAGTCCAAGGAGGGCCGTGGCACGGAGGTGCACCTGTGCGTGCCCGTGCTCGGCGACGCGGCCAGGCCGCAGAGAGAGGCGTGACGATGAGCGGACCTGTCGACGTGGTGCTGGTCGACGACCATTTGATGTTCCGCACGGGGGTGCGGGCGTCGCTGGACGGCAGCGTGAACGTGGTCGGCGAGGCCGCCTCGGTGGACGAGGCGGTGCGGGTGGTGCGCGAGCTGCGGCCGCCGGTGGTGCTGCTCGACGTGCACCTGCCCGGCGGCGACGGCGGGGGCGGCGCGGAGGTGATCCGCACGTGCATGGACCTGCTGGGCGGCACGCGGTTCCTGGCGTTGTCGGTGTCCGACGCGGCGGAGGACGTGGTGGCGGTGATCCGGGCGGGCGCCCGTGGGTACGTCACCAAGGCGATATCCGGGCCCGACCTGTCCGACGCGGTGCGGCGCGTGGCGGGCGGCGACGCGGTGTTCTCCCCGCGCCTGGCGGGCTTCGTGCTCGACTCGTTCGGCACCGCGGCAGGCGATGTCGCGATCGCGGATGACGAGATGGACCGCCTCTCGGCCCGGGAGCGCGAGGTGATGCGGTTGATCGCGCGCGGGTACTCGTACCGCGAGGTGGCCGGCGAGTTGTTCATCTCCATCAAGACGGTGGAGACGCACGTCTCCGCGGTGCTCCGCAAGCTGCAGCTCTCGAGCCGTCACGAGCTCACCCGGTGGGCGGCTGCGCGCCGGCTGCTGTGATGCCCGGGGGCGGCGGCGCGCGGGCCAACGCGCGGCGGTGCCGAGCGGTTCCCGACACTAGTGTTGGGAAGATCACCTCATTGGCGGCTCAGACAGGCTCTGCCGTGGGCGACGAATCCTTAGGCTGACGTCCATGACCATCCTCTACAACGTCCTCCTCGTCCTGCACCTGCTCGGTTGGGCCATCGTCTTCGGGGGCGCGCTCGCCGGGATGAAGAAGCCCGCCCTCCCCGCGGGCGCCCTGCACGGCATCCTCACGGCGCTCGTGACAGGGATCCTCATGGTCGGCCTGGCCGAGTCCGGCGTCGCGGGCCCCGAGCACATCAACAACATGAAGGTCGGCATCAAGCTGCTCATCGCCGCCGTCGCCACCGGCGTCGTCGTCTACGGCGTGAAGAAGCCCGCCAAGGTCACGCGCGGGTTCCTCGGCGGGGTCGCCGGCCTCGTGGTGCTCAACGTCGCCATCGCGGTGCTCTGGCGGTGACCTCCACCACCGGGCCGAGGGCGATGCGATGAGCCCCGGCGAGCTCCTCGCCGCGCTCGTCATCGCCGTCGGCCTGGTGGGCGTCGTCGTCCAGGTGCTCCCGGGCAGCGTGCTCGTGCTCGCCGCGATCGGGGTCTGGGCGGCGTTCACCGGCGGCGCCGTGGCCTGGGCGGCCTTCGGCGTCGGCGTGCTCGCCATCGCGGTGGCCGCCGTCGGGAAGTACGTGCTCGCGGGCCGCGGGCTGACGCGGGCCGGCGTGCCCGGCTCCACGCTGGTGTGGGGCGGCGTCGCCGGGGTGGTCGGGTTCTTCGTGGTGCCCGTCGTGGGCCTGCCGCTCGGCTTCGTGGGCGGGGTCTACGCGACCCAGCGGGTGCGGGACCGCGACCACGCCGCCGCCTGGGCGGCCACCCTGGCGGCGGTGCGCGCGACGGGGATCACGATCGTCGTGGAGCTGGCCGGCGCCCTGCTGGCCACCGCCGCCTGGGTCGTCGCCGTCGTCCTGACCTGAGCCGGCGTTGCTCCTCGCGCGGCGTGAGAGCCGTGTGACCTGCCACGATGGAGTGAACAGAGCGGGCTGACACCTCATCGCGAGGCGGTGGGCGTCGATGGGCTGGCAGAGCACTGCCGCCCCCATCGACCGGAGCCCTCCATGCGTCGTCTCGTCACCCTGGCCATCCGCACACGCCTGTTCGCACTGGTCGCCGTCGCCACGCTCGGGCTCGTGTCCGTGGCGGTCATCTCGGGCGTCCAGCTCGAGGGCGACCTGCTCGCCGAGCGCAAGGTCACCACGCGCGCCGTGGTGCAGACCGCCGTGGGCGTCGTCGAGAGCTATGGCGAGCGGGCCGCCAGCGGCGAGCTGACTCGGGCCGAGGCGCAGGAGGCCGCCATCGCGGCGGTGAAGGGCCTGCGGTACTCCGGCGAGGAGTACTTCTGGATCAACGACATGCAGCCGGCGATGATCATGCACCCCACGAAGCCCGAGCTCGACGGCACGGACCTCAGCGACTACGCCGACCCCGACGGGACGCTGCTGTTCGTGGAGTTCGTCAAGGTCGTGGAGGCCGACGGCGCGGGCTTCGTCGCCTACCAGTGGCCCAAGCCCGGCGAGGACGCCCCGCAGCCCAAGATCTCCTACGTCACGGGCTATGAGCCGTGGGGCTGGGTGATCGGCTCGGGCATCTACGTCGACGACGTCCGCACCGCCGCCATCTCCAGCGCCCGCGACCTGCTGCTGGGCAGCGCCGTCGTCATCGCGCTCGTGGTGGGCCTGAGCCTGGCCGTCTCCCGCAGCATCGTGCGGCCCATCGAGCAGGCGGGCGCCGCGCTGGCCAGCGGCGACCTGTCCACCCGCCTCGACACGGGCCGCGGCTCCACCGAGCTCGACCGGCTCGCCCTCGCGCTGAACGCCACCCTCGACCGCACCGCCGCGGTGTCCGAGCAGGTCGGCGCGGCGGCGCAGGAGGTCGACACGGCGGCTCGCAGGCTCGTCGACGCCAGCGACGACATCGGGCGCGTGGCCGATGACTCCGCGCGGCTGACCGTCGAGGTCGCGTCCGCGGCCCACGAGGTCAGCGAGGGCATCGACACCGTCGCCTCCGGCACCCATGAGATGGGGGCGTCCATCGGCGAGATCGCCCGCACCACCCACTCCGTCGCGCAGATCGCCGCCGAGGCCGTGGACCTGGCCCAGCGCACCGACCGCACCGTCGCCGAGCTGGGCGACTCGTCCGCGCAGATCGGCAGCGTCGTGAAGCTCATCTCCGCGATCGCCGAGCAGACGAACCTGCTGGCGCTCAACGCGACCATCGAGGCCGCGCGCGCGGGGGAGGCGGGCAAGGGCTTCGCCGTCGTCGCCGGGGAGGTCAAGGAGCTCGCCCAGGAGACGGCCCGCGCCACCGGGGACATCTCCAGCCGGGTCGAGGCGATCCAGGCCGCCGTGACGCGCGCCGCCGGGGAGATCGGGCAGATCTCCACGATCATCGGCAGGATCGACGACTACCAGGGCAGCCTGGCCGGCGCCGTCGAGGAGCAGACGGCCACCACCGCGGAGATGGCCAAGGCCGTCGCCGAGGTCGCCGACGGCGGGCGCGGCATCGCCACCACCCTGGTCGAGGTGGAGCGCGCCACACAGCGCACCACGCAGGAGCTCGACGGCATCCGCGCCGCCGCGCATGACCTGGTGTCCACGTCGCAGCGGCTGCAGCAGTCGGTGCTCGACCTGCGCGGCTGACCGCGTGGGGTGAACGGGGTGGGCGGCCCATCGGGCAGGCGGGTCGTGCCCCGGGTGTCAGCGGGCGCGCCTACGCTGTGGGGGACATGACCTCGCTCTTCGACAACCTCCCGCTGCCCGGGTTCGGCCCCGCCAACCTCGCGCGCCTCCCGTCCGCCGTCCCCCCGCGCGACGGCGACCTGCCCGACGACGCCGGCCAGCCCTCCGGGCGTCGGCCCGGCGGTCACGGACCCGCCGGCCATGAGGGCGACCAGCACCGCACGGCGGACGCCGACGCGCTGCTCGTCGGCCTCAACCCGCAGCAGCGCGAGGCGGTGCTGCACCACGGCGGGCCGCTGCTGATCGTGGCGGGCGCCGGATCGGGCAAGACGCGCGTGCTGACGCACCGCATCGCGCACCTGCTCGCCACCGGCCGCGCGCGGCCCGGCGAGGTGCTGGCGATCACCTTCACCAACAAGGCCGCCGCCGAGATGCGCGAGCGCGTCGCGGCGATCGTCGGGCCGTCCGCGCAGCGCATGTGGGTGTCCACGTTCCACTCGGCGTGCGTGCGCATCTTGCGCCGCGAGGCCGCGACCCTGGGCCTGCGCTCCAGCTTCTCGATCTACGACTCCGCGGACTCGCAGCGGCTGCTGACGATGGTGGCGCGCGAGCTCGACCTGGACGTGAAGAAGTTCCCGCCGAAGGCCCTCGCGCACAAGATCTCGGCGCTCAAGGACGAGTTGGTCGACCCCGACGAGTACGCCGCGTCGGTGAGCACCGCGAACGACTTCGACTCGACCCTCGCGCAGGTCTACACGCGCTACCAGGCGCGCCTGCGGCAGGCCCACGCGCTCGACTTCGACGACCTGATCATGCAGACCGTGCACATGCTGCAGGCGTTCCCGCAGGTCGCCGAGCACTACCGGCGGCGCTTCCGTCACGTGCTAGTCGACGAGTACCAGGACACCAACCACGCGCAGTACACGCTGGTGCGGGAGCTGGCCGGCGTCGGCGCCCGCCAGTCCGCCGAGGGCGGGCCGGACCTGCGCGGCGAGCTCACAGTGGTCGGCGACGCGGACCAGTCGATCTACGCGTTCCGCGGCGCCACGATCCGCAACATCCTCGAGTTCGAGGCCGACTACCCGGACGCCCGCACCATCCTGCTCGAGCAGAACTACCGCTCCACGCAGAACATCCTCTCGGCGGCGAACGCCGTCATCTCGCGCAACCCCGGCCGCAAGCCCAAGCGGCTGTGGACCGACTCGGGCGCCGGCGCGCAGATCGTCGCCTACGTCGCGGACAACGAGCATGAGGAGGCGCGGTTCGTCGCGGAGGAGATCGACCGCCTCGGCGACTCCGACGGCGTGCGCCCCGGCGACGTCGCCATCTTCTACCGCGCGAACGCGCAGTCCCGCGCGCTCGAAGAGGTGCTGATCCGCGTCGGCCTGCCCTACAAGGTGGTCGGCGGCACGCGCTTCTACGAGCGCAAGGAGGTCAAGGACGCAGTCGCCTACCTGCGCGCGCTGGCCAACCCCGACGACGACGTGAACGTCCGCCGCATCCTCAACGTCCCCAAGCGGGGGCTCGGCGACAGGTCGGAGGCGATGGTCGCCGCCTTCGCCGAGCGCGAGCGGATCTCCTTCGGGGCCGCGCTCGAGCGTCTCGACGACGTGCCCGGGCTGGGCACGCGCGCGATCACCGGCATGCGCGCCTTCGCCTCGATGATGTCCGACCTGCGGCGCCTCGCCGAGTCCGCCGGGCCCGCCGAGGTGCTGGGCGCGGTGCTGGACCGCACCGGGTACCTGGCCGAGCTGCGCGCCTCGGAGGACCCGCAGGACGCCTCCCGTGTGGAGAACCTCGCCGAGCTGCACGCCGTGGCCGCCGAGTTCGAGCAGGCCGAGCCCGAGGGCAACCTCGCGGACTTCCTGGAGCGGGTCTCGCTCGTCGCGGACTCCGACCAGATCCCCGCCCAGGACGGCGACGACGCGGACGAGCACCAGCGCGCCGCCGACCAGGGCGTGGTCACGCTCATGACGCTGCACACCGCGAAGGGCCTGGAGTTCCCCGTCGTCTTCCTCACCGGCATGGAGGACGGCACGTTCCCGCACATGCGCTCGCTGGCCGACTCCGACCAGCTCGCCGAGGAGCGCCGGCTCGCCTACGTGGGGCTCACCCGCGCGCGCGAGCGGCTGTACGTCTCGCGCGCCGCAGTCCGCACCGCGTGGGGCGTGCCGAACGAGTTCCCCGCGTCGCGGTTCCTCGACGAGCTGCCGGAGGAGCTCGTCGACTGGCGCCGGCGCGAGTCCAGCATGGACCGGCTGCGCACCCCCGGCGGGTACTCCACCGGATCGGGCGGCTTCGGCTCCGGCGGCTTCGGCTCACGGGGCCAGTCGGGCGGCTTCCGGTCGGGCGGCGAGGTCAAGCGGCGCACCACGGCGCCCGCGTCGGGGGGCTCGGGCGCGAGTTTCGGCTCCGCGACCCCGCGCCCCGACTCGGCTATCCCCGACCTGGCAGTGGGGGACAAGGTCACCCACGACGCCTACGGCCTGGGGACCGTCATCGGGCTGGAGGGCGCCGGGCCGAACGCCGTCGCCAAGGTCGACTTCGGCTCTGAGGGCGCCAAGCGGCTGCTGCTGCGGTTCTCGCCCGTCACGAAGCTCTGACGCGCGCTGTCAGAGCGAGCGGATGAGCTCCACCGCCTGGAGGAGCGACACCTGTGGCGTCTCACGGCGCAGCTCGCGGACGGCCTCCACCTCGCCCTCGGTGTCGCGCAGCGTGCGCAGCCGCGGCTGGTCGAGGCTCGCCCGCACGGCGTCGAGCGAGCCGCCGAAGTCGGCCTCGAACTGCCGCTCACGCCGCTTGTCGGCCGCGTAGCC
Organism: Cellulomonas cellasea; assembly: GCF_030372105.1. GTDB lineage: Bacteria > Actinomycetota > Actinomycetes > Actinomycetales > Cellulomonadaceae > Cellulomonas_A > Cellulomonas_A cellasea_A. Next base: position 9,728 of record NZ_JAUDBQ010000013.1, on the reverse strand, counting down.
CACCGACCACATCGCCAGGGCGATGAGGCACACGGCAGTCCCGACGATCACGAACGGCCACATGCCGCGGATGGCCTGGGTGACGAGGGTGGAGGCGATGACCAGCAGGGCGAGCCATCGCAGCGTCGTGTAGACCGGGCTGCGCGGCGGTCGCGGATCGGCATCGGTCCTGGTGGTCATACGCGTGTCTCCTCGGTGGGCGTCCTCGCGGGCCGGAATCATCGCATACGGGGCGAAGCGCGCGGAGTGGGGCGTTGTCCCTGTGTCCGAGGCGACATCTCTCGATGTGAAGATAAAGTCGTCGCGCGGCTAGCATCAGGCAGGGCGCCGTGGCCAGCCAGGCCGCGCATGCGGGTCGACGGAAGGACCAGAGCCAGGTGGACCTGTTCGAGTACCAGGCACGTGACATCTTCGAGAAGCACGGCGTTCCCGTGCTGGGCGGCATCGTCGCCACCACACCGGATGAGGCCCGCGCGGCGGCGGAGCAGCTGCTCGGCGGCAAGCCCGGCGTCGTCGTGGTCAAGGCCCAGGTCAAGACGGGCGGGCGCGGCAAGGCGGGCGGCGTGAAGATCGCCCGCTCCGCCGACGAGGCGGCCGAGAAGGCCGGCGAGATCCTCGGCATGGACATCAAGGGCCACACCGTCCACCGCGTGATGATCGCCGCGGGCGCCGACATCGCGGAGGAGTACTACTTCTCGCTGCTGCTCGACCGGTCCGAGCGCCGCTACCTGGCCATGGCCAGCGTCGAGGGCGGCATGGAGATCGAGCAGCTCGCCGTGGAGCGCCCCGAGGCCCTCGCCAAGGTGGCCGTGGACCCGCGCGTCGGGATCGACGCGGAGAAGGCCGCCGAGATCGTGGCCGCCGCGGGCTTCGCCGCCGACGTCGCGCCCCAGGTGGCTGAGGTCCTGGAGCGGCTCTGGGACGTCTACCAGGGCGAGGACGCCACGCTGGTCGAGGTCAACCCGCTGGTCAAGACCTCCGACGGCAAGATCGTCGCCCTCGACGGCAAGGTCACGCTCGACGAGAACGCCGGGTTCCGGCACCCCGACCACGCCGGGCTCGAGGACGCCGCCGCAGCCGACCCGCTCGAGGCGCGCGCCAAGGAGAAGGACCTCAACTACGTCAAGCTCGACGGCGAGGTCGGGATCATCGGCAACGGCGCCGGGCTGGTCATGAGCACGCTCGACGTGGTCGCGTACGCAGGCGAGGGGCACGGCGGGGTCAAGCCCGCGAACTTCCTCGACATCGGCGGCGGCGCCTCGGCCGAGGTCATGGCCGCGGGGCTCGACATCATCCTGTCCGACCCGCAGGTCAAGTCGGTCTTCGTCAACGTCTTCGGCGGCATCACGGCCTGCGACGCGGTGGCCAACGGCATCGTCGCCGCGCTCGAGATGCTCGGCGACGCGGCCACCAAGCCGCTCGTGGTGCGCCTCGACGGCAACAACGTCCTGGAGGGGCGCCGCATCCTCGCCGAGGCCGCGCACCCGCTCGTCACGCTCGCCGACACGATGGACGGCGGAGCGGACAAGGCCGCCGAGCTCGCCCACACCGCCGCCTGAGCCCGATCACGCAGAGACGAGAGAACAACTGACATGGCGATCTTCCTGACCGAGTCATCCAAGGTCATCGTCCAGGGCATGACGGGCTCTGAGGGCACCAAGCACACGACCCGCATGCTGGCCAGCGGCACGAACGTGGTCGGCGGCGTGAACCCGCGCAAGGCCGGCACGTCCGTGACGTTCCCGCAGGGCGACGGCACTGTCGACGTGCCCGTCTTCGGCTCCGTCGAGGAGGCGATGAAGGAGACCGGCGCCGACGTGTCGGTCATCTTCGTGCCGCCGGCGCACACCAAGGGCGCCGTCCTCGAGGCCGTCGACGCGGGCATCCCGCTGGCGGTCATCATCACCGAGGGCGTGCCGGTGGCCGACACCGCCGAGTTCTTCGCGTACGCGCAGGACAAGGGCGTGCGGCTCATCGGCCCCAACTGCCCCGGCCTGATCAGCCCCGGGAAGTCGAACGTCGGCATCATCCCGGCCGACATCACGGGCCCCGGCAAGATCGGCCTCGTGTCGAAGTCGGGCACGCTGACCTACCAGATGATGTACGAGCTGCGGGACCTCGGGTTCTCCACGGCCATCGGCATCGGCGGCGACCCGATCATCGGCACCACGCACATCGACGCGCTCGCCGCGTTCGAGGCCGACCCCGACACCGAGGTCATCGTGCTCATCGGCGAGATCGGCGGCGACGCCGAGGAGCGCGCCGCGGCGTACATCGCCGAGCACGTGACCAAGCCGGTCGTCGGCTACGTCGCCGGGTTCACCGCCCCCGAGGGCAAGACCATGGGCCACGCCGGGGCGATCGTGTCCGGCTCGGCCGGCACCGCGCAGGCGAAGAAGGAGGCCCTCGAGGCCGCCGGGGTCAAGGTCGGCAAGACGCCGAGCGAGACGGCGGCACTCGCCCGGGAGCTGCTCTCCTGACCTGCTGACCGGTGCGCCTCCCGCACCTGAGCGCCGACGGCGCCGCACCCCCGGGGTGCGGAGCCGTCGGCGTTCTGGGCATCGCGGTTCTGACGATTCGTCGTTAAATGCGCAGGTCAGAGGCCTATACGCTGGATGGGCACCCCATCTGCGAGGAGGCAGCGCCTGTATGTCCGAGCCGCGCCCGACCACCGCCGTCGTCCTGGTCAACCTGGGCACCCCGGCCGCTCCGACGGCGCGCGCCGTGCGGCCCTACCTGCGGGAGTTCCTCACCGACCGTCGCGTCGTGACGATGCACCCCGCGCTGTGGCGCCCGATCCTCGAGCTCGGCGTGCTCAGCTCCCGGCCGCGCGCCTCGGCGGCGAAGTACCGGACGGTGTGGACGCCGGACGGCTCGCCGCTGCTGGTGCACACGCAGGCCCAGGTCGCCGCCCTCCAGGCCGCCCTCGGGCCCGACGTCACGGTGGCGGGCGCCATGCGCTACGGCGACCCGGCGATCGGCGACGTGCTCGCGCGGCTGGTGGACGACGGCCATGAGCGGGTGCTCGTCGTGCCGCTGTACCCGCAGTACGCCGGCTCCGCGACGGGAACCGTGCTGGAGCGCGCGCACCAGGCCGTCGCCGCACTGCCGCGCCATCCCGAGGTGCGCACCGTGCGCGCGTTCGGCGACCACCCCGCGTACGTCGCGGCGGTGTGCTCGGCCCTCGAGGAGCGGTGGGCCGAGGCCGGGCGCCCCGACCCCGCCGCGGGGGACCGGGTGGTGCTGAGCTTCCACAGCATCCCCGCCGCGATGTCCGACGCGGGCGACCCGTACCTCGCCGAGTGCGAGCAGACAGCGTCCGCAGTGCGCGCGCGGCTGGGCCTGGACGCGGACGCGTGCGTGCTCACCTTCCAGTCGCGCTTCGGGCCCGCCCAGTGGCTGGGGCCCGCGACGATCGACACCGTGCAGGAGCTCGGCGCCGCCGGGTCGCGGCGCACCGAGGTGGTGTGCCCCGGCTTCGTGTCCGACTGCCTGGAGACCCTCGAGGAGATCGAGCAGCTCAACCGCGAGGCCTACGAGCACGCCGGGGGCTCCGGCTTCGCGTACGTGCCGTGGGGCAACGCGCGCACCCCCTGGACTGACGCCCTCGCCGAGATCGTGCGCCCGCACCTGTCCGGCTGGCTGCCCGCGGACGCCACCCGATGACGACCTGCCCGGCGCGCCGCGCCGCCTAGGCGGCGCACCCGGTCCGGGCAGGGACGATGTGCTGGTGACCGATCCGTCTGGAACCGACCGCCTCGACCGGGCGCGCCCGCCGCGCGTGCTGACCGAGGACCACCGGGCCGGACCCCGCAAGCCCGACGGCAAGCCCGCGCTCGCCTGGCTGCCCGGGCTGCTCGCCGGCCTGCAGGGCGCGCTGCTGTCCCTGCTCGTGGTGGTGCTCCCGGCGGTCACCGCCTACGTCGTCACCTCCGCCGACCCGGCGAACGCCTCGGTGGCGTGGACCCGCTCCACGGAGGTGGGCGCCGGGCTGTGGCTGATCGGCCACGGCGTGCCCCTCGGGCTCGGCGGCAACGTCCTGACGCTCATGCCGCTCGGCATCACCTGCCTCGCGCTGTTCACCTGCTACGCCTCGGCCCGCCGGTCCGGTGAGGCGACCACCACCTCGCTCGTCGCGGGCATCGGCGGCTACACCGCCGTCACCGTCGTCATCACGCTGCTCATGCGCGCCACCATCGCCGACGTCGCGCTCGCCGTCATCGGGGGCGCCGCGGTCTCCGCCACCGGCCTGGCCACCGGGCTCGCCCGTCGGCCCGAGGCCCCCCGCGTGCGCGACCTCACCCGCCCCTTGTGGTCGCGGGTCATCCCGCCGATCCGCACGGGAGCCAGCGCGGGCGTCCTCGCGCTGTCCTACCTGGTGGCGGCGGCCGCGGCAGTGAGCGCCGTGTGGGTGCTGGCCGGGCGGGCCACCATCAACGACATCATCCGGGCCCTCGACCTGGACGTCGTCGGGGGCTCCGTGCTCGCCGTCGCCGAGCTCGCCTATGTGCCCAACGTGGTGGTGTGGGCGCTCGCCTGGCTGGTCGGGCCCGGGTTCCGGGTGGGCGCGGGCACGTCCTTCACGACAACCGAGGTCGTCTCCGGCCCGATGCCGGTGGTGCCGCTGCTGGGCGCGCTGCCGCAACCGGGCAGCGGCGGCGGCGTGCTCGTCGCGGCGCCCATGCTGTTGGTGCTCGTCGGGGCGCTCGCGGGCTGGTGGCTGCACCGGCGGCTGCCGTCCGTCCGGGCCGTCGACCCGCTCGTCGCCGGCGCCGCGGCCGCCCTCACCGCCGGGCTCTGCGCCGCGGCGCTGGTGGTGCTCGCCAGCGGCGGGATCGGCCCGGGGCGGATGGGGGACATCGGCGCGTCACCGCTCGCGGTCGGGTCGCAGGTGGGCGCCGGGGTGCTGCTCGGGGTCCTGCTGGTCGCGCTGCCCACTGACGCCGAGTTCCGCGCGGCGTGCCGCCGGGGCCTGTCCCGTCTGGTCAGCCGCGGGTCGAGCGCTCCATGAGGTCCTGCTGGAAGTTGGCCACGTCCTCCTGGAAGGCCTGCTCGCAGCGGGACTTCGCCGAGACGGTCAGCGCGCCGTTCAGGCACTCCTGACGCGCGGTCTGCGCCGGCCACGTCATGACGGCGCTCGCCGACGTCAGGCCCAGCAACGCGGTGAACGCCAACCCGACGGACAACATCGGCGTCAGGACGCCGCGCACGCGGGCACGGCGCAACGAGATCAGCGCGCGGATCCCCGCCGCGAGGGAGAGCGCGACGAAGACCAGGCTGGACACGGCCCACGGCCACGGCAGCGACGCCGTGAGGACTGCCGCCAGCATGAGCAGGCCGAAGTGCAGCACATGCGAGCTCGCGAGGCGGGCGGCCTCGGGGTCGGGCGGGGGCAACGGCGCGGGTGGCTGGCCGGGGCCGGAGCTGTGGCCGCCGCCGTGATGGCGCCCGGGCTGTGTGGGGTGCTGCGGGTGCTTCGGGTGCTTCGGGTGCTTCGGGTGCTTCGGATGCTGCGGGTGGGGGCGGTGCGCGGGCGGGCGCTGCGCCGCATCGGGCCCCGGCGCAGGGGACCCGCCAGCAGGGGACCCGCCAGTGGCGTGCGGGGGCACAGGGCCTGTGGCCTGCGGGGGCACGGCGCCCGTGGGAGGCACGGCGCCCTCGGGCGGCGGGGCATACGGGTTGGACACCTGAGCATTGTCCCGCATCAGCGGGCTCGGACGCCTCGCGGGCCCTGCCCCGCCCGGAGGTTAGGGTCGCCCCATGAGCGCGCCCGAACCCCCCCGCTCCGCTCCACGTGACCCGGCCACGGGCGACGGGCCGCGGCCCCCTGTGCCGCACACCCGCTCCGGCGGGCGCGTCGTCGTGCTCGTCTCGGGCGCCGGGTCCAACCTGGCCGCGCTCCTCGCCGCGCATGACGATCCGGCCTACGGCGCCCGTGTCGTCGGCGTGGTCAGCGACAAGCCGGGCGCCGGCGGCCTGGAGATCGCCCGCGCGCATGGCGTGCCGACGGCGGTGGTGGCCCCGGCGGACTTCCCGGACCGCGCGGCGTGGGACCGGGCCGTCGCGGAGTCCATCGCGGTGTTCCGCCCCGACCTCGTGGTCAGCGCCGGGTTCATGCGCATCCTCGGGGCCGCCACGCTCGGGCGTTTCCCGGACCGGGTGGTCAACACCCATCCCGCGCTGCTGCCGGCGTTCCCGGGGGCGCATGGCGTCCGCGACGCCCTCGCGTACGGGGCGCGGGTCACGGGCTGCACGGTGCATGTGGTCGACGCGGGCGTGGACAGCGGGCCGATCATCGCGCAGGCGGCCGTCGAGGTGCAGCCGGGCGACGACGAGGCGTCCCTGCATGAGCGCATCAAGGTGGTCGAGCGGGCGCTGCTGGTCGAGTGGGTCGGGCGGATCGCCCGCGAGGGGATGCGGGTCGAGGGACGGCAGGTCAGCGTCGGCTGAGCCGCCCCGGGAGCGCCCCAGTCGCCGGTAGACTGCCCGTGGCCGTGACTGGCGCGCCTGAGGTGGGCTCAACCACCGGGGAGCGGCCGGATGTACCCCTAGCCGTCGCACCGTTCGCCTGGGTGCTCGGGTCCTGACCGTCTCACGAGACCGCACCGACCCGGGAGGTCATCCCCATGTCCGGCTTCGCCACCCCCTTCGCGCCTGTCGCCGACCCCGACGCCCCTGACACGCGGCGCCCCCTCCGCCGGGCCCTGCTCAGCGTCTTCGACAAGACAGGCCTGACCGAGCTCGCCACGGCCCTGCACGCGGCCGGCGTGGAGCTCGTCTCCACCGGCTCCACCGCCTCGACCATCGCCGCCGCGGGCGTGCCCGTGACCCGCGTCGAGGACCTCACCGGGTTCCCCGAGTGCCTCGACGGGCGGGTCAAGACGCTGCACCCGCGCGTGCACGCCGGGATCCTCGCGGACACCCGCCGCCCCGAGCACCTGGCCCAGCTCGCCGAGCTCGAGGTCGCGCCGTTCGACCTGGTGGTGGTGAACCTGTACCCGTTCTCCGCGACGGTCGCCTCGGGCGCCACCGCCGACGAGTGCGTCGAGCTGATCGACATCGGCGGCCCGTCGATGGTGCGCGCCGCCGCGAAGAACCACCCGAGCGTCGCAGTGGTCATCGACCCCGCCCGCTACCCGGAGGTCGCGGACAACGCCGCCGAGGGCTTCACGCTGGCCGAGCGCCGGCGCCTCGCGGCTGACGCGTTCGCGCACACCGCCGCGTACGACGTCGCCGTGGCGCAGTGGTTCGCGCAGCAGTACGCGCCGGACGCGCAGGCGCAGGAGTCCGGCTTCCCGGCCTTCGCCGGCTCGGCCTTCGACCGTGGCCGGGTGCTGCGCTACGGGGAGAACCCGCACCAGGGCGCCGCGCTGTACCTGGACGCGCAGGGCGCCGCGGGGCGCGGCCTCGCGGGCGCGGTGCAGCTCCACGGCAAGGAGATGAGCTACAACAACTACGTCGACGCCGACGCCGCCTGGCGCGCCGCGCACGACCAGGACGCGCCGGCCGTCGCGATCATCAAGCACGCCAACCCGTGCGGCATCGCCACCGGCGAGGACATCGCCCAGGCGCACGCCCGCGCGCACGCCTGCGACCCGGTGTCGGCCTTCGGCGGGGTCATCGCCGCGAACCGTCCGATCACGGCCGCCGCGGCCGAGCAGATCGCGCCGGTGTTCACCGAGGTCGTCGTCGCTCCGGACTTCGAGCCCGAGGCCGTCGAGATCCTCACGCGCAAGAAGAACATCCGCCTGCTCAAGGTCGTGCCCGCCGACGGCGGCCAGTTCGAGCTGCGGCACATCAGCGGCGGCGCGCTGGCCCAGCAGACCGACGTCATCGACGCGCCCGGCGACGACGCGGCCGCCTGGACGCTCGCCGCGGGGGAGCCCGCCGACCAGGCCACCCTGGACGACCTGGCCTTCGCCTGGCGGGCCGTGCGCGCCGTGAAGTCCAACGCGATCCTGCTCGCCTCCGACGGCGCCTCCGTGGGCATCGGGATGGGGCAGGTCAACCGGGTCGACTCCTGCCGCCTGGCGGTGGAGCGGGCGAACACCGGCGACGTGGACCGGGCGCGGGGCTCCGTGGCCGCGTCGGACGCGTTCTTCCCGTTCGCCGACGGCCTGCAGGTGCTGCTCGACGCCGGGGTGCGCGCCGTGGTGCAGCCCGGCGGCTCGGTGCGGGACGACGAGGTGATCGCGGCCGCGCAGGCCGCCGGGGTCACGCTCTACCTCACGGGCACCCGGCACTTCGCGCACTGACGAGCCCGCTGCGGGGCGCCCGTTCCGACGCAGGTCGAGTAGGGCGTCCCGCAGCCGAGGCCGGGACGGCGCGCTCAGCCGAGGACGGCGCTCCGCAGCGGCGTCGCGGGGTCGGCCGCCAGCGCGCGGTCGACGCGCGGCAGCCCTGTGCCGGTGAACAGCCGGCGCGCGGCGCCCACGTCGCGGGGCCGGTCGACGCTCAGCACGGCCGTCAGCTCGGCGGTGCCGCGCCGGAACCACAGCACCGTCCACCCGGCGGCGCCGTCTTGGGCGGCGGGGTCGCCACGCAGCACCAGATCGTCGTCATGGCCGCGCTGCCCGTACATCGCCAGCTCGTGGCCGAACTGGGTCGAGAAGACGTAGGGCGCGTGGTCCTCGGGCGTCGCGCCAGGGTTGAGCAGCCCGCGCACAGCGGCCTCGGGCCCGCGCAGGGCGCCGTCCCAGTGGCCGCCTGGCACCAGCCCGTGCCGCGGCGACCGCCTCCGGGCCACATCGCCCACAGCCCGCACGTGCCGGGGCCCGCCCTCCGGGGCGAATGCCGCGTCGACCCGCAGCGCGCCGTCCGGATCGAGCGGCAGGGCGTCGGCGAGCCAGCCCGTGGCGGGTCGCGCGCCCACCGCGGCGAGCACCACGTCTGCGGGGAGGTCCCTCCCATCGGCCAGGTCCACCCCGTCCGGGCGCACTCGGGCCACCTGCACCCCGGTGTGCAGTTCCACCCCGTGCTCGGCGTACCAAGGGGCCGTCGCCGCGCCCACCGCGGCGCCGAGCGGTCCGGCGAGCGGCGCGGGCAGCGCCTCCACCACCTGCACGTGGACACCGGCGGCGGCCGCCACCCCGGCGACCTCGGCGCCGATCCACCCCGCCCCGACCACCACGAGCCGGGCGCCGGGGCGCAGCAGCGCCCGCAGCCGATCGGCGTCGGGCGCCGCGTGCAGTGTCACGGCGGCCTCCCAGCCGCGCGGCCGCACCGGGTGCGAGCCCGTCGCGGCGACGAGCGCGTCAGCGGTGACCGAGCCGGCGTCGGTGAGCACCTCGACGTCCTGCGCGCCCACCCGCAGGCCGGTGGCGCTCACGCCGAGTCGCACGTCGTCGGCGAGCCCCAGGGCGTCGACGCCCAGCTCGTCGGCCAGCCAGGTGGGGGTCGGGCGGTCGAGCAGGTGCTTGGACAGCGGCGGGCGGTCATAGGGGGCGATCTGCTCCGCGCCGATCAGCGTCACGTGGCCGTCGAATCCCTGCGCCCGCAGCGCCGTGAGGGTCTGCGCCCCGGCCAGCCCGCCGCCGACGACGACGACGGATCGGAGCTGTGAGGCCGAGTCGGGCGGTGAGGGCAGCACGCTCGCAACGGTAGTCTCCCCGGAGGGAGGCAGAGACGAGTGAACGGTCGAGAGAACGCCCCAGCCCCAGTGCCCGAGTCGGGGCGCCAGGGCGGGACGCCCCATGTGCGGGGCACGTCGCAGTGGCCCCCGCTGCGCC
>NZ_JAUDBQ010000012.1 GCF_030372105.1 Cellulomonas cellasea | reverse complement strand
CAGGCAAAGGGCGGCATACAAGTTGGGGTAGCGTCGCGTGGGCTCGGAGATGGGTATAAGGGGAAGGGGCGGGGGCTGCTCGGCGTCGGGGTACGGCTGTGCGGCGGCGGGCGGCGGGGCCGTGTCGTGGGTGGGGGTGGTCTCGACCGGGTCGGTGGGCTGCGTCCCGCGCACGCCGCCGACAGTGGGCCAGGTCGGGCTCGCCGGCGCCGGCGGGCCCGTCGACTCGGTGGGCTCGGTCGGTTCGGTCCGCTCCGTCGGCTGCGGGGACGACGAGGGGTGGTCAGGGTCGGACGTGCTCATGGCCTGCTCCTTGGTCGCCGTGCGGGGCGCCAGGTCACGGCGCTGCCGTCAGGGCTCTCACCGTAGGGGCGAGGCGGTCCGCTCGCTCGTCCAGGCCGAAGCCGCAGGTCAGTTCAGCGTGCGTCGGCCATCACCGGGGCGTCGGCGCCGGCCGGGGCCGAGGTCGTCGCCTCGACGGGCGCCGGACGGCCCGCCGCGTAGACGTACGCCGCGCCGACGAGCAGCCCGCCGCCCACCAGGTTGCCGAGCCCGACGGCGCCCATGTTGCGCGCCAGCTCAAGCCACGTGGCATGCGGCAGGCCGCCCAGCAGCCCGAACGAGAGCGTGGTCATGTTCGCCACGACGTGCTCGAAGCCCGAGGTGATGAACACCATCACACAGGCGAAGATCAGCGTGATCTTCGCGCCCTCGGAGCGCAGCCGCGCCGCCGACCAGATGGCCAGGCAGACGAGCAGGTTGCACAGCACGCCGCGGAAGAACAGCTCCGTGGTCGTCTCGGCGGCCTTGTGCTCGATCATCGAGGCGATGGTGATGCCGGCGTTCGTCGACGGGCCCAGCGCGCCGGAGAAGTGCACCAGCGCCGCGAACGCCATCGCGCCCAGGAAGTTGCCGACCATGCAGAACAGCAGGGTCGCGGCGGCGCGGCCCCAGGTGATCGCCCGGCGCAGGGCGCCCTGCGTCAGGATCATCATCGCGGAGGTCGCGAGCTCGCCACCTGCCACCACGACGATGGTCAGCGCCACGCCGAACACGAGGCCCTGCACCAGTGGCGCCCACGGCGACCCCGCCACGGCGAGCGGGCCGCCGGCGGTGGTCATGATGACGACGCCGATGCCGATGTACGCGCCCGCCAGCATCGCGTGCACCAAGTACACGGCGGGGGTGCGGGTGAGCTGCGTCTTCTTGCGGGCCGCCGCGTCGTGCTGGTCGAGCGCCTCGGAGATGCTGAGCATGGTGCTAAGCCTGCGGGCTCCGAAGACGCTGTTCATGGGACGAAAGCCCACCCAGAGCCGTCACTGCGCCGCCCGGGCCGCCTGCTCGACGGCGGCCGCCACCACTGCCGTCACGTCAGGGTGGAAGACGCTTGGCACGATGTACGTCGGGTTCAGCTCCTCGTCGCGCACCACCGACGCGAGCGCCTGCGCGGCCGCCAGCAGCATCGACTCGGTGATCCGGTGGGACTGCGCGTCCAACAGCCCGCGGAACAGCCCCGGGAACGCGAGCACGTTGTTGATCTGGTTCGCGAAGTCCGAGCGCCCGGTGCCGACCACCGTCGCGTGCAGCGCCGCCACCTCGGGCTCGATCTCCGGGCGCGGGTTCGCCAGCGCGAACACGATCGAGTCCGCCGCCATCGTCGCCACATCGTCGCCGTCGATCACATCGGGGGCCGAGACGCCCACGAACACGTCGGCCCCGGCCAGCGCCGCGCGCAGCGTGCCCTCCACCCCGCGCGGGTTGGTGTGCGCGGCCGTCCACGCCAGCTCCGGCGTCAGGCCCGGGCGCGCGGAGTGCACCACGCCGTCGATATCCGCCACCACCACATCCCGCGCGCCCGCCGCGAGCAGCAGCTTGAGCACCGCGGTGCCCGCCGCGCCCGCCCCGGACAGCACGATCCGCACGTCGGGCAGCTTCTTCTCCACCACCCGCAGCGCGTTCGTCAACGCCGCCACCACCACGATCGCCGTGCCGTGCTGGTCGTCATGGAACACCGGGATGTCCAGCCGCTCCCGCAAGCGGCGCTCGATCTCGAAGCAGCGCGGCGCGGAGATGTCCTCCAGGTTGATGCCCGCGAAAACCGGCGCGATGGCGCACACCGTCTCGACGATCTGGTCGATGTCCGTGGTGTCCAGCGCGATGGGGAACGCGTCGATGTCCGCGAACCGCTTGAACAGCACCGCCTTGCCCTCCATCACCGGCAGCGCCGCGAGCGGGCCCAGGTTGCCCAGGCCCAGCACCGCTGTGCCGTCGGTGACGACAGCGACGGTGTTGCGCTTGATGGTCAGCCGTCGGGCGTCCTCTGGATGGGCCGCGATGGCCTCGCACACCCGCGCGACCCCGGGCGTGTAGGCCATCGACAGGTCGTCGCGGTTGCGCAGCGGCACCTTCGACTCCACCGACAGCTTGCCGCCCAGGTGCAGCAGGAACGTGCGGTCGCTGACCCGCTCCACGACGACCCCGTGCAGCATCCGCAACGCCTCGACGATGTCCGAGGCGTGCGCCTCGCCGCGCGTCGCGCACGTCACGTCCACGGTGATCCGCTCATGGCCCGAGGCGGTGACGTCGAGCGCCGTGACGATGCCGCCCTCGCGCTCGATCGCAGTGGTGAGCTCGCTGACCGCCGTCGGGCGGGCCTCCACCTGGAGGCGGGCGGTGATGGACGACGAGACGCTGGGCGCGGCAACCATGCCGCACAGTGTGGCCTGCGCCACGTCCAGGCGCCCACGCCGACACCCGGGCGCGCCGCCGTAGGGTGGGCGCGTGGCGCGAGCAGCAGCGGCGGAGACCGGTCCGGACCCCCTGGCAGGGATCGCGACGCTTCCCGGCGTCCCGCAGGCCGTGGAGGCGGCCCGGGTGGCCTGCGAGGAACTGCGCTGGCATGAGGCCTACCGCCGGCGCTGGCGTGGAGTGCGCGCCGAGGCGACAGTGCGCAGCGCGCGGGCCAGTGCCGCGCTCGACGGCGCCCGGGTGCCGCTCGACGTGATGCGCGCGATGGTCGTCGGCGCCGAGCCGGGCGGCGGGCATGAGCACCTGGCGGCCCTCGGCGCGCTACGGGCGGGCGCCCGTGTCGAAGGGCTGATGCCCGACCTCGGTGCGCGGGGCGCCGCCCGGGTGCCGCCCTTCGGGCAGCTCGTCGCCGGCCTGCACAGCGCTGCCGGCGCCGGATGGCTGGCCGATGACCTGCTGGGGCGCCTGCGCGTCGACCAGGCCCCGGAGGACCTGCGCGGGCTCGGGCCGGCGCCGACGGGCTCCGAGCTGGCGGCGCGCCTGAACCTGTTGGGCGACGTGGTGCGGACCACCGACGCGCCGGCGCTCGTCGTCGCGGCCGTCGTGCACGGGGAGCTGCTCACGTTGCGGCCATTCGCCGCCGGCAACGGCGTGGTGGCGCGCGCGATGGCCAGGCTGCTGCTCACCAGCCGCGGCCTCGACCCGACGGGGTCGGTGGTGCCCGAGGCCGCCTGGGCGCCAGCGGCGAACCCGTACCTCGCGGCGGCGGCGGGCTTCGCCACCGGCTCCCCCGAGGGTGTGGCCAGATGGGTGCAGGTGTGCGCGCAGGGCGTCGTGACGGGGGCCGGCGAGGCGCGCGACATCGCGGACGCGGTGCTGGCGGGGAAGCTGACGGCCTGAGGCCGCGGGCCGCGGCCGCGGCAGTGCGGCGGGCACGTGCGGGCGCCGCATTGCTTGCGGGCACCGAACAACGGCGCCCTCGCGGACGCCGTTGCCGAACGGACGACGTGGGAGGTATCAAGCGTGCACAGTGATTGCCGCTACGGGGCAAGCCCGGTCGACATGTCCGTACGGGGACAGATCGCGCGTGGGTTCCCTCACGTCATTCTGTTGTGATCCCTTGGTACTCCTGGTGACAGGCGGAGTTCAAGGGATGCGCCGCATTTGTGCGAGTTGTGAGCGCTCAGTGGTCACATCGCGGATTCGGCGTCCGGATGCCGGACTCACCGGCGATGTCGGACTCACCGGCGGCGTCGGGCCCTGACCACCAGCCGCCACGCCACCAACGCCGCCCCCAGCAGGGCGAGCGCGCCCGTCACCGCCACCGTCGAGCGGCCCGGCCTCAACAAGGCGTGCAGCGCGACCGGGCGGGTGAACGTCAGCACACCCCAGCCCTCCTGCGCCGCCAGCCTGCGCAGCGCCCGATCGGGGTTGACCGCGAAGGCGCGCCCCACCGCGCCCAGCATCGGGGCGTCAGTGATCGAGTCCGAGTAGGCGTAACTCGCCTCGAGGTCATAGCCGTGCCGGGCCGCGAGGTCGCGGATCGCGACCTCCTTCTGCGGGCCGTAGGCGTAGAAGTCGATCTCGCCGGTGTACCTGCCGTCAGCCACGCCCATCTGCGTGGCGATCACATGGTCGGCGCCGAGCAGCGCCGCGATGGGGCGCACCACCTCGCCACCTGACGCCGAGACGATCACGACATCCCGGCCCGCGGCATGGTGCTCCTCGATGAGCGCCACGGCCTCGGAGTACACCGCCGCGTCGATCGACTCATGGAGTGTCTCCTCCACGATCGACGACACCTGCGCGACGTCCCAGCCGGTGACCATGCGGGACAGCTCGCGGCGCAGGCGCTCCGTCTGATCGGCGTCGGCGGCGCCCACGAGGTAGAAGAACTGCGCGTACGCCGTGCGCAGCACCGCGCGCTTGGTCAGCAGGCCGCCCGCGAGGAAGGGCCGCGAGAACGCTGTGGCCGAGGACGTGGCGATGATCGTCTTGTCGAGGTCGAAGAACGCGGCGGCGCCGGGGCGCGGGGCGGAGCCGGTGCGCGGCGTAGACCCGGGGCGCGGGGCGGCGGCGCGTGCGGGCGTCGGCTTGTCGGCCGCGCCTGCTGGCTCCGTGACCATCGTTCCTCCCTCGACGCGGCCGAGCCTAGTGGGACGTGTCCCGCTGCGCCCCACCCCCAGGCGCGTGGCGGCCGCTGATCCCCACCAGGCCGCGGGGCCGGCGGGGAGGGTCGGCTCGTCGTCAGCCACAGTCGGATGGCGGCCCGTCGGGGTGAGTGGGCCACCGCCGACGGGAGGGGACAGCGATGCCATGGACCGGCGCGGTCGTGGGCGCCGGCGCCCGGGGCGGGGTGGGCATGGAGGGCCCGGGGCGCGGCGGCGGCGCGCTGGGCGTGGTGGGCGCCCGGGGCGGTGTCGGCGCCTCGACGTTGGCCGCCGCCCTCGCCCATCGACTCGCCCGCACCGCCCCCACCTGTCTAGTCGACCTCGAGGAGGCCGGCAGCGGGCTCGACGTCCTCGTGGGGCTCGAAGAGTCCGGCGGGCTGCGTTGGCCCGATCTGGCGGACGCCCGCGGCGTCGTCTCAGGCGCGGAGCTGACGGCGCTGCTGCCCCGGTGGGGTGGGTGCGCCGTGCTCAGCGCTGACCGCACGCGCCCAGGGCCCCCACCGGCTGACGCCGTCGCGGACGTGCTCACCGCCCTCGCCGAGCAGCACGCGCACCTCGTGCTCGACCTCGACCGCGCCGACGTGCTCGCCCGCGGGCCCGCGCTGTCGGCCTGCGGCACGGTGCTCGTCGTCGTCCCGCGCGACCTGCGGGGCGTCGCGGGCGCGCTGTCCCTGCGGCCCGCCCTGCTCGGCGCCGTGCCGGACGTGCGGCTCGTGGTGCGCGGCCCCGCCCCCGGAGGGCTCGGCACGCTCGAGCTCGCGCACGTCGTCGACCTCCCCATCGCCGCGAGCCTGGCGCCCGACCGGCGCCTGCCGGAGGCCCTCGAGAGAGGCGGCGGCCCGGCGCCACGGCGCGGGCCGCTCGCCCGCGCCGTCACCGCCCTGATCCGGGACCTGGGATGACGGCGCTGCAACGTGTCGCGCCGGCCCGCGCCGAGGGCGTGCGCGGCGGCCCGCCGGCCGGCCCCGTCGCGCGGGGGGCCGATCCGGTGCTGCTCGACGGGGTGCGCGCGCGATTGGCACGCCACGGCCCGCAGCCCACGGATGCGGACGTGACCGAGGCCGTGCGGTCCGCGGGCGCCGTGCTGGGCAGCCGGGCCCTCGCCGAGCTCGGCGCTGCCGTCCGGGCCGAGGTGCTGGGCGCCGGGCCGCTCCAGCCGTTGCTCGACGACCCGCACGTCACCGACGTGCTGGTCAACGCCCCCGACCAGGTGTGGGTGGAACGCGAGGGCCGGCTCGAACGGTCGGCCGTCGACCTGGGAACCCCCGAGCAGGTGCGCGACCTGGCCGTGCGGCTCGCCGCGGCCGGAGGGCAGCGCCTCGACGACGCCAGCCCCTCCGTCGACGCGCGGCTGCCCGACGGCGCCCGCCTCCACGCTGTGCTGCCCCCTGTCGCGGGCGGCTGCACCCTCATCTCGCTGCGGACCTTGCGCCGCCAGGCGTTCACCCTCGACGAGCTCGTCCGCGCTGGCAGCGTGGCGCCGGGGCTGGTCCCCGTGCTCCGGGCGCTCGTGGCCGAGCGCGCCAACTTCCTCGTCACGGGCGCCACCGGCACCGGCAAGACGACGCTGCTGTCCGCGCTGCTCTCGCTCGTCGCGCCCGATCAGCGGATCGTCTGCATCGAGGAATCCGGCGAGCTGGCGCCCGACCACCCGCACGTCGTCCGGCTGCTCGCCCGCGCCGCCAACATCGACGGCGCCGGAGCCGTCGGGCTCGCCGACCTCGTGCGCCAGGCGCTGCGTATGCGGCCCGACCGCATCGTGCTCGGCGAGTGTCGAGGCGCCGAGGTGCGCGACGTCCTCACCGCCCTCAACACCGGCCATGAGGGCGGGTGCGCGACCCTGCACGCGAACACCGCGGCAGACGTCCCCGCCCGGCTCGAAGCGCTCGCCGCACTCGCCGGGATGGGCAGGGAGTCCGTCGCCGCGCAGGCCGCGAGCGCGCTCGACGCGGTGGTCCACCTGCGCCGGGACGGCCCGCGCCGGCACATCGCCGAGGTCGCGGTGGTGCGGCGCGATCACGCGGGCGAGCTGGTCGTCGAGACAGCAGTGGACGTGACCCCGGGCGGGCTCCCAGTGCGCGGCGCGGGATGGGAGGCGCTCGCGCGCCGGTTGGGCGCATGAGCGCGACCGTGGGGGTCCTCGTCGCTGGCGCGCTCCTCGTCGGGGCCGGGCCGCGGGGCCGGGTTCTGCGCGGGCGCCCGCGGTCGATGCTGGCACTGGAGGTTGCGAGGTGGTGGAGACCCGCACGGCGACGGACGGGAGTGGCGCCCGATCTGGCCGAGGTGCTCGCGGCCACGAGCGCGGCCCTGCGATCGGGCAGTCCACCGGGTGAGGCATGGCGTCGCACGCTGGGGTCGCCGACCGGCCCGGACGGGCTGCCCGCCTGGGGCTCGCTCGTCGCGCTGGACCGGTCGCCCGGCGGCCAGGGCCGTCACGCCCGGGCGGTGCTCGCGGCGTGTCGGCTCGCACGAAGCCTGGGCGCACCCTTGGCTCCCGTCCTCGACCGGGTGGCCGAGGCGGTCGCCGCCGATGCCGAGCTGGACGCCGAACGGCGGGCGGCGCTCGCGGGCCCACGCTCCACGGCCGCCGTGCTGGGCTGGCTGCCAGTCCTGGGCCTGCTGCTGGGGTTCGCGCTGGGCGCGGATCCCGTCGAGGTGGTGCTCCGCGGGGGCCTCGGCGCCGCGTCAGCCCTGCTCGGCGGCGCGCTGTTGCTCCTGGGCCGCTGGTGGACGGCCCGGTTGCTTGCCCATGCGGCCTCAGCGGGGGACATCGGATGACACCAGTGGAGACAGGCGCGGCGGTCGCCGCTCTCCTCGGGCTGGCTGCGGTGTGCTGGCGGGCCCCGCCGTCGCGACGCCTCCGCGGGATCACACTCGGCGCCGCACGGGAAGGCCCACCCCACGCACGTGCGCGTGCTCGTGGTCCGGGAGGTCGGGGCGCCGATGTGGCGCGGGCGGATCCGGTCGACGTCGTGCTGGTGCTCGAACTGGTCGAGGTGGCCGTGGCGGCAGGCGTCGCGGTGCCGCGCGCATTGCAGGCGGTCGGAGAGGCCGTCGGCGGCGCCGAGGGCGACGCCCTGGGCCACGCCTCGGCGGCACTGGTGCTGGGCGCGTCGTGGGAAGCGGCCTGGGCCCGCGCCCCGGAACGGCTGGCCGTCGTGGCAGTCTGCCTGCGCCCGGCCTGGCTTGCCGGAGCCGCGCCGGGTGGGGCGCTGCGGGCCCAGGCGGCGACGCTCCGTCGAGGACGCCTGCGCGATGCGCGCGAGGCGGCTGGGCGCATGGGAGTGCATCTCGTCCTGCCGCTAGGGCTGTGCTTCCTGCCGGCGTTCGTGCTGCTCGGCCTGGTGCCGGTGATGCTCTCGCTCGCCGACGGGCTGCTTGGATGACCGGCGCACGAGTGATCCGCGGTGTCGCTGCCTGGGCGTCGACCCGGTTGACCGCCCACCCACAGTCGCGCCGTCTGAGGCTCCCGCCAGCAGCAGGTGACAGGGCGGACGCCCGCGGATCGCCCCGTCGTCCAACGTGGCGCAGAGCGGCCCCGGACGGCGGGATCGCTGGGAGGGGTTCGCGATGACGGAGACGACCGGGACGGCTGGGGTGGCACGGGTGGCTGAGACCGCAGAGGCGGCTGAGATGACAGGGGTGACAGAGATGGCGGGGATGGCTGAGACGACAGGGGTGACAGAGATGGCGGGGATGGCTGAGACGGCGGGGATCGGTGACATGGCGGAGGTGGCGCACACGGCGCCGGCGGCGCATACGCACTGGCCAAGGCGGGTGCTCGTGCGGGTGCGGGGGATCAGCGGCGCGGTGGCGCGCCGCGTCGCCGCCGGCGGGGATCGAGGCATGGCGACGGCGGAGTACGCCATCGCGACGATCGCCGCCGTGGGCTTCGCCGGGCTGCTGATCGTGGTGCTGCGCAGCGGCGAGGTGCGAGGGCTGCTCCTGGGCATCATCCGTGGGGCGCTCTCGACATGACCGCCGGGGCGGCTGGCCGTGAGGGCGCTGGCGCTGGCGGGGGTCAGGGCAGGGGCAGGCAGCGGGCGGAGCACGAGGGCGAGAGGGGCAGCGTCACGGCAGAGCTGGCCGTCGCCCTGCCGGCCGTCGCGGTGCTCCTGACCGCTGTCCTGGTTCTCACCGCCGCCGCGACGACGCAGCTCCGATGTGCTGACGCGGCCCGCGCGGGCGCCCGGTCCGCAGCGCTGGGCGAGGGGCATGCGGTGGTGGTCGCCCAGGCCGCCCGGGTCGCTGGACCGGGCTCCGCCGTGGAGGTCGCGCACGACGGGGAGTGGGTGACGGTGACGGTGCGCAGCGCGGCGACCGCCGGGGCGCTGAGCGTCGCGCCCGTGCGGGTCAGTGGCAAGGCGACGGCCCGGGTCGAGCCGTGAGCGGGGATGAGGGGTCGGGGACGGTGCTCGCGTTGGGGCTGGTCGCGGTGGTGCTGACGGTGATGCTGGCGCTCGGGCTGCTGGTCGGGGCCCAGTCGGGCCGCTCGCGGGCGCAGACCGCCGCCGACCTGTCCGCGCTCGCGGGCGCCGAGCTGCTGCGCGGCGGGGATGGCCCGGCGCAGGTCGAGCGGGCCTGTGAGATCGCCGGGGAGGTTGCACGGCGCAACGGCGGCGAGCTGCGTGACTGTCGGCCGGACGGCGGCCGGGTGCTGGCGGTGTCAGTGGCCCGCCAGACGTCCGCGGGGGAGGCCCTCGCTGTGGCGCGCGCGGGACCGGCGGCGGCGCGATGAGCCGTCGCCGGTCCCGTGACGCTGATCAGGCGTCACTCGCTGCGCAGGCCTCCTGCCCGGGTCAGCCGCCACAGCAGCGGCAGGCTGGCCGCTGTGGTCACCAGTGCCACGAGCGCCGCGGTCCCGGTGGTGGCGCCGATCCCGAGCCAGTCGAACTGGACGGGGGTCCCGGCAGCGGTCTGCAGGATCGCGGCGAGCGCGGTGCCGGTGATGACCGCCATGACGAGCCCCAGCACCATCGGGATGGCGATCTGCCACAGGATCGACCAGCCCAGGGTGCGCCGGCGGGTGCCGAACGCGAGCAGGACGGCGAGCAGTTGCCGCCGTTCCCGCAACTGCTCGACGATGTTGACCAGCATGCTGGCGCCGATGATCACCAGCAGTGCGCCGGTCGCGACGAGCAGCAGTTGCCTGACGGTCTCCGCAGCCCGGGTCATCAACTCGTCCCCGGACGTCACATGGGCGCTCGGGTCCAGGCGGGAGACGGCGGTGCGGAGATGATCCACCGCGTCGGGCGTCGACGGGTCGAGGGCGACGCGCAGATCGGCGGCAGTCGTCCCGCGGTCGAGGTCGATCCCGGCCAGCGCTCCAGGCGTGACGAGCATCTCGATGTAGCCGAACTCGCCGCCGGGGAACCGGTGGATCGAGGCGGGCATCGTCCACTCCTGCTGCTCGCCATCCCTGGCGTCGCCGAGCAGATGCACGCTGCCGGCCTCCGGAACGGGAATCCCCTGTTCGGCGGCGACGAACACGTCACCGTCGGTGCAGGCGTCGATCTCGGAGCCGATCAGCAGGGTGGCGCAGTCGCCCACCTGCAGGGAGACCACCGGGGAGTCCCCCTGAGTGGACTCGACGGAGACCCAAGTGAGAGTGCCCACCTCGCTGACGCCCGGAGCCTGCTCGAGGGTGGTGATCCACCGTGGGTCGGTGCTCGCGTCATACACCTCGGCGGTGTCCGCACCGGAGTCGTCGCCGATCTCGGCGGTCCACGCGGCAGTCATCCCGTGCATGGCGATGAGGCCGGTGACGGCGACGGCGACACCGGAGACGGAACGCACAGCGGTGCCGCTGTCGAGCTGGAGGCGGCGCACGGCGAGCTGCCAGGCGACGGGGCCGGCGCCCATGCGGC
The DNA here is from genome assembly GCF_030372105.1 of Cellulomonas cellasea. Lineage (GTDB taxonomy): Bacteria > Actinomycetota > Actinomycetes > Actinomycetales > Cellulomonadaceae > Cellulomonas_A > Cellulomonas_A cellasea_A. The sequence goes on along the minus strand of NZ_JAUDBQ010000012.1, from coordinate 125,856 downwards.
GGACCACCGCCTCCACGAGCCACGGCAGCAGCACGGCCATGCCGACGAGCAGGACGACGACGCCCGCCACGATGGCGGGGGCGTTCGCGCTGACGGCGTCCCCGCCCGAGCGGAGGGGGCTCAGCAGGGCCAGGCCACCGATGAGCAGCACGAGCCGCCACCAGAGCCGGCGCCGCCGGATCGCTGCGCGGCGCACGACGCCGAGTGGCTCGACGACCACCCGCTGCATCGCCGAGATGGTGACCAGCACTGCCGCGAGCGGGACGAGCACCACGACGAGCGCGGCGAGGACAGGCGTCGGCTGGAAATCGGCCGGGTAGAAGCTGAGGTCGGCCGGGACCAGGCGATGAGCGATCTGCCGGAGTCCCACGAAGAGGAGGCCGCCCAGGCCGAGTCCGAGCACTGCGCCGGCGAGGGTCTCACCAGCGGCGATCCGTCGGGTCATGGCGGTGTCGGCGCCCACGAGCCGCAGCGCCGCGAGCCGGCGGTCGCGCGCCTCCCCGCCGAAGCGGACGGCAGTCGACACGAAGATCGCCACAGGCGCCAGCAAGAGCGCCAGCCCGACCGCGCCGAGGAGCTGCCCGGTGGGATCCGAGTGCGAGGAACCCGTCCCCGACGCGCCGAAGCCGGTGACGCGCATTGCGAAGTCGCTGTTGACCTGTTCGACGCCCAGGTAGTAGGTGAGCTCTTCGGGACCTGCCAGGCCGGAGGGCCCGATCTCGCCGGTCACCTGGTCGCTCCACCTGCCGCGCAGCGGGGCGCCCTCGTCGGACTCCATCAACCTGGCGAGGGCGGGCGACACCACCAGGTCGCCGGGCGCCAGCGCCTGGCTGACGCCGGGAGGCCGGACGGGGTCGCTGCCCTCGGCCTGGATCACCAGGCCCTCGATCGCCCGATCGCGGAAGTCGGAGCGCACGTGGTCGACCAGGATCGACTGCTCGGTCGCGGGCGGCGCGTCGTCGCCTGCCGCCCATATCCCGTCGGCCTGGCGGTCGGCGATCCGGTCGCTGCGCGCTCCCATCACCGCCGGGATCGTCGTGGCGACGAGCAGCATCGTGACGCCGATCCCGATGCCGGTGGAGATCAGGGCGAGCCGGGTCCAGCCGGAGGCTCCGCCCCCGATGCTGAGCCGGATGCCGAGGGCCAGGTCCGCGGCCCATCGCCTCGGGCCGACGCGGCGCCGCGGCCTGGTGGTCGGCGGGGCGGCAGGGGGCGCCGTGGTGGTCATCGCACGGGCTCCTGCTCGCGCACGCGGCCGTCGCGGACCACTGCCTCGCGGTCGGAGTAGGCGGCGACCCGTGCCTCATGGGTCACCAGCACGACGGCCGCGCCGGTGTCGCGGGCGGCGGCGATGAGCAGCTGCATCACCCGCTCCCCGTTGAGCGAGTCCAGGGCGCCGGTCGGCTCGTCGGCGAAGACGACGCGCGGGCTCGTGACCAGCGCCCGTGCGACGGCGACGCGCTGCCCCTGGCCGCCTGATGCCTGGCCGGGCCGCTTGTCCGCGACATCGGTGACCTCGAGGCGTTGCAGCCAGTCCCTGGCGGTCCGTTCGGCGGCGCGCCGCGACGTTCCGGCCAGGCGCAGCGGCAGCGCCACGTTCTCGAGGCAGGTCAACTCGGGGACGAGCTGCCCGAACTGGAACACGAAGCCGAACTCCTCGCGCCGCAGGGCGCTGCGCTCGACGTCGGGCATCTGCGACAGGAGGCGCCCGTCGTAGGTCACATGGCCGGAGTCCGGGGTGAGGATCCCGGCGAGGCAGTGCAGCAGTGTGGACTTGCCGGAGCCCGAGGGGCCCATCAGGGCGACCACCTCACCGGCGTAGACCTGCAGGGAGGCGTCGTTCAAAGCCTGGGTCTCGCCGAACCTCAGGTGCAGGCCGTCGGCGGTCAAGAGCGGTGCGTCGAGCATCGTGCCCCCTGGTGGGTGTCGAGCGGTGGAGTGGGCCGGGTCAGGGCGTGACGTGGGTGGCGAGTTGGTCGAGTCGGGCCGCGGTGAGCTCGAGCCACCGGAGGTCGGCCTCGAGGTGGAAGAGGGCGTGGTCGCAGATGAGCTGGTCGGCCAGGTCGCCCTCGCTCTTGCGCCGGGTCAGCTCGCGCATGGACCGCAGGTGTTCGGCCCGCTGGGTGTCGAGCACGTCTGTCGCGTCACGGCCGGTGAGCAGCGCCAGGACGACCTTGGCGTAGAGGGTGCTCTGCAGGTACGGCTCGGGCTTCTCGGGCTCGCCGAGCCAGGCGGCGACGTCGCTGACCCCGGCCGAGGTGATGGCGTAGCGCTTGCGCTCGGGCCCGTCTCCCGGCTCCGACTCGACCTCGACGAGGCCGTTCTTGAGCAGGCGCGCGAGCGTCGAGTAGACCTGGCCGTAGTGCAGCGGGCGGTCGTGGCCGAAGCGCTCGTCGTAGGCGCGCTTCAAGTCGTATCCATGGCGAGGGCCGGATTGCAGGAGGCCGAGGAGCGTGAGTCCGACTGACATGACCGCCACTATACACACGAGGTATACACCGTGTGTATAGCGCGCTAGGAAGTGCCCCGACGAGATGCGATCGGGGTCAGCGCGGCGCGTGCGCGAGGACGGCGTCGAGCAGCCGGACGGCGGCGGCCTTCTCTAGCGGGTTGTTCGCGTTGCCGCACTTGGGCGACTGCACGCACGCCGGGCAGCCGTGCGCGCACCGGCAGGTGGCGATGGCCTCCCGGGTGGCGCGCAGCCACGTCTCGGCCAGCTCGTACCCGCGCTCGGCGAAGCCAGCGCCGCCGGGGTAGGCGTCATGCACGAAGACCGTCGCCTGCTCGGTGTCGACGTGCAGGGCAGTGGAGACCCCGCCCAGGTCCCAGCGGTCACAGGTCGCCAACAGGGGGAGCAGGCCGATCGACGCGTGCTCGGCGGCGTGCAGCGCGCCGGGCGCGGTCTCGGCGGTGACGCCGGCGGCCTCCAGCACCTCGGCGGGCGCCGTCCACCACACCGAGGACGTCTGCAGGGTGCGGGCCGGCAGGTCGAGCACCTCGGTGCCGAGAGGCTGCATGTCGGGGATGCGCTTGCGCTGGTAGCTGACCACCTGGGTCGTGACGTCGACGGCCCCGAAGCCCCACGCCACCGGCCCCCACTGCCGCTCCTGGTCCACGGAGCGGATCTCGGTGGTGGTGACCCACTTCGCCCAGGTGCCGTAGTCGACATCTCGTCGCGAGACCAGTGCCACGGAGTCGGCGAGGTGCAGCTCGTCCACCACGAACGTCGCGCCCTGGTGCACGTAGACGGCGCCGGGGTGCACGGTGGAGTCGGCGGCGGCCGCGTCGACGGTGCCGAGCATGCGACCCGTGGACAGCTCCACGACCCGCACGGGGTCGCCGCCGGAGCCGCGCAGGTCGGTGAGCCGGGCGGCCGACTCGTTGTGGGTCCAGTACCAGCCGGACGCGCGGCGGCGCAGCGCCCCTCGGGCCACCAGGGAGTCCAGCAGCTCGCGGGAGCGGGGTCCGAACAGCGGGAGGTCCTCCTCGCGCAGCGGCAGCTCGGCGGCGGCGGCGCACAGGTGCGGCGCGAGGACGTAGGGGTTCGCGGGGTCGAACACCGTAGCCTCGACGGGGGTGTCGAAGATCGCCTCGGGGTGGTGGACCAGGTAGGTGTCGAGCGGGTCCTCCCGCGCGATGAGCGCGACGAGCCCCTCGGCCCCCGCGCGCCCGGCCCGGCCGGCCTGCTGCCACATCGAGACGCGGGTCCCGGGCCAGCCGGAGATGAGCACGACGTCCAGCCCGGAGATGTCCACGCCCAGTTCCAGGGCGTTGGTCGTGGCCAGCGCGCGGAGCCTGCCGTCCCGGATCGCCTGCTCCAGCGCGCGGCGCTCCTCCGGCAGGTATCCGCCACGGTAGGCCGCGACCACGCCGCGCAGGCCCGGGTCCACCGCGTCCAGGTGCTCCTGCGCGATGGTCGCCACCGACTCGGCCGACCGGCGGGAGCGCGTGAACGCGAGCGTCCGGGCGCCTGCGGCGGTGAGGTCGGCGAGCAGGTCGGCGGTCTCGACGGTGGCCGATCGGCGGGGGCGGTCCGGCTCCTCTGCGACCTGGTGCTGGCCGGTGCCGACCGGGCCGGAGCCCTCGGGCCCAGGAGCGTCCGGGACGTCCACGGGCAGTGGCGTGGCCCACGGGTCGTCCTCGGGCACGAGGTCCGACCAGGGGCCGCCGACGCCGGGCAGCTCGGGCGGCTGCCACAACGCGAAGGTCTTGCGCCCGGCAGGAGAGGTGTCGTGGGTGACCGCCACGATCTCGCGGCCGTCCGCGCCGACCAGCCGGGCGGCGCTCGCGGCCGGGTCGGAGGTGGTGGCCGACGCGAGCAGGAACACCGGCCCCGGGCCCGACGGCCGCCGGGCGGCGCCGGAGTCGCCAGGCAGGCGCGGGGCCTGCGGCGCGTACGACGCGCTGACGCGGTGCAGCCGGCGGAGCACGGCGGAGACGTGCGCGCCGAACACCCCGCGGAAGGCATGGCACTCGTCGACCACCACATAGCGCAGCGACCCGAGGAACCGCGCCCAGCGGCGGTGGTTCGGCAGCAGCGCGAAGTGCAGGAAGTCCGGGTTGGTCAGGACGACGTCGGCGTGCTCCTGCACCCATCGGCGCTCATCGCGTCCCGTGTCCCCGTCGCACGTCGCAACACGAACATCGCGGACCCCGGAGGCGGTGAGCACGCGCTGCACCGAGCCGAGCTGGTCGGCGGCGAGGGCCTTGGTGGGGGACAGGTAGAGCACCGACCCACGGCGGGCGACCGACTCGATACGCCCGGGGTCGAGCGTCCCGGCGGCGACGTCGGCCCGCACGGAGGTGAGCGACGGCAGCCAGAATGCGAGGGACTTGCCGGAGCCGGTGGACGTCGCCAGGACGGTGTGGCGCCCCGACCATGCCGCGTCGGCGGCCTCGACCTGGTGCCGCCACGGGCGCTCGACGCCCAGCGCACGGTAGCCGCGCACCAGGTCGGCGTCCGCCCACGCGGGCCAGTCCGCCTGCTCGCCCGCCCGCTCGGGCAGGTGGCGCAGATGCGTCAGCCGGTCGCTGCGGCGGCCCCCCGCGAGCAGCACGTCGAGCAGCTCGCCGGTCTGGACCATGGCGCCCATCCTCCCACCCGCGACTGGGCCTCCCGGGCGGCCGAACGGGGTGGCGCGCGGGTGTCGGCGCAGGCCCGTGGAACGACACGCCGAGCGATCGGAGGAATGTGCGGGGCATGTGCGCGGCTCACGCCGCACGCGGCCCCCGAGGCCGGGACTTAGGTCCCCCCTGGCGGAGGGTGGGCCGCCCAAAGATGGCACATCTAGTTGCCCGAAGCCGTGCACGCCACCACATGTAGTGGGTTGGCGCAGATGCCCACCGAGGAGTCGCCCCATGGACCAGAACCCCGTCGTCGAGGTCGGATCGTCCATCGACGAGTATCTGGACCGCAGCGACTGGCGTGTGAACGCCAACGCGAACCAGGGCTACTCACTCGGGGGGATGATCCTCAACACCTCCGGCAAGGTGATCGCCAACTACTGGCTGAGCCACGTCTACTCCCCGGAGATCGGCCGCGCGCACCGCGAGGGCGACCTGCACATCCACGACCTCGACATGTTCGCGGGCTACTGCGCGGGCTGGTCGCTGCGCACCCTCCTCCAGGAGGGGCTCAACGGGGTCCCCGGCAAGGTCGAGGCCCGCGCGCCCAAGCACTTCAGCTCCGCGATCGGCCAGATCGTCAACTTCCTCGGGACGATGCAGAACGAGTGGGCCGGCGCGCAGGCGTTCAGCTCGTTCGACACGTACATGGCGCCCTTCGTGCGCGTCGACAACCTGTCGTACAAGGAGATCCGCCAGGGCATCCAGGAGCTCGTCTACAACCTCAACGTGCCCTCGCGCTGGGGCACCCAGACGCCGTTCACGAACCTCACGTTCGACTGGACCTGCCCCGAGGACCTGCGCGACCAGGCGCCGCTGATCGGCGACGAGCCGATGGACTTCACCTACGGCGACCTGCAGGCCGAGATGGACCTCATCAACCGCGCGTACATCGAGGTCATGACGGAGGGCGACGCGTCGGGCCGCGTGTTCACGTTCCCGATCCCGACGTACAACATCACCCACGACTTCCCGTGGGAGTCGGAGAACGCCGAGCGGCTGTTCGAGATGACGGCCAAGTACGGGCTGCCGTACTTCCAGAACTTCCTCAACTCCGAGCTCAAGCCCGGCGACGTCCGCTCCATGTGCTGCCGCCTCCAGCTCGACCTGCGCGAGCTGCTCAAGCGCGGCAACGGCCTGTTCGGCTCCGCGGAGCAGACCGGCTCGCTCGGCGTCGTCACCATCAACTGCGCACGGCTGGGCTACACGCACCGCGGCGACGAGGCGGTGCTGCTCAAGGAGCTCGACCGCCTGCTCGACCTCTCGCGCGACTCGCTGGAGGTCAAGCGGACAGTCATCCAGAAGTACATCGACGAGGGCCTGTTCCCGTACACCAAGCGGTACCTGGGCACGCTCGACAGCCACTTCTCGACGATCGGCGTGAACGGGATCAACGAGATGATCCGCAACTTCACCGACGACGCGGAGGACATCACCACCGAGGCCGGGCACGCCATGGCCGTGCGGCTGCTGGACCACGTGCGCGCGCGGATGGTCGAGTTCCAGGAGTCCACCGGCCACATGTACAACCTGGAGGCCACGCCCGCCGAGGGGACCACCTACCGGTTCGCCAAGGAGGACAAGAAGCGGTTCCCCGACATCCTCCAGGCCGGCACCGAGCAGAACCCGTACTACACGAACTCCTCGCAGCTCCCCGTCGGCTTCACCGACGACCCGTTCGAGGCGCTCGAGCGCCAGGAGGAGCTGCAGGGCAAGTACACCGGCGGCACCGTGCTGCACCTGTACATGTCCGAGCGGGTCTCGAGCGCGTCGGCCTGCCGCGAGCTGGTGCGCCGGTCGCTGTCGACGTACCGCCTGCCGTACATCACCGTCACGCCGACGTTCTCCATCTGCCCGAGCCACGGCTACCTGGCCGGGGAGCACCCGACGTGCGAGCGCTGCGCTGACGCCAACCCCGGCGCCGAGCCCGTCGTGTGCGAGGTCTGGACGCGCGTCATGGGCTACCACCGCCCCGTGAGCTCGTTCAACGTGGGCAAGAAGGGCGAGCACGCCGAGCGGACCCCGTTCCAGGAGTCGGCGATCCTCGTATGAGCGAGCCCACTCGGAGCGCGTCGGCTGAGGCGGGCATCGACCCCGCCTCGGCTGACGCGCTCCAGATCGCGGGCATGAGCCCGCTGTCCACCTGCGACTGGCCGGACCAGCTCGTCGCGACGCTGTTCCTCCAAGGCTGCCCGTGGGAGTGCACGTACTGCCACAACCCCGGCCTCATCGACCCCCGCACCCCCGGCGAGATCCCCTGGTCGCGGGTGCGCGGGCTGCTGCGGCGACGACACGGCCTGCTCGACGGCGTGGTGCTCTCCGGCGGCGAGCCCACCCGCCAGCAGGGCCTGCCGGCGGCCGCGCGGGAGATCCGCGAGGCGGGATACGGCGTCGGCCTGCACACCTCGGGCGCCTACCCGCGCCGACTCGAGGAGATGCTCCCGCTGGTCGACTGGATCGGGTTCGACGTCAAGGCCCCCGCCGCGCTCTACCGGGCGATCACCGGAGTGGGCGCCGCAGCCGACGCGGCGTTCACGTCGCTGCGGATGGTGCTGGACTCGGGTGTCGACGTCCAGGTCCGCACCACTGTGGACCCCACAGTGCTGAGCCCGTCCGACGTCGAGGAGCTGCAGGTGACCCTGCGCCGGCTCGGAGTGCGCAACCACGTGCTGCAGCAGGTCCGCCCCGACGGGACGACCCCGGAGTACCGCGCGGCGCTCGCGGCGGTGCGCTCCGAGGGCTGATCGCCGCGCCGTCGGGCCGCGCGCGGGCGCCGGTCTGTTTGAATGCTCCCAGCACAAGGCCGAACCCGGGAGCGAGCATGGATGTGGGCGTGACCAGCCGGGACGTGGACGACCAGACGGTCGTCGAGGTCACTGGCGAGATCGACGTCTACACCGCGTCGGTGCTCCGCGAACGCCTCGCGGCGCTCGTCGACGCGGGCCGCGCGGACCTGGTGGTGGACCTCACGGCGGTGCGCTTCATGGACTCCACGGGGTTGGGCGTGCTGCTCGGCGTGCTGAAGAAGGTGCGCGGGGTGGGCGGACGGCTGCAGCTGGTGATCGACTCCGAGCGGCTGCTGAAGGTCTTCCACATCACGGCGCTCACGCAGGTCTTCACCATCCACGAGACGGTCGAGGCCGCGCTCGACGCGTGAGCGGCGCGCCGCTCGCGACGGCGCCCCGGGCGGCCGCCAGGGCCGGCCCGAGGCCCGTCAGCACCGGGTGCGCCCGCCCCCTGCCGGGCCATCCGGTGGTCTGTCGCGGTCAGGACCGCGTGACGGTCAGCACCACGTCACCGTCCAACGCGCCGTCGAGCGGCCCCAGGTGGGTCTCGAGTCGCCGCATCGCGTCGCTCAGGTACCGCTTGACGGTGCCGGCGGCGAGGTCGAGCCGGGTCGCGATCTCCGGCACGGTGAGGTCCTCGTAGAAGCGCAGCACCACGCAGGCCCGCTCGCGTGGCGGCAGCTCGTCGAGCGCGGCCATCATGTCGAGGCGCTGTGGCGTGGTGCGCTCTGGCCCGGATCTGGCCTCGTCGCGTGCGGTGAGGTGGCGGATGGCGGCCCAGCGGCGCCGGCGGCGGAAGCCGTCGAGGTAGGTGGTGAGGATGGCTTGCCGGACGTACCCCTCGATGGCCCCGGGGTCGCGGAGCGAGCGGCTCCTGCTGAAGGTCTTGACCAGGGCGTCCTGCACCAGGTCCTCGGCCTCGCGCGCGTCGGAGCACAGCAGGTACGCGTAGCGCGTCAACGCCGTCCCCCGCTCGCGGACGAGGGTGTCGAGGGCGCCCGCCCACTCAGCCATCGACAGCCCTGATGCCAGTGGTGGCGCTGATGCCGTGTGCGGTCATCGGACGCTGAGGGCCTGCGGGGCGGCGACGAGGGTGATGGTCTGGGCGGCGACCACGTCGAGCACCGGATAGGCGCTGTACTCGCCGGGTGGCAGCGGTTGGTCGTCGCAGCCCACAGCCGCGCCCTGCCCGTAGGAGATGGCCCCGCTGGGCCCGTCGCCGGAGTAGTCGGCGACGATCGGCGTGGCGCCGCCGCCGACGACGATGCCGTCCTGCACGAAGACGAGGCTCGCGGCGAACCCCCGGACCTGGACGTAGGCGAGCTCGGAGTCGGCGGTGAGGGCCAACTCGAAGTCGAGGATCTCACCGGCGCCCACGGTGCTCGGCAGCGCCGAGACGAGGGAGACCGCGAGGGCGTCATCCGGCTCCGGGGTGAACGCGTCCCCGCAGGTGGCGAAGGCGGTGGCCACCACCTCGGGGAACGTGACAGCGACCGGCCGGCTGACGGCGGACACCACGGTGACGCCCTCGCCGTCGATGTGGAGGGTGGCGGTCTGCCGGAGTTGGACGGAGTGCGTCCCGGCGGGGATCGGGGTGTCGGGGCCGTCGCAGGAGCGCATCTCGAGGGCGATCTTGCCCGTGGCGAGGAGGGCTCCGCCGACCGTGTTGGGCTCCGCCCGCACGTAGTCGGCGACGCCGGCGGGCACTCCCACGACGCGCCCGTCGTCGGAGACCACGACGGCCTCGGGGCGGTCGAGGGCGGTCAGGGTGACGGGACCGACGCGGCCCCCTGGGCGGGCGTCGGCGGTGTCGCCCGCGGTGGAGGCGAGCGCGTACCGCAGGCCCACCCCGGTGGGGGCTGACGTGTAGGCCCCGATCTCGCGGACGGCGAGCCGGGCGGGGCCGACGCTCGTCCACCCGATCTCCTCGAGGGTGCGCCCGCACGCGTCGGAGCCGAGCGAGGTGGACAGGCTGGATGTCTCCAGGGGGGCGTGCGCGGGCGGCGCCTCATGCCCGTGCGTGGGCGGGAGGCCCAGGATGACGGCGGCGGCAGCGGCCACGGACAGGGCGGCGGTGGCGCCTCGGCGGGCTGCCCGGCGCCGCCGGATCCGGGCCACCATGCCGTGGGCGCGGGCGCCCAGCAGCCCCGTGGCGTGATCGTCCACGGGGGCGGCCTCCGCGAGCAGGCGCAGCTCGTGTGAGAGGTCCCTGGTCATCTGGTGCTCCTTGCGGCGGAGACGAGCACGACGTCCTGCTCGTGGGGGTCGGCGGGGGGTTCCAGGCGCCCCTCGAGGCGGCGGACGGCGTCGCTGAGGTAGCGCTTGACGGTCCCGTTCGCCAGGGACAGTTGCCGGGCGATCTCCGGGACGGTGAGGTCCTCGTAGTAGCGGAGCACCACGCAGGCGCGCTCACGCGGGGCCAGGAGGTCGAGCGCCGCCTCGATGTCGATCCGATCGGACGACGTCTGCTCGGGCCCGTGCCGGGTCTCGGCGCGCGCTGCGAGATGGCGGATCGCCGCCCAGCGCTGGCGGCGCCGGACGCCGTCGACGTGGGTGGTGAGGATGGCTTGGCGGACGTAGGCCTCGATGGACCCGGACTCGCGCAGGGCGCGGCGACGGCTGAACGTCTTCACCAGCGCGTCCTGCACCAGGTCCTCGGCTTCGCGTGCGTCGCCGCACAACAGATAGGCGTACCGGGTCAGGGCGACGCCGCGCTGGCGCACGAGCTCGTCGAGCATGCGCTCCCAATCCGCCATCCGTCCTCCGTCCCCGCTGTCCGCGCTCTGTCGCACTCTGGCCTAGACCTGTCCCGTCATCCCCTTTCACGAACGGCGAGCCGGAAACGTTGGGGCGCCTGGCGCATCTTTCCGGTCTGGGCCGTCCGGTGGAAGCCGACCGGTCCGCCCGGCCTCGGCCGATATGTCTGACTAGACTTCGCGGGTCTGCACGGCAACGGGGCCGTGCGGCGAGGGTGTGGTCAGGGGGGCTGCGCCTGTGCCCGGGGAGGTCGCATGCTCACGCTCGGACCGACGAGCCTCACCATCGTCAGTGTCATCGCCGCCGTCGCCGTCGCCGCGTTGCTCTACGCGGTGGTGCTGCGCCGTCAGGTGCTCGCCGCGGACGAGGGGACCGCGTCGATGCAGCAGATCGCGACGGCCGTGCAGGAGGGCGCGTCGGCGTACCTGTCCCGGCAGTTCCGCACGCTGGTGCTGTTCGCGGCTGTCGTGTTCGGGCTGCTGTTCCTGTTGCCGGGGGACGCGGGGGTCAAGGTCGGCCGGTCGCTGTTCTTCCTGCTCGGGGCGGGATTCTCGGCGGCCATCGGGTTCCTGGGCATGTGGTTGGCCACCCGCGCGAACGTGCGGGTCGCCGCGGCGGCGTCGCTGCCGGGCGGCCGCGCGGAGGGCGCGCGCATCGCGTTCCGCACCGGCGGCGTCGTGGGCATGTGCGTGGTGGGGCTCGGGCTGCTGGGCGCGGCGTCGGTGGTGCTGATCTACCGGGGCGAGGCGCCGGCGGTGCTGGAGGGCTTCGGCTTCGGGGCGGCCCTGCTCGCGATGTTCATGCGGGTGGGCGGCGGCATCTTCACCAAGGCCGCCGACGTCGGCGCGGACCTGGTCGGCAAGGTCGAGCAGGGCATCCCCGAGGACGACGCGCGCAACGCGGCGACCATCGCGGACAACGTGGGCGACAACGTCGGCGACTGCGCCGGGATGGCCGCCGACCTCTTCGAGTCCTACGCCGTGACGCTGGTCGCGGCGCTCATCCTGGGCAAGGCGGCCTTCGGGGAGCACGGCCTGGTGTTCCCGCTGATCGTCACGGCCATCGGCGCCCTCGTGGCGGTGTTGGGCGTGCTGGTCACCCGGGTGCGCGGCGAGGAGGGCGGCCTCGCGGCCATCAACCGCGGCTTCTACACCGCGGCTCTGGCGGGCGTGGCGCTCGCTGCCGTCGCCGCGTTCGCCTACTTGCCCAGCACCTTCACCGAGCTGGTCGGCGGCACCGCGGGGCTCGAGGGCCACGCCGGGGACCCGCGGCTGATCGCGGCGGTGGCCGTGGCCATCGGGGTGCTGCTCGCGGGCGTCATCCTGTGGGTCACCGGGTACTTCACGGGCACCACGTCGAAGCCGACGCTGCATGTGGCCCGCACCTCCCTCACCGGCGCCGCGACGGTGGTGCTCTCCGGCATCGGCGTCGGATTCGAGTCGGCCGTGTACACCGCCGGCATCATCGCCGCCGCGATCTGCGGGGTGTTCCTGCTGGCCGGGGGCTCCATCCCGTTGGCGCTGTTCCTCATCGCGCTCGCGGGCTGCGGCCTGCTCACCACCGTCGGCGTGATCGTCGCGATGGACACGTTCGGCCCGGTGAGCGACAACGCGCAGGGCATCGCGGAGATGTCGGGCGACGTCACCGAGGAGGGCGCGAAGATCCTCACCGACCTGGACGCCGTCGGGAACACCACCAAGGCCGTGACCAAGGGGATCGCGATCGCCACGGCGGTGCTCGCCGCCACCGCGCTGTTCGGCGCCTACGCGGAGTCGGTGAGCCGGTCGCTCGCGGGCCTGGCGCCCGTGACCTCCGACGTCGTGGCGTCGATGCTCAGCTACTCGATCATCTCGCCGATCACGCTGGTCGGGGTGATCCTCGGCGGCGCCACCGTCTTCCTGTTCTCTGGCCTGGCGATCGACGCCGTGACCCGTGCCGCGGGCGCCATCGTCTTCGAGGTGCGCCGCCAGTTCCGCGAGAACCCCGGGATCATGACGGGCGAGGTGCGGCCCGAGTACGGGCGCGTGGTGGACATCTGCACGCGCGACTCGCTGCGGGAGCTCGCGACGCCCGGGCTGCTCGCCGCGTTCGCCCCGATCGCCGTGGGCTTCGGCCTCGGGGTGGGGCCGCTCGCCGGGTTCCTCGCCGGGGCCATCGCCACCGGTGTGCTGATGGCCGTGTTCCTGGCCAACGCGGGCGGCGCGTGGGACAACGCGAAGAAGATCGTCGAGGACGGCCACTACGGCGGCAAGAACTCCGACGCGCACGCCGCAGTGGTCATCGGGGACACCGTGGGCGACCCGTTCAAGGACACCGCCGGCCCCGCCATCAACCCGCTGATCAAGGTGATGAACCTGGTGGCGCTGCTCATCGCCCCGGCGATCGTCGCGATCAGCGTGGGCGACGGGGCGAATCACCCGGCGCGCATCGCCATCGCGTCCACGGCCACGGCCATCGCGTTCGGCGCCGTGATCATGTCCCGCCTGCGGGCGGCCCGAGTGGACCGCGAGGGGATGTTAGAGGCAGGGTCCGGGGTGATCGCCCCGGCGCCGATAGCCAGCGCCGCCCGAGTCGAGGAGAGGGTGCGGGACTGAGCCCCACTGCCATGCGTGTCATGTCGTACAACCTCAAGGGCCTGCGGCTCGACGACGCCGCCGCCGTGGCGGTGGTGCGGCTGGCCCAGGTGGACGTGCTCGGCGTGCAAGAGCCCCCGCGCGGGCCGCTGCGCCGGGTGCGGCTGCGCAGGTGGGCGGCCCGGACCGGGCTGCGGGTCGTGGTGGACGACTTCGCGTCACGCACCACAGCGCTGCTGGCACGGCCCGACAGCGTCGTGGAGCGCCCTCGGGCGCACCGGCTGCCGTGGCGGATGGGGTGGACGCGTCGGGGCTTCGTGACCGCGCGCGTCGACGGGGTCGAGGTGGTGGTGCTGCACCTGTCGTTGCACCCCGACGAGCGCGCCCGGCACCTCGACCTGGTCGAGGCGCATCTCGACCGGGTCGACGGCCCGATCGTGGTGGTCGGCGACCTCAACGAGCCGCCGGGCGGCCCCGCCTGGCAGCGACTGGCCCGCTACGCGCAGGACACGGCGGGGGATGGCGCCGCGCCGACGTTCCGCGCGCCGAGCCCACGGCACCGCATCGACGTGGTGCTGGCGTCACCCGAGCTGGCGGCCAGCAGGTCCCGGGTGCTGCGGGACGCCGCCGCCCGCCGGGCCAGCGACCACCTGCCGCTCGTGGTGGACCTGGAGCCGGTGCGGGCGACCTCGGCCTGAGGCCGCCGCGGGACACGGGAGGATGGTCGGGTGAACGACGCGACTGACACGCCCGGCGGCGACCCCGCGCTCCTCGACGCGCTGCGCCACGACCTGGGCGCCGCCCAGTACACCGTGGACGGTGTCGAGGAGCTGTTGGGCCCGGTGGCCTCGGCGGCGCTGCACCGCGAGGAGGCACTGCCCGCGCTCCGGGCCACCGCCGGACGCGCGGATGCCCGCTCGACGCTCATGCGCCTGTTCGTGCTGGGCGTGGATGTGCCCCGCGCGCAGGCGGAGCGGGCACTGGGCACGCTGACGGTTGACGGGGCCCGGCGCCTCAGCTTGGTGGACGCGGCGGGCGCGGGCCCGGACGACGGCGTGCGGGCGCGCGTGGACCTGCGCCCGTACGAGGCCGTCGACGGCCTGGACGACGACGCGCCGCGCCACGGCGGCCCGGGCACGGCGGGCGTCGTGGACTGGTGGATCGCCTCGGACCTGGGCGAGCTCGCCACCGGCTCCGCGCTGCGCACCGACCACGTCCTGGGGGTGGGCGGGGCCTCCACCACGCTCGCGCAGGTCACCGTGCGCGGCCCCCGTGGGCGCGTGCTCGACCTGGGCGCCGGCTGCGGCATCCAGGCGCTGCACGCCAGCCGGCATGCGCAGCACGTGGTCGGCACCGACATCTCCCGCCGGGCGCTCGCCTTCGCCCGGTTCAACGCGAGCCTCGCCGGGCTGGGGGAGGACCGGCTCGAGCTCCGCCTCGGGTCCATGCTCGAACCGGTGCAGGGGCCCGACGAGCCGCTGTTCGACCTGGTCGTGTCCAACCCGCCGTTCGTCATCACCCCGCGTGCCCCGCAGGCCGGCGCCGACGGTGGCGCCGTGCCGCTCTACGAGTACCGCGACGGGGGCCGCACCGGCGACGCCATCGTGCGCGACCTCATCACAGGCGTCGGCTCCGTGCTGGCCCCCGGCGGCGTCGCCCAGCTCCTGGGCAACTGGGAGGTGCGGCGCGGCGAGGAATGGCATGAGCGCGTGGGCCAGTGGCTCGACGAGTCCGGCCTGGACGGCTGGGTGGTGCAGCGCGAGCTGCAGGACCCGGCGCAGTACGCCGAGACCTGGATCCGCGACGGCGGCACCACCCCGGACCGCGACCGCGCGGCCTGGACGGAGCGCTACGGCGCCTGGCTCGACGACTTCGCGTCGCGCGACGTCGAGGCCATCGGCTTCGGGATCGTCACGCTGCGCCGCCCCGAGCACGGCGCCCCCACGCTGCGCCGCCTCGAGGAGGTCACCGGGACCGTGCGCCAGCCGCTCGGCCCCTGGATCGAGTCGAGCCTCGCCGCCCACGACTGGCTCGCGGCCCGTGACGACGCAGCCCTGGCCCGCGAGCGCCTCGTCGTCGCCGGCGACGTCACCGAGGAGCGGTACCTCACGCCCGGCGACGTCGACCCGTCGATCGTCCTGCTGCGGCAGGGCGGGGGCCTGGGGCGCACCGTCCGCACCGGCGCCGCGCTGGCAGGGCTCGTGGGCGCCTGCGACGGCGAGCTGAGCCTCGGGCAGATCGTGGGGGCGCTGGCCGCGCTGCTGGAGGTCCCGGCCTCGGAGGTCGCCGCCGACGTGCTGCCCGGCGTGCGAGGGCTCGTGCGGGACGGGCTCCTGCTGCCGGCCTGATCCGGTCGGGGCCCGCTGGCCAGGACCGCCGGCCGGGACTGGGGGAGGACTCTCAGGCGGGGCACAGGCTGTGCCGGGCGCCAGTCCAGGCGGCGGCGTGACGATCGATGCGCGGACCAGGCCAGACGGGTGGTCGCCCTTGGCCGCTCGGGGCTTGGCCGCGTCCCTTGATGAGTCGTCGCACGTCCCCCTGAGAGGAAGCACCATGGAGAACACCCCGAACCCGGGGATCCCGCCGGCGTCCTCCACGCCGGAGACCCCGCAGACGCCTCTGACCTCGCAGACCCCGCAGACCGCGCAGACCCCGCAGTCCGCGCAGAGCTCGCAGAGCCCGCAGACAGCGGCTCCGACTCCGGAGCCGGCCGGCCCCAGCCGGACCCGCCGCATCCTCATCGCCGGCGGCGGCGCGCTGGGCGCGCTGGCGCTGTTCTTCGGCGGCGTGCTCGTCGGCCACGTGACGGCGCCGGGCGACGGCCCGCGCGGCGAGTCCGGCATGAGCGGCCAGCAGATGCTCGGCGGCGGTTCCGCACCGGACCGGTGGGGCGGGCCCGGGGGCGGCGACAGCGAGCAGCGCCAGGCCCCAGGCCAGCAGCGCGGCGGCCAGAGCCAGGACGACGACGGCTCGACCGGCGGCTCGACGGACGGCTCGACCGACGCCACGAGCACGTAGTCGCAGGTCCCTTGCACGACGCCCGCCGCGCGGCCAGTGTTCGTCGTATGGCGGAGACGGGTCAGCGCGGCGGGCCAGGGCTCACCGCATCCGGGCCAGCAGTGCGGGCGACCGACCTGCGGGTGGTCCGCGGCGGGCGTCGGGGGACGTTGGCCCTCGACGGCGTGAGCCTGACGGTGCCCACTGGCGCGCTCGTCGGGGTGCTCGGCCCCAGCGGCAGCGGCAAGTCGACGCTGCTGCGCGCCGTCGTCGGGGTGCAGATGATCACATCGGGCTCGATCGAGGTGCTGGGGCGCCCGGCGGGCAGCGCTGACCTGCGCCGTCGCCTCGGCTACGTCACGCAGGCGCCCAGCGTGTACGGCGACCTGACAGTG
Source organism: Cellulomonas cellasea (assembly GCF_030372105.1). Taxonomy (GTDB): domain Bacteria; phylum Actinomycetota; class Actinomycetes; order Actinomycetales; family Cellulomonadaceae; genus Cellulomonas_A; species Cellulomonas_A cellasea_A. Next base: position 109,224 of record NZ_JAUDBQ010000012.1, on the reverse strand, counting down.
GTGCGGAACCTGCGGTACCTCGGCGCCGTGGTGGGCGCCCCGGCCAGCGACGTGAGCAGGGTGCTGGCCGAGGTGGACCTGGTCGATTGCGCCGACCGCCGGGTCGACACGCTCTCCGGAGGGCAGCGCTCGCGGGTGTCCCTCGCGGCGGCGTTGCTCGGCACCCCCGAGTTGTTGGTGCTGGACGAGCCCACCGTCGGGCTGGACCCGGTGCTGCGGCGGGACCTGTGGGACTTGTTCGGGCGGTTGCGCGAGCGGGGCACGACGCTGCTGGTGTCGAGCCATGTGATGGACGAGGCCACGCGGTGCGACCGGCTGCTGCTGCTCCGGGACGGCCGGGTGATCGCCGACGACACGCTGCCGGGCCTGCTGGCGCGCACCGGCACGAGCGACGCGGATGCGGCCTTCTTGGCGCTGGTCGAGGACGAGCCCGCGGCGGGCCGGGGAGGCGCACGATGAGCGCGGCGCTGACCTTCGCGACCGCGCGCCGGGTGCTCGAGCAGGTGCGCGGCGATCGGCGCACGCTCGCCCTGGTGATCGCGCTGCCGTGCCTGCTGCTGTGGCTGGTCGCGTGGATGTTCGAGGGCTCCGATGTGCTCGACCAGTTCGGCCCCCTGTTGCTGGGCTTGTTCCCGTTGATCGTGATGTTCCTGGTCACGAGCGTCGCGACGCTGCGCGAGCGGACCTCGGGGACCCTGGAACGGTTGATGGCCTCGCCGATCGGGCGTGGCGACGTGATCGGCGGGTACGCGCTCGGCTTCGGCCTGCTGGCCGTGGTGCAGGGCCTGGTGCTCACCGGGGTCGCCGTCGGGCTGCTGGGCATGGACATCGCCGGGCCGCTGTGGGTGGTGATGCTGGTGGCGGTGCTGGACGCGGTGCTCGGCGCCACGTTGGGGTTGGCCGCGTCCGCGTTGGCCCGCACCGAGTTCCAGGCCGTGCAGCTCATGCCGCTCTTCGTCTTCCCGCAACTCATCACCTGTGGCCTGTTCATGCCACGGGACCAGATGCCCGCGGTGCTGGAGGCGATCTCCCGGGTGCTGCCGTTGACCTACGGCGTGGACGCGTTGCAGCGGTTGGCCGCGGGGGAGGGGTTCGCCGATGTGCGCGGCGATGTGCTGGTGATCGCGGGCTTCATTGTGGCGGCGGTCGTGGTGGGCGCGACGACGTTGCGCCGCCGGACCCCGTAGCGGCCACGCGGCGTGCGCCCTGCGCGGGTGACGACGCGCGCATGGCTACGCTCGTCGGGTGGCGCCAGCCGGCGGGCACGCGGTGGGCACGGAGAGGCTGACGATGTCGGACGGGACGACGGGCGCGCAGCGTCCGCAGGTGGCGGTGCTCGGCGGCGGGGTGATGGGCGAGACGATCGTCTCGGCGCTGCTCCAGGCCGGGTGGGCGCCCGAGGACGTCGATGTGACCGAGCGCTCGGCGCTGCGGGCCAACGAGCTGTCCGAGCGGCACGGCGTGCGGTCGTGCGACTCGAACGCGAAGGTCGCGCGCGGCGCTGACGTGCTGGTCGTGGCGGTCAAGCCGAATGTGGTCGGCGACGTGCTCGACGAGGTGGCGCCGGTGCTGCGCCCCGGCACGCTCGTGGTGACGATCGCCGCGGGCCTGCCGATCAGCTTCTACGAGCAGCGGCTGCCCGAGGGCACCGCCGTGGTGCGGGTCATGCCGAACACCCCGGCCGTCGTGGGCCGCGGCGTCAGCGCGATCTCCGCGGGCACGCATGCCGGCGCGGACGACCTGGCCCTGGTGCGGCGGATCCTGTCCGCCACGGGCCTCGTGGTCGAGGCGCCCGAGAAGGACCTCGACGCCGTCACCGCGATCTCCGGCTCGGGGCCGGCGTACGCGTTCTACCTGATCGACGCGATGGCCGAGGCGGGCGTGCTGCTCGGCTTGTCGCGGGACCTCGCGACGACGCTCGCGGTGGGCACCGTGCAGGGCGCCGCGACCCTCGCGCAGCAGGGCGGCGAGCACCCGGCCATCCTGCGGGAGCGGGTCTCGTCCCCGGGCGGGACGACTGTCGCGGCAGTGCGCGAGCTGGACGCGCATGGGGTGCGGGCCGCTGTGGTGGCCGCCGCCGAGGCCGCGCGGGACCGCTCGCGCGAGCTCGGCGCCGAGTACGCGGGCTAGTCGCCTGATGGCACCGGATCGCCTGCCCCCAGCGTCGTCGGGAAGCACGTCGTCCGCCGGGCACTCCGCCGCGCGCCGCCGCCCTCCGGCGATGAGCGACGTCGCGGAGGTCGCCGGCGTCTCGCACCAGACCGTGTCGCGGGTGCTCAACGACCACCCGAGCGTGCGCCCGGAGACCCGCGAGCGGGTCTTGGCGGCGATCAGCGAGCTGGGGTACCGCCGCAACAGCGCCGCGCGGGCGTTGGTGACGCGCCGCTCGGGCACGATCGGCGTGGTGACGACGGGCTCGTTGCTGTACGGGCCGACGAGCACGCTGGTGGGGTTGGAGGAGGCGGCGCGCGACGCGGGCTACTTCGTCAGCGTGGCGACGATCAGCGGGTTCGACGCGGCGACGATGCACAGCGCCTTGGAGCACTTCATGGGCCAGGGGGTGGAGGGCATCGTCATCATCGCCCCGCAGGTCGAGGTGATGCAGGCGGTGCAGGAGTTCGACGCGCCGGTGCCCGTGGTGATGATCAGCTCGGGGGACCAGCCGGAGGCGGTGCGCCTGCACACGGTCTCGGTGGACCAGGTGGATGGGGCGCGTCAGGCCACGCGGCATCTGCTGGCGGTGGGGCGCGGGGATGTGGCGCATGTGGCGGGCCCGCAGGACTGGTTCGACGCGCAGGACCGGTTGGCGGGCTGGCGTGCGGAGTGCGCGGCGGCCGGGGTGGCGGCGCCGGATCCGATCGAGGCGGACTGGACGGCTGAGCGCGGCTACGCGGTGGGCCGGGCGATGGTGCGCGAGGGCGCCCCGTCGGCGGTGTTCGCGGCGAATGACCAGCTCGCGCTGGGCCTGTTGCGGGCCTTCTGGGAGGGCGGTCTGCGGCTGCCTCAGGATGTGGCGGTGGTGGGCTTCGACGACGTGACGGGCTCGGGGTTCTTCGTGCCGCCGCTGACCACTGTGCGGCAGGACTTCGCGGCGTTGGGCCGGCTCACCATCGAGGCGCTGACGGCGGCGCTCGAGGGCCGCTCGGTGACGCGGCACACGCTGCCGGCGCAGTTGGTGGTGCGGGCCAGCTCGTGGCTGCCCGACACGTCCGGCGCCGGCCCTGGCTGACCTGCGGTCCCTTGACGACCACCCGGATGTTAGCGTTAACATAGCCTCGGCCGCCGGCGTCCGCTGGTGGCCACGATGCCCGGCGGACGCCAGCGGCTTTCCACGTGGAAGACCGGTCCCCCGGGCGAGGCGCCGAAGCCCGACGGTAAGGACAGCAACATGACGGTGGACCCGCAGCGAGCCCTCGTGGTGGGCGTGGATTACGGAACTCTCTCGGGCCGCGCGGTGGTCGTGCGCGTGCACGACGGCGCCGAGCTCGGCTCAGGAGTGCACGCCTACCCCCACGCGGTCATGGACCAGGAGCTGACGGCCGGCCCCGCCGCCGCAGCCGGAACCCCCGTGGCGCTCGCGCCCGAGTGGGCCCTGCAGGTCCCGGCCGACTACGTGGACGTGCTCAAGACGGCTGTCCCCGCGGCCATCGCCGCCGCGCAGGCCGAGCACGGCATCGACGTCAACGACGTGATCGGCATCGGCACCGACTTCACCGCCTGCACGATGGTCCCCACCACCGCCGACGGCACCCCGCTGTGCGAGCTCCCGGCCTTCGCCGACCGGCCGCACGCCTACGTCAAGCTGTGGAAGCACCACGCCGCGCAGTCCCACGCCGACCGCATCAACGCCCTCGCCCACGAGCGCGGCGAGGCCTGGATCAACCGCTACGGCGGCCTCATCTCCTCCGAGTGGGAGTTCGCCAAGGGCCTGCAGCTCCTCGAGGAGGACCGCGAGGTCTACGACGCGATGGAGCACTGGGTCGAGGCGGCGGACTGGATCGTCTGGCAGCTCGGCGGCCGTTACGTGCGCAACGCCTGCACCGCCGGCTACAAGGGCATCTACCAGGACGGCGAGTACCCGAGCACTGACTTCCTCGCCGCGCTGAACCCCGAGTTCACCGGCTTCGTCTCCGAGAAGCTCGAGCACGAGATCGGCCAGCTCGGCGCCGAGGCCGGGCGGCTCACCGCCGAGGCCGCCGCCTGGACCGGCCTGCCCGAGGGCATCGCCGTCGCCGTCGGCAACGTGGACGCGCACGTCACGGCCCCGGCCGCGAACGCCGTCGAGCCCGGCCAGATGGTCGCGATCATGGGCACCTCGACGTGCCACGTGATGAACGGCGACGAGCTGCACGAGGTCCCCGGGATGTGCGGCGCCGTGGACGGCGGCATCGTCGACGGGCTGTGGGGCTACGAGGCCGGCCAGAGCGGCGTCGGCGACATCTTCGGCTGGTTCGTCGACAACGGCGTGCCGCCGGCCTACGTCTCGGCCGCCGCCGAGCGCGGGCTGTCCGTGCACCAGTACCTCACCGAGCTCGCCGCCGAGCAGCAGATCGGCGAGCACGGCCTGGTGGCCCTCGACTGGCACTCGGGCAACCGCTCGGTGCTGGTGGACCACGAGCTGTCCGGCGTCGTCGTCGGGCAGACCCTCGCCACCAAGCCCGAGGACACCTATCGCGCGCTGCTCGAGGCCACGGCCTTCGGCACCCGCACCATCGTCGAGGCGTTCAACTCCTCCGGCGTCCCGGTCACCGAGTTGGTCGTGGCGGGCGGCCTGCTGAAGAACGCGCTGCTCATGCAGATCTACGCCGACGTGACGCGCCTGCCGCTCAGCACCATCGCCTCCGACCAGGGCCCCGCGCTCGGCTCCGCGATCCACGCGGCCGTCGCCGCCGGCGCCTACCCGGATGTGCGCACCGCCGCCAAGTCGATGGGCAAGCGCACCGTCGCGGCCTACACGCCGATCGAGGAGAACGCGCAGCGCTACGACGCGCTGTTCGCCGAGTACACGCTGCTGCACGACTACTTCGGCCGTGGCGCCAACGAGGTCATGCACCGGCTCAAGGGCATCCGCCGCGAGGCGCGCGCCGACCGTCTGGGGGCTGACGCGTGAGCGGGCTGACGGAGTTCTCCGCCGAGGTGCAGGCCGAGGTCGCGCGGGTCCGCGAGGTCGTCTCGGCGCTGCACGCCGAGCTGCCCCGCTGGGGCCTGGTGGTGTGGACCGCGGGCAACGTCTCCCAGCGGGTGGCCGGCGCCGACCTGTTCGTCATCAAGCCCTCGGGCGTGACGTATGACGAGCTGACGCCGGAGTCGATGGTCGTGTGCGACCTCGACGGGAACCTGGTGGACGGGGACCGCTCGCCGTCGTCGGACACCGCGGCGCACGCCTACGTGTACCGGCACATGCCCGAGGTGGGCGGTGTCGTGCACACGCACTCGACCTACGCCACGGCGTGGGCCGCGCGCGCCGAGCCGGTGCCGTGCGTGCTGACGATGATGGCCGACGAGTTCGGCGGGGACATCCCCATCGGCCCGTTCGCGCTGATCGGCGACGACTCGATCGGCCAGGGCATCGTCGAGACGCTCCAGGGCTCCCGCAGCCCGGCCGTGCTGATGCGCAACCACGGGCCGTTCACCATCGGCAAGGACGCCAAGGCGGCGGTCAAGGCGGCTGTCATGGTCGAGGAGGTGGCCCGCACGGTGCACATCTCGCGCCAGCTCGGCGAGCCGCTGCCCATCGCCCAGGAGCACATCGACTCGCTGTACGACAGGTACCAGAACGTCTACGGGCGCTGAGCCCGCACGGGGCGCCCGGCTTGGCCGGGCGCCCCAGCACCACCTAGCTGGACCCCGCACCACGAGACCAGGAGCATCCGCATGAGCAAGCCGTACGCAGACCGCGAGGTCTGGTTCCTCACCGGCAGCCAGGACCTGTACGGCGAGGAGACCCTCCGCCAGGTCGCCGAGCAGTCGCAGGAGATCGCCCGCGCGCTGGACGCGTCATCGGACGTGCCGGTGAACATCGTGTGGAAGCCCGTGCTCAAGGACTCGGCGTCGATCCGCCGCGCGGCGCTCGACGCGAACTCCGACGACAAGGTCATCGGCGTCATCGCGTGGATGCACACGTTCTCCCCGGCGAAGATGTGGATCGCGGGCCTGGACGCGCTGCGCACCCCGCTGCTGCACCTGCACACGCAGGCCAACGTCGAGCTGCCGTGGGACAGCATCGACATGGACTTCATGAACCTCAACCAGGCGGCGCACGGCGACCGTGAGTTCGGGTACATCCAGTCGCGCCTGGGCGTGGCCCGCAAGACGGTGGTGGGGCACCACTCGAACCCGGTGGTCGCGCAGTCGATCGGCACGTGGGTGCGGGCTGCCGCGGGCTGGGCCACGATGCACGACACCCGCCTGGCGCGGTTCGGCGACAACATGCGCAACGTCGCGGTGACCGAGGGCGACAAGACCGAGGCCGAGCTGCGGTTCGGCGTCTCGGTGAACACGTGGGCCGTCAACGAGCTGGTGGAGGCCGTCGAGGCTGTCGCCGACGCGGATGTCGACGCGCTCGTGGCGGAGTACGAGGAGCTGTACGACGTCGTCCCCGAGCTGCGCAAGGGCGGTGAGCGGCATGAGTCGCTGCGCTACGGCGCCCGTCAGGAGCTCGCGCTGCTGGCGTTCTTGGGCGAGCTGGGCGCCACGGCGTTCACGACCAACTTCGAGGACTTGGGCGCGCTTCGCCAGCTGCCGGGCCTGGCCGTGCAGCGGCTGATGGCGCAGGGCTACGGCTTCGGCGCCGAGGGCGACTGGAAGACGGCGCTGCTGGTGCGGGCCGCGAAGGTCATGGGCGAGGGGCTGCCCGGCGGCGCGTCGCTCATGGAGGACTACACCTACAACATGGTGCCCGGCGCGGAGAAGATCCTCGGCGCGCACATGCTGGAGATCTGCCCGACGCTGACCACGTCCAAGCCGAGGCTGGAGATCCACCCGCTGGGCATCGGCGGCAAGGAGGACCCGGTCCGCCTGGTCTTCGACACCGACCCGGGCAAGGGCGTCGTCGTGGCGCTGTCCGACATGCGCGACCGCTTCCGCCTCACGGCCAATGTGGTCGATGTCGTGGAGCCCGACGAGGAGCTGCCGAACCTGCCGGTGGCGCGTGCGGTGTGGGTGCCGGAGCCTGACTTCGCGACGTCGGCGGAGGCCTGGCTGACTGCTGGCGCGGCGCATCACACGGTGCTCACGACGGCTGTGGGCCTGGAGGTGTGGGAGGACTTCGCGGAGATCGCCCGCACCGAGCTGCTGGTGATCGACAAGGACACGACGCGGCGCGGGTTCAAGGACGCCATCCGCTGGAACGCGGCGTACTACCGCCTCGCGCAAGGTATCTGACATGGAGTGACGAACGGCGCTGATCGTTCGACAAGTGAATAAAGCCTGACGCCCCGGCCTCCCTCGTGGAGGTCGGGGCGTTTGTCATCCCCCTGAGAGGGTGAATTCTTCGCCTCTTGACGGCATAGTCGTCCCATGTCTCCCGTTGTTACGCATCTGCAACCTGGAAAGCCGGTTGTTGGCTTGACGAAGTGAACTCAAGAACGGGAGTCTGACGACGTGCTCGAAGAAGAGTCGAACTCATCGGTCCACGACCGAGCCGGATGGCCAGGCATCGCAGCCCAGCCTCGTCCGGCGCGATGACGCCCACCCTCCGCGCACACAGAACAGCCGGTCGCCACCCCGGGCATCCCGGGGCGGTCGGTCCCTGACCAGCTCGATCAGCAGCACCTCTCAAGGAGGAGACGGACATGAAGAGCCTCAAGATCGTGGCGCTGGGCGCGGCCCTCGCGCTCTCCCTCGCCGCATGTGCCGGCGACGGCGCCGGTGGCGGCAGCGGCGAGTCGAGCGGCGCCCCCGCAGCCGACGGCGGCACGAAGACCGTCGGCGTCGCGATGCCGACCCAGACGTCGGAGCGCTGGATCGCCGACGGCAAGGCCGTGGAGGATGGCCTCAAGGCCGCCGGCTACGAGGTCAACCTGCAGTTCGGGAACGACGACATCCCCACGCAGCAGCAGCAGATCGACCAGATGATCACCAAGGGCGTCGACCTGCTCATCGTCGCGTCGATCGACGGCACCGCGCTGGCCAACCAGCTCGACGCCGCCGCCGAGAAGGGGATCCCGGTCATCGCGTATGACCGCCTCATCAACGGCACGGAGAACGTCGACTTCTACGTCACGTTCGACAACTACAACGTGGGCGTGCAGCAGGCCACGTCGCTGCTCGTGGGCCTCGGCCTGCTCGCCGAGGACGGCAAGGCGGCGGGCGCCGAGTCCGGCCCGTTCAACGTCGAGCTCTTCGCCGGCTCGCTGGACGACAACAACGCCCACTTCTTCTGGAAGGGCGCCATCGACACGCTGAAGCCCTTCATGGACGACGGCAAGATCGTCGTGAAGTCCGGCCAGACGGACATCGAGAAGGCCGCCACGCTGCGCTGGCTCCAGGAGACCGCGCAGAAGCGCATGGAGGACCTGCTCACGTCCACCTACTCGGACGGCAGCAAGCTCGACGGCGTGCTGTCCCCGTACGACGGCATCTCGCGCGGCATCATCACGGCGCTCCAGAACGCGGGCTACGGCCCGGGCCAGGACGCCGGCCTGCCGATCGTGACCGGCCAGGACGCGGAGATCGCCTCGATCAAGCTCATCAACGACGGCGTGCAGTTCTCGACGATCTTCAAGGACACCCGCAAGCTCGCCGACCAGGCGGTCACGGCGGCTCAGTCCTACCTCAAGGGCGAGGAGCCCGAGGCGAACGACACCGAGACGTACGACAACAAGGTGAAGATCGTCCCGTCCTACCTCCTCGAGTCGGACATCGTCTACGCCGGCAACATCAAGTCGCTCCTCGTGGACTCGGGCTACTGGACCGACGCCCAGGTCGCCAGCGGCCAGGCCTGACACCAGGCAGGCGCGTCCCGCAGGCGGGTCGGGGGCACGGAACACCGTGCTCCCGGCCCGCCCGCGAGGTCCCCACTCCGCACGAGCTAGGACGGTCGAGGCCGCATGAGCGACCACATTCTTGAGATGCACTCCATCACCAAGACGTTCCCCGGGGTCAAAGCCCTGCAGGACGTCACCCTGAACGTCGAGCGCGGCGAGATCCACGCCATCTGCGGCGAGAACGGGGCCGGCAAGTCCACTCTGATGAAGGTGCTGTCCGGGGTCTACCCCGCGGGCACCTACGACGGCGACATCGTGTTCGACGGGGAGAAGGTCGAGTTCGGCTCGATCAACGACTCCGAGGACAAGGGGATCGTCATCATCCACCAGGAGCTCGCCCTGGTCCCCTTCCTCTCCGTCGCCGAGAACATCTTCCTCGGCAACGAGCGCTCGGCACGCGGCCTCATCGACTGGAACAAGGCCAATGCCGACGCGGCCGAGCTGCTCGCGCGCGTGGGCCTCGACGAGCTCCCCGTGACGCCCGTCGGCCAGCTCGGCGTGGGCAAGCAGCAGCTCGTCGAGATCGCCAAGGCGCTGTCCAAGCGCGTCAAGCTGCTGATCCTGGACGAGCCGACCGCCGCGCTCAACGACTCCGACTCCGAGCACCTGCTCGGCCTGCTGCGCCAGCTCAAGGAGCAGGGCATCACCTCGATCATGATCTCCCACAAGCTCGGGGAGATCGCGTCCATCGCGGATTCGACCACGATCATCCGCGATGGGCGCACCATCGAGACCCTGGACATGCGCGGCGGCGACGTCACGCAGGAGCGCATCATCAAGGGGATGGTCGGCCGTGAGCTCGACCAGCGCTACCCCGACCACGTCTCGAACGTGGGCGACGAGGTGCTGCGTGTCGAGGACTGGACCGTGCACCACCCGACCCAGCCGGGCCGCGTCGTGGTGGACGGCGCCAGCCTGAACGTGCGCGCCGGCGAGATCGTCGGCATCGCGGGCCTGATGGGCGCCGGGCGCACCGAGCTGGCGATGAGCCTGTTCGGGCGCAGCTACGGCCGCGACATCAGCGGGAAGGTCTTCCTGCGCGGCAAGGAGATCCGCACCCGCACGGTCAGCGAGGCCATCGGGCACGGCATCGCGTACGCCACAGAGGACCGCAAGAAGTACGGCCTCAACCTCATCGAGGACATCCGCCGGAATGTGTCCGCCGCGAGCCTGGACAAGCTGTCCCAGGGCGGCTGGGTCAACGGCAACGAAGAGGTCAAGGTCGCCGAGGACTACCGGCGCGAGATGAACATCAAGGCGCCCACGGTCATGGCCCTCGCGGGCAAGCTGTCCGGCGGCAACCAGCAGAAGGTCGTCCTCAGCAAGTGGATCCACACCGACCCTGACGTGCTGATCCTCGACGAGCCCACGCGCGGCATCGACGTCGGCGCGAAGTACGAGATCTACACGATCATCAACCGCCTCGCGGACGAGGGGAAGGCGGTCATCGTCATCTCCTCCGAGCTGCCCGAGCTGCTCGGCATCTGCGACCGCATCTACACGCTCTCCGCCGGGCGCATCACCGGTGTGCTGCCCAGCGCCGAGGCCACCCAAGAGAGCCTCATGGAGCTTATGACCAAGGAAAGGGAGCAGGTCCGATGAACGCTTTGGCATCCCTGCAGCAGATGTTCACCAGGAACCTGCGGCAGTCCGGCATCTTCATCGCGTTCGCGGCCATTGTGGGCCTGTTCGCGATCCTCACCGACGGCGTGCTCCTGAACCCGGGCAACCTGACGAACATCGTCCTGCAGTACTCCTACATCCTGATCCTGGCGATCGGCATGGTCATCGTCATCATCGGCGGCCACATCGACCTGTCGGTGGGCTCGGTGGTGGCGCTGACGGGGGCCGTGTCCGCGGTGCTGGTCATCCGCGGCGGGCAGCCGTGGTGGGTGGGCGTGCTCGCGGCGCTGGCCGTGGGCCTGGCGGTCGGGGCGTGGCAGGGCTTCTGGGTCGCCTACGTGGGCATCCCGGCGTTCATCGTCACGCTGGCCGGCATGCTCCTGTTCCGCGGCATGACGCTGCAGGTGCTCGACAACATCTCGCTGTCGCCGTTCCCGGACCAGTACAAGGTCATCGCCGGCGGGTTCCTCAACGGGTTCCTGGGCGGCCAAGGGTTCGACGTGTTCACGCTGGTCGTCGCCGCGATCGGCGTCGGCGGCTACGCGTTCAGCGCCTACCGCTCGCGCCGGGGCCGCATCGCCTACCAGCAGGCCGTGGAGAGCATGCCGCTGTTCGTGCTGCGCCTGGTGCTCATCGGGGCGCTCGTGATGGCGTTCGCCTTCCAGCTCTCCCGCAGCCGTGGCCTGCCGATCGTGCTGGTCATCCTCGGCGCGCTCATCATGATCTACACGGTCGTCACCACGCGCACGGTCTTCGGCCGGCACGTGTACGCGATCGGCGGGAACCTGAACGCCGCGCAGCTCTCCGGTGTGAAGGTCAAGCGCGTCAACTTCTGGATCTTCGTCAACATGGGCTTCCTGGCCTCGGTGGCCGGCGTCGTCTACTCCTCGCGGTCCAACGGCGCGCAGCCCGCGGCGGGCAACATGTTCGAGCTCGACGCGATCGCGGCCGGCTTCATCGGCGGCGCGGCCGTCACCGGCGGCGTGGGCACCGTGATGGGCGCGATGGTCGGTGGCCTGGTCATGGCCGTGATGAGCAACGGCATGCAGCTGCTGGGGGTGGACCAGTCCATCCAGCAGATGGTCAAGGGCTTGGTGCTGCTGCTCGCCGTGGCGTTCGACGTCTACAACAAGCGCCGGGCGTCCACAGCCCCGGCTGACCGCTCGGTGAAGGCGAAGACGCCGAAGGCGGCTCCCGTCGAGGGAGAGCCGGTGGGCGCCAGTCGATGAGCTGACTGACAGGTAGGGACACAGGACAGGGCGCCGTCATCGGCGCCCTGTCCTGTTGTGCGCCCGGGCGGCTGCGTCGGTCGGGTGGGTCGCGCTCGAATGCGGCTGTGAGCGGCGCCCGTTATCGATCCGTAATCTCCTGATTGCCCCACTTGTCTGATGTGAGCGTTAACATCGAGTCCTGGGTCGAAGGGGACCCGCACCGGTGCGACTCAAGGAGGAGAAGCATGGTCAGCAAGCACGGGCGGCGCGCCCTGGCGGCAGGCGCCGCAGCAGTCCTGGCCCTCGGGCTCACGGCCTGCGCCAACGACTCGGACTCCGGCTCCGGATCGACCGCGGATGGCGGCGGGGGCGACGAGCAGATCGTGATGGGCTTCGCGCAGGTCGGCGCCGAGAGCGGGTGGCGCACCGCCAACACGAAGTCCATCCAGGACGCCGCCGAGGAGGCCGGCATCGAGCTGAAGTTCTCCGACGCGCAGCAGAAGCAGGAGAACCAGATCAAGGCCATCCGCTCCTACATCCAGCAGAAGGTCGACGTGATCGCCTTCTCGCCCGTGGTGGAGACCGGCTGGGACACGGTGCTCAAAGAGGCCCAGGACGCCGGCATCCCGGTGATCCTCACCGACCGCGCCGTCGACTCCGAGGACACGTCGCTGTACGTGACATTCCTCGGCTCCGACTTCGTCGAGGAGGGCAAGAAGGCCGGCGACTGGGTCGTCGAGGAGTTCGGCACGGCGCCCACCAACATCGTGGAGTTGCAGGGCACCACCGGCTCCGCCCCCGCGATCGACCGCAAGGAGGGGTTCGAGGAAGTCCTCTCCGGCTCGCCGAACTTCACCGTCATCGCCTCGCAGACCGGCGACTTCACCCGTGACGGCGGCAAGAAGGTCATGGAGGCGTTCCTGCAGCAGCACCCCGACATCGACCTGGTCTACGCGCACAACGACGACATGGGGCTGGGCGCCATCGAGGCGATCGAGGCAGCCGGCAAGGTGCCCGGACAGGACATCAAGATCGTCACGGTCGACGCCGTGAAGGACGGGATGCAGGCGCTCGCCGACGGGAAGATCAACTTCATCGTCGAGTGCTCGCCGCTGCTCGGCCCGCAGCTCATGGAGATCACCCAGCAGGTGCTCGCCGGCGAGGAGGTCGAGCCGCGCATCGTCACCGAGGAGACCACGTTCACGCAGGAGCAGGCCATCGAGGCCCTGCCCACGCGGCAGTACTGACCGCTGTCCCGCGCGCCACAGGCGCCTGGGATGGGAGGACCCGTGCGGGCCCGACCGGATCCCCTCCGGCCGATCCCGCACGGGTCCTGTCCCGGCCCGCGGACGCGCACCCCGACCCGCGCCACCGGAAGGCACCCGCGCCATGGACCAGGCCGACCACGCCGAGCCCGCCGACCCCGCCACCCCGCCCGGAGCCGGGCTCCCCGAGCGACCACCCGAGGCGGTGGTGCAGATGACGGGCATCGGGGTGGAGTTCCCCGGCGTCCGGGCGCTGCACGACGTGGACCTGGCCCTCTACGCGGGCGAGGTGCACGCGCTGCTCGGCGAGAACGGCGCGGGGAAGTCCACGCTGATCCGCGCGCTCACCGGGGTGCGGCCACCCGACGCGGGCGAGATCCGCGTCGGCGGGCAGCCCGTCGCCATCCACGGGCCCGCACAGGCGCAGGACCTGGGCATCAGCACCGTCTACCAAGAGGTGAACCTCTGCCCCAACCTGACCGTGGCGGAGAACATCATGCTGGGCCGGGAGCCGCGCCGGGCCGGCGGCATCGACTGGCGCGGCATGCGCCGCCAGGCCGCCGAGGTGCTGGGCCGCCTGAACGTGGACATCGACCCCGCGTCCCCGCTGTCGGCCCACTCGATCGCGGTGCAGCAGCTCGTGGCCATCGCCCGCGCCATGCAGGTGGACGCCCGGGTGCTGATCCTCGACGAGCCCACATCGAGCCTGGACGCCGACGAGGTCGCCGAGCTGTTCCGCGTCATGCGCGGCCTGCGCGACGACGGGGTCGCGATCCTGTTCGTGACCCACTTCCTCGAGCAGGTCGACGAGATCGCCGACCGGATCACCGTGCTGCGCAACGGCGCCCGGGTGGGGGAGCGGCGCACCGGCGACCTGACGCGGATCGAGCTGGTCTCGATGATGATCGGCCGCGAGCTCGCGGTGCTCGAGGACATCGCGCAGGACACCGAGGCCCGTGACGAGTCCGCGGCGCCAGTCGGCGCGGACACCGCCCCCACCCCGTTCCTGCGGGCCATCGGGCTGGGCCGGCGCGGGTCCATCGAGGCCTTCGACCTGGACGTGTACCCCGGCGAGGTGGTGGGGCTCGCGGGCCTGCTGGGATCGGGCCGCAGCGAGATGGCGCGCTTGCTGTACGGCGCGGACCACGCCGACACCGGCACGTTGGAGGTCGACGGGGCGCCCGCGCGGCTGCGCAACCCCCGCGCGGCCATCGCCGAGCGCATCGCGTTCTCCTCCGAGAACCGCAAGGCCGAGGGGCTCGTGGAGGACCTCACAGTGCGGGAGAACATCGTGCTCGGGCTGCAGGCCGCGCGCGGCTGGGCCCGCCGGGTGCCGCAGCGCACCCAGGACGAGCTGACAGCGCACTACATCGAGGCGCTCGGCATCCGGCCCGCCAACCCCGAGGCCCTGGTGCGGAACCTCTCCGGCGGGAACCAACAGAAGGTGCTGCTGGCCCGGTGGCTCGCTACCGCCCCCCGGCTGCTGATCCTCGACGAGCCGACCCGCGGCATCGACGTGGGCGCGAAGGCCGAGATCCAGAAGCTCGTGCACGACCTCGCGACACAGGGCATGTCGGTGGTGTTCATCTCCGCCGAGCTCGACGAGGTGCTGCGGCTCAGCCACCGCATCGCGGTGCTGCGCGACCGCCGCAAAGTCGCCGAGATCGCCAACGGCCCGGACGTCACAGCGCGTGACGTCCTCGAGCTCATCGCGAGCGGAGGGCAGGAGTGATGCGCAGCCTCATCCGGTCGAACGTGTTCTGGCCGCTAGTGGCCCTGGTGGCGCTGCTCGCGGTGAACGTGGTGGCGCGGCCCGGCTTCCTGGGCGTCCGCATGCAGGACGGGCACCTGTACGGGTCGCTCATCGACATCCTGCGCAACACCTCGCCGATCCTGCTGGTGGCCATCGGCATGACGCTGGTGATCGCGACGCGCGGCATCGACCTGTCCGTGGGGGCGCTGGTCGCCATCGCGGGCGCCGTGGCGTGCACGCAGATCGCCGCGTCGCCCACCCCGGGCGCGGCGTCGACAGTGCTGATCGCCATCGGCACGGCGGTGCTCGTGTGCCTGGTGCTCGGGGCGTGGAACGGGTTCCTGGTGTCGGTGGTGGGCATCCAGCCGATCATCGCCACGCTGATCCTCATGACCGCGGGGCGCGGCATCGCGATGCTCGTCACCGGCGGGCAGATCACCACGGTGAACAGCCCGCTGTACAAGTCGATCGGGGCCGGCTACCTGCTGACGCTGCCGGTCTCGGCGATCATCGCCGGGGTGGTGCTGGCGGCCACGGCGCTGCTGACGCGGCGCACGGCGCTCGGCACGCTGGTCGAGTCGGTGGGCATCAACCCCGAGGCCAGCCGCCTCGCCGGGGTGCGCGCCCGCAGCATCATCTGGACGGTCTACGTCTTCAGCGCCCTGTGCGCCGCCATCGCCGGGATCCTTATCAGCTCGAACGTGACAGCCGCCGACGCGAACAACAACGGCCTGTGGATCGAGCTCGACGCGATCCTCGCCGTGGTCATCGGCGGGACCTCGCTCATGGGCGGCAAGTTCTCGCTCACCGGCACCCTGATCGGGGCGTTCATCATCGAGACGCTGCGCATCACGGTGATCTCGCTCGGCATCGCCCCGGAGGTCAACCTGGTGTTCAAGGCCATCGTGGTGATCTTGGTCTGCCTGCTGCAGTCGCCTGTGGTGCAACGCAAGTTCCGGGCCCGGCGCAGAGCCGTCGCCCAGGAGCACGGCGAGGCCGTCGAGGTGGTGGCCTGATGGCCGCGACGGAGGTGCGGACGGGCTCCCAGACCCGCACGTCGCGCACCCGTGGGACGTCTCCGCTGGCCCGCTACGGGTCGGTGCTCGCGACGCTGGTCACGCTGGTGCTGGTCTTCGTCATCGGCTCGACCCGGTACACCGGGTTCCTCGACAGCCAGACGATCCTCAACCTGTTCATCGACAACGCGTTCCTCATCGTGCTCGCGGTGGGCATGACGTTCGTGATCCTCACCGGGGGCATCGACCTGTCCATGGGCGCGGTGATGGCCCTGTCCACGATGGTCACCGCGCGGCTGCTCATCGCCGGGTGGGCGCCAGGGCCGGTGATCGCGGCGGTGCTGCTGCTGGGCTGCGTGTTCGGGGTCGGCGTGGGGCTGTTCATCCGGGTCTTCGAGGTGCAGCCGTTCATCGCGACGCTGGCCGCCATGTTCCTGGCCCGCGGGCTGTGCTTCGTGGTGAGCCCGAACTCGCTGTCCATCACGGACCCGTTCTTCGTGTCCCTGTCGCAGAGCCGCATCCGGCTATGGCCCACCGGGACGGCGTTCGACGGGCGCACGCTGTACGCGTTCATCTCCCCGAGCGTCATCGTGGCGCTGGTGATCGTGGCCATCGCGGCGTGGGTGCTCCACTCCACCCGGTTCGGCCGCACGGTGTACGCCATCGGTGGGAACCAGGGCTCCGCCGAGCTCATGGGGCTGCCCGTGGCCCGCACCCAGGTGCTGGTGTACGTGGTCAGCGGGGTCTGCTCGGCCATCGGCGGGCTGATCTTCGCGATGTACTCGCTGTCCGGCTACGCCCTCACCGGGGTGGGAGTCGAGCTGGACGCGATCTCGGCGGTGGTGATCGGCGGGACGCTGCTCACCGGCGGCTCGGGGTTCGTCATCGGCTCGCTGCTGGGCGTGCTGGTGCTCGGCACCATCCAGACCATCATCAGCTTCGAGGGCACCCTCAGCTCGTGGTGGACCAAGATCGTGATCGGCGCGCTGCTGCTGGTCTTCGTGGTCCTCCAGCGGCTCCTGATCATCCGTCGCCGCACCTAGCGCGGACACCCGCGCGGGGGAGTGCGACCTCCCCCGCGCGGGCTCTCCATCGATGTAGCCGCCGACGGAAGGAGGACCTCCCGCACCGGCCCATCTCTGGGCTCCAGGAACACCCTCGCCGAGTGGTTGGAGCACGATGATCATGCCAAGAACCGACTCCCGTCCGGTCCGGACAGCGTTGTCCCGATCGGCGTTCACCCTCACGGCCGCCACAGCGGCCACCGTCCTCGCCCTCACACTCGGCCTCGACGCCGCGGCTGCCGGCGGTGGCGCACGCGCCCAGGGCCAGCAGCCCGGAGCCATGCGCGCCGCCGAGGCCCCGCCCAGCGGCGTCATACCCGCCGGCGCCTGGGTGGACGACTTCTCCGCGACCACGCTCGGGACCGACTGGTCCGTGCACGACGAGGAGCCCGACGCGCTGTCGCTCACCTCGAACCCCGGCGCGCTCACCCTCAACTCGCTGACCGGGGACACCTGGCAGACCACCAACACGGCCCGCAACATCGTGCTCGTGGACGTCCCGGCGGGTGACTTCACCGCGATCACGCAGGTCACGGCCCCGGTGGTGAAGGACTTCCAAGGCGCCGGGCTGATCGCCTGGCAGGACCAGGACAACTACGTGCGGGCCGGGCTGTCCCACGTGGGCTTCGCCGCGGGCGGGCCGGTGGTGGTCGAGAACGGCTTCGAGACGGCGGCCGTGTACTCGTCGTCATTCACCGCGCGACCGGGCTCCACCTCGGAGATCCTGCGGCTCGAGCGCGTCGGCGACACGATCACCACGAGCTACTGGGCCGACGGCGCCTGGGCGACGGCCGCCACCGTGGAGGCATCGTTCCCGGTGGCGCAGATCGGCCTGTACGCGCTGGCCGCGCAGGACGGCACCCGGCACCAGGCGGTCTTCGACTGGTTCGCACTGGTGGCGCCGGAGGGGGAGCCGGTGGTCCCGGCTGGCGAGATCACGCTGCGGGGGCCCGGTGACCTGCGGAACCTCGTGGTCGCCGGCGGGCACGGGCTGGCCCTCGCGGCGAGCCGCGGGACGACGGTGACGGGGCTGACGGTGACCGGGACGGCCGCCGACGGCGTGGTGCGGCTCGCCGCCTCGGATGGGGCGTCGGGCGGCGCGGGCGCGCCGCGGCCGGTGGTGGTGGCCGACGGCGCGCTGGTGCTGGGCGCGGCGGGCGCGACACCCGCCGATCTGCGCTTCTTGGACGCCGGAGGTGGGCGCCTCGTCCTCGAGGTCGTCGGGCCCGAGCCCGCCTACGTGGGCGTCGGGCCGGACGGCGTGCTCGTCGTCGGCGGCCGCGACCAGGCCGTGAAGCTCACGTTCGAGGCGATCCGCGCCGAGCGGGCCGGCCTCGCCGTGGACGCGACCGGGCCCACGCTCGACATGAGCGACGACCTGTACGGGGTCTTCTACGAGGACATCAACCGGGCGGCCGACGGCGGCCTGTACGCCGAGCTGGTGCAGAACCGGTCCTTCGAGTACTCCACCGCCGACAACGCCTCGTACACACCGCTGACCTCCTGGCAGACGGTGCAGCGGGGCGGCGCCGCCGGGACGGTGCGCACAGTCGACGACGCCGAGCGGCTCAACGAGGACAACCGCGTCTACCTGCAGATGGACCTCACGGCGCCGGGCACGGGCGCGGGCGCCGGGGTCGGGGTCCGCAACGCGGGATACAACTCCGGCGTGCACGTCGAGCAGGGCAAGGCCTACCGGTTCTCCGCATTCGTGCGGCGCACCGCCGACCACGACCGGCCGCTGACCGTCCGGATCGAGGACGTGGCCGGGACCCAGGTGCTCGGCGAGGCCCAGGTCGTCGCCGCCTCCGACACCTGGACGAAGGTCACCGCCGAGATCACCGCGACGGCCACCACCGACGCGGGGCGCCTCGCCGTGCTCGCGGACGGCACGGGGACGGTGCGCCTCGACATGGTGTCGCTGTTCCCCGTCGACACCTTCCGCGGCCGGGAGAACGGCCTGCGCAAAGACCTCGCCGAGCTCATCGAGGACATGAGTCCGCAGTTCGTGCGGTTCCCCGGCGGCTGCGTCACCAACGTGGGCACCTTCGACCCGTACGAGGCGCCGAACTACGACCGCCGCCGCACCTACCGCTGGAAGGAGACCATCGGCCCGGTGGAGGAGCGGCCCACCAACTACAACTTCTGGGGCTACAACCAGTCCTACGGGCTCGGCTACCTCGAGTACTTCCAGCTCGCCGAGGACCTGGGCGCCGAGCCGCTGCCCGTGGTGTCCGTCGGCGTCAACGGCTGCGGGGGGCCGCCGCCCATCAGCGACCCCGAGCAGCTCCAGGAGTGGATCGACGACACGCTCGACCTCGTCGAGTTCGCCAACGGCGGCGTGGACACCGAATGGGGCGCCGTGCGCGCGTCGCTGGGCCACCCCGAGCCGTTCGGGCTCGAGTACCTGGGCCTGGGCAACGAGGAGGTGCAACGCGAGTTCCTCGACTACTACCCGCAGTTCGCCGACGCGCTCAAGGCCGCCTACCCGGACCTGAAGATCATCTCCAACTCCGGCCAGACCTCCGCGGGCGCCTGGTTCGAGGAGCTGTGGGACTTCGCCCGCGACCAAGGCGCCGACCTGGTCGACGAGCACTACTACAACTCCCCGGAGTGGTTCCTCGCCAACACCCACCGCTACGACGACTACGACCGCGCCGGGCCGCAGGTGTTCATCGGCGAGTACGCCTCACGCGGCAACACGTTCCGCAACGCGCTCGCCGAGGCCGCGTTCATGACCGGCATCGAGCGGAACTCCGACGTCATCGACCTCGCGTCGTACGCGCCGCTGCTCGCCAACGAGGACTACGTGCAGTGGTCGCCCGACGCGATCTGGTTCGACAACGTCCGGGCGTACGGCTCGGCGAACTATCACGTGCAGAAGCTGTTCGCCACGAACCAGGGCGACCAGGTGCTGTCCAGCACCCTCACCGGCGCGGGCGGCTCCGGCCCGGCAGAGGTCAGCGGCGGGGTGGGCCTGTCGACGTGGCGCACGCAGGCCGCCTACGACAACCTGCGGGTGACCGACACCGCCACGGGCGACGTCCTCTACTCCGAGGACTTCGCCTCAGACGCGGCCGGGTGGACGCCCACCGGCGGGACCTGGGCCGTCACCGACGGCGAGTACCGGCAGACGAACGTCGCCGTGGAGGACGCGCGCAGCACCGGCCCGGCGGCGGCCTGGACGGACTACACCCTCGAGCTCGACGCCCGGAAGATCGCCGGGGACGAGGGCTTCCTGGTGATGTTCGGCGTCCAGGACTCCGGGCACTACTACTGGTGGAACCTCGGCGGCTGGAACAACACCCGGTCGGCGATCCAGCAGGCCACCGGTGGCGCCGCCGTCGAGGTGGCGGGCAGCACCACCACCATCGAGACCGGTCGCACGTACCGCGTGAAGATCGAGGTCGCGGGCACCACGGTGCGGACCTACCTCGACGGGACGCTGGTCACCACGTTCACCGACACCACCACCGACGAGGACCTGCACCACGTCGTCACCCGCGACCAGGCCTCCGGGGACACGATCCTCAAGGTGGTGAACTCCTCGCCCGAGACGATCCGCTCGGACGTGCGCGTCGACGGGGCGCCCGTGGCCTCCACGGCGACGGTCACCGAGATGACGGCGACCTCGCTCAGCGACCGCAACACCATGGCCGACCCCGATCGGGTGGTCCCGGTGGCGCGCACCGTCGAGGGGATCTCACAGGCGTTCGCCTACGACTTCCCGGCGCAGTCGATCACGTTCATCCGGCTCGCGCCCGGCACGGTGGAGCCGCAGCCAGCGGCGTCGACCACGACGGTGCTCGTCCTCCCCGACCGTGTGCGCAGCGGCCAACCGGCACTGGCGACCGTGCACGTGCGCGCCGCACGGCCCGCTGGCGGGGGCCCGGCGCCGAAGGCCACCGGCCGGGTGCGGGTCCAGATCGGCGACCGGCTCGTCGGCGAGGTCCCGCTCTGGCTCGGCCTGGCGATCGTGCCCCTGCCACGCGACCTCCCAGTGGGCTCGCACACCGTCACGGCCGCCTACCTGGGCTCGGCGACAGTGGCCGGGTCGACAGGCTCGGACGCGCTGACGGTGCTCCCGAAGGGCCGCGCCGACGGGCCGGCGCCGGGTCAGGGGGGAGGCCCGCGGCCACGCTGAGGCGGGAGGACCCGGGCGCCGGCGTCGCGTGCGCCGGCGCCCGGATCCGTACTCAGACGAAGCCCGTGCCGCGGCGCCTCGCTAAGGTTCGCGTGTGACTGTGCCCGCCCGCCGCAAGCCCCCCGTGATCGCCGACGTCGCTCGGGTGGCGGGGGTGTCCGTGCCGACGGTGTCGCGGGTGCTGACGGGTTCCACACCGGTGTCGGACGCGAAGCGCGCGCAGGTGATGGCCGCCATCGAGACGCTCGGCTACCGCCCGAACGCGGCGGCCCGGGCGTTGGTGAGCGGACGCCAGTCGATGATCTCGGTGCTCGCGGGCAACACGATGCGGTACGGCTACGCGGCGACGTTGCAGGGGGTGGAGGAGGCCGCGCGCGCCGCCGGGTACCTCGTGGTGATCACTGTGGTGGAGTCGGATGACCCGGTGGTGGTCGACGCGGCGGTGAGCCTGGTGCTGGGGCAGGCCGTGGCGGGCGCCGTGGTGTTGGAGTTCGACTCTGCGGCGTTGGCGGCGTCGCGTGCGCTGCCGTCGTCGGTGCCGGTGGTGACGGTGTCGTCGGCGACGCCGGGGGAGCGTGCCCGCCCGCATGCGGAGGTGGACGACCGCTCGGCGGCCGGCGACGCGGTGCGCTACTTGCTGGGGCTGGGGCATCGCACGGTCCACCATGTGTCGATCCCGTCGACGGGCCCGGAGGTCGGCCGCACGATCGGCTGGCGGGAGGCGTTGGAGGCGGCTGGCGCCCCGGTGCCGGAGCCCGTGGCGGCCGGGTGGGAGCCGTCGTCGGGTTATGAGGCGGGGATGCTGCTCGCGCGCGACCCGGGGGTCACGGCGGTGCTCGCGGGCAACGACCAGCTCGCGATCGGGCTGATGCGCGCGTTCGCGGACGCGGGGCGCGCGGTGCCGGGCGATGTGAGCGTGGTGGGCTTCGACGACGAGCCGTTCGCGGCGATGTGGTCGCCTCCGTTGACGACTGTGGCGCAGGACTTCGTGGGCCTGGGCCGACGGGCCTTCGGGATGCTGTCCGACTTGATGCTGACCGGCACGTCGACGGCGCGCTCGACGGCTGTGCCGGAGCTCCTGGTGCGTGGCAGCGCGGCGCCGCCCGCGGGAGCCCGCGACTAGCCCGTCTCACATGCTGGGCGCCTGAGCGGGTGGAGTCTCCGCCTGCGCGCGCCCGCGTGTTTCCGCAGGTCCATGCGGGGCTGAGAGTCGATCGTCATGAAAGCGTTATCAGGCTGTGATGGCACAGGCTTGCCAACGTTTCTGATCAACGCTTTCATGAGGGCGTGTCGCACCGCAGCGACCGCTCGACGATGAGGAGCTCGGCCCTGATGAACCGGACCATCCTGCACTGGGGAACTGGCGCCGTCAGCGCTGTGCTCGTCTCCGACGACGACGCCCCGGTGCGTCTCGCCAGCCTGCAGGCCGGCCCCTCGCAGAGCGCGGAGCCCACCCTCGTCCCGGCGCAGCCCCTGGTGGAGGTCTTCGCCCTCGGCCACGGCCACGCGCGCGCCAACCTGCGCCACACCGCCTCCGCCATCGGCGATCGCCTGCGCTACGCCACCCACACGACGCAGCAGTCGGCGGGCTGGCACAGCCTGGTCGTCGAGCAGCTCGACGCGGTCAGCGGGCTGCGCGTGCGCTCCACGCTCCGCGCCGCCGAGGGCGCCGCCGCCGTCCAGGCCTGGACCGAGGTCGTCAACGAGGGCTCCGACCCGCTCGTGCTGCTCGCGGTGACCTCCCTCGCCACCGGCGCCTTCAGCGCCGACGGCGACAGCATCGACGACGTCGACCTGCACACCGGCTACGGCGACTGGCTGGGCGAGAGCCGCTGGGAGCGGGTGCCCGTGCGCAGCCAGCGCGGACTCGTCCAGATGGGCCTGCCCTCGCACCAGAACCAGGACGCGCGCGGCGCGCTGGGCCTCACCAGCCGCAGCACCTGGTCGTCGAGTGAGCGCATGCCCACCGGCGTGCTGGAGAACCGCGCCACCGGCGCCGCATGGGCCTGGCAGGTCGAGCACAACGGCGCCTGGCACGCCGAGCTCGGCGAGCGCCTGCGCGGCCGCGACGGCGAGCTGGCGCTCGTGCTCATGGGCCCCTGCGACACCGAGCACCACTGGACCCAGCCCATCGCGCCGGGGGAGTCGTTCACCACCGTGCCCGTCTCGGTGGCCGTCGGCGACGGCTGGCAGGGCGCCCTGCAGGCGCTCACCGGGCACCGCCGCGCACTGCGCGCCGAGCGCCCCCAGCCCGAGGGCCTGCCGGTCATCTTCAACGACTACATGAACACCCTCATGGGCGACCCGACCACCGCCAAGCTGCTGCCGCTGATCGACGCGGCCGCCGCGGCCGGCGCCGAGTACTTCTGCATCGACGCCGGCTGGTACGACGACTCGCTCACCGACTGGTGGGACAGCGTCGGCGAGTGGGAGCCGTCCACCGTGCGGTTCCCCGACGGGGGCCTGGCCGCGGTGCTGGACCACATCCGCGCGGCGGGCATGGCGCCGGGCCTGTGGCTCGAGCCCGAGGTCATCGGGGTGCGCAGCCCCATGGCCCAGAAGCTGCCCGACTCGGCGTTCCTCCAGCGTGAGGGGCACCGGGTCGTGGAGCACGACCGCTTCCACCTGGACCTGCGCAGCCCCGAGGCCCGCGCCCACCTGGACCGCGTGGTCGACTCGCTGGTGCTGGACCTGGGCGTGCGGTATTTCAAGCTCGACTACAACATCACCGCGGGCCCGGGCACCGACCTCGACGCCCCCAGCCTCGGCGCCGGGCTGCTCGCCCACAACCGCGCGCACCTGGCGTGGCTCGAGGGCGTGCTCGAGCGCCACCCCGGCCTGGTCATCGAGAACTGCGCGTCCGGCGCCCAGCGCATGGACTACGCGATGCTCACCCGGCTGCACCTGCAGTCCACCTCCGACCAGCAGGAGTTGCTGCTCTACCCGCCGGTCGCCGCCGCAGCCCCCGCGTCGCTGCTGCCCGAGCAGGCCGGCAACTGGGCCTACCCGCAGCCCGACATGAGCGACGAGGAGATCCTCTTCACGCTCGCCACCGGCATGCTCGGCCGCCTCTACCTCTCCGGCCGCCTGGACCTCATGACGCCCGAGCAGCTCGCCACCGTGCGGCAGGCCGTGCGCACGCACCAGGGGATCCGCGAGGACCTGGCCCGGTCGCTGCCCGTGTGGCCGCTCGGGCTGCCGGCCTGGGACGCCCCCGAGGTGGCCCTCGGCCTGGCCGGCGAGGACGCCACGTACCTGACGGTCTGGACGCGCGGCGACGAGGCGGGGGAGATCGACCTCCCGCTTGCGCACCTCGCGGGCCAGGACGTCCAGGTCGAGGCGCTGTTCCCCCCCACCAGCAGCTGGGCCACGCGCTGGTCGCGCGCGGACGGCGTGCTGCACGTGACGCCCAGCGCCACACGGACCGCGCGGGTGCTGCGCATCCGCCCACAGTCCTGACCTCAGCCGTCCCGCGGGGCGGAAGAGGCAGAACGCACACAGATATGGCTGACATCCTCCGGGACGTCGACCCAGTTCAAGGAGCTTCAATGAAGAGGTTGTTGATGACCACGGCCACGCTGGCAGCAGCGGGGCTCCTGGTGGCAGGGTGCAGCGACCCGGGCGCCGGGGGCGGCACGGCGGACACGGGCGACATCACCTGGCCGGAGGCCACCGCCTCGCTCGAGGGGGTCGAGCTCACGCTGTGGGCGGCCCAGGCGAGCAACGCGATCCCCGAGGGCGTCGTCGCGGCGTTCGAGGACGCCACCGGCGCGAAGGTCGAGATCGTCACGATCCCCGACCCGTACGAGAACGGCATCCAGACCAAGGTCGCCACCGGCGACAAGCCCGACCTGGCGTTCTGGCAGCCCACCTCCTCGATGCTCACGGCGATCAACGCCGCGAACAACCTCCAGGTGCTCGATGACGCGCCGTGGATCGAGGACATGGACCCGGACCTGCAGGACCTCACGGGCATCCTCAACGACACCCGCTACGCGGCGCTCATCTCGAGCCCCAGCGTGCAGGGCGTCTACTACAACAAGCAGGTGTTCGCCGACGCCGGCATCACCGAGCTGCCGACCAGCTTCGAGGACATGGTCGCCAAGGCGCGCACCATCAAGGAGACCACCGGCGTCACGCCGTTCTTCGAGCAGGCCAGCGCCGGCTGGTCCACGCAGTGGTGGCCGCAGGTGCTCCTCGCGGACGCCGCCGCCGACGGGTACTGGGACAAGGTCAACGCCAATGAGGCGTCCCTCGCCGACGACGTGATGGTCGACGCGATCCAGACGCTCAAGGACCTCATCGACGAGGGCCTGTTCAACTCGGACATCGTCACCGCCACCTTCGAGGACCAGGGCGACGCGCTGCTGAACGGGAAGGCCGCCATGGCCGTCCAGATCAACGCGCTCTTCGGCCAGCTCCAGGCCAAGGCCGACACCGCCACGCTCAACGAGACGATCGGCTACTTCCCGATCTCGCCCTCGGGCAACGTCGCCACCTCGCACCCCGACCAGTCCAACGCGATCGTCGCGTTCAAGACCGGCGACGCCCAGCGTGAGGCAGCCGCCCGCCAGTTCCTCACGTTCTGGATGACGGAGTACTACCCGACCTTCATCGAGGAGCAGAACACCGTCTCCCTGATGACCGGCGTCGAGTCGCCGTCGTCGGTGCCGCAGGCGCTGCTCGACGTGCACGCGTCGCTGTCCGACTCGGTGGGCTCGATGCAGGCGCAGGCAGTGGCCAACCCGGACCTGTGGATGAACGTCGTCGACGTCATCAACAACGTCAAGACGCCCAAGCAGGCGGCGGAGGCGACCCAGCAGCAGTTCGTGGAGCTCGCCAAGGCCTCCGGCATCGACGGCTTCTGACCCACACACACAAGTCCGCGTGATGGGGCCGGGCCGCGAGCCCGGCCCCATCAGCCCGGGGTGAGGACATCACGACATGGTGACCATGCAGGACGCGCAGGTCGAGGCCCCCAGGGTCCGACGGCGCCGACGCCAGGACCTCCCGCCCGCTGGGAGGAAGCCCCGGGGCACGCACCCGTTGTGGTTCCTCATCCCCGCGTTCGCCGTCCTCGGGATCTTCTTCTTCGTCCCGACGATCTACAACTTCGTCTACGCGTTCACGAACTGGTCGAGCTTCAAGTCGGAGATCTCGTTCGTGGGCCTCGACAACTTCCAGGGCCTGGTGTCGAACGGCACGCTGCTGTCCTCGCTGAAGATCACGCTGATCTACGCGATCCTCGTCGCGGTGTTCCAGAACGTGTTCGGCCTGCTCCTCGCGCTGCTGCTGGAGAAGGACAACCGGCTCAACCGCGCCGCCCGGGTGATGTTCTTCATCCCCGTGATCATGTCCGCGCTGGCCGTCGGGTACATCTTCCAGGCGCTGCTGAAGACCACGGGCCCGCTCAACCAGGTGATCGGCTTCTTCACCGGCGGCGACGTGGAGATCGCGTGGCTGGGCAGCACCACCTGGACCATCGTGGTGGTCGCCGTGATCCACGCCTGGAAGTGGATGGGCCTGTCGATGCTCATCTACTTGTCCGGCCTCAAGACCATCAACGAGGACGTCCTGGAGGCCGCGCGCCTCGACGGCTCGAGCACCTGGACCACGTTCTGGAAGATCCGGTTCCCGCTGCTGGCCCCCGCGCTCACCTTCAACGTGGCCACGGCGCTGCTGGGGTCGATGAACGGCTTCGACATCGTGCAGGCGACCACCGGCGGCGGCCCGGCGCGCACCACCGAGATCCTCAACATCTTCATCTTCCGCACCTTCGGCCAGGGCCTGTTCGCCCAGGCGACGACGATGAGCCTGGTGCTCTTCGTGGTGGTTGCGGCCCTCGCGTTCCCGGTGATCGGGATGCTCCGTCGACGGGAGAACGTGCTGTGAGCACTGCAAGCGTGTCACGCAAGGCCGTCGCGCCGCGCAGCCTCTGGTCGCGCGTGCAGCCGACGTTCGTGGTGCTGCTGGTCCTGCTCCTGCTGGGCCTGCCGCTGTGGATGATGGTCGTCACCGCCGGCAAGAGCCAGGCCGAGGCGCTGTCCCCGAACCTGTCGCTGCCCAGCGACTGGCAGCTCTGGGAGAACATCACCGAGATCTTCACGCGGGGCAACATCACCGCCGGCTTCGTCGGCAGCCTGCTCGTCATGGTGCCGTCGGTGCTCACCGTGCTGCTGTTCGGCTCGATGGCCGCCTGGGTGCTCGCCCGCCGCGCGAGCCGCGCGATGACCGTGGCCTACGGCGCCGCGATCTCCGGCGTCGTGCTGCCGCCGGCCGTCGTGACGATCGTGCTGCTGCTGCGGCAGATCGGCATGTCCGGCAGCGCCATCGGCATGATCTGCGTCTACGCGGGCATCTACATGTCGGTCGTCATCTTCTTCGTCACGGGCTTCGTGCGGACCATCCCGGTGGAGCTCGAGGAGGCCGCCCGCGTCGACGGCGCCGGGCCGGTCAAGGTCTTCGCCCGGATCATCCTGCCGCTGCTGGTGCCGGTGCTCTCGACAGCGACGATCCTCATCTGCCTGTACGTGTGGAACGACGTGTTCTACGCGTTCTTCGTGCTCAGCGGGTCGCTCGACACCCTGCCGCTGAACCTCTACAACGTGGCCAGCGCGGGGCTGTACCTGAACAACTGGCACCTGATCTTCGCGTACATCATCCTCATGAGCCTGCCGCTGCTGCTCGTGTTCATGTTCATGCAGCGCAAGATCATCTCGGGTGTGACCTCGGGCGCGGTGAAGTAGCCGCCCTCGACGCGGAGAGGCCCGGCAGGAGCACTCCTGCCGGGCCTCTCGTGTCCCATGGCCCGGATGCCCGGGCGCTCGCTCAGGGCCGCGCGGCGAACCGCTCCAGCAGGTCCGCGTGGCCGGACACGATGAGCAGGTCGTTCGCGGCGATGCGGGTGTCGGGCTGCGCGTAGACGAACTCCCGGCCCGGGCTCTTCACGCCGATGACCGTCACGCCGTACCTGTCGCGGATCTTCGACTGCTCGATGGTGAACCCCTGGGTCTCGCGCGGGGGCCGCATCTTGACGATCGTGAAGCCGTCCTCGACCTCGATGTAGTCGAGCATCTTGCCGGAGACGAGGTGCGCGACCCGCGAGCCCGCGTCCGCCTCGGGCAGCACCACGTGGTGCGCGCCGATGCGCTGCAGGATGCGCGCGTGCTCGGTGGAGATCGCCTTGGCCCAGATCTGCGGGGTGCCCAGGTCCACCAGGTTGCCGGTGATCAGCACACTGGCCTCGAGGTAGGAGCCGACGCCGACCACCGCCACCCCGAAGTCGCGGGCGCCGAGCTGGTCGAGGGCGTCCGGGTTCGCCGCGTCCGCCTCCACGAGGGGGATGCGCCCGGCCCACTGCGCCACCAGCTCGGGGCTGCGCTCGACGGCGAGCACGTCCTGGCCCAGGCGGTCCAGGGTGGTGGCGATGGACGAGCCGAAGCGTCCCAGCCCGATGACGAGCACACCCGCGTCCTTCTTCGCGGACCGCCCGCGTCCGTGCGCCGTGGCGCCCGTGAGCTCGGTGTCAACCAATGATCGGCCTCTCTTCGGGGAACCGGATGACCCGGCGGCGGTTCCGCAGCGCGAGCGCCGCGGCGAGCGTCATCGTGCCGGTGCGGCCGATGAACATGAGAACGGTGAGCACGTACTTGCCGGCCTCGGGCAGTTGCTCCGTGACGCCTGTGGACAGCCCGCAGGTGGCGAACGCGGAGATGACCTCGAACAGCACCACGTCCAGCGTCCACCCGGTGATCTCCAGCAGCAAGAGGCTCGCCACGAGCACCAGCGACGCGCTGACCAGCGAGACCGCGATGGCGACCTGCAGCGCGGCGCGGGGGATGCGCCGCCCGAACGCCTCGACGTCCTCGTCGCCGCGCGCCTCCGCGACGATCGCCAGGAGCATCACCGCGAGCGTGCTGACCTTGATGCCGCCGGCCGTGGAGGCGGAGCCGCCGCCCACGAACATCAGCGCGTCGTTGATGAGCCACGTCGCCTCGTGCATCTCGCCGACGGGCGCTGTGGAGAACCCGCCCGAGCGGGGCATCACGCCGGAGAACAGCGCCGTCAGCAGCTTGTTGCCGACGCTGAGCGGCCCGAGCGTGCCGGGGTTGGTCCACTCGAAGGCGCCGATCAACACGGCGCCCACGACGACGAGGATCGCGCTGGTGGTGAGCGTCAGCTTGGCGTGCAGGTTCCACCGGCGCGGTGTGCGCAGCCGTCGGCCGATGTTGAGCAGCACGGGGAAGCCCAGCGCGCCGACGAACACGCCGATCATGATGGGCAGCAGCACCCACCAGTCGGTGGCGTAGGGGGTGAGGCCGTCCACGGTGGGCACGAATCCCGCGTTGTTGAACGAGGAGACGGCGTAGAACGCGGCATGCCAGGCGGCCTCGCCCATGTCCTCGCCGAGCATCGCGAAGCGCGGGAACAGGGCCAGCGCGATGGCGATCTCGAGCACCGAGGACGTGACGATGACGGTGCGCACCAGGGAGCCGACTTCGCCCAACCGGGTGGTCTTCGTCTCGGACGCGGTCAGCAGGCGCTGCGTGAGCCCGATGCGGCGCGACACCGCCAGCCCGAGGATCGACGCGAGGGTCATGACGCCGAGCCCGCCCACCTTGATGGCCACCGCGATGACCACCAGCCCGGCGCCGGACCAGTACGAGCCGGTCGGCACCGTCACCAGCCCGGTGACGCACACCGCCGACGTCGCGGTGAACAGCGCGTCGACGAAGGGCGCCCGCTCACCGGTGGCGGTGGCCCAGGGCATGGAGAGCAACACGGTGAACAGCGCGACGACACCGCCGAAGACGCCGATCGCCAGTCGTGCGGGCGACTGTCGGGCGAGCCTGTCGACCAGCTCCCGTCCCGACCACATCGCCCCGGGGAGGCCCCGAGCCATCGCACCTCCCGTACGCGCACGCGTGGACAGGGGCAACTCTGTCACGTCGGCCCCGCCGCAGGACGCTAGCGTGGCCCCATGTCAGCGGACGTGCAGGTCGTGTGGTCGCCCGCACTGCTCGGCTACGACTTCGGCGACGGCCACCCGATGGCGCCGTTGCGGCTGGACCTGACGATGCGGCTGGCCGACGCGCTGGGCCTGTTGGACGGCCCGGGCATGCGGGTGGTGGGCGCCGAGCCGGTCACCGACGCGGTGTTGGAGACGGTCCATGAGGCCGCGTATGTCGCCGCGGTGCGGGCCGCGTCCGAGCCCGGCGGGGCGGGTGACGCGCTGCGCGGCTTGGGCACCGCCGACGATCCCGTCTTCCCGGGCATGCACGAGGCTGCCGCGAGGGTGGTCGGCGGCAGCGTGGACGTCGCGATGGCGGTGTGGAGCGGCGAGGCGGAGCACGGGGTGAACCTCACCGGCGGGATGCACCACGCGATGCCGGGGGCCGCCTCGGGCTTCTGCGTGTACAACGACGCCGCGGTGGCCATCCGGGCGCTGCTCGCCGCGGGCGCCGAGCGGGTGGCCTATGTGGACGTCGACGCGCACCACGGCGACGGCGTGCAGGCGGTGTTCTGGGACGACCCGCGGGTGCTGACCGTGTCGGTCCATGAGAGCGGCCACACGCTCTTCCCCGGCACCGGGCACCCGCGCGAGACGGGCGGGCCGGGTGCCGAGGGATCCGCCGTGAACGTCGCGCTCCCCGCCCGCACGAGCGACGCCGGCTGGCTGCGGGCCATCGACGCCGTGGTGCCCCCGGTGCTGCGGGCGTTCCGGCCGCAGGTGGTGGTGAGCCAGCACGGCTGCGACGCCCATGTCGAGGACCCGATCACCAACCTCGACGTGAGCATCGACGCGGGGCGCCGCGCGGTGGAGATGGTGCACGCGCTGGCGCATGAGGTGGCGGACGGCCGGTGGGTGGCCCTGGGCGGCGGCGGGTACGCGGTGGTGGACGTGGTGCCGCGCGCGTGGGCGCATGTGATCGCCGAGGCGGTGCACCGCCCGGTGGACCCGGGGTTGCGACTGCCCGAGGCGTGGCAGGCGGAGGTGGTCGCCCGGTATGGCCGCCGGGCCCCCGCGCGGATGACCGACGGGGTGGACGCCGAGTTCCGGCCCTGGTCGGCGGGGTACGACCCGGCGGACGACGTGGACCGGGCGGTGCGCGCGACCCGGGCAGCGGTGTTCCCGCTGCTGGGGCTCGATCCGGAGCTCGACTGACCCGCTGACTCGGTCGGGTGATCTGCCTCGTCGCCGCTTTCGCCCGCCCGGGCCAGGGCCTAGGGTGGACCAGCGGCCAGGGCACGGCCGCGACGATGCCGGCGCGTAGGCCGGCCCCGCGGGAAGAGCGACGATGGCGAACGAACACCCTCCACGCGTGCGGTTCCTCACCGTCGCCGAGGTCGCCGACGTCATGCGCGTGTCGAAGATGACCGTGTACCGGCTGCTGCACTCTGGCGAGATGCCCGCGGTGCGGGTGGGGCGCTCGTTCCGGGTGCCGCAGGACGCGCTGGACCACTACCTGCGCACGGCTGTCGTCGAGCGGGACAGGATGACCTCCTGAGCCCTCGGGCGCCCGCGCGTCGCATCAGTGCCCTCGGATCGCGTAATGTATGAGCGGACTTTCCCGTGCGTGGGCGTTCGACCGTGCCGCGCGTCGATCGACCATCACCTGGCAGGGCGCCGAGCGCCCGACCACCTTCAGTTAGCGAGGACCTATGGGCTCCGTCATCAAGAAGCGCCGCAAGCGGATGGCTAAGAAGAAGCACCGCAAGCTGCTGCGCAAGACGCGTCACCAGCGTCGCAACAAGAAGTGATCCTTCCGCTCACGCGGTAGGCAGCACGTACTCGGGCCCGGCTCTCATGCCGGGCCTGAGTCGTTGGTGGGGTGATCGTGGGGGCAACGCTGTTCTCCATCGATGTACTGTTGGCCCGCCAGATCGCTCCATTCGGCCGTTCCGCGCCGCCCCGCTCTGGCACAGTGAGTCAGCGCCCGCACGGGCGGGTCCACGGGAGGCAGCGTGAGCAGCACCAGGCGCGGCAGCGGGGCGACGATGCACGATGTCGCCGAGCTGGCCGGGGTATCGATCAAGACCGTCTCGAACGTGGTCAACGGGTACCCCCACATCCGCCCGGCCACCCGCGCCCGCGTCGAGGACGCGATCGCGCAACTCGGCTACCAGGTGAACATCTCCGCGCGGAACCTGCGCCAGGGGCGCACCGGGATGATCGGCCTGGCGGTGCCCGAGCTGAGCCTGCCGTACTTCGCCGAGCTCGCGGACTCCGTGATCCGCGCCGCCGAGGGCGCCGGCCTGACCGTGCTCATCGAGCAGACCAGCGCAGTGCGCGAGCGCGAGCTCGAGGTGCTGTCCGGCCAGCGCCGGCACCTCACCGACGGGCTGATCTTCTCCCCACTCGACCTGGGGCCTGAGGACACCGACTCCTTCGCCGTGGACTTCCCGATGGTGCTGCTCGGCGAGCGTGTCTTCGGCGCCCCGGCCGACCACGTGACGATGAACAACGTCGAGGCGGCCCGCGCGGCGACGCAGCACCTCATCGACCTGGGCCGGCGGCGGATCGCCGTGATCGGCGCCCACGAGGGCGAGTCCATCGGCTCGGCGGCGCTGCGCGTGCGCGGCTACCGGGAGGCGCTCGAGGCCGCCGGGCTGCCGTTCGACCCCGCGCTGATCGGCGAGGCGGGGCTGTGGCACCGCTCGACGGGCGCCGAGGCGATGCACCGCATGCTCGACTCGGGCGTCGAGGTGGACGCCGTCTTCGCGCTCAACGACGCGCTGGCCCTGGGCGCCCTGCACGTGCTGCACGCCCGCCGGGTCGCCGTGCCCGAGCAGATCGCCGTCATCGGCTTCGACGACATCGACGACGCGGCGTACTCCTCGCCCACGCTGTCCACCGTGTCCCCGGGGCGTGAGGAGATCGCGCGCACCGCCGTCGAGCTGCTCGTCGCGCGGATCGCGGGCGGCAGCGAGGCGCTGCCCTATCAGCAGGTGGTGGCCGACTACTCGATCGTCGTGCGGGAGTCGACGGCGGGCGTGGGCGCTGCGCCGCTGGTCGCCGGGCTCTCCGGCTCCGGCGGCGCCTGAGCGGCCTCCAGCGCGTCGAGGCGGTGCTCCACGAGCCAGCCGGTGAGCAGCAGCGGCAGGCTCACTCCCATCAGTGGCAGCAGCACCGTCGCCCAGGCCGCGACGACGGCCAGTGCGCAGAGCGTCACGAGCACCGCCGCCGACGTGGCGGGGGACAGCACCGGGGCCAGCGCCACGAACCGCCACGTGCGCACGGCGCCCTCGCCGCGGCGCGCTGACGGCAGCAGGAACGCCAACGCCACGGCGCCGTAGGCGGTGATCACCGCCAACCCGGCCCACAGCGCCACGGGCGCGCCGTCCTGTGCGCTGGCCAGCACGAGCGCGTCCACGGCCAGCACCGCGCCGACGCACCAGAACGGGGCTCCCAGCAGGTTCAGCCGGCGCCACGACGCGCGGTACGTCGACCAGAAGTCGTGCCACAGCCGCTCGGAGGGCGCCCCGGAGACGACGCCCCGGAGCGCCGCGCTGCCGGCGGCCAGCGCCGGGAAGGCGCCCAACAGGACGCCGCCCAGCAGAGTCCCGGCCAGCACCAGCAGGTTCACGGCCACGAGATGTGCCACGACCCGCAGGACTGTCATGACGCGGCCCGTCCAACCGACGGCAGGCTCATCCCGTGCCGCCTCGGCGGCGGCGCGGCCCGGGCCCCGGCCTGCGGGGCTCAGCGCCCGGTCAGGGCTGTGCGGGGCGCTCGTCACGGGACCTCCTCGTCTCGGCTGGCAGCCTACGCATCGGCGACGCGCGTGCCGAACGCGGCCCGCCCGTCCGCTGTGAGGCCGGAGAACGACCAGGCGGCGCGCTCGCGCACGGCATCCCAGGACATGAACGCCACGGTGCCCAGCACCGCCGAGTCTCGAGGCCAGGTGAAGCGGCCCGGGCCGTGCTGGGCGACATCGCGCAGGTCGTCCTCGCCGACCAGCACCGTGCGCGGGCGGGCCACCTTGTCGGTGGGGCCGTCGAAGGACACGACCTCCCAGACGCCCAGTAGCGTCCGGGCGTCCGGCGCGAGCTCATGGGTCTCACGGTCGCCCGCCCACGGCTGCGGGGACACCACCGGCCACCGCCCGTGGGTCCACAGCAGGCGGCGCACCTGCGCCTCGTGCTGGGCGGGGTCCGCGCCGTCGCGCACGTGGTGCACCAGGAGGTGGAGATCCTCGCCGTCCACGGGGGAGGGCAGCGTCAGCACCGACGCGTGGCCGGGCGCCAGCCAGACGCGGCCCCCGGCGAGGGCATGGCTCGCGAGCAGGATCGCCGGATCGGCGTCGTCCTCGGTGAGCGCTCGCCCGGCGTGGTCCCGGTACGGGCCGGTGACCTCGTCGGCGACGCCGACGCGCAGGTGGTACGTGGAGAACAGCGAGTCGTAGGAGATGAGCATCGCGTGGCCGCCGCCGGGCCGGGGGAGCACGAACGCCCCCTCGACGGCGCCCTCCACGGCTCGGGGGCGCCGGGCCAGGCACGTGCCGGGCCGGCGCCCGTCGGCGGGCTCGCCACCCGCGGCCAGGCCGGTGGCGGGGTCGAGCTCGATCACGTGGATCCCGCCGAAGAAGGACCCGTAGACCAGCCAGTGCCGGCCGTCGGCGTCGGCCACCGCGTTCGCGTCGATCGCGTTGGGGCCGTCCACGTCATGCAGGCTCGTCACCACCAGGCCGCGATCGGCCCACGGGCCGGTGGGGCCGGGCGCCACCGCCAGGCCGATGGCCGACGTGCGCGAGCCGAATGTCGACGCGGACCAGTACATCCGCCACTCGTCGCCGACGCGCACCACCTCCGGCGCCCACAACCCCACGGCGCCGGACCAGGCCGCGCCCGCCTCCGGCACCCCGGGCAGCGCCCAGCCGTGGAACTCCCAGTCCACCAGGTCGCGGGACCGGCGTATCTGCACCCCGGCCCGCACCGGCCCGTCCGCATAGGCGTCAGTGGAGAACAGGTAGTGGGTGCCGTCC
The DNA here is from genome assembly GCF_030372105.1 of Cellulomonas cellasea. GTDB lineage: Bacteria > Actinomycetota > Actinomycetes > Actinomycetales > Cellulomonadaceae > Cellulomonas_A > Cellulomonas_A cellasea_A. Next base: position 74,176 of record NZ_JAUDBQ010000012.1, on the reverse strand, counting down.
GCATCCCGCACGGCCGTCGGGTCGTGGGCGTGACGGGCCCCCCAGCCGGTGACGTCGGCCGGGTCGTCGATGCTGGTCATGTCAGCCCTTCGAGCCGGTGAGCGCCACAGACTCGATGATCTGGCGCTGGAAGATGAGGAACACCACGAGGATCGGCAGCAGCGCCACCACGGACGCCGCCATGATCAGCGGGTAGTCGCGCTGCGTCGCGTACTGGACGTTGAGGTTCGCGATGACCACCTGCAGCGTCTGCCGCGACGGGGTGTTCAGGTAGATGATCGGCGCGAGGTAGTCGTTCCAGATCGTCATGAACCAGAGGATGAACTGGGCGGCGATGGCCGGGCGGATCATCGGCAGCACGATCACCCGGAAGATCTGCGGGTAGGACGCGCCGTCGATCTTCGCGGCCTCGATCATCGAGTCCGGCACCGAGGACAGGTACTGCCGCAGGAAGAAGATCATGATGATGTTTCCGAACAGGTAGGGCACGATCAGCGGCAGCAGGGTGTCCACCCAGCCCGCCTTCGAGAACATCACGAACTGCGGGATCATCAGCGCCGGGAACGGCACCATGAGGCCGGCGAGCAGCCCCAGGAAGATGACGTTCTTCCCCGGCAGGTGCAGCTTCGCCAGCGCGAAGGCCGCCAGCGACGACGTGATGGACCCGACGATCGTCACGCTCAGCGCCACGATCAGGCTGTTCCGGATGCCGGAGAGCACCGGGGCCTCGGTCCACATCCGGGTGAAGGTCTCCCACTGCGGCGGGTCCGGGATCCACACCGGCGGCAGGGCGAAGACCTCGGCCTTCGTCTTGAGCGCCGTGGTCAGCATCCACAGCAGCGGGGCGATCATCACCAGCGCGCCCACGATCAGCAGGGCGAGCACCGCGGTGTTGACGAGGCGGTTCTGGGCCCGGGCGCCCAGGGGGTTCGTGCGGCTCATAGTCGTCTCCTGCCCTCAGTCGATCGAGAAGCTGTTGCGGCGGTTGAGCCGGAACTGGATGAGGGTGATGACGAAGACGAGCATCCCCAGCACCAGGGCCATCGCCGTCCCGTAGCCCATCTGCTGGTACTTGAACGCCTTCTGCCAGATGTAGAACACGATCGAGGCGGACGCGTACTCGGGGCCGCCCGTCGGGGTCATGATGTTGATCTCGGTGAAGATCTGGGACCCGGCGATGATGTTCGTGACGACGAGGAAGAACGTCACGGGCGCCACCATCGGCAGGGTGATCGAGCGGAACCGCTGCCAGGCGTTCGCGCCGTCGAGCGCCGCGGCCTCGAGCAGCGAGGCGGGCACCGACTGGATGGCCGCCAGGTACAGCAGCATCGAGTAGCCCAGGCCCTTCCAGATCGCCAGGATGATGATCGCGGGCTTGACCGTCGAGGTGTTCATCAGCCAGTTGGGGCCGTCGATGCCCACCATCCCGAGCACCTGGTTCACCAGGCCGAAGTCGCCGTTGTAGGCCCACTGCCACAGGATCGCGATGGCGGCGAGCGAGGAGATCACCGGGATGTAGTAGATGGTGCGCAGCGCGGTCCTGCCGGGGATCTTGCGGTTCAGCGCGAGCGCGAGGCCCAGCGCGAGGGCCAGGCCGATCGGGATGCCGATCATGTAGAAGAACGTGTTGTACAGCGACGTGCGGAAGTACTCGTCGCCCCACATGTTGACGAAGTTGTCGAGGCCGATGAACGTCATCGGGCCCAGGCCGTTCCAGCTGGTCAGCGACGCGTACACCGAGAAGCCGATCGGGTACACGGTGAACACCAGGAAGCCGATCACCGGGGCGGCCACGAAGGCCAGCGCCCAGCGCTGCTCGACCCGGTGCAGGCGGCTGCCGGTCCGTCGCCGCGCGGCGGGCTTCCGGGGCGGGGCGCCCGGGACGGTCTCCGGGGGTGTCGTGAGGCTCGCGCTCTGCGACATCTCGTGGTCCTTTCCGAGAGTCCCCGCCGCCCGGCGAGGGGGTGGCGCCGGGCGGCGGGGACGGCGTGCGGAGCGGTTACTTGCCGGCCGCGGCCTGCTCGGCCTGCGCGATCGACTGGTCGAGGAACGACTGCATCTTGGGCTGCGCCTCCTTGAGGTACGCGGCGGCGGTCTGCTTGCCGTCGAGCACCGGCTGGATGTTCGTCCACAGGTCGTCGTACCACTGGGCGCCGTAGGTCACGGCGGCGGGCATCGGGCGGCCGTAGTCCTGCACGATGTCCAGGAACTCCTGGCGGTTGGCGGGCTTGGTGGTGGCCTCTGCCGCCCAGGTGTCAGCCATGTCCTTGAGGTTGGGGATCTGCACGCCGGCGTCCACGAGCGTCTTCTGCGCGGCCTCGTCCGCCGAGAGGTACGTGACGAGCTTGGCGGCGTCGGCGGGGTGCTTGCTGGTGTTCGAGACGCCGATGCCCAGGCTGCCGACCCAGGTGGCCGACTTGCCGGTGCTGCCCGCGGGGTAGGGGATCAGGTCCCAGTCGAAGTCGAGCTTCGCGTAGGTGCTGACGTCCCAGGGGCCGACGGGGAAGAAGCCGATCTCGCCGGCCATCCACCGCTGGTAGGTGTCGAGCGTCTGCGCCTGCTCGGCCGACGGGGTGACGCCGTGCACGTTCTGCAGGTCGGCGAACCACTGGAGCGCCTCGGCGAACTCGGGGGTGTCGACGGTGACCTTGGTCTTGTCCTCGTTGGTCCAGTCGCCGCCGTTGCTCCAGACGAACGGCTGCAGGTTCCACTGGACGTTGAGGCCGGTGCCCCACTGGTCCAGCTCGCCGTCGCCGTCGGTGTCGAGCGTGAGCTTCTTGGCCACGTCGACGAACTCGTCGAGGGTGTACGGCTCGTCGACGCTGGGCAGCGGGATGCCCGCGGCCTCGAACATCGTCTTGTTGTAGCCGAAGGAGAACGGGCCGACGTCCTTGGGCAGGCCGTACAGGGCGCCCTGGCCCTGCACCTTGCCGTCGTAGCGGTAGGAGTCGACGCCGAACTCCCAGAGGTTGTCGAGGTCGACGGTGATGTCCTTGAGCACGCCGGAGTTCACGTAGGACTGCAGGTTGGCCTGCTCGATGTAGAACACGTCGGGGACCTTGTTGCCCGCGACGGCGGCCTGCAGCTTGGTGGCGTACTGGTCGGCGTCGGTGACGATGACCTCGACTGCGACGCCGGTGTCCTCGGTGAACTTGGCGATCGCGGCCTCGTAGGCCTTCTTCTCGTCGGGGCCGCCGCGGAACATGAAGGTGAGCTTCTTCTCGCCGCCCTCCTCGCCGGAGCCGTCGCTGCCGCATGCCGTCAGTGCGAGTGTGCCGACTAGCGCGGCGCACACCGACAAGGTCAGGAGCCTCGTCTTCTTCATCTGTGCCTGCCTCCCATGTCACGAAGCTGCTGTGAGGTCGTGGGGCGGCCCGTCAGGCGCGGTCCCGGGTGGGCGGCGATGCCCCGTCCGGGAGTGGTGCGCTGATGCGCCCACGGGGGTCGGGGGCGCAGGTGCGTCGGGTCGTCGTTGACCTCTCTGAGGTTGTTTTACAACGTTGCACAACATGGCATGGCGGTGCCGGGATGGTCAAGCCACGATCGGGTAACAGTGATCCACGCGGCGAAACCGACGCGGGCCGGCGCGCCCCGGATCGGCTGTTGACGGGATCGGGCGACATCGGCATGATGCCTCTACAACGATGTAGAGAACCGAGCGACTGGCGATGGCGCCGTCGGGAGAGGAGCCGGCTCATGGCCTCGATCGCGCCGACCCCGCCGATGGGCTGGAACAGCTGGGACTGCTACGGCACGACAGTCACCGAGGCGGAGGTGCTGGCCAACGCCGAGTTCATGGCCGAGCGCCTGCTCCCGCACGGCTGGGACACGGTGGTGGTCGACATCGCCTGGTACGACCCCACAGCACGTGCCCACGGCTACAACGCCGACGCCCCGCTCACGCTCGACGACCACGGCCGCCAGCTCCCGGCGCCGAACCGGTTCCCCTCCGCCGCCGACGGGCAGGGGTTCGCGCCCCTGGCCGCCCGCGTGCACGCCCTGGGCCTGAAGTTCGGCGTGCACCTGCTGCGCGGCATCCCCCGGCTCGCCGTGCAGCGCGGCCTGCCGGTGCTCGGCACGTCGTGGACCGCGCGCGACGCCGCCGACCTGGACTCCGCCTGCGCCTGGAACCCCGACAACCACGGGCTCGACCACGACCACCCGGCCGCCCAGGCCTACGTCGACTCCCAGGTGGCGCAGCTCGCGTCCTGGGGCGTCGACCTGCTCAAGGTCGACGACATGCTGGCCCCGTACCACCCGCGGGAGATCGAGGCCCTGGCGCGCGCCATCCGGCGCAGTGGGCGCGACATCGTGCTGTCCCTGTCACCCGGCACGGGCCTGTCCACCGCCCACGCCCCGCACCTCGCGGCCCACGCCCAGATGTGGCGGGTCTCCGACGACCTGTGGGACCGCTGGCCCGACGTGCACGCCCAATTCACCCGGATGGCGCGCTGGGCGCCGCATCAGCGCCCCGGAGCCTGGGCCGACGCGGACATGCTGCCGCTCGGGCGCATCGGCATCCGGGCCGAGCGCGGCGAGGACCGCCAGAGCCGGCTCACCGCCGACGAGCAGCGCACGCTGCTGACGTTGTGGGTGATGTCCCGCTCCCCGCTGATGATGGGCGGCGACCTGCCCACCAGCGACCCCGCCGTGATCGAGCTGCTGGCCACCCCCGCCGTCGGGCACGTGCTGCGGTGCTCCACCGGCAATGGCGAGCTGCTCCGGGAGCCGCTGGGCGACGGCGCCGACGCGGGCGAGGTCATCGTGTGGGGCGCGCGCTCGCCCGCCGACGACACCCGCTACACCGCCGTGTTCTGGACGGGCGACCGTGCGCGGACATGCCGGGTCCCGCTGTCCTCCGTCCTCGGCCACCAGGCCGCCGCGAGCGCCTGGACCGCACGGGACCTGTGGGACGACGACGCCGACCGCCTCGGTGTGGCCGCCCACGGCGACCTGCTGCTCGACGTCCCGCCCCACGGCGTCCGCTGGCTCGCCCTCACCCCCAGCGGGCCGCCTCCGCCGCCGCCCGCCCTGCGCTGACCGACACCCATCCGCTGACCGACACCCCCGCTGACCTGCTCTCACCCCGTTGTCCAAGGAGGACGCATGCTGCCCGTCTCGCTGACCCTCGACCCCGCCTTCCGTGTCGGGCCGGTGCGCCGCCGGACCTTCGGGTCGTTCGTCGAGCACCTCGGCCGGTGCGTGTACACCGGCATCCATGACCCGGGCCACCCCACCGCCGACGAGGACGGGTTCCGCGGCGACGTGCTCGAGCTGACCCGCGAGCTCGGGGTCTCCACCGTGCGCTACCCGGGCGGCAACTTCGTCTCGGGCTACCGCTGGGAGGACGGCGTCGGCCCGATCGGCGAGCGGCCCGTGCGGCTCGACCTGGCTTGGCACTCCTCCGACCCGAACCTGGTGGGCGTCGACGAGTTCATGCGCTGGGCGCGCAAGGCCGACGTCGAGCCGATGATGGCCGTCAACCTCGGCACCCGCGGCGTGCAGGAGGCGCTCGACCTGCTCGAGTACTGCAATGTGCGCGGCGGCACGCGCCTGAGCGACCAGCGCCGCAAGAACGGGACCGAGGACCCGCACGGCATCCGCATGTGGTGCCTGGGCAACGAGATGGACGGCCCGTGGCAGATCGGCCACAAGACCGCCCACGAGTACGGGCGGCTCGCCGCCGAGACGGCCCGCGCGATGCGCATGGTCGACCCGGACCTCGAGCTCGTGGCCTGCGGATCGTCGGGCGTCGTGATGCCCACATTCGGCGAGTGGGAGCGCATCGTCCTGGGGGAGGCGTACGAGCACGTCGACCTCATCTCGGCGCATGCCTACTACTGGGAGGAGGACGGCGACCTCGGGTCGTTCCTGGCCTCGGCCGTGGACATGGACCACTTCGTGGAGTCCGTCACCGCCACCGCCGACGCGGTGCGCGCCCACAAGAAGGTGTCCAAGCGCATCCACATCTCCTTCGACGAGTGGAACGTCTGGTACCAGAAGCGCGCCGAGTCCAAGCCGCCCACCGGCCACGACTGGCCCGTCGCCCCGGTGCTGCTGGAGGACCGCTACAACGTGGCCGACGCGGTGGTGGTCGGCAACCTGCTCATCTCGCTGCTGCGCCACACGGACCGCGTGCACTCCGCGAGCCTCGCGCAGCTCGTCAACGTGATCGCCCCGATCATGACGGAGCCTGGCGGCCGCTCCTGGCGGCAGACGACCTTCCACCCGTTCGCGCAAGCTTCTCAGCTCGCCACGGGCGACGTGCTCCGCGTCGCCATCGACGCGCCCACCTACCCGACCGCCCAGTTCGGCGACGTGCCGGTGGTCGACGCGGTGGCCACCTACGACGACGACGCCGGCCAGGTGGCGCTGTTCGCCGTCAACCGCTCCCTCACCGAGCACGTCGAGCTCAGCGTCGACACCCGCTCCATCCCTGGCCTGCGCCTGCTCGGGGCCACCACGCTCGCCAACCCCGACCACACCTGGGCCGCCACCGCCGACGACGCGACGTCCGTGCTGCCGCAGCCCAACGCGAGCGCCGCCGTCGACGGCGGGCGCCTCACCGTGCGGGTGCCGCCGGTGTCGTGGAACGTCATCCGGCTCGGGGTCTGACGGGCATGCCGACGACGCGCGCGGCCCGGAGGCCGGTCAGCATCGCGGAGGTCAGGCGTCGCGGCGCCGGGGCCGGGCTGGCACTCGTGCTGGCCCTGGCCGCGGCCTCCTGCGTGGCCACCGGGCCCGATGCGGTCCCGGGCCCCGACCTGCCCGACGGCCCGGCCGCGCGCGCCCTCGACCTCACCGGCGAGCTCCGCACCCACGACCCGGCGCTCCTCGCCGGCGCTGACGGCGAGGCGTGGCTCGTGTTCTCCACCGGCGACGAGCGCGTCGGCAACGGGGCCATCCAGGTCCGCACCTCGCCCGACGGCCTCGACTGGGCGGACGCTGGCACCCTGTGGACGGCCGCCACCGAGCCCGCCTGGGTGCGGGACGTGGTGCCCGGCGTCACCAACTTCTGGGCGCCCGAGGTCTACGAGCACGACGGCACGCACTACCTCTACTACACGGCCTCGACGTTCGGCTCGAACCGCTCCGCCATCGGGCTGCTGACGAACCCGACGCTCGACCCCGGGGACCCGACCCGTGGCTGGGTCGACCACGGCGAGGTGCTGCGCTCCACCCCCGGAGAGGACAACTTCAACGCCATCGACCCCGCGATCGTCGAGGACGCCGACGGCACGCCCTGGATGGCCTTCGGCTCGTTCTGGGGCGGGATCCACCTGGTCCAGCTCGCCTGGCCCAGCGGCCTGCCCGCCGACCCGCAGGCCCCGCCCCTGCAGATCGCCTCCCGGATCGGCGCCCCGAATGCCATCGAGGCCCCGGCGCTGATCCACCGCGACGGCTGGTTCTACCTGCTCGTCTCCCGCGACGCGTGCTGCCGCGGCAGCGACTCGACCTACAACATGGCCGTCGGCAGGTCCCGCGCGGTCACCGGGCCGTACGTCGACAGGTCCGGCGTCGCGATGACCTCCGACGGCGGCGAGCCGCTGCTGGCCACCCGCGGCGACATGATCGGGCCCGGCGGGGAGTCCGTCTCGGGCGGCCACCTGGCGTTCCACTACTACGACGCGGCGGCGGGCGGCGACTTCCGGCTGGCGATCCGCACGCTGGCGTGGGACGACGACGGCTGGCCCATCGCCACGACGAGGGGCGAGCAGGAGGTTGGCGCCCGGGCCGAGGCGTCACCGTGACGCCGATGCGACACCTTGATCGGGTGGCCGGCTTGCGTGCGTCCGCAGCGCGCCACGCGACTGTGGGCTTGAGGAGGGACCTGATCTCGTTCTAGCGTGCAGGCATACCGCCCGTCCCCTCTGGGGGCGGGTTTCTTTCTGCCCAGACGTGGACGTGCGCACCACGCTGGTGGCTTCGTGAGCTTTCCGACCGTGGCGGGCATCTGCGCTGCCATCGGGTCCGCAGGGGCTAATTGGTACCACCAGTGTGATCCGCCCTGCTGGTCGGCGAGTCGTTGGCACACGCCCACCTGCATGGCCAGTCACCCTAGAGCCGGCAGGTGCTCGGGGCCGCTCTCCACCGGACGAGTTAGAGCGCGCGCTCCAGCACGAAGTCGTCGTCCAGCCGGTCGCCCACGAGGAACCGCTTGACGCCCACCCGCTCGAACCCGTGCCGGTGGTAGAACGCCTGCGCCCGGGCGTTGAGCTGGTTCACGCCGAGCCACATGCCCACGGCGCCGCGCTCGCGGCCGGCCCGCAGTGACGCCGCCATCAGCTCCGACGCCACGCCCTGGCCGTGGTGGCCGGGCAGCACGTAGCACTTGGACAGCTCGATGGTGGGGAGCAGCCTGATCGCGGCGCGCACATCCGCGTCGGCGGGGTCGCCGTCCACCAGCATCGTGTAGCCCAGCGGCTCGTCGCCGGAGTCGGGGTCGTGGGCCAGCAGCAGTGTGCGGGCCGGATCGGCCAGGTAGTCGGTGAAGCGCTCGACGGAGAGCACCGCGCGGATGAAGGCCTGCTGCGCCTGCGGCGTCGAGTCCGGCGGGCACGCGAGCGGGAACGTCACGGCGGCGAGGTGGGCGAGCGCCTCGGCGTCGGCGGGCAGGGCGGGGCGGACGGTGACGGGCACCGCGTCAGTGTAGGGAGCGCGGCTCCAGGCGGGGGAGGTGGCTCAGGGCCGCGCGCCGCGCCGGATGGCGCGCACCACGAGGCTCGCCACCCACACCAGCCCGGCGAAGCTGGCCGCGTTGACCCCGCGCCGGGCCGCGCGGCGCTTGCCGCGGAACTCCCGGATGGGCCAGCCCACGTCGCGCGCGTGGCGGCGCAGCCGGGCGTCGGGGTTGATGGCGCACGGGTTGCCGACCTTCGACAGGATCGGCACGTCATGGGCGGAGTCGCCGTACGCGTAGGAGCGGGACAGGTCGATCCCGTCGCGGTCCGCGATGGCCTGCACCGCGCTGGCCTTGGCCTTGCCGTGCAGCATGTCGCCGACCAGCCGGCCGGTGTAGAAGCCGTTCTGGTGCTCCGCGACGGTGCCGATGGCGCCCGTGACCCCGAGCCGGCGGGCGATCAGCTCGCCGATCTCCACGGGGGTGGCGGTGACGAGCCACACCTGGTGGCCGGCGGCGATGTGCTCGTCGAGGAGCTTCTGGGTGCCGGGGAAGATGCGCAGGCACAGCACCTCGTCGTACACGTCCTCGGCGATGGCCGTGACCTCGGCGACCGAGTGGCCGGCCATGATCTCCAGCGCGCGCGAGCGGACCTCGTCGATCTGGGCCTTGTTCTCTCCGAACATCAGGTAGCGCGACTGGTGGATCGCGAACGTCAGGATGTCCCACTTGCGGAAGAAGCCGCGTCGGTACAGGCCGACGGCGAGGTGGAAGGCGCTGGCCCCGCGGATGATCGTGTTGTCGACGTCGAAGAACGCGGCCACCTGGCTCTTCCCGGCGGGGGCGAGGTCGTCCGTGGCATCGGGCGTGTTCTGGTCGGGCACCGGGCCACTGTATCGACGGCGCCTAGGCTGGGGTGGTGCCACTTGCCGAACAGCCCCTTGCCCGTGTGCGGCTCTTCACCCGCCCCGGATGCCACCTGTGCGACGACGCCCGCGAGCTGGTGCGCCGGGTCTGCGCCGAGGCGGGCGCCGAGTGGGCCGAGGTGGACGTCGACCTGCCGGGCCCGGGCGGTGTGTCGCTGCGCGAGGAGTACGGCGAGCTGGTGCCGGTGGTCGAGGTCGACGGGGTGCGGCAGGGCTACTGGCGGATCGACGAGGACCGGGTGCGCTCGGCGTTGACGGGTCGCTCCCGGAGGTCCTAGGCCCGGGCGGAGGCGACCGCCTAGCCTGGGCGACTTCGAGGACGAGGGGGCCAGGTGGCGTTGCGGGAGGTCGGCGGCAGGGCGCCGGGTGAATCGGACGGGATCTCGGAGCCGGCGGAGGCACGCGAGGCGCGGTCAGTGCCGCCCGCCACCATCGCGAGGCTGCCGGGGTATCTGCGGGCGCTGGGGACGCTGGTGGCCCGGGGCGTGGTGACGGCGTCGTCGGGGGTGCTGGCGGGTTTGGCCGGCGTGCGGCCCGAGCAGCTCCGCAAGGACCTGTCGCTGATGGGCGCCCATGGCCGCCGCGGGGTCGGCTACGACGTGCAGGCGCTGCGCGCCGAGCTCGAGGCGACGCTGGGCCTGACGCGCGAGCGCCGGGTGGTCATCGTCGGGGTGGGCAACTTGGGCAGGGCGCTCGCGCGCTACTCCGGGTTCCCGGACCGCGGGTTCGTGGTGGTGGGCCTGGTGGACGCCGACCCGGCGGTGGTGGGCACGCGCACGGCGGGCCTCGTCGTGGAGCCGCTCGAGGAGCTCGCGGGGGTGGTCCGCCGGTTGGAGGCGACGATCGCCGTCATCGCGACGCCCGCGGAGGCCGCGCAGGATGTGTGCGACCGCCTGGTGGAGGCCGGGGTCAGCGGCATCCTGTCGTTCGCGCCGCGCCCGCTGCGGGTGCCCGTCGGTGTGGACCTGCGCTCGGTGGACCTGGGCTCGGAGCTGCAGATCCTCGCGTTCCATGACCATCGCCGGTCCAGCGCCGGCCGCTGACGCCGACGGGGACCGCACGCCAGGCGTGCGGTCCCCGTCGGGTGCTGCGTGCTGCTCAGGCTCAGGCCTGGCGGATCGCCGAGATCTCGATGGTCATCGCGACCTTGTCGGAGACGAGGACGCCGCCGGCCTCGAGGGCCGCGTTCCAGGTCAGCCCGAAGTCCTTGCGGGAGATCGTCGTCGTGGCGCTGAAGCCGGCGCGGGTGTTGCCGTAGGCGTCGACGGCGGTGCCGTTGAACTCGGTGGCGAGCTCGACGGGGCGCGTCACGCCGTGCAGCGTCAGGTCGCCGGCGATGACGAAGTCGCCGCCGTCGCTGCGCACGGACGTGGACGTGAAGGTCCAGGTCGGGTACGTCTCGATCTCGAAGAAGTCAGCGGTCTTGAGGTGGCCGTCGCGGCCCGCGTCGCCGGTGCTGACGGTGGCGGGGTCGAGCGTGGCGGTCACCGAGCTGCTGGCGAGGTCGTCGCCGATGGTGAGGGCGCCCTCGGTGATGGCGACGGTGCCGCGCACCTTCGAGATGCCGGCGTGGCGCACGGCGAAGGCCGCCTCGCTGTGCGACGCGTCGATGGTCCAGACGCCCGCGGTGAGGCCGGCGGGGAGGGCGGTGGTGGTTGTGCTCATGAGAGGCTCCTACGTAGTTGAACGATCAACATTGGTTTAGTTGAGATTTCTACTAGACTTACGGCAGACGCGCAACCCCTGGACGGCTCATCGAAGCCGCGGAGGTGCCGACTCTTGGAGCGGAGGAGACATGACAGAGCAGGTGGCGACCTCATCGCCAGCCGAGGCCGACCAGCAGGAAGTGCGCTGGCTCTCGGCTGAGCAGCAGGCCCAATGGCGCGCGTTCCGCGACGGCAACGCGCTGCTCAACGACGTCCTCGCACGCGAGCTCGACGCCGACTCCGGCCTCTCGCTGGGGGAGTACGAGGTGCTCGTGCGGCTCTCCGAGGCGCCCGGGCGCACCATGCGCATGTCCGAGCTCGCGGACGGGCTCGCGCACTCCCGCAGCCGGCTCACCCACACCATCCGCCGCATGGAGGCCGCCGGGCTCGTCGAGCGCACGGCCTGCCGCGAGGACGCCCGCGGGGTCAACGCCACCATGACCGAGGCAGGCTGGCAGCGGCTCGTCGCCGCGGCGCCCGGCCACGTCCGCGCGGTGCGCGAGCACCTGGTCGACGTGCTCACCGCCGACCAGCTCGACGCCCTCGGATCGGCGATGCAGGCCGTCACCGACGCCCTGCGCGGGAGCCCCGCCGCCTGACGCCGACACGCCGTGGCCCCCGCCACACCGGAACGGCACAGAGCACACGTCCGGGTTTGGGACACTGGTCCTATGGTCGCCACCACTGTCCACCTGCTGCGTCACGGTGAAGTGCACAACCCCACCGGCGTGCTCTACGGCCGCCTCGACGGGTTCCGGCTCTCGGAGCGCGGGCGGGCGATGGCCGACATGGTCGCCGCGCACCTCGCCGGCGAGTCCGGGACCGCGCGCCGCGACATCACAGTCGTCACCGCGTCGCCCCTGCAGCGCGCTCAAGAGACCGCCGGCCCGATAGCCGCGGCCTTCGGCCTGCCGATCGGCGTCGACGCGAACCTGCTCGAGGCGATCAACCAGTTCGAGGGCCTGACGTTCGGCGTCGGCGACGGCTCGCTGCGCCACCCGCGCCACTGGCCGCTGCTGCGCAACCCGTTCCGCCCGTCCTGGGGCGAGCCCTACCGCGAGCAGGTCGACCGGATGCTCGCCGCCGTGGACACCGCCCGCGAGGCGGCCCGCGGGCATGAGGCCGTGCTGGTCAGCCACCAGCTCCCCATCTGGGTCACCCGCCGCGCGCTCGAGAAGCGCCGCCTGTGGCACGACCCGCGCCGCCGGGAGTGCTCGGTGGCCTCGCTCACCAGCCTCCGGTTCGAGGACGACCAACTCGTGGGGATCGACTACAGCGAGCCTGCCGGGTCGCTGCTCCCCGGCGTCGCCGGAGTGCCCGGAGCATGAGGCGGCTGCGTGGTCGGGCCGCCGTCGCCGGAGCCGTCGTGGCGGGCCTGCTGCTCGTGGCCGGCTGCGGCGCCGAGGACGCGGGCGGCGCCACGGACGTGGCCGACCAGGGCTACCAGTCCGGCGACGGCTCGACACGCACCTGGGCCGTGGACGACCGCTCCGAGCCCGTCGCCATCGTCGGCACGGACTTCGAGGGCGTCGAGCACGACCTGACCGCCTGGCGCGGCGACGTCGTCGTGCTGAACACCTGGTACGCCGCCTGCCCGCCGTGCCGCGCCGAGGCGCCCGACCTGGCCGCGTTCGCCACCGACTACGCCGACCAGGGCGTGCGGGTGCTCGGCATCAACGGCACCGACGACGCAGGCGCCGCACAGGCCTTCCAGCGCACCTTCGAGATCCCGTACCCCAGCATCGCCGACGGCGACCGTGCCGCGATCGCCGAGCTCCAAGGCGCCGTGCCGGTGCAGGCCGTGCCCACCACCGTCGTGCTCGATCAGGAGGGCCGAGTCGCCGCGCGTGTGCTCGGCGCCGTCGAGGCCTCGACCCTGCGCGGCCTCGTCGACGACGTCCTGGCCGAGGCCCAGGCCGCCACGCCATGACGGCCGGCATCGGCGAGGCGTTCGCCACCACAGCGTTCTCCGGCTCGATGCTGCTCGCGGTGCCCGTCGCGTTGGTGGCGGGCTTCGTCGCGTTCGCCTCGCCGTGCGTGCTGCCGCTCGTGCCCGGCTACCTGGGCTACCTGGGCGGCATGTCGGGCGCCACCGTCGCCTCGCCCGGCGCGCCCCGGGTGCTGGCGCCGTTGGGCCAGGCCGGCTCAGCCACCCGCCCCGGCGCCGTGCCCGGCGCGCCCTCGCCCGACCTGCCCGCGCCAGCGGTCGACCGGCGCCGCCTGCTCGCGGGCGTCGCGCTGTTCATCGCCGGGTTCACTTTCGTCTTCGTCGCGCTGGGCGTGCTGGCCGGCTCAGTCGGCGCCGCCCTGCAAGACGGGCAGGGCTGGCTGACCCGGGTGCTCGGCGTGGTCGTCATCCTCATGGGCTTGGCGTTCATGGGCTTCGTGCCGTTCCTCCAGCAGGATCGCCGCCCCCATCTGAGCCCGCGCGCCGGGCTGTGGGGCGCGCCGCTGCTCGGCCTCGTCTTCGGCCTGGGCTGGACCCCGTGCATCGGCCCGACGCTCGTGGCCATCACCGCGCTGTCCCTCGACGGTGGCTCCGCGGGGCGCGGCGCCGTGCTGTCCATCGCGTTCTGCGTCGGGCTCGGGCTGCCGTTCCTGCTCCTCGCCCTGGGAGCCTCGCGCAGCCGCCGCGCGCTCGGGTTCCTGCGCCGCCACCGGCTCGCCGTCATGCGGATCGGCGGCGGGCTGCTCGTGGTGCTCGGGATCGCGCTGGCCACCGGCCTGTGGGCGTCCTGGGCCCTCTGGCTCCAAGGCCTGCTCACAGGCCCCGACCTCTTCGTCCCGGTGGTGTGATGAGCGACGACCGCACGACCACGTACACGCCCGAGGGGCTCGAGGACGCGTTCTCCGCCGATGGCGCGGCGCCACCCACGCTGCCCCGGCTGGGCGTCGTCGGCTGGCTGCGCTGGGCGTGGCGGCAGCTCACCAGCATGCGGGTCGCGCTGCTGCTGCTCATGCTGCTGGCCGTGGCCGCGGTGCCCGGATCGGTGTTCCCCCAACGGCCGCAGTCGCCGTCGGACGTCGCGCAGTACCTGCTGGACCACCCGGGCTCCGGGCCGTGGCTCGACCGGCTGGGGTTCTTCGACGTCTACGGCTCGGCCTGGTTCTCCGCGATCTACCTGTTGCTGTTCGTCTCGCTGGTGGGCTGTATCCTGCCGCGCGCGAAGGTGCACCTGCGGGCGATGCGCTCCCGCCCGCCGCGCACCCCGCGCCGATTCGACAGGTTCCCCGCCAAGGGCTCGGCGCAGTCGACCGCGAGCCCCGAGGAGGTGGTTCGCACCGCCGAGCGGGCGCTGCGCGGGCCTGGACCGCTGCCGCGGTTCCGCACCGAGGCGCGCGAGGAGCAGCCCGGCGTGTGGTCGGTGTCGGGTGAGCGCGGCTACCTGCGCGAGACCGGCAACCTCGTCTTCCACCTGGCGCTGGTGGGGCTGCTGGTGTCGGTGGCGACCGGCCAGATGCTGCACTTCCGCGGCCAGGTGCTCATCGTCGAGGGCGGCACCTTCGTCAACGCGCAGACGGACTACGACACGTTCGAGTCCGGCATCGCGTTCGAGCCCGAGAGCCTCGCGCCGTTCCGGCTCACGCTGGACCGCTTCACCTCCCGCTTCGACGCCCAGACGCTGCAGTCGCGCGACTTCCTGGCCGAGGTCACCCTCGACGAGCCGGACGCCGAGCCCGAGGCCGCGACCATCAAGGTCAACCACCCGCTCACAGCGGGCGGCGCCAAGGTCTACCTCCAGGGCAACGGGTACGCGCCCCAGGTCGTGGTGCGGGACGCCGCGGGCGAGGTGGCGTTCGCCGGCGCGGTGCCGTTCCTGCCGCAGGACACGGTGTACACGTCACAGGGCGTCATCAAGGTGCCCGACGTCTCCGGGGGGCAGGAGCAATTCGGCCTCGTGGGGTCGCTGCTGCCGACGGCGCAGCAGGTCACCGAGACGATCTGGCGGTCCGTGGACCCGCAGCCGCACGACCCCGTGCTGGTGCTCGCGGTGTGGAAGGGCGACCTGGGCCTGGACAGCGGCATCCCCCAGAACGTGTACCAGCTCGACGACACGAACATGGAGCAGGCCGTCGACGCGCAAGGGCAGCCCGTGACGCTGCACGTGCGCCCCGGCGAGACGGTGGACCTGCCCGACGGGCTCGGCACGCTGACCTTCGAGAGCGTCCCGCGCTTCGTGGCGCTCGACCTGCGCCACGACCCGGCGCTGCCCTACCTGCTGGTCTTCGCCCTGCTGGCCATCGCCGGGCTGTGCGCGTCGCTGTTCGTGCCGCGCCGCCGCGTGTGGGTCCGCGCTGCTGTGGACGGCGACGACCCGCTCCGTACAGTGGTCACGGCCGGGGCGCTCGCCCGCAGCGACGACGTCGGCCTGCAGGACGAGCTCGACCGCGTGCTCAGCGCGCTTCCGGAGCTCAGCGCCCTCCCCGATCAGCCCGCCGTCGGTCTCTCCGGTCGGCCGGACGCCACCAGCAACGACGCACCCGTCCACCCCGCCCCGGCACGACCCGCAGAAGAGGCCCAGAGATGACAGTCGGCGACCTGAGCACGTTGCTCGTGTGGGGTTCCGCGACCGCACTGACGATCGCGCTCCTCGCGTACACCTTCGCGCTCGCCCGCCAGGCCGAGCTGTCCTCCCGCGCGGAGGCCCCCGAGCCGGTGCTGGCGGGCGCGGCGACGTCCGCCGCGGACGGCACGGCGTCGGTGGCCGGCGTCCCGGGCCCGCCCGCCGACGGCCTGCCCGCCGACGACCTGCCCGTCGACGACCTGCCCAGCGGTGACGGGGCCAAGGCCGCCGGGATCGCCCGCAGCACAACGCTGCTCGGCGGGGTGCTGCTGCTCGCCGGCATCATCGCGCGGGGCGTCGCCGCGGGCCGCTCGCCCACGGCCAACATGTAC
Organism: Cellulomonas cellasea; assembly: GCF_030372105.1. Lineage (GTDB taxonomy): Bacteria > Actinomycetota > Actinomycetes > Actinomycetales > Cellulomonadaceae > Cellulomonas_A > Cellulomonas_A cellasea_A. The sequence goes on along the minus strand of NZ_JAUDBQ010000012.1, from coordinate 58,027 downwards.
GAGTTCACGCTCGTGGGCGTGCTCACCGCCGTCGCCGTGCTGGTGTTCATCGAGCGCAAGCGGTTCATCCCGTTCGTCGGCGTCATCGTGCTCGGCATCTCGGTGCTGGCCCTCGCGTTCGCGCTGCTGGTCTTCTTCATCCAGGCCGACGCGGTGCAGCCCGCCCTCGACAGCTACTGGCTGGTGCTGCACGTCGGCGTCGCGATCCTGGCCACCGGGGTGTTCACCGTGGCCTTCGCCGCGGCCGCGCTGCAGGTGCTCAAGGACTCCCGCGAGTCGGGCCGCAGCCACCTCGAGCAGCCCTGGCGGCGGGCCGACGGCTTGCGCCGTGCCCTGCACCGCTGGCGCGTGACCGGGCCCGCGTGGGCGTGGCTGCGCACCGTGCCCTCACCGCGGGCGCTGGAGGCGCAGTCCTTCCGGCTCAACGCCATCGGCTTCGTGGGATGGACGTTCGCGCTGGTGGGCGGCTCGATCTGGGCCGAGCATGCGTGGGGCCGGTACTGGGGCTGGGACCCCAAGGAGGTCGGCACGTTCGTGGCGTGGGTCGTGTACGCGGCGTACCTGCACGCGCGCACCACGCGCGGGTGGAGCGGGCGCCGGGCCGCGTACTTCGTCTTCGTCGGCTACGCCGCGGTGATCGCCAACTTCACAGTCGTCAACCTCATCCCCAACGGGCTGCACTCCTACGGAGGACTGTGACGCGGTGACGCGCGCGGGGCGGTCAGCCCTGCGCGCGTCAGAGCCCGGCGCGTCAGAACGCCTCGGCGCCCGTCAGAGCTCGGTGCGCGGCTCGTCCGGGCGGTCGTCGGCGGCACGGTCGCGGTCGGCGCGGCGGCGCTGCTGCTCGAGCCGCCAGAGGAACTCCGGGTCGTCGTCCGGGGCGACGGGGCCCGACGACCGCGGCGCCCCCGCCGGGCGCTGGCCCGCATGCGAGGACCGGGCCATCTGGCGCAGCACGAGCCACGCGATGGAGCCCACCACGGGGAGCACCACGATGAACGCCAGGCAGACGAACCGGTTCACCCCGAATCGTTCGGAGTCCTCGCTGCGCAGCACGTCGAAGATCGTGTAGACGATGAGCCCGACCGCCGCGAAGGCGAGGAGGTTGCGCATCGCCTCAGCCTAGTTCGCCTGCGCTGGGGGGACCGCCGCGGCCCGCCCGGCGCCGGCGCCCATGTGATCCCGCGGGCGGCATACCCTGATGCCGTGCCTGTCGTGACGTACTCCCTGTGGAGGCTCGGCCTCTTCGCCGTGAGCCTCGCCCTCCTGGTCTGGGCCGGGATGGGCTCCTGGCTGGCCGTCCTGCTGGCCGCTTTCGTCGCCTGGGCGCTGTCGTATGTGCTCCTGGGCCGGCAGCGCCAGGAGGCGGCGCAGTTCGTCGAGCGGCGCGCGGTGGCCCGGTCCGCGCGCGCGGGCGGCCCGGCCCCCGACGACGCCGACATCGAGGACGCCGCCCTCGACGCCGCCGAACGCGAGCAGGGCGCCTCCTAGCCCGTGCGCCGGCCCGGCCGCCGCCGTCACCATCCTGACGACGAGTCCTCGTGCATCGGTGCGCAGGAGTTCGCGCCGTCGGGCAGCATCTCGAAGTGCCACATCTCGTTGGCGTAGGTGCGGCACAGCCCGAAGTCGAGCCCGTGCTCGCCGAGCCACAGCGCCCCGTCCGTCGGGCCGACGTCCACCGCCAAGCCCCGCACATGGGCCGAGGACTCCGGCGGCAGCACCCACCGCTTGGCCTCCTCCACCGAGCCGTGCCGGTGCACCGCCGCGTCGACCAGCGCCTGCTGCTCATCCTCCGAGCGCTTCCCGGAGGTGATCGTCAGCGCCACGCCCTCGTCGGCCGCCGCGGCCTTGGCCTGCGCGACCCGGCGGGCCAACTCCAGGTCGACCCCGTCGAGCCCAGGGTCAGCGGGGGGAGCGTCGCCGCGCGCCTGGACGGGCGCGGGGGAGTCCTGCGCCGGCGGGGCCGACCCCGCGGCGGCGCCCGGGCCGCGGCCCTGCGCGATCGCGAGCGCGGCCCCGCTCAGCAGCGCGGCCGCCAGCACGAGCACGAGCACCAGGGCACGGCGACCACGGCGGTGTCGAGGACGGACCTGCCGGCCGTGGGAGTAGAGCGTCATCGGCCCAGGCTCCGCCCTGCGGCGTGCCGGGCGCGTCAGCCTGGCGGACCGATCGGCTTCCGCCCGTGGGCGGGCAGGGCGCTGGCCCCTCGTCCCAGGGGATGACGGCTAGAGCGCGAGGCCGATCCCCAGCAGCACGCCGAACGCGAGCTCGTAGAGCCCGGTGCCGACCAGCACCGGCACCAGCGCGATGCCACGCGCCCCGAGCAGCACCGTCACGGCCAGCAGGCCGGCGGGCAGGGCCAGGAACAGCACGATCAGCGACCACGGCGCCACGAACGCGCAGGCCATCGCCAGCAGGATCGGCAGGATCACCATCGCGGCGAACACGCGGCGGGCGCGGTACTCGCCGAGCCGCACGGCCAGGGTGTGCTTGCCGACCAGCACGTCGGTGGGCACGTCCCGCAGGTTGTTGGCCATGAGCAGCGCGCAGGCGAGCAGGCCGATCGCGACGGCGCCTGCCACGGCCGGCCACGAGATGCGGCCCGCCTGCGTGTAGGTGGTGCCGAGCACCGCGACCAGGCCGAAGAACACGAACACCCCGACCTCGCCGAGCCCCCGGTAGCCGTAGGGGCGCGAGCCGCCGGTGTAGTACCAGCCCGCCGCGATGGACAGCGCGCCCACGGCCAGCAGCCACCACTGCCCGGACAGCGCCACCAGCGCGAGGCCGAGCACCGCGCCGACGCCGAAGGCCGCGAAGGCCGCCAGCCGGACCTGCGCCGGTCGGGCCAGGCCCGTGGCGGTGAGCCGCATGGGGCCCACCCGGTCGGTGTCGGTGCCGCGGACCCCGTCGGAGTAGTCGTTCGCGTAGTTGACGCCCACCTGCAAGGCGAGCGCGACACCGAGGGCGAGCAGCCCGCGCGCCAGGTTCTCGGCGCCCAACTGCGCGGCGGCGCCCGTGCCCACCAGCACAGGGGCGGCGGCAGCGGGAAGGGTGCGGGGGCGGGCGCCTGCGATCCACTCGGACGAGGTGGCCATCGTGCTCCTGTTCGGTCGCCGATCGTGGACGAGGCCAGATGGGCGGGCGGGTGCGCCGGGCGGGCCGGTGCGGATGTGGGTACCCCCGGACGTTACCGGGCGCCGCCGTGCGGACGCGCCACGGCGTCGTGGCCGTGAGGGTCGTCGGGCTCGTCGTCGGTGGCGTCCAGATGCTCGGCGAGGGCGGCTGCAGCGCCCTCCGCGACGGCCCTGCGGTCGACCTTGCCGGGGCCGCGCACGGGCAGCGAGCCGACGACGAGCAGTCGCCGGGGCGCGGCGGCCGAGCCCAGGGCGCCGGCCACGGCGGCGCGCGCCTCGGCGAGGGTTGGGCCGTCGGTGCCGGGCCGGGGCACGACCACCGCCGTGACGGCCTGCCCCCACTCGGCGTCGGGGACGCCCACGACGCACACCTCGGCGACGGTGTCGAGGGTGTGCAGCACGCCCTCCACGGCGGCGGGCGCGACCTTGGCGCCGCCGGTCACGAGGACGTCGTCGACGCGGCCCAGCACCCGCAGCCGCATGCCGCCGGCGGCGTCGGCGTCGGGCATGAGCTCGCCGAGGTCGCTGGTGCGCAGCCACCGCACGCCGTCGCGCAGCACGAAGGCCTCCGCGTCGAGGTCGGGCCGCCCCAGGTACCCCGCGGCGAGCACCGGCCCGGCTAGCAGCACGCGGCCGTCGGCGTCGACGTCGACGCGCACGCCGTCCAGCGGCTGGCCGTCGTACACGCAGCCGCCACACGTCTCGCTCATCCCGTAGGTCGTCAGCACACGCACCCCGGCGCCGCGCGCCGCCTCGACCAGTGCGGGGGAGGCCGCGGCGCCGCCGAGCAACACGGCGTCGAAGGCCTGGAGCGCCTCGACTCCGGCGGGCGACTCGAGCAGGCGGTGGAGCTGCGTGGGCACCAGCGACGTGTACCGCCGCCCGGACGGGCCCGCGTCGAGGGACTCGACGGCCCGCGCGAACGCCTCGGCGCGGAACGGGCCCGGGGCCAGCGTGACGGGAGTCGTCCCCGCCAGGAGCGAGCGGGCCACCACCTGCAGGCCCGCCACATGCTCGGTGGGCAGCGCGAGCAGCCACCGCCCGTGGCCGCCGAGCCGCTCCGCAGTCGCCTCGCCCGACGCGCGCAACGCCGCCGCGGTGAGCAGCACGCCGCGCGGGGCGCCGGTGGATCCGGACGTGCGGATGACCACCGCCACGTCGTCCGGGACCGTCAGGCCGGCGTCGGACGCGGCGTCCGCGACGCCCTCGGCCACCGGCAGCACCGCCGGCCCGGAGCCGTCGAGGGCTGCTGCGAGCGCCGCCGTCAGGGCGCGGAGACTGGACGTCGACGAGGACACGGGCAGCAGGCAGACGGCACGGCTCACGCCCTCAGCCTAGGTCGGGGCCCTACAGTGTGGCGGTCGCCCGGCAGACCGGCCGGGCAGCGGAAGGAGTTCAGCCGTGTCTATGACAGCCCGTCTGCGGAGGTCGTCGCCGGCTGCCCGTCGTGTCCGCGCCGCAGCACTGCTGGCCGTGGGGGCCAGCCTCGCGCTCGGCGCGTGCGGATCGGGCGCGCCCAGCGACCCGGTGACCGCCGACGCCGCCATCGACGCCGCGAAGGGCGCCGCCCCCGAGCCCGTGGTCCCGGACCGCTGGCCGCTCACCGGCGTCGCCGCCGACGACGTGGTGAACCGCCCCGCCGTCGCGGTGAAGATCGAGAACCCGAAGGAGGTCCGCCCCCAGACGGGCCTGGACCAAGCCGACGTGGTCTGGGAGCAGGTCGTCGAGGGCGGCGTGACCCGGTTCGTGGCCGTGTACAACTCGCAGATCCCCGAGGAGGTCGGGCCCATCCGCTCGATCCGCCCGATGGACCCCGCCATCACCGCGCCGCTCAAGGGCCTGGTGGCGTTCTCCGGCGGGCAGGCCGGCTTCGTGACGGCGCTGTCCGACTCGGGTGTGCAGATCCTCAGCCACGACCGCGGCGACGACGGCTTCTACCGGGCGTCCACCGCGAAGGCCCCGCACAACGTGTTCGGCTCGCTGTCCACGTTCCTGGAGCAGGCCGACGCCGACCACCAGAACCTGCCCGCGGAGCAGTTCAGCTTCGCGCGCGCCGTGGCCCAGTCGAGCGCCGTGACGGCCGGCACGCCCGCCACGTCGGTGGGCATCCACATCTCGTCCTACTCGAACCCGGGCTGGGAGTGGGACGCGGCCACGTCCACCTGGCTGCGGTCGGAGTCGGGCGTCCCCGCCACCGCCGCCTCGGGCCAGCGGCTGTCCGCCGCCAACGTGGTGGTGCTGCGCGTGGACCTCGTCGACTCGGGCACCGTCGACCCGGCGGGCAGCCCCGTCCCGGAGACCAAGCTCGTCGGCTCCGGCGAGGCCCTCGTGGCGTCCGGCGGCCAGACGATCGCGGCGACGTGGACCAAGTCGGCCACCGACGCGCCGCTCACCCTCGCCACAGCCGACGGAACGAACGTCACACTGGCTCCGGGCAACACCTGGGTTGAGCTCGTCCCGAACGGGTCGGGCTCCGTCACCGTCAGCTGACACTGCGGCGAGCGCCGCGACGAGGGGGATTCATGCGCTGGGCACGAGGTGCGGCACAAGGGACGGCGCGGGGGACGGCACGGCGGGCGCGCACGACGGCGGTCACCGGCTTGGGGCTCGCGGCGGTGCTCGTGCTCGCGTCCTGCTCCTCGCCGGCGCCCATGCCGCGCGTCGAGGAGCCGGTCGTCGTCCCCCCGACGATCGAGGCCGCGAAGGCCGCCGCCCCCGCGCCGGTGATCCCCGTGACGTGGCCGCTGACGGGTGTCGCGGGGGAGCCCGCCGCCCGGCCCGCGCTCGCGGTGAAGATCGAGAACACCGCCGTCGCGCGGCCGCAGGCGGGGCTCGACCAGGCGGACGTGGTGTGGGAGACGATCGTCGAGTTCGACGTGTCGCGGTTCGTCGCGGTGTTCCACTCGCAGGTGCCGGGGGAGGTCGGCCCCATCCGCTCGGTGCGCCCGATGGACCCCCTGATCGTCGCGCCGCTGCACGGGCTGCTCGCGTACTCGGGCGGCCAGCCCGGCATCCTCGAGGAGGTCGCCGCCTCCGGGGTGCAGTCCCTGAGCCATGACCGCGGCGTCGGGGGCATGTACCGGGTGAGCGGGCGGTCCGCGCCGCACAACGTGTACGGCAACCCGCAGGTGTTCTGGGACCAGATGGACGGCGAGCACCAGGCCGCGCCGCAGGAGCAGTTCGACTTCGCCCGCAGCCTGGAGCGCGCCTCGGCGGTCACCGGCGGCACGCCCGCGGGAACGCTCGCGTTCCGGCTCTCGGCCGCCTCCAGCCCGAGCTGGACCTGGGACGGCTCGGCGTGGCTGCGCTCCGAGGGGTCGAACCCGGCCACCGCGGCGAGCGGCGCCCGGCTCTCGGCGACCAACGTCGTGGCGATCACCGCCGACCACCCGGACACGGGGTATGGCGCCCAGGGCGGCGCCGCGGTGCCGACCTACTCGCTCGTGGGCTCCGGTGACGCCGTTGTGGCCACCGGCGGCAAGACCCTCGCGGCCCGCTGGCAGAAGGACGCGCCTGACGCGCCGCTGCGGCTCGTCACCGCCGAGGGCGCCTCGGTGACCTTGGCGCCGGGCAACACCTGGGTTGAGCTGGTCCCCGCCGGGAAGGGCTCGCTCACCGTCAGCTGACCCTGCGGCGTGTGACCATGCGGGGTGTGAGCATGCGGCGTGGCCGCCCGGGCCGGGTTGTCCTGCCTGGGGTGGACCTGCGGCGCCGGGCCTGCGCCCGGGGGCTGACGTGGCGCCCCCGGCAGGGTGGAGGGCCGCCTCGGCGGGCTCGGCCGGTGGGCCGATGTGTCGCCACGGCGTCGTCGTCAGGCTGGTCGCATGACAACTCTCGACTCGCATGAGGCCATCGAGCACGACAACCACGGCGTCGCGGCGGTGCTCGTCGCCGGGGGCGTGCTGCTCGCGTTGATGCTGGGGGGCGTGCTGCTGGTCAGCCAGGTCCTCGATGTCGCCGCGTGGGCGTTCGCCGAGCGCTGACGCGCGCTCAGCACCTCGGCCGGCTCAGCACCCGTGCCGGCTCAGTACGCGTGCCGGCTCAGTACGCGTACGGGAAGCCGGACCAGTCCGGGTCCCGGCGCTGCAGGAACGCGTCGCGCCCCTCGACGGCCTCATCCGTCATGTACGCGAGCCGCGTGGCCTCGCCCGCGAAGACCTGCTGGCCGGCCAGCCCGTCGTCGGCCAGGTTGAAGGCGAACTTCAGCATCCGGATGGCCTGCGGCGACTTGGTGGCGATGATCCGGGCGTACTCCAGCGCGGCGTCCTCGAGCTGGTCGTGGTCGACGACGTCGTTGACGGCGCCCCACGCTAGGGCGTCCTCGGCCGAGTACTCGCGGGCGAGGAAGAAGATCTCCCGGGCGCGCTTCTGCCCGACCTGGCGGGCGAGCAGCGCCGAGCCGTAGCCGCCGTCGAAGGACCCGACATTGGCGTCGGTCTGCATGAACCGCGCGTGCTGGCGCGAGGCGATCGTGAGGTCGGCGACGACGTGCAGCGAGTGCCCGCCCCCGGCGGCCCAGCCGCCCACCACCGCGACGACCACCTTGGGCATGGTGCGGATGAGGCGCTGCACCTCGAGGATGTGCAAGCGGCCCGCGCGCGCGGGGTCGATGGCGTCGGCGTGCTCGGCGTCGGGGTCGGACGTGTAGCGGTAGCCGTCGCGGCCGCGGATGCGCTGGTCGCCGCCGGAGCAGAACGCCCAGCCGCCGTCCTTCGGGCTGGGGCCGTTGCCGGTGAGCAGCACCGTGCCCACGTCGGAGCTCATCCGGGCGTGGTCGAGCACGCGGTACAGCTCGTCGACGGTGTGCGGGCGGAACGCGTTGCGGACCTCGGGCCGGTCGAAGGCCACGCGTACCACCGGCAGGTCGCGCTCGCTGGCGCCGTCCGGCCCGGAGGTCCGCTCGACACCGCGGTGGTACGTGAGGTCGGTGAGGTCCTCGAAGCCGGCGACGGCGCGCCAGCGCGTCGGGTCGAAGGTCTCGGACACCTGAGGGGGGAGGTCGCTCACGTCCCACACCCTAGCCAGCGGACCTGCGTCGGCTGGTCCCGCGGCGCCGGTTCGAGCCGCTGGGACGGCCCTCCTAGGCTGGGGCCGTGCCCCTCGACACCGCCGCCCCGCACGTCTTCCAGATCCCGATGCGGACCCGGTTCCGCGGCATCACCGTGCGCGAGGGGATGCTGTGGCGGGGGCCCGCGGGCTGGGGCGAGCTCAGCCCGTTCTGGGACTACGACGCCGCCGAGTCCGCGAGCTGGCTGCGGGCCGCGCGGGAGGCCGCCGAGGTCGGCTGGCCCGCCCCGGTGCGCGACGCCATCCCGGTGAACGTCACAGTGCCGGCCGTGGACGCCGCGACGGCGCACCGCATCGTCAGCGCCTCGGGCGGCTGCCGCACCGCCAAGGTGAAGGTCGCCGAGCCAGGGCAGTCCGAGCGGGACGAGGTGGAGCGGCTCGAGGCGGTGCGCGACGCCCTCGGGCCCAGCGGCGCGATCCGGGTGGACGCCAACGGCGGGTGGGACGTGGACACCGCGATCGCCCGGCTGCGGGTGCTCGACCGCGCCGCGGGGGGCCTCGAGTACGCCGAGCAGCCTGTGGCCGATGTGCCGGGCCTGGCCGCCGTGCGCCGCGCCACGCACGTGCTGATCGCAGCCGACGAGTCGATCCGCCGCGCGGAGGACCCGTTCGCCGTGGTGCGCGCCGAGGCGGCGGACATCGTGGTGCTCAAGGTGCAGCCGCTCGGCGGGGTGCGCGCCTGCCTGGACCTGGCCGCCGAGGTGGGGCTGCCCGTCGTGGTCTCCTCCGCGCTGGAGACCTCCGTGGGGCTCGCCGCGGGCCTGGCGCTCGCGGCAGCGCTCCCTGAGCTGCCGTACGCGTGCGGGCTCGCCACCGCCCAGCTCCTCACCGCCGACGTCACCGCCGACCCGCTGCTCCCCGTGGACGGGCAGATCGCCGTGCGCCGGCCCGACGCGGACCCTGGGCTGCTGGCCGCCGTCGCCGCCGAGCCCGGCGCGCGCGACCGCTGGCTCGCACGACTGGCCGAGATCGAGGCGGTGGCGCCCCGCGCGGCCCGTGGCTGATGGGGCCAGCGGTGGCGGGCGATCGAGCGGCCCCGGTTTACGGTAAGACCGTGACGAGCACCTCCACGCCGGGCCCGCGTCCCGCCGACGACCACGACGCCCCCGCCACCCAGGCGGCGCGCGTGCTGGTGCAGGCGCTCGCGGCCCTCGGGGTGCGGGACGCGGTGCTGGCGCCCGGCTCGCGCAGCGCGCCGCTCGCGTACGCATTGGCCGACGCGGCCCGGCCAGACGGGGAGCGCCCCGCCGGCGCGCCGGCGATCCGCCTGCATGTGCGCACCGATGAGCGCGCCGCCGGATTCCTCGCGTTGGGCCTGGCCAAGGCGCATGACGCGATCGGCGACCGGCGGCCCGTGGTCGTCGTGACGACCTCGGGCACGGCCGTGGCGAACCTGCACCCCGCAGTGCTCGAGGCCCATCACGCCGGCCTGCCGTTGATGCTGCTCACCGCCGACCGGCCGCATGAGCTGCGCGGCACGGGCGCCAACCAGACCACCGCCCAGGCCGGCATCTTCGGCACGTCGACGCGCCTGGCCGCCGATGTCCCAGCGCCTACCGGCCGGCCCGGCGAGGACGCCGACCTGCGCAACCTGCTCTCCCGGGCGGTCGCCGCGGCGACGGGGGCGCGCAGCGGGATCCCGGGCCCGGTCCACCTCGACCTGGCCTTCCGGGAGCCGCTCGTCCCGCAGTCCTCGGCCTGGCCGGAGCCGAGTGTGGAGGGGCTCACCCGTGTCCCGCAGCGCCTCGCCCCGGCAGCGGAGTCGCCCGACGCCGACGGCCCGGCGCCCACGGCCCGCCGCGCGAGCAGCCTGCCCACCGTGGTGGTCGCCGGTGACGGGGCGGGGCCCGCCGCCCGCGAGCTCGCGGAGGCGAATGGCTGGCCGTTGCTGGCCGAGCCGTCGTCCGGGGCCCTCGGCAGCGCCCACGCGGTCCCCGCGCACCGGCTGCTGCTGACCCACGCGGAGCTCGGGGGGGCGGTGCGCCGGGCCGTGGTGCTCGGCCGGCCCACCCTCACCCGCCCCGTGCAGCATCTGCTGGGCCGCGCCGACGTCGAGGTGATCGTCATCGCGCCGTCGGGCCGCGACTGGCCTGACGCGCCGCGCCGCGCGGCCGAGGCGCACACCGCGATCCCCGCCTCGATGCGCGCCGGCGCCGATCCGCATGCGGGCCCGCCCGGCTGGCTCGCCGCCTGGCAGGCCGCGGGCAAGGCGGCGCTCGCCGCGATCGACGACGTGCTCGACGCGCCCACGCCGCCGTCCCGCAGCGGCACCCGGGTCAGCGGCCCGGCGCTCGCCCGCGACGTGGCCCGGGCCACGCGCGCCGACGACGTGCTGGTGGTCGGCTCCAGCAACCCCGTGCGCGACCTCGACCTGGTGGCCGCGTGGGACGAGCCCCGCACCGTGCTGGCCAACCGGGGGCTCGCGGGCATCGACGGGCTCGTCTCGACAGCGCTGGGGGTCGCCCTCGCGCTGCCCCGGCGGCGGGTGCGCGCGCTGCTCGGCGACCTGACGTTCCTGCATGACGCGGGGGGCCTGCTGCGCGGGCCGTTCGAGCCCGCCGTGGACCTGCAGATCGTCGTGGCGCACGACGACGGCGGGTCGATCTTCGCCACCCTCGAGCACGGGGCGCCCGAGCACGCCGACGTGTTCGAGCGGGTCTTCGCGACACCGCACGGCGCGGACCTCTCAGCGCTGTGCGCGGCCTACGGGGTCCGCCACACACGGGTCACGGACGTCGACGGGCTGGCTCCCGCGCTCGCCGCGCCCGGGCCCGGCGTCAGCGTGGTGGAGGTGCGGGTGGACCGGGCTGGACGCCGCGCCCTGATGGCACGGCTCGGGGCCTCCGCCGATGACGCGATCCGGCGCTCGCTGAACTGACGCCCGCGGGCGTTTTCCCAGGTGGCGGGCACTGTCACCGTGCGAGGGCGATTCTTAGCGGATTCCCAGGAATCCTGAAGGATGCGCCCAGCGCCGACATGTCTCATGGTGGGCATTAAGGAGGCCACCCATGAGCACCCCGGACGACCCGCGCTCCGCGCAGCCCGACCAGCCACAGCAGCCGGCCCAGCCCGTCGAGCCAGACGCGCACAGTGGCGCGGAGCCGCACCACCCCGCCGAGCAGCACCACCCCGCTGAGCCGCAGCGCCCTGCCGACCAGCAGCGCCCGGCCGAGCCGCAGCGCCCTGCCGACCAGCAGCGCCCGGCCGAGCAGCAGCGCCCTGCCGACCAGCAGCGCCCGGCCGAGCCTCGCGACGCGGACACGCAGGTTCTTCGCCCCACCGCCCAGCAGGGGCAGCCCGGACACCAGGGCCAGCAGCCCTCGCATCCGACCAACCCGTTCCAGCCGCCGCACCCCGCCGCGCCGACGGCGCACGGCGCCCAGGGCGGATGGTCGGGCGGCGCCGGGGGCCCCGGCCAAGCCCACCCGCCAGCGGGCGAGGGCCCCGGCCAGCGCGGCGGCTACGGCGGCCCCGGCCATCCTGGCGGCCCCGGCCAGTCCGGCGGCCCCGACCAGCCTGGCGGCCCCGGCTATCCCGGCGGCCCCGGCCCGGGCCAGCCCGGCGGCCCCGGCGGCCCCGGCGGCCAGCCCCCGCGGCGCCGGTCCATCTGGGGCCCGCTCGTCGGCGTGGCCATCGCCGCCGCGCTGCTGGCCAGCATCGTGACCGCGGGCCTGATGGCGCTCGTGCTGCGTGACGACAACGGCTCCAGCTCGTCGCTGGCGACCATCGGCCAGGGCTCCTCCGAGTCGCCGTCCGCGCCGGTCGAGGGCTCCAGCGTGGAGAACCCCGACTGGGAGCGGGTGGCCTCGGCGGTGCAGGCGTCGGTCGTGGCGATCGCGGTGCAGACCTCCAGCGGCGCCGGCCAGGGCTCGGGCGTCATCATCGACGACGACGGCAACATCCTGACCAACGACCACGTGGTCGGCGACGCCGTCGACAACGGCATCGAGGTGACGTTGACCGACGGCCGCCTGTTCCAGGCCGAGGTGGTCGGCACCGACTCGGCCACCGACCTCGCCGTGATCCGCCTGCTGGACGCCCCGGACGACCTGGATCCCGCGACGCTGGGCAACTCGGCCGACGTGAAGGTGGGCGAGGCCGTCATGGCGGTCGGCAACCCGCTGGGCCTGTCCAACACGGTGACCACCGGCATCGTCTCGGCGGTGGACCGCCCGGTGTCGACGTCGGAGTCTGGCGGCGAGGCCGTGACCAACGCCATCCAGATCGACGCGGCCATCAACCCGGGCAACTCCGGCGGCCCGTTGTTCGACGGCCAGGGCCTGGTCATCGGCATCACGTCCTCGATCGCCACGCTGTCGAGCGAGTCGGGGTCGATCGGCCTGGGCTTCGCGATCCCGGTCAACCTGGCCAAGCAGATCGGCACGCAGCTCATCGACTCGGGATCCGCGGAGCACGCGTTCCTCGGGGTCTCGATGACGGACGGCACGGCCACCGCCGACGGCGTGACCCGTCGCGGCGCTGTGGTGCAGGCCGTGACGGATGGCTCGCCGGCCGCGGAGGCGGGCGTCCAGCCCGGTGACGTGATCGTGGCGATCGACGACAAGCCGGTGGCGGGCGCGGAGTCGCTCACGGCCTACGTGCGGGAGCTGACGTCCGGCTCCAAGGTCACCCTGACGCTGGTGCGGGACGGCCAGACGAAGGATGTCGAGGCGACGCTCGCCACCCGTCAGGAGACGTCGACGAGCGCGCCCACCACCCCGACGCCGGGCAGCACCACCCAGCCGGGGCAGGAGCGCAATGGCTCGGATGTGACGCCCGAGCAGCTCTGGGAGTGGTTCCAGCAGCAACAACAGCAGCAACAGCAGCAGAACGGGAACTGACCGGAGGGGGTCAGCACGCCCAAGCCGTGACGCGGGACGCGCTCGGCGCCGTCAGTCGGCGCCGAGCGCGTCCCGCATCGGCACCAGCTTGGCCTCGGACTCGGCGAGCTCGGCGGCGGGCTCGGACGCGGCGACGATGCCGCAGCCCGCGAACAGCCGCACCCGGCGCGGGTCCTGCTGGTCGACGTGCGCGGAGCGCAGCGCGATGCCCCACTCGCCGTCGCCGTCCGCGCCGAGCCAGCCCACGGGGCCCGCGTACCTGTCGCGCTCCATGCCCTCGATGCGGTTGATGAGCTGGGCAGCCGCGGTGGTGGGGGTGCCGCACACGGCGGCGGTGGGGTGCAGCGCGGCGGCGAGCGCGAGGCTCGACGGGTTCGCCGCGAGGACGCCCGTCACGTCGGAGGCGAGGTGCAGCACGTTGGGCAGGTGCAGCACGAACGGCACGTCGGGCACGTTGGTGGACGTGCAGAACGGGGCGAGCGCCTCGGCGACGGAGGACACCGCGTACTCATGCTCCTCGAGGTCCTTCGACGAGTGCGCGAGCGTCGCGGCGCGCGCCAGGTCGGCGTCGTCGTCGCCGGTGCGCCGGATCGTCCCGGCGAGCACCCGCGAGGTGACCAGGCCCTTCTCGGAGCGGACCAGCAGCTCGGGCGTGGCGCCGATCAGGCCGTCCACGCTGAACGTCCAGCACGAGGGGTAGCGCGCGGCGAGGCGCCGCAGCGGCCACCGCACGTCGAGCGGCTCGCTGGTGGTGGCGTACACGTCGCGGGCCAGCACCACCTTGTCGACCTCGCCGGCGCGGATGGCCTCGACGCCGCGCTCGACCACGGACAGCCAGTCCTCGGAGCGCACGGCGCCGTCGGTGTAGGTGACGGATCCGGGGCTCACAGGCTCGGGCTGCGGGGTGGCGAGCTCGGCGAGGGTGGGGGTGGCGCGCAGCGTGGCGCCGGTGTCGATGGTGGTGAGCCAGCTCCGGGCGCCGCGGCGGCCGACGACGACGCGCGGCACCACGAGCACCCCGCCCGCTGCGGAGCCCTCGTCGAAGGCGAAGGACGCGAACGCCACCGGGCCGGTGCCGGGCAGGCCCACCTCGTCGCGCACGATCGCGTGCGCGAGCAGCTCGGACCAGGCGCGCTCGGCGTCGGCGAACCTGTCGCGCCCTGCGACGTCGACCCGCAGCGCCTCGCCCCAGCCGACGATGCCGTCGCCGCGCCGCACCCAGGCGAGGGGCGCGTCGGCGGGCAGCAGGCCCAGCAGGTCGGCGGGGTCGGCGCTGTCGCCGGAGGTGCGGGGGAGGTCGTCGAGCGGCACCGTCCGGACCACGAGCGGGTGCGGGACGGCGTCGGGCATGGTGCTGGTCATCGCGATCAGGGTACGTCCCACCGCCGCGGACCTGAGACGATGGGCGCATGCCACGCGCCAGTCTTGAGAAGGACCCTCGTGAGGTCGCCGCCATGTTCGACGGCGTCGCCCGCCGCTACGACCTGACGAACGACGTGATCTCCCTGGGTCAGGACCGCTACTGGCGCCGGGCCACGCTCGCGGCCGTGGGCGCCCAGCCGGGCGAGCGCGTGCTCGACCTGGCCGCCGGCACCGGCACGTCGAGCGAGCCGCTCGCCGACTCCGGGGTGCATGTGGTCCCGTGCGACATCTCGCTGGGGATGCTGGGCGTGGGCAAGCGCCGGCGCCCCGACCTGGGCTTCGTCGCGGGCGACGCGGTGCACCTGCCGTTCGCCGACGAGTCCTTCGACGCGGTGACGATGTCCTTCGGGCTGCGCAACGTCGCGGAGACGCAGGCCGCCCTCGAGGAGATGCTGCGGGTCACGCGCCCGGGCGGCCGCCTGGTGGTGTGCGAGTTCTCCCGCCCGACGTGGGCCCCGTTCCGCACCGTCTACACCGAGTACCTCATGCGCGCCCTGCCGCCGGTGGCGCGGGCCGTCTCCAAGGAGCCGGACGCGTACGTGTACCTGGCGGAGTCGATCCGGGAGTGGCCCGACCAACTCGGGCTGGGGCGCCTGCTGAAGGACTCCGGGTGGCGTGACGTGGCCTATCGCAACCTCTCCGGGGGGATCGTCGCGCTGCATCGGGCGGTCCGCCCGGTGGTGTGACACCGCTCGTCACGCGGTGTCACGGGCAAGTGAGGTAAGCCTTCGCAGACATGGTCTGTGGCCCTGGCTACACTCGGCCAGGTTGGGATGTGAACGTCTTCACAAGTAGGGCGGGACAGTGGTTGACGCAAGGAGCGATGACGCCGACGTCATCGTCGTCGGCGCAGGTCCTGCGGGATCGAGCGCTGCCTATCACTGCGCTTCCGCGGGTCTGGAAGTCCTCCTGCTCGAGAAGGCGGAGTTCCCCCGCGACAAGGTCTGCGGCGACGGCCTGACGCCCCGCGCGGTCAAGGAGCTCGCCGCGATGGGCGTCTCCCTCCGCGAGGAGGACGGCTGGATCCGCAACCGCGGGCTGCGCGTGGTCGGGGGCGGGCATCGCCTCGAGCTGCCGTGGCCCGAGCTGTCGAGCTACCCGTCCTACGGGCTGGCCCGCTCGCGGATGAGCCTGGACCACATGCTCGCGTCCCACGCCCGCGCCGCCGGGGCCAAGCTGCTGGAGCGCACCAACGTCACCGGCCCGCTGCTCGACGAGCGCACCGGCCGCGTGGTCGGCGTCACCGCCCGCCCCGTGGGCAGCGACGGCAAGCGCGCCGGCGAGGACGTCACCTACCGGGCCCCCGTGGTCATCGCGGCGGACGGCGTGTCCGCGCGGCTCGCCACCGGCCTGGGCCTCGAGAAGCGGATGGACCGGCCCATGGGGGTCGCCGTCCGCACGTACTTCCGCACGCCGCGCCACGACGACCCGTGGATGGAGAGCCAGCTCGAGCTGTGGGACGGCGCCCCGGGGCGCTCGAACCTCATGCCCGGCTACGGCTGGATCTTCTCCCTGGGCGACGGCACGGCGAACGTCGGCCTCGGCTCGGTGTCTTCCACGGCCGCGGCGACGAAGGTCGACTACAAGGACCTGTTCCGCAAGTGGATGGCCAACGCCCCCGCCGAGTGGGACTTCACCCCGGAGAACCAGATCGGCGAGGTGCGCGGCGCCGCGCTGCCCATGGGCTTCAACCGGGGCCCGCTGTACGGGCGGGGCCTGATGCTCGCCGGCGACTCCGCGGGCATGATCAGCCCGTTCAACGGCGAGGGCATCGCCTACGGCCTGCAGGCTGGCCGGTTCGCCGCGGACTCCGTGGTCCAGGCCGCCGCGCGCGGCTCCGCCGCCGGGCGTGAGCGCGCGCTGGCCGCGTACCAGACCCGCATGAAGGATGACCTGGGCGGGTACTACACGCTCGGCCGGATCTTCGTGAAGCTCATCGAGCACCCCCAGGTGATGCACGTGTGCACCCGCTACGGGCTGCCCCGCCCGCTGCTCATGCGCTTCGTGCTCAAGCTCCTGTCCGACTGCTACGAGCCGCGGGGCGGTGACATGGTCGACCGGACCATCTCCGCGCTCGCCCGGCTGGCGCCGGCGGCATGATGCACACACCCTCAACGTTGCGGGTCACGCCGGGACCTAGGTCCCGGTGCAGCCTCCTCACCTCGGGAGACGCTCGACCGCAACCCCAGCCATCCCTGACTTTCGTCCTGCGCGAAAGCGTCCACACCACGACCGGGAGAGTCGAGCAATGACCAACCCGTACGTCCCGCTCCTCTTCATGATGGGGATCGCCGCGGTGCTCGCCCTCGGCGGCGTGGGCGCCAGCGCGATCCTGGGGCCGAAGCGCTACAACCGCGCGAAACTGGACGCATATGAGTGCGGCATCGAGCCGACACCGCATGCCGTCGGTGGCGGCCGGTTCCCGATCAAGTACTACCTCGTCGCGATGACCTTCATCATCTTCGACATCGAGGTGGTCTTCCTGTACCCGTGGGCCGTGAACTTCACGGAGCTCGCCACGTTCGGGCTCGTCGCGATGCTGGGCTTCCTGGCCCTCATCACGGTGCCCTTCGTGTACGAGTGGCGCCGCGGCGGCTTCGAGTGGGACTAGGGGTGATCTGACATGGGTATCGAAGAGGCGCCTTCAGGGTTCCTGCTGACGACGGTCGAGAACCTCGTCGGGTATTTCCGCAAGGGCTCGTTGTGGCCGGTCACGTTCGGCCTGGCCTGTTGCGCGATCGAGATGATGGCGACCGGCACCAGCCGCTACGACATCTCCCGGTTCGGCATGGAGGTCTTCCGCGCCTCGCCGCGCCAGGCCGACCTGATGATCGTCGCCGGCCGGGTGAGCCAGAAGATGGCGCCCGTGGTGCGGCAGGTCTACGACCAGATGCCCGAGCCCAAGTGGGTCCTGTCGATGGGCGTGTGCGCCTCGTCGGGCGGGATGTTCAACAACTACGCGATCGTGCAGGGCGTGGACCACGTCGTGCCCGTCGACATCTACCTGCCCGGCTGCCCGCCGCGGCCCGAGATGCTCATCAACGCGATCCTCGAGCTGCACACGCAGATCCAGGCGGAGCCGCTCGGCGTGAACCGCAAGGAGGCGGCCCGCGCCGCCGAGGCCGCGGCCCTCAAGGCCACGCCGACGTCGCACATGAAGGGCCTGTTGGCATGAGTGAGAAGTCCGGGGCGCCCGAGGGGGACAAGACCCCCGAGGTGTCCGCCGAGAAGGCAAGCGCGGCCGCGGCCGCGAAGCCGGGCGACACGACGACGTCTGAGGCGCTGGCCGCCCAGAGCACGAGCGAGGCGGCCCTCGAGGGCGGCTCGCAGCACGTCGGCCCGCTGGGCTCGCCCGAGCCCGAGGTCATCGAGGTCCGCCACGGCAT
The DNA here is from genome assembly GCF_030372105.1 of Cellulomonas cellasea. Taxonomy (GTDB): domain Bacteria; phylum Actinomycetota; class Actinomycetes; order Actinomycetales; family Cellulomonadaceae; genus Cellulomonas_A; species Cellulomonas_A cellasea_A. The sequence continues at coordinate 40,177 of NZ_JAUDBQ010000012.1, read as the reverse complement.
GTTCGGCGGCGGCCCCGGCTCCGGCGACACGTCCGGCTTCGGCGGACTGGTGACGACCGTGGCGCTGCCGGGCGCGAGCCCGCGCCCCTACGGCGGCTGGTTCGACGAGGTCGTCGACATCCTCATCGAGCTGCTCGACGCCTCCGGCACCGGGTTCGCCAACGCGATCCCCTCGGTGGTCGTGGACCGCGACGAGCTCACGCTGCACGTGGCCCGCGAGCACCTCGTCGAGGTGTCCCAGATGCTGCGCGACGACCAGGACCTGCGCTTCGAGCTCAGCCTGGGCGTCTCCGGCGTGCACTACCCGGAGCAGACCGGCCGCGAGCTGCACGCCGTCTACCACCTGGTGTCGGTGACGCACAGCCGTCGCCTGCGCCTCGAGGTCGCCGTCCCCGACGCCGACCCCCACGTGCCGTCCACCACCGGGGTCTACCCGACGAACGACTGGCACGAGCGCGAGACCTGGGACTTCTTCGGCATCGTCTTCGACGGGCACCCGGCGCTCGCGCGCATCGAGATGCCCGACGACTGGCCGGGCCACCCCCAGCGCAAGGACTACCCCCTCGGGGGCATCCCGGTCGAGTACAAGGGCGCCACCGTGCCGCCCGCGGACCAGCGGAGGTCGTACAGCTGATGTCCCCTCAGACACCCCCTCAGGGCAAGCCCACGGCCACCGGCCACATCATCGACGACCAGGCCACCGGCGTGCCGTCGTTCGAGGCGTCCGGCGGCGACTGGTCCGAGATCGCCGAGGAGGCTGCTCGCCTCGGCGAGGAGCGCATCGTCGTCAACATGGGCCCGCAGCACCCGTCGACGCACGGCGTGCTCCGGCTCATGCTCGAGATCGACGGTGAGACGGTCACCGAGGCCCGCGCGGGCATCGGCTACCTGCACACCGGCATCGAGAAGAACATGGAGTACCGGTCCTGGACGCAGGGCGTCACGTTCTGCACCCGCATGGACTACGTGGCGAACATCTTCCAGGAGGCCGGCTACTGCCTGGCCGTGGAGAAGCTGCTCGGCATCACGGACGACATCCCGGAGCGGGCCACAGTCATCCGCGTGATGATGATGGAGCTCAACCGCATCGCCTCGCACCTCGTGTGCCTGGCCACCGGCGGCAACGAGCTGGGCGCCACGACCATCATGATCGTCGGCTTCAACGCCCGTGAGCAGGTGCTCCGGGTCTTCGAGCTGATCACCGGGCTGCGCATGAACAACGCGTACATCCGCCCGGGCGGCGTCGTGCAGGACATCCCGCCGGGCGCCCTGGACGCGGTCCGCGACGCGATCACGGTGATGAAGAAGGACTTCGGGCAGCTCGAGGACCTCATGCTGGCCAACCCGATCCTGCAGGCGCGCCTCAAGGGCGTCGGCTACCTGGGCCTGCCCGCGAGCATGGCCCTGGGCATCACCGGCCCCGTGCTGCGGTCCACCGGGCTGCCGTACGACGTCCGCAAGGCCGCGCCGTACTGCGGCTACGAGACGTACGACTTCGACATCCCGACGTCGACGGACGCCGACGCGTGGTCGCGGGTCGTCCTGCGCCTCGAGGAGTGCTACCAGTCGATCCGCATCATCGAGCAGACGCTTGAGCGCCTGCAGGCGATGGGCCCCGGCCCGGTCATGGTCGAGGACAAGAAGATCGCCTGGCCCGCGCAGCTCGCCATCGGCTCCGACGGCATGGGCAACTCGCTGGACCACATCCGGGAGATCATGGGCACCTCGATGGAGGCCCTGATCCACCACTTCAAGCTGGTGACGGAGGGCTTCCGGGTCCCCGCCGGCCAGGCGTTCGTCTCGGTGGAGCACCCCCGTGGGGAGCTCGGCGTGCACCTCGTCTCCGACGGCGGCACGAAGCCGTACCGGGCGCACTTCCGCGACCCGTCGTTCAACAACCTGCAGGCCGTGTCCATGATGTGCGAGGGCGGCCAGGTGGCCGACGTCGTCGTCGCGGTGGCCTCGCTGGACCCCGTCCTGGGAGGGGTGGACCGCTGATGTCCGTCGAGAACAGCGCACTGCCCGCCGGCACGCGCCCGGCCGCCCGGTACGACGAGGAGACCCGCGCCCGGCTCGCCGCCGACGCGGCCCTGGTCGTCGCCCGCTACCCGCAGCCCCGCTCGGCGCTGCTCCCGCTGCTGCACCTGGTGCAGAGCGAGGACGGCTTCGTCAGCCCCGCCGGCATCGCGTTCTGCGCGGAGACGCTGGACCTGACCGCCGCCGAGGTCTCCGCGGTGGCCACGTTCTACTCGCAGTACAAGCGCCGGCCCAACGGCGAGTACACCGTGGGGGTCTGCACCAACACGCTGTGCGCCATCATGGGCGGCGACGCCATCTGGGAGGAGCTCTCCGAGCACCTCGACCTCGGCAACGACGAGACCACGGCCGACGGCAAGGTCACGATCGAGCGCATCGAGTGCAACGCGGCGTGCGATTACGCGCCCGTGGTGATGGTCAACTGGGAGTTCCTGGACAACCAGACCCCGCAGTCCGCCGTCGAGACGGTGGACAAGCTGCGCGCGGGGGAGCCCGTCACCTCGACGCGCGGGCCCGGCAAGATCTGCTCGTTCAAGGAGGTCTCGCGGGTGCTCGCGGGCTTCCCCGACGGCCTCGCCGACGAGGGCCCGAGCGGCGGCCCGGAGACCGAGCGCGGCACGCAGCTCGCCGCGGCGGAGGGGTGGACCGCCCCGGCGTTCCCCGGCGACGCCGCCACGAAGCCCGCGGCCACGAAGCCCGACACCACGGCGCCCGCTGCGGCATCGCCCGAGGTCGGCGGCCCGCAGTCGAGCGCGGAGCGCAAGCCCACCTCGGCGAAGGACTCCTCCGCTGAGGACCAGCAGAAGAAGCAGAGCTCCGACCAGGCCAAGGAGTCGTGATGACCGACGTGACGACCCTGACCCCCGTCCTGACCAAGGACTGGGGACTCGAGAGGTCCTGGGCGCTGCGGACCTACCTGGACGGCGGCGGCTACGCCGGGCTCCGGGCGGCGCTCGCGCAGACCCCGGCCGACGTGATCAGCGCGGTGAAGGACTCCGGCCTGCGCGGCCGTGGCGGCGCCGGGTTCCCCACGGGCATGAAGTGGGGCTTCCTGCCCGCGCCCGACGGCGGACCGCGCTACCTGGTCATCAACGCGGACGAGTCCGAGCCGGGCACCTGCAAGGACATCCCGCTGATGATGGCCAGCCCGCAGCTGCTCCTCGAGGGCGCGATCATCACGTCCTACGCGATCGGCTGCTCGCACGCCTTCATCTACCTGCGCGGCGAGGTCGTGCACGTCTACCGCCGCCTGATGCGCGCGGTGGAGGAGGCCTACGCGGCCGGCTACCTCGGCAAGAACATCATGGGCTCGGGCTTCGACCTGGACATCACCGTCCACGCCGGCGCCGGCGCCTACATCTGCGGCGAGGAGACGGCACTGCTCGACTCCCTCGAGGGGCGCCGCGGCCAGCCGCGCCTGAAGCCGCCGTTCCCCGCCGTCGCGGGCCTGTACGCGCGGCCCACGGTGGTCAACAACGTCGAGACCATCGCCTCCGTGCCCGCGATCCTCAAGGGCGGCGCCCAGTGGTTCCGCGAGATGGGCACCGAGCGCTCGCCGGGCTTCGGCATCTTCTCGCTGTCGGGCCACGTGCAGCGGCCGGGCCAGTACGAGGCGCCGCTGGGCATCACGCTGCGCCGCCTGCTGGAGATGGCGGGCGGCATCCGTGAGGGCCACGAGCTGAAGTTCTGGACGCCCGGCGGGTCCTCGACGCCGATCTTCACGGCCGAGCACCTCGACATCCCGCTCGACTACGAGTCCGTCGCCGCCGCCGGGTCCATGCTGGGCACGCGCGCGCTGCAGATCTTCGACGAGACCACGTCGGTGGTCCGCGCGGTGACGCGCTGGACCGACTTCTACAAGCACGAGTCGTGCGGCAAGTGCACGCCGTGCCGCGAGGGCACGTTCTGGCTGTCGCAGGTGCTGCACCGCATCGAGGCGGGCCAGGGCACCAGCGCGGACATCGACCTGCTGCTCGACCTGTGCGACAACATCCTGGGCCGCGCGTTCTGCGCGCTCGGGGACGGGGCCACCAGCCCCATCACCTCGGCGATCCAGTACTTCCGGGAGGAGTTCGAGGCGGGCACGCACACGCCCGCCGACGAGCTGTTCCCGCCCGAGCGCAGCTCGAAGTTCACCTACACCCCGCGCCGTCCGGCCGGGCAGTTGGCGGGGGTCCACGCATGACCATCACGACACCGAAGCCCGGCTCGGGGGCAGCCTCGCAGGGGACGCCCGCCGCGACGCCGGCGCCCGTGGACGCCGTGACGTTCACCATCGACGGCCTCGAGGTGGCGGTGCCCAAGGGCACGCTCGTCATCCGCGCGGCCGAGCAGGTCGGCATCCAGATCCCGCGGTTCTGCGACCACCCGCTGCTCGCCCCCGCGGGCGCGTGCCGCCAGTGCCTCGTCGAGGTGTGGGCGCCGGGCCGTGACGGCAAGCTCGCGAAGATGCCCAAGCCGCAGGCCTCCTGCACGCTCGAGGCGTCGCCGGGCATGCAGGTCAAGACGCAGCACACCTCGCCCGAGGCCGACAAGGCCCAGCACGGCGTGATGGAGCTGCTGCTCATCAACCACCCGCTCGACTGCCCGGTCTGCGACAAGGGCGGCGAGTGCCCCCTGCAGAACCAGGCGATGAGCAACGGGCGCGCGACGACGCGGTTCGTGGACGTCAAGCGCACGTTCCCCAAGCCGATCGCGATCTCCACGCAGATCCTGCTCGACCGGGAGCGCTGCATCCTGTGCCAGCGCTGCACGCGGTTCTCCAAGGAGATCGCCGGCGACGCGTTCATCGACCTGCAGAAGCGCGGCGCCAACCAGCAGATCGGCCGCTTCGCCCCCGAGGTGCTCGGCTTCGAGGCCCCGGCCGGCGCGCCCAGCGGCGAGGTGCCCGTGGGCCCCGCCGAGGAGGACGAGTCCGGCGAGCCGTTCGCGTCGTACTTCTCGGGCAACACCGTGCAGATCTGCCCGGTGGGCGCCCTGACCAGCGCGTCCTACCGGTTCCGGGCCCGTCCGTTCGACCTGGTGTCCACCCCGGGCGTCTCCGAGCACGACTCGTGCGGCTCGGCGATCCGCGTCGACCACCGTCGGGGCGTCGTGCTGCGCCGCCTGGCGGGCGAGGACCCGGCGGTCAACGAGGAGTGGATCACCGACAAGGACCGCTTCGCGTTCACCTGGCAGTCCGCGCCGGACCGCATCACCACCCCGCTGGTCCGCGACGAGGCGACCGGCGAGCTCCGCGTCGCGAGCTGGGTCGAGGCGCTGGACGTCGCCGCGGAGGGCCTGCGCGCCGCGCTGAAGCCCGCCGAGGCCGGCGCCCCCGCCGGTGTGGGCGTGCTGCCCGGCGGCCGGGTGACCCTCGAGGACGCCTACGCGTACGGCAAGTTCGCCCGCACGGCCCTCGGCACCAACGACGTCGACCTGCGCAGCCGCCCGCTGTCCGCCGAGGAGGAGGCCTTCCTGGGCCACCACGTCGCCGGCCGGGCCATGCAGGTCACGTTCGCCGACCTGGAGAAGGCCCCCGTCGTGCTCCTCGCCGCGCTCGAGGCGGAGGAGGAGGCCGGGGTCACGTTCCTGCGCCTGCGCAAGGGGGTCCTCGCGGGGACCACCCGCGTCGTCTCGGTGGCGCCGTTCGCCAGCCGCGGCCTGGAGCGCCTCGACGGGACGCTCGTCGCCGCCGCCCCGGGCACCGAGGCCGAGGTGCTCGACGCGGTGGAGCCCGGCTCCGACGTGCCGACGCTGAGCGCGCTCGCCACCGACCTCGCCCAGCCGGGCGCCGTGATCCTGGTGGGGGAGCGGCTCGCCGCAGTCCCCGGCGGGCTCACCGCCGTGCTGCGCCTCGCGGAGCGCACCGGCGCCCGCCTCGCCTGGATCCCCCGCCGTGCGGGGGAGCGTGGCGGTGTCGAGGCCGGCGCGCTGCCCAGCCTGCTGCCGGGCGGCCGCCCGGTCGCCGACGCCGCAGCCCGGGTCGACGTCGCCGCCGCCTGGGAGGTCGACTCGCTGCCGACCGCGCCTGGCCGCACCGCCACGGAGATCCTCGAGGCCGCCCGCACGGGCCGGCTCGGGGCGCTCGTCGTCGGCGGCGTGGACCTGCGCGACCTGCCGGACCCGGCCGCCGCCCGCGAGGCGCTGGCCGCCGCGCCGTTCGTCGTGTCGCTGGAGGTGCGCTCCTCGGAGGTCACCGCGCTGGCCGACGTGGTGCTGCCCGTCGCGCCGCCGGTGGAGAAGGGTGGCACCTTCGTCACCTGGGAGGGTCGCCCGCGGCCCTTCCCGCAGGCGCTGACCTCCACGGCTGTGGGCGACCACCGCGTGCTCGACCGCCTCGCCGACGCCCTGGGCGTCACGCTGGGCGTGGGCACGCTGGCCCAGGTGCACGCCGAGCTCGACCAGCTGGGCGCCTGGGATGGCGCCCGGGTCGCCGCGCCCGCCGCTGCCGCCGCCGAGCCGCCGGCTGTCGCGCCCGGCCACGCGGTCCTGGCGACCTGGCACCTGCTGCTCGACTCCGGCCGCCTGCAGGACGGCGAGGCGTTCCTCGCCGGCACCGCCAAGCGGCCCGTGGCGCGGGTGTCCGCCGCCACCGCCGAGGGCGTGGGCGTCGTCGACGGCGGCCTGCTCGCGGTGAGCACCGACGCCGGCGTGATCGAGCTGCCGGTGGTCGTCACCGACATGCCCGACCACGTCGTCTGGCTGCCCACCAACTCGCCCGGCTCGGCCGTGCGCGAGACCCTGCACGCCGGACCAGGGGCGCTCGTGCGCCTGGCTCCCGGGACCCAGATCGACGTCACGGACGCGGAGGTGCGGGCATGAGTCTGCTCAGTGCAGTGGGCGCATCGCTCCCCACAGCGGTCGGCGATCCGACCGTCGCGGACTTCAGCAACGACAACGCCTGGATCTGGCTGCTCAAGGCCGTGGCGATCGTCGTCTTCCTGCTGGTCAGCGTCCTCATCGCGATCTGGTTCGAGCGCAAGGTCGTCGCCCGCATGCAGGTGCGCCCCGGCCCCAACGTGCACGGGCCGGTCGGCCTGCTGCAGCCGGTGGCCGACGCGATGAAGCTCCTGTTCAAGGAGGACATCACCGTCAAGGCGGCGGACAAGCTCGTCTACCTCGTCGCGCCGATGATCGCGGTGTTCTGCTCGCTGCTGACGTTCGCGGTGATCCCCTTCGGGCCCAGCGTGAGCATGTTCGGCATCGTGACGCCGCTGCAGCTCACCGACTTCCCCGTCGCGGTGCTGTACATCCTCGCGTGCACCTCGGTGGGCGTGTACGGCATCGTGCTCGGCGGCTGGTCCTCGGGCTCGACGTACCCGCTGCTCGGCGCGGTGCGGTCCACCGCGCAGGTGATCTCCTACGAGCTGGCGATGGGCCTGTCCCTGGTCAGCGTGTTCATCATCGCGGGGTCGATGTCGACCTCGCAGATCGTCGGCTCCCAGACCCAGGTCTGGTGGTTCCTGCCGCTGCTGCCGGCCTTCGTCATCTACATCATCGCGATGGTGGGCGAGACGAACCGCCTGCCCTTCGACCTCCCCGAGGCCGAGGGCGAGCTCGTCTCCGGCTACATGACCGAGTACTCGTCGATGAAGTTCGCGTGGTTCTTCCTCGCGGAGTACATCAACATGATCAACGTCTCGGCCGTGGCGACGACGCTGTTCTTCGGCGGCTGGCGCGCCCCGTGGCCCATCTCGTGGATCAACGACGGCATGTTCAACACCGGCTGGTGGCCGGTGCTGTGGTTCGTCGCGAAGGTCTGGCTGTTCATGTTCGTGTTCGTGTGGATCCGCGGCTCGGCGCTGCGCTTCCGCTACGACCAGTTCATGAAGATCGGCTGGAAGGTGCTCATCCCCATCGCGCTCGCGTGGGTGGTGTGCGTGTCGATCGTGCAGGGCGTGCGGAACTTCACCGACGTGGACCTGCAGACGATCCTGTTCGTGCTGGCGGGCATCGTGGTCGTCGCCGTCGGCATCTCGTTCCTCATCCCCGAGAAGCCCCGGCCCGAGCCCGAGGGCCCGCCCCGCGGCACCGTCGAGGACCCGGTGGTCATCGACGCGTTCGCGGGCGGCTACCCGGTCCCGCCGCTGCCGGGCCAGGCACTGCCCCCGTCCCCGCGCCGCTCCCGCAGCGCGGGCGACCCGACCGAGACCCCCCAGGTCACCCAGGAGGCGCACCGTGGCTGACCAGCCCAAGGACGTCACGCCGAGCAAGCCCGGCGGCGAGGTCGCGACCCCCGGCGCGTACGAGTCCCTGATCCCGAAGCGCTCGGGCATCCGGGAGGTGCTGGCCCCGGTCGGCGGCTTCGGCGTCACGTTCTCGAACATGTTCCGCCCGGTCATCACCGAGCAGTACCCGTACGAGAAGGTCCCGCCGCAGCCGCGCTACCACGGCCGCCACCAGCTCAACCGGTACCCGGACGGCCTGGAGAAGTGCATCGGCTGCGAGCTGTGCGCGTGGGCGTGCCCCGCGGACGCGATCTATGTCGAGGGCGCGGACAACTCGCCCGGCGAGCAGATGTCGCCCGGCGAGCGGTACGGCCGCGTCTACCAGATCAACTACCTGCGCTGCATCTTCTGCGGCCTGTGCATCGAGGCGTGCCCGACGCGCGCGCTCACGATGACCAACGAGTTCGAGCTCGCGGGCCCCACCCGTGAGGGCCTGATCTACGAGAAGAACGACCTGCTGGCCCCGATGCTCGACGGCATGCTGGCCGCGCCGCACCCCATGGCGCCCGGCACGTCCGACACCGAGTACTACCGCGGCGAGATCACCGGCCCCGCGCCCGCGCAGGTCGAGTGGGTCGCCGAGCACCGCCCCGACGACCCGACGTTGCCCGGCGCCCAGCGCGCCGCGGAGCGCCTGGCCCACGCCCACAACCCGGAGAACCGATGAGCCCCCTCGCCTCGGTGCTGCCGACGGTCCTCAGCGACACCGGCGTCACCAGCACGGGTGAGGCCGTGCTCTTCTGGGTCCTCGCGCCCGTCATGGTCATCGCCGCGCTGAGCCTGCTGTTCGCCCGCAAGGCCGTGCACGCCGCGATGTCCGTGGTGGTCGTGATGATCTCCCTCGCGTTCATCTACGTCGCGCAGGACGCCCCGTTCCTCGGCGTCGTGCAGGTGGTCGTCTACACCGGCGCGATCATGATGCTGTTCCTGTTCGTGCTGATGCTCGTCGGCGTCGACGCCTCGGACTCCCTGGTGGAGACCCTGCGCGGGCAGCGCTGGATCGGGATCCTCGCCGGCATCGGCCTGGCGAGCGTGCTCGTGGGCGTCGTCGGCCGGGCGAGCTACGGCGCGCCGGTCGGGCTGGAGGCGGCGAACGCCGACTCGAACCCCGTGGGCGTCGCGCGGATCATCTTCGGGCAGTACGTGTTCTCGTTCGAGGTCGTCGGCGCGCTGCTGGTCACCGCGGCGCTGGGCGCCCTCGTGCTGACGCACCGCCAGCGCCTCATCCCGCGCGTCGGGCAGCGTGAGCGCCAGGAGTCGCGCGTGCTCGGCGGTGGCTCGCTCACCCCGCAGCCCGCGCCCGGCGTCTACGCCCGCCACAACGCGATGGACGTGCCCGCGCTCGACCCGCAGGGCCGCCCGATCGAGGAGTCGGTCTCGCGCGTGCTGCGCATCCGTGGCCAGCAGGCCGGCACCGCGGGCTTCCGTGCGGAGATCCAGCCGTTCACCGGTGGCGCCGACATCGGCCCGCCCGTCCAGGAGGCAGGCGACGTCGGCGAGACGTCCGGCCCGACGACACCGATCACCTCGCCGCGGGGCACGGAGGAGACGCCATGACCCTCACCCACTACCTGGTGCTGTCGGCGCTGCTGTTCAGCATCGGCGCCGCCACCCTGCTGGTGCGCCGCAACGCGATCATCGCGTTCATGGGCATCGAGCTGATGCTCAACGCGACCAACCTCGCGCTCGTGACGTTCGCCCGCATCCACGGCAACCTCAACGGCCAGGTGATGGCGTTCTTCGTCATGGTCGTCGCGGCCGCCGAGGTCGTCATCGGGCTCGCGATCATCGTGGCCATCTTCCGTACCCGCCGTTCGGCCTCGGTCGACGACGTCAACCTGCTGAAGAGCTGAGGGCCGGCACGTGCACACCCTGACCCCCCTCGCCCTGGCCGCAGACACGCCCGCCGCCGTGGCGCAGACCGTCGAAGGCGGAGTGTTCGCGCTCGCGCCGCTGATGGTCGTGCTCCCGCTGTTCGGCGCCGCGGTGCTGCTGCTCGCCGGGCGCCGTTCCGACCGCTGGGGACCGTGGTTCGCCGTGGCGATGTCCACCGGCGCCTTCGTGGTCGGCCTGCTGAACATCATCGGCCTGCTGGGACGCCCGGCAGCCGAGCGGGTCCTCGACCTGCACATGTTCGACTGGATATCCGTCGGCTCGTTCGACCTCAGCGCGGGCCTGCGACTCGACCCCCTGTCGCTCACCTTCGTGATGCTGGTGACGTTCGTCGGCTCGCTGATCCACGTGTACTCGATCGCGTACATGGCCGAGGACCCTGCCAAGCGCCGGTTCTTCGCGTACCTCAACCTCTTCATCGCGGCGATGCTGCTGCTGGTGCTGGCCGACAGCTACCTCCTGCTGTTCGTCGGCTGGGAGGGCGTGGGCCTGGCCTCGTACCTGCTGATCGGCTTCTGGAACCACAACCTGGCGTACGCGGTCGCGGCGAAGAAGGCGTTCATCGCCAACCGCATCGGCGACGTCGGCCTGCTGGTCGCCCTGATGCTCATGTTCGCCACGTTCGGCGGCGTCAGCTTCACCGACGTGGAGGCCGGGGTCCCCGGCGCGTCCACCGCGACGCTCACGGCGATGGGCCTCGTGCTCCTCGTCGCGGCGTGCGGCAAGTCGGCGCAGTTCCCCCTGCAGTCCTGGCTCGGCGACGCGATGGCGGGCCCCACGCCCGTCTCCGCCCTGATCCACGCGGCGACGATGGTCACCGCGGGCGTCTACCTCGTGGTCCGCTCCGGCGTGATCTACGACGGCGCCCCAGACGCCCGCCTGGTCGTGGTCATCATCGGCGCGATCACGCTGCTCTTCGGGGCGATCGTCGGCTGCGCCAAGGACGACATGAAGAAGGCCCTCGCGGCGTCGACCATGTCGCAGATCGGCTACATGATCCTCGCGGCGGGCCTCGGCCCGATCGGCTACGCGCTGGCGATCTTCCACCTGGTCACGCACGGCTTCTTCAAGGCCGGCATGTTCCTGGGCGCCGGATCCGTGATGCACGGCATGGACGACCAGGTCGACATGCGCCGGTTCGGCGGCCTGGCCCGCTACATGCGGATCACCTGGGTCACGTTCGGCCTCGGCTGGCTCGCGATCCTCGGCATCCCGCCGTTCTCCGGGTACTTCAGCAAGGACCGGATCATCGAGGCGGCGTTCGTGCCCGTGGACGGCGCCGAGTGGCGCGCCTGGGTGTTCGGCGCCGTGACGCTGATCGGCGCGGGCATCACCGCGTTCTACATGTCGCGGATGTTCTTCATGACCTTCGAGGGCAAGCGCCGCTGGGCCCCGAAGGCCGACGGCGGCGAGCAGCACCCGCACGAGTCGCCGCGCCTGATGACGGTGCCGATGATCGTGCTCGCGATCGGCTCGGTCGCCCTCGGTGGCCTGCTGGTCGTCGGCGGCTTCCAGACATGGCTGGAGCCCGTCACCGGGCATGTCACGCATGACGCGCCGGTGCTGCCGGTGTGGCTGATCATCACCCTCACGATGCTGTTCGTCGTGGTCGGCCTGGTGCTCGCATGGCGCCAGTACGCCGCATCCCCTGTGCCCATCACCCCACCGCCTGGCTCGGCGCTCACCCGCGCGGCACGCGCGGACCTGTACCAGGACGCGGTCAACGACGCGCTGCTGGTCGAGCCCGGCCAGCACCTGACCCGTTCGCTCGTCTACCTCGACCGCCAGGTCGTGGACGGCGGGTTCTCGGGCCTGGCCCGGTTGGTGGTCCGCAGCGGCGACGTCATCCGCAAGCTGCAGACGGGCTTCGTGCGGCAGTACGCCGCCATGATGCTCATCGGGCTCGTCGTCCTCGTCGTCGCCGTCATGGCCCCCCGGATCTGAGAGAGAGCAGCGTCGATGTCCTCCGGATTCCCCTGGCTCACAGCCCTCATCGTCCTGCCGCTCCTCGGAGCCGCAGCGGTGTGGGCCCTCCCTGCCACGCGCCTTCGCCTTGTGCGGCCGGTCGCGCTCGGCTTCTCCCTCGCTGAGGTCCTCCTCGCCGTCGGCGCGGTCGTGTCCTTCGACACGGCCCAGGCCGGCGTGCACCAGCTCGTCGAGACCCACTCGTGGATCCCCGCCCTGGGGGTCAGCTACGCGGTGGGCGTCGACGGGGTGGGGCTGCTCCTCGTCCTGCTCTCGGTCGTCCTCGTGCCGTTGGTGCTGCTCGCGGCCTGGAACGAGCAGGGCAGCACCAAGGACGTCGTCACCAACCAGCTCCGGCACTACATGGCCCTGATCCTGCTCACGCAGGTGTTCATGGTCGCGGTGTTCGCGGCGCGTGACGTCTTCCTGTTCTACGTGCTGTTCGAGGCCATGCTCATCCCGGTCTACTTCCTGATCGGGCAGTTCGGCGGGGTGCGGCGGCGCTACGCGGCCGTGAAGTTCCTGCTGTTCTCGCTCGCGGGCGGCCTGGTGATGCTCGTGGGCGTCATCGTGCTCTTCCTCGAGGGCCCCGGCGGCCCGCAGGGCTTCCTCACCGAGAACCTCGTGGGCCTCGACCTGTCGACGGACACCGAGCGCTGGCTGTTCGTCGCGTTCTTCCTGGCATTCGCCATCAAGGCGCCGATGTTCCCGGTGCACACCTGGCTGCCCGACGCCGCCGAGCAGGCCCCCGCGGGCACCTCGGTGCTGCTGGTCGGCGTGCTCGACAAGGTCGGCACCTTCGGGATGCTCACGCTGTGCCTGCCGCTGTTCCCGAACGCGGCGCAGTGGGCGGCCCCGGTGGTCATCGTGCTGGCAGTCATCTCGATCCTGTACGGCGCGCTGCTGGCCATCGCGCAGCAGGACCTGATGCGGCTCATCGCCTACACGTCGGTCTCGCACTTCGGCCTCATCGTGCTGGGCATCTTCGCCTTCACGTCGATGAGCGTCGCGGGCTCGTCGTTCTACATGGTCAACCACGGGCTCTCCACCGGCGCGCTGTTCCTGCTCGCCGGTTACCTGATCTCGCGGCGTGGCTCGCGGAAGGTCTCCGACTTCGGCGGCCTGCAGAAGGTCGTGCCGGTGCTCGCCGGGACGTTCCTGGTGGCGGGCCTGTCGGCGCTGTCACTGCCCGGCCTGTCGACGTTCATCAGCGAGTTCATGGTGCTGATCGGCACCTTCGCCCGGGACCGCCCGGCGGCCGTGGTGTCAGCGTTCGCCGTGGTGCTCGCCGCGCTGTACATCCTGCTGACCTACCAGCGGATCTTCACCGGCCCCGTCAAGGACGGCCTCGAGACGATGCCGGACCTGTCCGGGCGTGAGAAGTGGGCCGTGGGGCCGCTGATCGCGATCATGCTCGTGATCGGCTTCTACCCCGCGCCCGCGCTCGAGTTCGTCAACGAGCCGGCCCAGATCACGCTCGACCAGGTAGGGATTGAGGACGTGCCGTCGACTGTGCTGGTCAACGACGCGGCGACTGAGGGGACTGACAAGTGAACGCGGCCTTCATCGCACCGGAGATCGCCTGGTCGCAGCTGACCCCGATCCTCCTCGTGCTCGGCGCTGCCGTCATCGGCGTGCTCGTCGAGGCCTTCGCGCCACGGCAGCACCGCCGCCAGGCGCAGCTCACGCTGTCGCTTCTGGCGACCGCGGGGGCGCTCATCGCCGCCGCGGTGCTCTGGGCGGACGTCCGCGCCACCGGCGGCACTGTGGTGCTGGGCGGCGCGGTCATCGTCGACGGCCCCACGGTGGTCATGCAGGGCACCATCGCGATCTTCGCGCTGCTGTCCTTCCTCGTCGTCGCCGACCGGACCCGCTCGGGGGAGGACGCGTTCGCGCCCCAGGCCTCCGCGATCCCCGGCTCCGACTACGAAGAGGTGGCCCTGCGCAAGGGCCTGCAGCAGACCGAGGTCTACCCGCTGATGCTCTTCGCCACCGGCGGCATGCTGATCTTCCCCGCCACCGGCGACCTGCTCACGCTGTTCGTGGCCCTCGAGGTGCTCTCGCTGCCGCTGTACCTGCTCACCGGGCTGGCGCGCCGCCGCCGCCTGCTGAGCCAGGAGGCGTCGATGAAGTACTTCCTGCTGGGGTCCTTCGCCTCCGCGCTGCTGCTGTTCGGCATCGCGCTGCTCTACGGGTTCTCCGGCTCGCTGCGCTACTCGGACATCGCCGCCGCCACGCAGACCGTCGCCGGGCTCGACGGCCTGCTCATCGTGGGCGCCGTGCTGGTGCTGGTCGGCCTGCTGTTCAAGGTCGGCGCCGTCCCGTTCCAGCAGTGGACGCCCGACGTCTACCAGGGCGCCCCGACGCCCATCACCGGGTTCATGGCCGCGGGCACCAAGATCGCCGCCTTCGGCGCCCTGCTGCGCGTCTTCTACGTGGTGCTGCCCGGCCTGCAGTGGGACCTGGAGGCGGGCATGTGGGCCGTCGCCATCCTCACGATGGTCGTGGGCACCGTCGTCGCGATCGTCCAGACGGACATGAAGCGCGTGTTGGCCTACTCCTCGATCGCGCACGCCGGGTTCGTGCTGACCGGTGTGATCGCGCTCAACTCCGAGGGCATCGCGGGCGTCCTGTTCTACCTGATCGCCTACGGCGCGGCCACGGTGGGCGCCTTCGGCATCGTCTCGCTGGTCCGTGAGCGGAGCGTCGCCCCAGTGGCGGTCGCGGTCGCCGCGGGCGAGGGCTCGACGGTCGAGGGCTCCGAGGCCGGCGCCGACGCCAGCGCCGACGGCGGTGTCGTCATCGGCGAGGCCACGCACCTGTCCCAGTGGGCGGGCCTCGGCCGCACCCACCCGTGGACGGCGCTGACCTTCACGCTGTTCCTGCTGTCGTTCGCGGGCATCCCGCTGACGGCCGGCTTCATCGGGAAGTTCACGGTGTTCTCGTCGGCTGTCGCCGCGGGCGCCTGGCCGCTCGCCCTCATCGGCGTGCTCGCCTCCGCCGCAGCCGTGTTCTTCTACGTGCGGATCATCGTGCTGATGTTCTTCACGGCTCCGGCGGGCTCCGAGGAGGACGGCGACGGCAAGCCCGTCACCTCCACCACCACCGTCGTGTCCGCCCAGGGGCTCACCGCCGTGGCGGTCGGGGCATGCGCCCTGATCACCATCGCGCTCGGCGTGCTTCCGTCCTCGGTTCTCGATCTGGTGGCCGAGGCGGCTAAGTTCATCCCGTGAGCTCTGCAACCTCCCTCCCGCTGACCGATCCGGCGTTGGCCGACCTGTTGACGGGGCGGCTCTCGCTCGTCGAGGAGCGGCTGCGCGACGCTGTCAGCCACGCCGACACGCTCGCTGACGACGCCTCGCGGCACCTCGTCAACGCGGGCGGCAAGCGGCTGCGGCCGCTGCTGACGCTGCTCGCCGCCCAGCTCGGCGATGGCGAGCGGCGCGAGGTGCTCGACGCGGCCGTCGTCGTCGAGCTCACGCACCTGGCCTCGCTCTACCACGACGACGTCATGGACTCCGCGCCCGTGCGGCGCGGAGCCCCGGCGGCGCATGAGGTGTGGGGCAACCAGGTGGCCATCCTCACCGGCGACCTGCTGTTCGCGCGCGCCTCGGTGATGGTCGCCGGGCTCGGGCCGGAGGCCGTGCGGATCCAGGCCACGACCTTCGAGCGCCTGTGCCTGGGCCAGCTCCACGAGACCGTGGGGCCGCGCCCCGGCGACGACCCGGTGGAGTTCTACCTGCAGGTGCTGGCCGACAAGACCGCCTCGCTGGTCGCCACCTCCGCGCGGTTCGGCGCGATGTTCGCCGGCTGCCGCCCGGACGTCGTCCAGATCGTCACCAGCTTCGGGGAGAAGGTCGGCGTCGCCTTCCAGCTCGCCGACGACGTCATCGACCTCACCTCCGACGCGAGCGTCACCGGCAAGACGCCCGGCACGGACCTGCGCGAGCACGTGCCGACGATGCCCGCGCTGCTGCTGCGCCGCCGTGCCGCATCCCCCGAGGGGACCGACGCCGAGCGCGAGCTCGTGGAGCTGCTCGACTCCGACCTGTCCTCGGACGACGACCTCGCACGGGCCGTCGCGGGGCTGCGCGGCCACCCGGTGGTGGACGAGACGCGCGCGCGGGCGATCGCGCTGGTCCGGGCTGCCGTGGCCGAGCTGGCCCCGCTGCCCGCCGGGCCGGTCAAGGACGCCCTCGTGTCGTTCGCGGAGTCCCTCGTGGACCGCGCCTCCTGAAGATGCCCACGGGCTGACGGACGGGACTGACGATGACCGCAGAGCTCCGCCCGCCAGGCACTGGCCACTCGACCGGTGCTGGCCTCCCCGGCGCGGCGCCGTCCCCGGACACGGCCCCGCCTTCGGACACGGCACCGCCTTCGGACACGGCACCGTCGCCGCAGGTCTCGCCGGCGCCCCGGGGCGGAGTCGTCGCCGTGCCGCCGGACCAGGTGGCCGCCATCGGGCCCCGCGTCGTCGCCCTGCTGGTCGACCAACTCGCCGCCGGGTCCGTGGCCTTTGGCGGGCTCGTCCTCGCCGGAGTCGTGATCGGGCCGCAGGAGGGCCTCGCCATCCTGGCCCCGCCGCTCATCGCCCTCGCGCTCGGGGGCGTCGTGGCGATCACGCAGTGGATCGCGGAGGCGCGGACGGGGATGACCCTCGGCAACCTGCTGCTGGGCATCCGCACCGTCTCGTCGGACACCGGCCTCCCCGCGGGCGTGGGCCGGGTGCTGCTGCGGAACGTGGTCGTCGGCCTCGGCGGCCTGGTCTTCGGTGTCGGCGCGTACGTCGTGGCCGGCTCCGGCGCCTGGGACCGGGGCCCCGCCCAGCGTGGCTGGCACGACCAGGCCGCGGGGACGCTGGTGCTGCGGCGCTCGACGTCCGCGCCGGTCACGCGGCGGGGCACGGCTGCCGCGCCCGCGGTCTTCGTGCGGCCCGCACCGGCTCATGCGTCGGTCGCTCCCGCGTCGGCTGCTCCCGCGCCAGCCGCTCCCGCGTCGGCTACTCCCGCGTCGGATCGGCCGAGCCCGTCGCCCGTCCCCGCGTCCGCGCCGGGTCCAGTGACTGTGTCCGCGTCCGCGCCGAGTCCGGTGCCCGTGTCCGCGTCCGCGCCCGGCCCCGCACTCGCCCCCGTCTTCGAGCCCGCCCCCGTGCCCACCCCGTCGGCCGTCGCGGTGCGGCTCGTCTTCGACACCGGCGAGCGGGTGGACGTGGTCGGTGACGGCGCCGTGGGCAGGGGGCCCGCGGACGCGCACGCCGCGCCGTTGGCCCATGCCGTCGCCATCGACGACCCGTCACGGTCCATCTCCAAGCTGCACTTGGTGTTCGGCCCCGAGCCCTCGGGCCTGTGGCTCATCGACCGGGGCTCGACGAACGGGACGGTGCTCATGGCGCCAGACGGCTCGCTGTCCGCCCTCCCGGCGGGCGACCGCGCGCACATCGGCCCGGGGTGGTCGGTGCGCTTCGGTGAGCGCTCCTTCCGGGTGGAGGCCCGATGAGCTCCCAGCCCGTGTGGGGCGCCGCGACGGACATCGGCACCCGTCGGGCGTCCAACGAGGACAGCTTCGTGGCCGAGCCCCCGGTCTTCATGGTCGCCGACGGGATGGGCGGCCATGCGGCCGGCGAGGTGGCGAGCGCCGCGGCGGTGAGCGCCGTGCGCCGGCTGGTCACCGCGCAGGACGTGCGGGAGCCGGATGTGCAGCGCCGGCTCGAGGCGGCGCGGTCGCTGCTGCAGGCGCTGCCGCCGACGCTGGGCCGCAGCCCGGGCACCACCATCTCCGGGGTGGTCCTCACCTCGCGGGACGGTGTGCCGCACTGGCTCATGGTGAACCTTGGCGACTCGCGCACGTACCGGTTGCAGGGCGACGTGCTGCAGCAGCTCAGCGTGGACCACTCGGAGGTGCAGGAGCTGGTCGACGCGGGCCACATCTCGCCGGCCGAGGCCGCGCACCACGCCCGCCGGCATGTGGTGACCCGGTCGTTGAGCGCGGCCTCGTCGCTCGCGGCCGACTACCTGCTGCTGCCGGTGGAGCCGGGGGACCGGATGCTGGTCTGCTCCGACGGGCTGACGGGCGAGCTGGACGACGCGATGATCGCGGGCCTGCTGCGCTCACGGCCGCACCCCCAGGATGCCGCGGAGGCGCTGGTGGCCGCCGCGGTGGCCGCCGGAGGGCGGGACAACGTCACTGTGGTCGTGGTGGACGCTCCGCAGCCGTGACGGACGGGCCGGTCGGCCCGCCGCCTGGCGCCTCGCTGGTGAGGGGCTCCGCGCTGGCGGGCTCCCCGGCGATGGGCTCCGCGATCGCCGCATCGTCGGCGACGGCGGGCCGTGGCCGGATGTGGGACCGCCGCGCGCGCAGGCCGTCGACGCTCAGCACGATGAGCGCGAGCCACACCAGGCTGAACCCCCACCACCGGGCCGGGGGCATCGCCTCGCGGAACACCACGACACCGATGGCGAGCTGCATCACAGGCGCGAGGTACTGCATCATCCCGACGATGCTCAGCGGGAGGCGGCGCGCCGCGGAGCCGAACAGCAGCAGCGGGACGGCGGTGATGACGCCCGAGGCGACGAGGGCGACGACATGCCAGCCGCCCTCCGACAGGAACGTCCCGTTCCCGGAGACTTCGAGCACCATGAGGTAGCCGAGGGCGACGGGCGCCAGCACGAGGGTCTCGACGGCGAGGCCTGACACGGCGCTGACGGTGCGGCCCACCCGGTTCTTCAGCAGCCCGTAGAGGCCGAAGGACCCGGCGAGGGCGAGGGCGATCCACGGCAGCCGGCCCGATCCGACGGTGATGACCACCACGGCGCCGGCGCCGATCCCGACGGCCGCCCACTGCGCGGGGCGTAGCCGCTCATGCAGCACGAGCACCGCCAGGGCGACGGTGACGAGCGGGTTGATGAAGTACCCGAGCGCGGCGTCGACGACCTGGTCGGAGAGCACCCCGTACACGAAGACGAGCCAGTTGATGGCGAGCACGACGGCTGCGATGACCAGCAGGCCCAGGGTGCGCCGGGAGCGCAGCGTGGTGGCGAACGGCCGCCAGCCGCGGGTCACGGCGAGGAGCAGCACACAGAAGCCGAGCGACCAGATGATGCGGTGCCCGATGATCTCCACGGCCCCGGCGGGCTGCAGCAGCGGGAAGTACAGCGGCAGCATCCCCCAAAGCACGTACGCGCTGAGGCCGGTGGCGAGGCCCACCCGGTCGAGGGCGCCGGGGTCCGAGCCGCTGGCGGCAGGCTTGGCGGCGGGGGAGTCGGTGGTCACCTGCTGAACCTACGTCCCGGGGGTGGGCGGACGTGCGATGCGTCCAGCCGCCGCGCCGCGCGGATGTGTCCGATCTGTCCGCATCGTGGCCCCCAACTCAGGCTGCCCTTGGTAGCCGCCGTACACTGGCCGGGCATCATCGCGCCCGGCAGCCTGCCGCGCGGCGTGCCAGCGGACTCGTCCGAGGGCGCCCCCGCCGAGCACCCCGCTGCGTGGGCTCCTCGACCGGAAGGCACCCGCGTCCCGTGAGCACGAACCGACCCCTGCGTGTGGCCATCGTCGGAGCCGGCCCCGCCGGCATCTACGCGGCCGACATCCTCTCGAAGACCGGGCTCGATGTGAGCATCGACCTCTTCGAGCGGCTGCCCGCGCCGTTCGGGCTCGTCCGCTACGGCGTGGCCCCCGACCACCCGCGGATCAAGCAGATCATCGTGGCCCTGCACAAGGTGCTCGAGCGTGGCGACATCCGGCTGCTCGCGAACGTGGAGTACGGCGTGGACCTCAAGCTCGAGGACATGCGCCAGTTCTACGACGCGGTGATCTTCTCCACCGGCTCGATCCGTGACGCGTCGCTGGCGATCCCCGGCATCGACCTGGACGGCTCGTTCGGCGCCGCGGACTTCGTGTCCTGGTACGACGGGCACCCGGACGCCCCGCGCACGTGGCCGTTGGAGGCCCGCGAGGTCGCGGTGCTGGGCGCCGGCAACGTCGCGCTCGACGTGGCGCGCGTGCTCGCCAAGCACGCCGACGACCTGCTGCCCACCGAGATCCCGGAGAACGTCTACGAGGGCCTCAAGGCGTCCCCGGTCACCGACGTGCACGTCTTCGCGCGTCGTGGCCCCGCCCAGGTGAAGTTCTCCCCGCTGGAGCTGCGCGAGCTGGGCCATGTGCCGGACGTGGACGTCATCGTGTACCCGGAGGACTTCGAGTTCGACGAGGGCTCGATGGCCGCGATCCACTCCTCGAACCAGACCAAGCAGGTCGTCAAGACCCTCACAGACTGGACGCTCAAGGAGCCGGAGGAGTTCACCGCGAGCCGGCGCATCCACCTGCACTTCCTGCACAAGCCGGTGGAGGTGCTCGGCGAGGACGGCAAGGTCGTCGGCCTGCGCACCGAGCGCACCGCGCTCAATGGCGACGGCAACGTCACCGGCACGGGCGTGACGCACGACTGGCCGGTGCAGGCGGTCTACCGCGCGGTGGGCTACTTCGGCTCCCCGCTGGTGGACATCCCGTTCGACGAGGTCGGCGGGGTCATCCCGAACCGCGAGGGCCGGGTCGTGGACGTGGACGGCGAGCCCGTCCCCGGCGTCTACGCCACTGGGTGGATCAAGCGCGGGCCGGTCGGCCTCATCGGCCACACCAAGTCGGACGCCTCGGAGACCATCCGGCACCTCGTCGAGGACGCGGGCGGCGTCGAGAGCCCCTCGGAGGAGTTCGTCACCGCGGCGGAGCGCGACCCGCAGGCGATTGTCGACTTCCTCGTCGCGCGTGGCGTGCAGCCCATCGAGTGGTCCGGCTGGGAGCAGCTCGACGCGTTCGAGCGCGCCCTCGGCGAGCCGCATGGGCGCGAGCGGATCAAGGTCGTCCCGCGCGAGGAGATGGTCCAGATCGCGTTGGGCACGGTGCGCCCGCAGGGCTGACGCCAGGGTTTCCGACATCCCGTCAGGAACCGGGCGCCAATTGCCCGACCCCCGGCGCGTCGGGCGCGGTGGTCAACACCGCGTCGGTGGGCTGGACGGACGGCGGCGACCCGTCGTCGTCCGAGGTCCTGGCCAGTGACTCCGCCCAGGTGACTGTCGGCTCGCTGCCGGTCACCGGCGCCGTCGCCGCGGGGCTCGCGCTCGTCGCCGCGCTGCTGCTGGGGCTCGGGGCGCTCGTGCTGGTGCACCGCCGCCGCACCGCCTGACGGCTGACGCCTGACGGCTGACGGCTCACGAGCAGGGCCGCCGGGGATCTCCCCGGCGGCCCTGTCGCATGTCGGAGCCGGTTCTCAGAACTGGCTGTCAGATCCGCCCGTCGCGTTCGCGGAACCTCCGCAGGAACTCCCGGGTGCGCGCCTCGCGCGGGTCGTCGAGCACCTGCTCGGGCGGGCCCTGCTCATGAACCCGCCCCTCGTGGAGGAACACCACCTCGTCGGCCACGTGCCGCGCGAAGGCCATCTCATGGGTGGCGACGAGCATCGTGGTGCCCTCGTCCTTGAGCTCGCCGAGCAGGTCGAGCACCTCGCCCACGAGCTCGGGGTCGAGTGCGCTGGTCACCTCGTCGAGCAGCATCAGCGCGGGCTGGGCCACGAGCGCGCGGGCGATCGCGACGCGCTGCTGCTGCCCGCCCGAGAGCTGGTCGGGGAACGCGCGGGCCTTGTCGGCGAGGCCGACCCGCTCGAGCATCGCCAGCGCGCGCTGGTCGGCGTCGGGCCGTGGCATGCGGTGCACGAGGCGCAGCGCGAGCGTCACGTTGTCGAGCACGCGCAGGTGCGGGAAGAGGTTGTAGGCCTGGAAGACGGTGCCGATCCGGGCCCGGATGGCGTCCGCGTCCGCCCGGGGGTCGGTGACGTCGCGGCCCTCGACCTCGATCACACCGTCGTCGACCTCCTCGAGCAGGTTCACGCAGCGCAGCAGCGTCGACTTGCCGGAGCCCGAGGCGCCCACGAGCACCACCACCTGGTGCGCGTGCACGTCGAGGTCCAAGTCGTCGAGCACGACGTGCTCGCCGAAGGCCTTCCGCACGCCGCGCACCCGCAGCAGCGCGCGGGAGCCACCCTCGGGCTCCGATGCGGGACCGGCTGCCACGGGCTCGGCCGCGCGCGTCAGCCCGGTCATCGCAGCGGCCCCGCGCCGGCGAGGGCGCCCTGGGCGCCGAGCCAGCCGCTGCGCCGCGCGAGGGCGTCGGTGAACCGGGTCAGCGGGATGGTCAGCAGCACGAACAGCACTCCGGCGACGACGTAGGGCGTGAAGTTGGCGTGCGTCGCCGTCTGGATCTGCGCGGCGCGCACCGCGTCCACGGCGCCGAGGATCGAGATGAGCCCGGAGTCCTTCGACAGGGCGACGAGGTCGTTGAGCAGCGGCGGGATGACGCGCCGCACGGCCTGGGGGAGCACGACGTGCCGCAGCGCCTGGCCGCGTGTGAGCCCCAGGGCCCGGGCGGCGGCGACCTGCGACGGGTGCACCGACTCGATGCCGGCGCGGAAGACCTCCGCGACGTACGCCGAGTAGGTCAGCACCAGCGCGGCTCCGCCGAGCACCACCGCCGACGCGGGGATGCCCTGCAGTCGCAGCCCGGGCACGCCGAATCCGACGAGCAGCAGCACCAGCAGCAGCGGCAGCCCGCGGAACACGTCCACATACGCCGTGGCGGCGATCCGCAGCGGCAGGAAGGCCGGGCCGCGCAGGGTCCGGGCCAGCGCCAGCGCGAGGGCCACGATGACGATGACCACGGCGCACACCGCCATGACGCGCACGTTGAGCCACAGGCCCTCCAGCACCCGGGGCAGCGACTCGAGCGCGACCTCGGGGTCGAAGAACGACGCGCGCACCCGCGGCCATCCGGGGGCGCTGGTCAGCGCGAGCCAGGCCACCGCCGCGCAGGCGAGCGTCGAGACGAGCGCCACCAGCGTGGAGCGCCGCCCACGGGCCCGCCGGTAGGCGAGGCGCTCACGCTGGACGGCCGAGGGCGCCCAGCCTGCCGTGGGCGGCGCGTCGACCACTACCGCAGGACCGGCGCGCCGGCCGCGTCGGTGAGCCACTCGGCCTCGAGCTTGGCGAGGGTCCCGTCGGCCCGCAGCGCGTCGACGGCCGCCGACACCGCGCTGGTCAGCGATGAGCCCTGGTCGAGCACCAGGCCGAACTGGTCGGGGTCGTCGCCGGCGGGGAGCTGGCCCACGAGCACGCCGTCCTCGAGCTCGACCCCGGTGATGTACAGCGCGGTGGGCAGGTCGACGACGATCGCGTCGACGAGCCCCGCGGAGAGCGCCTGCTTGGCCTGGTCGTTGTCGTTGAAGACCGCGACGTCGGTGGTGGGCGCGATCGCGTCGGCAGCGACCGTGAGGCTGGTGGTCCCGACCATCGCGCCGATCCGCAGGCCGGCCAGCTCGGCGACCGTCGTGGCCTTCGCGGCGGCGTTGCCCTCGAGCGCGACGACTGCCTGCGCCGTGTCGTAGTAGCTCGGCGACAGGTCGAGGTTGGCGCGGCGCTCGTCGCTGATCGAGACCTGGTTGATCGCGAAGTCGAAGCTCTTGGCGCCCGGGGCGATGATCTGCTCGAAGCTGGCGGGCGTCCACACGACGTCCGCGGCGTCGAAGCCGAGCTCGGCGGCGACGGCGTAGGCCACCGCCGACTCGAAGCCCTCGCCGTTCGACGGGTCGTTGTCGATGATCCACGGCCCGTAGCCGGGGTCGGACGTGCCGATGGTGAGCTTCCCGGCGGTGACCGTCGCGAGGGCGCCGTCGGCCGCCTCCGCGGGGGTCTCGTCGGCGGGGGCACAGGCCGCGAGCGCCAGGGCGCTCAGGGCTGCCAAGGCAAGGACGCGGCTCGTACGCACAGGGAAGCTCCTCGAAGATGGGGTGGGGCGCGCTCAGAGTAGGGGAACCACACGGCTCGATTGGGCGTTGTCCGAGGTACGACTAGGAGGTTCATCCCGATGGGGCACCAACATTTCAACGGCCTGAAGACGGCGGCTCTGTTCGGCGTGCTGTGGGCGGTCCTGCTCGGCATCGGCGCGTTGGTGGGCAGCGGGCGCTACATCTGGCTGTTCGCGTTCTTCGGGGTCGTCATGACGGCGTACTCCTACTGGAACTCCGACAAGATCGCGATCAAGGCGATGCACGCCCGCCCGGTCAGCGAGCTCGAGCAGCCGGCGATGTACCGCATCGTCCGCGAGCTCTCCACCGCCGCGCGCCAGCCCATGCCCCGGCTGTACGTGTCACCGACCGCCGCGCCCAACGCGTTCGCCACCGGCCGCAACCCGCGCAACGCGGCGGTCTGCTGCACCGAGGGGATCCTGCACATCCTCGACGAGCGCGAGCTGCGGGGCGTGCTGGGCCATGAGCTCATGCACGTCTACAACCGCGACATCCTCACGTCGTCCGTCGCCGCGGCCGTCGCCGGCGTGATCACGTCGGCGGCCCAGGTCATGCTGATCTTCGGCGGTGGCGGCGACCGTGAGCGCGGCGGGAACCCGCTCGCGGTGCTGGCCACGGCCCTGCTGGCGCCGGTGGCGGCGACGCTCATCCAGCTCGCCATCAGCCGCACGCGCGAGTACGACGCCGACGAGGACGGCGCCCGTCTCACCGGCGACCCGCTCGCCCTCGCCTCCGCGCTGCGCAAGCTCGAGGCCGGCACTCAGGCGCGCCCGCTGCCGCAGGACCGCGAGCTCGTCGACGTCTCCCACCTGATGATCGCCAACCCGTTCCGCGGCGCTGGTGTGGGCCGCCTCTTCCAGACCCACCCGCCGATGACGGAGCGGATCGCGCGGCTGCAGCGGATGTCCGGGCTGCCCCCGCACTGATCGGCGCACTTTTGGCGTCGGCCCACCCACAGCGCCTCGGGCGTACTCGGCCGTGCTGTCCTGTGGGTGAACCGCCCCTCGGCGCGCTCCCCGCCCGCCGATACGGTGTCGGACGGCACACGGCCGGCGACCAGAGGTGGACAGCATGGGGACCCAGGGGCAGCAGGTGGAGGTCGTCGTCATCGGCGGCGGGGCGATGGGCTCGGCGACGGCCTGGGCGCTCGCGCGGCGCGGCGTCCAGGTCACGCTGGTGGAGCGGTTCGCGCCAGGGCATGTGCGCGGCGCCTCCCACGGCGCCGGCCGCATCTTCCGGCTCGGCTACGCGGACCCGAACCACGTGCGGCTCGCCCAGCACGCGCACCGCTGGTGGGACGTGCTGCAGGAGGAGTCCGGCGAGCAGCTCCTCACCCTGAACGGCTGCGTCGACCACGGGCCGGTGCTCGCGCTGCGGGACCTCGCGCAGACCCTGGAGGACTGCGACGTCCCCTTCGAGTACATGACGGGCCTCGAGGCGCAGACCCTGTGGCCGGGCATCCGGTTCGACGATCGCGCCATCGTGCAGCCCGTCGCCGGGCGGGCCCACGCGGACCGCACCGTCGCCGCCCTGCAGTCCGAGGCCGCCCGCCACGGCGCGCAGGTGCGGCATGGCGCCCAGGTGCTGTCCCTCGACGTCGTCGAGGACGGCGTGCTGCTCCAGGTCGCCACCTCCGACCAGCAGGGCGAGCCGGTCATCGAGGAGCTCCGCGCCCGCACTGCCGTGGTGACCGTCGGCGCCTGGTCGGCGGGCCTGCTCGCCGACGTGCCCGGCTTCGAGGCGCTCCCCGAGCTGGTCGTCACGCAGGAGCAGCCCGCGCACTTCCCCGTGCTCGACGAGGCGCACGTCGCCGACGACGGCTGGCCCAGCTTCATCCACCACGTGGACCCGGCCGGCCACGCGGCGGCGCGCGGCGACCTCGGCGCCGATCCCGGGTACCCGGTGCGCGGCGTCTACGGCCATCACACGCCCGGCGTGGGGGTGAAGGTCGGCCACCACGGCACGGGCCCGGTGGTCGACCCCGACGAGCGGGACTTCGCCGCCGAGCCCGGCCGGCTCGCCGACCTGCGCGACTACGTGCGGGACTGGTTCCCCGGCCTCGACGCGGACGCCCCCGAGCCGATCAGCTGCACGTACACGACCACCCCCGACGAGCGGTTCCTGCTCGACAAGGCCGGGCCGGTGGTGGTCGGGGCGGGCTTCTCCGGCCACGGGTTCAAGTTCACGCCGGGCATCGGGCAGGTGCTCGCCGCCCTGGCGCTGGGCGAGGAGCCCGACGTGCCGGGGGTGGACCTGGGCGCCTTCGCCCTGGCCCGCTTCACGTCAGTCGCTGACGCAGACGTTGACGCCGAGGCCAGCGCCGACGCCGACGCCGAAGACGCCGTTCCCGTCGCCTGAGGGGCGCCCCAGAGACAACGCCCTGGAGACGACACAGCGCCCCGGTGTGGTCCACACCGGGGCGCTGCTGGTCGCGCGTCGCGTCAGCGGTAGTTCGTGAACTGCAGCGCCGCGTCCAGGTCGGCCGCCTTGAGCATGGCGATGACCTCCTGCAGGTCGTCGCGGCTCTTGGCCGTGACGCGCACCTCGTCGCCGGTGATCTGCGACTTCACACCCTTGGGGCCCTCGTCGCGGATGAGCTTGCCGATCTTCTTGGCGGTCTCGCTGTCGAGGCCCTCCTTGAGGCTCGCCTCGAGCCGGTACTCGCGACCCGACGCCTTCGGGGTCCCCTCGCCGGTGTCGATCGCCTTGAGGGAGATCCCCCGCTTGATCAGCTTGGTCTGGAGCACGTCGAGGATCGCGAGCACGCGCTCCTCGGAGTTCGCGATCATCACGATCTTGTCGCCGCTCCAGGCGATCGACGCGCCGACGTTCTTGAAGTCGTAGCGCTGCGAGACCTCCTTGGCGGCCTGGTTGAGCGCGTTGTCGACCTCCTGCCGGTCGACCTTGCTGACGACGTCGAACGAGGACTCGCTCGCCATGGTTCCCTCCCTGCCGGCGCGCTGGTGGGCGCCGTGATCCGATGGACATCCGCGGGCACGATGCATGAGCACCCCGGATTCGTTGCTATCCTTCCATCCGCACGCCGTTCGCGGCGATGCGACCCTGGCGGGTTACCCGAGTGGCCAAAGGGGGCTGACTGTAAATCAGCTGGCAACGCCTACGGGGGTTCGAATCCCTCACCCGCCACACGTGAACGGGCGCCCTCTCTTCGGAGAGGGCGCCCGTTCGTGCGTCTGGGTGCGGGTGGGACGGCGAGGGGGCTGTCAGCTCGCGCAGGTGTAGGCGCCGGGGGTGACGGACACCACCGATCCCTCGAACAGCGTGTCGAAGACGCCGGCGTCCTGCTCCGAGGCGAAGGGGACGCCCACGGCCACCACATCGGTGAACCCGGTGAGCGCGGCGAGCTGCTCCTCGGCGCCGGACTGGCAGCTGGGGTCCCAGGCCTCGACCGTGTACCCGGCCGCGCCGAGCTCGTCGATGGACGGCTGGAGCGCGTCGACTGCCGCGTCGCCCTGCTCGGCGACGGCGGTCCACACGACCCAGAACGGGTCGGGTGTGTCGGCGCCCAGCGCGAGCGCCTCCGGCCATTCGAGCGTCGGGGGAGGCTCGACCGTCTCGGCGGCGCTGGTGCAGCCGGTGAGGGCCGTGAGGGCGCACAGCAGGGCGAGGGCGGCAGCGGGCGCAGAGCGCCGTCGGGTAGGCATGCCGGGGATGCTGGCACGCGGTCCCTGAGGCTCGCGACGATGCGAAACGTTTAGGTGGCGGTGGGCTCGACTGGGCGGGCCGGCCAGGTCAGGAACAGTCGCGCGCCTTGCGGAACGCGTCGGCGATCTGTTGGGCCTGGGTCGACATCAGGCGCGTGTACAGCCAGAACGTCGCGTCGACGATGGACGTCGGCGCGCCGCTGTCGCGTGCGGCCAGCCAGTCCTGCTTGGCGGCGCGCACGTCCGCATCCATGATCTCCACGCGGAGGTCGTCGTCTGTGGGCACGGACGTACTCTGGCGTAGGCGGGCCCAGAGGGCGAGACCCCCGGGCAGGATCCGTGCGGTCTCACGCGTGCAGATCACCCACCTGGGCCATGCGCGTCTCGGGATCTGGAAGCCGTTCTGGCCCATGGTTTCGCGGCGCCGGGCCCCGATTTCACTGCAGGGCCCCAGACGTTGTAGCCTTGCACGCGCTGCCCCGATAGCTCAGTCGGCAGAGCGTCTCCATGGTAAGGAGAAGGTCAAGGGTTCGATTCCCTTTCGGGGCTCTGTTGGTGTCCGGGGGTTGTGCGACGGTTCGTCCGCCGCACAACCCCCGGATCACCGATAGATGGCGGGGTAGCTCAGGTGGTTAGAGCACACGGCTCATAATCGTGGTGTCGCGGGTTCGAGTCCCGCCCCCGCTACCAACAGGACACACACGCACGTCGGCCGGCGACGTGCGCAACCCGTACGCAGCGCCCCGGCGGCGCGAGAGGTGGCAAGACCATGGCCAGCAAGAGCTCTGACGTTCGCCCGAAGATCACGCTCGCCTGCACCGAGTGCAAGGAGCGGAACTACATCACCAAGAAGAACCGTCGGAACGACCCCGACCGCCTGGAGATGAAGAAGTTCTGCCCGCGTGACGGTCGTCACACGGTGCACCGCGAGACCCGCTGATCTCAGCGCCTGTGGCCGTCAACACCGAGTTCATCGGACGCGAGTACCCGCCGAACGCCTTCTACGAGGTCGGGCGGGAGAAGATCCGCGAGTTCGCTGAGTCGGTGGGCGCGGCCCACCCAGCACACACTGACGCCTCGGCCGCGCGTGCGCTCGGGCATCCCGACGTCATCGCACCGGTGACGTTCGCGGTGCTCGTCGCGCAGCGCGCCGAGGCGCAGCTGATCCAGGACCCGGCAGCCGGGATCGACTTCAGTCGCGTGGTCCACGCCGAGCAGCGGTTCACGCACCACCGCCCGATCCATGCGGGAGACCGTCTCGTCACGGTCCTGCATGTCGACGCGATCACCGAGCGCGCCGGGCTGTCGATGGTCAGCACCCGCGCCGAGATCGCGACCGAGGCGAACGAGCCCGTCGCGACGGTGCGGTCCACGCTGGCCGTGCGCGGGGAGGACGCATGAGCGCCCCCCGCCCGACGCTCGCCGACCTCGAAGTCGGCCAGGTCGTCGGCAAGCGGGCCCTCACCGTCGACCGCGCCCGCCTCGTGCGGTACGCGGCAGCCAGCGGCGACTTCAACCCGATCCACTGGAACGACCGCTTCGCGACAGAGGTCGGCCTGCCCGGCGTCATCGCGCATGGCATGTGGACGATGGGCGCGGCCGTCGGCGTGGTCGAGGACTGGGCCGGTGACCCGGCGGCTGTCATCGACTACCAGGTGCGCTTCACCCGGCCGGTCCCGGTGCCCGATCCCGGCGCCGCGACCGTCGAGGTCACCGCCGCCATCGGCAGCCTGGACCCCGAGGCCGGGACAGCGCGCGTCGACCTCACTGTGACCTGCGAGGGCGCGCGCGTCCTCGGCAAGGCGCAGGCAGTCGTCCGCCTGGGCTGAGCCCGCCCACACGGAGCCCGCCCGCACGCGGCTCCCGCCCGCGCGTCGCGAACCGCGAAGCTCCGCGACACGGTGCGTCCGATCTGTCGGATTCCTCCTGACATCGCTACCGTGTCGCCAAGCCGCGACGATGCGGCAGGTCGCAACGACGCGACCAGGACAGGGGAGCGGCCATGTCACCCACAGCGTCACCGTCCACAGCGTCACCATCCACAGTCACACCGTCCGCCACGCGCCCGTTCGCCGGCGCAGGGCGTTCCCTCAGCCGCAGGGGCTTCCTCGCGGCCACCAGCGCCGGCGCCGCGGCTGTCTGGCTCGGCGCCGCCGCGGCGTCCTCCGCGACGGCGGCAACGCCGGGCAGTCCGCGTCCCCTCGGCTCCGGTCATGGCTCTCGGGGCAGCGAGAGCGCGGCCCTGGGATTCCTGCGGTCCGCCGCCGACGCCTATCCCGCGGTGAACACCGGCCCCCGGCTCGCGCAGTCCTACGCCGACGAGCTCGGCCTGTTCAGCACCGCGTTCGTCTACGACAACGCGCTGGCCATCTGCGCGCTGCTCAGCGCCCGGCGCGGAGTCGACCCGCATGCGCTGGCGCTGGGCGACGGCCTGCTGTTCGCCCAAGAGCACGACCCGGACTTCGCCGACGGGAGGCTGCGGCAGGCGTACAACGTGGGCCCGTACACGTTCTACGACGGGTCGCCGCAGCCCGACGGGCTGGTCCGGGCCGACGGCGCCGCGAATGTCGGCTGGCAGTTCGGGTTCCTCGGCACGGCCGTGGGCGACATGGCGTGGCCCGGCATCGCCCTGGCGCAGCTCTATGAGCGCACCCGCGACCGCCGCCATCTGGACGGCGCCGTGCGGATCGCCGAGTGGATCGTCGACCGCACCACGTCCGCGTTCCCGCTGGGCGGCTACACCTTCGGCGTCAACGGCGCCGACGAGTCGATCCCGAACGGCTCCACCGAGCACAACATCGACGTCACGGCGTTCTTCACGCTGCTCCACCAGGCAGGCGCCGGGCGCCGGTGGCGGGAGTCGGCCAAGGTGGCCCGGGCCTTCGTGGACCGTATGTGGGAGCCCGCGGGCGGGTACTTCTACACGGGCACGAATGACGGCACGGAGATCAACCGGGCGCCGTTGCCGCTCGACCCGCAGACGTGGAGCTGGCTGGCCCTACGGGAGAAGCGGTACGCCAAGGCGCTCGACTGGGCGGCGAGCACATTGGCCGCACGCGACGTGGCGGGTCCCGCGACCTCCCAGATGCCGGCGGGCGCCGCGGTGTCGGGCGTGACGTTCAGCTCGGCGAGCCTGGTGTCGACGGCCCGCTACAACGACATCCAGGTGCACCCCCAGGGCGTGTGGCTCGAGGGGACCGCACAGCTCGCGACGGCGTTCGCCGACCGTGGCGGCCGCTCGGACCGGGCTCGCGCGCAGGGCCTGATCGAGCAGGTGCGCGTCGCCCAGCAGGCGCTCGGCGGCGGGCAGCACCTGGGCGGGGCGCCGCTGCCTGCGGGCGGCGGCGTGGTCGCGGCGTCGAGCCTGATCGACACGGGCTTCGGCTTCGGCTACTTCCAGGTGCAGCACGTGGGCGCCACGTCCTGGCACGTCATGGCCTCGCGCGGGGCCAACCCGTTCGTGCGGGCCGGGCTGAGCTGACCGGCGGGCCCGGCGCCAGCGGGGGCGCCGGGCCCAGCCCGGGCTACGCGGGCGGGATCAGGCGGGCGGGGGCCCCGTCGTGGTGCCGAGCCGCAAGGACACGGGCAGCATCACCGGCGGGGGCACCCTGCCCTCGAGCAGCGCCTCGATGGCGTGGCCCACTGCCGCGCCCTTCTCGGCGAGTGGCTGGACCACGCTGGTGAGTTGGTCGGGGGCGAGCCAGGGCAGGTCCAGCCCGTCGAAGCCGGCGACGGAGACGTCCTCGGGCACGCGCAGCCCGAGCTCGCGGGCGGCGAGCACGACGCCTGAGGCCAGCAGGTCGGACTGGGCGAGGATCGCCGTGGGCCGATCGGGCCCGCTGAGCAGCGCGCGGCCGGCGTCCGTCCCGTGCTCGACGAGTGAGGCGGGGGACTCCCAGACGGCGACGGGCTCGATGCCGGCGTCGCGGACGCCCTGGATGCGCCGCCGGGTGATCTCCCAGGACAGCTCTGCGCTGCGCCGCTCGTCGACGAGCCCGGCGCGGCCGAACTCGTTGAAGGGGAGGGTCACGGTGGCGATGCGCCGGTGGCCGAGCTCCAGCAGGTGCCGCCCGAGCTCGGCGGTGCCGGCCTGGTCGTCGATGCCGATCGCTGCCACGTCGTCGACGGCCTGGCCCTCGACCACCACGGTGGGGATGCCGCGGCGGCGCAGGGCCATGAGGTTCGGGTTCTCCACGGTGCCGCCCCAGATGATCGCGGCGACGTCCATGGCGGCGGTCTCCACCAACGGGTCGACGCCGCGCTGCTCGGCTCCGCCCGAGTCGGGGATCAGCAGCACGCCGAGGCCCAGCGGCTCGAGGGTGCGCACGAGCCCGTCGAGCATCTGCACCGAGACCGGGTCGCGGAACGAGCGGCGCAGCGCGTCGCCGACCACGACGCCGACGATGCCGGACTTGCCGCTGCGCAGTTGGCGTCCCAGGGGGTTCGGCCCCGCGTAGTCGAGCTCCTCGGCGGCGCGGATGACTCGCTCCCGGGTGGCGGCCGCGATGGGCCCGGCGCCGGAGAACGCGAGCGACGCGGTGGACACCGACACTCCGGCGGCCGCGGCGACGTCGGCAAGGGTCGGGCGATCGCTCGACAGGGGAGTTCACCGTCCTTCGGATGGCATGCGGCAGGCCTGGGCGGGCGCTGCGTGGGAGGTCTCGGACAGTCAGCGTACCGGTCGCGCGGATGCGCCGATCAAATCGATTCGACACGTCGCCGTCCGCTGTGGTCGAATCGATTCGTCATCACCGCGCCACCGACCTGGAGTGAGCTGTGCGCAACCCGCGAGTCCGAGGCGCGCGCGCCGCGTCCCCCGCCGTCGACCACGAGGCCCACGGCAGCCGCGCACTCGCGCGCACCCGCCTGGCGCTGCTCGGGCTGTTCACCCTCAACGGCCTGATGTTCTCGAGCTGGCTCGCCCGCATCCCCGCCGTGCGCGACGCGCTCGACCTCACCGCCGGGCAGCTCGGACTCGTGCTGCTGGCCGGCTCCGTCGGGGCGCTGGCCACCGCCACCGTCTCCGGCATCATCGTCACGCGGTTCGGCGGCCGCGTCTCCCTGCTGCTGTCCACCGTCGGGTTCGCCGCGGCCTACGTGCTCATCGGCGTCGGGCCCACCGTCGGGTCGGTGCCGCTGCTGGCCGCGGGCATCTTCCTCAACGGCGTCTCCTTCGCCCTCGGCAACGTCCCCCTCAACGTGGAGACCGCCGCCGTCGAGCGGCGCATGGGCCGCACCGTGCTGCCGCAGTTCCACGCGGCCTTCTCCATCGGCGCGGTGCTGGGCTCGCTGATCGGCGCCCTCGCCTCGAGCCTGGCCGTGCCGATCCTCGGCCAGTTCATCGTCACTGCCGCGATCGGCACCGCCTGGCGGCTCGCCTCGCTGCCGCATGCGGTGCTCGAGCCGTCGCCCGCACGCGTCGTGGCCGCAGAGGTGCTGCCCGAGCCCGCCGGCCACCCGGCCCCGGCGCGCAGGCGCGCGATCGGCTCGGCACTGGACGCGTGGCGCGAGCCCCGCACCCTCCTGATCGGCGTCGTCATCATGGCCGCCGCGCTGTCCGAGGGATCGGCCAACGACTGGCTGGCGCTGGCGGTGGTGGACGGCTTCGACCAGACCGAGGCCGTCGGCGCCGTGGTCTTCGGGCTGTTCGTCGGCGCGATGACGGCTGTGCGGCTGCTGGGCACCCGGCTCATCGACCGGCTCGGGCGGGTGCCGGTGCTGCGCGTCTCCGGCTGCGTGTCGCTCGCGGGGCTGCTGCTGTTCGGCTTCGCGCCCACCCTCGAGACTGCCGCGATCGGCGTGGCCGCCTGGGGATTCGGCGCGGCGCTGGCTGTGCCCCTGGGCATCGCCGCCGCGTCGGACGACCCGATGCTCGCCGCAGGCCGGGTCGCCGTCGTCTCGGCGTTCTCCTCGGTGGCGTCGATCGCCGCGCCGCCGCTGCTGGGCCTCGCCGCCGACTCCATGGGCGCCCGCCGCGCCCTGACCCTCATCGCGGTGGCGATGGTGGTGAGCATCGCGCTGTCCCGCCGCGTGGCGCCGCTCGCGCCTTCCGACGCGCTCGCGCCCTCCGACGCGCGCACGCCATCCGCCACGCTCACGCCCTCCGCGGTGCGCGCCCCGGGTGCGGCTAGCCTGCACGCGGACGCCCCGGGCTCAGTGCCGACCCCCGGCGTCCCGATGGCGAGGTCCGCCGACGGGGCCGCTCTCCCTCTTGGCGTCACCCCCGACCTGGCCCGCGAGCCCGCCGCCGTGGGCTGCGCGGAACGTCCCTGACCGCATCGGCCCCCAGCACCACAGGCGCGGCCGCATGAGCCCGCACCACCGCAGAGCCCGCACTACGACAGAGGAGTCGCAGACATGACCGCCAGACGGACGGACGATCCCCGGCTGCGCGCAGCCTCCGCCGCGGTGTTCGTGGTCTTCGCGCTGAACGGGTTCAACTTCTCGAGCTGGGCGTCGAGGCTGCCCGCGGTCCGTGACGCGCTGGGCCTGAGCCCTGAGCAGATGGGCGCCCTGCTGCTGGTGGGCGCCATCGGCTCGCTCATCGCGCTGCCACTGTCCGGGATGGTGGTGACACGGCTCGGCGCCCGGCGCACCGTGCTGACGTTCGCGCTGGTCAACGCCGTCGGTCTGGCCCTCGCGGCAGTGGGGGTCACCGGCGGGGTGGTGCTCGTGGTGGCCTCCGGCGCCGTGGTCTTCGGGGTGGGCACGGGGACGTGGGACGCGTCGATGAACCTGGAGGGCGCGGCCGTCGAGCAGAAGCTCGGCCACACCGTGATGCCGCGGTACCACGCGGGGTTCTCGATCGGCACGGCCGTCGGGGCCGGCCTGGCCGCCGTGGCCGCCGGGCTGGGCGTGCCCGTGGGCGTGCACATCCCCGTCGCCGTGCTCGCGTCGAGCATCGGGGTGGCGCTCGCTGTGCGCCGGTTCCTGCCCGAGCGCGAGGTCGGCGCAGCGGACTCCGCGCGGCAGGGCGACACCACGGGCGCGGACCCGGCCACCGCCGTGGAGGCGCCGAGCCGCGCGCGGCGCGCCTTCGGGAGCTGGCTCGAGCCGCGCACCCTGCTGATCGGGCTCGTGGTGCTCGCCGCAGCACTCACCGAGGGCTCCGCGAACGACTGGGTCGCACTGGCTGTCGTCGACGGGTTCGGCACCACTGACGCGATCGGGGCCATGGCCTTCGGCGTCTTCGTCACGGCCATGACGGCCATGCGGTTCTTCGGCACACCCCTCCTCGACCGGTACGGACGGGTCGCCACGTTGCGCCTGTGCGCGCTGTTGTCCCTCGTCGGGCTGGGGATCTTCACCCTGGCCCCGACGGGCATGCTGTGGCTCGCGCTGATCGGCATCGTGCTGTGGGGGATGGGCGCGGCGCTCGGCTTCCCCGTCGGGATGAGCGCGGCGAGCGACGACCCGGCCCACGCCGCGGGCCGGGTCAGCGTGGTGGCCACCATCGGGTACTCCGCGTTCCTCGCGGGGCCGCCGGTGCTCGGGCTGCTCGCCGGCCTGGTCGGGTACCGGCACGCGCTGCTGGCGATCGCTGTCCCGGTGCTGGTCGGGCTGTTCGTGCTGCACGCCGTGCGCCCGCCCACGGCGCAGGATGCGACAGGCTCGTCACCGGACGCCGGGAGCGACCGCCCAGCATCGGGGAACTAGCCTGGTGACGTGACGACCTCCACCGAGACCCCGGCCCTCGCCCAACTCACCACCCTGCGGGTCGGCGGACCGGTGGGGCGGTATGTCGAGGCCTCCGACGAGGCCGAGCTCATCTCGACGGTGCGGGAGGCCGACGCCGCCGGGGAGCCGGTGCTGGTGCTGGGCGGCGGGTCGAACCTGCTCGTCTCGGACGAGGGGTTCGACGGTGTCGTCGTGCGCGACCTCCGGACGGCTGTCACCACCCCCGATGAGTCCGCCTGCGCCGGGACCACCCTGACCGCGCCCGCGGGCGCCCGCTGGGACGACGTGGTCGCGCACACGGTCGAACGGCGGCTCGTCGGCCTCGAGGCGCTCTCTGGCATCCCCGGCTCTGCGGGCGCCACCCCGGTGCAGAACGTCGGGGCCTACGGCCAGGAGGTCGCCCAGACGATCGCGCTGGTGCGGGCCTTCGACCGCGAGCGCGCCCGCGTGCGGACCTTCCCCCTGGCGGACCTGGGCTTCGGCTACCGCACCTCGGTGCTCAAGCGGTCGATGCGCCTCACCCCGGGGGACGACCGCTCGCCGTGGTACCCGACGCCCCGCTACGTCGTCCTCGACGTGACCTTCCAGCTCAAGCCCGGCGACCTCTCCGCGCCGATCGCCTACGGGGAGCTCGCCGCGGCCCTCGACGTGGCCGTGGGCGACCGTGTCCCCCTGGCGGACGCGCGCGCCGCCGTGCTGGGGCTGCGCGGACGCAAGGGCATGGTCCTGGACGCCGCGGACCCGGACACGCGCAGCGCCGGCTCGTTCTTCACCAACCCCGTGCTGAGCCGCGACGAGGCGCTCCTGCTTCCCGAGGAGGCCCCGCGCTACCCGGCCGGGGAGGACCGGGTCAAGGTGAGCGCGGCATGGCTCATCGAGAAGGCGGGCTTCCACCGCGGACATGGGCTCCCCGGCCCCGCCGCGCTGTCCACCAAGCACACCCTCGCGCTGACCAACCGGGGTGGGGCCACTGCGGCCGACCTGGTGGCGTTGGCCCGGGAGGTGCGTGACGGCGTCCGCGAGCGATTCGGCGTGACCCTCGAGCCGGAGCCCGTGCTGGTCGGCGTCGCGCTCTGACCTGGCCGGTCGCGCGCGGCGGCAGCGCCCCCGAAAGTGGCGGCAGGGGCGGTCAGCGGCCGTCGTCGGTCGCTGTGGCAGCCGGATCAGGCTCGGCCAGCCACGCGTCCACCTCGCCGAGCAGCCGCGCCCGCGTCTGCTCGGAGGCCCGGCTCGCCCGGATGGACGACTTCGCCAACTCGGCGAGCTCCGCGTCGGTGAACCCGTGCACGGTGCGCGCCGCCTCGTACTGAGCCGTGAGCCGCGCGCCGAAGAGCAGCGGGTCGTCGGCGCCCAGGGCGACGGTGGCGCCGGCGTCCACCAGGGCGCGCAGCGGCACCTGGGACTGGTCGGGGTAGACGCCGAGGGACACGTTCGACGTCGGGCACACCTCGAGCGCCACCCCGCTGTCCACGACGCGGGAGAGCACGGCGGGGTCCTCGGCTGAGCGGACGCCGTGGCCCAGGCGGTCCGGCGCCAGGTGGTCCAGGACCGCGTCCACGTGGGCGGGCCCCAGCAGCTCGCCGCCATGGGGCACGAGCGCGAGCCCGGCGCGTCGGGCGATCTCGAAGGCCGGCCCGAACTCGGAGGTGTCCCCGCGGCGCTCGTCGTTGCTCAGCCCGAACCCGATGACCTCGCCTGGCCCGTCGCCCGCGTGCAGCGCGGCGAGCCGTGCGAGGGTGCGCGCCTCCAGGGGGTGCCGCATGCGGGAGGCCGCCACGACGACGCCGACCTCCACGCCGTGCTCCTGCCCGGCTGAGCGGGCCGCGTCGAGCACGATCTCGAGGGCGGGGGTGAGGCCGCCGACGAAGGGCGCGTAGGACGTCGGGTCGACCTGGATCTCCAGCCGGCGCGACCCCTCGGCGGCGTCGTCGGCGACTGCCTCGGTGAGGAGGCGCCGCATGTCCGCCTCGCCGCGCACGCAGGCTCGCGCCGCGTCGTACAGCCGCTGGAAGCGGAACCAGCCGCGCTCGTTGGCGGGCACCATCAGCGGGTCGCCGTCGAGCAGCGCCGAGGGCAGCCGCACGCCGTAGCCGATGGCAAGGTCCCGCAACGTCTCCAGGCGCATCGAGCCGGTGAAGTGCAGGTGCAGGTGGGCCTTGGGGAGCCGGTCCAGGTCGCGCACCCGACCAGTGTGCCAAAGACGAGTGTGAGAGCACTCTCACGCAGATCTCCTGACAGGCTCCCCGGCAAGCCTCAACCTGGCGTTGTCAGGTCCGCCCGTCCTCGTGCCGGTCACCGGCGTCGGAGATGGGCTGCGGTGAGGGTGGGAGTCGCATGGCGTCGCGGGCAGATCGAGCATCCTACGGATGGGTGGCGTTCGGGGCGGGGGCGTCGCTCGCCCTGGGGGTGCTGGGCGGATTCGCCGCCGCGGAGCTGGCCCGCTCCAGCCCGCGCGGGCCCGCCGCGCCGGAGCGCTCCGCGAGCTGGCCTGCCGGGGGAGTCATCGGCACGCACGTCGGCCGGGGGAGCACCCCGCCCCCCTCATCCGGCCGGATGGTCGACCTGGCGCCACCACGATCCGCCGATCTGCCCTACGCCCAGCGCTCGCGGACGTGGTTCGTGACCAACTGAGCGTGGGGCGGGGTCATTGGGGGGCGACGTGACGGCCCTGCGACGTCGGCCGGGTCGCTGTCGCGTCGACCAGCCGGTAGCCGACGCCGCGCACGGTGTCGAAGTGCGCGGCCCCGAGCTTCTTGCGCAGGTACCGCACGTACACGTCGACGACATTCGATCCGGGGTCGAAGTCGTAGCCCCACACCTGTGAGAGGAGCTGCTCGCGGCTGAGGACATGTCCGGGGTGGCGCAGGAATGTCTCCGCGAGGGCGAACTCGCGGGCCGACAGGTCGATCTCGTGGCCGGCCACCTTCATCCGCCGAGTCCGCAGGTCCAGTTGCAGGGGGCCGTGGGTCAGGGTGGTGGCCTCGCCGGCGGGCTGCGGCGCGCGCAGCCGTAGCCGCACCCGGGCCAGGAGCTCCTCGAACCGGAACGGCTTCGCCATGTAGTCGTCGGCGCCGGACTCGAGGCCGGTGACGGTGTCCGTCACGGAGCTGCGCGCCGTGAGGATGATCACGGGCACCGTCTCACCGCTGGCCCGCAGCTCCTGCAGCACGTCCAGGCCGTCCATGTCGGCCAGGCCGAGGTCCAGCACCAGCAGCGCGTACTCGCCGGTGCGGGCGTGCGCGAGGGCCTCCCGGCCGGTCGCCACGGTGCTGGTCACGAACCCCTCGGCGTGCAGGCCCTTGGCGAGGAACGCGGCGATCCGCTCCTCGTCCTCGGCGATGAGGATCTGCGTCATCTGTGCTCCACGAGCTCGGGGCGCCCCAGGCGCGCGGTGTCGACATAGGGGATGGCGGGCAGGTCGAGCAGGAACACCGAGCCGGGCCCGGCGTGCGCGGGCCACCGCTCGAGGCGCACCCGCCCGCGGTGGGCTGCGGCGATGGCCGCGACGATCGGCAGGCCCAGGCCGGCGCCCTCGGAGCGGCGCCCGGAGCGGTCGGCCCGCCCACGGTGGAACCGCTCGAAGATCCGCTGCTCCTCCTCGGGCGCCACCCCCGGGCCCTGGTCGTGCACCCACAGCCGCACCCGCCCCGCGTGCAGCTCGCTGCCGATCCGGATGCGGGTGCCGGGGGCGGAGACCGAGACGGCATTGGCGATGAGCTGCAGCCAGGCCTGCGTGATGCGCTGCGAGTCCACCATGAGCATCACGTCAGCCCGCGCGGTGATCTGCCACTGGCGGTCGCCCAGGCTGCGCGCCTTGTCCAGCACGTCGTCAGTGAGCCGCCCGATGTCCGTGGGCGCCGGCCGCACGAAGTCGGGCCGATCGGCTGTGGCCAGCGTCATGAGGTCGTCGACCAGCCGGTGCATCCGGTCCAGCTCGTCCAGGGCGAGCGACTGCACGGCCCGCACGTCCTCCGGGTCGCGCGCGTTGATGAGCTCGAGGTGCCCCCGCACGATCGTCAACGGCGTGCGCAGCTCGTGGCCCACGTCGTCGAGCAGCTCGCGCTGGGAGCCGAACGCGTTCTCCAGCCGGTCGAGCATCGCGTTCACGGTGGCGGCGAGGTCGGACAGGTCGTCGGATCCGGAGACGGGGATGCGCTCGGACAGGTCGGACTCGGTGATCCTGCGCGCCGCGTCGCGCAGCAGCCGGACAGGGCTCAGCAGCCGCCCCACCACGAACCAGGCCACGGCGGCGATCACCGCGAGCGACCCCAGGGCGATCGTGGCGTACGTGAAGTACGTCGAGCCGAGGCTGGCCAGCTCGTCGCCACGGTCGACAGCCACGACGAACAGCCCGGTGGACGGGTCGCCGCCGACCATGACGGGCACCGCGACCATCCGGTACTCCGTCATGGTGGTGCGCACGGTGCGCAGCTCGACGTCCTCGTCGGTGGGCAGCTCGCGCAGCAGGTCGAGCAGCTCGAGGTCGTCCTCGAGCCGCAGCACCACCGGGCGGGAGGCGAACCAGCGCGGCTCGCCGTCGATGAGGGCGATCACTCCCTCGTTCTCGGTGAGGCCGCGCATCTGCACGGCCTTCTCGAGCACGTCGTCGACCGAGGTGAACCTGGCCTTCGACCCCTGGTCGGGGTTCGGCCCCTCGTCTGCCGTGATGCGCAGCACCTCCACGGCGCGGCTCAGTGATTTGTCGATGCGCGCGTCGGTGCTCTGGATCTGCAGGGCGTAGGCGGCCGCGCCGGCGATCAGCACGGTGAGCCCGGCGAGCCCCACCACCGCGCCGAGCAACCGCGTTCGCACGGTGATGTGGGCGGCGCGGCGGGCGGGGTTCCAGCTCGCGCGCGGCTGACGTGCGTGCGTGGCCCTCATGC
>NZ_JAUDBQ010000011.1 GCF_030372105.1 Cellulomonas cellasea | reverse complement strand
CTGAGCGTGCTCGTCGAGCCCGGCGCGCACGCGCCCGCAGGCGGCCCGGCAGTGGTCGCGGTGCACGTGCGCAACCTGACGGCGGCCCCGCTGACGATGGTGGTCCGCGCCGTGGGGCTCGACGCGGGCTGGCTGCCCGAGCCGGTCACGACACCGCTGGTCGGGCCCGACGAGACGGTGAGCGTCGAGCTCGTGGCCGTGCCCACGCCCGGCGCCGTCCCGGGCACGTACCCGTTCGTCGTCGTGGTCGAGGCCGCCGATGGCTCGCGTCCCGCGCAGGTCGCCACGGACGCGGACCTCGAGGTGGACGCGCCCGGCGAGCTCGTGCTGTCCGTCGAGCCCGCCGCCGCGCGCGCGGTGTTCTCCCGCCGCGTGAGCGTCGTCGTCACCAACACGGGCGACCGGCCCGTCGACGTGGGGCTCAGCACCCGGGCGGGCAAGGGCATGCGGTTCGCGCTGCCCAGCTCGTCGGTGACCGTCGGGCCGCACCGCACCACCCGCGTCGCCGGGCGGCTCGTGGTGAGCCGCCCCAGCGTGGTCGGGCACCGCAACCAGATCTCCTACGCGGTCGAGGGCCGCGGCCGGCAGGCGCCCGCGCGCTTCCACGGCACCCTCACGTCGCGGCCCCTGCTGTCCGGCGGGCTGATCCGGGCGTTGTCCCTGCTCCTGGTCGTGGCGCTGTGGGCCGGCGGCCTGGTCACGGCGGTGCCCTGGCTGACCTCGCGGGAGGGCGACTCGCAGCCCACCGCCGCCGAGCAGGTCGTCGCGGGCGAGGGGGACGGGCCAGACGCGGGTGCGCCTGGCGCGGGCGACGGTTCTGGCGGCTCCGGCGGTGCCGGCGGGGCTGGCGGGGCTGGCGGGGCTGGCGGTGAGCAGTCAGGTGCGGGGGCCATGTCGAGCGGCATCCGGGTCGGCGGCGTGGTGCGGGGTGACGCGCCGTCCGGCGTGCAGATCGGCATCCGCCCGATCAGCGTGCTCGCGGGCTCCTCAGGCGCCGCAACTGGCGGTGGCGCGGCGGGCGTGACAGCCGAGCCGGGGCCGTCAGGGCTGGGCGGCGCCGGGCTCGGCGGGGGCGCGGGCCGTGTGTCGTCGGGCCTCGGGCGAGCGGTGGCGTCCCCCGTGGCGCGCATGGCTCCCGCAGACGCGGGCCGCGGCAGCGGTGGGTCGTCGGGCACGTCGGGCACGCCGGGCGCAGTCGGCAAGACCCCCGCCCAGGCCCTGTCGCTGAGCCGCACGGGCGCCCTCGCGGACGCGCGGACCACCCGCTCGGCGGATGACGGCACCTGGGCGTTCGCGGACCTGTCCGCTGACGCGTACTACCTCATCACCTTCGCCAAGGCGGGCTACCAGACGCAGCGCCTGGTCATGACGGGCGCCGAGGCAGCCGCGCGGGCGTTGGAGATCGAGCTGGTGGCCGGCTCCGGGCGGCTCGAGGGGCGGGTCACGGGGCCGGGCGGCGCCGTCGGCGGCGCGCAGGTCACCATCTCGGACGGCGTCACGACGGTCTCGACGAGCTCGAGCACCACCGGCGAGGTCGGCAGGTGGAGCGTGGAGGGGCTCTCCACCCCGTCCGCCTACCTGGTGACGGTCACCGCGGACGGCCTCGGCGCGCAGTCGGCACTGGTGCGCCTCGACCCGGACGGCTCGGCCGTGGTGGACCTCGGGCTGCTGAGCGGCGTCGCGGCGGTCGGCGGCACAGTGACCGGGCCCGACGCGCTCGGCGCCGTGGGCGGGCTCGGCGGCGTGACAGTCACCGCCACCGATGGCGGGGGGGTGGTGCGCGTCGCGTCGACGGTCACCGACGGCCCGGTCGGCGCGTACACCCTGGCCGACCTGCCGTCGCCGGGGGTGTACACCGTGACATTCGAGGGGCCGGCGCACACCCGCCAGTCCCAGGAGGTCGTCCTGGCCGAGGGCGCGTCGCAGGCGACCGTCGACGCCCACCTGACCCTGTCCAGCGGGGTCGTGCAGGGCACGCTGACCGATCCGGCCGGCGTCGGGCTCGCGGGCGCCGG
Source organism: Cellulomonas cellasea (assembly GCF_030372105.1). Taxonomy (GTDB): domain Bacteria; phylum Actinomycetota; class Actinomycetes; order Actinomycetales; family Cellulomonadaceae; genus Cellulomonas_A; species Cellulomonas_A cellasea_A. The sequence goes on along the minus strand of NZ_JAUDBQ010000011.1, from coordinate 161,698 downwards.
GATCACCGTGAGCAACGGCGCCCACACCTACAAGACGATGAGCACGTCGGACGCGCACGGCTCGTTCCGGCTCAACGGCGTCGAGCCGGGCGACTACGTGGTCAGCGCCGAGCTGTTCGGCCACGTCACCGGGCATGCCCAGGTGAATGTCACCGCTGGCCAGGCCAGCGACGCCGACCTGGTGCTCACCCCGGTGGACGGCGACGGCCTCGAGGCCACCACGTTCGTGCGCGGGCGTGTCAGTGACGCGCGCACCGGCAGCGTCATCACGTGCCCCGACCTGCCCGTCGCGGACTGCGTGGTCACTGTCGAGCTGCAGCGCCAACGCCTGGACGGGACCACCGAGACGGTCACCGCGACGTCGGCGCCCAGCCTGGAGTACACGATCCCCCCGGCGGGGAGCGAGGGCCTGCTCCCCGGGCTGTACACCCTCACCGTCTCGGCGCCCGGCTACGAGCCGCAGCGCGTGGACGTGGAGGCGCCGATGGGGCAGACCGTCCGCGCCGCGCAGGCCGCGCTGCTGCCGTCGCCGTCCGTCATCGGCGCCGTGCAGGCGCGGGTCGGCGCGGTCCCGGCGGGGTCATGCGTCATCGTCGCGTCGGCCGGGCTCACCCCCGACGACGTCGACGCCGCCGACTGCGGCTTCGGCTCCGCGCCCGACGGCACGCCGACCTGCGTCATCACCTCCCCGGTGGCCGGCGCGTCGGCGCGCTGCGCGGCGATCGGGCTGAACGGGGCGTATGAGGTCGCGCGCCTGGTCAGTGGCGGCTACTCGGTGTGGGTGGAGTCCTCCGACGCCGAGTACCGCGCGCCTGCGGCCACGGCTGTGGTGCTCGCGGCGGGCGAGGTGCGGCGTCTCGACCACACCCTCGACCGGCTGGGCCGGGTCCTGCTGTCGGTGCTGGCGGACGAGGGCGCGGGCGCGCTGGTCGCCGCCGACGCCGCGACTGTCGTGCCGCACTTCTCGGCGACCCCCGCAGGCCCGTCGACACCGCTGGCCCCGCTGGCCACGGACGCCCAGGGGCAGGTGCTGGCGCGGGCGCTCGAACCCGGGTCCTACCGGTTCGACGTGACCTGGTCGAACGGGTCCGGCGGCGCCGCGGTGTCCGGCTCCACGGTGCAGATCTCCGTCAACCACAACCAGGAGCTCGCCTCCCAGATGGTGCTGACGCGCAGCGGCCGCGAGTTCCAGGGCCGGGTGATCGCGCAGCTCGCCGTCGGCAGCGCCAGCCCCGTCCGCGACGTCCAGGTGAAGGTCACCGGCATCGTCGGCTACGCCGGGCTGGCGCCGCAGCGCTCCTCGGCGACTGTCACCACCGGCCCCACGGGCGAGTTCCGCATCGTCGCCGTGCCGGACACCACGCCGCATGCGGTGCCCACCGCCGAGCTGCCGCTCGTCGCGGACACCATCTCCGTGGAGGTCGTCGACCCCGCCGGCGCGTACCAGGGGCTCAGCCGCGCCTCCACGACGATCGACGACGTGGTGGCCGTCCCGCTCGAGGTGCAGCCGAGCGGCCAGCGCTTCTCGGGGACGCTCACCGGTGTCGACAGCTCCGTGGACCTCAGCGCCGCGACCCTCGAGGTCCTGTCCACGCCGCCCGGCGTCGGCAGCGTGCGCCTGACGTCGAACAGCGCCGGGGTCCTGACATGGCGGGACCTGAACCAGCCCGCGGACACGGCCACCGGGGGCAGCGCCACCCTGGCACGACCGGGTGAGTACCGGGTCCAGGTGTCGCTGCCCGGCTATGACACGCACACCGCCACCGTCGAGTTCCGGCCCGGCCAGCCGGCGGTGCTGACGATGCCGCTGGTGCGCCAGGGCGAGCTGCGCGTCGCCGTGGTCCGCGCCGGGTCGAGCGACCCGGTGATCGACCCCGTCGTGACCCTCACCCGGCCCGGCGCCACCGACATCACCGTCACCGCGTCGCCGGGCACGCATTGGGCCGACTTCGGCGAGCTGCCCAGCGGCAGGTACTCCGTGAACGTGCGGGCCGCCGGGCACGCGTTCACCACCGGCGTGGTGCAGGTGGGCCCGGGGCAGACGACGGCGACGCCGGCCGAGGTGCAGGTGGCCCGGTTGGGCGCCATCGCCGGCACGGTGCAGGTCTCGATCGGCGGGTCCATGCGGGCGCTGCCCGGCGTCGTCATCACCGCGACGTCGGCCGCGTCCGATCAGGTGTTCACCACCACCACCGACGCCACGGGCGCCTACCGGCTCACCGGCACCACAGTGGTGCAGGGCCTGAGCGCCGGGACGTGGCGGGTCACCGCCGCGCTCACCGGGTACACCCCGACGTACTCGGGCGCCAGCGTGCCCGTGACGATCACCGCGGGCGCGCAGACACCCGTCACGCTCGACGTGACGATGTCGGCTGATCGCGTCGCGCTGCTCGTCGACGTCTACGACCCCGTCACCGGCGCGGGCGTCGACGGGCTGACGGTGCGGCTGCTGCACTCCAGCACCATCGTGAGCACCTCCTGTGAGGCGACGTCCCCGAGCAGCTCGCTGTGCTCCCAGGTGCCGGGGCGCTACGGCTTCACCCAGTTGGAGCCGGGCGCCTACACGCTGGACGTGGCGGGCGGGAACTTCGCGCCGCTCACCGTGACGGTGACGGTGGGCGCGGGGGTCACCACACAGGTGAGCGTGCCGGTCGCGGCCCGCGCGAACACGGTGCAGGGCATGGTCTCCGGGCAGTCGGGGTCGTCGGCGGCGACGCCGCTCACCGGCGCCACCGTCACGCTGCTGCGGGACGGCGCCCCCGTGGCCAGCACCACCACCAGCAGCGGCGCCTTCGTCTTCCTCACCGTCGCTGACGGCTCCTACGTGCTGTCGGTGGAGCGCGCGGGCTACGGCGCCACGAACCGGGCGTTGACGGTGCGCGGCGGGCAGTCCGTCTCCGTGGACCTCACGCTGTACGCCGACGCGCGCCAGGTGAAGGTCACGGTGGAGTCCGTCAACGGCTTCGACCTGACCGGCGCGCTCGTCTCGCTCGAGCCTGACGCCGGCAGCGGCCAGCTCGCCCTCGCGGCGCAGCCCGTGGTGCGCGTCGGCTCGACGACCTCCTACACCACCACGTTCAACCAGGTGCCCGAGGGGCAGTGGACGGCGCATGCCAGCGGGCCGTCGGGGCACCACGGGGTGTGGTCCGCGCAGGTGGGGGCGTCCGCCGATTCGGTGACGATCCCGGTGGACGAGGTCCGCGTGCGCCTGCGCGTCACCAGCGCCGACGCGAACCCGCCGCAGGCGGTGGCGCTCACCGTGGCGGCAGCCCATGGCGGCGCGCTGACCGAGCAGGCCCCCGTCAACGGCGGAGTCGTGACCGTGTACTTCCGACAGGGGGCGGGCACGGTGACGGCCGCGGCGCCGAGCGGGCCGTGGACGGTCAGCCCGACGAGCCGTGCCATCGGCGCGGGCGCCACTGACGTGCTCGCCGCCTTCGAGGTGGAGCGGGCGCTGGCCGCCACGTCGATCGCCATCACCGCCCCGACTGCGCTCGTCGTCGGCGAGGCGGCCGACCTGCGGGCGACTGTGACACCGGCGCCGGGAGGTGGCACTGTCACGTTCACCGTGAACGGCGTCGCGGTGGGGACCGTGCCGGTGTCGACGGGCAACGGGGCGGCGGTGTTGTCCGGCTACGTGCCGGGCTCCGGCCTGCCGCTCGGGTCCGTGGCGCTGGAGGCGTCGTACAGCGGCTCGGCGACGCACTTGGGCTCCTCGGCGTCCACACAGCCGACGCTGCGGGCCCCCAGCGCCACGGCGCTCTCCGCCAGCCCCACCACTGTGGCGGGCGGCGGCGACGTGACGTTGACGGCCACGGTGACGAGCCAGGGGAGCACCGCCGGGACTGTGGCGTTCACCGGGTCGGGTTGCGCCGCGCCGACCACTCTCACCGTCACCGCCGGGCAGGCCGTGCTCACGTGCACGCCCCCGGCGGGCGGCCCGCCGAGCCGGGAGTACACGGCGACGTTCACCCCGGCGGCAGGCAACGCCGAGACCGTCGGGTCGAGGGGCACGGCGCAGGTGGCCGTCAGCTGAGCCGACGGGCCGCCGCCCGGGGGCCTGTCAGGGCAGGAGCCAGGCCCCCGCGACCGCCATCAGCAGGGCGAGGGCGGCCCCGGCCCCGATCACGCGCCACGGCAGCACCCGCCATCCGGCCAGGACGGCCAGCGGCGGGAGCACGAAGGGCTCGGGCGCGGGCGCGATGACGACCACAGGCGTCGGGGGCTCCATGCCCGAGCCGCACCGCACACACGTCGTGGCCGACGGGAGGTTCAGCTCGGCGCATGCCGGGCAGGGGGTGCTCGCCAGGGCGGCGGATCCCACAGTGCCGGGGCTCCGGCGCAGGCTGTCCTGGACGCCCTCGTCGACGAGGGCGCGCTCAACCCTGTCGCCCGCCCAGAAGAGCGGGAAGTCGCAGCGCCGGCAGAAGTCCTCGGCGCTGCGGCGGCTGCCCACCACGGACCCCGGCAGCCCGCACTGGGGGCAGGCGCGGGCCGTGGGCATCACTGGGGGGCGCGCCGGATCGTGTGCGGGCGCCGGTTCGCCGTCGACCTCGGCGCCTAGGTGGCGCGGCGTGGTCATGGGGCGCCGGCCGGGAGGGAGGCGGACTCATCCCAGGGGACGCTGCCCGTGAGGGGGACCTGCCGCCCGGCCACCCACAGCTCGGCGCGCACATGCGCGGGCAGCTCGTCGACGACGCGCGCGGCGAAGTCGGCGTCGTCCAGCGCGCCCGTCGACGTGACGCTCATGACCACCCAGCCGGGATCGGCCCCCGCGCCGCCCTCGGGGAACGCGCCGCCGCCGTCGCGCACCTCGGCGGGCCCGCCGCTGAGCACCTCGAGCAGTGCCACGAGGCCGCGCCGGGTGCCGCGCCACGGCAGCGACTGCGCGGCGGTGCGCACCAGGTCGCGTTGCAGCCGCTCGGGGAGCCCGGCGTCGACGCCGTCGAGCCCAATCCACGTCCCGAGCCAGCGCGCCATCTCGGGCGGGGTGACGCCCGGATCGGCGAGGTGCCCGAGGTTCTCGGCGTGGGCGAGGAGCGTGTTCGCCTGCGTCTGGAAGATCGACAGGAACCGCACGAAGAAGTCGTCGTCGAGCATCGCCGGCGGGAGCTGGCGCAGCATCCAGTCGTCAGCCATGCCGCCGCCTCACTTGACCACGACCTGGTGCGCGGCCGAGAGGAACAGGGCATGCGGCTCGAGTCGCAGCGCGTCGCGGCCCAGGCCCACCCGGCGCCCGTTGCGCAGGTCATAGGCGAAGAGCTGGACCTCGTCCACGCGCTCCACGCCCTCGACGGCCTCGACGAGCTGTGCCACGACGGCGGCGGTCAGGTCGGCCTCGAACGGCCAGCCCGTGCCGTCAGGCCCCCCGGTGAGCGGGTGCACGTAGCGGTGCAGCACGCCCAGCACGCGGTCGCGCACCAGCGGCAGCGGCCGCCCCGGCAGCGCGCGGACCAGCGCGGCGATGCTGACGCCCTGGTAGAACGGCGTGCCGACCTCCACAGCCACCCCCACGGGCCGCCGCTCGTCGAGCACCGAGCACACCCGGTCGAGGAGGTGGTCCGGCAGCGCGAAGTCGTCGATGACGTGCCCGCGCGGGTCGCCGGCGACGCGCGGGACGACGAGCACCCGCACTGGCTGGCGCCCGTCGGCGGACGGCAGGCAGCGCGCCCGCGCGACCTCGGTGGACGTCTCGTGGGTGATCCGCTCGTAGTCCTTCGCCGTCACCGCGCGCATCCCGGTGCGCAGCATCAACGGGCCGCGCACCTTCGCCTCGTCCACGGACTCGGGGTCCACGCCGCCCGTCGCCGGGCGCAGGTTCGTCACCGACGTGACCATCGGCACGGTGGAGCGCAGCGCGGTGAGGGTGCCCGATCCGACGTTGCCCACCGCGCCGCCGCCGTGCCGGTAGCCCGTGACGGCGATCTCCGCGCCGTCCGCCGGGATGGCGCCGTGCTGGCGCACCGTCCCGTCGGGGTAGCGCACGCGGGGGCCGAAGCGGACCTCGCCGGTGGACGAGTCCCACACGACGTGCAGGTCGCCGGGCCCCGACTCGGCGAAGTCCGGCACCTCCTGCCACACCGTCGCGGTGTCGTGGGTGATGACGCGCACCGCCTCGCCGTCCCGGCGCCGGGCGACGGGCCGGCGGGACACGGTGAAGCGCTGGGCGGGGGAGCCGTCGGAGCGGCCGAGGTGCTCGGCGGGCGCCGCCGCCGCGTGCTCGGCCGGCGTGGTGACGCCCACGGCGTGCGCGTTGAGCGAGTGCAGCCGCGGCGAGGCCTCGTACGTGGGCTGCCCCGGCGCCGGGTGCGTCAGGCGGGCGCGCAGCCAGTACGCGCCGGCCCCCGCCAGGGTGAGCGGCTGGTGGACGGGGGGCATGACGAGCGTGATCGAGCCGTCCCGGTTGAGCCCGCCCGTGGTGTCCTCATGGACCTGGGCGGCGACCCAGCCCTCACCGGACCACACCTCCCAGGCGAGCGGCGGGTTGCGCGGGTCGACGCCGATGCCCTCCGCGTCCGCCTCGACGTCCATGCGCAGCACGAGGCCGGCGAGGGACTCCGCGAAGCCGAGCAGCAGGCCGTCCCCGGGGGTCAGCGGCGCCGACGGGAAGACCGTCACCGCGTGCCCGGGGTAGCGCAGGTCGCCGAGCGCGTCGAGGGCCTCGCCCGTGTGCGCGTGCGCCGTGTGGGCCGCGACGAGCGTGGGAGGGCTGACGACGGCCTCCGCGATGGTGGCGAACACGATGGGCTCCTGGGCGCCGTCGGCCCCGGTGGCCACCTGCGTCCCGGCGGGCACCACCACGGGCCGGTCGGAGACCGCCGACAGCCAGAACGTCAGGTCGGCGCCCGCCACCGACGCGGGGAACGGCTCGACGCCCACGAGGTTGAGGAAGTGCACGTACAGCCGCTCCGGCACCTGGTTGACGCGGAACAGCACCATCTCGCTCATCCAGGCGAACAGCTCGATGAGCGCCACGCCCGGATCGGACACGTTGTGGTTGGTCCACTCCGGGGTGAAGCGCGGGATGAGCCGCTTCGTCTCGTCGACGATGTCCTGGAAGGACCTGTCGTCGAGGTGGGGCGGGGGAAGCGGCATCAGTGCTCCTCGTGCGGGATGACGTAGAACGGGTACACGAGGTTGCGCCGGCTGTTCGTGGACACCACGCGGTACGTGATGCGGACGTGGACGAGCGACGGCACGTCCTCGTCCTGCACGGGCTCGACGTCCTCGACGATGGCTCTCGGCTCCCATTGGGCCAGCGCGTCGCGCACGGCCTCGCTGATCAGGCCGAGCAGGTTCGCGGTGACGGGCTCGAAGAGCAGGTCCCAGATGCGGCAGCCGAACTGCGGCCGCATGAGCCGCTCCCCGGGCGCCGTGAGCAGGATGAGGCGGATCGAGCGGTCGATGTCCTCGGGGCCGTGCGTGAGCTTGATCGAGCCCGCGTGGTCCACCTGCAATGGCCAGCTGAACCCGCGCCCGATGAACGACGCGGCCTGGTCGACGGCGCCGCCGGGGGATGTGGTGGCGTCCATCAGTTGATCTGCACCATCGCTCCCTTGATCACTGCCGGGCCGCCGGACTCCATCGCGACCTTGCCCGAGCCCTTGATGTCGACGGTGGCGCCCGACGCCTTGAGTCCGCCCGACGCCGCGATCTCCACCGTGGCGCCCGACAACGACAGCTTCTCCTTCGCCTTGACGGCGATCGACGTGCCCTGGAGGGCGATCGCGCCCTTCCCGTCGAGGGTGATCGTCGACGAGCCCACAGTGACCGTCAGCGGGACGCCGTCGGGCAGCCTCAGGTGGGCCTTGTCCTGGCCGAGCCGCAGGCTGTGCTTCTTGCCCGCGAGCTCGAGCAGCACATGCTGCGCGGCCTCCTGCGAGCCGTCGCCCAGCTCGATGACATGGCCCAGGCGCGAGGTCAGGCGCCGCGCGACCACCTTGCCGTCCTCGACGGTGCCCTCCGGCCCGCGCACGCCCTTGCCGAACAGTCCGCCCAGCACCACGGGCCGGCGGACGTCGCCCGACTCGAACCCGACGAGCACCTCGTCGCCGACCTCGGGGATGGACACGAGCCCGCGCACGGCGCCGCCGCCGATCGCCGCCACCCGCGCCCACGTGGACTCCACGGTCGCCGAGAGGCCCACGAGCTGCACACGCACCCGTCCCAACTGCGCGGGGTCCTTGATGTCGGTGACCTGGCCCACGGCCAGCCCGGCGTGCGCGAAGCTGCCGACCCCGGCCGATCCCGCGCCCGCGAGCGAGTCGTACACCTGGCTGGCGGGCTGGTCGCCCGCCGTGAACTGCGTGGTGAAGCCGCGGGCGTCGTAGGCGTGCACGACCTCCTGCACCTGGTACGTGCCCGATGACGGGCCCGCGTCGACCACCGTGACCGAGCCGCCCGGCCGCAGCGCCGCCTGCACCGGGCCCCGGCCCCGCGCCAGCACACTGCCGGCCGCGCGCAGCCGCGCCTTGGCCAGCGCGGCGGCCTCGGTGGCGCTCGCGGGGGCGCCGGACGCGTCCAGGATCTCGCCGCCCTGGACGGAGGAGAGGCTGAACTTCTTCCCGATGCGGCTCGACCCAGCCGCGCCGTCCGCCTGCTCCACCGACTCCACGGGCTGCTGCTCGAGGGGATCCCACCCGCGCACCCGCACGCTCGACGGGGCTCCAGCGGTGAGCTGCACGGTGAAGTCGCTCAGCGTCGCGCCGAGCCGCACCTCCACGTCGCCGCCGCCTGGCCGCGCCGCGCCAGAGCCCGACGTGCGGGGCCAGACGTGGAAGACGCCGTCGTCCACGACCCAGTCCTGCCCGGTGCGGCGCGTCAGCTCGTCGACGAACGCCAGGTCCGAGTCGGTCTGCAGCACGTACGCCTGCGTGTCGCCGCCGTCGCGCGTGAGCGAGACCTTCGCCTGCGGGGTCACGACCTTGCGGATGATGTCGTCGTACGTCATCTCCAGGTACGTCGCCGCGGAGGTCGACCGCGCGAGCGACGCGGCGACGTCCTCGACCACGACCTTGAGCTCGGAGGCTCCAGCCCCCCGCTGCTCGACGCTGACGCCGCTCACCTTCCCGGTGAACACCCGCACCAGGCTGCTGCTGCCGCGCGTCGCGGCCAGGACGTCGACGGTGCTGCCCAGCAGGAGCCGCGGCTTCGAGGACAGCGCATAGCCGCGGTCGGCGAAGCGCAGCGTGCAACGCCCGACGGTGCGCACGCCCACCTGCACGCGCAGCTCGGTGAGCGCCGACGCCCAGTCGTCCGGCAGCAGGGACCCGTCGACCTTGACGTGTGGCGCCAGGCGCGTGCCCGTCTCGGCGGGGAGGTCGTCGACGGCGCTCATGCGTCCATCCGGGGGATGGACAGCAGCGTGCCCGCGCGCAGCTCGAGCGGGTCGGCGATGCCGTTCGCGGAGGCCAGCAGACGCCAGCGCGTCGAGTCGCCGTAGTAGCGGGCCGAGATGCGGTCGAGGGTCTCCCCGGCCTGCACCCGGTGCACACGGTGCGGCTGCGGGGTGCCCGACGTCGGGTTCTGCGGCCCGAAGGCGCGCGACGGCTCGTACTGCCGCATCGTCAGGTCGAGCGTCCCCCGCAGCGGCGTGCCCGTCGAGGAGAAGTACGTGAACGTCAGCGCCAGGTCGGAGATGACCGCGCGGAACGAGTGCAGCTCGCCCCAGTGGAACGTCACATACGGCGGACGCGCGTTGCGGGAGGCCTCATCGGTGCCGGGCAGCGAGGGGTCGACCTCCATCAGCTCGAGGATCTTGCCGGTGTACCGCGTCACCGGGGCGCCATCGTCCGTCGTGTCGAAGAACAGCTCGACGCGCATCCACCCCGGGTTGGCGCCCGCGTACTGCAGGCGTGGCACGCCACGGCCTGGCATCCGGTGCGCATGCCAGTCGTTGCTCCGCGTGATCTCCAGCTGCGCCGGGTTGAACAGGCACGGCAGCCGGTCGCCGGTCTCGATCTCCAGGAACGCCTTCTCGGGCCCGGCCATCAGAACACCCCCCGCCCGGCGCGGTGCGCGCGCCGCTCGACCTCGTCGGACAGCCGCGCCTCGACCCGGTCGACGACGGCGTCGACGATCCGCGCCATCGTCGCCTCGTCCAGCCCGGCGGCGGACGCGGGCGCGGGGGCCGCGGACCGGGGGAGCGGAGGTGCGTCGGCCAGAGCGTGCGACATCGGGGCCTGCCTCTCGGGGGTCGTGGTGGGTGCGTCCATCAGCCAGGCCATCGCCGCCCGGTCCAGGGACCGGCGCACAGTGGCGCTCGTGCCGGGTGAGCCGCCGGCGGACGCCCGCGCGATCGCGGGGACGGGAGGGGGCGCGTTGACTGCGCCGTTGGGGAGCGCGCCGCCGACACGGGCCGTCGTGGCCGTGCGGGCTGGGGTCGCGCCGCGTGGCGGGGCGACGGCGGATGACGCCAGCAGGCCGCCCAGGAGCGGCGACCGGCGCAGCGTCCCCTGCTCGGCGTGCCGGGCGCGACCGGGCCGCCCGGCGGGCACGTCGTGGTGAGTGGCGTCCGGAACGCCGTTGACGCTGGCGAGGGTCTCACGGCTGGCGCGGGGTTTGGCCGCCCACGCCGGGCCCTGGGAGGCTCGGGTCGCGGGCGTCGACTGAGCCATTGTCGGGGGCGTCTCGGTGGCGTGAGTGGCGGCGACCGGCCATCCGGCGGCGGTCGGTCGCCGCGTGGCCTGCATGCTGGCTCGAGAACCCGACGTCGGAGCCGCCACGCGCTGCCCCGGAGCGCCCGCGAACGAGCGCAGCGGGCCCGCTGCGCCGATCCGGCGGCGCAGCACGCCGCGCACGCCCACGTGCGCTCCGGTCCCGCGCGTCCCGATCCCGAGGGTGGCTGCGCCGACTGGTGCGCTGCCGTGTGCCGCGGCGCTGTTCCCGATGGCGTGGCCGACCGGGCCGTCGCCGCCGATCCGGCGTCCGTCGAGCGCGGCTGGGAGGAACGCCCGTTGGACGGACCGGCCCGCGACTCGGGCTCCGGCCGTGCGGGCTGCCGGCTCCGCGGGGTGCTGGGCGACGACGTGAGAACCGCTGAGCGGGGCGGCGGCGCGGAGCAGACGCACCGGTGGCGTCGCGGTGAGGAGGCTGGGGGTCGAGCGGGCCACCGCGGCGGTCAGGGTCGACGCGCTCGCCCTGGGAAGGGCCACCGCGGGGCTGCTGGTGGACTGCTGGTCCGATGCGGGCATGACCGCCGCCATCCCGGCGCCGGTCTCGGAGCCGGGGCTCGCCAAGGCGACGGGCCGAGTTGCTGGGACGGGCTGAGCGGATGCCGCTGACCCGGCGAGTGCGGTACGCCCAGCGACTGCGGCTGGCCCAGCGGGCGCGGCGGCGTGTGGCGGCGGCGCCGCGTTCGCGGTGAGCGGTGAGCGGGAGATCAGGGCAGGACTCGGAGTGGCCAGGCCGGCGACTGCCGCGCGGGACATCGCCGCGGGTGACGCCGCCGCGGCGGCAGCGCTCGACGCCCGAGCCGGTGTGCCCGGTGTCATGGCGTGCTCGTCGACGGGCCTCGGGCGGAGGCGGTCGGCGACGGCGACGGCCGTCGAGGGGGTCGGGGCCACCCCTGTCGGCGCGGCGGGTCGAAGCTCGACGGCGGGGCGCGCCACCGGCGACCACAGACGTCGGACATGTGTGAGCGGGCGGGCGGGGGCGAGTGGACGCCGCAGCCCCTGCGGTGACGGCATCTGCGGTGAGGTCGTCTGCGCTGAGGGCGCCGCAGCGGCCGAGACCGCGGGCGCCGCGGCATCGGCGGAGGCCAGTGCCTGGCTGTGCACGGCCTCGGCTGTCGGGGGGCCGCCTGCGGGCGCGCTCGGGGTCGACGTGGCAGACGCGGGCGTCCGGCGCAGCGTGTCTGCCGCGCCTCCGGGCCCTTGCTGGCCCACGGCGGACGCTCCTCCGGCGGTGGAGCCCGAAGGGGACCTCCGGGCGGCCGCCGACGGTGACTCCGAGTGGGTCGGCTGTGTCGACGGCGCCGCAGGCACGGCGGAGGGCCGCGTGGCCTGGATCGAGCCGGGCATCGCCTCGGCTCCGCTCACCGCGGGCTGCCCGCCGACCGCGCCGGATCGAGCAGTCTGAGCGGCCTGAGCGGCGACCGTGGCCTGGGGAGCCGGGCTGAGGACGTCACGCACCTGGGCGCGACGCGCCAGCAGCGCCCCACGGCCCAGCACACCCGTGGCCGCGCGGGGTGAGCCGACGGCCCCCTGCCGGGCGGTCGGCACGGCTGCGCGTCCCGTGGCGGGACTCCGCCGCACGACACCGGCGCTCGTGGCGCCTGTCGGTGAGGCCTGTGGGCGGGGGAGCGCGGCGGGGGACCTGGGCCCAGCGGCGTGGCTCGCCGCGGGCTGCCCGTGCCCAGTCCCCGAGTGCCGCCCCGGCGCTGAGCCCTCGCCGCCGGGCGGTCGACCGGGTCCGGACGGTCCAGCGGCCCTGGGCGGCACGGAGCGCCGCCGGGTGTCCTGGGAGACGACCATCGGGCCCGCGGCCGTGACCTCCGCGGGCAGCCGGACGGGCAGCGTGGTGGGCCGCGCCGTGGTGGGCGTGCGGCCGGGAGCCCTGCGGACCGGATCGGGGGCGTGCTGCTCGACCCTGCGCGGATCCAGGCCGGTGGCCTGCGCTTGTGGGGTCCACCATCGCGGCGGGGCCATCCCGTCGGCCAGGCGCGGGGCGCGCAGCGTCGTGGGGCCCGCCAGCGCGCGTCGCACCGTCGCGGTCTGCTGCATGGCGCCGACGAACCGCGTGGACGAGGCCGCGAGACCGCCCACGAGCGGGGTGCGACGGCGCCCGGCCCGTGGTCCCGGACGGCGCATCCGCCCGGCGATCGCCCGGCCCAGCACGGTCCGCGGGTCGGGCGCGCCCGGTCCCGCCTGCGCGGGGTCCAGGCCGGCCGACTCGTTCCCCTGAGGGGATGCCTCGGTCATGACGTCTTCGCCCGGAAGCCGTTGTGCGCGACCTCGAGGCGCTCGACGAGCTGCTCCTCACGATCCACGTCGAAGGCGGGGCCCTCCCAGCGCACCGCGAAGACGCCCTGCAGCTCCCAGGCGCGCAGCCGCTCGCCCGTGTAGCTGATGGCTGTCACGGCGCCCGTGCTCCGGGTCAGCTTGTTCCCCCGCGCGGCGAAGTTCTCGCCCGCGGAGTTCGCGACCCAGGTGAACAGCGCGTCGGACTCGATGAGCCCGCGCTCGAACACGAGGTTGGGCCAGCGCAGCACCCCGGGCAGCTTGTGGGCGTACCCGTTCTGGCCGCCCTCGACGTACTCCTCGACGCCCACCGTGAGCTCGAGGCCGCGCAGCGAGCGGAAGGTGCCGATCTCCACGCCGTCCACCTCGAACAGGAAGAGCGCACTGCTGGTCGGCTCGCCGCCCAGCACCTCAGCTGCCGGCATGGTCGCGCACCGCCTCCCACGCTCGTTCGTTCAGAGATGACACGGCCCGGACCATCCGGACCCTGTCGAGGTGCTCGAGGTCGAGCAGGTCACCGAGGGGCCAGTGCAGGTGGTACGCGAGGTACGCGATCTCCTGCCACAGCGCCTCCGACGGGTAGCGCAGCATCTGTCACCGACCGTCTGCGGGGATCTCCTCGATCGCCGCACGTCCTTGCCGGACGTAGGCGACGTCGGAGCTCACCCGGCCAGCGCCGCCGACGGCGTCGGCCACCGGCTCCGCGGGCGCGGGCTCCGCCTCGACGGGCTCCGCGACGGCGACAGGCGCCACGGGACCGCTGACGGGGCCCGAGCTCGCGCCCTGCGCCGCCATCAGCTCCTCGTACTCCGCTTGGGAGCCGAAGTTGATGACGCCGTAGAAGTCCTGCAGGAACGCCAGGTCGACGGCGAACAGGCCCTCGATGTCACGCGCGGTGACGAGCTCCATCGTGCCGAGGCGCTCGACGACGCGCGCGAGCACCACGACCGTCAGCCGCGGGTCGTCCGGGCCGTCGATCATCGGGTCGCGCAGCGGCTCCAGCTCGTCCCGCGCGGTCGCCAGGCGCATCGTGCCGGTGCGGTGCACCGTCCCGTGCGCGTCGACGTACCCGCGGGGGAGCGTGAAGTCGTACTTGGTCTGCATGGTCACTTGACGCGCTCGAGCCGTTCGATGACGAGCGTGATGCTCTCCTTGACGACGTCGGTGCTCTCGACGTTGAGCTGGTCCGTGGAGATCTTGCTCGGCCAGGAGTTGAAGAAGTTGAACCGGGCGACCTCGTTGCGGGCCGTGTCGTACAGCACGATCGAGCCGTTCTTGCGCTGGCCGGCGCGGTCGGTGGCCACCAGGCCGGTGCCGCGGATCTCGTTGAACCACGTCCACAGCTTGTCGGACGTCGAGTCCAGCGGGGCCACGCGCGAGAGCTGCAGGTCGGAGGTCTGGGTGGCGCTGCCGAGGCCCTTGACCTCCTGCAGCACACCGCCCGATCCGGACTGCTTGGAGCGGCTCACGCTCACCTCGATGTCCAGGCCCGCGACGCTGATGAGCGTCGAGATGACCTCGCCGTCGATCTCCAGGAAGAAGTTCTGCGCCACGATCGGGTCATTGGTGAACAGTCCGTCGACCACTGTTGCTCCTCAGGTTGAGATGGGGGCCGCGGGCCCGGTGGTCCGGGCCCGCGGGGCGTCGGTCAGTTGGCCGACTGCTTGTTCTGGCTGATCCGGAAGACGACGAACTCGGCCGGCTTGACGGGCGCCAGGCCCACCTCCACCACGAGCTTCCCGGCGTCGATCGACTCGGGGGTGTTGATCGAGGCATCGCACTTGACGTAGTACGCCTCGTTGGCGCTCGACCCGAACAGTGCGCCGGCCTGCCACAGGCCGTGCAGGTAGCCGCTCAGGGTGCGGTTGACGCCCTCCCAGAGCTTGACGTCGTTCGGCTCGAAGACCGCCCACTGGGTGCCCTCCATGATGGTCGACTCGACCATGTTGAACAGGCGGCGCACGTTGATGTACTGCCAGTCGGTGTCCGACGTCAGGGTGCGGGCGCCCCAGATGCGGATGCCCCGGGTGCCGAACGGGCGGATGCAGTTGATGCCGACGGGGTTGAGCAGCGACTGCTCGTTCTGCGTGATGGAGCGCTCGACGTCCAGGACGCCGCGGATCGTGTCGTTGGCAGGGGCCTTCCACACGCCGCGCGTGTCGTCGGTGCGCGCCCACACGCCGGCGACGTGGCCGGACGGCGGGATGAGCACCTCGGCGTCGCCGCTGGTCGCCGCCGGGTTCTCGACCTTGATCCACGGGTAGTAGAGGGTCGCGAACTGCGAGTCGTACATGGCCTCCTCGGAGCGCCACGCCTTGATCTGCTGCGGGCCCATCCCGGGGGGAGCGTCGAGGATCGCCATGCGGTTGGGGTGCTGCTCGCAGTGCGCGATCAGCGCCGTCTGCACGGCCTTCCACAGGCCCAGGTCGAGCGTGCCGTCGGCCCGCGTGGCTGCGGTGACCAGGTCGGGGACGATGACCATCGTCACGTCGTCGGCCACGGCGAGGCCGTTGATGCCGGTGCGCGCCGACTCCGAGCCGGCGAACTTGCGGCCGGTGACGGGGACCGGCACGGGCGCGGCCTTCTCGAGGGCGTAGGCGCCCGGCTTGAGCAGCTCGAGCTGGCTCTGCAGGTCCACGGCCTCGTCGAGCTTCACGCTGACCTTGACGCGCGTCGACGTCGCGTTGATCACCGTCGCGGCGTCACGGGGGCCGCCCAGGGACAGGCCGGGGTACGACTCGACGGTCTCGTCGCCCTGCACGATGGAGATCGTGAAGGCCGAGGGGCCCTCCGCGTCGGCGCCGCCGTCCTCCGACGCCACCACGACGGTGAGGTCGGCGTCGGGCTCGATGCTCTCCACGGCGACGGGCAGGCCCAGCGCGCGGTCCGCGGCGGGCAGCGCGCGGCGCGCGGGCTCGCCGGCCGGGTCGACATTCGGCACGCGGACGATGTACGCCATCGAGCCGCCGTTGAGGAAGAAGCCGTACACCGACAGCGGCAGCACGGCTCCGTCGACGAAGCCGCCGTACAGGTTCTCGTACTGCGTCCAGCTCGTCACGAGCCGCGGCGCCAGGCCCTGCGGGTCGTTCGGGTCGTCGCTCGGGGCGCGCTCGGTGAAGCCGACGAAGGCGGCGACAGCAGTGGGCGCCGAGGCGAGCACCTTCTGCGACGAGGGCACCTCCTCGACATACACGCCAGGTGCGGTGTAGGTGGGCACGGACACTCCCTCACGATCGGTGGTCTGCACGGGCGCGGCGCGGCGCCGGGCAGGCTGGGCTCATGGTTCAGGAATGGACGTTAGGCGCCGGGGCGCCGCCCTCACATCGGTAATCGCTACGCAGTTCGAAGAGGTGAGCGTCAAGGACTCAAGTCGGGCCCTCGGGGCACCGATGAGTCCGATGGGGGAGTGCTCGTTTTCGCAACGTTTCCAAGGAGCTCGAACATGGTCTACGGCGCCCCCATCCAGGCACCGCGGACAACCCTCATCCCGACGCAGCGCTCAGTTCCCGCGCCAGAGTCGCGTGCCGTGCGCGGCGAGCTGGTCGAGCAGGTCCAGGCGACCACCCGGCAGGGGCGCAGCGTCCTGCTGGTGAGCGCGCCCGGCATGGGTGCGACCTTCCTCGCGCGCAAGGCAGTCGAGGGCCTGGTCTCGTCCGGCCACCCAGGCGACGCGTTCGTGCTGCAGGGCTCGCCATCCGTCGGCGAGTCCGCCCTGGCGCCCGTCGCCACCCTGTTCGGCGTCGACCTCGCCGGCGCCGTCGACGACGCCGCGGCGGCCCGTGAGATCGCCCAGGCGCTCACGGCCCGCACCGACGCTGGCAAGCCGGCCCCGGTCGTCAGAGTCGAGGACCTGCACCTGCTGGACGCCGCGACCTCGCGGATGCTCGCCTGGATGGCACGGCAGCGGACGATCACGCTCGTCGCCACCGCGCGACCCTCCACAGCCCGCCTCTCGCCGTGGCGGGAGCTGTGGAAGGACGGCTGCGTCCAACGAGTCGACGTGCAGCCCTTCGACCGCACCGAGACCGCCGACTTCCTGGTCCAGGCGCTCGGCGGCCCGGTCTCCGCCGATCTGGTCATGCGGGTGTGGCAGCTCACGCACGGCTCGGTGTTCCTGGTGCACGAGCTCCTGACGCATGAGGTCGACGCCGGGCGCATGGTCTCCAGCGGCGGCGCCTGGCAGTGGATCGGCAGCGTTCAGCCCGGCCCCCGGCTGCTGGACGTCGTGCACGGCGGCCTGGAGCAGGTCGGCCCACTGGAGCGTCGCGCACTCGAGGTCACGGCACTGGCGGGGGCCGTCGGGCTCGACGTGCTCGGCGAGCTCGGCGCCTCCGATCCGGTCGCCGGCCTGCTGCTCGACGGGGTGCTGGAGCTCGTGCCCGAAACTGAGGGCTTGGGGCGGCTCGTGCCGGTCGTGCGGTGGCGGGCCCCGATCGCCGCGGCGGCGGTCCGGGAGCTGGTGCCCTGGCCACAGCGCCAGGAGCACCTCAAGGCGCTGGGACGCACCTCGTACGACCCCGAGCAGACGGGTGAGGGGATCATCCAGTGGGCCACCTGGTCGCTCGAGTGCGGCGAACGGGTCTCGGTGGCCCGGCTGAGGGTCGCCGCCGAGCTCGCCGCGCACGGCGGGGTGCATGAGTCGGTGGTGCGCTTGACCACCGTCGGCCTCGACGCCGTCGCCGACATGCAGGTGCTGGATCGTGTCCGCCTCCTGCGCACCCGGTCGAGCGCCCACGGCTTCCAAGGGGTCGCGGACCTCGCCCGGGTCGACCTCGAGGCGGCGCTGCGCGAGCTCACTCGCGCGGAGGCGAAGGACGGCGACTGGTCCGAGCACCGGGTGGACCTGGCCCGGCGGCTCGCGAACCTCGAGCTCGTCTATGCCGACTCGGTCGACGCGGCGGTGGCCGCCATCGACGCGGCCGTGGCAGACCTGGCCGGCCTCGAGGGCGTTCCCGCCGCGGTGGAAGGGCTCAGGGAGTTGGCCGCCGAGCGGCTCGTCATGCTCGGATACGGGGGGCGCTTCACGGAGCAGCTCAGTCCTGCCACCGAGATGCTGATGGCGGGCAAGAGCGGAGACGTCGCCCGCTTCCCCCTCGTCACCCCGGTGATGCTCGGCCTGGGGCAGGCGGGTCAGTTCGCCGTCGCGCGCGCAGTCGACATGCGCTACGCGGCTGTCGTCGGCGCCGCCGGACGCGTGTACCCGTGGGCCCGCGCCGAGCTGCTCGGGTGGCGGACCCTGCTGGCGGTGTGGGCGGGGGAGCTGTCCAGCGCGCGCGAGCACCTCGCCCAGATCAGGTCCGGCGCCGGGCTTCTTCGCATGGACCGTTGCCTGGACCACCTGGCGGAGGGGATGGTCGCGGCCGCGGATGGACGCTGGTCGGTGGCCCGCAACGAGTTGCGCACCGCGAACTCGCGGTCGCCGCTGCGCGACGACGGGAGCCTCACCGCCCTCACCCTGGCCTACGAGGCCCTGGCGAGCGCGGCGGTGGGCGACGCCCCGGCGACCCGGGAGCTCATCGAGCGCATCCGGCGCACGCCGCTGCGCAGGGCCCGCGCCATGCAGGCCGAGATCCGGTTGGTGCTGCTGGACGCTGCCGCGTGGTCGCATGCCCCGGACCTGGAGGCGCAGGCGGTGGCACTGGCGTCGTGGGCGGCCGGCCAGGGCATGCACCGGGTGGAGGCCGAGGCCCTGCATCGCGCGATCCGAGCGCGCAGCCAGCGCGGCGCGCTCCCGGGCTCGAGCGCCGCGGACACGGCGCGCGCCCTGGGGCGGCTGCGCGAGCTCACCGCGGGCATCGGCAGTGAGCGCGCTCTGGCGATGCTGGACCATGCCGAGGCGATGGCCTCAGGAGACGAGGCGCTCGTCGTGGCGCGGGCCGCGGCGCTCGGCAACGTCGGGCTGTGGCTCCCGAGCGCGAGCCAGAAGGTGGAGCTGACCCGCCGGGAGCGGGAGATCGCGGGCCTGGCCGCCGCAGGGCTGAGCAGCAAGGTCATCGCCGAGCGGCTGTTCCTGTCGGTGCGCACCGTCGACAGCCACCTCGCGCGGGTCTTCGCCAAGCTGGGCCTGCACAGCAGGGCCGAGCTCGCGCAGCATCTCGGCTGACCACTGACGCGGCCTCATGGCCAGCGCCCCGGAGACAGACGACGGGCGCCGGCGGCCTGGTGGCCGCCGGCGCCCGTCGCGGACGTCTCGCCCAGCGCTGAGAACTCAGCGCTGACAGCTCAGCGCGGGTGGATCAGCGGGGGATGATCAGAC
This sequence comes from Cellulomonas cellasea, assembly GCF_030372105.1. Classification (GTDB taxonomy): domain Bacteria; phylum Actinomycetota; class Actinomycetes; order Actinomycetales; family Cellulomonadaceae; genus Cellulomonas_A; species Cellulomonas_A cellasea_A. The sequence goes on along the minus strand of NZ_JAUDBQ010000011.1, from coordinate 142,483 downwards.
CAGCGGTCTGGGTCCGCGCGCGGTCGAACCGTGCGGCGGCGTCCTCCCAGTTGACGATGTTCCACCAGGCCTTGATGTAGTCAGCCTTGACGTTGACGTAGTCGAGGTAGAACGCGTGCTCCCACATGTCGAGAAGCACGATCGGGACCAGGCCGAGCGCGATGTTGCTCTGCTGGTCGTAGAGCTGCACGACGATGAGGCGCTCGCCGATGGAGTCCCACGCGAGGATCGACCAGCCGGAGCCCTGGATGCCCGCCGCGTTCGCCGCGAAGTGCTTCTGGAACGCGTCGAACGAGCCGAAGAACTCGTCGATGGCGGCGGCCAGCTCGCCGGTGGGACGGTCGCCCCCGTTCGGGGAGAGGTTGAGCCAGAACGCGGAGTGGTTGACGTGCCCACCCAGGTTGAACGCGAGGTTCTTCTCGTGCAGGTTCACCGAGGAGAGGTCGCCGGACTCGCGGGCCTCAGCCAGCTTCTCGAGCGCGGTGTTCGCCCCCGCGACGTACGCGGCGTGGTGCTTGTCGTGGTGCAGCTCCATGATGCGCCCGGAGATGTGCGGCTCGAGTGCCGCGTAGTCGTAGGGCAGATCCGGGAGTGTGTAGTCAGCCATGCGTGATGCCTCTCCTACCTCAGGTCGCAGCAGCGCTGCGAGACGTCGGGGGTGAACCGTCGATATGCCGAGCGGGCGCACCCGGCAGGGTGCGCCCGCTCAGACAGGACAACTCTGGACCAGCCTCAGTGATTCCGCCCGTCGGTCTCCGTCTCAGCGGCCGGACGGGAGCCGACCTCCGACGTGACCTGGGCGTTCGCCGTCTCCGGTCCGGTGAGCGTGTCGTGCTCGCCGTGCGAGTGCGCGGCGGCGAGCTCGGCGGGGGTGACCGCCTCGACCCGGTCCTCGAAGAAGACCCGCGACACGCGCTGCTTGAGCCGGTCGAGGCGGTAGCCCTTGCGGCGGACCCCACGGGAGTCCTCCGCCGGCTCGATCTCGAGCGGGCGAGGCGAGTCGTAGCTGACCAGCAGCCACTGCTCGTACTCGTCGAGCGGGCGGTGCACCTCGATGTACTCGCCGTGCGCGAAGCGCACGATGCGTCCGGTCTCATGGCCGTGCAGCACCAGCTCGCGGTCCTTGCGCTGCAGGCTGAGGCAGATCCGCTTCGTCACCCAGAACGCGAAGGCGGGCCCGACGAACAGCAGGATCCGGAACACCCACGTGATGTCGTTGAGCGACATCTTGAACTGGGTCGCGATGAGGTCGTTCGCCCCGGCGAGCACCAGCACGACGAATGCCGTCAGGAAGGCCACGCCGAATGCGGTGCGGAACGGCGCGTTGCGCGGGCGGTCGAGCAGGTGGTGCTCCCGCTTGTCCTTGGTCACGGCCGCCTCGATGAACGGGTAGGCGGCAATGGCCGTGAACAGGATGCCCGGCACCACCATGGCGGGGATGAGCACGTTGAGCGACAGCGTGTAGCCGCCGATCACGTACTCGGTCTGCCCGGGCATGAGCCGTAGCGCGCCTTCGAGGAAGAGCATGTACCAGTCGGGCTGGGCTCCTGCGGACACCGGTGACGGGTCGTAGGGGCCGTAGTTCCAGACCGGGTTGATCGTCATCGTGGCCGCCATGAGGGCGATCACGCCGAAGACGATGAAGAAGAAGCCGCCAGCCTTCGCGGCGTACACCGGGAAGACGGGGTAGCCGACGACGTTCTGGTTGGTGCGGCCCGGCCCGGGGTACTGCGTGTGCTTGTGCAGCACCACGAAGAACAGGTGCAGCCCGATCATCGCCAGGATCAGCCCTGGCACGAGCAGGATGTGCACCGTGAACAGGCGCGGGATGATGTCGGTCCCCGGGAACTCGCCGCCGAAGACGAAGAACGACACGTAGCTGCCGATGATCGGGATCGCCTTGATGACCCCGTCGGTGATGCGCAGGCCGTTGCCGGAGAGCACGTCGTCCGGCAGGGAGTAGCCGGAGAATCCGGCGGCCAGGCCCAGGATCATCAGCACGAAGCCGACAACCCAGTTGACCTCGCGGGGCTTGCGGAACGCACCCGTGAAGAACACGCGCATCATGTGCGTGACGATCGCGGCCATGAACAGCAGCGCCGCCCAGTGGTGGATCTGCCGCATCAGGAGGCCGCCGCGCACCTCGAAGGACAGCCGCAGCGTGGACGCGAACGCCTGGGACATCTCCACGCCGTCCATCGCCGCCCACGGGCCGTGGTAGTGCGTCTCGCCCATGCTCGGCACGAAGAACAGCGTCAGGAACACGCCCGAGATCAGCAGCACGACGAAGCTGTAGAGGGCGATCTCGCCGAGCATGAACGACCAGTGGTCGGGGAAGATCTTCCGCGCGAACTCCTTGACCGCGGTGCCGACGCCGGTCCGCTGGTCGAGGTAGTCGGCGGTGCCGGAGGCCGCCCGCGCTCCACGGGTCGGAGTGGTGGTGCTCACTTGAGGCGCTCCCAGAAGCTCGGGCCGACAGGTTCGTGGAAGTCGGACTGCGCCACCAGGTAGCCCTCGTCGTCGACCTCGATGGGAAGCTGGGGCAGAGCGCGCTTCGCGGGGCCGAACACGACCTTGGCGCCGTCGGCGACGTCGAACGTCGACTGGTGGCACGGGCACAGCAGATGGTGCGTCTGCTGCTCGTACAACGCTACGGGGCATCCGACGTGGGTGCAGATCTTGGAGTACGCGACGATGCCGTCGTACGACCAGCCCTTGCGCTCCTCGGACTCCTTCAGGTCCCGCGGGTCGAGGCGCACCAGGAGCACCACGGCCTTGGCCTTCTGGTTGAGGCGGTCCTCGACCGGGACCTCCTCGAGGTTCTCGGGGATCACGTGGAAGACCGAGCCGATGGTGACGTCGGCGGCCTTGATGGGCCGTCCGGCGGGGTCGGTGGTCAGCTTGACGCCCTTGCGCCAGATGGTGTGCTTGAGCCGCGCGACGTCCCACGTCCCGCCGACGTCGCCGATGAGCGGGACGGCGATGGCGAGCGGGAACAACGCGAGCGATGTCACGGCCGCGCCCTTGAGGACGCCACGGCGCCCGATGCCGGAGTCGGCGGCGCCTTCCTTGAGCATGTCGACCGCCACCGCGCGGGTCTCGTCCGAGCTGCGCTGCTGGTGGCGCATCTCGACCTTCTCGTGGTCGTTCATGAGCGTCTTGGCCCAGTGCACGGCCGCGGTGCCGATGCCGATGAGGCTGAGGAAGAGGCCGAACCCGATGAGGAAGTTCGACAGGCGCATGCTGGAGGGCGTCTCGCCCGGGGGCACCAGCGCCCACGCGACGATGGCGCCGATGGTGCCGATGATCGACAGGGTGAACAGGAAGACGACCTGGCGCTCGGCGCGCTTGGCCGCCGCCGGGTGGAGGTCGGCCTGCCGCGGCTTGTGCGGCGGGAGGCCCGGGTTCTGGAAGTGGGTCACAGGGGCGGAGCCCTCGTGCGCCACGACCTCGTCGCCGTGGCCGGGGTTCTGCTGCGTGCTCACGAGGACTTGGCTCCGATCCAGACGGTCGCTCCGATGAGCAGGCCGATTCCAACGACCCACACCCACAGGCCTTCACTGACCGGCCCGAGGGAGCCGAGGTTGATGCCGCCGGGGGAGGGCTCGCGCTGCGCGTCGATGTACGCGATCACGTCGCGCTTCTCCTCGGACGTGAGGTTCGCGTCGCTGAACACGGGCATGGACTGCGGGCCCGTGGCCATCGCCTCGTAGATGTGCGTGTTCGTGGTCTCCAGCAGGGACGGCGCGTACTTGCCCTCGGAGAGGGCTCCGCCGGCGCCGACCGCGTTGTGGCACATGGCGCAGTTGGTGCGGAACAAGGCCATGCCGTTGGCGACGTCGCCCTTGCTCGGGTCGACCTGGTCGGCGACCGGGATGCCCGGGCCGGCGCCCAGCGAGGCCACGTAGGCGGCGAGCTGCGCGGTCTGCTCGGCGTTGAACTGGACGGGCTTGGCCTCGGCCTGCGGGCCGGAGATCGCCATCGGCATCCGGCCAGTGCCGACCTGGAAGTCCACGGACGCGGCGCCGACGCCGATCAGGGACGGGGCGCTCCCCGTCCCCTCCCCGGTCGGGCCATGGCACGTGGCGCAGTTGGCCTGGAAGAGCTTGTCGCCGGCCTCGATGTCGTTCGCGCTGGCCGCCGAGTCGGCTGCGTCAGCCGACGTCGGCGCCAGCACGGCGTACAGCGCGCCGGTTGCCAGCAGCGCCAGCAGGAGCAGCACGACCGGCGCATGCCGGTGGTGCCTGCGGGCTGCAAGTGCTTTCACGGATCGTTCCTCGTCTCGCACGGTGGGTCAGGGTTCGAATACGGGGTGGCGCCAGGCGCCACTGGTCACTGCAGCATGTAGATGACCGCGAACAGCGCGATCCACACGACGTCGACGAAGTGCCAGTAGTACGAGGTGACGATCGCCGTCGTCGCCTCGTGGTGGCCGAACCGCTTCGCGGAGAACGAGCGGCCGAGAAGGAAGAGGAACGCGATGAGGCCGCCCACCACGTGCAGACCGTGGAATCCGGTCGCGAGGTAGAAGACCGAGCCGTACGGGCTCGAGGAGATCGTGAGGCCGTGCTCGACGAGCTCGGCGTATTCGAACACCTGGCCCGCCACGAACACCGAGCCCATGACGAAGGTCAGGGTCATCCACTCGTTCATGCCCCAGCGGTGCACCTGCAGCAGGCTGCCGGTTCGCACGGGCTGGAATCGCTCGGCGGCCCAGACGCCCATCTGGCAGGTCACCGAGGACAGCACGAGGACCGTGGTGTTGGCCAGGGCGAACGGCAGCGAGAGCAGCTCGGTCTGGACCGCCCACTCGTCGGGCACCGCTGCCCGGATCGTGAAGTACATGGCGAAGAGGCCCGCGAAGAACATGAGCTCGCTGGCGAGCCACACGATGGTCCCGACAGAAACGGGATTCGGGCGGTTGACGCTCAGATGAGCTGAGGTGCTGGGAGCAGCCGTTGCAGTCGACACGTCGGCCATTATGGCCTAGACCACGTCCGCATGGGTCGTTAGACCTAGGCGCGGCGCGCGTTAAATGTCACACCGTCAGTTTCCGGGCCCGTTCGGCGCGGATGCTTGTGGTCTGCGCGTCAGTGGGGTTGGGCATGCCAAGATGCCCCTGAAGGCACGTCGAGACGAATGAGGAAGCACCATGAGCACGGTCGAGCCGCTGGACCCGCACAGCGAGGAGAAGGGCAATGCCCCTCGCATCCTCCTCTACAGCGACGACGTCGACGCCCGGCAGGAGGTCCTCCTGGCCGTCGGGCGGCGCCTGGGCCGCGGGGCGCCCGACATCGAGTGGGTCGAGGTCGCGTCCCCCGCAGCGGTGATCACCGAGGCGTCCACGGGCCGCTACGACCTCCTCGTGCTCGACGGCGAGGCCGCCAAGACCGGCGGCATGGGCGTGTCGCGCCAGCTCAAGGACGAGGTCTACAACTGCCCGCCGGTGCTGCTGCTGACCGGGCGCCCGCAGGACGCGTGGCTCGCGTCCTGGTCCAACGCCGACGCGGTGCTCAGCCGGCCCCTGGACCCCGAGGACCTGCAGCGCGCAGTGGCGAGGCTCGTCGCTGAGCGGGCCACCGCCTGATGAGCGTCGCCGCGACGTGGTCCGACCTCCTCACCGCCCTGGTCGCCGGGCATGACCTCGATCGCGAGCAGACCTCCTGGGCGATGAGCGAGATCATGGGCGGCGAGGCGTCCCCGGCCCGTGTGGCGGGGTTCCTCGTCGCCTTGCGCGCCAAGGGCGAGACGGTCGAGGAGCTCACGGCCCTGGCCGACACGATGCTGGCGCACGCCCAGCTCATCGAGGTGCCTGGTCGCTGTGTCGACATCGTCGGCACCGGCGGGGACCGCGCGCACACCGTGAACATCTCCTCGATGGCGGCCCTCGTCATCGCGGGCGCCGGGCTGCGCGTGGTCAAGCACGGGAATCGCGCGGCCTCGTCGTCCACCGGGACGGCCGACGTCCTGGAGGAGCTGGGCATCCGGCTGGACCTGCCCGTCGCGCGCGTGCAGGAGTTGGCCGCCGAGGTCGGCATCACGTTCTTGTTCGCGCAGGTGTTCCACCCGGCCATGCGGCATGCGGCAGTCCCACGCCGCGAGCTCGGCATCGCCACCGCGTTCAACTTCCTGGGCCCGCTCACCAACCCGGCGCGCCCCGCCGTCACGGCGATCGGCGTGACGGACGCGCGGATGGCCGGCCTGGTCGCTGGCGTGCTCGCCGGACGCGGGACCAGCGCGCTGGTGTTCCGTGGGCCGGACGGCCTGGACGAGCTGGCGCCGACGGGCGTGTCCCAGGTGTGGGAGGTCCGCGACGGCGAGGTGGCCGAGCACACGCTCGACGCCGTGGCCGACCTGGGCCTCACCCCCGTGCGGGTCGAGGACCTGCGGGGCGGGGACCCGGCGGTCAACGCGGGTGTGTTCCGGGAGGTGCTGGCCGGCGACAAGGTCCCCGCGCGCGAGACGGTGTTGCTGAACGCGGCGGGCGCGCTGGTCGCGGACGGCACCCTGCCGGGGCTGGCGCAGGGCACGCTCGTCGAGCGGTTCTCCACGGCCCTCGGCCTCGCCACCGCGGCCATCGACTCCGGGGCCGCGGCCGACGCGCTCGAGCGGTGGCGCTCCGCCTCCTCGGCGGGCTGAGCGCCACCTGCCAGACCGTCAGCAGGCTGTCAGAGGGGTGTCAGCCGGGCGTCAGTCCTCGATGCCGAGGGCGAAAGCCTGTGACAGGTCCTGCTGCGAGTACGTGCGGAACGCGATGAAGGTCTGCGTCCGGATGACGCCCTGGACCTTGCTGACGTGGTCGGCGATGACGTCTGCGAGCTGCTCGTGCTCACGCACTCGGACGACGGCGATGAGGTCGACGCCACCGGTGACGGAGTAGACCTCGCTCACCCCGGGGACCTCGGCGATCGCCGCGGCGACCTCGGGGATGCGTGCGGCTTCGGTGTCGATGTGGACGATCGCTGTCAGCATGCGGCCATCATGCCGCGTCAGCGGCGCCGACGCCCACCGCCTCGCCCGGCGCCTCGGCCGTGTCGTCGAGGGGGCCGGGCTGGTGGGCGAGGCCGGCGATGTGGTCCGCGACGAGCCCCGCGACAGTGGCGGGCTCCTCCAGGAGAGCCTGGGAGCCTCGCACCGGGCATGCCCATCCCCCCTCGGCGCGCACGAGCCGCACTCCGGGGGACTCGAGCCAGCCGAGTATCAGGTCGGCCTCCTCGGGGTGGGCCGCGGGCGCCGGCGGCACTGGCGGGGCGACGTGCTCGCCGGTGAGGCTCAGCGCGTGGATCGCGGGCCAGGGATCGGCGCCCCGGGTGGTGGTCGTCGTCCCGGCGAGCCGCCCGTGGCGGACGAGCACGACCTCCCACCCGCCCACATCCCGGGGGCGGGCGGCGACGAGCTCGGGGCACCGGGCGAGGGGTTCGAGCCGTTGGGCGCGGCTGGCGCCCCGCAGGAAGGTCGTGAGCTGGTCGCGCATCCCGGCGGCCTCCTCGAAGCGCTCGCGCGCCACCAGGGCGGCGATGCGCGCTGCATGCGCCCGGACGACCGGCTCGGGGTCGCCGAGCATCGCCGCGCTCACGGCGGCGACGGTCTCGGCGTAGTCGGCCGGGGCCTGGCCGCCGACGCACGGCGCGCCGCACCGGCCCATCCCCGCCAGCGCGCACGAGCTCGCGCCACTGGCGGGCGCCAGGGGCAGGCGTCGCGAGCATTGGCGGATGGGGAACGCCTCATGCAGCGCGTCGACGGCGGCCTGCGCGGCGGCCCGTGAGGCGAAGGGGCCGATGTGGCTTGCCGGCGCCGCCTGCGGGGCGTCGGGGCGCACCTCGCGCACCACTGTGAGCCGGGGGTACGCCTCGGCGGTCAGCCGCACCCACGGCATGCGCTCGGGGAACCGCGACCGGCGGTTGTAGCGCGGGGAGTGCTCGGCGATGAGGCGCAGCTCGCGCACGCGGGCCTCCAACGGCGTCGCGCACACCACGGGGGTCACGGCGTGCGCGATCTGGACCATCTCCGCCATCCGGCGGCGCTTCTCCGAGGCGGTGAAGTAGGTGCGCACACGGGCGCGCAGCGACGTGGTGGAGGTGCCGACGTACAGCACCTCGTCGCCCGGCCCGCGGAACATGTAGACGCCGGGTGCGTCGGGCAGGCCGTCCGCCAGGTGGCGTTTGCGGCGGACTGCCGATGGCACCGGGTCGGCCGCCGTCGCCAGGTCCTCCAAGTGGGTCACGCCCAGCGGGGCGAGTCGTCCGAGCAGGGCGTGCAGCACGTCGACGGTGGCGCGCGCGTCCGATAGCGCCCGGTGGTCGGGGGTCACCGTCGCGTGGAAGAGCGCGGCCAGCGTGCCGAGCTTGTGATTGGGGGCCTCGTCGCGGGTGACGACCGCGCGGGCGAGACGCACGGTGTCGACGACCTGTGGGGACGGCCATGGATGATGCGTCTGGGCGGCCGCGGCCTTGAGGAACCCGATGTCGAAGGGCGCGTTGTGGGCGACGAGCACCGCACCGCGCGCGAACTCCAGGAAGCTCGGCAGCACCTCCTCGATGCGTGGGGCCTCCACCACCATCGCTGTGGTGATGCCGGTCAGCACGGAGATGAACGCGGGGATCGGGCCGCCGGGGTTCACCAGGGTCTGGAACTCGCCGAGCACCTCGCCGCCACGGACTTTCACCGCGCCGATCTCCGTGATGGCCGAGCCCTGCGGGGCGCTGCCGGTGGTCTCGAGGTCCACGACCACGAACGTGACCTCTGACAGCGGGACGCCCAGTTCGTCGAGCGCGAGCTGGACCGGGCTCCCGGGGTGGGGGAGCGCTAGGTCGGCGCGCGCCGGGCCGGTGGGCGGGAAGGGCGGCATGCCGCGCACGTTATCCGCAGGCACTGACAGCGTTGACGACGCTCACGGTCACGGCGCCGTCGCCGACCGGCCGCACGCCCGGCGCCGCCGGTCGGCGCGAGCACGCCTAGGGTGAGCGCATGAGCGAGGACGTGACCGACGGACAGGGCGCTGACCTGCCCGGACCGGTGCGGGCAGCGCTCGTGCGCACCGCGGCCGAGGTGCTCGGGCAGATGGACCCGAAGGACGTCCCGGTCGCACTGCGCCAGGTCCAGCGGTTCGCGCCGCGTCGCAGGCCCAGCGCCGGCGCCGCGCCGCTCTGGCATGCGCTGCGCCATGACGACGCGTTCCGCGGCCGGGTCGCGCGGGTGTGGAGCCATGCGCGGCCCGAGCTCGCCGACGCGATCGCGGCCGGCCGTGCCGACGAGCCCGCCGACGGCGAGGCGCCGGCCGCCGACCCCGCGGAGGTCGCGATCGGCGCCTGGCTGCTGCGCCCCGACGGCTGGGAGTCCATCGTCCGCGGGGCCGCCGCCGAGGTCGCCGACGACGACGGCGAGTCGCCCGACCGGCCCGTCCAGGCCGTCCTCGACACGCTGGCCCGCCGTGCGGAGCGCGCTGAGCAGGAGGCGGCCCGCCTGTCCGCGAGCCTCGGCGCGGCCCGGCTCGAGGCCTCCGCCGCGCAGGACGAGGCCGCAGTGCTCCGGCGTGAGCAGCGCCGGCTGCGCTCCGACGCGGACCGGGCGCGCAGCGAGGCCCGGCAGGCCCTCGCCGAGGCGCAGGCCGCGCGCCTCGAGGCGCAGGCGCTGCGCGAGCAGGCGGGAGCGGAGCTGGCAGCCGCGGCGGCCGAGCGGCGGGCGGCTGAGTCTGAGCGCGCCGCGATGCGCGGCGAGGCGCGGGTCGCGCAGGGCGTCGCGTCGTCGCGGGCCCGGCTGCTCCTCGACACGGTCGTCGACGCGGGGGCCGCGCTCCGGCATGAGCTCGGGCTGCCGCCGGTCGAGGTGCGCCCCGCCGACACCGTCGCGTCGCGCGCGCAGGAGCCCGTCAGGCGCCCGACGTCACGGGGCCGCGAGGTGCACGACCCGGCGCTGCTGGACGACCTCCTGGGGCTTCCCCACGCCCACCTCGTCGTCGACGGCTACAACGTCTCGAAGGCGGCCTACCCGCAGCTCGCGCTCGCCGAGCAGCGGCGCCGGCTGCTCGACGCGCTGGCGAACATCGCCTCGCGCACCGGCGTGGAGGTCACCTGCTGCTTCGACGGCCAGCCGGGCCACACCGGCGCCGCGGCCGCGCCCCGGAACGTGCGGGCGCTGTTCTCCGTGGGGGAGATCGCGGACGACCTGATCCGCCAGATCGTGCGGGCCGAGCCGCCGGGCCGGGTGGTCGTGGTGGTCACCAGCGACCAGGAGGTCGCCTCGGACGTCCAGGCGGCTGGCGCCTGGGCCGTGCCCTCCCAGACGCTGCTGGCCCGCCTCGCACGCCTGTGAGCCCGTCCAGCCAGGCATGACGAGGGCCTCGCGCCGGTGCTGGCGCGAGGCCCTCGTCATGCAGTGGCCGCCGACGGGTCCCACCGGGATGGTGGGCTGGCGGTCACGCGGCAGTCACTGCCCGCCGACCACGGCCCCGTCGTAGAGCGCGTCGATCTCCCCGGCGAAGTCCTTGACGACCTGGGCGCGGCGCACGCTCAGCTTCGGCGTGAGATACCCGTTCGCGATCGTCAGGTCGGTGTCGAGGATGCGGTACTTGCGGATCGACTCGGCACGCGAGACGGCCCGGTTGGCCCGCTCGACGCCCTTCTGGATGGACGCCAGCACCTCGGGGTCCACGGACGCCTCCGCCACGGTCATCTCGGCGCGCCCATGGGCCAGCAGCCAGCCCGGCAGGCCCTCGGGGTCGATCGTCACCAGGGCGCCGATGAACGGGCGCGCGTCGCCGACGACGACGACCTGGCTGATCAGCGGGTGGCTGCGGAGCCGGTCCTCGAGCACCGCGGGAGCGACGTTCTTGCCCGCCGCTGTGACGATGATCTCCTTCTTGCGCCCCGTGATCTGCAGGAAGCCGTCATCGTCCAGGGCCCCGAGGTCGCCGGTGCGGAACCAGCCGTCGTTGAACGCCTCGGCGGTCGCGGCCTCGTTGTGGTGGTACCCGAGGAAGACGTGCGGCCCCTTCACCTCGACCTCGCCGTCAGGGGCTATCCGCACGGCCGTCCCCGGCAGCGGGATGCCGACGCTGCCGATCTTGGTGGCGCCGGGCCGGTTCACCGTGGACGGCGCCGTGGTCTCCGTCAGGCCGTAGCCCTCGAGCACCTTGAGGCCGATGCCACGGTAGAAGTGGCCCAGCCGCTCGCCGAGCGCGGCTCCGCCGGAGATGGCCCACTCGACCTGCCCGCCGAGGGCGGTGCGCAGCTTCGAGTACACCAGCACGCTCGCGACCTTGTGCTGCAGCCGCAGGCCGATGCTCGGGCCCTTCGGGGTGTCCAGCGCGCGGGAGTACGCGATCGACGTCGCGGCGGCCCACAGGAAGATCTTCTGCTTGCCGCCGGCGGCGGCCTTCTGCTCGGTGGAGTTGTAGACCTTCTCGAACACGCGCGGCACGGACAGGATGAACGTGGGCCTGAACGACGCGAGGTCGGGGAGCAGGTTCTTGGTGTCCGGGGTGTGCGCGAGCACGCAGCCCGCCGGCACGCACAGCACCTCGACGAAGCGCGCGAAGACGTGTGCGAGCGGCATGAAGAGCAGCGTGCGGGAGCCGGGTGTGCGCACGACCTCGCCCAGGCCCTCGACCGAGTTCCGCGTGAGGACGACGAAGTTGCCGTGGGTCAGCTCGGCGCCCTTGGGGCGGCCGGTGGTGCCCGAGGTGTAGATGATCGTGGCGACGTCCGCGAGGTTGGCCAGGCCGCGGCGGCGCGCGATCTCGGCGTCGTCGACGCCCGTGCCGGCGGCGCGCAACGCCTCCACGGCGCCGTCGTCGATCACCAGCACCTCGCGCAGGCTCGGCAGGTCCGCGCGGACCTCGGCGACGGTCTCGGCATGGTGGGCCGACTCGACGACGAGGAACGAGACGTCCGCGTCGGTCGCGATCCACATGACCTGCTCAGCCGACGACGTCTCGTACACCGGGACGACGACGGCTCCGACGGCCCACATCGCCCAGTCCAGCAGCGTCCACTCGTACCGCGTGCGCGACATGATCCCGACCCGGTCGCCCGGCTGGATCCCGTGCGCGACCAGGCCCTTGGCGATCGACACCACGTCGGCGTCGAACTGCCGCGCCGTGACCTGCACCCACGGGCCCGGGCCGTCGGCGTCGAGCTTGCGCTCGATCATCACACCGTCCGGCGAGCCGGCGACCCGCGCCGCGAGCAGGTTGTTGATGTTCTCGTCGGGATCGACCTCGACGAGGGCAGGTGAGTGGAACTCGTCCATGCTGACTCCAGTGGCAGTTGGGCGCGATGCTACGGATCGCACACTACCGGGACCTTGGTACCGCCCGGTTACATCTTCCACCCGCTAATCTTCGCCCGCCTGTTCGGGGCGGCTTCTGGTTGGCCCGCGGGCGCATCCGGCGACGCGCGCACGCTAGCGTGAAGCCACATCCAGGGCGGGGGCGCGAGTCCCGCCCGACTCACAGCCGCATCACCTGGGGCCTCCAGGAGCAGGGACGGACATGCACGCCATCGGTGTGGACATCGGCGGAACCAAGATCGCCGCGGGGGTGATCGACGAGGACGGCACGATCCTGGCCAAAACGCGCCGGGTCACCGAGCCCGACGACGCCGGCTCGATCGACCAGGCGATCGCCGAGATCTACGGCGAGTTCTCCGGCTCCTATGAGATCGGCTCGATCGGCCTGGCCGCCGCGGGCTTCGTCTCCTCCGACCGGTCCGGCGTGCTCTTCGCCCCGAACCTGGCATGGCGCAACTACCCGCTCGACGAGCGCGTGCGCGCGCTGATCGGCGGCGACGTCCGCATCGTTGTGGAGAACGACGCCAACGCCGCCGGCTGGGCGGAGTTCCGGTTCGGCGTGGGCCGCGAGGTCGACGACATGCTCATGCTGACCGTCGGCACCGGCCTCGGCGGCGCCCTCGTCGCCGACGGCAAGCTCGTGCGGGGCGCCTGGGGCGTCGCGGCGGAGGTCGGCCACATGCGCGTCGTCCCCGGCGGCCACTACTGCGGGTGCGGCCACGAGGGCTGCTGGGAGCAGTACGCCTCCGGCAGCGCGCTGGTCCGGGACGCGCAGGCGGCCCTCATCACGCAGCCGGAACGCGCCGAGAGCCTGCTCTCGCGCGTCGGCGGCAAGGTCGGCGACCTCACGGGCCCCGACGTCACGGAGGCGGCGCAGGCCGGCGACGAGCTCGCCATCGAGCTGCTCGCGAACCTCGGCCGGTGGATCGGCGAGGGCGCGGCGTCCGTCGCCGCGCTGATCGACCCGGGCCTCATCGTGATCGGCGGCGGTGTCGGCGCGGCTGGCGACCTGCTGCTGAGCCCGGTGCGGCACGCGTTCTCCGAGCAGCTCTCCGGGCGCGGCTACCGGCCCGAGGCGCGCATCGAGCTCGCCGCGATGGGCAACGACGCCGGCATCGTCGGCGCCGCAGACCTCTCGCGCGTCTGACGCGGGGCCGGGGCGGCTCGCGGGCCGCCCCGGCTCACACCACCGCGCCGGTGTCGTCGTCCGCGTCGTCCCGGCGGTGGGGCATCCGCCACACCAGCGCGCCGACGCCCAGCACGAAGACCACCGCGGCGGCCTGGATGAGCGCCGCCGGCGGATGCGGCCAGGCGAGCACCACCACGAGCAGGAAGACGGGCATCCCACCGGCCGCGAACCAGGCCATGGTGAGCATCGGGTCCCCGCCGAGGACGGGCCCGGGATCGGGCGGGACGAAGTGCTCGTCCGCGTCCACGACGGCCTCGGCGGCGTCGATCTGGCTGGTCCCGTCCCAGTCGCGCCCGCCGCCCACGAGCTCGTCGGGGGTCTCCGGGGCGGCGGCGCGCACCACCCGCGGGTCGGAGACCCAGGGCGCGACGGGGTACGTTACGGCGGGGTCCGCGCCATCCGCCTCGTCGATGTCGGCCAGGTCCGCGATGATCGCGGCCCAGCGCTCGTCGTCCGTCGGCGTGGGAGCGGTGTCGCCCGCAGGGGTGTCGGGGCCGTTCTCGGCGGCGGAGTCGTCAGGTTCGTCGGGGCCAGGTCCCATGTGAGCACTCTAGAGTCGGACACGAGGGCAAGGGGCGCAGTGCGCCACCGGGCGCCAGGTCGAGAGGTGGCAGGTTGTTCTACTGGTTGATGAAGCGGGTGCTGGTGGGCCCGCTGCTGCACCTCGTGTTCCGCCCATGGGTGCGCGGGGCGGAGAACGTGCCCGCCCAAGGCGGGGCGATCCTCGCGGGCAACCACCTGGCCGTCATCGACTCGTTCGTGCTGCCACTCGTGCTCGACCGCAAGATCGTGTTCATCGGCAAGTCCGAGTACTTCACCGGCTCCGGGATCAAGGGCCGGCTGACTGCCGGGTTCATGCGCGGCGTCGGCACCATCCCCGTGGACCGCGGCGGCGGCAAGGCCAGTGAGGCGGCGCTCAACACCGGCCTCGAGGTGCTCCGCAACGGCGACCTGTTCGGGATCTACCCCGAGGGCACGCGCAGCCCCGACGGCCGCCTCTACCGCGGCAAGACCGGCGTCGCGCGCCTCGCCCTCGAGTCCGGCGCCCCGGTCATCCCCGTGATCATGGTCGGCACGGACAAGGCGCAGCCGATCGGCCGCCGGCTGCCCAGGCCCCAGCGCCTCGGCGTGGTGATCGGCAAGCCGCTCGACTTCAGCCGCTACGCGGGCATGGAGGACGACCGATTCATCCTGCGCTCGGTCACCGACGAGATCATGTACGCGATCATGAGCCTGTCCGGCCAGGAGTACGTCGACGTGTACGCGGCCACCCAGAAGGCGCGCATCGCCACCGGGCACCCCGCCGTCGCCGCCGACCCGGCCGAGCACCTGCCCACGGCGCCCGGCGGGCGGCCCGCTCCGGACGTCCAGGTTCCGGGACCGCCCGAGGACGAGCCCCGCACGTCAGTAGGATGAGCTGGTCGCCGTCACGGACGGTGGTGGTCCTCCGGACCAAGGGCCCGATAGAGGCCCGCAGCGAGGCCCGAACATCAGGGGGCCAGCTGTGTTGAACAACGAGAGGTGTGTCTCATGTCGGTTCGTCGCGTCGCGCTCCTGACCGCAGGCGGCTTCGCCCCGTGCCTGTCCTCCGCCGTCGGTGGCCTGATCGAGCGGTACACCGAGATCGCGCCGGAGATCGAGATCATCGCCTACCAGTACGGGTACCACGGCCTGCTGACGGGGAACTCGATCGTCGTGGACGACGAGACCCGCTCGCGCGCGGGCCTGCTGCACGGCTTCGGCGGGTCGCCGATCGGGAACTCGCGGGTCAAGCTCACCAACGCCGCCGACTGCGTCAAGCGCGGCCTGGTCAAGGAGGGCCAGGACCCGCTGCAGGTCGCCGCCGAGCAGCTCCAGAAGGACGGCGTGGACGTGTTGCACACCATCGGTGGCGACGACACGAACACCACGGCGGCCGACCTCGCCGCGTACCTGGAGGAGCACGGCTACCACCTGACCGTCGTCGGGCTGCCGAAGACGATCGACAACGACGTGATCCCGATCCGCCAGTCGCTGGGCGCGTGGACCGCCGCCGAGGAGACCGCGAAGTTCGCGGAGAACATCATCGGCGAGCACCGCTCGGGCCCGCGCATGCTCATCGTGCACGAGGTCATGGGCCGGCACTGCGGCTGGCTCACGGCCGCCGCCGCCGCGGAGTACCGCAAGCGGCTCGACGGGCGCGAGTGGGTGCCGAGCATCGGCGAGTCGCGTGAGCGCTGGGACATCCACGCCGTCTTCGTGCCCGAGCTGAAGCTCGACATCGACGCCGAGGCCGAGCGTCTGCGCGGCGTCATGGACGAGCTCGGCAACGTCAACATCTTCCTGTCCGAGGGCGCGGGCATGCACGAGATCGTCGAGCAGCTCGAGGCCTCGGGCGCCGAGGTGCCGCGCGACCCGTTCGGCCACGTCAAGCTCGACACGATCAACCCGGGCGCCTGGTTCGCCAAGCAGTTCGCGGAGAAGCTCGGCGCCGAGAAGACGATGGTGCAGAAGTCCGGGTACTACTCGCGCGCCGCCGCGGCCAACCCGGAGGACCTGCGCCTCATCAAGTCGATGACGGACCTCGCCGTCGAGTGCTCGCTCAAGGGCGAGGCCGGCGTGATCGGCCACGACGAGGAGGACGGCGACCGCCTCAAGGCCATCGCGTTCCCGCGCATCGCGGGCGGCAAGGCCTTCGACGTCCAGCAGCCGTGGTTCAAGGCGATGCTCGCCGAGATCGGCCAGGAATTCGTCCCGGCAGACCACTCATGAGCTTCGAGGCCGACCCGGAGGTCCTGCGGGGCCTGGACCACTGGCGCGCGCTGAACCCCGTGCAGCAGCCGAGCTGGCCGGACCCCGCCGAGCTCGAGCGGGTCACGAAGCGGCTCGCTGGGCTGCCGCCCCTGGTCTTCGCCGGCGAGGCGGACGCGTTGCGCGCCCACCTCGCGGCGGCCGGGCGCGGCGAGGCTTTCCTGCTCCAGGGCGGTGACTGCGCGGAGACGTTCGAGACGGCCACCGCGGACAACATCCGCAACAAGATCAAGACGATCCTGCAGATGGCCGTCGTGCTGACCTACGGCGCGAGCCTGCCGGTCATCAAGATGGGCCGGATGGCCGGGCAGTACGCCAAGCCCCGCAGCTCGGACACCGAGACGCGTGGCGACGTGACGCTGCCCGCGTTCCGCGGCGACATCATCAACGGCTTCGACTTCACCCCCGAGGCCCGTCAGCCCGACCCGCAGCGGCTGCTCGAGGCGTACCACACGTCCGCCTCGACGCTGAACCTCATCCGGGCGTTCACCACCGGCGGGTTCGCGTCGCTGCTGCGGGCGCACGAGTGGAACCGCGGGTTCATGGCCAACCCGGCGTACTCGCGCTACGACGAGATCGCCTCCGAGATCGACCGGGCGATCCGCTTCATGGCGGCGTGCGGCGCCGACTTCGACGCGCTGCGCACCGTGGAGTTCTTCTCGAGCCATGAGGGGCTGCTGCTCGACTACGAGCGGCCGCTGACGCGCATCGACTCGCGCAACGGCCTGCCGTACGACTGCTCGGCCCACTTCCTGTGGATCGGGGAGCGCACCCGCCAGCTCGACGGCGCGCACGTCGACTACTTCTCGCGCGTGCAGAACCCGTTGGGCATCAAGCTCGGCCCGAGCACGACCGGGGACGACGCGCTCGCGTTGATCGACAAGCTCAACCCGAACGCCGAGCCCGGCCGCATCACCTTCATCACCCGCATGGGCGCCGGCAAGATCCGCGACCTGCTCCCGGCGGTCGTGGAGAAGGTCGCGGCGGACGGCCGTCCGGTGACCTGGGTGTGCGACCCGATGCACGGCAACGGCATCACGTCGGCGAGCGGGTACAAGACCCGTCGCTTCTCCGACGTGATGGACGAGGTCGCCGGGTTCTTCGAGGTGCACCGCGCGCTGGGCACTGTGCCCGGCGGGCTGCACATCGAGCTCACGGGCGATGACGTGACCGAGGTGCTCGGCGGCTCGGAGGAGATCGACGACGCGGGGCTCGCCCGGCGGTACGAGACCCTCGTGGACCCGCGCCTGAACCACCAGCAGTCGCTGGAGATGGCGTTCCAGGTGGTGGAGCTGCTCCGCAAGTCCTGAGCGGCGCACGCGCATGACCTGACTGTGGCCGGACCCCGCAAGGGGCCCGGCCACAGTCATGCTCCAGCGTGCTGGGGGTCTCCGCAGTGCGGCTCAGACGACCTTGAGGGTGATCGTCGTGCCCTTCGGGGCCATCTCGCCCTTCGCCACGCTCTGCTCCCGCACAGTGCCGAACAAGCCGCCGAGGACGTTCTCGCGGGCCACCTTGAACCCGGCGGCCTCCAGCGTCTCCTTGGCCTTCTCATACTGCAGGCCGAAGACGTCGGGCACCACCACGGGCTCCGGCCCGTCGGAGACGGTGAGGGTCACGGTGTCGCCCCGATGCCCCGTCGCACCGCCCTCGGGGCTCTGCGAGATGACGCGCCCCTTCGCCACGGTGTCGGAGAACGCGGGCGCGGTGGCCACCACCAGGCCAGCCGCCTCGAGCTCCGTGGCGGCCGACTCCGCCGTCAGCCCCACCACGGAGAAGAAGCTCAGCGGCTCGGGGCCGTCCGAGATGGTCAGCACCACGGACGAGCCGCGGTTGACCTGCGCGGAGGGCTCGGACGACGCCGCGAGCACCATGCCGCTCGGCGCCTCGTCGGAGTAGTGGTCGCCCTCGGCGTACTCGGGGACCAGGTCCGCGGCCTCCAGGGCGGCCGCGGCGTCTGCCTGCATCGCGCCGACGAGTCCCTCGGGCACCGCCACGAGGTCCGGGCCTAGGGAGATGGTGAACGACACGGCGCCGTCCTTGCGGACCTTCTCGCCCTCGCCCGGGTCGGTGGCGAAGACCGTGCCAGGCTTCGCGGTGTCGTCGAAGGCCTCCCGTGGATCGGCGCCCAGGCCCGCCGCGTCCAGGATCTCGACAGCCTCGGACTCGGTGGAGCCGGTGAGCGCCGGCACCGTGGTGTAGGCGCCGGGGCCCAGCGTGAGGAACCACCACGTGCCGACAGTGGCGAGCAGGGCCAGCACCGCGGCGGGCACGCCCCAGCGGAGCCAGCGGCGGCCTCCGGCGGCTGGGGTGGACGCGGCGCCGGGCTGGACGCCGGCCCCGATCGGCAGCGCGACAGTGCCGCCCGCCGGCACCGGCTGGATGCGGGCGGTCATCGAGTCGTCCGGCGTGAGCGCGCCAAGCAGCGCGTCACCGGTGTCGGAGTCGTCGTCGTGGGGGAGGGCCGGAGCCGGCGCGACGTCGGCCCGGCGGTCGAGAGTGGCCTCGTCGAGGCTCTCCCGGGTGCGGCGCACCAGCGCGAGGGCGGCGGAGGCGTGCACCGGCCGGTCCTCGGGGTCGCGCGCGGCCAACGCGGTGACCAGCTCGTCGACCTCGGCAGGCAGCCACGCGACGAGCTCGGACGGTGCGGGCACATCGTTGTTGACGTGCTGGAACGCGACCTGGATGGGCGTCTCGCCGGTGTACGGCTGGCGCCCGGTGAGCATCTCGTAGAGCAGGATCCCGCAGGCGTAGACGTCGGTGCGGGTGTCGCTCACCCCCCGGGAGATGAGCTCGGGGGCGAGGTAGGCGACGGTGCCGAGCACGGTGCCGGTGGTGGTCGACGTGACCTCGGTGACGGCGCGCGCGAGGCCGAAATCGGCCACCTTGACGCGCGCGTCCGAGGCGATCAAGACATTCTCGGGCTTGATGTCCCGGTGCACCAGGTCGGTGCGGTGCGCGGCGGCCAGGGCGTCGAGCACCTGCTCGAGCATCCGCAGCGCCGCGCCGACGGTCAGGGTCCCCTGCTCCTCGAGATGGCGGCGCAGGGTGGACCCGTCGACGTGCTCCATCGTCAGGTAGCTCATGTCGCCATCGACGCCCTGGTCGAGCACAGCGACCAGGCCGGGGTGGGTGAGCCGGGCGGCGGCCCGCGCCTCGCGGCGGAACCGTGCGACGAACGCGGCGCCGCTCGTGCCCTCGGCGAGGTGCGCGTGCATGACCTTCAGCGCCACGTCCCGGTCGAGCCGCCGGTCGATGGCCAGGTACACCGTCGCCATCCCGCCACGGGCGATGCGGGAGACGACCTCGTATCGACCGTCGACCAAGCGGCCCACGAGCGGATCTGTGACGGTTGCTCCCACGGTCGGAAGTCTACGGTCGCGTGGGGACGGTCAGCGTCAGGCGCGACGTCAGCGGAACCGCGCCATATGCGTCTGGATGTTGGCGACGTAACGGCGGGTGTCGGCGTACATGCCGTTGCGCTTCACGGAGCTGGCGCCCTGGTAGTAGCCGGCGATCGCCGTCGGCAGGTCGTTCGCGTTCTTGACCAGTGCCCGCAGGATGGCGACGCCCGCCACGACGTTGTCGTTCGGGTCGAGCAGGTTGATCGGGCGGCCCACGAGCTGCGCGGCCCACTCGCCCGAGCTGGGGATGACCTGCATCGTGCCGATCGCGTTCGCGGGGGAGACGGCGGTGTGGTTGAAGCCGGACTCCTGGAAGGCCACGGCGAGCGCGAGCGCGGGGTCCACGCCCATCTCGCGGGCGGTCGCGGCCACCTTGGCCTGCATCTCCGCCTTCGATGGCACGCCGGTGGCGAGCAGTGTCGCCTTGTTGGCGTTGGCGGCCGAGACGACCGAGTCCGCGTAGGTGCGCCCGGCGAACGTGTTGCCGACGAGCTGGGTGGTGGCGGTGGTGGCGCTCGGCGCCGTCGTGCCGGGCAGGGTGAGCGTCTGGCCGATGCGGATGAGCGCGCGGGAGTCCAGGTTGTTCGCGCTGACGATGGCCGCGACCGTCGTGCCGTGGCGCTTGGCGATGCTCGAGACGGTGTCCCCGGCCACGACGGTGTGCGTGGCGGCGGACGCTGTCCTCGTCGGCGTGGTGGCCGTCGCGGCGCCACCGGCGGCGGCCTGCGCGGCCCCCGGGATCGTCAGCGTCTGGCCGATGCGGATGAGCGCGCGGGAGTCCAGGTTGTTCGCGCTGACGATGGCCGCGACCGTCGTGCCGTGGCGCTTGGCGATGCCGGAGACGGTGTCCCCGGCCACGACGGCATGCGTCGCCGCGGGGGCGGTTGCGGCAGGAGCGGGCGCGCTCGCCGCAGGCGCGGTGGCGCTGCCCGACGGGATCGTGAGCTGCTGGCCCACGCGGATCCGGGAGGCGTCGGCGAGGGAGTTGGCGCGCGTGATCGCCTGCACGCTCACGCCGCTGCGCGCGGCGATGTGGCTCACGGTGTCGCCCTGGCGGACGGTGTAGGCCTCGTCCGCCTGGGCGGTCGCCGCCGAGGACACGGCGGCGACCGCGGCGAGCGCGAGCGTGGCGCCTGCGCTGGTGCCCCGGCGCAGGGCGCGGCCGGGCTCGGCAGGAGAGGGCGCGGCGGCCTGTGCGCACTGCTGACCGGTGGCGGACTGCGTCATCGTCGGTACCTCATGATGCTGAAGTGATGGATGGGGCCGGAGTGACTCAAGTGACAGAATGCGAACGTATCCGAGGCACGCGGGTTGTGAAAGCGCAGCGCCGCAATTGCCCCGTGTCATTTCCTGGCGAACGGGTGACGTGCGCGGGTGCGTACGCTTGTCCTCGTGACTGACAGTGCAAACCTGGACAACATCGTCGACGCGTGGCTCACGGTCCCCGACGTCGCGGAACGACTCGGCATCGACGTCGGCAAGGTGCGCCGCCTGCTGCAAGAGGGCCGCCTGGTGGGCGTGCGCCGTGGAGACCCGCGCGTGCTGTCCGTCCCCGAGGCGTTCCTCGTGCCGGCCCACCTGGCGAACCCCTCCGCGCCGACCCGCCAGGACGACGACGCGCCCGCCTGGACGGTGCTCGCGTCGTTGCAGGGCACATTCACTGTGCTGGGCGACGCGGGCTTCGACGAGGCCGAGATGATCCAGTGGCTCTTCACCGAGGACGAGTCGCTGGCCGCCCGGCCCATCGACGCGCTGCGCAGCGGCGGGAAGACCGCGGTGCGCCGGGTCGCCCAGGCCCTGCTCTGAGCACTGCGTGACCAGGTCCTCCGGGGTCGGCTGAGGCCAGCGCGAGGGCTCAGCCCTGGTGCGGCGGGCGCGCGCTGACGGCGGCGCGCGCCGGGCTCAGAACCGCCGGTCGACGGCGGCGTGGCCGAGCGCGATGAGCATCTCGCGCCCGCGCTCGGTCACCGCCAGGGCGTCGAGCCCGGCGAACGCCTGGTCGCTGAGCTCGCTGATGAGCGCCTCGACGTCCTTGGCGGCGCCGGTGGCGTCGATCGCCGTCGCCAGCTCGCGCACGGCGTCCAGCCCGAGATCGCGGCGGCCGAGCTGGGCGCGGACGAGCTCGGCCGTCGCGTCGTCGCCGTTGGCGCGGGCGCGGGCCACGGCTCGTGCCACGAGCACTGTGCGCTTGCCCTCGAGAAGGTCGTCGCCGGCGGGCTTGCCCGTGGCGCTGGGATCGCCGAAGACGCCGAGCAGGTCGTCGCGCAACTGGAAGGCCTCGCCGAGCGGCAGGCCGACGGCCCGCATCGCGGCGACCTCCCCCGGGGCGGCGCCCGCGAGCGTGGCGCCCAGGGCGAGCGGGTGCTCCACGCTGTAGCGCGCCGACTTGGCCCGGACGACCTCGCGGGCGCGTGCCTCGTCGGCTGCCGGGTCCTCGCCCCAAGGCAGGGCCTGGGCCAGCACGTCGAGGTACTGCCCGATGGTCACCTCGGCGCGCATGACGTCGAAGACCTCGCGGGCACGGGCGGCGAGGTCGCTGGCTTGCGTGGAGACGGCTGCGGCGAAGGCCTCCTCGCTGAGGACGAGCGCGAGGTCGCCGAGCAGGATCGCCGCCGAGTCGCCGAAGCGCCTGGCCCCGCCAGCCCATCCCTCGGCCTCGTGGCGCGCGGCGAACACCCGGTGCGCGGCGGGCAGCCCGCGGCGGGTGTCTGAGTCGTCCATCACGTCGTCGTGGAACAGCGCCGCGGCCTGGAACAGCTCGAGCGCCGCCCCGACGCGGACGACCATCTCGGCGGCGGGGGAGTCGGGCTCGCCCCCGTGCGCGCGCCAGGCCCAGTAGCAGAACGCCGCGCGCAGCCGCTTGCCGCCCGACAGCATCTGCTCCACGGCGTCCCCGAGCGGGGCGGCATCGGGGCTGATCGCCGCCAAGCGTTCGCGCACGGCCTCCACATGGGTGGCCAGGGCGGCATCGACTCGGCTGCGGACGTTCTCGGCGTCGACCAGGGGGGTGGCACTCACGCGGTCAGCCTACGTCGCCCGTCAGCCGTCCAGGCGGAGCTTGCCGCCGACGGTGAGCGTGCGCACGCCGTCCCGGTCGAGCACCCCGACCACGAGCATCTCGCCGCCGTCACGGGTGAACGTCGTCTGCGCGGCGAGCCCTGGCTCGGCCTGCGTCGGTGTGGCCTCGGCGAACCCGGCGGCGAGCAGCGGCTGCCGCAGGCTGTCCACCAGCGCTGCCGCGTCGAGGGTCGATCGCAGGTTCAGGCTGAGCGTGCCCAGGCCGCCGTCCTCGGCTGGGCGCAGCGTCGAGACCAGGATCTCGGCGTCGTCGGGCACCGGCACGAGGTCGCTCGGGAAGCCGTCCGGGAGGGCTCCGACGGCGGAGTGCTCGTCGCCGTCCTCCTCGAGCAGCGACTCGGTGGGCTGCGGGGCGGAGGACGTCATGGACGCCGCGGCGGGCGTCGCGTCCTGCGCCGCTGGCTCGGAGGCGGTGCACCCGCCGAGCGCGAGCGTGGCCGCGAGCAGCAGCGCGGGCGACGCCGGCGCCCATCGGCGGGTGGCTCTGGCGATGGGTCCGGCTAGCGGGGAGACCAGGGTGGGGGAGCGCACGTGCGTACCGTAACGCGGAGCCCCGACCGGTCACTGTCGCGCCCGCGCGATGTCGTGCCCGCGCCAGCCGCCCCCAGGGGCTGGCGCCCCCTCGGCGTCCACAGCCCTCGGCGTCGGACGCGCGCCGTGACACGCGACGCGGTGGTGTGTGCGCCATGGACACCACGACGCTGCGCGTCAGCGAGCCGCGCGAGCTCCTCGCCTACCTTCCCCACCAACTCGGCTTCCAGCCGCATGAGAGCGCCGTCGCGGTGAGCCTGCGGGCTCCCCGAGGGCGGATCGGCCTCGTCGCCCGGGTCGACCTCGACGACCTCGGCGGCCAGTCCTCCGGACCCCGGGTCGCCCGCGGCCTCGTCGCCCATCTCGGGGCGGATCGCGCCTCGGGCGCCGTCCTGGTCCTCTACACCGCACAGGACCCACGCCGGCACGGGAACTCCGGGACGCTCGCGCACGCTGCCGCCGAGCACTTCCGCGAGGCCGCGTCCGCCGCGCTCGGCGACGTGACCGTGTGGGTCGTGACAGCGACCGGCTATCTCCGGCTCGACTGCGACGACCTGGGGTGCTGCCCGGCGGGCGGTCGCCCGGCCCGCGAGCTCGAGTCGACGGCCGTCGGCGCGCACATGGTGCTCGCGGGCTCCTGCGTCGCGGACTCCCGCGGAGCCGTGGCGCGCGTGCTGCCGGCGCCCGCCTCGGCGCGTCGGTCGGTCGCCCGCGTCGCCCAACGCTGGCTCCGCCGGCGGGAGGACGCCGCGCGGGCGGGCGACGCGGCCATGGCCCTCTGGCGGGCGCGGTCGCTCGACGCGTGGACGCAGTGCGTCGCCGCCGTGCGCGAGCCCTGCCAGGACGACGCCGCGGTGAGCCCCGCGGTGCTGGGCCGGCTCGAGGCGGGCCTGGCCGACCGGCGGGTGCGCGACGCCGTGCTCGTCACCCTGGTGCCCGGCACCGGCGACCTGGCCGCGCGGTCGCTGCGCGAGGACGAGGCTGTCACCGGGCGCGAGATGGCGGGCGCCATCGCGGCGATCGTCGACCCGGCGCACGCTGTGCCGCCACCCGCAGACGCCACGGCCGTGCATGCGCAGGCCCTCGAGCGCCTGGTGGCCCACGGTCGCCGCGGGTCCCAGGCGCCCGCGTTGACGCTCCTCGCACTCCTCGCGTGGTGGCAGGGCGACGGGGTGCGCGCCAGCGTCCTGGTCGAGCGGGCCCGCGCCCACGAGGCGGGCTACCGGTTGGCGGTGCTGCTCGACGACGTGCTCACGGCGGCGATGCCGCCCGGGTGGGCGGCTGGCCGCTGAGAGGCCGCCGTGCCGCGGCGCTGACCTGGGCGACCGCGCCGGGGGCCGTGCGAGCGTCCGGGCCGTGGCGCCGGCTGCGGACCCGGCGCGGGGAGGGTGCTGTGCGCGGTGGGCTCGGGTAGCGTCCTGCTCGCGACATCCGCGACAGCACGCAGGAGGAGTCCCGATGGGCATAGTGGTGGGCTATCTGGCGACACCCGAAGGGCGCACCGCGCTCGAGGCCGCCACCGTCGAGGCGCAAGCACGCAAGGAGCGGCTCGTCGTGGTGGTCAGCGACCGCGGCGACGACAGCGACGCGGCGCGCGGGGAGTTGGAGGCGTCGCTCGACGACGTCCGGCGCGACCTGGACTCCCGTGACATCCCGCATGAGGTGCGGCTGCTCACGCGGGGCCGCGACGTCGCCGAGGACCTGATCGGGACCGCCGAGGAGATCGGGGCCAGCCTCATCGTCATCGGCCTGCGACGCCGCAGCCCGGTCGGCAAGCTCATCCTCGGCGCCAACGCGCAGCGCATCCTGCTGGACGCGCCCTGCCCCGTGATGGCGGTCAAGCCCGCCGCGGGCTGACGTCGCCACAACCTCCGGCATCACCGGCAGCGGGCGCGCGAAAGCGGGAATCTTCCGCGCCCGCCATCCGTTCCACGAGAAGTGCGCCCTTGGGCGCCCGCGCGGACAGGGTCACGGGAGGCCGTGCGCGTCCTGCCCCGCGCGCTGATCACGGTCCAACCCGGAATCTGCCCGGTACAATATTGGTCTACCCGTGCTTCATCCGGGTCTCTCGCTGCCGAAAGGTCGTTTGTGTCGTCCCAGTCTTCGCACCCCGCGCTCCCGCGTGAGTTCGAGCACCCTGCCCTGCAGGAGCTCGTCCGTCACGGCCGGACTCACGGCAGTGTCAATGCAGTGGCCCTGCGCAACGCTTGTGAGCAGGCCGACGTGCAAGACGCCAAGCGTCTGAAGGCCGTCGTGCGCGGCCTGGCCACCGCTGGCATCACCGTTGAGCAGCCCGCCATCCCCGCCCGGGCTGTCGCCGCCACCCGCGCCAAGACGCGACCCGCGTCCAAGGCCGTGGTCGGCGCCGACGAGGCCGCCGAGAAGCCCGCACGGGCTCCCCGCGCCGCCGCCAAGGCGAAGGCGCCCGCCAAGACCGCCGCCGCCAAGCCCATGACGAAGGCCGCGCAGGCGAAGGCCGCGAAGGCCGCCGCCGCGGGCGACGACGCCGTCGAGCTCGAAGAGGTCGAGATCGACGATGTCGTCGTCGATGACGACGTCGCAGCGGACGGCGCCGAGGGCGACACCGTCAAGAAGGAGGGCAAGGAGGAGGAGGCCGAGGAGAGCGTCGGCTTCGTCTACTCCGACGCCGACGACGACGACGCCCCGGCGCAGCAGGTCGTCACCGCGGGCGCCACGGCCGACCCGGTCAAGGACTACCTGAAGCAGATCGGCAAGGTCGCCCTCCTCAACGCCGAGCAGGAGGTCGATCTCGCCAAGCGGATCGAGGCCGGCCTGTTCGCCGAGGAGCGGCTGAACTCCGGTGTCGCGATGGAGCCCAAGGCCCGCCGCGAGCTCGAGTGGATCGCGGGCGACGGCCGTCGGGCGAAGAACCACCTGCTCGAGGCGAACCTCCGCCTCGTGGTGTCCCTCGCCAAGCGCTACACCGGCCGCGGCATGCTCTTCCTGGACCTGATCCAGGAGGGCAACCTCGGGCTCATCCGCGCCGTCGAGAAGTTCGACTACACCAAGGGCTACAAGTTCTCGACGTACGCCACCTGGTGGATCCGCCAGGCGATCACGCGCGCCATGGCCGACCAGGCCCGCACCATCCGCATCCCGGTGCACATGGTCGAGGTCATCAACAAGCTCGCCCGCGTCCAGCGGCAGATGCTCCAGGACCTGGGCCGCGAGCCCACGCCCGAGGAGCTCGCCAAGGAGCTCGACATGACCCCCGAGAAGGTCGTCGAGGTCCAGAAGTACGGGCGCGAGCCCATCTCGCTGCACACCCCGCTCGGCGAGGACGGCGACAGCGAGTTCGGCGACCTGATCGAGGACTCCGAGGCGGTCGTGCCGGCTGACGCTGTCAGCTTCACGCTGCTGCAGGAGCAGCTCCACCAGGTGCTCGACACGCTCTCCGAGCGCGAGGCGGGTGTGGTGTCCATGCGCTTCGGGCTCACGGACGGCCAGCCCAAGACCCTGGACGAGATCGGCAAGGTCTACGGAGTCACGCGTGAGCGGATCCGCCAGATCGAGTCGAAGACGATGTCCAAGCTGCGCCACCCGTCGCGCTCGCAGGTGCTGCGGGACTACCTGGACTGAGCACAGCACTCATCCGCCGCCTCGCGCGGCCACGAACGCCCGGCAGTCACACGACTGCCGGGCGTTCGCGCGCTCCGGGCCCAGGGCCCGGGCGGGAGGGCGTTCCCAGCAGGCCCGGCTACCGTTCGCGCGGCCTCCGCCCGGCTCGCCCGGCTCACAGCGCGGAGGCGAGGACGAGCGAGAGGACGGACGGACGTCGATGATGAGCGAGGCCGCGGCGCGGGCCGCACTGGGACGCGTGAACGACGAGTTGGACTTCGCCACCCGCGCGGTCGGCATGCTCGACCGGGTGAACTCCTCGATGGGCGACGTCTCCGAGGCGGTGCGGCGGATGGCCATCGACCTGCGGCGCGCGATGGCGAGCGAGCCCGACGCGGGATCGGCAGTGGTCAGGGTGCTGGCCGAGGTCGACGCGGTGGAGGAGTTCTACGGGCTCGCGCAGCAGTTCGACTCGTGCCTGGCGTCCCCGGCGGCGGCTGCGGCCGCCCGTGAGCTGATATTCGCGCTGCGGAGCGCGCTGGGCGTCAGCACCCGGCCGCGCGCCTGAGCGGGCGCCCGTCTGTCAGCCAGGCCCAGAAACGCCACGTGCCGACCACCAGGACGGTGGTCGGCACGTGGGAGTGAGGGTCAGCGCGCGGCGCCTGCGCCCGCTCCGTGCTCGGCCAGGAGCCGGTCGGTCTCGTCCTGGACGTGCGTGGCCATCTCGGAGAGCTTGGGGCCGTGCTCGCGCGCGTGGTGGGCGCAGAAGAGGAGCTCACCCACGGGCAGGAGCACGCGCACGTAGGCCTGCGCGTTGCAGCGGTCACAGCGGTCGGCTGCGGTCAGTGGTTCAGTCGTCGTCCCAGTCACCTAGCCATCAAACCATCGGAGGCTGAGAACCAGCGGCTCGGAAGGGCCAGGTTCGCTCCGCGCGTACCTCTCCCACCCGGGAGCGTGACGCGGGCCCGGCGTGCGCGGCGCTGTGGGTCGGAGCGATTACGCTCAGGCCTCGTGTCGACAGCATCAGCAGAGTCCAGTTACACCGCCCGGCACCTCTCCGTGCTGGAGGGCCTGGAGGCCGTCCGCAAGCGCCCGGGCATGTACATCGGGTCCACGGACTCCCGTGGGCTCATGCACTGCCTGTGGGAGGTCATCGACAACTCGGTCGACGAGGCCCTGGGCGGGCACGGCGACCGGATCGAGGTCATCCTGCACGCCGACTCCTCGGTCGAGGTCCGCGACAACGGCCGCGGCATCCCTGTGGACGTCGAGCCGAAGACGGGCCTGACGGGCGTCGAGGTCGTCTTCACCAAGCTGCACGCGGGCGGCAAGTTCGGCGGCGGCTCCTACGCGGCCTCGGGCGGCCTGCACGGCGTGGGCGCGTCCGTGGTGAACGCCCTGTCCGCGCGCCTGGACGTCGAGGTGGACCGCGGCGGCAAGACCCACCGCATGACGTTCCACCGCGGCGAGCCCGGCATCTTCGACGACAGCGTCACGCGCGGCCCCGACTCGCCGTTCACGCCGTTCGTCGACAACTCCGAGCTCACGGTGGTCGGCAAGGTCGCGCGGGGGCGCACCGGGTCGCGGGTGCGCTACTGGGCTGACCGCCAGGTGTTCCCCAAGACCGCTGTGTTCTCCTACGACGAGTTGGTGACGCGCGCCCGGCAGACCAGTTTCCTGGTGCCGGGCCTGGCGATCACGGTGCGCGACGAGCGCGGCCTGCCGGGGACCCCGGGCGCCGACGGCCCGCACGAGGAGACGTTCCTGCACGAGGGCGGCACGCGCGACTTCGTCGACCACCTGGCGCCGGACCCGGCGGTGACGGACACGTGGAGCCTGACGGGCACGGGGACGTTCACCGAGACGGTCCCGGTGCTCGACGAGCGTGGACACCTCGAGCCGCGGGTCGTGGAACGCGAGTGCGAGGTCGACATCGCGCTGCGGTGGGGGACCGGCTACGACACCGAGGTGCGCACCTTCGTCAACATCATCGCCACCCCCAAGGGCGGCGCCCACCTCGCCGGCTTCGAGGCGGCACTGCTGCGCACGTTGCGCAAGGCCGTCGAGGCGAACGCGCGCAAGCTCAAGGTGTCCACCAAGGACGGCGGCGAGCGCATCGAGAAGGAGGACGTGCTCGCGGGCCTCACCGCGGTGCTGACCGTCCGCCTCGCCGAGCCGCAGTTCGAGGGGCAGACCAAGGAGGTGCTGGGCACGGCGCCCGTGCGCGGCATCGTCGCGAAGGTCGTCGACACCGAGCTGGCCGCGATCCTCAACTCGACGAAGCGCGAGCACAAGGCGCAGTCGGCGCTGCTGCTCGACAAGGTCGTGGGCGAGATGCGCGCCCGCCTGTCGGCACGCAAGCAGAAGGAGATCTCCCGGCGCAAGAACGCCCTGGAGAACTCGACGCTGCCCGCCAAGCTCGCGGACTGCCGCAGCGACGACGTGGCCCGCAGCGAGCTGTTCATCGTGGAGGGCGACTCGGCGCTCGGCACAGCGAAGCTCGCGCGCTCCTCGGACTTCCAGGCGCTGCTGCCCATCCGCGGCAAGATCCTCAACGTCCAGAAGGCGTCCATCACGGACATGCTCAAGAACGTCGAGTGCGCCGCGATCATCCAGGTCCTCGGCGCCGGGTCGGGGCGCACGTTCGACCTCGAGGCCGCTCGCTACGGCAAGGTCGTGCTGATGACGGACGCCGACGTGGACGGCGCGCACATCCGCACGCTGCTGCTCACGCTGTTCTTCCGCTACATGCGCCCGATGGTCGAGGCCGGGCGGGTGTACGCCGCCGTCCCGCCGCTGCACCGCATCGAGGTGATCGGCGCGGGCAGCCGCAAGAACGAGTACGTCTACACGTACTCCGAGGCCGAGCTCACCGCGACGCTGAAGAAGCTCGACAAGGCCGGCAAGCGCTACAAGGACGACATCCAGCGCTACAAGGGCCTCGGCGAGATGGACGCCGACCAGCTCGCGGAGACCACGATGGACCCGCGCCACCGCACGCTGCGCCGGGTCACCGTCGAGGGCGCGCAGCGCGCCGAGGAGATCTTCGAGCTGCTCATGGGGTCCGACGTGGCGCCGCGCAAGGACTTCATCATCGCCGGCGCAGAGGGGCTGGACCGGAGCCGCATCGACATGTGACGCAGGCCATTTCGCTCGACGGCTCCGGGCGGCACGGGGGACAGTGGCGCCATGACGAGTGATCTGCTGCGCCCCCTGGCCGAGCGCGCCCAGCCGCCCCAGGCCCCGACGCTTCCACCGGCGTCGCTGGGCCTGGCGTGGCGCCCGTTGACTGCCGCCGATGTCGCGGACCTCGCGGCGTTGTGCTGGGCGGTCGAGGCCGCCGACGCGGCCCCCTTCCGGACCAGCCTCGAGGAGACGGCCGAGCGGTTCGAGGGCAGTTGGAAGCGTCCGGAGCTGGACACGCTCGCGGGCTTCGACGCGTCCGGCCGGATGCTGGCCTTCGGGCAGGTGACGACCAGCCCCGGTGACGAGGGCACCGTGCGGGCGTTCCTCGAGGGCGGGGTGCATCCCGACGCGCGCGGCCGGGGCGTGGGCCGTGCCCTGGTCGCGTGGATGGAGGGCCGCGGGCGCCAGCTGCTCGCCGAGTCCGGCAAGGACCTGCCCGCGCGGCTCCTGACCTACCTCGAGGCGGACCATCACGGGGGGATCGAGCTGTTCGCCGGCGCCGGCTTCACACCGAGGCGCTACTACACCGAGATGCGGCGGTCGCTGGCCGACGACCTGCCGACGACGACGCTCGCGGACGGCTTCTCGCTCGCGCCCTGGACGCCGGAGCTCGACGACGCCGTGCGGCGCGCGCACAACGAGGCCTTCGCCGACCACTGGGGCAGCGAGCCGATGACCCCCGAGGCGTGGGGGCTGCGCTCGGCGTCCTTCGTGCCCGGCTGGAGCCAGGTCGTCGTCGAGGACGCCACGGGCGAGGTCGCGGGGTACCTGATGTCCGCGCGCTACGAGCAGGACTGGCCCGTGCTGGGCCACACCTTCGGGTACACGAGCCTGCTCGGCGTGCGCCGGCCATGGCGCGGGCGAGGGCTAGCCGTGGCGTTGCTGGGCTGGGCGATGGGCGCCTACCGCGCGGACGGCATGGAGTTCGCCAGGCTCGGGGTCGACACGGCGAACCCGTCGGGCGCGCACGGCCTGTACGCGGCCCTCGGCTACGAAGTGGATGGCGGCTCGGTGATGTGCTCCATCGAGATCTGAGCCTGGAGCCTCGCGGGCGTCGCTGCCACTAGCATCGCCGGGAACTCGGGCGATGGCGCCCGGGCCGGACGGGGAGCGGGTGACGGGTGTCCCAGGTGCGCGCGGCGATCACACAGGGCCGTGGGAGCAGGCGCTCCCGGGCCGCGGTGCTGGTGTTCGGGCTGGTGGCGGCCGTCCACCTGGTGAGCCAGGTGGCAGGCGCCCTCGACGTCGCGAACGTCACGCAGTGGCTGCTCATGCCCACGCTCGTGCCGGTGCTCCTGGTGCTCATGCCCGCGCCCCTGGACCGCCGCGCCAGGCTCGTGCTCGTCGGCCTCGGCCTGTCCTGGCTGGGCGACTCGGCGCCCGACCTGGCGGACGGCTCGACGGCCTTCCTCGTCATGGTGGCGTTCTTCATGCTCGCCCAGGTCGCGTACGTCGTGGCCTTCGCGCCGGACTGGCGGGGGTCGCCGCTGCTGCGCAGGCCGTGGCTCCTGGCCCCGTACGCGCTGCTCTTCGTCAGCCTGGTCGCCGCCTGCGCGCCGGCCGCCGGGACGCTGCTGGCGCCGGTGGTCGTCTACGGGCTGCTGCTGCTGGCCATGTCCGTGCTGTCCACCGGCGTCAGCCGGGCCGCCGGGATCGGCGGGGCGCTGTTCTTCCTCTCGGACGCGCTCATCGCCCTTGGCGAGTTCGCGGGCCTCGCGCTGCCACGCCAGGGGCTGTGGGTCATGGCCACCTACATCGCGGCGCAGGCGCTGCTCGTCGTCGGCGTGGCCGCGGCGCGGAGGCGGGAGGCCGAGCCCACGGGCGACGGCGCCAGGACGCGGGGCGTGCCCGAGCCTGACGGGCGCCCCGCATCCTGACCTGGTGGACCAGCCGCGCTCAGCCGATCGCGAGCACGGGCGCCGCGAGCGCCACCCCGGAGCCGTCCCGTCGCGGATCGGGCGCTGGCAGGTCCACCGGCTGACCGGCCGACCCAGTGGCGCGTGGGGGAGTGGCGCCCGCCCACGCGAGGATGAGCGTGTCCTCGCCGCGCAGGAACCGGTGG
Source organism: Cellulomonas cellasea (assembly GCF_030372105.1). Taxonomy (GTDB): domain Bacteria; phylum Actinomycetota; class Actinomycetes; order Actinomycetales; family Cellulomonadaceae; genus Cellulomonas_A; species Cellulomonas_A cellasea_A. Next base: position 110,376 of record NZ_JAUDBQ010000011.1, on the reverse strand, counting down.
GCGCGCACCCCGCCCGTGGCCCGGCCCTTGCCGGGGTAGAGCTCGAAGGGCGTCGTCTTCGCCGAGCCGGCCTGGGTGCCGGGCAGGGCCGAGGACGACCCGGCGATGGTCACGACGGCGGCGTCGACCCCTGCGGGCACCACGCCGAACCACACGGCCCGCTGGCCCGCGGACAGCTTGATGCCCGCCATGCCCCCGGCGGTGCGCCCTTGCGGACGGACTGCCGACGCGGGGAAGTGCAGCAGCGCCGCGTCCGAGCTCACGAAGACGATCTCGTCGGTGTCGTCGGCGTGGGCGCTGCCGACCACCTCGTCGCCGTCCTTGAGGGCGATGACGTCCCAGGCGTCCTTGTTGCCGGGGGCGTCGCCCGGGACGACGCGCTTGACGGTCCCACTGGCGGTGCCCAGCGCGAGGGGCGCCGTGTCGGCGTCCAGGGAGGCCAGGCCCACGGCCCGCTCGCCCGGCTCGAGGCTCACGACCTCGCTGAGCGGCACGCCGCCGGACAGCGCGGGGGCGCCGTCGGTGGGCGGCAGCGAGGGCAGGTCGAGCACCGACAGCCGCACCAGGCGGCCGCGCGAGGTGACGACGCCGATCTCACCGCGCGCCGTGGTGGCGACAGCGCCCAGCAGCACGTCGTGCTTCGCGCGTCGCTCATCGGGCCGCGGCGGGGCCTCCTCGCCGGCGGTGCGGGCCAGCAGGCCGGTGGCGGACATCAGCGCCCAGCAGGGGGTGTCCTCGATCTCCAGCGGCGTCGCGGACCGGGCTGCCGCCGCGGCGCCGGTGACGCTGGCGCCGCCGGAGGACTCGAGCAGGATCGTGCGGCGGGGCGTGCCGTACGTCGCCGCCACCTCCGCCATCTCGTCGGACACCACCAGGCGCAGCAGGGACTCGTCGGCGAGGATCCCCTGCAGCTCGGCGATCTCCAGGGCCAGCTGCTGCTGCTCCTTCTCGAGCTCGATCCGGGAGAACTTGGTCAGGCGGCGCAGGCGCAGCTCGAGGATGTACTCGGCCTGCGGGTCGGACAGGTCGAAGACGGTGCGCAGACGCGCGCGGGCGGCCTCCGAGTCGTCCGAGGTGCGGATGACCTGGATGACCTCGTCGATGTCGACGATCGCGATGAGCAGGCCCTCGACCAGGTGCAGGCGCTCGAGGCGCTTCGCGAGGCGGTGGCGGCTGCGGCGGCGCACCACGTCGATGCGGTGGTCCACCCACACCTTGAGCAGCTCGCGCAGCCCCAAGGTGCGCGGCTGGCCCTCGACGAGGGCGACGTTGTTGATCGAGAACGAGTCCTCGAGGGGCGTGTACCGGTAGAGCTGCTCGAGCACCGCCTCGGGGTTGAAGCCCGTCTTGATCTCGATGACGAGCTGCAGGCCGTGCGCGCGGTCGGTCAGGTCGACGGCGTTGGAGATCCCGGCGAGCTTCTTGGACTGCACGCCCTCCTTGATCTTCTCGATCACCTTCTCCGGGCCGACGCCGTAGGGCAGCTCGGTGACGACGATGCCCTTGCGGCGCGCCGTGACGTTCTCGATGCGCGTCGTGGCGCGCGTGCGGAAGGCGCCGCGTCCCGTGCGGTACGCGGCGCGCACGCCGTCGAGCCCGACGATCTTGCCGCCCGTGGGCAGGTCGGGGCCGGGCACGAACCGCATGAGGTCCTCGAGCGTGGCGTCCGGGTGCGCGACCAGGTGGCGCGCGGCGGCGACGACCTCGACGAGGTTGTGCGGCGCCATGTTCGTGGCCATGCCGACGGCGATGCCCGTGGCGCCGTTGACCAGCAGGTTCGGGATGGCGGCCGGCAGCACCTCCGGCTGGGTGAGCTTGTTGTCGTAGTTGGGCACGAAATTGACGACGTCCTCGTCGAGCCCCGCGGTCATCTGCGCGGCGGCCGGCGCCTGGCGGGCCTCGGTGTACCGGGGGGCGGCGGGACCGTCGTCCAGCGAGCCGAAGTTGCCGTGGCCGTCCACCAGCGGCAGACGCAGCGCGAACGGCTGCGCCATACGCACCATCGCGTCGTAGATGGCCGTGTCGCCGTGCGGGTGCAGCTTGCCCATCACGTCGCCGACGACGCGCGAGGACTTCACGTGCGCGCGGTCGGGGCGCAGGCCCATCTCCGCCATCTGGAACAGGATGCGCCGCTGCACCGGCTTGAGGCCGTCGCGGGCGTCCGGCAGGGCGCGGGAGTAGATGACCGAGTAGGCGTACTCGAGGAACGAGCCCTCCATCTCGGTGGCGACGTCGATGTCGACGATGCGCTCGACGATGTCCTCGGGCGGGACGTCAGGGGTCGCGGTGCGGCGCGCCATGGGGGATGCGGCTCCTCGGTGCTGATGGCCCGCGCGGGGCTTGCTCGGTGGGGCGCACGGGCATCCGTGCAGGGTCATTGTCGCGTGCGCGCAGGGGTGACCGGTGCACGGCGCGCGGCTCCTGGCCGCCGCGGGGCCCGGATGGCCGGAGCGCGGACGGCGGCACACTAGCCTGGCCAGATGGCCGAGGTCACTGACGACGCACCGGGGGAGCAGTCCGTGCCGTACCCCGCCGGCTGGGAGGCGGACGTCGTCCTGCGCGACGGGTCGACCACGCATGTGCGCCCGATCCGGCCCACGGACGCCGACGCCCTGCAGGCCTTCCACGTGGCGCAGTCTGAGCGCTCCACCTACCTGAGGTTCTTCGCGACCCTCACGCGGCTGCCCGAGCGCGACCTCGCCCGGTTCACCCGCGTCGACCACGACGACCGCGTCGCGCTCGTCGCAGTGACTGCCGACGAGCAGATCATCGGGGTGGCCCGCTACGACCGGGTGGGGCCCGACGAGGCCGAGGTCGCGTTCAACATCGCGGACGCGCACCACGGGCGCGGCCTCGGCTCGGTGCTGCTCGAGCACCTGGCGGCGGCGGCGCGTGAGCGGGGTGTGCGCCGGTTCACCGCCGACGTGCTGCCGCAGAACGGCAAGATGATCGGCGTCTTCCGCGAGGCGGGCTACGCGGTGCGCCAGTCCATCGAGGACGGCGTGGTCACCGTGGCCTTCGACCTCGACCCCACCGACCGATCGCTCGCGGTGATGGCCGACCGCGAGCACCGCGCCGAGGCGCAGAGCGTGCGAGGGCTGCTCACCGCCCAGTCGGTGGTCGTGGTGGCCTCCGAGGACGCGGCCCCGGGCTCGCATGAGGACCTGCTGACCCGCCGCGTGCTCGACGACCTGGCCCGCACGAGCCGCGGCGTCGACGTGCACGCCGTGGGCGTCGGGGCGCTCGCGGGGGACGTGCCAGCCGGCGCGCGCGTGTGGGCCGACCTGGCCGAGCTGGGCGCCACGGCCGGCGCCGTCGACCTCGCGGTGCTCACGGTCCCGGCCGAGGAGTCCGTGGCGGCCGTGCGGGCCCTCGCGCCGCTCGGCGTGCGCGGCGTGGTCGTCCTGTCCGCCGGGTTCGCCGAGACGGGACCCGAGGGGCTCGCGCGGCAGCGAGCCCTGCTGCGCACCGCGCACGCCGCCGGGATGCGCGTCGTCGGCCCCGGCTCCTACGGCGTCCTGTCGCACGCCGAGGGCCGCACGCTCAACGCGACACTGGCCGTCGAGCCACCCGGCCCGGGCCGGATCGGGCTGTTCTGCCAGTCCGCGCCCATGGCGGTGGCGCTGCTCGGGTCGGTGCGGCGGCGCGACCTGGGCCTGTCCTGCTTCGTCTCGGCAGGCCACCGCGCCGACGTCTCCGGCAACGACCTCATGCAGTTCTGGCATGACGACGAGTCCACCGACGTCGCGTGCCTGTACCTGGAGTCCATCGGCAACCCGCGCAAGTTCTCCCGGGTGGCCCGCAGGCTCGCCGCGGTCAAGCCCGTCGTCGTGGTCACCGCCGGGCGCTCCGGCCAGGTCGTCCCGCCAGGCCACGCCGTCCGGGCCACCCACGCGCCCCGCCGCACCCTCGAGGAGGTCATGCGCCAGTCGGGGGTGATCCGGGTCGAGAACACCCACCAGCTCCTCGAGGTCGCCCAGCTCCTGGCCCTGCAGCCGCTGCCCAGCGGCCGGCGCGCCGCGATCGTGGCCAGCTCTGCGCCGATGGCGGTGCTGGTGGCCGAGGCCGGGGCGGCGGCCGGGCTCGCCGTGGGCGGGCAGGCGGTCATCCTCGGCGAGGACGCCGACGACGAGGCCGTCGAGCTCTCCCTCGCCGAGCTCTACGCCGACCCCGACACCGACGTCGTCGTCGTGGTGCACGTCCCGACGGTGGGCAGCTCGGAGTCCCGCGTCGCGCGCGCCGTGGCCCGGGCAGCGGCCGGATCGGGGCGGGCGACGGTGGCCTGCGTCGCCGGGCTGCACGGCGCCACCGCCGACCTCACCGCCCAGGACGCCGACGGCAGGGCGTGGACCGTCCCGGCCTACACGACCCCCGAGGACGCGGTGCTCGCCCTCGGGCAGGCGGCCCGGTACTCCGCCTGGCGCGCCGCCGAGCGCGGGTCGCCCGTCCACCCCGCGCGCGCCGACACGCGGGCGGCCCGCCGCCTCGTCACCGCATGGCTCGCCGACGCCGGCCCCGGGGCGGACCTCGTGCTCGACCAGGAGCGCACCACCGCGCTACTCGGCTGCGTCGGCATCGACATCCTCGAGTCAGCCCCGGCGTCCACCCCGCAGGAGGCCGTCGACGCCGCGCGCCGCATCGGCTGGCCCGTCGCCCTCAAGACCACGGCCCCGACGCTGCGGCACCGCGCCGACCTGGGCGGCGTCCGGCTCGACGTGCACGACGAGGCGGAGCTGCGGGCCGACGCCGCACAAGTCCTCGAACTCGCCGCGAGCCACCCGCCCGAGCCAGGCCGCGCGCCGCTCGAGGTGCAGGCCATGGTGCCGCGCGGGGCCTCATGCGTCGTGCGCTCAGTCGAGGACCCGCTGTTCGGGCCGGTGATCAGCTTCGGCCTCTCGGGCGACGCGTCCGACCTGCTCGGCGACGTGAGTTACGGCGTGCCGCCGCTGACGGACGTCGACGTCGCCGAGCTCGTCCGCTCAGCCCGGGCCGCCCCCCGGCTGTTCGGCTACCGGGGCCTGCCGGCGCTGGACGTCGCCGCCCTCGAGGACGTCATCGCCCGCGTGTCAGTGCTCGCCGAGGACCTGCCCGAGTTGAGGAGCCTGGAGCTCAACCCCGTCGTCGTCTCCGAGCGCGGAGCCATCGTGCTCGGCGCGCGCGCCCACCTCGCCGTGGCGGACAGGGCCGACGGGACGCGCCGCGCGCTGCCGACCTGAGCCCAGCCCAGAGGTGGGAGGATGGTGAGGTGCCCCCTGCATTCACCGACCTCCGCCAGGACCTCCACCGGGCGGGCTACTACCCCGAGCTAGTCGCCGACGTCCTCGACATCGCAGTCGCAGACGAGCCGGTCGTCGCCCACCTGGTCCACCCCGAGACGACGTTCGACGCGGCCGAGGTGCGCCGCCACGTCACAGTGCTGGTCCTCACGCCGACCCGCCTGGTCGTCGCGCACGTCGACGACCACCCCGCCGACAGCGAGAACCCGTCAGCCAGCGCTGCCGCGACCACCGAGTCCGTGCCACTCGCCGAGCTCCGCTCGGTGGCCCTCACGCACGTCATGGCGAGCCCCGAGCAGCACCGCGCCGGCGACCTCGCGGCCGAGCTCACGCTCGCCGTCGGATGGGGCGCCGTCTCGCGGGTGGACCTCGAGCCCGCCTCCTGCGCCGACCCGAACTGCGACGCCGACCACGGCCTGACCGGGACCTTGACCCCCGACGACGTCGTCGTGCGGGTCAGCGCCGTCGCCGAGGGCCAGGACGCCGTGCGGGCCGCCGCCTCCTTCGCCCGGCAGCTCTCCGCCGCGAGCGCTCGCGGACGATGAGCACCGACCCCTTGACTCCTGCCCGCCCGGCACTGGCCCCGCCGACCTCCGGCGAGCTCGCGGCCGCGGGCCTCGTGGCGCCCGATTACGCGGGGAGCCACCTCGGCGGTGTGCTCCCGGCCGTGGCGGACGCCCTCGGCGTGCCTGTTCCCGGCGGGGCCGCGGCCCGCGCACGGCTCGGCCTGCCCCGGCAGCAGCGCGCGTGCGTCGTGCTGGTGGACGGCCTGGGGCAGCACAACCTCACGGAGCGCGCGGGCCACGCCCCGTTCCTGCGCTCGCTGCTCGGCGCGTCCGCGCCGTTGAGCGCCGGCTATCCCTCGACCACCGCCGCGTCGCTCGGCTCCTTCGGCACGGGCGCGGCCCCGGGGCGCACCGGGATGGTGGGCTACACGGCCCGCAACCCGCGCACCGGCGCGCTGGCCAACCTGGTGTCGTGGGACGGGGCCGGGCCCGCGCGCGAGTGGCAGCGCGAGACGACGGTCTTCGAGAGCGTCGCCGCGGCGGGCGTCCCGGTGACCAGCGTGGGGCCCGCCCGGTTCGCTGGCTCGGGGCTCACCGAGGCCGCGCTGCGCGGGGGCGACTACCGTGCGGCCGAGGCGCTCGCCGACCGGGTGGACGTGGCCCTCTTCGAGCTCATGGGGCCGGCGCTCGTGTACCTGTACTGGGGTGACGTCGACAAGGTCGGACACCATCACGGGTGGGGGTCGCGGCAGTGGGGCGACGCGCTGTCGGCGCTGGACCGCGAGCTGGGCCGGCTGGCCCGCTCGCTGCCCACCGGCACGACCCTGATCGTCACGGCCGACCACGGGATGGTGGACGTGGACCGCTCGCGGCGCTGGGACGTCGCGCGGACCCCGGCCCTCGCCGAGGGCGTGCAGCTCGTGGCGGGCGAGCCCCGCGCCCTGCACGTGCACGTGGCGCCCGGGCCGGACGCCCGGGAGCGGGCTGAGGGCGTGGCGCTGCGCTGGCGCGAGACCCTCGGGGACGCGGCGTTCGTGGTCCTGGGCGACCACGCCGTCGAGGCCGGCTGGTTCGGTCCCGTCGCCGAGCACGTGCGGCCCCTCATCGGTGACGTGGTCGTCGCGATGCGCGGCCGCGCCACAGTGGTGGACTCGCGCACCCAGAGCCAGGGGTCGATGGACCTGGTGGGGGTGCACGGATCCCTCACCCCCATCGAGATGTCCGTGCCGTTCCTCACCGTCCACGCCTGACCACCGGAGGACCACCCGCATGGCTGAGCTGGCCTTCTTCTCAGGCACGATGGACTCCGGCAAGTCGACACTGGCGTTGCAGATGCACCACAACCACGCCGCCCGCGGGCGTGACGGCCTGCTGTTCACGTCGCACGATCGCTCGGGCGAGGCGCGGCTGTCCTCGCGCCTGGGCCTGAGCGTCCCCGCGCAGGAGGTGACCCCCGCCACCGACTTCTGGGCTGAGGTCGTCGAGCGGCGCACCCGTGGCCGCGCGGTGGACTACCTCATCTGCGACGAGGCGCAGTTCTACACAGCCGAGCAGGTGGACCAGTTGGCGCGGGTGGTGGACGACCTCGGGGCGGACGTGTTCGCGTTCGGCATCGCCACCGACTTCCGCGCCCGGCTGTTCCCCGGGTCCGCGCGGCTGTTCGCGATGGCCGACCGGGTCGAGGTGCTGCAGGTGCAGGCGCTGTGCTGGTGCGGCGCCCGGGCCACCCACAACGCCAGGACGGTGGGCGGGGTGATGGTGGTCGAGGGCGAGCAGGTCGTGGTCGGCGACGTCGACACCGCCCATGAGGGCGACGAGGTCGGCTACGAGGTGCTGTGCCGGCGCCACCACGTGCGCCGCCAGACGGCGCGCACCGCGCAGGCCGCGGCTCCGTCGCCCCAGACGCTGGGGCTGCTGGCGGAGTCGCCCGAGCCCGAGGCCGTCTGAGCCCCCGCTTACTCGGGCTTGGCCCCGAAGACGATCTCGTCCCAGCTCGGCACCTTCGCGCGGCCCTTGCGCGCCTTGGGGCGCTCGGACGCCGGAGCGTCGTCCTGCGCGGGAGCCACCGCGACGTCGGCGGCGGGCCGGCGGCTGCCGGCGGGATGGGCGTCACGCACTGAGGACGCCGCGCTCGAGACGCGGTCGGCCAGCTGGGGCGCCGCAGCGGCCCGCTCTGGGCGGGCTGCCCGCTCATGCCCAGCCCCGCTGCCGGGCAGCGACGGCAATGCCGGCACGTCGCCCGCGGGGACGGGCGCGGGGGTCAGCACCTTCGCCTCGGCGGCCGGGTCGGCGTCCACCGGATGCGCGCCGGGCACGCTCGACTCGAAGTCGAAGGCGTGCGGGGGGCCGAAGCCCTCCCACTCCTCGTCGTCGTCGAGGTCGAGCTGCTGGCGCACCCCGCGACGGGAGCTGAGGTCGTCGAGCAGGGCAGCGGTCTTGTCCTCGGGCTCGGGCTCGGGCTCGACGGGGGCGCCGGCGGCTGGGCGCAGCGTGCCGTCGGCCTCGACATCGAAGACGACGTCGCGCACCGCCGCGAGGTGACGCCGGGCGATGGGCTCGTCGGCGATCTCCGTCTCGGAGAGCCAGCGCGCCTCGTCCTCGTCGGCCAGGACCACGCGCTTGGCCGGGTCGAAGGTCCATCGGGCCTCACGCGGCGCGTCGCCCACCATGAAGCGCGCGACGACGACCCAGGGGCCGGACTGCAGGCGGTGCGCGTCCCACGCGAGGGTGGCCAGTGCGACGCCGCGGGCGGCGAGCCGGTCTGTGACCAGGTCGCCGAGCTCGGGCGCGCCCGCGTCGCGGCCCACCCGGGTGGCCCGTGCCTGGTCCGCGATGAACGCGCGCTCGGCGAGCACGGGGCCCTCGTAGCGCCGCACATGCTCGACCTGGAGGCCCGCGTCGTCCGCCACCTCCTGGGCTGTGCGCCCGGCGCGGATGGCGGTTTGGATCTCGCGGGGGCTCAGCGCGCCGGCCTGCGCGGACCGCAGCTGCTCGAGCTGTGGCCGGTCGCGGCGCACGGCGGCGCGCAACGGCTCGTCGATGCGCAGGCGGAAGCGCTGCCCGTCGGACGTGGCGAGCACCAGGTGCTCGCCGTCGTCGTGCAGGCCCACCAGCTCGAGCTCACCCATTAGACCTCCCTGTAGCTCACCGAAGAGCCTCCCACCGATGTCGCCCGTTCGGCGGTAAGCGGCCCGGTGCGCCGCGCGGCGGACGCGCCGCGCCCTGCGATGATCGTCGCATGCTGCCGGAGCTGCCCTTCGAGCCCGTCATGGAGTTGGTGGGGATCTTCGTGGGCGCGCTCTCCGGAGGCCTCGCGGCGGTCCGCAAGAGATTCGACCTGTTCGGGGTGCTCGTCCTCGCCTGGGCCGCGGGCCTCGGCGGCGGGTTGATGCGCGACGTCCTCATCGGCGCCATCCCCCCGGTGGCGATCGCGGACTGGCGGTTCATCGTCACCGCGCTCGCCGGCGGTGTGGCGATGTACTTCTTCCACCCGCGACTGGTCCGCGCGCGGCGCACGATCGCGGTGCTCGACGCGGGCGCACTGGCGCTGTTCGCCGTGGTCGGGACCGTCAAGGGGCTGCAGTTCGACGTGGGCGTGGTCGCCGCCGTCTTCGTGGGGACGATCACCGGCGTCGGGGGCGGCGTGCTGCGCGACCTGCTGACCGCCGAGGTCCCCGCCGTGCTCCATCATCGCGAGCTGTACGCGGTCCCCGCGCTCGTGGGCGCCGCCTCGACGGCCCTCCTCTGGGGGACGGGTGTGCTGACGAGCGTCACCGCGGCGCTCGTGGTCGCCGTGGTGTTCGTGCTGCGGCTGCTGGCGATGCGCTTCCACCTCAACGCGCCCGGGCCGTGGGAGGGGTTCCGCAGGGCCGTGTGAGCCGCGGCGCGGCCGGTGGGCCCCGTCGGGCACGATGGACGGGTGAACACGACACCGGATCCCCTGCCTGACGCAGCGCTGCCTGACGCCGCAATGACCCAAGAGCTCGTCGCCCTCGCGGAGACGCTGGCGCGGGCCGCCGGCCGGCTCGTCCACGACGGCCGGCCTGATCGCGTGGACGTCGCGGCCACGAAGTCCAGCCCGATCGACGTCGTCACGGCGATGGACCTCGCGTCCGAGGCGCTGCTGCGCGAGATGCTCGCCGAGCACCGGCCGGACGACGGCGTGCTGGGGGAGGAGGAGGGCTACGTCCCGGGGACGACGGGGCTGACGTGGGTCCTGGACCCCATCGACGGGACCGTGAACTACCTCTACGGCATCCCGGCCTACGCGATCTCGGTCGCTGTGGTCGCGGGGGAGCCCGACCCGCAGGAGTGGACCGCGGTGGCCGGCTGCGTGCAGTCGGTGTCGGATGGGCGCACGTACACCGCGGGCCGGGGCCTGGGCGCGCGCCTCGACGGGCGGCGCCTGCAGATCAATGCCGCGCCGGACCTCGCGACGTCGTTGGTCGGCACGGGATTCGGATACGTTGCCCAGCGGCGCCGCGCACAGGCGCGTATCGTCGCAGAAGTACTTCCCCAGGTGCGTGATATTCGTCGCATCGGGTCGGCGGCGTTGGACCTCTGCTCGATCGCCTCTGGTGGTCTGGACCTGTACTACGAGCGAGGTCTCAACCCGTGGGACCTGGCTGCGGGCGGGCTGGTCGCACAGGAGGCGGGGGCCGTGCTGACCGGCCTGGACGGGCGAAAGGCGGATGCCGAGATGACAGTGGCCGGACCTGCGGGGACAGTGGCGGAGCTTGTGGAGATCCTGGAACGGATGGGCGCCGCGAGCGACGAATGAAAGCGTCTTCCACCAACTGTCCGAAGTTGGTCATTTGTCCGTGTGTGCACGGCCAAGAGAAATAGTGCAGAATCCGCAGCGCTACGGGAACAAACGTCGAGGCTGACGCATTGAGCCCGCATAGGAAGATCCGCCGACGACACGGAGTGTGACCCAGCTCATGGCAACCGACTACGACGCCCCGCGCAAGACCGAGGAGGACCTCAGCGAAGACTCGCTGCAGGAGCTCCAGGCTCGGCGCTCCGACAAGAACTCGGGCGTGGTGGATGAGGACGAGACCGAGGCAGCGGAAGGTTTCGAGCTCCCGGGCGCCGACCTCTCCTCAGAAGAGCTCTCGGTGCGCGTGCTCCCGCGGCAGGCGGACGAGTTCACCTGCACGCGCTGCTTCCTCGTGCACCACCGCAGCCAGCTGGCGTTCGAGAAGAACGGCCAGCCCGTCTGCTCGGAGTGCGCTGCCTGACCACTGCTCGGCGCGCCACCACGGCGCCTGACAGACGCCCGACGCGAAGGCCGGCAGGCCGGGGGTTCCACCCCGGCCTGCCGGCCTCACGCATGCCCGCGTCCGGCAGCGCCCGGCAGTGCCCGGTCGTGCCCGCCGTGCAGGTCGTGACAACTGGTGCGGGCGCGCGCGGTCAGCGGCTGCCGGCGCCGATCGCCGCGGCGAGCCGCTCGGGCTGCCGCGTCGAGACGAGCCAGTAGGGCGTCGGGTCGGCGGGGTCGACGACCTCGACCCGCACAGCCGTGCCCGCCCAGGCCCGCAGCACGACATGGGCGCGCGGGTCGTAGCCGGGCCCGGTCTCGTGGCGGGTCTGCTCGCGGTCGAGCGCCCTCGGCGAGGCGAGCAACGCGAGGGGGATGTGCGCTTCGCCCACCCACAGCTCGTCGTCGGCGACGCGCACCAGGGGAGAGGTCCGCAGGGCGAACACCACGGCGGCGACGAACGTCACCACGCCGGCCGCCAGGGCGAGGGCCGTGCTCACCGGGTAGAAGACGGCGGCCATCACGCCACCGGCGGCCACGGTGAGGAACCAGCCGAGGGGCCCGGGCAGCACCCGCTCGGAGTAGGCGCTGCGGACAGGGCGGGAGACGTCGTCGTGCATGCGACCAGCATCCCATCCCCACGCGGCGCGGCGTCCCCGTCCGAGGTGGGAGCGGTAAGGTCTGCCACCGTGACGGCTGACACCACCCTCGAGGTCCTCCTCCTCCGGCTCGACGACGCGCTCCCGGCGCCCTCCTACGCGCACCCGGGCGACGCAGGCGCCGATCTCGTGGCCCGCGAGGACGTGACGATCCCCCCGCAGGGCCGCGCCACGGTCCCCACCGGGGTCGCGATCGCGCTGCCGGACGGCTACGCGGCGTTCGTGCACCCGCGCTCGGGCCTGGCCGCCCGGCATGGGCTGACGATCGTCAACGCGCCCGGCACCGTCGACGCCGGGTACCGCGGCGAGATCGCCGTGACCTTGCTGAACACCGACGTGAGCGAGCCGATCGAGCTGCGGCGCGGCGACCGCATCGCGCAGCTCGTGATCCAGCGCGTCGAGCGGGCGCGCTTCGTGGAGGTCGAGCGGCTGCCCGGCTCCGACCGTGGCGAGGGTGGATTCGGCTCAAGCGGCGGATGGCTCGCTGCGGCTGCCCCCTCCGTGTGACATGCCGCGCGCCCGACACTAGGTCGGACGCCGCGAGCGGATTAGTGTCGAGGTGGAGGCCTCTGGTGGCCTCCAGTGAGAAGGGAAGTTCCGGTGGGCCTTTTCCGGCGTGACGCGCGTTCGAACGACACCGAGGATGCGGTGGCGGACGACGTGACAACGGCCCCGGACGCCTCCAGCGAGGTGGACGACGCGAGCCCGGCCGAGCGCGGGCGTGGCCCGTGGGACGCCGCCGAGGCGCCCGAGTCGGGTCCGCGGGTGGACCTGGGCGCGATCCTGCTGCCCGGCGTGCCCGGCATGGAGCTGCGGATGGAGATCGACAAGTCGACGTCCGTGGTCTCGGCCGCGCAGGTCAACCTGGACGGATCCTCGCTGCAGGTGCAGGCCTTCGCCGCGCCGCGCACCGAGGGCATCTGGGATGAGATCCGCGAGGAGATCGCCGAGTCGGTCACGAAGCAGGGCGGATCGGCCGACGACCTGCCCGGGCCGTTCGGCCGCGAGCTGCTGGCCCGGCTTCCCGTCCGCACCGCGGAGGGCCGCACCGGGCACCGCCCGGCCCGGTTCATCGGCTGGGACGGGCCGCGCTGGTTCCTGCGCGGGGTCCTCACCGGCAAGGCCGCCGTCGACCCCGAGGCGGCACAGACGCTCGAGCAGGTGTTCGCCGACATCGTGGTGGTGCGCGGCGACGAGGCCCGGCCCCCGCGCGACCTGCTCGCGCTGCGCCTGCCCGGCCAGGACCAGAACGTGGTCCCCGGCCCGGCGGCGCCGAAGTTCGAGCCCCCGACGCGTGGCCCCGAGATCACGGAGATCCGATGAGCCTTCGCGACGCCCTGCACAAGGCTGTCGCCTCGCAGGAGCAGGTCGAGGCGGACGAGGAGCGCGAGCACGCGCTGCGCTCCACCGGGTGCGTCCCGGTGGCGTCCGTGGCCGACCGGCGCCGCGCCAGCGTCTCCGGCGTGCTGCGCTCGGTGACCCTGCGGCCCCGCGAGGGCGTGCCCGCGCTGGAGGCCGAGTTGTACGACGGGAGCGGCACCGTCGACCTCGTGTGGCTGGGCCGGCGGTCCATCGGCGGCGTGGAGCCCGGGCGCCGGCTGCGGGCCGAGGGCCTGGTGTGCTCGCTCGAGGGCCGCCCGACGATCTACAACCCCCGCTACGAGCTGCGGCCGCGGTCCGGTGAGTGACGCCCGCGATCCGGCGGACGAGGTCGCCGCGCTCGACGACCTGACGCAGCCCGAGGAGGGCGGCGCCCGCGGCATGCGGGTGATCACCGCCGACCAGTTCTCGCTGTCCGAGGCTGTGGGCGGGGTGCGCGGCCTCATCGAGTCCGTGGCGCCCGGGCTGCTGTTCGTCGTGGTCTACCTCGTGGCCGGGCAGCAGCTCACCCCGGCGCTGGTGGCCGCGGGCGGCGCCGCCGTCGTCGCGGTGCTAGCGCGGCTGGTGCAGCGCACTCCCGCCACCCAGGCGTTCTCGGGGATGCTCGGCGTCGCCATCGGCGTGGTCTGGGCGTGGCGCTCCGGCCAGGCCGAGGACTACTTCCTGGTCGGGATCCTGACCAACATCGCGTACCTCGTCGGGTTCGTGGCGTCGCTGGTCGCGCGCTGGCCCGTGGTCGGCGTCGTGGTGGGCCTGCTGAGCTCCGACGGGCCGCTGGGCGGCGGCGCCTGGTCGAAGGTCGGCGCCTGGCGCTCCGACCGCGCGCTGCGCCGCCGGTACATGTGGGCGACCTGGTCCTGGGCGGGCATGTTCGCCGCCCGGCTCGCGGTGCAGGTGCCGCTGTACCTCGCCGGGCAGGTGGCGTGGCTGGGCACCGCGAAGCTCGCGATGGGCGTGCCGCTGACGGCGCTCGTGCTGTGGTTCAGCTGGCTTCTGGTCCGCGGTTCAGGATCCGCTCCAACGCCTGCTCGTCCGCGTCCCGGCTCGTGACGAACAGGAGCTCGTCGCGGCCCTCGATGGTGTCGTCCGGGCTCGGGGTGATCGGCCGGTCGTCGCGCACGATGCACGCCAGCACGATGTCGGTGGGCCACACGACCTGACCGACGCGGCTGCCGACCAGCGGGGAGTCGGCGGGCAGCGTCAGCCCGAGGATGCCCGCGCCCGACTGGTGGAACGTGAAGATGCGGACCAGGTCGCCGACCGCGACGGCCTCCTCGACCATCGCCGTCATGATGCGCGGCGTCGAGACAGCCACGTCCACGCCCCACGCCTCGTCGAACATCCACTCGTTCTTCGGGTTGTTCACCCGGGCGACGGTGCGCGGCACGCCGTACTCCGTCTTGGCGAGCAGCGAGATGACCAGGTTGGCCTTGTCGTCGCCGGTGGCGGCGACCACCACGTCGCACTCGTCGACCTTGGCCTCGGTGAGCGTGGACAGCTCGCAGGCGTCGGCGAGCAGCCAGTCCGCCTCGGAGACCTGCGCGACGCGCATCGCGGACGGCTGGCGGTCCACGAGGGTGACCTCGTGGCCGTGCCCCAGCAGCTCGCGGGCGATCGAGCGGCCCACCGAGCCGGCTCCGGCGATGACGACCCTCATGCTGTCTCCTCGGGGGCGTTGGTGAGGGCGCGCTCCACGTCGGAGAGGTCGTCGGCGCGCGCGAGCACGTGCACCGTGTCGTCCTCTTGGAGCACGCTGTCGCCGGTGGGCAGCATGCCGTCGCCATAGCGGGTCAGGTAGGCGACCCGCGCCCCGCTGAGCAGCTCCAGGCTCCGCACTGGGCGGCCCACCCAGCCCGGGTGCACGTCGACCTCGGCGAGGACGATCTGGCCGGACGCGTCGTGGTACTCGCTCGTGGCGCCCATGGGCAGCAGCCGGCGCAGCACCTGGTCGGACGTCCACCGCACGGTCGCGACGGTGGGGATGCCGAGGCGCTGGTAGATCTCGGCGCGATGCGGGTCGTAGATGCGCGCCACGACGGTGCCGACGCCGTAGGTCTCGCGGACCACGCGGGCGGCGAGGATGTTGGAGTTGTCCCCGTCCGAGACGGCCGCGAAGCCGTAGGCGTCGTCGATGCCCGCCTGGACGAGCGTGTCGCGGTCGAAGCCGAGGCCGGTGACCTTCTTGCCCCCGAAGTCGGCGTCGAGGCGCCGGAACGCGTCGGGGTTCTGGTCGATGACGGCCACGGAGTGGCCGTGGTTCTCGAGCGACTGGGCGAGGGTCGCGCCGACTCGGCCGCAGCCCATGATCACGAAGTGCACAACCGGCCACGCTATACCCCCGGCGACGTGGGCGCCGCGGCCCCCGGCGGTGGGGATCGCGCGGGGTGGGGCGCAGGGACGGTGCACGGGGGGAACCTGACAGGCCTAGCATGGGCTCCCGTGTCGGACATCGCGGATGCCGCCAAACGCCTGGTGCTCGGACGACCCGTCCGCAGCGACCGGCTCGGCCATACCCTCCTGCCCAAGCGGATCGCACTCCCGGTCTTCGCCTCGGACGCCCTCTCCTCCGTCGCCTACGCGCCCGACGAGGTGCTGCTGACCCTCGCCGCCGCCGGCCTCGCCGCCACGGTCATCTCGCCGTGGGTGGGTGTGGGCGTCGTGGTGGTGATGTTGACGGTCATCGCGTCCTACCGGCAGAACGTGCACGCGTACCCGTCGGGCGGCGGCGACTACGAGGTCGCCACCGTCAACTTGGGGCCCCGCGCCGGGCTCACCGTCGCCAGCGCCCTGCTCGTCGACTACGTGCTCACCGTCGCCGTGTCCATCTCCGCCGGGGCGCAGTACGCCGCGTCGGCGCTGCCCGAGCTGCGCGGCCACGAGGCGACATTCGCGGTGGGCCTGGTGACGCTCCTGGCCATCGCGAACCTGCGCGGGGTGAAGGAGTCCGGGCGGGCATTCGCGGCGCCGGTGTACCTGTACATGCTGGCCATCGGCGCCATCGCCGCCACCGGGCTGGTGCGCTACCTGAGCGGCAACCTGCCGCAGGCCGCCAGCTCGGCGCTCGAGATCGTCCCGCAGTCCGACCTCGACCAGGGGTTGATGGGCATCGCCGGGGTGTTCCTCGTGCTGCGGGCCTTCGCCTCCGGGTCCGCCGCCCTGACCGGCGTCGAGGCCATCAGCAACGGCGTGCCCGCCTTCCGCAAGCCGAAGTCGAAGAACGCCGCCACGACGCTCGCCCTGCTCGGCGGGATCTCCGGCGCGTCGCTCCTGTCGATCCTGCTGCTGGCCCGCGCCACGGGCGTGCACTACGTCGAGGACCCCGCGTCACAGCTGCTGCGCGACGGCGTCCCCGTCGGCGAGGACTACGTGCAGCACCCCGTCATCGGCCAGCTCGCCGAGACGGTCTTCGACGGCGTGCCCGCGCTGTTCATCGCCGTCTCCGTCGTCACCGGGCTCATCCTGGTGCTCGCCGCCAACACGGCGTTCAACGGGTTCCCCGTGCTCGGCTCGATCCTCGCCCGCGACGGCTACCTGCCCCGCCAGCTCCACACCCGCGGGGACCGGCTCGCGTTCTCCAACGGCATCCTCACCCTCGCGGCTGCCGCCGTCGCGCTGATCTGGGCGTTCGACGCCCAAGTCACCCGGCTCATCCAGCTCTACATCGTCGGCGTGTTCGTCTCCTTCACCCTCAGCCAGCTCGGCATGGTCAAGCACTGGACCCGCGAGCTGCGCACCGTCGCCGACCCGGCCACCCGGCGACGGATGCGGCGCTCGCGGGTGGTGAACAGCGTGGGCCTGGCGATGACGGCCACGGTGCTGCTCATCGTGCTGGTGACCAAGCTCACGCATGGGGCGTGGATCGCCATCCTCGCCATGGGCGTGGTGTTCATGCTGATGCGCGGGATCCGCGCGCATTACGACCGGGTGCGTGCCGAGCTCGCCCTGGGGGACGACGTCGACGAGGCGCGCGCCCTGCCCAGCCGCGTGCACGCCATCGTGCTGGTCTCCCAGTTGCACCGTCCCACGATGCGCGCCATCGCCTATGCGCGGGCCGCGCGGCCCCAGGTGCTGGAGGCCGTGACGGTGGGGGTGGACGCCGAGGATGTCGCACGGCTGCGCGAGACATGGGAGGCTCTGGACCTACCGGTGCCGCTGAAGGTGCTCGACTCGCCCTTCCGCGAGATCACCCGGCCCGTGCTCACGTACGTCCGATCGATCCGTCGGGAGAGCCCACGAGACATCGTGGTGGTCTACATCCCCGAGTACGTCGTCGGACACTGGTGGGAGCAGCTGCTGCACAACCAGAGCGCGCTGCGGCTCAAGGGAAGGCTGCTGTTCACACCTGGCGTCGTCGTGGCGTCCGTGCCGTGGCAGCTGGCCTCCACTCACGGACAGACAGGCATGGAGGACACAGTGCGAGGAACGGTGACGCGTGGTTACTGACGTCGGCGACATGGTCGAGCTCGAGATCGGCCCGGTGGCCCATGGCGGCCATTGCGTCGCGCGGATCGGGGCCGACGCGGACGGCCGCGGGGGCCGGGTCGTCTTCGTCCGGCACACGCTGCCCGGCGAGCGGGTGCGCGCGCGCCTGACGGAGACGGGGGAGAAGTCCTCGTTCTGGCGGGCCGACGCGGTCGAGATCCTCGAGCCCTCGCCGGACCGCGTGCCCTCAGCGTGGCCCGAGGCCGGACCGGGCGGTGTGGGCGGCGGCGAGCTGGCGCATGTGTCGCTGGCCGGGCAGCGGGCCTGGAAGGCGGCGGTGCTGGCCGAGCAGCTGCAGCGGCTCGCCCACCTGGAGCGCGAGGTGGAGGTCGAGGCGGCCCCCGGCGACGAGGAGCGCGGCGGCCTGGGCTGGCGCACCCGCATCGACCTGGTGGTGGACGGCAGCGGCCGCGCGGGCATGTCGGGCTTCCGCTCGCATGACGTGCACGCGCTGGACTCGATGCCGCTGGCGCACGAGGCCATCGCGGAGCTCGGGCTGTTCGAGCGGACCTGGAAGGCCGGGTCCCGCATCGAGGTCGTCGCACCCGCGGGCGGTGACGCGCCGGTGGTGCTCGTCGACGGCGAGCCCTTCGACCTGCGCCGCGGCCGGGTCGACGCGCGCCCGAACGCGCGGACCTCGGTCCGCGAGAACGTGCATGTCGCCGGGAAGGACTACACGTACCGCGTGGCGGCCTCCGGGTTCTGGCAGGTGCACCGCGAGGCCCCGGCGCTGCTCGCGCAGGCGGTGCTCGACGGCCTGGGCGACGTGGACGGCTGGACGGTGCTGGACCTGTACGCGGGCGCCGGGCTGTTCACGGCTCCGCTGTCCGACGCGGTCGGCCCCGCTGGGGCGGTCGTGGCCGTCGAGGGCGACCCGCAGGCGCTGCGGGACGCGCGGCGCAACCTGCATGACAGGTCGAACGTGGAGCTGCACGCCGGCGACGTCGGCCGCGTGATGCTCGAGGACGCCGAGGGCAGCATCGTGCACGCCGACGCCGTCGTCCTGGACCCGCCGCGCGTCGGCGCCGGGCGCAAGGTCGTCGAGGCCATCGCCGGGCTGCGGCCCGAGCGCGTGGTCTACGTCGCGTGCGACCCGGCCGCGCTGGCCCGCGACCTGGCGTACTTCGCCGAGCACGGCTACCGGCTCGACGGCCTGCGGGCTTTCGACCTGTTCCCGATGACGCACCACGTCGAGGCAGTCGCGGTTCTGACCCGCTAGCCGTCAGCCGGCAGCGGGAGGACGGGTGCGCCCATCCTCCCGCCGCCGGCCCGGGCGGGCTCAGCCGCCTGTGACGACCCTCTCGTCGGCCTCGACCTCGACGACGAGCTCGATCTCGACCGGGGCGTCGAGGGGGAGCGCGGCCACGCCGACCGCGCTGCGCGCATGCGCCCCGGCGGCCCCGAAGACGGCGTGCAGCACCTCGCTGGCGCCGTTGACCACTGCGGGCTGCCCGGTGAAGCCCGGGTCGCTCGCGACGAACCCCACCAGCTTCACCACGCGCCGGATGCGGTCGATGCCCCCGGCCTGTGCGGCGGCGGCGGCGATCGCGTTGAGGGCGGCCGTCCGGGCCAGCAGCGTGGCCGCCTCGGGGGTGACGCAGCCGGGGCCGTCGCCCACCTTGCCGCGCTCGTCGAGCCGGCCGTCGACCAGTGGCAGTTGGCCTGAC
Source organism: Cellulomonas cellasea (assembly GCF_030372105.1). Lineage (GTDB taxonomy): Bacteria > Actinomycetota > Actinomycetes > Actinomycetales > Cellulomonadaceae > Cellulomonas_A > Cellulomonas_A cellasea_A. The sequence goes on along the minus strand of NZ_JAUDBQ010000011.1, from coordinate 91,146 downwards.
GTCCAGACCCAGGCCCCGGAGCGGACGGCGGGCTCGTAGGCGGCGACAGGCGAGGCGACGACGGGGAGGACGAGGCCGTGGCGGGCGAGCCGGGCCGAGTGCGCGCCGCTGGCGTCGGGCTCGGCAGGCGGTGTGGTGGTGGGCATGGGTGCTCCAGGTGGTTCGACGGCGGGCGCGGCGACGTCCGTCGGTGAGGGTGGGTGGGCGGCCCCCGTCAGCGGCGTCGCTGACGGAGGCGCCCGGCCGGTCAGCTCTCGACGGGGGCGGGCCGGCGCTCGGACCTCGTCTTGAACCGGAAGGCGACGTACAGGATGCCGACCCAGACGGGGCCGACGTACAGCGCGTACCGGAAGTCCGGCAGGAAGGCCATGAGGACGACGACCCCGGCCAGGAACACGAGCACGATGTAGTTCGACACGGGGTAGAACGGCATCTTGAAGCCGAGCTTCTCGACCTCGGCGGCGCCGATGCGCTTGCGGAACTTCATCTGCGTGATGACGACCATCGTCCAGTTGAAGACGCCGGCGATGAGCGCGACGGCCATCGTGTAGAGGAACACCTTCCCGGGGACCAGGAAGTTGAGCACCACGGCCAGCGCGGTGACGGCCGAGGAGGTCAGCACCCCGGCCATCGGGGAGCCGTTGCGGTTGAGCTTGCCCAGGTACTTCGGGGCGTTGCCCTGCTGCGCGAGGCTGTAGAGCATGCGCCCGTTGCTGTAGAGGCCGCTGTTGTACGCGGACACCGCCGCGGTGAGGACCACCACGTTGAGCAGCGCCGCGGCGCCCGCGATGCCGATGTTGTCGAAGATGATGACGAACGGGCTGCCGCCCTCGCCGATCTGGTCCCACGGGAAGATGCAGAGCATCACGAGGATCGCGCCGACGTAGAAGATGAGGATCCGGTAGACAACCTGGTTGATCGCCTTGGGGATGCTGCGGCGCGGGTTCTCCGCCTCGCCGGCGGTGATGCCGATGAGCTCGACGCCCCCGAAGGAGAACATCACCACGACGAGCGCGGTGGCCATGCCCCACAGGCCGTTCGGGAAGTAGCCGCCGTGCTCCCAGAGGTTGGAGATCCCGGTGGAGCTCGTCTGGCCGACGCCGAAGAACACGATCACGGCGCCGAGGGCGATCATCGCGATGATCGCGACGACCTTGACGATCGCGAACCAGAACTCGAACTCGCCGTAGGCCTTGACGCTGACCAGGTTCACGCACGTGACGATCAGCAGGAAGATCGCGGCGGACACCCAGGTCGGGACGTCGGGGAGCCAGAAGTTGACGTAGATCCCCACCACGGCCAGCTCGGCCATGCTCACGGCGATGTAGTTGAACCAGTAGTTCCAGCCGGAGAAGAACCCGGCGAAGCGTCCCCAGTTGGTGAAGGCGTAGTGGCTGAACGCCCCGGAGACCGGGGTGTGCCACGACATCTCGCCGAGGGCGCGCATGATCAGGAAGATCACCGCGCCGCCGATCAGGTACGCCAGCGTGATGGACGGGCCGGCCATGCCGATGCTGGACGCCGAGCCGTAGAACAGCCCGGTGCCGATCGCGCCGCCCAGCGCGATCATCTGGATATGGCGGTTCTTCAGCCCTCTCCGCAGGCCGCCCTCCGTGGTGGGGGCATCCTCACCGCCGGTCGGAGCGACGGACGGATCGGCGCTGGCCGTTCCCTCGCGTGCCTCTGTGCTCATGATCGTTCAGGTCCCTTCGTCGTTGAAAGGCGGCCGAGGCCAGGACGAGGGCCGGCGCTCGTGACGACGGCCCTCGTCCGCCACCGGTGTCCGGTGGTGGGGGGATGCGGTCAGTCGACCGGCTTGAGGTGCGAGGTGAAGTGGCGCAGGACCTTGGGCTCCCAGGTGATCTGGTAGCCCTTGATGCCGGCGGCGCGGTCCCGGATGGCGATGAGGGCGTCGGCGACCACGTCGAGGTGGGCCTGGGTGTAGACGCGGCGCGGGATGGCCAGCCGGGTGAACTCGAACGGCGCGCGCTGCTGCTCGCCCGTCTCGGGGTCCCTGTCCATCATGTAGGAGCCGATGTCGCAGCCGCGGATGCCGGCCTCGATGTACAACTCGACGGTGAGGGCCTGGCCGGGGAACTCGTCGTACGGGATGTGCGGGAGGAGCTTGCCGGCGTCGATGAAGACGGCGTGGCCGCCGACGGGGTTCTGGAACGGGATGCCCGCCTCCTCGAGCCGCGCCCCGAGGTACTGCATCTGGCCGATGCGGTAGCGCAGGTAGTCGTAGTCCAGGCCCTCGTAGAGGCCCGTGGTCATGGCCTCGAGGTCGCGGCCCGCGAGCCCGCCGTAGGTGAGGTAGCCCTCGAAGGAGATGACGCGCGTCTTGATGGCGTCGACGAGCGGCCCGTCCTCGCGCACGGCGAGCATGCCGCCCATGTTGACCAGCGCGTCCTTCTTGGCGCTCATGGTGAAGACGTCGCCGTGGCTGAACATCTCGCGCGTGATCTCCAGCGGCGTGGCGTCGGCGAACTCGGCCTCGCGCTCCTTGATGAAGAACGCGTTCTCGGCGTACCGCGCCGCGTCGATGACGACGAGGATGCCGTGCTCCTTGGCCAGCGCGGCGGTCTCGCGCATGTTGGCCATCGAGACGGGCTGGCCGCCGACGCTGTTGTTGGTGATCGTCATGACGATCGCGGCGATGTTCTCCGCGCCGTGCTCGGCGATCAGCGACCGCAGGCGGGGCACGTCCATGTTGCCCTTGAAGTCGAAGTAGGCGCCGGAGTCGAGGCCCTCGGGGCACACGCAGTCGATCGCGCGGCCGCCGGCGAGGCCGACGTGGGCCCGCGTGGTGTCGAAGAACATGTTGGAGATGACGTACTGGCCGGGCGTGACGATCAGCGGGAAGAGGACCTTCTCCGCAGCGCGGCCCTGGTGGACGGGCTGGACGTAGTCGTAGCCGAAGATCTCCTTGCCGGCCTCGATGAGCCGGTAGTAGCTGCGGCCGCCGGAGTACGACTCGTCGCCCCGCATGATCGCGCCCCATTGGGAGTCGCTCATGGAGCCCGTGCCGCTGTCCGTCTGGAGGTCGATGTAGACGTCCTCGGCCGAGAGCGAGAACGCGTTGTAGTGGGCGTCCCGGATGAAGGCCTCGCGCTCTGCGCGGGTGGTCATCTTGATCGGTTCGACCATCTTGATCTTGAACGGCTCGGGCATGTACCGCATGGCGCCTCTCCTCATGTCGCAGCCGGGCGGGGGGCTCCGGCTCCAGGTGCGTCAGAACTTCAACTCTTCGTTGAAAGCCTCAACGCCTGTCGGGAGCGTAGCGGCAACCTTTGAAGACTTCAACAGGCATTTGAGTTAATCAACATCGTGTCATGATGGTCTTCACATAGTTGAGAGGGTCATGAGGATGACAAAGCGAACCGCACCCGACGCAGGACCTTCGACACCCGAGGCGGAGCACGTGCTCGCGGTGCTCTCGGCCCTCGTCGAGCCGCTGGCGGGCACGCTGCCCGGCGACGCCGAGGTCGTCCTGCACGACCTGCGCCGGCTGCCCAACTCGATCGTGGCCATCGCCGGGGACGTCACCGGCCGCAGCGTCGGGAGCCCCTCCACCGACATGCTGCTGCGCAAGGCCGCCGAGGGGACCCTGGCGACCACCGTCGGCTACGAGACGCGCCTGCCTGACGGCCGTGTGCTGCGCTCGACCACCATCGTCATCCGCGACAGCAACGACACGCCCGTCGCCGCGCTCTGCGTCAACGCCGACGTCATGATCTGGCAGGCCGTCAAGGCGATCGCCGAGGCCATGCTCCCCGGCGCCAGCCCTGCCTCCGACAGCGAGGCGCAGGCCGAGCCGCCCGCGGAGAACTTCGTCCGCGACATCGACGAGCTCGCCCAGCACCTCCTGACCGAGGCCATCGGCGCCTGCGGCGTGCCCGTCGAGCTCATGCAGAAGAAGCACAAGCTCACAGTCGTCAGCGACCTCAAGGACCGGGGCTTCTTCCTGCTCAAGGAGAGCGTGGAGATCGCCGCCCAGGCGCTCCAGGTCACCCGGTTCACGATCTACAACTACCTCAACGAGCTCGGCAACGAGGAGGACGGGGCCTAGGCCAGGGGGAGCCACACCCGCATCGGGCCCGGCTCCCGGTTGCCCCACCGCGCGTACGGGATCGCTGTGGCCTCGACCCACTCGCAGGCCGCCACGTCCCGCTCCCCAGCAGGCGCCGTGGCGTACAGCCCGGCATCGCCGGCAGGCCGGGTGACGGCTGCCAGGCGCAACGTCGGGAGCGAGCCCGGCGCCCCGGGCGTCACCCCGATCTCCGCGCCCGGCAGCAGGACGAGGTCCTCGATCGAGCCCTGGCCGGGATGGTCGGCCTGCTCGACGCAGTAGACGACGGGCCCGCGCAGCACCGCTCGCGTGCCGCGCACCGCGTCGACCCGTGGGTGGGCCGCCACCAGCCGAGGCTCCATCGCCAGCTCGAGGTCGACCCGCAGCCGGGCCGATGCGCTGCCCCGCACGACGACGTAGCCGTCGCGGACCTCCGGCTCGCCCACCTCGATCCCGTCGACGGCCAGGCTCCACTGTGTGGCCCAACCGGGTGTCCTCAGGGCGATCGCCGCGCCGTCCGCGAGCCGCCCGTCGAGCTCCACGTGGACGACGCCGCTCGCCGGGTAGTCGGTCGTGACGCGCAGCGTGCCCTGGCCCAGGCCCGGGGGGAGGTCGATCTCGGCGGCGGTGAGCAGGTGCACGTAGAGCGTGTCCTCGTCGCGGGTGCTCACGTAGGCGTGCAGCGACGCGACAAGGCGCGCGATGTTCGGCGGGCAGCACGCGCAGGCGTACCAGGGGGTGCGGCGCGATGGGGCGTTCTCCTCCTCGCGGTGCCCTGCGCGCAGGTGCAGCGGGTTCGAGTAGAAGAACGCGCGCCCGTCCTCGCCGACGGCGGCCGCGATCGCGTTGAGCAGCGCGCGCTCCATCGCGTCGGCGTGCCTCGAGCCGCCCTCCACCAGCAGCATGCGGTGGCCCCACATCACGTCGCCGATGGCCGCGCAGGTCTCCGCGTACGCGCGGTCCGGCGGCAGCTCGTACGGGTCGCCGAAGGACTCGTCGAAGTGCCGTGACCCCAGGGCGCCGGTGAGGTGCATCTTCTGCTCATGGGCGGAGGCCCACTGATCGCGCATGGCGCCCAGCAGGCTCGGGTCGCCCTGCTCGGTGTAGACGTCCGTCACCCCGGCGTTGAGGTACACCTGGCGCACCGCGTGCCCGGTCGCCTCGCGCGAGGCGCGCACCGGGGCATGGTCCTGGAAGTAGTGCGGGCCGAGCCGGTCGGGTCCCAGCAGGCCCTGGCCGCGCGCGTCGACCATGCGCCGGGCGAGGTCCAGGTAGGGGTCGTGGGCCGTGGTGCGGTACAGCTCGACGAGCGCGGTCTCGATCTCCGGGTGGCCGCACACCCCGATCTGCCCGTCGGGACCGAAGCGGCGCACCAGGAGGTCGGCCGCGCGCCGGGCCAGGTCCAGGAAGTCGGTGCGCCCGGCGCCGCGGTGCAGGGCGATGGCCGCCTGCACCAGGTGGCCCGTGCAGTACAGCTCATGCGACCACCGCAGATCGCTGAACCGCTCGTCTGGACGCGTCCCCTGCACCCACGAGTTGAGGTAGCCGTCGGCGTCTTGCACGGCGGCGAGCAGCTCGAGGGTCGCGTCGAGGAAGCCGTCCCACTCCGCCGTCCCGGTGCGGCCGATCTCCCAGCCGATCGCCTCGAGCACCTTGTAGACGTCGGAGTCCGCGAAGTTGTAGCCGACATGCGGCCCGTCGGCGCGGCCGACCACACGCCGCAGGTTGTCGAGGGCGCCGCTGTCCTCCAGCATCTCGACGCAGTGCGGGATGGTCGCCGCGGCGTTGAGGCGCTGCCAGGCGCCCAGGTGTCCGTCGGGGTCGAGGCGGATGGAGCTGGCCGGCAGCGGCTGCTGGGCGAGCCGCTCGGCGGCGCGGGGGGCCACCGGGCCGCTGTGGGGGGAGGGGGTGCGCATGGGCTTCCTTGCCGTGCGGGGGACAACGTCGTTCGACGTACCCTCGCCGCGCTTTACAACGTTGTCAAGGAGTGCGCCCCGCGGCCACGGTGCGGCCGTGGGCAAGCGCCGTGAGCAAGCGCTGCGGCGAGCATGCGCTGCCTCACATCGCGCCGCCAGCGCCATCGGCCGACGCCGACACCTCCGCCGCCGAGCGGCGCCGGCGGGCGGCCCGCACCACGGCGACGGCCGCCACCGCGAGGACTCCGCCCAGCGCGGCCCAGGGGAGCAGTGCGCCGACGACCACCAGCAGGCCGCCGAGCACCGTCACGAGCGCGTTCCACCCGGCCTGCAGCCCGCCCAGGAACCCCCCGGTGGACGGCGGCCCCGCCTCGACGAGCGGCGTCGTGGAGATCTGGATCGTCAACGTGGACAGCGCGACCTCCTCGGCGATCCGGGCGCGCTGGGTCTGCATGCTCTCCAAGGTCGCCTGCCGCTCCGCGAGGGCGTTCTCGGCGGAGATGATGTCCGAGTTCGTCGTGGCGCGTGACAGCAGCTCCTCCATCCGCGACGCGGAGAGCCGCATCGCGCGGATCCGCGCGTCGAGGTCCTGGACGTCGCCCGTCACGTCCTCCGCGGTGAGGTCGACTCGGCGGACCTCGCCGATGTCCTCGAGCGCCGTGAGCGTCGAGGTCATGTCGTCGGACGGGATGCGCACCGTCAGCCAGGCGACTGCCTCCTGCCCGTCGGCGCCGGCACTCTCCGAGCGCGCGTCCACCCGGCCTCCGTCGCGCTCGACGAGCGCCACCACCGCGGCCGCGGCGGCCCGGGGGTCCTCGGCGGCGAGGGTGACCTCACCCCGCGTGATGACCTCCCGGGGGCTGGCTGACGTGTCGGCGACCGATCCCAGGGCGAGCGACTCGTCGGCGGCCGCGTCACTGCCGCCGCCGTCGCCACCGCCGGCCTGCTCCTGCGTCATGGTCATCCCTGAGCCGAACTCGGCGCTCGCGCCGCCGACCGCGGAGTCGCCGCTCGCCGAGCAGGCCGCCACCAGCGCGACCAGCAGGATCGAGCTCGTGATCAGGACGCGTCGTCGCATGTCAGGCCTCATGTCCGCAACCTAGGCGGCGCGCATGGGGCGCGGCGGCGAAGTGACGCGAACGTGACCGGGTCGTCATCCGATCGTGCCGGTCGGCGGGGCCCGCCACTCCCTCGCGCGCGCGGCGGGGGAGTCATAGCCTGGGATGTCGCCGGCCCACGGGTGGCCGGGAGGGGAGATGGGCTCATGACGGGTGCGGGGGAGAGCGCAGCGGCGCGACGGCTGGCCGAGGCGAGCAGGGCGGCCACGATCGAGCTGCACAAGCAGGGCACGCCCGAGTACGACCAGCGCGCTCATCAGCGCGCGGTCGAGGCGGAGCGCAAGGCGGCGGAGGCGGTCGCGGCGGAGCGCGAGGCCCAGGGCTGAGCCGAGGCGGCGCGCCGTCGAGGGCGTCGTGTCGGCTGAGGTGGTGTGGGGCGGAGTGTCGCTGGGCGGGCGTCGGGGCGCTAGGATGTATCTTGACGTCGAGATATCCAGGCTGACCCCGCCGCGTAGGCTGGCGGCAGCCCCAGGACCACCGCGAACGGCCACCCAGCCGCCGCAAGACCGCCCAGCGAAGAGGAGCCCCAGTGAGCAGCGTCGACAGCTTTAGGTCGAAAGGCACCCTCGAGGTCGGTGACGCCTCCTACGAGATCTACCGACTCGCCGCCGTGCCCGGCGTCGAGCGCCTGCCGTACAGCCTGAAGGTGCTCGCCGAGAACCTGCTGCGCACTGAGGACGGCGCCAACATCACCGCCGACCACGTGCGCGCCCTCGCGGAGTGGGACCCCCAGGCGGAGCCCGACACCGAGATCCAGTTCACGCCCGCCCGCGTGATCATGCAGGACTTCACCGGCGTCCCGTGCATCGTCGACCTGGCCACCATGCGCGAGGCCGTCGCCGAGCTCGGGGGAGACCCCAGCCGGATCAACCCGCTGGCGCCCGCCGAGCTGGTCATCGACCACTCCGTGCAGATCGACGTCGCCGGCCGCCCCGACGCCTTCGAGCGCAACGTCGCGTTCGAGTACGAGCGCAACTTCGAGCGCTACCAGTTCCTGCGCTGGGGCCAGACGGCCTTCGACGACTTCAAGGTCGTCCCGCCCGGCACCGGCATCGTCCACCAGGTCAACATCGAGTACCTGGCCCGCACCGTCATGACCCGCGAGGTCGGCGGCGTGCTGCGCGCGTACCCCGACACCTGCGTGGGCACCGACTCGCACACCACGATGGTCAACGGCCTGGGCGTGCTGGGCTGGGGCGTCGGCGGCATCGAGGCCGAGGCGGCCATGCTGGGCCAGCCCGTGTCGATGCTCATCCCGCGCGTCGTCGGCTTCAAGCTCTCGGGGTCCATCCCCTCGGGCGTGACCGCCACGGACGTCGTCCTCACGATCACGCAGCAGCTGCGCGAGCACGGCGTGGTCGGCAAGTTCGTCGAGTTCTACGGCGATGGCGTCGCCGCCGTGCCGCTCGCGAACCGCGCCACCATCGGCAACATGAGCCCCGAGTTCGGCTCCACCTGCGCGATCTTCCCGATCGACGACGTCACGCTCGACTACCTGCGCCTCACCGGCCGCGCCGACGAGCAGGTCGCGCTCGTCGAGGCGTACGCCAAGGAGCAGGGCCTGTGGCACGACCCGGCCCAGGAGCCGGTGTTCTCCGAGTACCTCGAGCTGGACCTCGGCACCGTGGTCCCGTCCATCGCCGGCCCCAAGCGCCCGCAGGACCGCATCGAGCTCACGGACGCCAAGAAGTCCTTCGCGACGACGATCCTCGACTACGTCCCCGAGAACGAGGCGGCGCCCTACGTCGCGCCGCTGACCGCGCTCGACGAGTCGGTCGACGAGACGTTCCCGGCCTCCGACCCCATCGCGGCCGACCACGACGACGCCTCGGGCCGCCCGACGCACGTCGCCTACGACAACACCGCCGCGCGCCCCCACAAGCGCGTCCCGGTGACCCTGGCCGACGGCACCCAGACCGAGATCGACCACGGCTCCGTCGTGATCGCCTCGATCACGTCGTGCACCAACACCTCGAACCCCTCGGTGATGCTCGCCGCCGCACTCGTCGCCAAGAAGGCCGTCGAGAAGGGCCTGTCCGCGAAGCCGTGGGTCAAGACGTCCATGGCCCCGGGCTCGAAGGTCGTCACCGACTACTACGAGAAGGCCCAGCTGTGGCCCTACCTCGAGAAGCTCGGCTTCCACCTCGTCGGCTACGGCTGCGCGACCTGCATCGGCAACTCGGGCCCGCTGCCCGAGGAGGTCTCCGAGGCCGTCAACGAGCACGACCTGTCGGTCGTCTCCGTGCTCTCCGGCAACCGCAACTTCGAGGGCCGCATCAACCCCGACGTCAAGATGAACTACCTGGCCTCGCCGCCGCTGGTCATCGCGTACGCCCTCGCCGGGACGATGGACTTCGACTTCGTCAACGAGCCGCTCGGGCACGCCGAGGACGGCACGCCGGTGTTCCTCGCGGACATCTGGCCCTCCCCGGAGGAGGTCCAGTCGACCATCGACCAGGCCATCGACCGCGGCATGTTCACCAAGGACTACGCCGACGTCTTCGCGGGCGACGAGCGCTGGCAGGGCCTGCCCACGCCGGTGGGCGACACCTTCGAGTGGGACGCCGACTCGACGTACGTGCGCAAGCCCCCGTACTTCGAGGGCATGACGCATGAGCCGGCCCCGGTGCGGGACGTCACCGGCGCCCGGGTGCTCGCGAAGCTCGGCGACTCGGTCACCACCGACCACATCAGCCCCGCGGGCGCCATCAAGCCCGACAGCCCCGCGGGCCGGTACCTCGCCGAGCACGGCATCGAGCGCCGCGACTTCAACTCCTACGGCTCGCGCCGCGGGAACCACGAGGTGATGATCCGCGGCACGTTCGCGAACATCCGCCTGCGCAACCAGCTCGTGCCCGGCGTCGAGGGCGGCTTCACCGTCGACCACCTCACCGGCGAGCAGACCACGATCTACGACGCCGCGCAGTCCTACGCCGCCGCGGGCATCCCGCTCGTGATCCTGGGTGGCAAGGAGTACGGCTCGGGGTCCTCGCGCGACTGGGCCGCCAAGGGCACCGCGCTGCTGGGCGTCAAGGCCGTCATCACGGAGAGCTTCGAGCGGATCCACCGCTCCAACCTCATCGGGATGGGCGTGCTGCCGTTGCAGTTCCCCGCAGGCGAGACCGCCGAGTCCCTGGGCCTGGACGGCACGGAGACCTTCGACATCGCCGGCGTCACCGAGCTCAACGAGGGCGTCACGCCCCGCACGCTCAAGGTCACCGCGACCAAGGGCGACGGCTCCGTCGTCGAGTTCGACGCGGTGCTGCGCATCGACACCCCCGGCGAGGCGGACTACTACCGCAACGGCGGCATCCTGCAGTACGTGCTGCGCTCGCTCGTCGCGAGCTGACACAACGTGTCACGAGGCCGGCTCCCCGCTGCGGCGGGGGCCGGTCTCGTCACGTCAGTCGCCCTTCACGTTGACGATCTGCCGCAGCACATGGCGGATCTCGACCAGGTCGGCGGCGTCGGCCATCACCTGGTCGATGTCCTTGTACGCCGCGGGGATCTCGTCGATGAACGCGTCCGTGTCCCGGTACTCGATGCCGGCCATCGCCTCCCGGAGCTGGTCGACCGTGTACTGCCGCCTCGCCGCCGACCGCGAGAGGCTGCGGCCCGCGCCATGCGGCGACGAGCACAGCGAGAGCGCGTCGCCCTTGCCGGCCACCACGTAGGACGCGGTGCCCATCGACCCGGGGATCAGCCCCGGCTCTCCGGCTCCGGCACGGATGGCGCCCTTGCGGGACACCCACACCTTCTTGCCGAAGTGCGTCTCCTGCTCGGTGAAGTTGTGGTGGCAGTTGACGCGCTCGGCCTCCTCGACCGGGGCGCCCATGTGCTCGCCGATGGCAGAGACGACGCGGTCCATCATCTCCTCGCGGTTCGCCGCGGCGAAGTCCTGCGCCCACCGCAGCTCGCGGATGTAGGCCCAGAACTCGTCAGTGCCCTCGGCCAGGTACGCGAGGTCCGGGTCCGGCAGATCGATCCACCACCGCTTGCACAGGTCGGCGGCGATGGCGATGTGCCGCTGGGCGATCTTGTTGCCCACGCCCCGCGAGCCCGAGTGCAGGAACAGCCACACCCGGCCCAGCTCGTCGACCGACACCTCGATGAAGTGGTTCCCCGAGCCCAGGCTGCCGAGCTGCAACCGCCAGTTCGGCCCGTAGCGGTCGGGGTCGAACCCGGCGCGCTGGGCCTTGGCCTCGAGGTCCGAGACCCGGGCGGCGGCCGTCTCCGTCAGCCGGGCGTTGTACGCGCCGACAGACAGCGGGATGCGCGCCTCGATGGACTCGCGCAGCCCGGACAGCGGCCCGGCGGCGCGCACCTGCTCCTCGGCCCACTGCGTCCGGACCGCGATCATGCCGCACCCGATGTCGACGCCCACCGCTGCGGGGATGATCGCGCCGAGCGTCGGGATCACGGACCCGACGGTGGCCCCCTTCCCGAGGTGCGCGTCGGGCATCAGGGCGACGTGGGGGTAGACAAACGGCAGGGTCGACGTCGCGATGGCCTGCTCGCGGGCGCGATCGTCCAGGACGGACGCCCAGTTGATCAGCCGCTTGGACAGGTGCTCTGTGGTCATGGTCGGCGATCCTGGCAGGCCGTGACGTGGACAGCACGGGGATTACCCGCGGAGGCCCGGTGCACGAGTCACGGATCGAGGTCGTCGGAGGGACGTCGCCACGGGGTGACGGGTGATGACCGAAGTCGGTCAGATGGCCCGGCGCGAAGGACCTCGCCGATGAGCACGACGAGTGCCGCGACGACGAACGCCTCGACGTGGTGGGGCGGGCTCGCCGTCATGCCGAAGGGCTCCGGGAGCCGATCCAGCACCAGAGCGCTCGCCCGCCACGGCAGCAGAGGGCCCACATACGCGCCGGCGACCACGCAGACCGCCACGACCCATAGCCGACGCCCATGCCCGGGCCGGAACGGCGACCCCGCGGCGATCGAGCGGAGCACGGGGAGGAGCGCCACCGCGGCGACGAGGAGGGCGATTCCGCGGACCAGCACGTCCGCGCGCGCGAGGAACTGCTCGGTGAGCGAGGCGTCGGGTGCGTGGACCACGACGATCCCCAGTGGTTCGGATCGGTGGTCGAAGTCAGGCAAGCCGCCGGTCGGCACACCGCTCACCTCCACGGCGGTGTACGGCACGAGGCCCACCTCCAGCACGAGCCAGGCTCCGATGCCGTCTGAGGAGTGGAGCCTCATCGGCACGGCCACCTCGCCCATCACATTCCTCGTCGGCTCGAGCCACTGATACAGGCCGACCGCGGTGGCGACCATCCCGACGACGACAAGCGCTGGCCCGAGGACGGCGGCCAGTCGGCGCGCTCGGTGACCGACAGGTGGACGCATGCGGCCTCCGCTGGAGTGGTTCGTGGTCGGCGAGCCTGGCAGGCGACAGCCCGGCCGACAAGCACACGGACCCGTGGTCGCTCGCCTTGCCGCGCTCACCGAGCCGCAGTTGATGCCGTCGTGTGGTGGGGTCCGCCGCCCTGGATCGATCCGGCAGCGTCACGGATGTGGGAGTTGGTCCGCGGGTCGCAACAGGCCGAGCGTGCCGGGGACCAGCTCCGCGGTGGCGCGTCGGGCGTTGAGCGTCGCGACGGCCCGGCGGTGGGCGCGGGCGAGTCCGCGTGGTTGAAGTGGGAGCCCCGGAGGGCGGCGCACCCCGTCCCCGTCGTGGTTGCCGTGCACGGACACCAGGAGGGCGGAGGTGCGGGGCGTCAGCTCGGTGAGCCGCGCGCGGACTGGCAGCCATGCCCGCACGGCGCGCAGTGCGGCGGGTGACAGGGCGACGGTGCGCGGCGGTTGCGGGCTGCGAGCGGCTGGCGGCCGCGGGACGTAGGTGACTGTCTTGGCGGTGAGGTCCACGTCGCCGACCTCGAGCGCGGCGAGCTCCCCAACCCGCATGCCGGTGTCGGCGATGAGCTCGACCACCAGGGCGTGCCGCACCCAGGTGGGCAGCTGCCTGCCGCGCAGCGACTCTGTGGCGAGCTCGGCGCCTGCCTGCCGGGTGCTGGCCGCGCTGATCCGGATCGCGAGCGGGGGGAGCGGTAGCCGGTCGAGGTCGGGCTCGGGGAGGCCGGCTGCTCGTGCGAGCAGGAGCAGGCAGGCCCTGCGAGTCCGGTTGCTCGCGGCTGTGGAGGCCTGGGCGCCCCCGCCGCGCGCGCGCAGGGCTCCGGCGCCGGCGAGCTCGAGGTACTGGAGCCCGACTTCGGCGCCGAGCAGGTCGGCAAGCGTGGGCGGGGGAGTGCGGTGTGCCGCGAAGCGTGTCAGTTCGCCAGCGACCCAGACGAGTTGGCGGGCGCGTGCGGGGGAGTGTCCCTCGGCCGCGCGCACCGCGAGGGCGCGCAGTCGTCCGTCCAGGTCGTCAGGGTCCTCGCGCTCGTCCACGGGCTAGGTCTAGCACGGGGCGCACTCTTCTGACGAAGAGATAACAGGCCCACACGCCAAGGGTTGGCCGATGGGGTCACGCCGCCGGGGGAGTCCGACCCTTCACAGCAAGAGCGGCAATGACGACGGAGGGACGCGACGCCCAGGCTCAGGTCGTTGGGGCCGGCCGTAGAGGAGCGCAGCGTGAGAACGCCTCGGATCGCGCGTCAGCGGTGACGCGTTCCCCTGCGGACGGAGGCTCGGCGGCTCCGAGCCGGACTCGTCGAAGCCGCCGGGCCACGGGGTCACACGGCGTAGGCGTACTGCTCGAGGTACCTGGGCTTGCCACCGACCGCGCCAGCCGCAGCGTTCGCCCACGACGGGTCGCGCAGCAGCGCCCGCCCGAGGAAGACGGCGTCGGCCTCCCCGTCCTCGAGAAGGTGAGTGGCCCATGCCGGGTCGTCGATGCGCCCGACTGCGGCCACTGTGGCGCCTGTGGCGCGACGGATCTGGCCGGCATAGTGAGTCTGGTAGTCGCGGTCGTGGGGGATGCGCGCCCGGACGAGGCCGCCGCTGGAGGCGTCGATCAGGTCCACCCCGCGCGCGGTGGCCAGCCGGGTGAGCTCGATCGTGTCCTCGACGGTCCAGGCGGCGCGGTCGTCCTCGGGATCCTCGGCCACCCAGTCGGTCGTCGAGACCCGCAGCATGACCGGCAGCTCGTCGGGCCAGACGTCGCGCACCGCGTCGATCGTCTCCAGCACGATCCTGGCGCGGCCGGCCAGGTCGCCTCCGTACTCGTCCGTGCGCTGGTTCGACAGCGGTGAGAGGAACGAGTGCAGCAGGTCACCCTTCGAGGACCTGCCGCAGGGTGTGCGACCCGAGTTCCGCGTACTCAGGGGAGTCATCTGAGTGCGCGGCCAATGAGGTCCCCATGCAGAGCGCCCACCCGCGAGCGCGGCGCCACGTGTCGGCGTCATGGCCCCGGAGCGCGTCCATGCGGTGGCGGAAGCGCCTGCGTCCCTCGGCGTCGAAGGTGAGCCAGGCGGTTGCGAGGTCGGTGGCGGGGTCTCCTGAGGTGACGTCGCCGAAGTCGACGAGGGCTTCGAGTCGGCCGCCGTCGACCACCAGGTTGCCGGGGTGCACGTCGCCGTGGAGCCACAGTGGCGGACCGGCCCAGTGGGGGGTGCGGGCCAGGTCCTCCCAGAGCGCGGCGAGCCGGTCGGCGTCGGGGATCGGGCCGGTGGCGAGGCGTTCGCGGACCGCGGCGTCGCGGGTGGCCAACGGGACGCCCCGGACGGTGTTGACCGGCGCGTCGTCGGGCGCTGGGACGTGCAGGCGGGCGAGCGCGTCGGAGAGCGGCTCCGCGAAGGCGGCCCGATCGTGTGGTGACACGGTGACTGCTGACTGGCCGGCGAACCACGGGACGATGCTCCACGCCCACGGGTACTCCGGCGACGGGACGCCGATCCGCGTGGGCAGGGGCAGGCCGACGTGCCCGGCGCCCGCGAGCACCTGCGCGAGGTGCGGCAGCCAGCGCTGCTCGTTCAGGAGGAGCTGGGCGGCGCGGGCCCGGCGCGGCATCCGGATGGCGAGGTCGTCGCCGAGGCGCAGCACGGCGTTGTCCCAGCCGCTCGTCACGAGCCGCACCGGGAGGCCGGCCAGGTCGGGGTGCTGCTCGGAGACGAGCCGGGCCGCGAGCGCGGGCGTGATGTCGAGCTCGGCGACGGGGCGGACGGCCACGGATGCTCCTGGGGGCTCAGCGGAGGCGAGGGCGGGGACCACGAATGATGCGGCGGGCGGGCCGCACACGCTAGGCGGGCGCGGGGACCGTCCGGGTGGCGTCCCACGGCACGTTCCAGCCCAGGGTGTCGAACATCGCGTCCAGCACCAGTGCGGTGAACCCCCACACGACGTGCTCGCCGGCGAGGAATGCGGGGGAGGAGTACGTGCGGGCGCCACGGGTGAGGGTGGCCGTGCGGCGGTTCGCGGGGTGCAGGAGATCCGCGACGGGGACCCGGAAGACGTCGGCGGTCTCGGCGTGGTCGACGGCGACGACGGGTGACGGGCGGGTCCACCAGCCCACGACTGGTGTGACGAGGTGGCGGCTCACGGTGACGGGCACCTGGGGCAGCGTCCCGAGGATGTCGACACCTGCGGGATCGAGCCCGGTCTCCTCGCGGGCCTCCCGCAGCGCGGCCTCGGCGGGGGTGCGGTCCCCGGGGTCCAGGCGCCCACCGGGGAAGGAGACCTGGCCGGGGTGGTGGCCGAGCGTCGCGGAGCGGCGGGTCAGCAGGACGTCGAGGTCGCTGCCCACCGACGACACGGTCTCGAGCGCGGGCGCGTGGTCGAGCACGCCGAAGAGCACGAGCACAGCGGCGGGGCGTCCTGTCGAGGGCGTCTGCCGCAACGCGCGGACGCCGGCCTGCGCCCAGCGCTCCCCGCCGGTGGCGCACAGCGCGGCGAGCTGCCTCCTGGCCTCGGGTTCGCTCATGCGCCCCACCCTAGGCGCCTGACCATGGGAGTCGCGGCTCACCATCCGTCGGGGAGTGGCCGCCCCTCGTCGTACCCCGCAGTGGACTGGATGCCCATGACCGCACGTTCGGCGAATTCCGCGATGGTGGTGGCGCCCACGTAGGCGCAGGCGGAGCGGACGCCCGCGGTGATGTGGTCGATCAGGTCCTCGACGCCGGGGCGGCGGGGATCGAGGTACATCCGCGAGGAGGAGATCCCCTCCTCGTACAGGGCCTTGCGCGCGCGCTCGTAGGCGGAGCCGCTGGCGGTGCGGGCGGCGACGGCGCGGGCGGAGGCCATGCCGAAGCTCTCCTTGTACAGCCGCCCCGTGCCGTCGTCGTGCAGGTCGCCGGGGGACTCGTGGGTCCCGGCGAACCAGGAGCCCACCATGACCTGCGACGCGCCGGCCGCGAGCGCCAGTGCCACGTCGCGGGGGTGGCGGACGCCGCCGTCGGCCCAGACGTGGGCGCCGAGCCGCCGTGCCTCGGCGGCGCACTCGAGGACGGCGGAGAGCTGGGGCCGCCCGACGGCGGTCATCATGCGGGTGGTGCACATGGCGCCGGGGCCGACGCCGACCTTGACGATGTCGGCGCCTGCCTCGACGAGGTCGCGGACCCCCTCGGCGGTGACGACGTTCCCCGCGACGACGGGGACCTGCGGGTCGAGGCTGCGGACGGCGGCGAGGGCCTCGAGCATCTTGCGCTGGTGGCCGTGGGCGGTGTCGACGACGAGGACGTCGACACCGGCGGCGAGCAGGTCGGCGGCCTTGGCCTTGACGTCGCCGTTGATGCCGACGGCGGCGCTGACGCGCAGGCGTCCCTGGTCGTCGAGGGCGGGGGTGTAGATGGAGGAGCGCAGGGCGCCGACTTGGGTGATGACGCCCACGAGCTCGTCGCCGTGCACGACGGGGGAGAACTTGCGTCGTGAGCGGTGCAGGGTCTCGAAGGCGGCTTCGAGGCCGCGGGGCCCGGCGCCGGTGACGACGTCGAGGGGCACGACGGTCGGGTCGGCGGTCATCACGGAGCCGACCTGGGTGAACCTGTCCACGCCGCCGCAGTCGGCCTCGGTGACGACGCCGACGGGCCGGTTCCCCTCCACGACCACCGCCGCGCCGTGCGCGCGCTTGCCGATGAGGGTGAGGGCGGTGTGCACGGTGTCGTGCGGGGTGACGACGACGGCGGTCTCGATCACCGGGTGGCGGGCCTTGACGGAGCTGACGACGTCGGCGACGACATCGGTGGGCACGTCTTGGGGGAGCACGGCGAGCCCACCCCGGCGGGCCACTGTCTCGGCCATGCGGCGGCCGGCGACGGCTGTCATGTTCGCGACGACGATCGGGATGGTGGTGCCCGTGCCGTCGTCCGTGGAGAGGTCGACGTCGAACCGCGAGGTGACGTCCGACCGTCCTGGGACGAGGAACACGTCACCGTATGTGAGGTCGTGGGCAGGACTCTGACCTGGGACGAAGCGCATGGTCACCCCTTTCCTCCTCATCGTAGGCGTCGGGGCCCTCACAGTGGGACCCCTGTTCCCGCACAGGTCGGGCGCCTGGACGCGAGGGCGCGGGAGGGCTGCGCCGCTTAGAGTGATCCCCGACGTGTGGCGCCCTCGCCATGCGCACATAGCGGAGGAGGACGGTGTCGCGTGGGTCTGCTCGCTCGCATCAAGACGCCAGCGGACGTGCGACGGCTCACCCACCGGCAGGTGGCGTCGTTGGCCGCGGAGATCCGTGAGTTCCTCGTGCAGTCGGTCTCGCGCACCGGGGGCCATCTGGGCCCGAACCTGGGCGTCGTCGAGCTGACGATCGCGATCCACCGGGTCTTCGAGTCGCCGCGCGACACGATCGTGTTCGACACCGGGCACCAGGCGTACGTGCACAAGCTGCTCACCGGCCGTCAGGACTTCTCCGACCTGCGCAAGCGCGGCGGCATGTCCGGGTACCCGAGCCGCGCCGAGTCGGAGCACGACGTGGTGGAGAACTCCCACGCGTCGACGGCGCTGAGCTGGGCGGACGGCATCGCGAAGGCGAACGAGGTCCGCGGGCAGGGCGACAGGCATGTGGTGGCCGTCATCGGCGACGGCGCGCTGACCGGCGGGATGGCCTGGGAGGCCCTCAACAACATCGCGGCCGGCCGCGACCGGCGCCTGGTGATCGTGGTCAACGACAACGGCCGCTCCTACGCGCCGACCATCGGCGGGCTGGCGCACCACCTGGACGTGCTGCGCACGACGCAGGGCTACGAGACGGTGCTGAGCTGGGGCAAGCGCACCCTGCACCGCTCCGGCCCGCCCGGGCGCTTCGCGTACGAGGCGCTGCACGGGTTGAAGAAGGGCATCAAGGACGTCGTGGCCCCGCAGGGCCTGTTCGAGGACCTCGGCCTGAAGTACGTCGGCCCCGTCGACGGGCATGACGCCCCGGCGGTGGAGCGGGCGCTGGCCCGGGCGAAGGCCTTCGGCGGCCCGGTGCTGGTGCACGTCATCACCGAGAAGGGCCGCGGGTACACCCCCGCCGAGCAGGACGTCGCCGACCGCTTCCACGCGGTGGGCAAGATCCACCCGGAGACGGGCCTGCCGCTGGCGCCGTCCCGGTTCGGCTGGACCAGCGTGTTCGCCGACGAGATCGTGCGGATCGGCCGCCGCCGCCCGGACGTCGTGGCCATCACCGCCGCGATGCTCGCCCCGGTGGGCCTGGCGCCGTTCGCCCAGGAGTTCCCCGAGCGCACCTTCGACGTGGGCATCGCCGAGCAGCACGCGGCGACGTCGGCCGCGGGCATGGCATTCGCCGGGCTGCACCCTGTGGTGGCCGTGTACGCGACGTTCCTCAACCGCGCCTTCGACCAGGTGCTCATGGACGTGGCCCTGCACCGCGCCGGCGTCACCTTCGTGCTGGACCGCGCGGGCCTCACCGGCGACGACGGCGCCAGCCACAACGGCATGTGGGACCTGGCGATGCTGCGCGGCGTGCCCGGCCTGCGCCTGGCCGCCCCGCGCGACGAGCCCACACTGCGCGCGGCGCTGCGCACGGCCGTGGACATCGACGACGCGCCGAGCGTGGTCCGCTACCCGAAGGGCGCCGTCGGCGACCCGATCCCGGCGGTGGACGAGGTCGACGGCGTCGACGTGCTCGCCCGGCACGACCCGGCCGGCGCCGAGCGGTCCGTGCTCGTCGTCGCCGTGGGCGCGATGGCGGCCACCGCGCTGGAGACCGGCGAGCTGCTCGCGGCGCACCGCCTGCGCGTCACAGTCGTGGATCCCCGGTGGGCGTTGCCCGTCCCGGCGGCCGTCACCAAGCTGGTGGGGGAGCACGACCACGTCGTCACCATCGAGGACGGCGTGGCCGATGGCGGCATCGGGTCCGCCATCGCCCAGCGCGCCCAGGAGGCCGGGCTGTCCACCACTGTGCAGTCCGTCGGCATCCCGTTGGCGTTCTTGGACCACGCGAGCCGCGACCAGCTCGTCACCACCCTGCGGCTGCACCCGCAGGACATCGCGCGAGACGTCCTGACCTGGTTCGACACCCGTTCGTGACGCCGCGCCCCGGCGTCGTGGCCGGGGCGCGCGCAGGCGTCCTCGCGGAGGGTGACCAGGCTCACGTCGCTTCTGACGCGGGAAGGCCCAAGGTCCCAAGACATCCCATGACTTGATCCGTAGCGTCACAGGTACCAGACCTCACCGAGGAGCACACGATGTCCACCACAGCTGTCCCGCAGCCGGCCGTCGACGCCACAGCGTCCGCCTGGCGCGCGTTCGTCGCCGGACCCTGGAGCGACGCCATCGACGTCCGCGACTTCATCCAGCGCAACTACACCCCGTACACGGGTGACGCGTCGTTCCTCGCGGGTCCCACCGAGCGGACCACTGGCGTGTGGACGAAACTCACCAAGATGTTCCCCGAGGAGCGCGAGCGCGGGATCTACGACGTCGACCCCTCGACGCCGTCGACCATCACGTCGCACGCCCCCGGCTACATCGACCAGGCCAACGAGCTCATCGTCGGCCTGCAGACCGACGCCCCGCTGAAGCGCGCGATCATCCCCAACGGCGGCTGGCGCATGGTCGAGGGCGCCCTCAAGACCTACGGCTACGAGCCGGACGAGAACGTCAAGAAGATCTTCACGGAGTACCGCAAGACCCACAACCAGGGCGTCTTCGACGTGTACCCGCCGAACGTCCGCGCGGCCCGCTCCTCGCACATCATCACCGGCCTGCCCGACGCCTACGGCCGCGGCCGCATCATCGGCGACTACCGCCGGGTCGCCCTCTACGGCATCGACGCGCTGATCGCCGCGAAGAAGCTCGAGCGCGCCGCCCTCGACATGGACCGCTCCACCGAGGACGTCATCCGCGACCGCGAGGAGAACTCCGAGCAGATCCGCGCCCTGCAGGAGCTCAAGGCCATGGCCGCCTCCTACGGGTACGACATCTCCCGGCCCGCGGCCAACGCCCGCGAAGCCGTGCAGTGGCTCTACTTCGCCTACCTCGGCGCCGTGAAGGAGCAGAACGGCGCGGCCATGTCGCTGGGCCGCACCTCCACGTTCCTCGACGTCTACCTCGAGCGCGACCTCGCCGAGGGCGTCATCACCGAGGAGCAGGCGCAGGAGCTCATCGACGACCTCGTCATCAAGCTCCGCATCGTCCGCTTCCTGCGGACCCCCGAGTACGACGCCCTGTTCTCCGGCGACCCGACCTGGGTCACCGAGTCGATCGGCGGCATCGGCGAGGACGGCCGCCCGCTCGTCACCAAGACGTCGTTCCGATTCCTGCAGACGCTCTACAACCTGGGCCCGGCCCCCGAGCCGAACCTGACGGTGCTGTGGAGCAACCGCCTGCCCGACGGGTTCAAGAAGTTCTGCGCGCAGGTGTCCATCGACACCTCCGCGATCCAGTACGAGTCCGACGAGCTCATCCGCCAGGCCTGGGGCGACGACGCGGCCATCGCGTGCTGCGTCTCCGCGATGCGGGTCGGCAAGCAGATGCAGTTCTTCGGCGCCCGCGTCAACCTCGCCAAGTCGCTGCTCTACGCGATCAACGGCGGCCGCGACGAGATCACCGGCAAGCAGGTCGCGCCCGTCAGCGCCCCCGTCGAGGGCGACGTCCTCGACTACGACGACGTCAGCGCGAAGTTCGACACCCTGCTCGACTGGCTCGCCGAGACCTACGTCGACGCGCTCAACTGCGTGCACTACATGCACGACAAGTACGCCTACGAGCGCCTCGAGATGGCCCTGCACGACCAGGCCATCCTGCGGACCATGGCGTGCGGCATCGCCGGCCTGTCGGTCGTCGCCGACTCGCTCTCCGCCATCAAGTACGCGACCGTCCGCCCCGTGCGCGACGAGACCGGCCTCGTGACGGACTACGTGACCGAGGGCGACTTCCCGACCTACGGCAACGACGACGACCGCGCCGACGACATCGCCGTGGCCATCGTGCGCTCCTTCATGGAGAAGATCCGCGCGCAGAAGACCTACCGCGACTCGCTGCACACCCAGTCGGTGCTGACCATCACGTCGAACGTCGTCTACGGCAAGGCCACGGGCAACACCCCCGACGGCCGCCGCCAGGGCGAGCCGTTCGCACCGGGCGCCAACCCCATGAACGGGCGCGACACCCACGGGATGCTCGCCTCGGCGCTGTCGGTGGCCAAGCTGCCGTACTCCGAGTCGATGGACGGCATCTCGCTCACCTCCACGGTCGTGCCCTCGGGCCTCGGCCGCACGCGCGAGGAGCAGATCGCCAACCTGGTCGGCCTGCTCGACGGGTACAACGTCTCCTCCGGCTTCCACGTCAACATCAACGTGCTGAACCGGGAGACCCTCGAGGACGCCATGGAGCACCCCGAGAACTACCCGCAGCTCACCATCCGAGTCTCGGGCTACGCCGTGAACTTCACCCGCCTGACGCGCGAGCAGCAGCTCGACGTGCTCTCGCGGACCTTCCACGGCAGCCTCTGACCGGCACGGGCCGCGACGGACGGAACCCAGCACCGTCCGTCGCGGCCCACAATCCGCCGTCTCGTCAGCCTTTGAGGAGCACGCCATGAACGCGACCAGCACCGCACCGCACGACACCGACTGCGGCGCGCCGGTCGTCGAGCTCGGCGTGCCCCTCATCGGCGGATCCCACCAGCGCTCCTCCGCGGGCACCGCGGGGCTCGACACCACCGACGCCACCCGCAGCGAGCGCTTCGCCCAGATGCGCGCCGGCGAGCTGGGCTCCCTGCACTCCTGGGAGCTCGTCACCGCCGTCGACGGCCCTGGCACCCGCCTCACAGCGTTCCTGTCCGGCTGCCCGCTGCGCTGCCTCTACTGCCACAACCCCGACACCATGGAGATGCGGCGTGGTGAGCCGATCAGCGCCGACGAGCTCCTCGCCCGCGTCGCCCGGTACCGGCCCATCTTCGAGGTGACCGGCGGCGGCCTCACCATCTCCGGCGGAGAGCCGCTCATGCAGCCCGCCTTCGTGGCCCGCCTGCTGCGCGGCGCCAAGGAGATGGGCATCCGCACCGCCGTCGACACGTCCGGCTACCTCGGCGCCCACTGCACCGACGAGATGCTCGACGACATCGACCTGGTGCTGCTGGACGTGAAGTCCGGCATCCCCGACACCTACCGCAAGGTCACCGGCCGCGACCTGCAGCCCACCCTCGACTTCGGGCGCCGACTCGCCGCGCGCGGCACCGAGATCTGGGTGCGGTTCGTGCTCGTCCCCGGCCTGACCGACGCCCCCGAGAACGTCGAGGCCGTCGCCGACTACGTGGCCACCCTGTCCACAGTCAGCCGCGTCGAGGTGCTCCCGTTCCACCAGATGGGGCGCGACAAGTGGGAGACCCTGGGGCTGAAATACGAGCTCGAGGACACCCAGCCGCCGTCGCCCGAGCTCGTCGCCCGGGTGCGCGAGCAGTTCCGCGAGCGCGGGCTCACCGTCTACTAGGCGGAGCCTCCCCACACGCGACAAGGGCCGCAGCACACCAGATGTGCTGCGGCCCTCGCCATGCCACTGCGCTAGACCACTGCGCCGCTCAGGTCGCCGAGGTCAGCGACCCGGCACGTTGGCCACCCCGTCGGCCAGCAGCCGGCGTCCCAGGACCTTCGCGGAGTACCCCGTGCGATCCAGGTACGGGGTGATGCCGCCCAGGTGGAACGGCCATCCCGCGCCGAGGATCATGCAGAGGTCGATCTGCTCGGGTCCGTCGACCACGCCCTCGTCGAGCATCAGCCCGATCTCCTCGGCGAGCCCCGACAGCACGGCGTCGAGCACCCCGGCGCCGTCCAGCGGCGACCCGCTGGGCGGCGCGTCGAAGGCGTCCTGGATCGCCGGGTCCACATCGAGTTCGGCGCCCCGGCCGTCGGGCTCGGGGACCACGCGCCGCCCGTCGGCCGCCAGGGCCTCGAGCCCGGGGGAGAGCGGGTACCGATCGCCCAGGTCGGCGTGCAGCGAGCCGAGGACGTGCAGCGCGACGGGCAGCCCCACGAGCTGGATGAGCGCGAACGAGCCCATCGGCAGCCCGAGCGGCCGCAGCGCCGCGTCCGCGACCTGCACCGGCGTCCCGCCCTCGACGGCTGCCGCGACCTCGGCGAGCATCCGCAGCAGCAGCCGGTTCACCACGAAGCCCGGCCGGTCCGCGACGCCGACAGCCGTCTTGCCGAGGTTCTTCGCGAGGGCGAACGCCGTGGCGACAGCCGCGTCGTCGGACGCCTGCGTGCGCACCACCTCGATCAGGGGCATCTGCGCCACCGGGTTGAAGAAGTGGATCCCCACCACCCGCTCGGGGTGGCGCAGGCCCGCGGACATCTCCGTGACCGACAGCGCCGACGTGTTCGTCGCGAGGACCGCGTCCGGCGCGATGACGTCCTCGAGCTCGGCGAAGACCCGCTGCTTGAGGGACATCACCTCGGTGACCGCCTCGATGACCAGGTCCGCGCCCGCGAGCGTCCCCAGGTCCGTGCTCACGCTGATGGACCCGAGGACCCGGTTCGCCTCGTCCGGGCTGAGGCGTCCCTTGGCCGCCTGCGCCTCGACCATCGAGCGGATGCCCGCGAGGCCGGCGGCGACACGCTCGTCGTCGATCTCGCGCATCACCACCGGCACCTTCAGGCGCCGGGCGATGAGCACCGCGAGCTGCCCGGCCATCAGGCCCGCGCCCACGATCCCCACGGTGCGGACCGGCCGCGCCAGCGACGGGTCCGGCGCCCCCGCGGGCTTGCGGGCCTTCCGCGTGGTCAGGTCGAAGGCGTATAGGCCCGCACGCAACTCGTCGGACATGATGAGGTCGGTCAGCGCGTCGTCCTCGGCCGCGAAGGCGGCGTCCCGATCGGCGTCCCGCGCGGCCGCGACCAGGTCGAGCGCGCGGTACGGCGCCTGCCGCGCCCCGTGCAGCCGCTGGTCGAGCTGCTGCCGGGCCCCCGCGATCACCGCCGCCCATTCGTCCGCGCCCTCGATCTCCCGGCGCTCGACGACCTCCGCGCCCGTGAGCACGTCGGCCGTCCACGCGAGTGACCGCTCGAGGAAGTCGGCGGGCTCGAACAGCGCGTCCATCAGCCCCAGGCGCACCGCCTCCGCCGCCTTGGTCATCCGGTTGTTGGCGAGCGGGCGGTTGAGGATGACCTCGAGCGCGCCGCGCACTCCCACGAGCTGCGGCAGCAGGTAGCAGCCGCCCCAGCCGGGCACCAGGCCCAGGAAGGCCTCCGGCAGCGCGAGGGCCGTCACATCCGCGGCCACGGTGCGGTAGGTGCAGTTGAGCGCCAGCTCGAAGCCGCCGCCCAGCGCCGCGCCGTTCACGTACGCGAACGTCGGCACGGCCATCTCGCCGAGCATCCGGTACGTCGCATGCCCCAGCTCGGCGATGTGCCGCGCGTCCGCCTCGTCGACGATGTGCGTCACCGCGGTCAGGTCCGCGCCCGCCGCCAGGTAGTACGGCTTGCCGGTGACGCCCACGGCGACCACCTCGCCCGCGGCGGCACGGTCCTGGAGCCTGCTCAGCGCGACGTGCAGCTCGGTGAGGCCCAGCGGCCCCAGGGTCGTCGGCTTGGTGTGGTCGAAGCCGTTGTCGATGGTGACCAGCGCGAGCGTGCCCACACCGCCCGGCAGCGGGATGTCCCGCACCAGGGCATGGCTGACGCGCTCCGGGCGGGGCCCAGCGGTGGTGGCGGTCATCGGTCGCTCCCGTCAGTCGTCGTGGCGGTGGGCTCGTAGTCGGGGTGGTGCGGGTTCTCCCAGATCACCGTGCCCCCCTGGCCCAGGCCCACGCACATCGTGGTGAGCCCGTACCGGACGTCGGGCCGCTCGGCGAACTGCCGCGCGAGCTGGGTCATGAGCCGCACCCCGGACGACGCCAGGGGGTGTCCCACGGCGATCGCGCCGCCGTACGCGTTGACGCGCGGGTCGTCGTCCTTGATGTCGAACGCGTCGAGGAACGCGAGCACCTGCACCGCGAACGCCTCGTTGACCTCGAACAGGCCGATGTCGTCGATGCTCAGGCCGGACCGCTCCAACGCCTTGCGCGTCGCCGGCACGGGGCCGATGCCCATCACCTCGGGCTCCACACCCGCGTAGGCGAACGTCACCATGCGCATGCGGGGCGCCAGGCCGAGCTCGAGGGCCGTCTCCTCGGCGGCGAGCAGGCAGGAGGCCGCGCCGTCGGTCAGCGGGGCCGACGTGCCGGCGGTCACCCGCCCGCCCGCGCGGAACGGCGTCGGCAGGCCCGCGACGCCCTCCAGGGTCGTGCCGGGCCGGGGCGGCTCGTCGGCGGTGGCCAGGCCCCACCCGTTCTCCGGGTCGCGCAGCGCGACGTACACCAGGTCGGGCGTGATCTTGCCGGCTGCCAGCGCGGCGGCGTACTTGGCCTGGCTGGCCACCCCGTAGGCGTCCGCGCGCTCGCGCGTCAGGGCCGGGAACCTGTCGTGCAGGTTCTCGGCGGTGACGCCCATGTTGAGCGCGTCGGTGCTGACCAGGCGCTCGGCCAGGAAGCGCGGGTTCGGGTCGGCGTCGAAGCCCATGGGGTGCCGGCCCATGTGCTCCACGCCGCCCGCGATCGCCACGTCCTGCGCGCCGAAGCCGATCGCGGCGGCGGTGGACGTCACGGCCGTCATCGCGCCCGCGCACATCCGGTCGATCGCGTACCCGGGGACGGTGCGCGGCAGGCCCGCGAGCATGGCCACGGTCCGCCCCAGGGTCAGCCCCTGGTCGCCCTGCTGGGTCGTCGCGGCGATGGCCACCTCGTCGACCCGTTCGGGCGGGAGCTCGGGGTGGCGGCGGAGGATCTCGCGGATCGTTTTGACGGCGAGGTCGTCGGCACGGGTGTGGGCGTACAGTCCGTCGTCACGGGCGCGCCCGAACGGGGTGCGCACGCCTTCGACGAAGACGACAGGGCGAACTGCACGGGCGGATGCGCTGGGCATCGGACCTCCAGGCGGGGACGGCGTTGTCCGGGCGGCGGTCTGGACAGACACGCCACAACCGACCGTACCCGGGACGAAGGTCCCGCACTAGCCCCAAGTTACTCGTGAGTAACACCCGAGGGCCGAACTCAGCCCTCCGCCGCCGCGAACGCCCCCGCCAACGCGGGCGCGACGAGGGAGACCTGCCACTCGCGCGCCCCGCCAGCCGTCAGGAACTCCGCGATGTGCTCCTCGTCCAGTGGCGCCGGCGGCGTCCAGCACAGCCGGCGCAGCAGGTCGGGCTGCAGCAGGTTCTCCGTTGGCAGCGAGTGCTCCTGCGACAGGGCGCCCACGACATCGCGCGCCACGGCCAGGCGGGCGGCCGCAGCCGGGTCGCGATCGGCCCACGCGCGCGGCGGCGGCGGCCCATCGGACTTCGGGCCCCGCACCGAGGGGAGCTCCGCGTCCGGCAACGCCAGGCCCTTGTCGATCGCGTGCTGCCACAGCACGGCGCGCCTGCGGGTCCCCTTGCCGGAGAACGCAGGCAGCGCCACGAGTTGGGGGACCGACCTCGGCAGCGCCTGGGCGGCCGCCACGATCGCGTGGTCCGGCAGCACCCGGCCCGGGGAGATGTCCCGCTGGCGTGCGTTCTCGTCGCGGGTCTCCCACAGCTCGCGCACCACCGCGAGGCGCCGGGCGTCGCGGATCGCGTGCAGGCCGGAGACCCGGCGCCACGGCTCGACCCGGGGCGCGGGAGGCGGCGCGAGCCGCACCGCCTCGAACTCCTGGGCGGCCCACTCCGCCTTGCCCGCCACGGCGAGCCGCTCGGCCAAGATCTCGCGCAGCTCGACGAGCACCTCGACGTCGAGGGCCGCATAGCGCAGCCACTGCTCCGGCAACGGGCGCGTCGACCAGTCCACCGCCGAGTGCTCCTTCGCGAGCCCCAGCCCGAGGAGCTCCGCGACGACGGCCGCCAGGCCCACGCGCTCGAGGCCCAGCAGCCTCGCCGCCAACTCGGTGTCGAAGATGCGCGACGGGCGCAGGTTCTGCTCGGCGAGCCCGGGGAGGTCCTGCGACGCCGCGTGCAGCACCCACTCCACCCCGACGAGCGCCTGCGACATCGCCGACAGGTCAGGGAGCGCGATGGGGTCGATGAGCGCGGTGCCGGCGCCCTCGCGGCGCAGCTGCACCAGGTACGTGCGCTGCCCGTAGCGGTAGCCCGAGGCGCGCTCGGCGTCCACGGCGACCGGGCCAGTGCCCGCGCCGAAGGCCTCCACCGCGCGGGCCAGGGCCTGCGGGGTGTCGATCACGGGAGGGATGCCCTCGGCGGGCTCAGTGAGGGGGACGACCTCGACGGGGGCCGGCACGTCCTGGTCCAGGGTCAGCTCCGGGAGGACGTCCTCCGCCGGCTCGGACGATGCGGGGTCGTGCGTGGCGCCGCCGGCGCCTGGTGGATCGGGGAGCATGACCTCCACCGTAGGCGCTTGACGAGGTCGCGCGGCGCACGCCGCGCGTGACCTGCGGTGGGACGGGCCGTCGGAGTGGCCGGATCCGGTGCTCAGGGGATGAGGCCCGAGCGGATCGCGAGGGCCACCAGGGCGGCGCGGTCCCCGGTGCCGAGCTTGCGCGAGATGCGCGCGAGGTGGCTCTTGACGGTCAGGGCCGACAGGCCCAAGTGCTCGCCGATCCGTCGGTTGCTGCAGCCGTCCGCCACCAGGGCCAGCACCCCGAGCTCGCGTGCCGTGAGGTCGGCGCGCACCGGCGCGACCACCACGGGAGCGGGCTGCGGAACGGACGGGTGCGCCTCGCCGGCCACGGCGCCGCGCAGGCCGCCGGACAGCAGCCCGACGAGCTCGCGCCGTGCCGCCCGCCGCGCGAGCAGGATCACCCGACCCGAGCCACGGCGCCGCACATTGCGCACCAAGATCTGGCCGTCGCCGTCCGCGAGGTCGGTGACGACCACGCACATCTGGCCGAAGCCGCGACGGCCCTGGGGCTGCTCGGGCGCGGCCACAGGCGACCGGCGCGCAACCGGCGGCGCACCGCGCACGACTGTCGAAGTCCTGCGCAACGGCTCGATGCTCACGTGGGTCTCCTGGCGACGAGAGTGGGACGTAACCCAGCCATCGGCAGCGCGTGGGCCGACCTTGAGGCTTCAGCCGCAGCTCGTCACAGGAACTCGTCACTGTGGTGCTGACACATGCGACCAGGAGTCGCACACGTCACGTCGCGCCCGTCAGGGGCGCGTGGGGGCTCAGCGGCGCCGTGGCAGCGGCACGACCCCGGCGGGCATCGGCGGCAGCCCCGCGGCGCTGCACAGCAGCGCGCTCCACGCCCGCAGGTGCGGCGCCAGGTCGTCCTCCTGGGCGGTCCAGCTGAACCGGAGCTCCAAGTCGACCTGATCGGGGCGCTCAGCGAGGGCGCCGAAACTCTGGGACAGCACACGCGTCACCGTGCCGCCGGCGGCGTGCGCGCGGGCTCCGACACCCGTGAACGACTCCCGGAACCAGCTCCAGGCGACCTCCGCGAGCATCGGGTCGGATCCGACCTCCGCCTCGAGCGAGGCCCGCACCAGCGTCACCAGGCGGAAACGGCCATCCCACGCCTCCTGGCCGTCTGGGTCGTGCAGCACGACGAACCGGCCCGTGGCGAGCTCGGCGCCCTCCGGATCGCGTCGCGCCGCGCGAACCTCGGCGGTCAAGGCGGCGCTGAAAGGGGCGACGCGCGCCGGGCCGGGGACCTCGTCGAGCTCGATC
Organism: Cellulomonas cellasea; assembly: GCF_030372105.1. GTDB lineage: Bacteria > Actinomycetota > Actinomycetes > Actinomycetales > Cellulomonadaceae > Cellulomonas_A > Cellulomonas_A cellasea_A. Next base: position 62,019 of record NZ_JAUDBQ010000011.1, on the reverse strand, counting down.
TCGGGTCGCATCCGCACACCGCGCAGCGACCTCAATGCTCGGACGAACTCGATGGGGGCCTCGTCCGGACCAGGGGGGATCACGCCTGCGAGCGTACGGGGGCGCCCCCGTGGTCTTGCGGTACGGCACGCCGCGTCGTGCCACTTCACGCGCGGCTAGGCTTGCACCCGGCAGGAACCCCCCAACGCGCCGCCCGATCAGGCGGGCGGCAGGCGACGAAGTGGAGCAACCGCGCATGACGGCAGCAGGAACCGCCCCCGCAGGAACAGCCCAGATCGGTGTGACCGGGCTGGCAGTGATGGGGCGCAACCTCGCGCGGAACTTCGCGCGCCACGGCTACACGGTCGCCGTGCACAACCGCTCCTACGCGAAGACCCAGTCGCTGATCGAGGAGAACGGCGACGAGGGCGCCTTCGTGCCGTCGGAGTCGATGGCCGACTTCGTGGCCTCCCTCGAGCGGCCCCGCAAGGTCGTCATCATGGTCAAGGCCGGCGGCCCCACCGACGCGGTCATCTCCGAGCTGATCCCGCTGCTCGACGAGGGCGACATCGTCATCGACGCCGGCAACGCGCACTTCCCTGACACGCGCCGTCGCGAGGCCGAGCTCAAGGAGCACGGGCTGCACTTCGTCGGCACCGGCGTCTCCGGCGGCGAGGAGGGCGCGCTGCTCGGGCCGTCGATCATGCCCGGCGGCTCGCGCGACTCCTACGAGGTGCTCGGCCCGATCCTGGAGGACATCTCCGCGAAGGTCGACGGCACGCCGTGCTGCACCTACGTCGGCCCCGACGGCGCCGGCCACTTCGTCAAGATGGTGCACAACGGCATCGAGTACGCCGACATGCAGCTCATCGCCGAGGCCTACGACCTGCTCAAGCAGGGGCTGGGCGCCTCCGCCGCCGAGATCGGCGAGATCTTCCGCGCCTGGAACGAGGGCGACCTCGAGTCCTTCCTCATCGAGATCACGGCCGATGTGCTGAGCCACGTCGACGCCGAGACCGGCAAGGCGTTCGTCGACATCGTGCTCGACCAGGCCGAGCAGAAGGGCACCGGCCGCTGGACCGTGCAGAACGCCCTCGACCTGGGCGTGCCGATCACCGGCATCGCCGAGGCGACGTTCGCACGCGCCCTGTCCGGCTCGGTGCCGCAGCGCACCGCCGCCGCCGGCGTGCTGCCCGCCGAGACGACGCCGTTCGAGGTGACGGACCGCGACGCGTTCATCGAGGACGTGCGCCTCGCGCTGTACGCCTCGAAGGTCGTCGCGTACTCGCAGGGCTTCGACCAGATCGCCGCGGCCAGCGCCGAGTTCGGCTGGGACATCGACCGCGGCGCCATGGCCCGCATCTGGCGGGGCGGCTGCATCATCCGCGCCCGGTTCCTCAACCGCATCACCGAGGCGTACGAGCGCGACGCCGAGCTGCCGCTGCTGCTGGCCGACCCGTACTTCGCGGGCGCTGTCGGCAACGGCGTGGCCGCCTGGCGCCGGGTGGTGTCCCAGGCCGCCCTGGCCGGGGTGCCCACGCCCGCGTTCTCGTCCTCGCTGGCCTACTACGACGGGGTGCGCGCCGAGCGGCTGCCCGCCTCGCTCATCCAGGCGCAGCGCGACTTCTTCGGCGCGCACACCTACCGGCGCACCGACAAGGACGGCACGTTCCACACCGAGTGGTCCGGCGACCGCGCCGAGCACGACGCGTGAGCGAGCAGATCCAGCCCGTCATCCTGGGCGCCGACATCGGCGTCTACGCGCTCGCGCGGTCCTTCCACGAGGCCTACGGCGTGCGGTCCATCGTCGTGAGCGGGGCCGCGCTCGGCCCCATCGCGCACTCGCAGATCATCGACAACGTCCTCGTCGAGGACGGGCACGACCCGCGGCAGCTCGTCGACCGGCTGCTGAGCGTGGCCGCCGAGCACCCCGACAAGCGCCTGGTGCTCATGGCCAACTCGGACTGGCTGGTCCGCGTCGTGGTGCAGCACCGGGCTGAGCTCGAGCCGCACTACGTCGTGCCCTTCCTCTCCGCTGACCTGCTCGAGCGCATCTCCGACAAGGCGACGTTCGCGGAGATCTGCCAGGACCTCGGCATCTCGGCGCCCCGCACCCTCGTGCAGGACTTCGCAGGGGCAGGGGAGGACGACTGGAAGCCGGAGCCGGTGGACATCGCCTACCCGCTCATCGCCAAGGCCGCGAGCAGCGCCGACTACCAGGACGTGGAGTTCGTCGGCAAGAAGAAGGTCTTCGAGATCCAGACGGCCGCCGAGCTCGACGAGCTGTGGGCCTCACTGCGCGGCGCCGGGTTCCGTGGCCGGTTCGTGGTGCAGGAGCTCATCCCGGGCGACGACACACAGATGCGCTCCATCACCGCGTACGTGGACAGCCGCGGCTCGACGACGCTGCTGTGCTCGGCGCACGTCCTGGTGGAGGAGCACACGCCGTCCGGGCTCGGGAACCCGGCCGCGATGGTCACCACCCGGATCGATCCGATGCTCGACCAGGCCCGGCACTTCCTGAAGTCGACGGGCTACATCGGGTTCGCGAACTTCGACGTCAAGGTCGACCCGCGAGACGGCTCGTTCCGCTTCTTCGAGGTGAACCCCCGGATCGGCCGGAACAACTACTACGTGACCGCCGCAGGGGCCAACCCCATGCGGTTCCTCGTCGCGGACCGCGTCGAGGGGCGTGCCGTCGAGCCGATGATCGTCGACGAAGAGGTGCTCTACTCGATCCTGCCGAACAGCCTCCTGTTGAAGTACGTGCTCGACCCCGCGCTGCGGGCGAAGGTGCAGGGGCTGATCCGCTCGGGCAAGGTCGTGCACCCGCTGCGCTACGCCAAGGACGGGTCACCGCGCCGCCTCGCGTACGTCGCGGCCGCGCTGCTCAACCAGGTGCGCAAGTTCCGCCGGTACTACCCGGAGGTCACGGGCACCGGCTTCTGACGACACGCCTCCCACCGAGGCGTGACACAGGCCGGGTCGCGGCAAGCGACCCGGCCTTTGTCTGCGTCAGTCGACGATCTCGCTGGTGCCCGAGTACAGGTGCAGCACCGGCACCTTCAGCTCCTCGCGCGCCCGGGAGGCCCAGTCGCGGCGGAACGTGTCCTCCAGCGCGTGCGGGTACGTGACGACGACGATCTCCCGCACACCGCCGGCGTTCACGGCGGCCCGCAGCGCCGGCAGCGGGTCGTCCTCGACGACCGTGCCGGTGGCGTCACGGCCGGCGTCGGCGAACGCCGCCAGGCTCGTGGCGAGCTGCTCGGCGGCGGTGGCCTTCGCCTGCGTGGGCGACGGCTCCCGGCCGAGCACCACGTCGAGCGCCTCGCGCAGCTCGCCCATGCTCAGGTTGTCCACCAGGGACACCAGCAGGTTGCGCTCCGTGTCCGCGGGCACGAGCACCCGGTAGGCGAACTGCTCGTCCTGGTGCAGTTGCAGGATGTGCTCCACGTCGACGGGAGCGAGGGAGTCCTCCGTGAGGACGAGAACGGTGTCTGTCACGGCTGCGAGCCTAGTGGCGGCCCCGACGGCGCGCTCAGCAACCATCTGCCGAGCAGCGTCCCGTCGGCGTGCAACAGGTGCGCCGGGACGGCGTCGACAGGGGGCGCCAGCCAGGGCGCGCCGGCCAGCACGCGGGGGGCGTCCCCGCCCACCAACAGCGGGCTCGTCGTCAGGCAGAGCTCGTCCACGACGCCGCGGGCGACCAGCTCGGCGAGGAGATGCGGGCCGCCCTCGGCGAGCACCCGGCACAGGCCCCGATCAGCGAGCTGCGTGACCGCGGAAGCGGGATCGACCCGGCCGCTCCCGGCGACGATCACCCTGTCGGCGCCCACACGCCGGCGGAGGTCGTCGAGCCCAGGCCGATCCGCCACGGTGATGATCAGGGGAGCGCGCGGGGAGTCGAACAGGACCTCGGGCAGCTCCCCGAACGCTGTCACCACGGCCAGTTCGAGCTCCGGGCGCTGGCCCCGGGCGGCGCGCGCCGGGGCCAGGCCAGCCGGGACCGACAGCGCCCGGTACCGCTCGGCCCGGGCAGTGCCCGCGCCGATCAGCACGACATCGGCCCACGCCCGCTGCACGGTGAACGCGCGGAAGTCGGCCGGGTTGTTGATCGACCCGGACACGTGGTCGGCGCCGGTGGCCGAGCCGTCCAGGGTGGAGACCATGTTGGCGCGCACATACGCGCCGGAGGAGGGCAGGGGGTGGGCGTACAGCGCGCTGAGCGCCGGCTCGTCGTCGGCTGGTGGGAGCCGTTCGCCCGCCCGGTCGAGCGGCAGCAGGACGTCGAGCGTGGGCGTGGGATCGGGCATCTGGCCAGGCTAGCGATGTGGGGGCGGGCCGCCAGCGGGCTGGTCGACGGGCTCGCCCGCGTCCTCACGCTCCCCGACGGGTGCGCCCGCGCTGCCGCCCAGTTCACTTGCGAGCGCCACCACCTCGCCGACCACCACCACGGCGGGAGACGTCACGCCGCCGGCGGTGGCCCGGTCCGCGATGTCGGCGAGTGTGCCCAGGGTGGTGCGCTGCTCGGCGAGGGTGCCGCGCTCGACGACGGCCACGGGTGTGCGCGGGCTCCGGCCGTGGCTGATGAGCGCGGCGGTGTGCTCGGCGAGTTGGGCGACGCCCATCAGCAGCACGAGGGTGCCGTCGAGGCGGGCGAGGGCCGCCCAGTCGGTGGCGTCGTCGTGGGCGGAGACGACGGTGACCTGGCGGGCGAGGCCGCGGTGGGTGACGGGGATGCCGGCGGCGGCGGGGACGGCGAACGCGCTGGTGACCCCGGGGACGACCTCGACGGGGAGGCCGGCGTCGCGGCAGGCGAGTGCCTCCTCGCCGCCGCGGCCGAGCAGGTAGGGGTCGCCGCCCTTGAGGCGCACGACGCGTTGGCCCGCGGTGGCGCGCTCGACGAGCAGCTCGTTGATCTGCGCCTGGGTGAGGGTGTGCGCATGGGGCGCCTTGCCGGCCTCGATGACCTCGACGTCGTGGGGGAGCCCGTCGAGCAGGGCCCGGGGGCCGAGCCGGTCGGTGACGACGACGTCGGCCTCGGCGAGGAGGCGGCGTCCGCGCACGGTGATGAGGTCGGGGTCGCCGGGGCCGCCGCCGATGAGCGCGACGTGGCCAGGGCTGGGCCGGTGGCGGCGCAGCGGCAGGTCGCCGCTGTCGAGCAGGGTGGAGATGGCGGAGCGCAGGGCGGCGGCACGGCGGGGGTCGCCGCCGGCGCTGACGGCCACCGTGACATCCCCGGCGCGGGCGACGGCGGGGGTCCAGGCGGTCGACCGGGCGGCGTCGCCCGCGTGCACGCACCACACGCGGGCCGCCTCGGCCTCGGCGGCGACGGCCGCGTCAGTGGCGCGGTCCCCGGTGGCGGTGTGCACGAACCAGGCGCCGGCGACATCCCCGGGCTGGTAGCCGCGGCGCTCGTGGCGCACGGCGCCGGCTGCCGCGAGGGCTTCGAGGTCCTCGCAGAGCTGCGGCGCGACGACCCGCACCCTGGCCCCCTCCTGCACCAGGGTGGCCGTGCGGCGCGCGGCCACCGGGCCGCCCCCCACCACCAGCACGTCACGGCCGCGCAGGTCCAGCAGCACCGCGTGGCGCATCGGGGGATCGTCGGGTGCGGGCATCGGATCAGCCTCCGCTCAGACCGGTCAGGCCGCGGGCGTGCAGGATGCGACGCTCCAGCGGGGTGAACACGGCGAGCTCGATGAGGATGCCCACCGCGAAGATCAACAGGATGGCAGCGATGACCAGTGACATGTCACTGGTGTCGCGGCCCAGGTTCAGGAGCTGGCCGAGCCCGGCGCCCAGGCGCGGGGTGTTGGTGATGAGCTCGGCGGCCATGAGGGAGCGCCACGCGAACGCCCAGCCCTGCTTGAGGCCGCCCAGGAAGCCCGGCAGCGCGGCGGGGAGCAGGACGTGGCGGATGCGGCTCCACCCGCTGGCGCCCAGCACCCGGCCCACGCGCAGGTACAGCGGCGGCACCTGGTCGACCCCCGCGAGCAGGCCGTTCACGATGGAGGGCACGGCGCCCAGCAGCACCACCGTGAAGATGGCGGCGTTGCTGAGCTGGAACCAGATGATCGCGGCCGGCACCCACGCGATGGACGGCAGCGACTGCAGGCCGGTGATGAGGGGGCCGAGAGCGCGGCGCAGCAACGGCAGGGTGGCCATCGCGGTGCCGAGGGCGACCCCGACGACCACCGACGCCAGGAAGCCGAGGCCGCCGCGCTGCACGCTCAGGCTGGCCGCCCGGATCGCGGACCCGTCCTGGGTCGCCTCGACGAGGGTGTGCCACACGTCGAGGGGTCGTGGCAGCGCGTAGGAGGGCTTGATCCCGGACGCCGCGAGGACCTGCCAGGCGCCGAGCAGGACGAGGAGGGCCGCGGCGGTGGGCCAGAAGGCGCGCCAGGCGGCGGCCCACCACGGCGTGCGAGTGGCCTCGACGGCTGTCTCCAGGGCGTCGAGACCCGCTTCGAGATCGCGCGCGACGGTGGCCGGCGAGCCCGGCGCCGGCGGCGTAGTGGTGGAGGTGGACGGGTCAGCGGGCATGGCTGGCGATCTCCGCTCGCAGGTGGTCCGTGATCTCCACGGAGAGCTCGGCCACGGCGTGGTCCTCGATGCGGCGCGGCTGCGGGATCGGCACCGTCCACTCCCGCACGATCCGGCCGGGACGCGAGGACAGCAGCACGACCCGCTGCCCGAGCCGCACGGCCTCGCGCACGTTGTGGGTGACGAACACGACCGACCGGCCCGTCTCCTGCCAGATCCGGGTGAGCTCGGAGTGCATGACGTCGCGGGTGATGGCGTCGAGGGCGGCGAAGGGCTCGTCCATGAGCAGCACCTCGCCCTCCTGCGCCAGGGCGCGGGCGAGGGCCACGCGTTGGCGCATGCCCCCGGACAGCTCGTGCACCCGCCGGGCGTGGGCCCCGTCCAGGTGCACGAGGCTCAGTAGCCGCTCGGCCTCCGCGCGGCGCGCGGCGCGTGGCACGCCCCGCAGCCGCAGGGCGAGCTCGATGTTCCGCCCGGCGCTGAGCCACGGGTAGAGCGCGGGCTCCTGGAACATCAGCGCCGGGCGGCGGGCGCCCACCTCCACCGTCCCCCCGGTGGGGGAGTCGAGCCCCGCGATGAGGGAGAGCAGGGTGGACTTCCCGCAGCCGGACGCCCCGAGCAGGCACACGAACTCGCCGGGCTCCACGACCAGGTCGATGCGGTCGAGCACCGGTGGCCGCGTGGTGTCGCCGAAGTGGTGGCTCACCTGGGTGAGCCGCACCGGGGGCCGGGCCGGGCGCCCCGGCGCAGGACGCGCCGGGGCGAGGGTGGGCGCCTGGACCTCGCGCACGCTCATTCCGTCCCGAGCCCCGCGGCCGAGACGGGCTCCTGCCCGCGCTCGGCGAGGATCGCGTTGAGCGGGCCGAGGACGTAGATGCCCTTCAGGTCGACCTTGTCCGAGACACCGACCTCGGCCGCATGGTCGGCCGACGTCTGCAGGGACCCCGCCACCGGGTCGTTCGTGGGGCGCAGGTTCGACCAGGCGCGCAGCAGCACGTCGTCGCCGAGCTTCTTGCTGGTGAGCGACTCGATGGCGGTGTTGGCCGCCTGCGCCGCCTCCTGGTCGTGCTCGGCGATCCACTCGCCGGTGGACACATGCGCCTCGAGCAGCTTGGCGACCGTCTCGGGGTGCTGCTCCAGGAACTCGGTGCGCACGATGAGGTGCGTGGTGACGAAGTCGCCGTCCGGCCACAGCTCCTTCTCGTCGAGCAGCACCTTCGCCCCGCCCTCGACCACCAGGCGCGACGCCCAGGGCTCCGGAATCCAGGCGCCGTCGAGTGAGCCCTGCTTGAACAGGTCGAGCGTCTGGGCGTTCTCCTGCGGGGCGATCAGCACGTCGTTCTCGCCGCCCGTCACCGACGTCCGCAGGCCGTTCTCCAGCAGCCAGGCGCGCAGCGCCACATCCTGGGTGTTGCCGACCTGCGGAGTGGCGAGCGTCGCGCCGCGCAGGTCCTCGACGGAGTCGATGCCCTCCCGCACCACCAGTTGGGCGCCGCCGGAGGTCGCGCCGGCGATGATCCGCACCGCCTCCCCGTCAGATTTGGCGAACGCGTTGATGGCCGGGTTCGGGCCGATGTACGTCGCGTCCAGCCCATCGGCGAACAGGGCCTCCACCGCCGCCGGGCCGGCGTTGAAGATCTCGGTGGTGAGCGTGGTGTCGCCCAGCGCCTCGGCGTACGTCCCGTCGGCCACCCCGATCAGGGGGATCGCGTGGGTGATGTTCGCGAAGTAGCCCAGGCGCAGCTCGGTGGCCTCACCGCTCGTGGCGGCGGCCTCGGCGCCCTGGTCGGCTGGGGTGTCGAGTGCCGCGCAGGCGCCGGCCAGCGCGGCGGCCGAGGCGATCAGGACTGCGGAGAGCGCGGTGCGGCGGGCTCTGGGGCGGAGGGCTCGGGTGCGGGCGTGCGGGGTCGTGGGCATGTCAGGTCCTCTCGAGGGCATGGATGTGGGAGCAGGTCACTGCTCCCGACATCGCCCCGACAGCTCGACGGCGTCCGCCAAGGGCGAGCGGCCCACCATCCCCGCCGCGAGCGTGGCCCCGTCCAGCGGGTCGACCAGCAGGAACGTGCCGGTGCGGCGGTGCTCGGCGAAGTCGTCGAGCAGCACCGGCTCGGCGAGGAGCACCCGCACGGTCCCGATCGCGTTGAGGGTTAGCGAGCCCGACGAGGGCTCCAACTCGAGAGTGTCGACGTCGAAGCGCGCGCCGACCTCCTGCAGCACGCCGCGCACCGTGCGCGTCCCGGTGCGGACCAGCACCCGCGTGCCAGCCACGCCCGGCTGCTGCGCGAGCCAGCACACCGTCCCGCGCAGGTCCGTGCCCACTGTCGTCGGCGCGTCCGCGGCCACCAGCACGTCACCGCGCGCCACGTCGAGGTCGTCCTCGAGCAGCAGCGTCACGGACTGCGGGGCGTGGGCCACGTCCAGTGGGCCATCGAACGTGTCGATGCCCGCCACCCGGCTGCGCCCGCCCCCCGGCGCCGTGACGACCTCGTCGCCGACGGCCACCGCGCCCGCGCTGATGCGGCCCGCGTAGCCGCGGTAGTCGGGGTGCTCCGGGGTGCGCGGCCGGATGACGTACTGCACAGGGAAGCGCAGCGGCTCGGCGGCCGCGTCGCGCAGCACGGGGACCTGCTCCAGGTGCTCGAGCAGAGTGGGGCCGGTGTGCCACGGCATCCGGGCCGAGCGCTCGACGACGTTGTCGCCCGCGAGCGCCGAGACTGGGATGGCCCGCACTCCGGTGACGCCCAGCCGCGCGGCGTAGGCGGCGAACTCGTCGGCGATCGCCGTGAAGGCGTCTTCCGCGTAGTCGACCAGGTCCATCTTGTTGACGGCCAGGACGAGGTGCGGCACGCGCAGCAGCGCCGCGATCGCGGCGTGCCGCCGGGTCTGCTCGAGCACGCCGCGGCGCGCGTCGACGAGGACGACGGCGAGCTCGGCGGTCGAGGCGCCGGTGACCATGTTGCGCGTGTACTGCACGTGCCCGGGGGTGTCGGCGAGCACGAACGCGCGGGTGGCGGTCGAGAAGTACCGGTAGGCGACGTCGATGGTGATGCCCTGCTCGCGCTCGGCGCGCAGGCCGTCGGTGAGGAGCGCCAGGTCGACGGCCTCCCCGCCGCGGGCGTGGCTGGCCCGCTCGACGGCGGCGAGCTGGTCGGCGAGCACCGACTTGGTGTCGTAGAGCAGCCGCCCGATGAGGGTGCTCTTGCCGTCGTCCACCGAGCCGGCGGTGGCCAGGCGCAGCAGGTCGCGCTCCCGATGCCCGCCGGGCGGGGCCGGGAGGCTGGGGGCGTGCTGGGTGGTGGTCTGCGTGCCCATCAGAAATACCCCTCGCGTTTGCGGTCCTCCATGGCGGCCTCCGAGGCGCGGTCGTCGGCCCGGGTGGCGCCGCGCTCGGTGAGCCGGCTGGCGGCCACCTCGACGATCACGTCCGCGACGGTCCGGGCCGTGGAGTCGACGGCGCCGGTGCAGCTCATGTCGCCGACGGTGCGGTAGCGGATGGTGCGGCGCTCCACGGGCTCGTGGGGGAGCGGGCCGCCCCAGTCGCCGGCGGTGAGCCACATGCCGTCCCGGGCGAACACGTCGCGCTCATGCGCGTAGTAGATGGACGGCAGCTCGATCTGCTCGCGCTCGATGTACCGCCACACGTCGAGCTCGGTCCAGTTCGACAGCGGGAACACGCGCACGTGCTCGCCGGGGCTGTGGCGGCCGTTGTACAGGTCCCAGAGCTCGGGTCGCTGGCGGCGCGGGTCCCATTGGCCGAGCGCGTCGCGCAGGCTGAACACGCGCTCCTTGGCGCGGGCCTTCTCCTCGTCGCGCCGGCCGCCGCCGAACACCGCGTCGAAGCGGTGGGTGGTGATGGCGTCGAGCAGCGGGACGGTCTGCAGGGGGTTGCGGGACCCGCCGGGCAGCTCGCGCACCCGGCTGGAGTCGATCGCCTCCTGCACGCTCGCGACGACCAGCCGCAGGCGGTGCTGGGCGACGGTGTCGTCGCGGTAGGCGATGACCTCGGGGAAGTTGTGGCCGGTGTCGACGTGCATGACGGGGAAGGGCACGGGCGCCGGCCAGAACGCCTTCCGGGCCAGGTGCAGCATGACGATGGAGTCCTTGCCGCCGCTGAACAGCAGCACGGGGCGCTCGAGCTCGCCGGCGACCTCGCGGAAGATGTGCACGGCCTCGGACTCGAGCACGTCGAGCTGGCTCAGGGCGTGTGGGGCCCTCGCCGCAGCCGGGGGCGCCGGGGCCGTCGGGATGGATGTCGTGGACGTCATAGGTGCAACCCGCATTCCGTCTTCTCGTGGCCTGACCATCGCCCGGCGCGGGCGTCCTCGCCGGGCGCCACCGCCCTGGTGCACGGCGCGCAGCCGATGGACGTGTACCCGATCTGCCGCAGGGGGTTGAGCAGCACCTGGTGCTCGGCGGCGTAGGCGTCGACGTCGTCCTGCGTCCAGGCCGCGAGCGGGTTGAGCTTCACCTTGGATCGGCGCTCGTCCCAGCCGACCACCGGGATGTCGGTGCGGGTCGGCGCGTCCTCACGGCGCATGCCCGTCACCCACGCCCGGTAGGGGAGCAGTCCGCGCTCGAGCGGCTCCACCTTGCGCAGGGCGCAGCACAGGTCGGGTCGTCGCTCGTGCAGGCGGGCGCCGTGCTCGGCGTCCTGCTCGGCGACGGTCTGCCGCGGCACGACGGTGCGCACAGTGATCGGCGCGGTCGCCGCGAACGCGTCGCGGGTGCCGATCGTCTCGGCGAAGTGGTAGCCCGTGTCGATGAACAGCACGTCCACGCCGGGCGCGGCCCGCGACGCGAGGTGCACCAGCACCTCGTCGGCCATCGACGAGGCGACGACCAGCCCTGCGCCGAAGGCCGCATGCGCCCAGGCGAGCACGTCGAGGGGGTGGGCGCCCTCGAGCTCTGCGCCCGCGGTGAGGGCCGTGTCGCGCAGCGCGGCAGTGTCCGGCGCGCCCGTTGCCGAGGGTGGCGTGGCGGCGCTCATCGGCCCACCGCCAAGGCGACGAAGCGCACCGCGAAGACGCGCGCGCACGTGCGGCACTCCCACTCGCCGTGCCGCTCGCCGGCCGGGCGCAGGTCCTCGCCGGCGCAGAACGGGCAGTAGTACGGCACGGCCCGCTGGCCCGCGTCCAGGCCGGTGCTCATCGCAGGTCCTCGTCGTCGGCGCGCAGGGCCCACTGCGCGAAGAGCTCGTCCTCGTGGCGTTGGGCGTCGAAGCGCCGCGCCACGCGCTCGACGTAGTCGGCGAGCTCCTCGGCGGGCACCCGCAGGCCGCGCAGTGTGCGGCCCATGCCGCTGGTGAGCCCCAGCCCGCCCCCGAGGTGCACCTGGTACCCGTCCTCGCCGCCCGCGAGCGCGCCCTTGAGGCCGATGTCGGCGACTTGGATGCGGGCGCAGGAGTTCGGGCAGCCGTTGAGGTTGATGGTCAGGGGATGGTCGAACGTGGGCAGCCGCTCGTCGAGGCTGGCGACGAGCTCGGCGCCGCGGGCCTTCGTCTCGACGATGGCGAGCTTGCAGAACTCGATGCCGGTGCACGCCATGGTGCCGCGCCGGAACGTGGACGCCCCGCGCACCAGGAGGCCGAGGCGCTCCAGGCCCTCGACGAGCGGGTCGACCTGGTCGGCGGCGACGTCGAGGACGACGATCTTCTGCTCGGCGGTGAGCCGCACCCGGGTGGACCCGCACAACTCGGCGAGGTCGGCCACGGCGGCGAGCACGGCGCCGGGGGTGCGTCCGACGAGCGGCGCGGCGCCGACGTAGAACCGGCCGTCGTTCTGCGGGTGCACGCCCACGTGGTCGCGCCGTGCGAAGGGCGGCGGAGGCGGGGCGGGGCCGTCGGGCAGCGTGTAGTCCAGGTACTCGCCCTCCAGCACCTGGCGGAACACCTCGGGGCCCCAGTCGGCGACGAGGAACTTCAGGCGCGCCCGCGAGCGCAGGCGGCGGTAGCCGTAGTCCCGGAAGATCCCGGCGACTCCCGCCCACACGTCGGGGATCTGCTCCAGGGTGACGAAGGCGCCCAGGCGGACCGCGAGCCGGGGGTTCGTGGACAGCCCGCCGCCCACCCACAGGTCGAAGCCGGGGCCGAGCTCGGGGTGCAGCACGCCGACGAAGGACACGTCGTTGATCTCGTGGGCCACGTCCTGGTGCGGGGAGCCGCTGATGGCCGTCTTGAACTTGCGCGGCAGGTTGGAGAACTCCGGGTTCCCCACGAAACGGGCGCTCACGGCCTCGACCGCGGGGGTGCCGTCGATGATCTCGTCGGCGGCCACCCCCGCCACGGGGGAGCCGAGGATCACGCGGGGGGTGTCCCCGCACGCCTCCTGGGTGCTGAGCCCCACAGCCTCCAGCCGGCGCCAGATGGCCGGCACATCCTCGATGCGCACCCAGTGCAGCTGCAAGTTCTGCCGGTCGGTGATGTCCGCGGTGCCGCGCGCGTGCTCGAGGGAGATCTCCGCGATGGTCCGAAGCTGCTCGGTGGTCAGCGCGCCGCCGTCGCAGCGGACCCGCAGCATGAAGTACTCGTCGTCGAGCTCATGCGGCTCCAACGTGGCGGTGCGGCCGCCGTCGATGCCCGGCCGGCGCTGGGTGTACAGGCCCCACCAGCGCATCCGCCCGCGCAGGTCGTCGGGGGAGATCGAGGCGAAGCCCTGCTGGGAGTACACCTGCTCGATGCGGCGGCGGACGTTGAGCCCGTCGTCCTCCTGCTTGAACCGCTCGTTGGCGTTCTGGGGCTCATGCGAGCCGAAGGCCCACTGGCCCTCGTCTCTGGTCGCCGGTGGGGCGATCCGTGTCTGCGCCATCTGGCGCCACCTCCGGGGTTCGAGGACGTGCAGGCTCGTCGGCCACCCGTGGGTGGCGGTGCGGGCGCCGCGCGCCCGACAACAGGGACGAGCGAGTCACGCGCTCCGGGGGCAGACGCCCAGACAGCACAGGGCCCGACAGCACGCCGCAGCGTCGCCACGAAGGCGGCGCTGCGGGACACACAGGGACGAATGCACCATATGAGGCTGACAGAGCCAGGCGGCAGATGGCAGCCCGTGACCGCATCGTGAGACCAGGCGCCCGGCTGCCGGGACGACACGCCTGGCCCGGCCCCTGTGGCCGTCGCGGCGCCGCACCCGGCTCCGGGTGGGCGCTGGCTCGCGCGTCCCGCCGTCCCCCGTAGGCTCAGCGCTCGTGACAGCGACGGACGCCCCCGCCACCCAGCCGGCGAGCCTCGTGGCACGCCGGCCACAGGTCCCCGTCGACAGGCTCCTCGCCGAGCTCGTGCCCCCGCGCCACTTCGCCGACGAGTCCTTCGCCACCTACCGCCCCGACGCCGGCCACCCCAGCCAGCAGGCCGCCCTCGACCGGCTGCGCGACGTCGCCGACGAGCTCACCGGCGCCCGCGCCGGCTCCTGGTGGCGGCGCCGCAGGGCCAGCGCCCCGCCGGCGGTCTACCTGGACGGCGGCTTCGGCGTCGGCAAGACCCACCTCCTGGCCTCGCTCGCGCACGCCGTGGGCGGGCCGACCGCGTACGGCACCTTCGTGGAGTACACGAACCTCGTGGGCGCCCTGGGGTTCCTGCCCACGGTCGAGGCGCTCGCCAAGCGGCGCCTGGTGTGCATCGACGAGTTCGAGCTCGACGACCCGGGCGACACGGTGCTCATGGCCCGGCTGTTGCGCGAGCTCGCCGACCGGGGCGTCGCGCTGGCGGCCACCTCCAACACGCTGCCGGGATCGTTGGGCGAGGGGCGGTTCGCCGCCGACGACTTCCTGCGCGAGATCCAGGCCTTGGCCGACCGGTTCGAGGTGCTGCGCGTCGACGGCGAGGACTACCGCCACCGTGCCCTGTCCACCGGCGGCCCCGGCCTGACCGACGCCGAGGTGCGTCGGGCCGCCGCCTCGGAGCCCGGGGCCACCCTCGACGAGTTCGCCGGCCTCGTGGCCCACCTCGCCACCGTGCACCCCAGCCGCTACGGCGCGCTGCTCGACGGCGTGCGGCTGGTCGCCGTCACCGGCGTCGGCCCCGTGCAGGCGCAGGACGTGGCACTGCGCCTCGTCGTGCTCGTGGACCGCCTCTACGACCGGGACGTGCCCGTGCTGCTCGGCGGCGGCGGGGCCGAGCAGCTGTTCACCCCGGAGATGCTCAGCGGCGGCTACCGCAAGAAGTACCACCGCGCCCTGTCACGGCTCGGTTCGCTGGCCGAGGCCGGCCGCGCGCTGCTGTAACCCGAGGACGCTGCTGTAGCCGGAGGACGCCGGTAGCCCGAGGATGCCGCGCTTACGCCAGGACGACGACGCTGCGCCCGGGCAGCACCACGTGGCCGGACTCCTCGTCGACGCCTGGCGGCTCCACGCGCACCGGCGACCACGCCGCGCGCACGTCGAGTGGGCGGCCCGTTCGGAGTGGGACGCGCCGCTCGTCGTCGGCCAGGTTCACCACCACGCGCGCGTCGCCGCGCTCGACCACGAGCCAGCCACGCCAGCCTGACGACGTCTGTTCTGCCGGAGCGTCCTCGAACCGCACCCGGGTGGCCGCGAGGTCCCCGGAGGACAGGTCGGGCTCCGCGCGGCGGAGGGCGATCAGCTGCCGGTGCCAGTCCCACAGCCGCGCATGGCCCTCCTGCCGCAACTCGCCGCGGTCCAGGCGGCTGGCCTCGAACGTGGACCGCGCCTGCGGGTCGGGCGGCTCCACGACGCCCCCGTACAACTCCTCCCAGCCGTGTCCGCCGAACTCCGCCCGCCGACCCGAGCGGACCGCCTCCGCGAGGTCGGGCTCCGGGTGGTCGGTGAAGAACAGCCACGGGGTGCGGGCGCCCCACTCCTCGCCCATGAAGAGCATGGGCGTGAACGGGGACAGCAGCACCAACGCGGCCTCGACCGCGAGCGCCCCCGGGTCCAGCCGCGCGGAGGGCCTGTCGCCGAGCGCGCGGTTGCCGACCTGGTCGTGGTTGGAGGCGGACACGACGAACTGGTGGCCGTCGGTGCCCGGTGGCAGCGGCCGTCCCCAGGGGCGCCCGCGGAAGGCCGACCAGCCGCCGTCGTGCACGAACACCTGGGTGAGGGCCTTGCGCAGGGTCTGCGGGGAGCCGAAGTCGACGTAGTAGCCGTGCCGCTCGCCGGTGACGAGGGCGTGGATGGCGTGGTGCACGTCGTCGGCCCACTGCGCCGTCATGCCCCAGCCGCCCTGCGCCACGGGCCGGATCGCGACGGGGTCGTTGAGGTCGCTCTCGGCGATGAGCGACAGCGGGCGTCCCAGCTCGGCGCCGAGGTCGGCGACCTCGAGGGAGAGTTGGGCGAGCAGGTGCTGGGGCGAGTCGTCCACGAGTGCGTGCACGGCGTCGAGTCGCAGCGCGTCGAGGTGGAAGTCGCGGAACCACCGCAGCGCGCTGTCGCAGATCCAGCGCCGCACCTCGGGGGAGCCGTCCTGGTCGAGGTTGACCGCGGCGCCCCACGGGGTGTGGTGGGCGTCGGTGAGGTAGGGCCCGAACACGTCGAGGTAGTTGCCTGAAGGCCCCAGGTGGTTGTGCACCACGTCCAGGCACACGCCCATCCCGCGGGCGTGGGCGGCGTCCACGAAGCGTTGCAGCGCGCGCGGGCCGCCGTAGGGCTCGTGCACCGAGTACAGCGAGACGCCGTCGTAGCCCCAGCCGTGCGTCCCGTTGAACGAGGCGAGCGGCATGAGCTCCACCATGTCGACGCCCAGCGCGACGAGGTCGTCGAGATGCTCGATCGCGGCGTCGAGCGTGCCCTGTGCGGTGAAGGTGCCGACGTGCAGCTCGTAGAGCACCGCGCCACGCGCGTCGAGGCCCAGCCAGCCCGCGTCGGTCCAGGCGAAGTCCGTGGCGTCGAAGGCCTCGGCCGGGCCGTGCACGCCGTCGGGGAGCCGCTCGGCGCGGGGGTCGGCATGCGGGGGAGCGCCGTCCACCGCGTAGGCGTGCGGCGTGCCGGGGGCGAGGTGCAGGTCGGCGTCCCACCAGCCGTCGCCGACCCGGCGCAGCGGGACCCGGCGGCCTTCGCGCGGCAGGTCGAGCTCCACCTGGCCCGCCCGGGGCGCCCACACCCGCGGCCGCACTAGTCCTCCGCCCGGACCAGCAGCGCGACGGGCAGCCGCTGCAGCAGGTCGGCGACGCGGCGCAGCCCGCCTTCGGCGGCCCGGTCGGTGAGGACGTCGCGCCAGCGCCCCTCGGGCAGGGCCACCGTGTGCTCGCCCCAGCCGCCGAGCCGGTCCAGGGAGGCCGCGAGCCTGGTCGCGACGACGACGGCCCGGGCGTCGCCGGCGGTGGTGCGCGCGAACGTCAGGGCGTGGTCGGAGGAGTGCGCGAGCGGCACGAACCCGGAGTGCGGCCCGGTGAACGCGTCGGCCAGGTCGCGTCGGGTGCGCAGGGCCTGTGCGGTCACCCACAGCTTCTCGTCGGCGAGATCCCGCGGCCCGGCGCCCGAGTCGAGCCGGCGCAGGCGCTCGGCGAGCTCCGCGGCGGGCACTGGCCTGCGGTTGTCGGGGTCGACGAGCGCCACCACGGGAGCCTCAGTGCCCTGGTACACGTCCGCGACGCCAGGCAGGGTCAACTGCGCGAGCTTCGCGCCGAGGGTGGCGGCGCGCACCGCCGACCGGGTGCGCTCCTCCCACCCCGTGAGCAGCACCCCCACGGCCGGGTCGGCGCGCGCCGCGCGGGCCGTGACCACGATGGCGTCCTCGTACTCGGCGTCCGGGTCCACCCACGACGTGTGCGTCTTGGCCTCCCGCACGGCCTTGAGCAGGTAGTCCGTGAGCCGGTCGGCCGCGATCGGGCCGTCCTCGGTCCAGGTGCCCGCGAGCGTCTGCCACAGCAGGTTCTCGGTGCGCCCGTCGAGCAGCGCGCTGCGGTACGGCGCGGAACGCTCCCGCAGCTCCTCGACGAGGGCCGCCCACTCATGCGGCAGCTCCGACAGGACGTCGATGCGGGTGCGGGTGTCCTCGGTGCGCTTGGTGTCATGCGTCGTCGAGGCCGTCATGCCCAGCGGGGTCCAGCGCCCGGCGCGCGCGGCCCACGACGCGAGCTCGGAGGGCGCCAGCGAGAAGCGCTCAGGCTCCCCGCCGACCTCGCACAGCGACACGAGCTGCGTCCAGCGGTAGTAGGCGGTGTCCTCCACGCCCTTGGCCATCACCGCCCCGCAGGTCTGCTGGAAGCGCACGACGAGCTCGTCGCGCTGCGCCTCCCGGGTGCGTCCCGCGCTGCCCGCCTCCCGCCCCAGCAGGAGCTCGACCACGACCTCCAGGGTGGGGGCGCGCTCCGCGGGCAGCCGCTCGGCGGCGAGGCGCGCGGCGGCCTCCATCGCCTGCAGCGACGCGTCGTCCGCCGGTTGGCCGGGGACCACGTACGCCCGGTACCTGTCGAATGCGACCAGCAGCTCGGCGAGGCAGTCGTGCAGCGCGCGCCACGTGTGGTCGCGCAGCCGCAGGTCGTCGTGGCAGATGTCCGCCGCCAAGTCCGTGATGCGGTGCACCTCGGCGTACAGGGGGCCGGCGACGACCTCGCGCTTGGACTCCTCGATGATGGCGGGCAGCGCGTCGGACGTGTCGCCCGCCAGGCGGTGCATGAGGGCGCCCAGCTCGGCGGCGCCGCCGGGATCCACGAACGCCTGCTGCACGCGCCACAGCGTCTCGTAGCCGGTGGTCCCCGCCGTGGCCCACCCCGCGGGGACCTCCTCGTCGCCCTCCAGGATCTTCTCGACGACCACCCAGGCGCCGCCGGTGCGCTCCCGCAGCCGCTCCAGGTAGCCCGCCGGGTCGGCGAGCCCGTCGGGGTGGTCCACCCGCAGCCCGTCCACGGTCCCATCCGCGACGAGCTCGAGGATCAGGGCGTGCGTGGCATCGAAGACCTCCGGGTCCTCGACACGCACCGCGGCGAGGGTGTCGATGTCGAAGAAACGCCGGTAGTTGAGCTCCTCATCCGCCACCCGCCAGTACGCCAGGCGGTAGTGCTGCCGCTCCACCAGCTCCGCCAGGGACAGGTGCTCCGTGCCCGGCCGCAGCGGGAAGACGTGGTCGTAGTACCGCAGCACCCGTTGCGGCCCCGATCCGGGCACGTCGACGTCGTCCAACGCCAACTCGCCCCGGGCGATGACGGCGCCGATGCGGTCGCCCAGCACGGGCATGAGCAGCGCGCCCTCGCCGGCCGTCCAATCCACGTCGAACCACCGCGCGTACGGCGAGCCAGGCCCCTCGGCCAGCACGGACCACAGCGCCGAGTTGTGCCACGCGGGGGTCGGCACCGCCATGTGGTTCGGCACGATGTCCAGCACCAAGCCCAGCCCCGCTGCCCGCGCGGTGGCCGCGAGCGCCCGCAGCCCCTCGATCCCGCCGAGCACCGCGGAGACGGTGCTGTGGTCCACCACGTCGTAGCCGTGCGCGGAGCCCGGCGCGGCGGACAGCACAGGGGACAGGTACAGGTGGGTCACGCCGAGGGAGGCGAGGTAGGGGACCTGCGCGGCGGCGTCGGCGAAGGTGAGGGCGGGCCCGAGCTGCAGGCGGTACGTGGAGACGGGCACGGGGCGCCCGGGCGCCGGGAGGTGGCGGGCGGGGGTGCCGGCCCAGGGCTCCGCGTCGGCGGGATCCGAGGCTCCCCTGCGCGTCGGCCCGGCGGTGCTCATGCGCGTCGCCGCGGTGTTCATGCGCGTCGCCGCGGTGTTCATGCGCGTCGCCGCCGTGCGGTGCGGGCGTCGGCGCTCGCCTTGGCCGCCAAGCCCTGGCCCTCGGCGCTGAGCGTCTCGGCGACCGGCGGGCGGGTGAGCAGCACGACGGAGCGGGCCGCCACCTCCATGCTCGTGCCCGCCGCGACGGCCGCGCCCTCGTCGGATCGGCCCCCGGTGTTGACGACCACCGTCCAGGTGGGCCCGTACTCGTCGGGCGGGAGCGTGAACGTCATCGGCTGCGCCTGGGCGTTGAACAGCACCAGGAAGCTGTCGTCGATGATCTCCTCGCCGCGCACGTCCGGCTCGGCGATGGCCTCGCCGTTGAGGAAGACCGTCACGGCCCGCGCCTGGTCCGCCTGCCACGCGGACTCCTCCATGTGCCCGCCGGAGGGGGTGAGCCAGGCGATGTCCCGCAGGTCGGACTCGCCGCCGTGCTCGGCAGCGCCCGCGAAGAACCGTCTGCGGCGCAGCACGGGGTGCTCGCGGCGCAGCTTGACGAGTTGGCGGGTGAAGTCGAGCAGTGCGGTGCGCTGCGGGTCCAGGTCCCAGTCCACCCAGGACAGCGGCGAGTCCTGGCAGTACACGTTGTTGTTGCCCTGCTGGGTGCGGCCGAGCTCGTCCCCGTGGGAGATCATCGGCACGCCCTGGGACAGCAGCAGCGTGGTGAGGAAGTTGCGCTGCTGCCGGGCGCGCAGGTCCAGGATGTCCTTGTCGGACGTGGGGCCCTCGACGCCGCAGTTCCAGGAACGGTTGTGGCTCTCCCCGTCGCGATTGCCCTCGCCGTTCGCCTCGTTGTGCTTGTCGTTGTAGGAGACCAGGTCGGCGAGGGTGAAACCGTCGTGGGCGGTGATGAAGTTCACCGACGCGATGGGCCGGCGGCCGGTGTGCTCGTACAGGTCGGAGGAGCCGGACAGGCGGCTCGCGAACTCCCCGAGGGTGGACGGCTCGCCGCGCCAGAAGTCGCGGACGGTGTCGCGGTACTTGCCGTTCCACTCCGACCACAGCGGCGGGAACCCGCCCACCTGGTAGCCGCCGTCGCCCAGGTC
Organism: Cellulomonas cellasea; assembly: GCF_030372105.1. Lineage (GTDB taxonomy): Bacteria > Actinomycetota > Actinomycetes > Actinomycetales > Cellulomonadaceae > Cellulomonas_A > Cellulomonas_A cellasea_A. Next base: position 41,791 of record NZ_JAUDBQ010000011.1, on the reverse strand, counting down.
CCACGGCTCGGCGATGAGCTTGACCTGGGAGATGACCGGGTCCTGCTGCACGATGTCGAAGAACGCCGACAGCCTGTCGACCTCGTGGAACTGGCGGGCCAGGGTGGCGGCCAGGTCGAAGCGGAACCCGTCGACGTGCATCTCCTGCACCCAGTAGCGCAGCGAGTCCATGACGAGCTGCAGCACATGGGGGGAGCGCATCAGCAGGGAGTTGCCCGTGCCGGTGGTGTCGAAGTAGTGGGTCGGGTCGTCGTCGACCAGGCGGTAGTAGTTGGCGTTGTCGATGCCCCGGAAGCTCAGGGTCGGTCCCAGGTGGTTGCCCTCGGCGGTGTGGTTGTACACCACGTCGAGGATCACCTCGATGCCCGCCTCATGCAGCGCCTTGACCATCTGCTTGAACTCCTGCACCTGCTGGCCCGCCTCGGGATAGGCGGCGTAGCCGTTGTGCGGTGCGAAGAACCCGATGGTGTTGTAGCCCCAGTAGTTGCTCAGCCCCTTGTCCACCAGGCCCGGGTCGATGACGAACTGGTGCACCGGCATCAGCTCCACGGCCGTGACGCCCAGGGTGGTGAGGTGCTCGATGATGGCTGGATGGCCTATCGCGCTGTAGGTGCCCCGCAGCTCTTCTGGCACCGCTGGGTGCTGCTGGGTCAGGCCCCGCACATGCGCCTCGTAGATGACGGAGTCGTGGTACTCGTGCCGGGGCGGGCGGTCGTGGCCCCAGTCGAAGAACGGGTTCACCACCACCGACGTCATCGTGTGCGCCGCGGAGTCGTCGTCATTGCGCTCGCCCTCGGCGCCGAAGCGGTAGGAGAACAGCGACGGGTCGCCGTCGACCTGCCCGTCGATCGCCTTGGCGTACGGGTCTAGCAGCAGCTTCGCCGGGTTGCAGCGGTGGCCCTCGGCGGGCTCGTACGGGCCGTGCACACGGAACCCGTAGCGCTGCCCCGGTTGCAGCCCCGGCACGTACCCGTGCCAGACGAAGGCGTCGACCTCGGGGAGGTCCACCCGGGTCTCCACCCCGTCGGCGTCGAGCAGGCACAGCTCCACCCGCTCGGCCACCTCGGAGAACAGCGTGAAGTTCGTCCCCGTGCCGTCGAAGGTCGCGCCGAGGGGGTAGGGGCGCCCTGGCCAGATCTGCATGCGCCCAAGAGTGCCAGCGTGCGTTCCACCGCGCAGGATGACGCGGGGCGCCCATTCGCGCGGATCTGCTCGTCGGAGGGCTGTTGCTAGCATCGGCGCATCGCCGCCTCGCCTCTGAACCCCGCTCCGCTGTCGCGCCCGTTGCGCGTCGGCTTGGTCATCGACGACTCCCTGGACCGGCCTGACGGGGTGCAGCAGAACGTGCTGACCCTCGGCCGCTGGCTCGCCTCCCAGGGGCATGACGTCCACTACTTGACGTCCACGACGACGCGCCCCGACCTCGCCCAGGTGCACAACCTGGCGCGCAACGTCAGCGTCCGCTTCAACGGCAACCGGCTGAGCACACCCGGCCGGGCGCCCGCGCGGGCCATCGACGAGGCGCTCGCGCTGGGCTTCGACGTGCTGCACGTGCAGATGCCCTACAGCCCGCTGCTGGCGGGCCGGGTGATCCGCCGGGCCCCGCGTGGCACGGCCGTGGTGGTGACGTTCCACATCCTGCCGCTGACGGTCGCCGCGCGGGCCGCGACGCATGCGCTGGGGCTCGTCCAGCGGCGGCAGATGCGGCGGATCGACGCGGTGCTCGCGGTCTCTGGCGCGGCCGAGGAGTTCATGCGGGGCGCGTTCGGCGTGGCCGGGCAGGTGGCGCCGAACCCGGTGGGCCTCGAGCCGTTCCGCGCGGCCCGGCGTGCCGCCCTGGCCGCGGCGAGCCCCGACGACGCGCCACGCGTGGTCTTCCTCGGCAGGCTCGTCGAGCGCAAGGGCGCCGGCGCCCTGCTCGACGCTCTCGGGCTGCTCGCGGGCCAGGGCACGCTGCCCTCGGGCCTCGAGGTGGTCCTCGCGGGCACGGGCCCGCAGCGCGACCGGCTGATGCGCTCCGCGCAGGAGCACGGGCTCGGCGACGTCGTCACGTTCCCCGGGTTCGTCGCAGAGGAGGACAAGGCGGCGCTGCTGGCCTCCGCCGACATCGTCGCGCTGCCCAGCCTGGGCGGCGAGAGTTTCGGCATCAGCGTCGTGGAGGCCCTCGCCGCCAGCCGCGGCGTGGTGCTCGCGGGGGACAACCCCGGGTACCGCTCGGTGATGGACGGGCTCACCGACCAGCTCGTCGATCCGCAGGACACCCCCGCGTTCGCTGCGGCCCTGGCCGCGCGCCTGGCCGACCCCGCCGCCCGCCGTGCGGCCAGCGAGCGCCAGTCCGCCGCAGCCGAGCAGTTCGACGTCGAGGTCGTCGGCCAGGCGGTGCTCGGGCATTACGCGCGGGCGCTGGACGCGGCGGGGCGCCGCTCGACGTCGGGCGCCGAGCCCGCGCGGCCTGCGCGCTGACCCCGGCCTGCCCGGACGCCTCCGATGGGGCTCGTCCGACCCGGCGCGCTGTGAGGCTGCTTGGGCGGATCCGGTGGGCTGATCGTCCCGCGCTCCGTTCGGGGGCGGCTGCTAGCGTCCGATCCATGCGAACGACGACCACCCCCAGCACTGTCCGCTCGACCGCCCTCACGGGCCGGGGGCGACGGCGCGGGCGTGTGGTCGTGGCCGTCGGGGCGCTGGCCCTGGCCCTGGCGGGATGCGCGGGCCAGCCGGCCGACTCGGCCGGCGGGCCCCCGGAATCCACCCCCGAGGCCACCCAGGAGACGGCGGGGGTCACCGGCGAGCTGCGCATCATGGCGGCGGCCTCCCTGGCGGCTGCCTTCGACGAGCTGGTGGAGTCGTTCGTCGCGGAGAACCCGGACGTCGACGCGCCCGTCGTCACCTACGACGGCTCGTCCACGCTCGTCACCCAGCTCGCCGAGGGCGCCGAGGCCGAGGTCTTCGCCTCCGCCGACCAGGCGAACATGACCAAGGCCGTCGACGCGGGGCTCATGCGCGGCACGCCGTCCACCTTCGCGACGAATGTGCTGCAGATCGCGGTGGCGCCCGGCAACCCCGCGGGCATCGAGTCCCTCGCCGACCTGGCCGACCCCGCGCTGCAGGTGGTGCTGTGCGCGCCCGAGGTGCCCTGCGGCGCCGCGTCCGCCAAAGCGCTCACCGCAGCCGGGGTGAGCGTGACCCCGGCCAGCGAGGAGCAGAACGTCACGGCCGTGCTCAAGAAGGTCACGCTGGGCGAGGCCGACGCCGGGCTCGTCTACGCCACCGACGTGCAGATCTCCGCCGGCGGGGTGGACGGCGTCACGTTCGCCGAGTCCACGGCCGCGGTCAACAGCTACCTCATCGGAGCCCTCGACGGCACGTCCAGCCCCGCCGCGCAGGCGTTCGTCGACTTCGTCCTGTCCCCGACCGGCCAGAAGGTCCTGGCGACGTACGGGTTCGGCCCGGCATGACCCTCACGGAGCGCCGCGCCACGATCGACGCAGCCGCCGCTCCGCGCACCACCGCAGCGCCGCGGCCGGTCACCGTCGGCGTGCCGCGCCTGCTGTACGTCTTCGCGGTCATCGGCCTCGGCCTGCTGACGCTGCCGGTGCTCGCGCTGCTGGTGCGGGCCGACTGGCCGGGGGTCCCCGCGGCCATCACCTCGCCGGAGGCCCTGTCGGCGCTGGGGCTGTCGCTGCGCACAGCCCTCGCGGCGACAGTCCTGTGCTTGCTGCTGGGGGTGCCGCTGGCGGTGGTGCTCGCGCGGACGTCCGCGCGGGTCGCCGACGTGGTCCGCGCGCTCGTGACGCTGCCGCTGGTGCTTCCGCCCACGGTCGGCGGCATCGCGCTGCTCTACCTGCTGGGCCGGCGCGGCCTGGTGGGGGAGCAGCTCGACCTGCTGTTCGGCATCCGCATCCCCTTCACCACCACCGCGGTGGTGATCGCGCAGGCCTTCGTCGCGCTGCCGTTCCTGGTGATCGCCGTCGAGGGCGCGCTGCGCAGCGCCGGCGACCGCTATGAGGTCGTCGCGGCGACGCTCGGCGCCGGGCGCTGGACGGTGCTGCGGCGCATCACACTGCCACTGGTGGGACCTGGCCTGGTGAGCGGCACGGTGCTGTGCTTCGCACGGGCGCTCGGGGAGTTTGGCGCCACGGCGCTGTTCGCGGGCAACAGCGCCGGGGTGACCCGCACCATGCCGCTGGCCATCTACACCGCGTTCAACGGCGCGGGCGTCACGCAGGACTCGGCGGTGGCGTTGTCGCTGCTGCTGGTGGCCGTCGCCGTGGTGATCCTCGTGCTCGCGCGGGCCTGGAAGCCGGGGGGCCGCGCATGAGCGACTTCCTGGAGGCCCGCTTCACCGTGCGACGCGGCGACTTCGCGCTGGACCTCGGCCTCTCCGCCGCGCAGGGCGAGGTCCTCGCCGTCCTCGGCCCCAACGGCGCCGGCAAGTCCACCCTCCTCGCAGTCCTCGCGGGCCTGCTGCGCCCCAGCTCGGGGTTCGTGCGGGTGGGCGACCGCCTGCTCACGGACGTGCCCGCGCAGGGCAGGGCGCGCCTGGTGGCGCCCGAGCAACGGGCGGTGGGGCTCCTAGGCCAGGACGGCCTCGTCTTCCCACACCTCACAGCCCTGGAGAACGTCGCCTTCGGCCCACGCTCGGCAGGCATGCGCCGGGCCGAGGCGAGCCGCCACGCCGCCGGGTGGCTCGAGGCCGTGGGCTTGGCCGACCTCGCGGCGCGCCGGCCCGCCGAGCTCTCCGGCGGTCAGCGCCAGCGCGTCGCCCTGGCGCGCGCCCTGGCCGCCGAGCCCCAGGTGCTGCTGCTCGACGAGCCCCTCGCGGCGCTCGACGTCGGCGTGGCCCCGCAACTGCGCCAGCTCCTGCGCGAGCAGGTCGCGCGCACCGGCACCACGACCGTCCTGGTCACCCACGACGTGCTCGACGCGGTGGTCCTCGCTGACCGCGTGCTCGTGCTCGACGGGGGAGCGGTGGTCGACGAGGGGCCCACCGCGCACGTCCTCGCGGCGCCCCGCGACCCGTTCACCGCGACGATGGCCGGGGTGAACCTGGTGGTCGGCGAGGCGCGGGACGGCGGGGTGCGGGCCCCGGACGGCCGGCACGTCGTCGGACGCGAGCCCGTGGAGCCGGGCGGCCAGGCGGCCGCCGTCTTCGCGCCGTCAGCGGTGGCCGTGCACACCAGCGCGCCCGCCGGGGGCAGCCCGCGCAACGTGTGGCGCACCCACGTGGTCGCGCTGGAGCCCGGCCACGCGGTGATCCGGGTGCGCACAGCGGGCCGCCCCGAGATCGTCGCCGACCTCACGGCCGCCGCTGTGGCCGAGCTGGGGTTGGGCGAGGGCACCGAGGTGTGGCTGTCGGTGAAGGCGACAGAGGTGGGGCTGCACCGCCGCTGAGCGATCTCGGGCTGAGGCGCCGAGCGGCGCACTGCTGGGGTGTCAGGGGCGGCGCCTCCGGCGCGGGGTGAGGCGGACGTTCGGCAGCTCGGGCGCCGGGATCCGGGCGTCGCCATGCCCGGCCACCACACCGAACCTCTCCTCGCGGTGATGCTCCCAGTCCTCCCGCGCCTGCAGGATGTCGGCGTGGCTGCGCCCCAGGAAGTTCCACCACATCACCAGGTCCTCGGCGAAGGGCTCGCCGCCGATGAGCAGTGCCCTGGCGCCGTGCACGCTGCGCAGTGACAGCCGCTCGGAGCCGGGCGCCAGGTAGCGGAGCGGGCCCGGCTGCTGCGGCGCCCCGCCCACCTCGACGGCGCCGTCGAGCACGAGCAACGCATGCTCGAACTCGGGCCGCAACGGCAGCGTGATGGACGTCCCCGCCTCGAGGGCCAGCTCGGCGCCGAGCAGCGGGCTGTGCACCTGCGCCGCCGAGCGCGCGCCCTCGAGCTCGCCGACCAGCACCGTCGCGCGCAGGCCGTCACGGGCGACCACCGGCAGCTCGGTGTGCTGCTCGAACCGCGGCTCGATGTCCGCGGCGCCGGCGGGCAGCGCGACCCAGAGCTGGACGCCGTGCAGCAGTGGCCCGTCGCCGAGCGACATCTCGGAGTGCGCGACCCCGCGTCCTGCCGTCATCAAGTTGAGCTGGCCGGGCCGCACCACCACATCGCTGCCGACGCTGTCACGGTGGTGGATCTCCCCGACGAGGGGCCAGGTGACGGTCTGCAATCCGGTGTGGGGGTGCGGCAGCACGCGCATGTCCACGTCGGCGGGCCCGAACTCGTCGAGGAAGCACCAGGCGCCCACCATCGGCAGGCCGCGCTGCGGCAGCGTCCGGCGCACATGCATCGCGCGGAGCCCGCCGAGCGGCACATCCCGCGGCTCCAGGAGCAGGCTGCGGGAGCCGTCGTCGACGTCATGCGGCTCTGGGTGGAGCTCGGCCTCCCGGGGCCGCGTCTCGAGGTTCGTCACCCGTCCACTGTGCCACCGCGCCCGGGCGCCGCCGAATCACCCGTCGGCTTCGACATGCCTGCGGCCCACCCGCCAGGCTGGCAGGTGGGCCGCAGGCGCCGTGCCTCGGGTCAGGAGACCGCGCAGGCCGTCCCGTTCAACGTGAACGCGCTCGGCCGCGTGTTGACGCCCGTGTGGGAGCCGTTGAAGCCGATGTCCGTGCTGGCCCCCGCCGCGAGCGTGCCGTTCCACGCCGCGTTGGACGCCGTCACGTTGGCGCCGGTCTGGCTGAAGGCGGCAGACCACCCGTTGGTCACCGTCTGCCCGGCCGGGAACGTGAACGCGAGCCGCCAGGACGTGAGCGGTTGGGCGCTGGTGTTCGTGATCCGCACCGAGGCCGTGAAGCCGGTGTTCCAGTCGTTGGTCGTGTACTTCACCGCACATGTCCCGACCGGGTTCGACGTCGCCGTGGGGCTCGCCGTCGGCGTCGGGGTGACGGTCGGAGTCGGCGTGATGGTCGGCGTGGGAGTCGGGGTCACCGTGACGGTGGGGGTGGGCGTGGGGGTGGTCGTCGGGACCGTCCCGGTCACATCGCCCACGATGACGCCGCGCCCGTTGGTGCCGACGTACACCCGCCCGTGCACGTCGGGGTCGCCGGTGATGGCCGATCCCGTCCACGCCCACTGGTGCTGGTCGTCGTTGACGCGGATCCACGTGGCCCCCGCGTCCTCCGAGCGGAAGACTCCCCGGACGCCGTTCACCTTGGACGAGGTGTAGACGGTCGGGTACGTCTTGCCCGGCGCGGCCTTGCCGAAGCCGATGCTGTCGCCCTCGGTGACCGCCGCCAGCTTCGTGAACGACGCCCCGGAGTTGGTCGACCGCCACATGCCGTAGGTCGACCCAGTGGCGCCGCCTGCCAGCCACACGTCGCCCTCTGCCCCGGGAACTGCCGCGAAGCGCACGTTGCCCGTGGCCGGGAGCCCTGTCGCCGCCGCGGTGAACGACGCGCCGCCGTTGGTGGAGACGTAGAAGGTCCCCGCGGCGAACGCGTAGAACTTCAGCGGGTTGACCCGGTCGGCCTCCACCTGGGCTCCCGCGGGGACGCCCGTGGACGCCGTCCAGGACGAGCCGAGGGTCGTGGAGACGTGCACGCCGGCCCCAGCCGGGCTCCACACGATCCGCGATCCATCGGCGGACATGGCCACCGTGCCGGCCCCCGTCACGCCAGCGGGCTGCTGGCCCGCCCACCACGAGCTGCCGGAGCTGGTGGAGATGCCGATGTGCGACTCGACGGCGCCGTCGACGGCCTCGCCGACGCGGACCATCGTCGCGGGCGACTTCTCCGCGAAGTCCACCCCGCGCACCGTGCCCTGGTAGGGCTGCGTGAACATCTGGGACGGGACCTTGGTGATGTCGGTGTGCACGAACCCGCCGATGTCGCCGAGCCCGGAGACGAGCTGCACCGATCCCGGGGGAGCCGCGAGGTCGAGCACCGCGGTCTCCTCGATGCCCTGGGCGCGGACCTTGAGGTCGATCTTGCCGCCGGCGTCCCACTGGGTGAGGTTGTCCGTGCCATAGACGGTGGCCCCCGTGCCGTAGAACGCCCGGTTGGAGTTGAACGGGTCGATCTCGAAGGACTCCATCATCCAGCCCAGCTTGGGGCTCGGCTCGGGCGGGTTGGCCGCCTTGCCGAAGGTCAGCCACGGGGCGCCGGAGATGTCGAGGTTGTAGCGCAGGCTCCGCTCGGGGTAGCTGGTGAAGTCCCAGGCCCGGGTCCAGGTGGCGCCGCGGTCGGTGCTGCGGAAGATCTGCGCGTCGGGCCACCAGGACATCTGCGAGGTGGCCATGAGGGTGTCCGGGTCCTGCCGGTCGATGGTCAGCCCGCTGAAGCCGTAGGCGAAGTCGCCGCCGCGGTCGGGGGTGATGTTCGTCCAGGCTCCGGTGGCGGCGTCGAGGCGCCAGATCGCGCCCGCCCCGCCGTCGTACGGGCCGCCCGTGTCGGAGGTCGCGATGTAGAGCTGCTTGCCCACCGCGTCGAAGACGCCCTTGTGCGGCAGGAACCCGGTGGGCTGCCCTGCCACGCGCTGCCAGGTGACTCCGGCGTCGGTGGAGCGGTAGACGGAGTTCTCCTTGTCCGCGACGCCCACGTAGATCGTCTTCGTCGCCTGCCCCGCAGCCGAGCTGGTCGGGTCGAAGGTGACCCACACGACGCCCTGGTTGTCGGCCGTGTAGTCGTAGCTCGGGTCCTGCACGTAGTTGCCCGCGTTGGGGAAGCTGGTCACCTTGGCCCAGGTGACGCCGTAGTCGGTGCTGCGCCACAGCCCGTTGCCGCTCTCGGCGCCGTAGTACAGGACGGAGTTCTTGTTCGGGTCGATCTGCAGGCGCTCGCCCATGCCGCGGCCCGGCATGTTGCCGCCGACCTTGAACGGCAGGACGGTCTTCTGCCAGGTCGCGCCCTTGTCGGTGGACCGCAGGATCGCGCCGTTCTGCGGGTCCCAGCTGTTGGTGTAGGTGCCGGCCGCCACGTACACGCGATTGGTCTGCACGGGGTCGGTGGCGAGGCTGAGCACGCCGCTGTGACTCCAGTCGTCCCAGCCGACGTGGTCGAGCAGCGGTACCCATCGGTTGGTCGCGGCGTCGAGCCGGTACGCGCCGCCGATGTCGGTGCGCGCGTAGACGAGGTTCTTCTCCTTCTGGTTGAAGATGATGGCCGGCACGAAGCCGCCGCCGACGATCTCGACGTTCTTCCAGCTGTATCCGGTCTCCGCCGCAGCGGCCTCGGGTGCTGTCGAGACGGCTGCTGTGCTCACCCCGACGGTGATCGCGGCGAGCAGCCCGATCGCGGTCAGGGGAGCCATCACTGGTAGGACGCGCATCCGCTTCACTCCTTTGTGGGAACGGTGGGGTCGCCGCGGGTGGTCGCGCTGAAGCGGCAGCCGACCGTATCGAAGCGCTTCGACGTTGATCCAGGGGGCAAAACGTTTCATTCACGCCGACGGCGCCGCCCGCGCCGAAGCCCGCCCGGATGCGGCCACCAGGACCACGCGGTAGAACCGGTGCATGACGCGCGAGCACAGAGACCTGACCTCCGACCCCGCCGCCGAGCTGATCGCGGCGCGGCGCCTGTCGGACGACGAGGTGCGCGCGGAGGACGCCCGGTCCGGTGGGGACGCCGCCGCGGCGCCGCGGTCGCTGCATGCCACGGAGTTGATCCCCGACGACGAGGCGATCTCCAGCAACGATGATTGGGACGATCCCGAGCGTTTGTGACCCCGCGCCCCCGGCGCCGCCCGCCACGAGGCTCGAGCGCATGACGAAGGCCCGGCGCCTCAGGCGGCCACCCGTGAGGTGTGCCCTTGAGGCGCCGGGCCTTCGTCGTCAGTGCGAGATCAGGCCTTCTTCGCGGCTGCTCCAGCCTTGCTCGCCGCCTGCTTCTCGGTCTCCGCGCCCTGCGTGCTCAGACGCCCCCCAGCGGACTCCAGGTGCGCGCGCACGAACCACTGGAACAGCTCGAGCTGTCGGAGCTGGCCGATGATGAGGTCGTTCGTGACGTCGTCCACCCCCTCCGTCGCCTTCATCGCCTTGCGGTGGGACTCGATGACACCGTCGTAGACCTCGTCCAGGGCGCCCAGGTGGTCGATCGCCCCAGCGCGGCCGATCCCGTAGTCGTCCCAGGTGCGGTTCTTCACGATGTAGCCGGGAGTGCCGTAGGGCGCGACTCCGAGCGTGGCGATCCGCTCGGCAGCCTCGTCGACCATCTCGCGCACCGCGTCGACCTGCGGGTCGAGCATCTCGTGCACGGCGATGAACTGCGGCCCGACCACGTTCCAGTGGATGTGCTTCAGCGTCAGGGCCAGGTCGTTCAGGGAGTTGAGCCGCTCCTGCAAAATCGCGGCCACCTCGGAGCCCTGCTGGGGCGTGAGACCGGGGACTGTGTACTTCGGCAGCTCTGCGCGGGCCATCATGACGTTCCTTCCTTCGCGTTCTCGGTGTCCGCCTATGGCGGCGTCGTGCGGCCTCCACGTTGCCGCACCTGCGCAGACACCGCATCCGGTGATGCCCCGGAGTGGCGCCGGCGGCCCCTGCGCCACCGCCACCACACCGCCCCCAAGACGAGGAGCATGCCCACCACGAGCAGCGGCGCCAGGAGCGCGGCGAGCGACAGCGTCACGCTGGTGGCGTCCTCCGCGGCGCTGAGCAGCGGGGCCCCGAGCCCGAAGGTCGCGGCGTTGACCACTGGGCGCGCCAGCGCCTTCGCGGCGTGGACCGCGAGCGCCAGCAGCACCCCGACCAGCACCGGCGCCCACTGGCCGGAGCTGACGAAGGCGGCCGGGTCCCTCACCACCGCCTGGGCGGCGCCCGGGTCCTGGGTGCCGACGCCCGCGCCGAACGCGATGCCCCCGGCCCCGGGGCGCACGATCGTCTGGACCACGTCGTTGACGTGGTCCACCCCGGGGATCTTGTCGGCGACGATCTCGAGCAGCAGGAGGACTCCCAGCACGGTGAGCACCCAGCCGTCGGTGAGCCATTCCCAGCCCGCCGGGGTGGAGATGAGGTCTGTCCACCGGGCTAGCGCGCCGAGGGCCAGCAGCGGCACGTAGGCGTTGAGGCCCGCCGCCGCCGCGAGGCCGGTTCCCGCCAGGATCTCGAACATGGCGGCCAGCATGGCAGGCGGCGACGACCCCCCAGGGGACCGCCGCGGGGCGGCTCACAGGTGGAAGAGGTCGCCGTCCTGCTCGAGGCGCCGGGCGACCTCGGCAGGTCCGAGCTGTGCGAGCCCGGGCCCGATCTCGTCCCAGTGCCGGGGCGCCGCGACCGCGGGCTGCTCCCGGCCGCGTAGCGAGTAGGGGGTGATGGTGGTCTTGGCGGGGTGGTTCTGGGACCAATCGAGGAGCACCTTGCCGCCGCGCAGGTCCTTGCGCTGGAGGGCCACGACCAGTGCCGGGTGGGCGTGGGCGAGCTCCTGGGCGAGGCCCTTGGCGTATTCGCGCACCTCCATCGCGGTGCGACGGCCGGGGAGCGGGGCGTAGAGCTGCATCCCCTTGCTCCCGGAGGTGACGGGGACCGTCTGGAGTCCGTCGTCGGCGAGCCGGTCGGCGACCAGGTGCGCCACGCGGGCGCACTCGTCGAGGCCGGCGGGGGCCCCGGGGTCGAGGTCGACGACCAGCCGGTCGGGGCGGTGGATCGCGCCGCGCGGCCCGACGCGCCACTGCGGTGTGTGCAGCTCCAGGGCGCCCTGGTTCGCCGACCAGACGAGTCCGGCGAGGCTGTCGATGAACGGGTACGTCAGGTCCTTGCCCTCGTCCTCGGCGCCGGGGGCGGCGGGCAGCGTGCGCCGGCGCACCCAGGACGGCGCCCCCGCGGGGATGTTCTTCTCGAAGAACCGCTCGCCGCCGACGCCCTCCGGGAAGCGGATGCGGGTCACCGGGCGGTCCTGGAGCTGGGCGAGGAACGCGGGCGCGACCTGGGTGACGTAGTGGATGACCTCGGCCTTCGTCATCCCGACGGAGGGGTACATGACCCGGTCAAGGTGCGTCAGCCGCACGCGCTGGCCGTCGACGTCGACGGTCTGCGCGTCGTCGGCGGGGCTCACAGGTCCTCCCAGAGGTCGATGTCGGCGTCGTCGCGCACGCCTCGCACGACGGGGTGCCGCAGCCGTCCCGCGGCGGTGCGGTGCAGGTACGCGACGTCCAGGGCCACCACCGGATCGCACCACGTGGCGCCCTGCGCGTCGACCGGGGGGACCTCGTCGTCGAAGGGGTTGTCGGGTCGCCGCACGGGGCCGAGCAGGCGGGCGAGGCGCCGGTCGAGCGGCCCCGCGATGCCGCTGCCGGCCCGCCCCAGGTAGCGCAGCCGGCCGTGGTGGTCGGGGGCGCCCAGCAACACGGCCCCGATGGCGCCGGTCCCGGCGGTGGGCGCGCGCCATCCGCCGACGAGGGCGGTGCGGGTGGTGCGGTGCGCCGCCTTGATCCAGTCGCGCGACCGCCGCCCCGGCTGGTAGGTCGAGGACCTCCTCTTGGCGACGACGCCCTCGAGGCCGTGCTCGCGGGTCACCTGCCACAACTCCGGGCCGTCGTCGTAGACGGGGGAGAGCTGGGCGGGCGGCGGGAGGGTGAGCCGTTCGAGGGTCGCGCGCCGCTCGTCGAACGACCGGCGCGTCACATCCACCCCGTAGAGCATCAGCACGTCGAACACGAGATAGGACACGGGCGACACCTCCGCCAGGCGTCGCGCGCGGGCCGGGTCGCGCACGTGCATGCGCTCGGCGAGGGCCTCGAAGGACGGCCTCCCACCGGACATCGCCACGACCTCCCCGTCCAGCACGGCGCCCTGCACGTCCGCGAGCGCGCCGAGCTCGGGGTAGGCGACGGTGACGTCGCGGCCGGTCCTGCTGAGCAGCCGGAGGACGCCGCGGGTGGTGTCGGCGAGCACCCGCACGCCATCCCATTTCACCTCGAACGCCCACGCTGGCCCCGTGGGCAGACCAGCCTGTGGGTCGGCTCCGGTGGCGAGCATGGGCTGCACGGGTCCATCCTGCCCAGATGACCCAGAACGCCGCGCGTTCGGGCCGTCGATGGCGCGGTCGCCTGGCTGGGCGAGGGGAGGTGGTCGCCGGTGCGGGCGATCTGGAAGGGCGCGGTCGCCTTCGGGCTGGTCAACGTCCCGGTCAAGTTGTACGCCGCCACCGGGGAGCATGAGGTGCCGTTGCACCAGGTGCACCGCACCGACGGGGGGCGTATCCGGTACCGCAAGACGTGCAGCGTGTGCGGCGAGTCGGTGGAGATGGCGGATATCGCCAAGGGGTATGAGACGGCCGACGGCGAGCTGGTGATCCTCACCGACGAGGACATGGCGCAGCTCCCCCTGGCCACCGAGCGGGAGATCGCCGTGGTGGAGTTCGTCCCCCAAGACCAGGTCGACCCGATCCTGCTGGCCAAGACGTACTACCTGGAGCCGGAGCGCACCGCCGTGAAGCCGTACGCGCTGCTGCGTGAGGCGTTGGCGACGACCGAGCGCATGGCGGTGGTGAAGGTCGCGCTGCGGCAGCGGGAGTCGATGGCGGTGCTGCGGGTGCGCGATGACGTGATCTGCCTGCAGACGTTGCTGTGGCCCGACGAGGTGCGCGCGGCCGACTTCCCGGTCCTGGACACCGAGGTGCAGGTCAGGCCGCAGGAGTTGGCGATGGCGTCGTCACTTGTGGAGTCCCTGGCGGCCGACTTCGACCCGTCGGGTTTCGAGGACTCCTACCAGGGGGCGCTGGAGAGCCTGATCGAGGCGAAGGTGGCGGCGGGCGGCACGCAGGGCGTCCCGGAGGCGCTGGGCACGGCCGGGCGCGGCGAGGGCGAGGGCGCCGAGGTGGTCGACCTGCTCGCAGCGCTGCAGCGCAGCGTGGAGAAGGCCCGGGGGCAGCAGTCCGCAGGCGCGGCGAAGCAGGGCGGCGCGTCGAAGCCGGGCGGCCGAGCGAGAGGGTCCCGGTCGACGGCTCCGGAGGCGGAGGCCGACGCCGGGCGGCGCACCGGGACGGATGACACGCCCCCCGCGCGGGGCGCCCGGGGGAGCCGGAAGGCCGCTGCCGCGGCGCCCGAGCGCACGGCGGCCAAGGGTGCCACGGGGACCACCGGGGCCAAGGGCAAGGCCAAGCCCCAGGACGACGAGGCCAGCGGATCGGCCCCCAAGAGCCGGCCGCGCCGCCGGGCCTCCTGACCAGCCATGACGTCCTCCCAGGCTGCGACGGCGCAGGCTGACGCGGTGAGCACGCTGCGCCGCGTCGCCTTCCTGCTCGAGCGCGCCGAGGCGAGCGCCTACCGCAGCGACGCGTTCCGCCACGCCGCGCGCACGCTCGAGCAGCTGGACCCCGACGAGCTGCTGGCCCGGGTCGACGCGCAGTCGTTGACCGATCTGCCCGGCGTCGGCGAGCGCACCGCGTCGATCGCCGCCGCCGCCGTGCGCCACGAGCCCCAGGAGTACCTCGAGAGGCTGGAGGCCGAGGACGCGGCGAGCCGTGGGCCGCGGCCCGGCGACGCCCTGCGCGCCCAGTTGCGAGGCGACCTGCACACGCACACCGACGCCAGCGACGGCGGCAGCCCGCTGCAGGAGTTGGTCCTCGCCGCGATCGAGCTCGGCCACGAGTACATGGCCGTCACCGACCACTCGCCCCGCCTGACCGTCGCCAACGGCCTCTCCGCCGCCCGCCTGCGGGCGCAGATCGATCAGATCGCCGCCCTCAACCGCGCGGTGGCGCCCTTCCGGGTGCTCACGGGCATCGAGGTGGACATCCTCGACGACGGCGCCCTCGACCAGGATCCCGAGTTGCTCGCCGAGCTCGACGTGGTGGTCGCGTCGGTGCACTCCAAGCTGCGGATGGACCGCCCGGCGATGACCCGCAGGATGCTCGCCGCGGTGCGCAACCCGCACGTCGACGTGCTCGGGCACCTCACCGGCCGCCAGCTCACCGGGCGCCGCCAGCGCCCGGCCAGCGAGTTCGACCCGGATGCCGTCTTGTCGGCCTGCGCCGAGAACGGCGTGGCCGTCGAGGTCAACTGCCGGCCCGACCGTCTCGACCCGCCGCACGCCCTGTTCGACATCGCGGTGGAGCTGGGCTGCGTGTTCTCCATCGACTCCGACGCGCACGCGCCCGGCGAGCTCGACTGGCAGATCGCGGGCTGCGACCGCGCCGCCGCGCACGGCGTGGGGGCCGATCAGGTCATCGACGCGTGGCCGCTGGAGGACCTCCTGGGCCGGCTCGACGCGCGGATGTGAGGTTCTGCAGGCGCGCCGTGGCAGCGAGCACCCGGCGCGGGCCACTAGGGTCATCCGCGGTGGACACGCGTCAACGAGGCTCCGGACTCGTCGACCTTCCGTCTCCGCCGTCGCCCGGGGAACTCACCCGGGCACGCACGTCCCGACCGACAAGGAGCACAAACCCGTGAGCGTCAACCGCACCGAGCTCGTCCAGGCGATCGCCGCCAAGGCTGGCCTGACCAACACCGCCGCCGACGCGGCGCTCAAGGCCTTCCAGGAGGTCCTGGTCGAGCAGCTTGCCGCCGGCGAGAGCGTCACCATCCCCGGCCTGCTCGCGGTGTCGCGTGCCGACCGTGCCGCGCGCACGGGCATCAACCCGCAGACGGGTGAGAAGCTCGAGATCCCCGCCGGCTTCCGCGTGAAGCTCACCGCGGGCAGCGCCCTCAAGCGCGCCGTCGCCGCCAAGTAGGCAGCAATCTGACGAGGCCCCCGATCGCAGCCGCGGTGGGGGGCTTCGTCATGCCGGGCTCGCCGCCGGGCCCGCCCTCGGACGGCAGGGGCCCGTCGCCTAGACTGGCCGGGCATGCGCGGGCGCGCCGAGCGGTTGTGACGCTAGGCGAGGCGGACGAGATTCGACCGCGCGCGGAGCAGCGCACGGGAACTCGTGCATGGAGCAGTGGGGGAGCGGAGGACTGATGGCGGTGGTGCAGCGCAACACGCGGCAGCGCGCCGAGGTGATCGCACTTCTTGACGGGCTTGACGAGTTCCGCAGCGCGCAGCAGCTTCACGAGATGCTGCGCGAGCGGGGGTCGAGCGTCGGCTTGGCGACGGTCTACCGCGCCGTGCAGACGCTGAGCGAGAGCGGCGAGGTGGACGTCCTGCGGTCGGCGGACGGCGAGGCCGTGTATCGGCGGTGCGAGCGCCGCAGCCACCATCACCACCTGGTCTGCCGGCACTGCGGCCGCGCGGTGGAGATCGACGGCCCGGGCACTGAGGCGTGGGCGGACCAGGTCGCGGCGTCCTACGACTTCGCGGACGTGGAGCACACCATCGAGCTGGTCGGGACCTGCGCGGAGTGCCGCGCGGCGGAGGCCGAGGCTCGCGCGCGGGCAGCGCAGCACCAGGCGGCCGACGACCAGGGCTGAGGCGCCTCGCCGGGCCTGGTCTCCGGCAGAATGACCCGGTGACCGCGACCCACGACACCGCCCGACGCGACTTCGCCTCCGACAACTACGCGGGGGTGCACCCCGAGGTGCTGGCCGCCTTGGCCGAGGCGAACGGCGGCCATCAAGTCGCGTACGGCGACGATGAGTGGACCGCGCGCCTTCAGGACGTGCTCCGGCGGCAGTTCGGCCCCACGGCCGTCGGGTACCCGGTGTTCAACGGCACCGGCGCGAACGTGCTCGCCCTGCAGTCGATGCTGCCCCGCTGGGGTGCGGTCATCTGCGCGGACAGCGCCCACATCAACACCGACGAGAACGGCGCCCCCGAACGCGTCGGCGGCCTGAAGCTCCTCACCACCCCGTCGCCCGACGGCAAGCTCACCCCCGAGCTCGTGGCCCGGCAGGCGTGGGGCTGGGGTGACGCCCACCGGGCGCAGCCGGGCGTCGTCTCGATCACCCAGGCCACCGAGCTCGGCACCGTGTACACCCCGCAGGAGATCCGCGACCTCGCCGACCAGGCGCACGGGCTGGGGATGCGCCTGCACCTGGACGGCTCGCGCCTGTCCAACGCGGCCGCGTCGCTCGACCTGCCGCTGCGCGCCCTCACCACCGACGTGGGCGTCGACGTGCTGTCGCTGGGCGGCACGAAGAACGGGCTGATGATGGGGGAGGCCGTCGTGGTGCTCGACCCCGAGGCCGTCACGGGCATCGACTACCTGCGCAAGGTCGACATGCAGCTCGCCTCGAAGATGCGGTTCGTCTCCGCGCAGCTCGTGGCGTTGTTCGAGGGCGACTTGTGGCGGCGCTCGGCCGCTCACGCGAACGCCATGGCCGCGCGGCTGCGCGCCGGCGCCGAGACCGTCGACGGGGTGCGGATCACCCACCCGACACAGGCCAACGCCGTGTTCGCCGCGCTGCCGGCGGGCGCCGCGGACCGGCTCCGCGAGCACCGGCGCTTCTACGACTGGGACCCCGCCACTGGCGAGGTCCGCTGGATGTGCGCGTTCGACACCACCCCGCAGGACGTCGACGACTTCATCGAGGCCCTGCGGGGCGCTGTCGCGGCCGAGCGCCGCTGACGCCAGGGTCAGCGGGCCCGCGCAGGTGGAAACAGGTGCGGGGAGCGATCCGTCACTCCCCGCACCTGTGCTGAGGGGGTTGTGCCGTGCTCAGCACGGTGGCCCGCTCCATGAGGGGCGGGCCACCGGCTCACGCGTGGCGGGTCAGCTCACCGAGCAGGCCTGCCCGTTGAGCGAGAACGCCGTCGGCGCCGTGTTGGTCCCCGAGTGGGAGCCGTTGAAGCCGATGTCCACGCTGGCGCCAGCCGCCAGCGTGCCGTTCCAGGCAGCGTTCGCTGCGGTCACAGCCGAGCCCGACTGCGACCAGGTGGCGCTCCAGCCCTGCGTGACCTGCTGGCCCGAGGGGAAGGAGAACGTCAGCCGCCAGGTGTTGAGAGCCGAGCCGCCCGTGTTGGTGATGCGGATCGATCCCGTGAAGCCCGTGTTCCAGCCGTTCGCCGTGTACTTGACCGCGCAGGCGCCAGCGCTGGTGGGCGGGGGCGTCGTCGGCGGCGGGGTGGTCGGCGGCGGCGTCGTGGGGTTGGTCGTGGAGATCACCGGGTAGGCGTTCTGCACCAGGGTGCGGAACTGCGCCTCGAACCACTGGCCGGCGAGCGGCGCGTTCGGCGTGGCGCCGGTGAGCTGGTTGGCCAGCTTCGGCGAGACGAACGTGGGGTCGCACATCCGGTCGAATCGCTTGCCCTGGTCGTTCGGGATCTCCGAGGAGGCGCCGTCGGACTCGCCCGGGGGCTTGATCCAGACGAAGGCGTCGAGGTGCGAGCTCGCGTAGCCCGACGGGGTGGCCTGCGGCCGCTCGCCGATGCCGGCGCCCAGCGGGTTGCACCACGCGCCGCGGTGCACGCGCTTGTCCACGCGGGACTGGTCGACGTAGGTGTTGAGAGT
Organism: Cellulomonas cellasea; assembly: GCF_030372105.1. Taxonomy (GTDB): domain Bacteria; phylum Actinomycetota; class Actinomycetes; order Actinomycetales; family Cellulomonadaceae; genus Cellulomonas_A; species Cellulomonas_A cellasea_A. The sequence goes on along the minus strand of NZ_JAUDBQ010000011.1, from coordinate 23,544 downwards.
CGTGCTGGTCGAGACGGCCGTGGGCCGCGCGGAGCCGCCCCACCCGTTGCGCGAGGTGTCGATGAGCATGCCGGTGCTGGCCGGGAAGCCCTCGGCCACGAGCAGCGAGTGCAGGTGGGCGGTCCAGTCGATCTCGTCGAAGTCGTCGTTCCACTCGTAGAAGCTGCTCGACTTCACCGGGTTGCCGCCGACCTGGAGGGTCGGGCTCGTCAGGAAGGGCTCGACGAGCGGCGTGGAGTTCGCGGTGTTGGTGACGAAGCCGTCCACCGAGGCCAGGCCCGCCTGCGTGGTGCGCGCGACGTCGGCGAAGAGCTTCGCCGCCGGAGCGGCGTTGGACGGCCACCCCAGCCAGCCGCCGTGCGCGGCGTCGATGTACGTGTACACGTTCGGGATGGCGTGCAGCTTGTCGAGCGCGTACTTCACGCCCTCGCGGTAGTAGGGCGCGGCCTGCTGGCAGGCGGCCTCAGACGAGTTGGTGATGAGGTTCGGCAGCGAGTCGGGCTCGATGGTCGCCGAGATCCGGATGTCCTGGTACTTCGGGTCGCCGAGCAGGGCGGCGATCGGGTCGATGTACTCGGTCTTGTACCGGGCCATGCCCGCGTCGGTGGCGGGCAGCTCGCCGTTCGACGCCAGGGCGTAGCAGTCACGCCCCGGCAGGTCGTAGATGACCACGTTGAACACGATGGGCGTGCTGCCCTGCTTCTGCGCGAGCGCCTGGTCCAGGTGGAACTTCAGGCCGTTGCCGTCGGCGTTGCCGGCGATGGCGCTGATCCGGTCCATCCACACCGCTGTGGGCTGGTTCTTGATCGCGCGCATCTTCGCGGCGAGGGTCGCGTCGCCCGCACGGCCGGCGGCGGCCTCGACCGACGCCGACCAGGTGGGGTTCACGTACTGCGTCGCGCCGGCGTACGGGTTGTCGACGTGGGTGGGGGCGGCGCTGGCCCCCGTCGACATCAACGTCAGGGGCAGGGCGACGAGCGCTGTCGCCGTCGCGGCTGCGGCGGCTGCTTTGAGCCGCTTGGGGATCTTGGACACACGGTCCTCCGGGTGGGATCGGCACGCCGCCCCGGCCGATCCGCCCAGGCGACAGTCGCCTGCAACAAGTCCGCGGCGACTACCGGGGAAGGTGGCATGACGGTGCGCGGCGCCGGGACGCCGCGAAACCTTTAGGGCCTTCGCCGTTACCTGATCGTGATCAACCGGTGAGTCGCGCTGAGGCGCCGCCGGGCGCGTGCTGACCGGTCACCTCGCGCGTGGGCCGGTGCTCCCTCGCACTGCGATCCCACCCACCGGGACCATGCGGCTCGCATCCTGGTCCCCATCGAGGACAGCCAGGACGGCCTCTCCCACAGCGGTCCCGAGTGCCGTCAACGGTGACGGCAGCGTCGTGATCGACGGGGTGGCCAACCGGCACAGGGCAGAGTCGCTACCCGCCAGGATCGACAAGTCCCAAGGCACCTCGAGGCCGGTGCGACGCGCCACGTCCAATGCCGCGACGGCCATCTGGTCCGAGTCGTAGACGATCGCCGACGGCGGCGTCGGGGAGGTCAGCAGGCGACGCGTCGCCGCGGCGGCCTCCTCGGCGGTGGCGCTCGTGGGCTCATGGACCACGCTCCCACCGGCGCGCCCGAGTGCGGCCCCCAAGGCGTCCAGCCGCACCCGGGACCGGTGCAGCGCCGCCGGCCCGGTGACCAGCGCCACCTCGCGGTGCCCCAGCTCGAGCAGGTACGTGCCGACGCGCGTGAACGACTCCTGGTCGTCGAGCCACACGGTCGCCAGCCCATGGGCCACCTGGGGTGGGCCGAGCACGACGGCAGGCGCCCGCATCCGGGCCAGGGCCTCGACGCGCGGATCCTGGGTCAGCGGGTCGGCCACCACCATCACGTCGAACCGCCGCTCCGCCCACCACGTCCGATAGGTGGACACAGCCTCCTCGGCGGAGCCCACGATCTGCAGCACCAGGGCGAGCCCCCGTGCCGCGACCACCTCCTGGGTCGCCATCACGAAGTCGAGGAACGACGTCGCGTGGGCCGTCGCGTCCGCGTCACGGCCCAGCACCAGGCCCACGGCCCGCGGGCCGGTGCGCATCGAGCGGGCCGCCGCGCTCGGGCGCCACCCGAACTCGTCGGCCACCCGCAGCACCCGCTCGCGGGTCGCCGCGGAGACGCCTGGCCTGCCGTTCAGCGCGTAGGAGACGACCGCGATCGAGACGCCGGCGGCTCTGGCGACGTCGGAGATCGTCGGTCGGCGTGTGAGAGATCCGAGACCGTCTGCTGCGGGTATGTCCATGATCACCTAGTCTGTCGCCCGATGCGTGCCAACGTATCGTCTCGGCTCCGACGACGTAGGCGAGGTGTGGGCAATGGTGGCCACCGTCCGGCGCGGTCATGTACCGCTCAGCGCACGACGCACGATCGGTGTGCTGTCGCCGGTTGTCGGCGGCTTCTACTTCGGCGGGCTCATCGCGGGCGTGGTCCGTGCGGCGCGCAATGCCGGCCACCGCGTGGTCGCGGTGCAGACCTACCCCGCGGGTCTCGACCGCGAGCGGTACCCGGACGAGCCGCTGCTCGAGGTGCCCGTCGCCCTGGGCGCCGTCGACGGGATCGTCGTGATCGCCAAGGCCGTGCGGCACGACCGGCTCGCCTCGGTGCAGGAGTGGGGCCGGCCGTTGGTGCTCATCAGCGAGGACGAGACGAGCCTGCCCGTCCCCGTGGTCGTGCCCGACAACGCCGGCGGGGTGCGGGCCGCGGTGACCCACCTCGTGGAGCACGGGCACACCAAGATCGGATTCGTGGGCAACGTCATGCAGCGTGACCTGCGCGAACGCTACGCGGCTTACCGCGAGACGCTGTCGGAGCACGGCATCGAGCCCCGGCCCGAGTGGTTCTTCGACACCGCCGACAACCACGAGCAGGGCGGCGCCGACGCGGCCGGCCGCTTCCTGGCAGCCGGGTCCCCGACCACGGCGATGTTCGCCGTGACCGACCGCAACGCGATCGGCTTCACGCGCACGCTGCGGGCCAGCGGGCTCGTGCTGCCACGCGACCAGGCCGTCATCGGCTTCGACCACACCGACAGCGGGGCACGGCTGTCACCTCGGCTGTCGACGGTCGACCCCCACCACGATCGGCTGGGCGAGCTCGCCGTGGCGCTGCTCCTGGCGCGGATGCGGGGCGAGGACGTGGAGCCGATCGTGCACCGCACCCCCGCCACGTTGCTGACCCGCGAGTCCTGCGGCTGCGGGGAGACCGCCGCCGTGGCTCCCGAGGAGGCGGAGGCCTCGCACCTCGGCGCCAGCGCCGCCCGCAAACGGCTGCGCCTGCTCGCCGACGTCGCGTACGGCGGGTCGCCCGTCTCAGGGAATGGGCGCAGGCCCACGGACGACGCCCGCACCACCTGGTGCCATGGCGTCCTGGACCCGCTGGTGGCGGCAGCCGAGCGCGGCGCCATCCCGACCCCGACCACGCTGACCCGGCTCGCGGACCTGACCTCCGCCCTCCAGCCGCACCCCGAGGCGTTGGAGCAGCTCGTCGGAGTGGTGCGAGACCTCGAGGCAGAGGCGTTGGACGCCCTGGCGCCGGACTCGCCACACGCGGCTGCCGTGCGCAGGGTCGCCACCGAGTTGCTGCTGGCCCTCACCAAGGGCTGTGTGCGCCCATTGCTCGCGCGCAGCGGCAACCTCGAGCGCACCATCGCCGACCAGTACGAGGTCGACATGGACCTGCTCCGGGGCAAGGGCGCGAGCCCGCGGGCCCTGACCTGGCTGCCCCGGGCGGTGCGCGGACCCGCATGCCTCGGCCTGTGGGTCGGCCGCGAGCGCGCGCCCGGTGACCGGGAGGTCGAGATCGTCGGGGTGTACGACACCAGCGGCACGATGACCCGCCTGATCGGCTCCCGCAGCCCCGCGAGCCAGTTCCCCCCGCCCGCCCTGACCCGTTCGAGCGGGGTCGGCGGGAGTGACGTGACGTTCGTCGTGCCGGTGACCTTCGCCGGCAGCGACTGGGGGCTGCTGGCGATCGACGGAGTCGTCGAGGCCCGCATGACCAGCGCGCGGGACAAGTACAACCACTGGGCGGCCCTGCTCGCGGTGGCCCTCGACCAGGAGCGCCTGCTCGGCTCGCTGCGCGAGCAGCGCCGGGCGCTGGAGCAGGCGGCCGCACGCGAGCGCGCCCTCGCGGACAAGGTCCGCGCCAGCGAGGAGCGATACGCCCTCGCGTCGATGGCCGCGCAGGACGGCACCTGGGACTGGGACGTCAGCGCGGGCACCGTGTACTACTCGCCGCGGTGGAAGCAGGTGCTCGGGTACCAGGACGACGACATCAGCTCCTCGCCCACGGAGTGGCTCGAGCGGGTCCATCCCGACGACCGGGACGAGCTCTCCGCAGCGATCGCCGCCCAACTCGGCGGGGCGCGTGTGCCGCTGGAGCTCGAGCACCGGGTGCGCACCTCCACCGGCGACTACCGGTGGATGATGTGCCGGGCGGTCACCGTGCTCGACGACGCGGGCTGCCCCGCGCGGCTTGTCGGCGCGCTGGTCGACATGACGGAGCGCAAAGAGCAGGAGCTGGCGCTGCGGCGCAACGCCCTGCGCGACCCGGAGACGGGCCTGGCGAACCGGATGCTCTTCCTGGAGCGGCTGGGCGCGGCGGTGAAGCGGGCGCGGCGCTCGGAGGACTACGACTGCTCGGTGGTGCTGCTGCGGCTCGAGTTCGCCAGCGGCCACGGGTCGCGTGGCGAGGAGCCGGTGGACGACGACGCGGTGGCGCGCGGCGAGGTCGTGCGCCGGCTGCGTCGCGCGGTGCGCGAGGGGGACACAGCGGCGCGGCTCGGCCAGGACGAGTTCGCGGTGCTGCTGGACGACGTGGGCGTGGGCGGCGACCCGCTCCGCGTCGACGAGCTCCTCACGCACCTGCAGATCGACCTGGGCGCGGACTTGGCGACCGGCGTGCTGCCCAGCGTGCAGCGCTACCACGACGCCGACGACGCGCTGCGGGAGGCGGACATCGCCCTGCTGCGGGCGCAGTCCCAACCAGAAGCGCGTAGGCGCTCAGCCCTCAGATAGAGGGCCGAGCGCCTACGCGTCAGTCAGTGGCGGATGTCGCCGCAGTCGGTCAGCGACCCACCGTGTGACGGGGCCGGCGGTCCCGCGACTCCGCGCGGTCGCGGCCCTCGGGACGGTGCGCGCCGGTGGGACGCGACGCGCCCTGTCCGGTGCGGGGGCCGGGGCCCTCGTCGACGCGGATGCGCAGCGGGCGCCCGGCGACGCGGGCGCGGCCGATCCGGTCGAAGGCCTCAGGGCTCAGCCCGGCGGGGATCTCCACCAGGGAGAAGCTGGGGAAGATGTCGATCTTGCCCAGGTCCTTGCCGGTCAGGCCGCCCTCGTTGGTCAGCGCGCCCACGATGGCGCCGGCCTGCGCGCCATGGGTGTGGCCCACCGCGATGCGGTACCGGAGGCCGCCCTCGGTGCGGTGCGTGGCGCGGCGGGGACCGTCGGAGGACGGGCGGGCCGAGCGCTCGTTCCGGTCGCCGCGGTCCGACAGGTGCGCGCGGCTGAGCGCGTCATCCAGGTCGTCACCGTGCGTGGGACGCGGCGCGGGGCCGGTGTCGCCGACGGCGAGCGCGGCCACCACGGAGGCGAGCTCGATCGGGTCCACCGACGGGTTCTCGGCGAGGTAGGCCGTCACCGCCGTGCGGTAGAGGTCCAGGCGGCCGGCCTCGGCGCGCGTGGCGACGTCGCGCAGCAGCTTCTGCACACGGTGCGCGGAGACGTCGGCGGGGGAGGGGATCGAGATCTCCTCGAGCTTCTGGCGCGTCGTCCGCTCGATCGCGCGCAGGCGGTGCTGCTCGCTCGGCGTGACGAAGGTCAACGCCTCGCCCGAGCGGCCCGCGCGTCCCGTGCGGCCGATGCGGTGCACGTAGGCCTCAGGCTCGCTCGGCGCGTCGAAGTTCACGACCAGGCCGATCCGGTCGACGTCCAGCCCACGGGCCGCGACGTCGGTGGCGACCAGCACGTTGAGGGCGCCGCTGCGCAGGCGCTCGACGATCTTCTCGCGCTCGCCCTGGGCCACATCACCGGAGATGTACGCGGCGGAGATGCCGCGCTCGATCAGCGCGCTGCCGACCTCCTCGGCCGCGCCACGGGTGCGGACGAAGACGATCGCCGCATCGGCGTCGGAGACCGCGAGCACACGGGCCAGCGCGCCGGCCTTGTGGCGGTAGGGCACCACGGCGTACGTCTGGTTGACGCTGGTGACGGTCGACGACTGGCGGGAGACCGCGACCTCGACCGGGTTGTTCAGGTGCTGGCCGGCCACGCGGCGGATCGCCGGGGGCATGGTCGCGGAGAACAGCGCCACCTGGCGGTCGGTGGGCGTGGTGTTGAAGATCTTGTCGACGTCCTCGGCGAAGCCCATCCGCAGCATCTCGTCAGCCTCGTCGAGCACGAGGAAGCGGACGTTGTCGGGGCGCAGCGTGCGGCGCTCGAGGTGGTCGATCACACGGCCCGGGGTGCCGACGACGATCTGCGCGCCGCGGGCCAGCGCCCGCTGCTGCGGCAGGAACGGCGAGCCGCCGTACACCGCGATGACCTCGATGCCGGGCAGGTGCTTGGCGAACGTCTCGATCGCCTCGGCGACCTGCATGGCCAGCTCGCGGGTCGGGGTCAGGACCAGCGCCTGGACCTCGCGCAGCTCGGGGTCGACGGCGGCGAGGAGCGGCAGCCCGAACGCGGCGGTCTTGCCGGTGCCGGTCTGGGCGACGCCGGTGATGTCGCGGCCCGCGAGGAGCGCGGGGATGGCCTCGGCCTGGATCGCCGAGGGGATCTCGAAGCCGAGGTCCGCCACTGCGCGGGCCAAGGGCTCCGGCAGGCCGAGCTCGGCGAACGTGATGGTGGGGGCCGCTGCGTCTGACGACTCGGTCGTGGGCAGGGCAGCAGAAGGCAAGGACGTCATGTGTGAATGGCACCGTTCGGATTGCTGAGGAGTCGCGTGCGGGCCGGCCAGGGGGGCCGTCCCGAAGGTCGCATTCCCGAACACATCCACGGCGGTGACGCCGGTACACAGGCACGAGGGAGGCGCGACGAACTCCAGGTTCTGGACGAGTCTACCGGCTGGCCGGGGCTGCCATGTGGTGACGCTGCACACAGCACCCGTCGAGCACGGCTCAGAAACGCCTCAGAAACACCTCAGAACAGGCCGAAGCGAGGCCCTTCGATGGCGGGGCAGGTGTCCATCACGACGTCCAGGCCCGCGTCGCGGGCGCGTGCCGCGGCGTCCTCGTCGATCACTCCGAGCTGCAGCCAGACGGCCCCCGCGCCCACGGCGATCGCGGCGTCGACCACGGGGCCCGCGCGTCGGGAGTTCACGAAGACGTCGACCACGTCGATCGGCTGAGGGGCCGACGCGAGGTCCGGGTGGCCGGGGACGCCCGCCACGGCCTCTGCTCGGGGATGCACCGGCACCACCTCGTGCCCGAGCGTGTCCCGCAGGTAGGCCGCCACACCCCAGGCCGCGCGGGCGCGGTTCGCCGACAGCCCCACCACAGCCCAGCGGGCGGGGGTGGACAGCAGCCGGCGGATCACCTCGGGGTCGTTCACGTGGGACATCTGCCCAGCGAACCACACCCCCGGAACCACGCCCGCGCGCCTGCTCAGTGCTTGAAGGCGTCCTTGATCTTCTCGCCGGCCTTCTTGAGGTCGGCCTTGACCTGGTCGCCGCGGCCCTCGGCCTCGAGCTGCTCGTCGCCGGTCGCCTTGCCGGCGGCCTCCTTGCCCTTGCCTGTCAGGTCCTCGGCGGCGTTCTTCGCCTTGTCGTCAATGCCCATCTCGACGCACCTCTTCCTGTCATCAGCGGGACTCAGTTGACGTTCGACCGTATGACAGGTGCGCGCGACCCGCCCGGCGAGGGACCCAGACGCCCTGAACGACGCCTAAGATCGAGGGTCAGCAGGCTATGGAGGGTCAGCACAGTGTCGACGACAGGGGAGGCCGTGGCGGAGAAGGTCGCCGTCTCAGACCGCGTGCTCACGGTCCCCAACGTCATCAGCCTGGCGCGGCTCCTCCTGGTGCCCGTGTTCGCGGTGCTCATCGGGGCGGGTGAGGACGGCTGGGCGCTGCTCGTCCTCGCGGTGTCCGGCGCCAGCGACTGGCTCGACGGGGTCCTCGCCCGACGCCTCGGGCAGGTGTCGAAGCTCGGGCAGATGCTCGACCCCGCCGCAGACCGCCTGTTCATCCTGGTCACCCTGGTGGGGCTCGCCTGGCGTGACGTGGTGCCCTGGTGGCTGGTGCTCGTGCTCGTCCTGCGGGACCTGCTGCTCCTCGGGCTGCTCGCGGTGCTGGCCCGGTTCGGGTACGGCCCCCTGCCGGTCCACCTGGCCGGCAAGGCAGGCACCTTCGCGCTGCTCTACGCCTTCCCGCTGCTCCTCCTGGCCGAGTGGCCCGACCCCATCGGCTCCATCGCCCTAGTGCTCGGGTGGGCATGCGCCTGGTGGGGCGTGGCGCTCTACTGGTTCGCCGGGGGGCTCTACGTGCTCCAAGCCCGCCGGGTGCTCCTCGCGAGCGCCACTCAGGCCCCGCCCACGTCGGCCGCGGTGTGAGCCCGGACGATCGCGTCGACCAGGCGCCGGAAGGCGCGCGTGCGCGCGGCGCCCTCGACGCGTCGATGACGCTGCTCAACGAGGTCACCCGCAAGCCCTTGGACCCCGGCTACCGGCTCGCCGCGGAGCGCCGGGCCCTCGAGGGCTCCCGCCCGCCCACCGTGCGTCGCACCGCCCTCGTCCTGGTGTCGGCGATGGTCCTCGGATTGGGCGTCACCGCCGCGACCATGTCGTTGCGCGCCCCACAGCCGAGCGTCATGGCCGCGCGGCTGCTCCTCGAGGAGCAGATCCGCGACCGCACGGCCGACGTCGAGCAGCTCCGCGATCGGGCCCAGACGCTCAACGCCGACATCGACCAGCTTCACGCCTCGGCCCTGGCCGCCAGCAACTCCTCGCTCGTGGAGCAGCTCGAGGCCGACTCGCTCGCGTCGGGCGCCACGGCCGTGACAGGTCCGGGCCTGCGGATCACACTGAGCGACCCCGCTGTGGGCGACGGCGCCACCGAGGACCCCACGGCGCGGGTGTTCGACGGCGATCTGCAGATGATCGTCAACGGCCTCTGGCAGGCCGGCGCGGAGGCCGTGGCCGTCAACGACCAGCGGCTCACAGCGACGACCTCTATCCGCAGTGCCGGCAGCGCGATCCTGATCGACCTGGTGCCGATCATCGGCCCGTACACGATCGAGGCGGTGGGGGACCCGCAAGGGCTGCAGACCGGCCTGGCGCGGGCGCGGGCCGGCGATTACCTGACGTGGCTGCGCAACACGGTCGGCGTCGGGGTCGACACGAGCTCCCAGCCCGCCCTCGAGCTGCCCTCCGCCGCGCGAGTCACCCTGCGCTCGGCCACGGTGCCGGCCGGGACGCCGCTGGCGCCGCGCAGCGGCCGGTCCATCTCCGGGGCCGATGTCCACCGTCCGGGTGATCCGGGGCGCTCGGACCTGCTCGCCGACCAGCGGGAGCGCGCTCTGGCGCTGGCCGCGTCCGCGGATGTGGCAGGGTCATGGCCGACGACGAGCGAGAGGAGTGGTCGCACGTGATCGCAGTGATCGGCCTGGTGATCGGTGTCGTGACAGGGCTGCTGGTGCAACCCGTCGTGCCCGTGTTCCTCCAGCCGTACCTCCCGATCGCGGTGGTGGCGGCCCTCGACGCGTTGTTCGGCGGCCTGCGGGCGATGCTCGACGGGATCTTCGACGACCGCGTCTTCCTGGTCTCGTTCCTGTCGAACGTCGTCGTCGCCGCCCTCATCGTCTTCCTGGGCGACCAGCTGGGCGTCGGCAGCCAGCTCTCCACGGGCGTGGTGGTCGTGCTCGGCATCCGCATCTTCTCGAACGCCGCGTCGATCCGCCGGCACTTGTTCAAGGCATGAGCGCGCTGGACCCCGACCGCGCGGACGACGTGGTCGATGTGGACGGTGTGGACGACACCGCCGACTCCATCGACACGCCCGACACCGTCGACGCGGTTGACCCGGCCGAGCCGGCCGCCGAGGAGCCCCGCCGCGACGGGTGGGCGACGTTGCGCGGCCTGCTCCGCCCGCGCGCGACCCGCGCGCAGATCCTGATCGCCGTGCTGTGCGCGCTGCTCGGCTTCGCGGTCGTGGCCCAGCTCCGGCAGACCCGCGACGACGGGCTCGCCAACCTCCGGCAGTCCGAGCTCGTGGGGATCCTCGACCAGACCACCCGCCAGGGCGACGACCTGCAGCGCGAGATCGCCGAGCTCGAGCGCACGCGCGCCGAGCTGGAGTCGGGCACGGACAGCCGCCAGGCGGCGTTGGACGCCGCGACCCGCAGCGCCGCCGTGCAGGGCATCCTCACCGGGCGCCTCCCCGCCGAGGGGCCGGGGATCACCGTGACGCTCACCCAGGCGACGGGCACGATCCGCTATGAGCACATGCTCAACATGCTCGAGGAGCTCCGCAACGCGGGCGCGGAGGCGGTGCAGCTCAACGACCTGCGACTGACCGCGTCGAGCTACTTCGCGCCAGCGGATGACGGCGTGGTCGTCGACGGCGTGCTGATCCGGGCCCCGTACGTCTGGCGTGTGATCGGCAACCCCGACACGATGTCCACCGCGCTGGACATGCATGGCGGCGCCCTCGCGGTCATCCGGAACGCGGGAGGCAAGGCGATCGTGGCGAGCGAGGCCCTGGTGGAGGTCACCGCGACGCGCGAGCCGACAGTCCCGCAGTACGCGACACCGCAGCCTGCGCCGACAGGGTGAGCGCAGGCAGTCCGGCGGCGCCACGGCGCGGTGCTACAACATCGGCGCGCATCCGCATAGGCTGGTGTACCAGTCGTGACCTCGAAGGCGGGTCGCAGTCACAGCAGGCCCGGGAGGCGGCATGAGCGACGATCGGCAGCTACCGGAGCAGGGGCGGAGCGCGCAGCAGCACCACGGACAGTCGGGGTACATCCCCTCGGCGTCCGACACCACGGTGTTCACCAGCATCGACTCGACCGAGTTGGAGATCGTCGCGCCAGCCGGTCTGAGCAGCGAGGTCCGCGCCGCGGTGCAGGCACTGCCGCGCACCTCGGCGCTCCTCGTCATGCAGCGCGGCCCGAGCGTGGGCGCCAGGTTCCTCCTGGACGCCGAGCGGACGATAGCCGGGCGCAGCCCCGACGCGGACATCTTCCTGGACGACGTGACGGTGTCCCGCAAGCACGCGGAGTTCGTCCGTGAGGGCGACGACTTCGTGGTGCGCGACATCGGCTCGCTGAACGGCACGTATGTGAACCGGAACCGGATCGACGCCGCGTTGCTCCGCCCGGGCGACGAGGTGCAGATCGGCAAGTACCGGATGACGTTCCACCCGAGCCCCGCGCGTGCCGCGGGTGGCGAGCCGGCCGCCCACCCCCTGCCGTGAGGTCGGAGCACTCGATGCGGGGGTCGGCGAGCGGGGCGAGCGCACGCGCTGTCGAGCGCTCGTCGGCGGGCCTGGCCGACTCGGAGGAGGATCCGCGCGGCGCCGAGCCCGCGGCCGTCGAGCCGTGGCCCCGCGGGATCTCCCGCCAGGCGACGATGCGGATCTCCGACGTCCTCGCGGCCCTGCAGATCGAGTTCCCCGCGGTGACGAACTCCAAGCTGCGCTTCCTCGAGGAGCAAGGGCTGGTGCTCCCGGTGCGGACGCCGGCCGGGTACCGCCAGTACAGCCCCGCCGACATCGAGCGGCTGCGCTATGTGCTGCGCCAGCAGCGGGACCGGTACGTCCCGCTCAAGGTCATCGGGGAGCAGCTCGCGGCGCTCGACTCGGGCGTCGAGGACGAGCCCGCCGCGCGCGCGCAGCTCGCCACCCAGGACGGCGTGCGGCAGACGTCGACGTCGGGAGCCCGGCTGACGGCCGCCGCGCTGGCCCGTGAGGCCGGGGTCGGCGTCGATGTGGTCGCAGACCTGGTCGCGGGCGGCGTGCTCCGCGCCACGGCGTCGGGGCATTTCGATCCCTGGGCGCGCGACGTCGTGCAGCTCGCCGTGGCGCTCGGCGAGCACGGGATCGACTCGCGGCACCTGCGGGTCTTCCGCGCCGCGGCGGATCGGCAGGCCGACCTCGTCGAGCAGATCGTGGCGCCGTGGCGCGGCCGTAACGCGCCCTCATCGCGGGCTCGGGCGGGCACGCTCGCAGCCGAGGTGGGGGAGTTGTGCACTCAGCTCCACACCGCGCTCGTGCGCGGCGCGGTGTCCGAGCTCGCGCCCTGACCTCGGCGTTCCCCGGCCGGGTGAAAAGCCGTCGCTCTCACGCAGCCGACGGGGCGCGCCCGACGTAGCGTGGTCACGTGGGTGAGGACGAAGAGCTGGTTCCGGTCGAGGTGGTCGGCGTGCGACAGCACCTGGTCGACGAGGAGATCGTCGTCCTGTTGCTGGACCCGGCCTCCGAGTTGTTCGTGCCCATCGTCATCGGCCCCAGCGAGGGCAGCGCGATCGCCTCGGCGCAGGCCGGGATCGTGCCGCGCCGGCCGATGACCCACGACCTGCTCTGCGATGTGATCACCGCGGTGGGCGCGAGCCTGCGGCGCGTCGAGATCACCAGCCTGGAGCACGGGGTGTTCCACGCCGCCCTCGTGCTCGGCTCGGGCGGGCGGGTCGACTCGCGCGCCTCGGACGCGATCGCGGTGGCGGTCCGGGTGGGCTGCCCCGTGCTGTGCTCGGCGGAGGTCGTGGCGATCGCCGGGGTCGAGGCCTCCAGCGGCCCTGCGGAGCAAGAGGTCGAGCGTTTCCGGGAGTTCCTCGAGCAGGTCACGCCCGAGGACTTCGACACCGGCCACGACCAGGGGCCGGAGGGCCGGTGACCAGGGGATTCGATCTCAGGCGGAACGTGGGGCCGGCCCTCGAAACACTCCGCCGCGGCGCGCCGGGCGACGTCGTTGACGCTCCGGCGCCCCAGGCCTAGCGTGACCGATGGACATCCGAGAGCCCGAGGCCACATACCTCTGAGGGCGCCGACACGGCGGATGAGGCAGCGAGTGGAGGACCTGTGAGCGGCACCGGTGACAGCGTGGAGGCTGCTGGTGGCGTCCCCCAGCGCGCCCAAGGCCTGCTCTTCGGGGACGAGCTTCCCGACCTCGACACGACGACCGGCTACCGCGGGCCCACAGCCTGCCGCGCGGCCGGGATCACGTACCGCCAACTCGACTACTGGGCGCGCACCGGGCTCGTGGAGCCGACCATCCGGCCGGCCACCGGCTCCGGCACGCAGCGGCTCTACAGCTTCCGGGACATCTTGGTGCTCAAGGTCGTCAAGCGCCTGCTCGACACCGGCGTCTCGCTCCAGCAGATCCGCACCGCGGTGAGCCACCTGCGGGAGCGGGGGGTCGACGACCTCGCCCAGATCACGCTCATGTCCGACGGCGCCAGTGTCTACGAGTGCACGTCCGCGGACGAGGTCATCGACCTCGTGCAGGGCGGCCAGGGCGTCTTCGGCATCGCCGTCGGCCGGGTGTGGCGCGAGGTCGAGGGCACGCTCGCGCAGTTGCCCACGGAGCGCATGGACGACGGCGCCGAGCCGGGCGCGGACGACGAGCTCGCGGCGCGCCGACGGGCCCGCAACGCCGGCTGAGCCCTACCGGGCCGGGCGCGCGACCTCGGCGTGCCCCACCTCGATCAGCGCGTGGCCGGGGCCCGCAGCGCGCGCTCCAGCAGGAGGTCGAAAGCGTCCGCCAGCTCACCGGCCGCGGCCCCCGGCCATGCGTGGACGGGCTGGGCGGCGCCCTGCGCCTGCTGGAGGGCGGCACGCTCGGGGAGCATCGGGCTCAGGATCAACGGGCCGTACAGCGCCCGCAGCTCCTCCAGCCGGAACGCCTGCTCGACAGAGCGCGCGCGCACCCTGTTGACCACCACGCCCAGTGGCTGCAACGACGGGGCGGGCCCGCGTCGCAGCTCGTCGATCGTGCGCATGGCACGGCCCACCGCCATGACGGAGAACAGGCCGGGCTCCGTGACGACCAAGGCCCGGTCGCATGCGGTCAGCCCGGCGCGGGTCAGCCCGCCCAGCGACGGCGGGCAGTCGAGCAGGACGAGGTCGTAACCGCTCACCCACGACAACGCGAAGCGCAGTCGGTCCACATCGCTGCCCGTCGCGTCCAGGCCGTCATGCCGCGCAGACCTGTCCGATCCCACCAGCACGTCGAGCCCGTCGTCGGCCCAGCCGCTGGTCACGGTGGCGGCGCGCACCGTCTCCGCTGACGGGTCGTCCAGCACGGCGGCGACGTCGACGTGGTCGCCGGGCGCGATGCCCAGCGCCAGCGTGCTGTCGCCCTGCGGGTCGAGGTCGACGACGAGAGTGCGCAGACCGCGTTCCAGAGCCGCTGAGGCCAACCCCAGCGTCACCGACGTCTTGCCCACTCCACCCTTGAGACTGCACACACCCAGGACCAGCACGGGGCTCACGGTAGCGGCGCCCAGCCCGTGCACGAAAAGCGGCGCACCAAATGCGGCATGGCAAGATCTGCGGAGGGGAGACCGGGGGGTCGTTCGGCATGCGGTTGGCGACGACCTGCGTGGACGCCAGCCGCTACGGTGCTCCCGAATCAAACGGATGGGGTGAGTCGTGTTCTCGAAAGTGCTCGTCGCGAACCGCGCTGAGATCGCGGTGCGGGCTTTCCGTGCTGCCTATGAGTTGGGCGCGCGCACCGTCGCGGTCTTCCCGCAGGAGGATCGCAACTCCGAGCACCGGTTGAAGGCCGACGAGGCCTACCCGATCGGGACCGCGGGCCACCCGGTGCGCGCCTACCTCGACATCCAGGAGATCATCCGGGTCGCCCTCGACTCGGGCGCGGACGCGATCTACCCGGGCTACGGGTTCCTCTCGGAGAACCCGGACTTCGCCCGGGCGGCCGTCGACGCGGGCCTGACGTTCATCGGGCCGCCGCCCGAGGTGCTCGAGCTGGCCGGCAACAAGGTGCGAGCGCTGCAGGCCGCGCGTGACGCGGGCATCCCCGTGCTGCCGTCCTCGGCCCCGTCCTCGAACGTCGACGAGCTCCTCGCGGCCGCCGACGAGGTGGGGTTCCCCATCTTCGTCAAGGCCGTCGCAGGCGGTGGCGGGCGCGGCATGCGCCGTGTGTCCACACCCGCCGAGCTGCCCGAGGCGCTGTCCGCCGCGATGCGCGAGGCCGACGCGGCGTTCGGCGACCCGACGGTGTTCCTCGAGCGGGCCGTGCTGCGCCCCCGCCACATCGAGGTGCAGATCCTCGCCGACGGCGAGGGCAATGTGGTGCACCTGTACGAGCGCGACTGCTCGTTGCAGCGCCGCCACCAGAAGGTCGTCGAGATCGCGCCCGCGCCGAACCTCGACCCCGAGATCCGCGACGCGCTGTGCCGTGACGCGGTGAAGTTCGCGAAGAGCATCGGCTACCAGAACGCCGGCACCGTCGAGTTCCTACTCGACACTGTGGGCGAGCGCGCCGGCGAGCACGTGTTCATCGAGATGAACCCGCGCATCCAGGTCGAGCACACGGTGACCGAGGAGGTCACCGACATCGACCTCGTGTCCTCCCAGATGCGCATCGCGGCGGGCGAGACCCTCGCGGACCTGGGCATCGAGCAGGACTCGATCCGCATCAACGGCTCGGCGCTGCAGACCCGCATCACCACCGAGGACCCGTCCAACGGCTTCCGCCCCGACACGGGCCGGATCATCGCGTACCGCTCGCCGGGCGGCGCGGGGGTGCGCCTCGACGGCGCGACGGCTTCGGCCGGCTCGGACATCTCGGGCCACTTCGACTCGATGCTGGTGAAGCTCACGTGCCGTGGCCGGGACTACCCGACGGCGGTGCGGCGCGCGCGTCGCGCCCTCGCCGAGTTCCGCATCCGCGGCATCCGCACCAACATCCCGTTCCTGCAGGCTGTGCTCGCCGACCCGGAGTTCGCCTCGGGGAACATCTCCACCTCGTTCATCGACGAGCGCCCGGAGCTGCTCGCCGCACGGGAGAGCGCCGACCGCGGGACCCGGCTGCTGTCGTACCTGGGCGATGTCACGGTCAACCGGCCGCACGGGATCCGCCCGAGCGACGCCGTCGACCCGCGACTGAAGCTCCCCGCCACGGACCTGGCCAGCCCGGCTCCGGCCGGCAGCCGGCAGCGGCTGCTCGAGCTCGGCCCCGAGGGATTCGCCCGGGCGCTGCGCGAGCAGACCGCCGTGGCCGTCACCGACACCACGTTCCGCGACGCCCACCAGTCGCTGCTCGCGACGCGTGTCCGCACGCACGACCTCCTGGCGGTCAGCGCCACCGAGGCACGGCTGCTGCCGCAGCTCCTCTCGGTGGAGGCCTGGGGCGGCGCGACCTACGACGTCGCGCTCCGGTTCCTCGGCGAGGACCCGTGGGAGCGGCTCGCGTCGCTGCGCGAGGCGATGCCGAACCTCGCGCTGCAGATGCTGCTGCGCGGGCGCAACACCGTCGGCTACACCCCGTACCCGACGGAGGTCACCGAGGCGTTCGTTCGCGAGGCGACCGCCACCGGCATCGACATCTTCCGCATCTTCGACGCGCTCAACGACGTCGAGCAGATGCGCCCGGCGATCGACGCCGTCCGCGAGGCCGGCACCCCGATCGCCGAGGTCGCGCTGTGCTACACGGGCAACCTGCTGAACCCGGCGGAGGACCTGTACACGCTCGACTACTACCTGCGGCTCGCCGACAAGATCGTCGAGGCGGGCGCGCACGTGCTGGCGATCAAGGACATGGCGGGACTGCTGCGGCCTGCCGCGGCGACCAAGCTCGTCACGGCGCTGCGTGAGCGGTTCGACCTGCCGGTGCACCTGCACACGCACGACACCACCGGTGGCCAGATGGCGACGCTCTTCGCCGCCGTCGAGGCCGGGGTGGACGCTGTCGACGCGGCGAGCGCGGCGATGGCCGGGACCACCAGCCAGCCGCCGATGTCGGCCCTCGTCGCCGGGCTCGAGCACACGCCCCGCGACACCGGGCTCGACCTGCGGGCCGTCTGCGACCTCGAGCCGTACTGGGAGGCCGTGCGGCGCCTGTACCGGCCGTTCGAGTCGGGCCTGCCCGGCCCCACCGGCCGCGTGTACGACCACGAGATCCCCGGCGGGCAGCTCTCCAACCTGCGCCAGCAGGCCATCGCGCTGGGCCTCGGCGGCCAGTTCGAGCAGATCGAGGAGACGTACGCCGCCGCGGACCGCATCCTCGGCCGCCTGGTGAAGGTCACCCCGTCGTCCAAGGTGGTCGGCGACCTCGCCCTGCACCTGGTCGCACGTCAGGCCGACCCGGCGGACTTCGCCGAGAACCCGCAGGCCTACGACATCCCGGACTCCGTCGTCGGGTTCCTGTCCGGCGAGTTGGGCGACCCGCCCGGCGGCTGGCCGGAGCCGTTCCGCTCCAAGGCCCTCGCGGGCCGCACGGTCCGCAACCCGATCACCCCGTTGTCCGACCAGGACCTCCAGGACCTAGGCGCCGACTCGGCGACCCGTCGCGACCGGTTGAACCACCTGCTATTCGCCGGTCCGACCAAGGAGTTCCAGGCGTTCCGGGGCTCCTACGGCGACGTGAGCGTGCTCGACACCACGCGCTACCTCTATGGCATGACCAACGGCGACGAGGTGGACATCGAGCTTGGCAAGGGCGTGCGCCTGCTGGTGGGCCTCGAGGCCGTCGGCGAGCCGGACGTGCGGGGCATGCGGACCGTCATGTTCACGCTCAACGGCCAGATCCGGCCCATCCAGGTGCGCGACCGCACCGTCGAGGTCGACAGCGCGGCCGCCGAGAAGGCCGACCCGGGCAACCCCGGCCAGATCGCGGCGCCGTTCGCCGGCGCCGTGACGCCGGTGGTCCAGGAGGGCCAGTCCGTCGAGGCCGGCCAGACGGTGGCGACTGTGGAGGCCATGAAGATGGAGGCCGCCATCACGACCCCCGTCGCCGGCAAGGTGCAGCGCCTCGCGATCGGCGCGGTGCAGCAGCTCGAGGGCGGCGACCTGGTGATGGTCATCTCCTGACCTGTCGATCCCACCGCGCCAGGACGCCCTCGGCGCACTGGCGCGGTGGTCGTCGCCCCCTGATGCTGGGGAGATGACGACGACGGAGCTGACGGCCTGGGGGCACTCGTGCGTGCGACTCGAGCGCGACGGCCGTCGGCTCGTGATCGATCCCGGGATCCTCAGCGTCCCGGACGCCCTCACGGGGGCCGCGGGAGTACTGATCACGCATGAGCACAGCGATCACGTCCACGCCCCGCAACTTCGCCAGGCGCTCGACGTGGACCCAGCACTCGAGGTCTGGGGACCGCCAGCAGTGGTCATCGAGCTCTCCGACGGCACGGTGGGCGACAACCGGCTGCACGGGGTCACGGCCGGCGACCGGTTCGACGCCGTCGGCTTCGACGTCGAGGTGCTGGGGGAGTGGCATGCCCTCGCCTACCCCTCGATCCCTCGGGTGGTGAACGTCGCCTACCTGATCGACGGGTCCCTGCTTCATCCGGGGGACTCCTTCACCGTCCCCGCCGGGCGCCCGGTGAAGTCCGTCCTGGCCCCCGTGTCGGGGCCGTGGCTGAAGATCGCTGAGACCGTCGACTTCATCCACGCCATCGCGCCCCGGCTCGTGCTGCCCATCCACGACGCGACGCTGAGCCTGCCCGGCAAGGCCCTGGTCGATCGCCTGATGCGACAGCTCTGCCCCGATGTGGAGTACGTCCGGCTGCCCACTGCCGACGTGCTGCCGTTGAGCATGGCCTGACCCCGCGGGCGGTGTCCCGAGCGTTCCGTTGAGCTGTTCTCCAGTATGCGGAGGTGAGTGATGACGATTCCCGAACCGCTCGACCCGGATGCGGCCCCAGATCGCCCAGTCCAGCCATCCGCGCCTGACGAGGACCAGCCCGACGAGGGTGCTCCTGGCTCCGAGCCGCCTGACCAACACCGGCTCGGATCGTCTCGGCGCTCGGAGGGCCTCCCCGACCTGGCCGCCGACGGCCGCCCGCTCGCCGACCCTGATCTGCTAGACACCGACGGGATCTGAGCCGCTCCCGGGCCGGGTGGCGGTGCGATCCGTCGGCGAGTCGCGTGATGGGCCGCGGTGCAGCGTCGGGCATGCTGACCCGATGGTCAGAGTCGAGCAGTTGTCCGAGGACGAGTGGCAGGTGCTCCGTGACATCCGTCTGCGAGCGCTGTGGCAGAGCCCTCAGGCGTTCGGCGCGTCGCTGGCGCGGGACCAGCGCTTCCAGGAGCAGCACTGGCGGATGCGGCTGCGCTCCAGCCAGTGGTTCGTGGCCCGGCCAGGGCTGGGCCAGGAACCCGTGGGGCTCGTGTGCATGATCGCCGAGCCCGGCTCGCCTGTGGACGACCGGCATGTCGTGAGCCTGTGGGTCGACCCGGACCACCGAAGCCAAGGAATCGGCCGGGCGCTGCTCCAGCGTGTCGCCGACGAGGCGTCCGATGTCGGTGCCACCACGCTGTCATTGTGGGTGGCCGATGACAACGACGCGGCCCGGGCCCTGTACGAGGGCTTCGGCTTCGCCGCCACAGGGGCGAGCCAGCCGCATCCGCGCGACGCCGCCCGCTCGGAGCTGCGTTTCGAGTGCGGCCTCATGCGGGCCTGACGACGGGGGAGTGCGATGCGGAAGGCGACCCCCCAGCCATCACCGCGCATCGCCTTCGACGTGCCGGCGGCGGTTCTCGAGCTCCTGTATGCCCGTGCGTGGCACGGCCTGGACGTCCTCCATGACGTGCCGCCCATCGTCTCGCCACCCGCAGCGAGGCCTGCCCCGATCGACGCGGAGACCCGCTGGCAGCAGCGCCATGACGAGGTGATGGACCGCCTGCGGCAGCCCGGCGCCCTCGTCGCCCCCGGATGGCTGCCCGAGTTGCTCGCGGCCCCAGAGGATCTCGCCGCGGGGCAGGAGTGGGTTCGGCGCCACCGCGAGTTGGTCATCAGCGCTGCGTTGTTCGCCGACGCCCAGAACGCGCCTCTGCTGCACCGCCGCGGGGCATCGTTGGCCGGCGCGGGAGTGCGGCTGGTTCTCGTGCTGCCACTTGACGGGTGGCATCTGGCCCAAGTGGGCGACGGCATCCTCATGGCCTCGCTGCGCACGTTCCTCGACGACGAGGCATGGGCAGGCGTCGGCTAGAGGATCGCGACGCCCGCCCTCGAACATGGGGGAGTCGTCCGTGGGCGGGCTATCCGACGGCTGACAGAGTCGCCCGTGCGGCCGCCAGGAACCCTTCGATCTGCGCGGGGGTGACCACCAGCGGCGGGTACACGCGGATTGTGTCCCGCGCCAGGTGGGCGCCGACGAGGTAGCCGTGGTCGAGTAGCGACGACTGGGTCCGGGCGGCAGCGCCGGACGCGACGTCGAACGCGCACATCAGGCCGCGGCCGCGCACCGCCCGCACACCCAGGCCGGATGCGGCGAGCGCGGCCAGTCCGGAAGTCAACTGCGCGCCGCGGGCGACAGCGGCTGAGAGAAGACCCTCGGCTTCGATGGCCTCGATGACCGCGAGCAGGACGGCGGCGCCGAGCGGGTCGTCCTGGTGCGATTGCGCATAGCGCAGTCCCGCCCGCGTGGTCCGATCCGCGACCTCGCGAGCGACGACGACAGCGCTGACCGGGTAGCCATTGCCTGCCCCCTTGCCCACCGCGACGATGTCCGGCCGCACGCCCACGTGCTGGAACCCGAACCATCGCCCGGTCCGCCCGAAGCCGGTCGTCACCTCGTCCACGACGAGCAGCCCGCCGGCGGCTCGCACCTCGTCGACGACGCGGGCGACCCGCTCGGCGTCGGGGAGGCGGACGAGGCCGGAGGCGTTGCCCGGCTCGAGCACGACGGCGGCGATGCGCGCGAGCGCGTCTCTCCGTTGCCGGCTGTCCATCGCGTCGAGCTCCTCGACAGTGACCTGCCGACCTGTTCCCGGCGCCCCGGCCGCCCCGTACGCGGACAGGTAGTGACCCGAGAACCGCAGCACAGCGTCCCGGCCGGTCACCGACGACGCGATCCGGATGCCCAGCTCGACTGCCTCGCTGCCGGAGGCGAGCAGCACCGCCCGGCCGTCCGCCAACCCCGTCACCTCGCACAGCCTCGCGTGAGCCTCGGCGATCACCGGATGGGCCCAGCGGTAGCCCACATGCGTCACCGCGACAGCCTGCTTGACCAGGGCGGCCGTCACCGCTGGGTGCCCGTGCCCGAGGTTCGCGCACCACACCCCCGACTCGAAGTCGATGAGCTCCCGGCCGTCGACCGTCCGCAGCACGCATCCGGACGCCCCGACCACGTCAGGGACCTCCACGGGCAGACCCGACAGCGGAATCCGCGACGTGATGGGAGCCTCCGCGCGGAGGCTGGTGAGGCTCGCCGCGGTCGGCGCCTGCATCGCTGCCATCTGAATCACCCAGAACCTTCGAATACGGGCCGGAAGCCGCCGGCGAGCGGGCTCGTGCGTCCTCGCCCACCGTAGGCAGCCCGCACCCCGCCCCCAGGGGACCTCGGTCCCCGCCCGTGGCTTGGTCGTCAGGAGGCTGGAGCGGCACGTGACCTGCGGTTTCGCTGTCCGCAGACGCGTGGTGCGGGCCGTTCAAGGGCTGGCGCGCTGGGGAGCCAACAACTCGGCACGAGAGCGTGGGGGAGTAGGGCGTAGGCAGGGGAGTCGGCTTGAGGTCGAGGCGGTGCTTATGGCCCAGGCGTCGCGGTGACGAGCCGTCGTATCGGAGCGTCCGTCGGCGCAGATCGGACATGTCGTATATCGCATAGATATTGGTCGATGCGCGAGATGTGCTGCGGATTCTGGAGCTCATCAGCCAATCGCGGCGGCTGGCGCTCGCCCGTGCAGCGCTGCGTCGCGTGCGTCGGGGGCGGTGTGGGCTGTGTGGCGCTGGCCGGTCGGGCGGCGACCAGCAGGCCTGCAGGGTGCGGGGAGCGTCGACCGACCCTCTCGCTCCGACGAAATGACATAATGTACATTATCGGCGATGCGAGTTCAGTGGCGACGAGGGGTTTTGGGCCCGGCTCTGCGTCTGCGTCTGCGGCGCCTGGAGCGGAATCGTCGTCATGTGGCCCTCGCGGCACGATGCCCGTCTCGGCGCATCGACCTCCGCCGCCTGTCGCCTGTCACTTGTCGCATCGTCATGGGCGGCATCGAGCACACATCAGCGCGCCGGATGCAGCCACGCGTCGCCGTCAGGCTCGCCGCGGGCATTGGTGAGAAACGACCGCCCCGATCGATCCCCCGGCTGCCTGAGCCGCTGTGCTTCCGGCGCGTCCCAGCTCTTCGCTGACGGGATGATCTCAGGGTCAGGCGCCCTCGCACGACCGAAAGTTGCGATGAGTCTCGGCTGGCGACAGGCAAGGCGACCTCCGGGAGGGTGCCCGAATGGTGCAGACCACCCGCGGGGAACTCCCCGAAAAGGTGGTGAAACGTTTCGAATTCACCTTCGAAACTATCAGGACCCCCAGAGGTCTTGACGTCCGTTGTGGCGTCACCTGAGGGTGGCTTGCCGGCGATGAACGCCGACATATCCATCATGAGGAGGGATCAATGACGACCCCACGACTGAGGAGCAGCCGCGGACGCCTTGCCGCCGCGACGGGCGGCCTGTCCGCTGCTGTCCTGGCTGTGACGCTCGCCGTGCCGGCGACTGCGGCGGGCAGCACGCTGCAAGCCGCCGCCGCTGAGACCGGGCGGTATTTCGGCACCGCGATCGCCGCCAGCCGGTTGAGCGACTCGGCCTACACGACCATCGCGAACCGCGAGTTCAACATGATCACGGCCGAGAACGAGATGAAGATGGACGCTCTGGAGCCATCCCAGAATCAGTTCAACTACGCGAACGGCGACCGGATCGTCAACTGGGCCCGGCAGAACGGCAAGCAGGTGCGCGGCCATGCCCTCGCCTGGCACTCCCAGCAGCCCGGCTGGATGCAGAACATGTCCGGGACGGCCCTGCGCAACGCGATGCTCAACCACGTCACCCAGGTGGCGACGTACTACAAGGGCAAGATCCACTCGTGGGACGTCGTCAACGAGGCGTTCGCCGACGGCTCGTCGGGTGGACGCCGGGACTCGAACCTGCAGCGCACTGGCAACGACTGGATCGAGGCCGCGTTCCGCGCGGCCCGCGCCGCCGACCCGAACGCGAAGCTCTGCTACAACGACTACAACACCGACAACTGGTCGCACGCCAAGACCCAAGGGGTCTACAACATGGTCCGCGACTTCAAGGCCCGCGGCGTGCCGATCGACTGCGTCGGCTTCCAGGCGCACTTCAACTCGGGCAACCCGGTGCCGTCGAACTACCACACGACCCTGCAGAACTTCGCCGACCTCGGTGTCGACGTGCAGATCACCGAACTCGACATCGAGGGCTCTGGGAGCTCGCAAGCGCAGCAGTACCAGGGCGTCATCCAGGCCTGCCTCTCGGTGGCGCGCTGCACCGGCGTCACGGTGTGGGGCGTGCGCGACACCGACTCCTGGCGCGCCTCGGGAACGCCGCTGCTGTTCGACGGGTCGGGCAACAAGAAGGCGGC
>NZ_JAUDBQ010000010.1 GCF_030372105.1 Cellulomonas cellasea | reverse complement strand
AGCCCTCATGAGCAACGACCGCGACCTGACCCTGCTGGACGGCTCCGACGAGGAGCACGGCGACGCCCTCGACCGGGCCAGCGCCTGGGAGCAGGCCGACAGCCTGGCGCTGGCGGACCGCGACCCGCAGGACATCCGCATCGCCGTCTTCGGCACCGGGTACCTGGGGGCCACGCACGCCGTGGCGATGGCCGAGCTCGGCTTCGAGGTGATCGGCGCCGACACCGACAAGCACAAGGTGGACGCCCTGGCCGCGGGCAAGGTGCCGTTCTTCGAGCCTGGGCTCGACGAGCTGCTGGAGAAGCACCTGCTGACCGACCGCCTGCGGTTCACCACGGACCTCGCCGAGGCGGCGGCTTGGGCCGACGTGCACTTCGTGTGCGTGGGCACCCCCCAGGAGAAGACCAGCCACGCGGCCGACCTGCGGTTCGTCGAGGCGGCCACCCGCGGGATCGCCGAGAACGTGACGAAGGACGCGCTCATCGTCGGCAAGTCCACGGTGCCCGTGGGCACGGCCGAGCGCCTGCGCGGCATGGTCGCGGCACGCATCCCGGCCGGGGTGCACGTCGAGTTGGTGTGGAACCCGGAGTTCCTGCGCGAGGGCAAGGCCGTGGGCGACACGCTGCACCCCGACCGGATCGTCATCGGCGGCGCGTCGGAGCACGCGGAGGCGCTGCTGCGCCAGGTGTACGCGACGCCGATCGCCGAGGGCACGCCCGTCGTGACCACCGACCTGCCCACCGCCGAGCTCGTCAAGGTCAGCGCCAACGCGTTCCTCGCCACGAAGATCTCGTTCATCAACGCGATCTCCGCGGTGTGCGAGGCCGCTGGGGCTGACGTGACGGTGCTCGCCGACGCGCTGGGGCACGACGTGCGCATCGGGCGGCAGTTCCTCGACGCGGGCCTCGGCTTCGGGGGCGGGTGCCTGCCCAAGGACATCCGGGCCCTCATGCACCGCTCCACCGAGCTCGGCGCGCACCGGGCCGCGTCGCTGCTGCAGCAGGTCGACGAGATCAACATGGGCCAGCGCGAGCGGGTGCTGGACCTGGCCATCGACGCCTGCGGCGGCTCCGTGCTGAACCGGCGGATCGGGGTGCTCGGCGCGGCCTTCAAGCCGCTCACCGACGACGTGCGGGACTCCCCCGCGCTGAACGTCGCGGCCGCCCTGCACCTGCGCGGCGCGCATGTGACGGTCTTCGACCCCGAGGCGGGCGACACGGCACGGGCCAGCTTTCCGACGCTGAGCTACGCGACGTCGATCGAGGAGGCAGTGGAGGGCACTGACGTGGTGCTCGTGCTGACGGAGTGGGACCAGTTCCTGGTGGCCGACGCCGCGCACCTCGCCCAGCTCACCCTCTCCCCGCGGGTCATCGACGGGCGGGGCAAGCTCGACGCGCGCACCTGGCGTGACGCCGGATGGGACTTCCGAGGCCTGGGGCGCGCTGCCGCCTGAGACCTCCTGAGGGCGGGGCGAATCCCCTGACGCCCCGCAGAGCAGACCCCGGGAACCTGACTCCCGGGGTCTGCTCATGCCCGGGGCCGGCAAGCGCACCGGGACCAGTGGTGGAGTCCCCCGCTCCGGTGTGTGATGGCACGGTGGCCCGGCGCGTGGCGGGCCCGTCTCACCAGGGGGGTCTGGGATGAGCACCAGAGAGGCGCGCTGGCCCGAGGGCGTTCCGGCGTGGGTGGACCTGCGGGTGCCCGACCGACCGGCGGCCCGACGGTTCTACGGCAAGTTGTTCGGCTGGGACTTCGAGGAGTCGGGCCGCGGCGCCGGGTACTACACGACCTGCCTGCTCGGGGGCCGACGGGCGGCGGCCTTCGGCACGCTCCAGCCCGGAGCGGCGCCCGCGCACTGGATGACGTACCTGGCCACCGACGACATCGACGCGGCCGTCGAGCGGTGCCTCGCCCACGGCGGGCAGGTCCTCGAAGAGGTGGCGCGCCATGACGAGCGGGGCGCCGACCGGGTCATGGCGGTCCTCGCGGACCCGACGGGCGCCGTCTTCGGGCTGTGGCAGTCCGGCGACCACACCGGCGCCGACGTGGTGAACGAGCCCGGCACGGTGGTGTGGAACGAGGTCATGACGCGGGACGTCCCGGCGGCGCGCGACTTCTACGGCCACCTGTTCGACTACGCGTTCGGCGACATGAGCGGGCCGGGCTTCACGTACAACACGTTGGAGATCGGCGGGCACATCGCCGGCGGCATGGGCGGCATCCCCGCCGACGCCGACGCAGACGTCCCGACCTCCTGGACCACCTACTTCGCCGTGGCGGACACCGACGCCTCCGTGGACCTGGCGGCGCAGCTCGGCGGGGTGGTGACCAGCCCGGCGGCCGACAGCGCCTATGGCCGGATGGCCGTCATCCGCGGGCCGTTCGGGGAGACGTTCGCCGTGATGTCCACCGAGGAGGAGTCCACTCCCCCGCTCGCCTGACGAGGCTGGAGCCGGCGTCCAGGCCGGGTCCGTAGGCTGGGCGACCGTGACCCTCCCGTCCGCCGCGTTCCGACACAGCTCCGCCTCCGCCCATGAGCCGGTGCGCACGTTCCACCCGCGCCGCAGCCAGCTCGGCCCCGGCCGGGAGGACGCGCTGGCCCGGCTGTGGCCGCTGCTGGGCTTCTCCGTGCACGACGCGGAGCAGGGCCCGATGCCGCTGACGCCCGACGGCCTGCTCGACGTCCCGGCGCTGTTCGGGCGGCAGGCGCCGCTGGTGCTGGAGATCGGCTCCGGGATGGGCGAGGCCACCGCCGTGATGGCCGCCGCAGATCCGGGCCGCGACTACCTGGCCGTCGAGGCCCACCTGCCCGGCATCGCCCACCTGCTCGGGCTCGTGGAGGCCGAGGGGCTGCGGAACGTGCGGGTCGCGCACGGCGACGCGCTCGACCTGGTGCGGCGCCGGCTGCCGGAGCAGAGCCTCGACGCCGTGCACGTGTTCTTCCCCGACCCGTGGCCCAAGGCCCGGCACCACAAGCGCCGGATCATCCAGCCCGATCACGTCGCGCTGCTGCGCTCGCGGCTCGTGCTGGGCGGGACCCTGCACTGCGCCACCGACTGGGTCGAGTACGCCGAGTCGATGCTCGAGGTGCTCGACGCCGACCCGGGCCTGGTGAACCCGTCGGGCGGCTTCGCGCCCCGGCCAGAGCACCGCCCGGTGACGAAGTTCGAGCGCCGGGGCCTGCGGCTCGGCCACGAGGTCCGCGACCTGGTGGCCCGCCGGGCGCGCTGAGCCGGCCGGGCGCGTCGGCCCCGCGTCGGGCCCGCGTCGGCCCCGCCGAGGCCTCAGGCCTTGGGGGTGTCCTCGCCCGCGCGACGCTGGGCGTCGCGCTCCTTGAGGCGGCGCTCCTCGCGCTTCACCTCGGCCTGGACGGCACGCTCGCGCGAGAGCCACTCCGGCGGGTTCTGGATGATCTCGTCGATCTCCTCGGTGGTGAGGGGATCGGTCAGGCCGTGCCGGCCGAGGGCGCTGATGGACACGCGCAGGCGCGCGGCCACGACGCCGCGCGGGTGCGGGCCGTTCTTGCGCAGGTCGACGAGCCACTGCGGGGGCGTGCGCTGCAACTCCTGCAGCTCCTCGCGCGAGATGTCGCGCTCCTGGAACTCGGCGGGCGTCGCCGGCAGGTACACCTCGAGCTTCTGCGCCGCAGTCGAGGGCTTCATGGTCTGGGTCTTCCGGGGCGCGCTCACGTCACCAGGGTAACGAGCGCTGGGCCCCGCGACGTCATCGTGGGGACCCGCCGGTAACCTGGCCCGAGCGCGCGCGTCGGGACGACGTCGAGCACGACGCCGACCGACTGCCGGTCGCGGAACCGGAGGCAGCGGGTGGACGAGCACGGCTCGAGCGAGACCGAGGGCCCGTTCCGGCTGCTCGTGGTCCCCGGCGCGACCCCCGCGAAGTGGGTGCGGGTGTGGAAGGAACGCCTCCCGGACGTGCGGCTGGAACTGGTGCACGCCGAGGTCGAGGACCAGGCCAGGGCCCTGCATGAGGGCCGTGCCGATGCCGCGCTGGTCCGCCTGCCGATCGACCGCGCCGGCCTGAGCGCCATCCCGCTGTACACCGAGACGTCGGTGGTCATCGTCCCGCGCGACCACCTGCTCACCGCCGCCGAGGAGGTCACGGTGGACGACCTGGCCGACGAGCTGCTCGTCGTGCCGCTCGACGACACGCTCGACTGGCGTGACGCACCTGGCACCCGCCTGGACGTCGAGGCGCCCGCGACGACCGCCGACGCCGTGGCGCTGGTCGCCGCCGGGGTGGGCGTGCTCGTGGCGCCGCAGTCGCTCGCGCGGCTGCACCACCGGCGCGACGTCACCTACCGGCCCGTCCCCGAGGCGCCGACCTCGTCGGTGGCGCTCGCCTGGGTCGAGGACCGCACCACCGACCTGGTCGAGGAGTTGGTGGGCATTGTGCGGGGGCGCACGGTGAACAGCTCGCGCGGGCGGGGCGCCGGCGCGGCGGGCGCTGTCGCGGCGACGGCTGGCGGGTCCGAGCGCCGCGCGACGGACAAGCGCAGCACGTCCGGCAAGGCCGCCGCCGCCGGCAAGGCCGCCACAGCGGGCAAGCGCGCGACGCCGGGCAAGGGCGGCACGGCAGGCAAGGGCGGCGGCGCGGCTCGAGGCAAGGGGCGCCGCGGGCGCTGAGCCCAGCGCGGAACGGCACGGCGGGGCCTCTCGACGCGCGCGTGCGCCCGGGGGGATGATCGGGATGAAGGCCGCATACCGGGCACTCCCGCCGGACCACCCCGCGAAGGAGCCACGATGACCCGCCCCGCCGCCCGATCCCGACGTCGCCCGCTGACCCTCCTGGCCGCAGCGCTCGCCACGCTCGCACTACTCGCCACCACGGCCGCCGCGTCCGCCCATCAGCGCCCACACCCACCCGCAGCGAAGCCCACCATCGTCCTGGTGCACGGGGCGTGGGCGGACGCCTCGTCGTGGGACGCCGTGACCGCCCAGCTCCAGCGCGAGGGCTACACCGTCGTCGCGCCGCCCAACCCGCTGCGCGGGCTCTCCGCGGACTCCGCGTACCTCAGCGCCTACCTGCAGCAGCGCACGACCGGCCCGGTGCTGCTCGTCGCCCACTCGTACGGCGGGGCGGTCGTCACGAACGCCGCGACCTCCGACCCGGACGTCGTGGGCATCGTCTACGTCAACGCGTTCGCCCCCGCCGAGGGCGAGACCCTCCTGGGCCTGCTGACCTCCGCCGGCCCCCTCGACATCGAGGCGCTGTTCGACGCGGTGGTCTACCCGGGCGCCCCGGAGGGCGACGTCGACCTGTACCTCAAGGCCCCGGTGTACACGAACGTGTTCGCCGCCGGGGTCCCCGCCAAGCGCGCCGCGGTGCTCGCGGCCGGCCAGCGGCCCATCACGCTCAGCGCGGCGACCGAGCCCTCGGGCGTCCCCGCCTGGGCGACGCTGCCGACCTGGTACGTGCTGGGCACGGAGGACCAGATCATCCTGCCGAGCCTGCAGGAGTCGATGGCCACCCGTGCGGGGTCGACGATCACCCGCGTCAAGGCGGGCCACCTCACGTTGGTCACCGACCCCGGCGCCGTCACGAAGGCAGTCAAGGCCGCCGTCCGCGCCACGTCATGACGCGATGACCTGCGGTGCCCGGCCGTGCACGCCACGGCCGGGCGCACAGGCAGCCGCTCACCTCGCGCGCTCGGCCTCGTCCCCGTGCACGATCAACGCCCACAGCACCACCATCGACAGGATGATCGCGACGAGCGACCACCACGGCGTGGCCGGCAGCGCGACGAACTGGGCCAGCAGGTTGAACACGATCAAGACGATCGCGATCAGCCGAGCCCATGCGGCGCCGCCGAAGAGCGCCAGCCCGACGAGCACCATCAGCACGCCGATCGCCAGGTGGACCCATCCCCACGTCGAGACGTCGATCACGGCGACGGCGTCGCCATTCGACGCGATCACGGTGTCCGGGCTGAACACCGCCACAAGTCCGGAGATCACCCCGAACAGCCCGACCGTCACCAAGACGGCCGCCGCGAACCACACCCATCCGACCCACGCCGTGACACGTCCCTGTTCCATGGCAGCCCCCCTGCTCCGGTGACCTCATCGTCAACCCAGACCGAGCGGCCGACAACCGGACCAGGGGCGCCGGCCGCGTCAGGCGACGGGCAGGCCCTCCTCGACGGCTCGCACCTGGCCCGCGTCCAGCCGCACCAGGCGGTCGGCGGTGCGCACGGCGCCGGGCCGGTGCGCGATGACCAGCACGGTGCGCCCGACGGCCGCCTCGGCGAACGCCGCCTGGATCTCGGCCTCGGTCTCGACGTCGAGCTGGCTCGTGGCCTCGTCGAGCACCAGCACCGGCGCGTCGGCCAGCAGGGCACGCGCGATCGCGACGCGCTGGCGCTGGCCGCCGGAGAGCCGTTCGCCATGCTCGCCCACGACCGTCTCGTATCCGGCGGGCATCGCGGCGATCGCGTCATGCAGGGCCGCGCGACGGCACGCGTCCGCCAGCTCCGCGTCGGTGGCGTCGGGGCGGGCCAGGCGCAGGTTCGCCGCGATGGTGTCGTTGAACAGGTAGGTGCTCTGCCCGACGACGGCGACGCTGCGGCGCAGGTCCGCCAGGCTCAGGTCGCGCACGTCGACGCCGCCCAGCAGCACGCGCCCGGCCGACGGGTCCCAGCTGCGGGTGAGCAGGTGCACGAGCGTCGACTTGCCCGAGCCCGAGGGGCCCACGACGGCGGTGGTGGACCCGGCGGGGACCTCGAGCGTCACGCCGTCGAGCGCCGTGGCCGTGGCGCCCGGGTAGGTGAAGCCGACTCCCTCGAAGACGACGTCGAGCGGGCCGTCGGGCAGCGGGACCGGACGCGCGGGCGACGTCGTGGCGGGCGGGGTGTCGGTGACCTCCCAGATGCGGCGCGCGCTGGTGAACGCCTGCTCCAGGTCGGGGGCGACGTCCTCGACGGCGAGCACCGGCGCGAAGGCCCCGGCCGCGATGGCGCAGGCCACCACGAGCGACGTCCAGTCGAGGGCGCCGTCGGCGACCCGGAACGCCCCCACCAGCGTCACGGCGACCAGCCCGGCCACGACGAGCCCGGCGTTCACTCCGCGCCGCCGCGCCGTCCACGCGCCGAGCACGCGCAGGCCGCCCGCGACCTCCTCGCCGGCCGCGGCGATGTGCGCGCGACGGCGCTCGCCGGCGCCGAACGCGAGGATCTCCCGCACGCCCTGCATGGACTCCGCGACGAGCTGCGCGACGTCCCCGCGCGCCCGGCGCACCTCCATGGCGGCCCGCCCGCTCGACTCGCGACCCCAGCCGGGGACCAGCGCGCCGACGGCCACCAGGAACGGCGCCAGGGTGAGCGCGAGCACCGGGTCGACTTCGAGGGCCAGGTACGCGAGCACCCCGACGGGCACGATCACGGCCGCGACGGCCGGCACCAGGGTGTGCGCGAAGAACACCTCGACCCGGTCCACGTCCTTCGTGGCCCGGGACAGCAGGTCCCCCGAGCGGCGGGACAGGATGCCCGCGGGCGACTGCGGGGCCAGCCGCGCGTAGAAGTCGTCCCGCAGCATCGTCAGCGCCTTGAACGCGACGTAGTGGCCCGCGAACTGCTCGAGGTAGCGCAGCACGCCCTTGAGCAGCGAGAGCCCGATCAGCGTCCACACGAGGGGCGCGATGGGCGCCGAGGGGTCGTCGGCGATGCGGGCCACACCCCACGCCCCGAGGGCGAGCAGCGCGATGCCGAGGGTCTGCGCGGCGAGCCGGCACAGCAGCGACAGGCCGAGGGGCGCCAGCACGGGCCGGCCGAACCGCACCAGACGGGCGGAGATCTGCCGGCGGGTGAGCTGGCTCGCCGGGGTGGCGGCGGCTGCGGGGGCGTTCATCGGGTGGCTCCTGCGTTGCTCGTGAGGTCGACGGCGCGGGCGTAGTACGAGTCGGCTGCGCGCAGCCGCTCGGGCGGGCCCTGCTCGACGATCCTGCCGCCGACCAGCACGATCACCTCGTCCACGTCCTGCACGGTGGTGAGCCGGTGCGCGACGACCAGCACGGTGCGGCCCTGGCCGGCGCGCTCGAGCGCGTCCACCAGGGCGGCCTCCGAGGCGGCGTCCACCTGGGACGTGGGCTCGTCGAGCACCAGCACGGGGGCGTCCTTCAGCAGCGCCCGGGCGACGGCCACGCGCTGCGCCTGCCCACCCGAGAGGCTGACCCCGCGCTCGCCGACGCGGGTGGCCAGGCCGTCCGGGAGCCCGCGCACGTGGTCGGCGAGGTTCGCCTCGGCGAGCGCGTGCCACAGGCGCTCGTCGTCGGCGTCGGGGGCCGCCAGGCGCAGGTTGTCGGCGAGGGTGCCGGTGAACAGGTACGTGCTCTGGGCGACGACGGAGAGCTGGGCGCGGGCCCAGTCCAGCGGCGCCGCGGCGAGGTCGTGGCCGCCGATGCGCACTGTCCCGGATGTGGGCCGCAGGTGGCCCTGGAGCAGCGAGGTGACAGTCGTCTTGCCTGACCCGGACGGCCCGATGAGGGCGGTGCGCCCGCCGACGGGGACGGTCAGGCTGACGCCGTCGAGCACCGGGTTGCCGCCCGGGTAGGCGAACCGCACGTGCTCGAGCGCCACGGCGGACGTGGCGGCGCCATCGTCGGATGCGGCGCGCTCAGCCGTCCTCGCGGGGGCGCGCAGGCTCACGGCCGGGGCCTCGACGCCCTCGGCGTCCACCACGTCCGGGACCGTCGAGAGCACGCCCTCGATCTCGCGCACCGCGGCGCGCCCGCCCATCCCCACGTAGAAGAACTGGCCGATGCGGTCGAGCGGCTCGAGCAGCACCGTGGACACGAGCACCACGGCCACCGCCTGGCCGGGGGTGATGGCGCCATCGCGCAGCCGTGCCATCGCCAGGCCCGCCGCGGCGGTGACCATGCCGAGCGAGAACGCGGAGTCCACGATCAGCAGCACGAGCTGGTTGCCGGCGAGCAGGCGCATGACCTGCAGGCGCAACTGCTCGGCGGCGTGGGCCAGCTCGGCGCCCTTGGCCTCTGCCCGGTGGAACGCCGTCGACGTGGGCAGCCCCTGCAGGCCGTCGAGGAACTGCGCGGCGAACCGCCGGCCCGTGGCGCGGTACTCGTCGGACACCTTGCGGAACACCCGCTGGAAGCCGCCCACCAGCACCGGGATGGCCGGCACCGCCAGCGCCAGCCACCCGGCGACGACCCAGTCCACCGTCGCGCCGAGGACTGCCAGCGCGATGAGCGGCACGGTGAGGGAGGCGATCATCGGGCCGATGAACGTGGACTCGTAGAAGGCGGCGCGCTCGACGCCGTCGGTGGCCGTCGACACGAACCGCCCGGACCGCTGCTGGGTGCGGAACGTGACGCCGAGCCGGAAGAGCTGACGCAGCAGCACGTCGCGACGCTCGCCCTCGCGCGCGCCCACGCCGACCAGGCTCAGGTGCGAGCCCAGGTAGGCGCTGACCGCGGCGGCGAGCAGGCCGAGGATGACGGTGGCCATCGCGCCCGCGCCGGAGCGGTCGCCCGAGCGCGCGGCGTCCAGGACGGCGCCGACGCCGACGAAGGCGACTGTGGTGCTCGCGGCCGTGACCCACGTGAGAGCTGCGGGGATGAGCACGACGTGGCGCGGCAGCGCGGGGGTGAGCGGTGTGGCCATGGTCAGATTTTAGGGTTGCCTGCCCTAACGAGGTGGACGTTGGTCCTGGGCCGCGTGCCCCGCGGCGTGGCCGCGGGCCGCGGCGCTCGGGACGGCAGCCCACGTGAGGGCGTACTGACAGTGCGTGCCTCGCCAGTGCCTGCCACGGCGGGCCGTCATCGCGTTGGATGCCTGGTGGGTTCGCAGGCCTGTGACCCCACACTTCGAAGAAGGAGACAGCTCCGTGCGAGCCACCCTCATGCACGGCGCCGGGGACGTCCGTGTCGAGACGATCCCCGACCCGGCCCTCCAGGAGCCGACCGACGCGATCGTGCGGGTCGTCGCCGCCTGCGTGTGCGGGTCCGACCTGCACCCGTACCGCTCCATGGCCTCCCGCGACGGCGGCGTCCAGATGGGCCACGAGGCCGTGGGAATCGTCGAGGAGATCGGCTCGGGCGTCACGGGCGTGACACCCGGCGACCTGGTCATCGTGCCGTTCGCCTACCAGGACAACACGTGCGCGTTCTGCCGCGACGGCGTCCAGACGTCCTGTGAGCACGGCGGGTTCCTGTCCGCCGCCCAGGCCGAGCTGCTGCACGTGCCGCAGGCGTCCGGCACCCTCGTCCCCGTCCCCGCCGATGCCGACGAGGCGCTGCTGCCCTCGCTGCTGACCCTCTCGGACGTCTACCTCACCGGCCACCACGCGGCGCACACCGGGCGGGTCTCCCCGGGGAAGACGGTCACGGTGATCGGCGACGGCGCCGTCGGACTGTCCGCGGTGCTCGCCTCCCGCGAGCTGGGCGCCGAGCGGATCATCCTCATGGGCCGGCACCAGGCCCGCACTGACCTGGGCCGCGAGTTCGGCGCCACCGACGTCGTCGCGGAGCGCGGCGCGGAAGGGGTCGCGGCAGTCATGGACCTCACCGGCGGCGCGGGCAGCCACGTCGTGCTGGAGGCCGTGGGCCACCTGCCCGCCTACGAGCAGGCCTACGGCGTCGTCCGCCCGGGAGGCGTGATCTCACGGGTGGGCGTGCCCCAGTACGAGCGGGCGCCGATCGGCTTCGGCTCGCTGTTCGGCAAGAACGCGACCCTCACGGGCGGCCCGGCTCCCGTGCGCGCCTACATCGAGGCCGCGCTGCCCGCCGTGCTCGAGGGCCGGATCAACCCGGGTCGCGTCTTCGACCGCACGCTCAGCCTGGAGGAGGCGCCCGCGGCGTACCGGGCGATGGACTCCCGCG
Source organism: Cellulomonas cellasea (assembly GCF_030372105.1). Taxonomy (GTDB): domain Bacteria; phylum Actinomycetota; class Actinomycetes; order Actinomycetales; family Cellulomonadaceae; genus Cellulomonas_A; species Cellulomonas_A cellasea_A. The sequence goes on along the minus strand of NZ_JAUDBQ010000010.1, from coordinate 158,737 downwards.
AGGCGCTCAAGGTCATGCTCCGCCCCTGAGTGTGGCTGGGAGGTCGAGGAGAGCGGCCCGGCGGACGTCGTCCGCCGGGCCGCTCTCGACGGTCAGCTGAAGCCGATGGCGCGTTGGGCGACGCGGTAGGCCAGCACCGTGACCCGGCGGCCGGCGGCGCCGGGCAGGTGGCAGATCTGGCCCAGCGCAGACCAGCGGACCTCGCGGTAGACCGCGGGGTCCTGGGCGCGCAGCCGCGCCCACAGGCGCTCCTTCTCCGCCAGGGCCTGGGGGGTGCCGGCGCGGATCAGCAGGACCGAGGTCACCGCGCAGGTGATCTGCGCGTAGTGCAGCAGGTACTTGCGCAGCCGCCGGTCGTGCGTGGTCACCCCGGACAGGTGCTCGAGCATCAGCCAGTTGACCCGCAGCTGCTGGTCGATGCGGCGCAGCATCACGGCCTCGTGGACGGACTGGTCCTCGCGGCCGATGAAGTACCGGTACAGGTCGACGTCCAGGTAGTACAGGGTCCGCACGTGGGCCAGGGGCACGAACGCGTAGAGGCTGTCGACGTAGAACGTGTGCTCGGGCAGGCGCAGGCCCGCGGCGCGCAGCACGTCGGTGCGGTAGATCAGCGCGTGCATCATCATGTACTGCCGCTTGGCGAACCGCCGGGTCTGGGACCAGGTCAGCTCCCGCCCGCGCGGCAGCGCCCCGCCGTACCGCACGGCGGTCTTGGTGCGCTTGCCGACCTTCTCGTACACGAAGTTCGAGACCAGCAGGTCCACGGGGCGCCCGCCGGCGACGAACCCGCGCAGCGTCTCCAGCACCTGCGCGAACGCGTCCCGGTCGAGCCAGTCGTCCGCGTCCACGACCTTCAGGTACGCGCCGCGGGCGTGGGCCAGACCGGTGTTGATCGCCGACCCGTGCCCCCCGTTGGCCTTGCGCAGCAGGCGCACCGCGCCCGGGTGCGCGTCGACGTACTGCTGGGCGAGCGCTGCGGTGCCGTCCGTCGACCCGTCGTCGACGACCAGGACCTCGACGTCTGCGCCGAACCCGGTCAACGAGTCCAGGGCGCGGGCCAGGTAGTCCTGCGCGTTGTACGCGGGAACCACCACGGACAACACCGGGCTCATGACGCGAGCGCCTGCTCAGGGGCGTCCACGGCGGGCACCTGCTTGAAGATGACCTTGAAGATCGGGAAGAACACCCAGAAGGAGATCGCGGAGTTGATGATCATCGTGACGAAGTCCGCGAGCGTCTCACCGGTGCCGCCCAGACCCCAGGTGTCGATGAACAGGTCGTAGATCGGGGTCTTGTACAGGCCCTGCGCGGCGGCGGCGATCAGGGTGATCACGACGTAGGCGATGGTGTACCAGATGGCCGCCTTCGTGATCGAGGAGTTCGACTTGAAGGTGATGTTCCGCTGGGCGAAGAAGTTGATCACCTGGGCGATGAGCAGGGTGATCTGCACGGCCAGGAAGTACGCCAGCCCGCCGCCGCCGGCCGGCAGGGCGCCCGCGGCGTAGTCGAAGATGAAGTACTGCGACCCGTCGGGGGTGGACCCGATGGGCCAGATCTGGAACGCGGTGTCCACCAGGGCGGTCATGCCGAAGACCCACTTGATCAGCGGCATCAGCGCGAGCTGCAGCACGGTGATGCCGTTGCTCAGCAGGAAGAACACGGCGAACTGGGCGACACCGGGGCGCTTGGCGGCGAAGCGGCCCCAGGCGTCTTTCAGGCGGGTGAGCATGGTGAGGTCTCTCTTCTGAGGTGCAGGTTCAGGCGTCGCGACGCAGGTCGCGCAGCGTGGCGCGGTTGGCGCGCCGGTTGCGGAAGAAGGCGCGCGCGGTGGCGCCGAAGCCGGAGAGGAAGTGGCCGTTGACGATGCGGACCAGGCCGTCGACCATCTCGGCGGAGACCATGCCGCCGGTCATCTTCCCGACGGCCCGCAGCGGCATGTTCAGCAGGAACAAGATGTTCAGGTCGGGCGCGCCCTTGCGGTCGGCCACGTCCCGGCGCCAGGCCAGCACCCGGTACGCCAGGCGCGCCAGCGGTGAGCGGGCCGTCGCCATCCGGTCCAGGGCGTCGTTCACGGTCAGCGGCCCGGACCACGCGGCCGCCGGGACGTCGCGGCCCAGCAGCGCGGCGAAGTCCGCGTCCGGCACGTCCTGGACGTCGCCGGTGCGGTAGCGGGCGGGCACGTCCTCGGCGCGGGCGGGCACCGTGCCGGTCACCTCGACCGGGACCGCCAGCGGCAGGTCGTCGACGTGGGCGCCGGCGAGCACCTCCCAGGAGCCGTGCTCGACCTGCCAGGCGCCGGTGGCGGTGTCCCAGTGCCGGAACGCGGCGTCCCCGAGCGGCACGCTGACCGTCGCGGAGGCGCCCGGCTCCAGCTCGACCCGGGCGAACCCGGCGAGCGTGCGCGCCGGGCGGTGCACCCCGGGCGAGACCCGGCGCACATACACCTGCACCACGTCGGCGCCCGCGACGTCGCCAGTGTTGGTCACCGTGACGGTCGCGGAGTCCTGCGACGCCGACAGGGCGCTGTGCGCGAAGGTCGTGTACGACAGGCCGAACCCGAACGGGAACGCCACCGGCGCCCCGGCGGACGTGTAGTACCGGTACCCGACGAACAGCCCCTCGCGGTACTCCGCGCTGCGGCCCAGGGCGGGGAACGCCCCGGCCGTGGGGGTGTCGGCCAGCGCCAGCGGCATCGTCTCGGCCAGGCGCCCCGAGGGGTTCACCTCGCCGGTCAGCACGTCGAGCATCCCGCCCGCTCCCGCCTGCCCGGCCAGGTAGCCGTGCACCAGCGCGCGCGCGGAGCCCAGCCACGGCGTCTCGATCGCCCCGCCGCCGGCCAGCACGACCACGGTGGCGGGGTTCGCCTCGGCGATGGCCGCGAGCAGGTCCGTTTGGACGCGGTGCAGCGACAGCGTCGAGCGGTCCAGGCCCTCGGACTCCGCGACCTCGTCCAGCCCGAGGAACAGCAGCACCACATCCGCGCCGCGGGCGGCCTGCACCGCGGCGTCGTGCAGCGCGGCGTCGGGCGTGCCGTCACGCCGGAAGCCCTGCACGACGGCGGTGACGTCGAGCCCACTGCCCGCGACCACGTCGACGAAGGAGTCCAGGCGGGTCGGGTTCACCGCCGAGGACCCCGAGCCCTGGTAGCGCGGCGTTTGGGCGAAGTCCCCGATCACCGCGACCCGCGTCCCGGGCGCCAGCGGCAGGATCGCGTCGTCGTTCTTCAGCAGCACCGCGGACCGGGCCGCCACGGAGCGAGCGAGCGCGTGGTGCGCGTCCAGGTCCACTGCCTCGGCCGTGCCCGGCTCGCGGGCGTCGGCGACCAGCCGCAGCATCTCGTCGGCGCGGGCGTCCAGGTCGGCCTCGGCGAGGCGCCCGGAGCGGACGGCCTCGACGATCTGCCGCGCGGAGTCCAGCCCCGCCGCGGGCATCTCGAGCGTGCCGCCGGCCGCCACCGCGGCCACGATGTCGTTGGAGCCGCCCCAGTCGGACACGACGGCCCCGTCAAAGCCCCACTCCTCGCGCAGCACCTGCGTGAGCAAGAACGGGTCCTCATGCGCGTACACCCCGTTGACCAGGTTGTACGCGGACATGATCGTGCGGGGCTTGGCCTCGGTGACCACGATGCCGAACGCCGTCAGGTAGACCTCCCGCAGCGTCCGCTCGTCCACCACGGAGTCCGAGACCATGCGGCGCAGCTCCTGGGAGTTCGCCGCGAAGTGCTTCGGGCAGGCCGCCACGCCCTGCGACTGGATGCCACGCACGTACCCGGCGGCCATCTTCCCGGCCAGCAGCGGGTCCTCCGAGAAGTACTCGAAGCTGCGCCCGCCCAACGGGGACCGCTTGATGTTCAGGCCCGGGCCGAGCAGCACGTCCACGCCCTGCGCGGCGGCCTCGGCGCCCAGCGCCATGCCGACGGACTCCGCGAGCTCCACGTCCCAGGTGTTCGCCACCGCCGCGGCGGTGGGGAAGCACGTGGCGGGCTCGGAGGCGTTCAGCCCGAGGTGGTCGGCGGAACCGACCTGCTTGCGCACCCCATGCGGGCCGTCGGCCAGCCACAGCGAACGCACACCATGCCGCGGCAGGTCGTACGTCTCCCACACCGACTTGCCCGTCAGCAGGGCGGCCTTCTCCAGCAGGGTCAGGTTCTCGATCATGGCTTCCTCGATCGTGCGTGGCGGCCCAGGCGGCCGCGGGGTGGGTGCCGCGCGCGATCGGCGGACGCGGGCGTCCTCGCCGAGGAGCGCACGCGCGCTCCTTGTTGTTCTTGACGGGGCCGCGTCGTCTCCGTCAGGCCGGCGGTGGTGGGCACCACCGGCCTGACGGGGACCGCGGCCGGAGGGTTACTCGCTCGGCGTTCCCGCCGTGGCCTTGCGGTGGCGCAGCACGCGCCGCGTCACCAGGAACGTCCCGCCCACGACCAGCAGGCCGATGACGACCGTCGCGATGATCTGGATGTAGACCCAGGTCGGCGGCGTGTAGTCGACGGTGGCGCCCGGGGCGAGCCCGTTCATCGCGTTGGAGTTCGCGACCGTGAACAGGATGTTGTGGGTCGCCTCGCGGATGTCGCTGACCGCCTTGGCCGAACCCGTGTCCGCGAAGGACTTCGACGGCTGGAAGGTCAGGGTGAGGTCCGTGCCCGCGCTGATGCTCTGGTTCGGGTGCATGTACGGGTACAGGTTGAAGTCCGAGATCGCGAAGCCCTCGAAGCCCCACTCACCGCGCAGCACATTCGTCATGAGCGCCTCGGAGCCGCCGGCCCAGGTGGCGCCGATGCGGTTGAACGAGCTCATGATGCCGCCCGCGCCGATCGTCGTCTCCGAGATCGTGCCGTCCTCGTCGGACACGTACTGCACGTCCATGGAGACGCCCTTGATGGCCATCTCGAACGGCTTGAGGTAGACCTCGCGGATCGTCTGCTCGGTCGCCCAGGTGGCGATGCCGTTGTTGACCCGGTTGTCCTCCTGCTCGTTCAGCGCGAAGTGCTTGAACGTGGTGTAGACGCCCTTGTTCGCCGCGCCGTTGGCCACCGAGGTCGCCATCGCGCCCGAGAGGAACGGGTCCTCCGAGTAGTACTCGAAGTTGCGGCCGCCGAACGGCGAGCGGTGCAGGTTCATCGCCGGGGCGTACCAGCCGTTGATGTCCTTGAACATCGCCTCGTTGCCGAGCATCTCGCCCATCGCCGCACCCAGCTCGACGTCCCACGTCTGCGCGATGAGGAACTCCGACGGGTAAGCCACGCCGTTGATGGAGGAGTTGATGAACGAGGAGAACCCGGCGGGGCCGTCAGGCTCGGTGGTCTGCGGCTTGCCGATCGAGCCGATCGCGGCCGTCTGGTAGGCGCCGTTGAGCAGCATGCCCGTCATGTCGTCGACCGACAGCGAGTCGAGCAGCTCGTCCCACTTCGGGTCGTCCTTCGCCAGGCCGCGCATGTCGATCAACGACAGGTCGGAACCGGCGCCGGTCGTGGGCATCTCGCCCTCGAACTCGGCCGCGGCCGCCTCGACGTCCCAGGCCTCGAAGCCCGCCACGATCGCGTCGTCCGCGACGAACAGGTCCGCGGTCGGGGCGGTGGGGAACGTGCCGGCGAAGTCCGCGCGGGACATCGACAGGATCTTGCCGTCGACAGGCTCGGTGCTGAACTGCGCCGAGACGTCGTCGAACTGGTTGGTGACCTCGGCGAGGTCGCTCGCGCGGTGGTCCTCGCCGGAGTACACGACGTCGGAGTCGACCGTGTAGGTGATCGGCTCGGCGCCCTCGGCGACGGTGTGCGAGTCGGTGCGCACGCTGAGCGTGTAGTCACCGGCCTCGAGCACGTACGCGGCGGCGTCCAGGTGGTCGTAGGACGCCATGTCCTCCACGGCCAGCTCGAGCGTGACGGACTCGCTCGCGCCAGGCGCGATCACGCCGGTCTTGGCGAAGTCGCCCAGGACGACCTCGGACTTCTCGATGCCGCCCGCGGTGTACGGAGCCGTGTAGTACAGCTCGACGACGTCCTTGCCCGCGACATCACCGGTGTTGGTGACCTCGACCGTCACCGCGATCGTGCCGTCCACGTCGCCCGCCTGGGTGTCGGTGACCGCCCAGGTGAAGTCCGTGAAGCTCAGGCCGTACCCGAACGGGTAGACCACGGCCTCGTCATAGTCGATGAAGCCCTCGGCCGCGGCTGTCTCGTAGTACCGGTACCCGAAGTAGATGCCCTCGGCGTAGTTCACGAACGGCGCGTCAGACGTCACCGTGGCGTTGGACGTCGCGGTCTCGATGGAGGAGACCGGGTACGACGCCTCGATGTTCTCGTAGAGGTAGCTGCCGAAGTTCACGAACGTGGGGTCGGCGGTGAAGTCCGCTGCCCACAGGTCCGCGGTGCGCCCCGACGGGTTCACGTCACCGGACAGGATGCGGCCCAGGGCGTTGAGGCCCGTGGCGCCCGGCGAGCCGGCCAGCAGGATCGCGTCGACCTCGGGGTCGTCCTGCAGAGCGCCCATCTCGATGGTCGTGGACGCGTTGACCACGATGACGACCGTGTCGAAGTTCGCCTTCGCCAGCGCGATCAGGTCCTTCTCGTCCTTGTTCAGCTCCAGCTGGTGCTGGCCGTCCACAGCGTTGTCGTCCCAGCCGGTCATGTCCCGGACGAGGTCGCCGCCCTCGCCACCCGGACGCCCGATGTACACGACTGCCGCGTCCGAGTAGTCCGCGAAGGACGCCTGCTGCGCCTGGTAGTCAGCCACCGGCATCTCGCCGATGTAGTAGGTGGAGATGTCAGGGCGGTCCATCTCGATGTACCCGCGCGGGTTCTCCGCCGCGAAGGCCTCGATCGCCGCGAACACCTGGTCGTTGACCTGGAAGCCCGCGTTCTCCAGGCCACCGCGCGCGGTCACCGCGGAGTTCGTGTCGACCGAGCCGGAGCCCGAGCCGCCGAACACCGGGTCCGCTGCCGCGCGGCCCAGCATGGTCACGCTCGCGCCCGGGGCCAGCGGCAGCGACGCGCCCTCGTTCTTCGCCAGGACGATGCCGGCGCCGGAGATCTCCTCGACGAGCGCCTTCGCGGCCTCGTCGACCTCCTCGATGCTGTCGAAGTCAGCGGAGTAGTACTCGGTGTCCCAACCCGCGGACTCCTCCGAGTTCGTGAACTCGTACGTCCCCGACCCGAACTGGGACGCGACCCACCCGCCCGCGATCGACAGCGCCATGTTCGCCACGACGGTCAGCACCGTCACCACGGCGAGCACGGGCGCCCAGATCCACAGGAACTTCTTGTTCGACATCGGCCTCTTCACCCGATCGGCGTTCTTCGCCCTGGCATTCACTGCATTCCTCCTCGAGAGCTGACCGCGATCAGGCCAGGGGCGGGACCAGGGAAGTCCGGCTCGGCGCACGATCAGTCGGTACTGCGGCAGGACCGACCCGCATGGGCGGTCGTCCTGTCCCGCCGCGTGGGCGGGGATCCTGTCCCGCCGTGGGCGCGAGTGCCCGCCCGCGCATCGGCGGGGCGGGCACTCGGCCCAGGTAGTTCAGACGGGCGGGGTGTGCGAGTTGTTACTCGGTGACCTCGGTGATGTTCCCGTCCTGGTCGATCTGCCAGGTCTTGTCGGTCGCGGCCGAGTCGCCGTCGATCGTGTACTTGCCGTCCGAGATGTTGACGGTGCCCTGGATCCGCGACGCGGCGTCGGACTTCGTGTAGGGGACCACCAGCAGGCCGTACTTCACGGTCGGGGCCTTCACGTCGCTCGCGAGCATGATCTGGGCCCAGGAGTCGTCGTCGGCGAGCGCGTCGGCGACAGCCGTGCGCGCGTTCTCGAGGTCCTCCGCGATGTCGACGTTCGCCGCCTGCTCGGCGGAGGAGCCGGAGCCGCCGTCGTCACTGCCGCACGCGGCGAGCCCGAAAACGGCCGTCAGGCCGAGCACGACGCCGAGGCCGCTGGTCAGCACCTTGTTTCGCTTCACTTCTACTCCTTGGTGAGTTCTGGCCCCGGGCCCACCCCGCGGCCGGTCCGGGGTGGCCGGCGGCATGCGCCGCCGACCACCCCGGGTTGTGCTCGCGCGGACTAGTCCGCGATCACACCGGCGTAGTTCAGGCCGAAGCCGAACGAATACGTGTTGCCGACCGAGTCGACGTACGGCGCGGTGTCCTCGCCGACGTCCTCGAGCTGCGCCTCAACCGCGTCCATGGAGGCGGGGAAGCCGATCGGCAGGCGGCCCTGGGGCTCGGACAGGCCCAGCGCCACCTCGATGAGCGCCTGGTCGCTGATGCCGAAGCCGACCAGGATCGCGTCGGACTTCGCCTCGAACTCGGCCGGGACGGTCGGGTTGACGGCCTTGAGGACCGTGATCACCGGGATGTCCTTGCCGGACGCCTCGACGGCGGCCACGGCGCGCTCGAACGCGTCCAGGTGGGACTCGTTGGCGATCCGCGAGGTCTTGCCGAAGTAGGAGCGGTTCTCCTGCGTGCCATCCGCGAGGATGTCGCCAGCGATCGAGACCTTCCGGACGTTCGCGCCGTCGGCCGTGTACGGGCGGTACTGCAGCGACAGCGGGTAGGTCTCGCCCGTCTCGCTGTCGCGGCCGGCGCCGGTGAAGTTGCTGCCGTTGTCCGGGCTGGCCATGCCGACCAGCACGATGTCGACGTCGCTCAGGTCAGGCGCCGTGTAGCTGACGACCTGGTCGTTCTCGTCCAGGACTGCCTCGTCGGTGACGACCTTCGCGAAGTACTGCTCGGCGGTCTCGATGTCCAGGCCGGGGGCCTCGGTGTACTCGGCCGGGCCGAAGGCGCCCGCGAAGCCGGTGTTGTACGCACGCGGGATGTACGCGGTCTTGTCCGCCCACGCCGCCTTGTCAGCGGCGGAGATGGCCTCGCCGTCGTTCTTCAGCAGCACAGCGGAGTCGAGCTGCGCCTGGAAGCCGGCGTCGACCTTGTCGGCACTCGCGACGATCTTGCGCGACTCGTCGAGGTCCAGGTAGGCGTTCTCGTACAGGCCCGGCTGGAAGAGCATGTTGAGGATGCGGGTGCCCGTCTCGCGGAACCGCGTGTCGGCGTCGATCTCGTTCACGCCGGCCTCGAAGTCCGCCTGCCACAGGTCGAACGCCGCGAGGACCGGGCCGACCTCGTTGTTGCCACCGAACATGTCGTGCCCGGTCTTGAGGATCGCGTAGTGGCGCTCGTCAACCGTGAGCTCCTCGGCGCCCCAGGACATGCCGAAGAACGAGTCCGGGTCGGTCGGGCCACCGGAGGTCACGCCCCAGTCGGTGACGACGACGCCCTGGTAGCCGTTGTCCTTGCGCAGCAGGTCCATGCGGCCCGCGTCGTACGCGCTGCCCATGCGGACGTCGAACAGCGGGTCGCCGTTGCCGTCGAGGGCGATCGAGTAGGCGCTCATGACAGCCGCCGAGTCGAGCGCGCCGAGGAACGCCTGGGTGTGGGCGTCGAAGTTGCCGCCCGGGTACACGCCGTACTTGCCGGCGGCGGTGTGCGACTCGCGCCCACCCTCGCCCGGGCCGTCGCCGGCCCAGTGCTTGATCATGGCGGCGACGGACTCGGAGCCCCAGCCGTCGGTGCCCGGCGAGCTCTGCAGGCCGTCGACGAGCGCCGCGGCCATCTCGCTGGTCAGCTCGACGTTCTCACCGAACGTGCCGTCGACGCGCAGCCAGCGCGGCTCGGTCGCCAGGTCGATCTGCGGGCTGAGCGCCGTGGTGATGCCCAGGGCGCGGTACTCGGCCGAGGACATCGTCGCGAAGTTGCTCACGTTCTCGACGTCGAAGGTCGAGGCCAGGCCCAGGTTCGAGGGCCAGCGGGAGATGTCCGCGCCCTCGGAGTTGTAGCCGCCGGAGCCTGCGGTCGAGCGCGGGTCGGAGCTGAAGTTGACCGGCACGTACGGCATGTCGGCGGTCGCGAGCGACTCGACGTAGGCCTGCATCTGGTTGGACCAGGTGACATTCGCCTCGACGTCGTTCGGGCCCGCGTTGAGCACGTTGCGGAGGTTGGACTCCGACAGGTACGTCTTCTGCGCGTCGGTGATCCCGTCGGCAGGCGAGCGCTCGTGCGAGCTGAAGAGCATCAGGCCGGCGATCTGCTCGATCGTGAGCTCCTCGCTCAGGGCCGCAGCGCGGTCCTGGGAGGTCTTGCGCCAGTCTTCCCACGTGTCGAGCGTGCCGTTCGCGTTCATGTCCTTGAACGCGAACTTCTTGCCGTCGATCTCCTCGGTGAGCAGCTCGATGCCGCTGTCCGCGCCGTAGGAGAGGACGGGCCCGTCGCCGGGGTTCGTGACGACCACGAACTCCGTCTTGCCGTCCGTGACCTCGCGCGTGGTGAACGAGTCACCCGCTGCGCCGTCAGCGTCCGAGGTGCTGGGCGAGCACGCTGTGAGAGCGAACAGGGCGATACCGGCAACCGCCGCCGCACCCTTGACGTATCCGCCGCGCCGTCGCGCCGTTGTCGTTGTCTTCATCGACCTTCCCTTGTCGTCTGCGGCCCTGCCCGCGCGCCGTGGGCACCGCACCGGCTTCGGGCGGGGCACGCGGCACGTGCGCGACACAGCGCACTGAAGCGAACCGAACGCGGCCCCGGACGTCGTGGTCCGGGTGCCGCGACGTCAACGTAGGCACGGCCGTGGCGCCCCCCTGGCCGGGAGGCATGTTCTGTCGATTTCGGTGGACGAACAGCAGCGGAGGTCACGGAACCATCACGGAGACAGGCCCTCGGGCGTCGTCCCGTGCTACAACTCGGCCCGGCTCTCGGGCGGCTCACGCCCAGCCGGGATGAGGCGAGACGAGGAGGTGCGCGGCGTGGACGGCCAGGCCCTGAACCCCTATCTGCCGACGTGGGAGTACGTGCCGGACGATGAGCCGCGGGTGTTCGGTGACCGCGTGTACGTCTACGGCTCGCATGACCGTTTCGGCTCCCGGCTCTTCTGCCTGAACGACTACGTGTGCTGGTCGGCGAGCGTCGACGACCTGTCGGCGTGGCGCCACGAGGGCGTCATCTACGGCAAGCGGCAGGACCCGCGCAATCGGCTCGGCTGGCGGTCGATGTACGCGCCCGACGTGGTGCGCGGTCCCGATGGCAGGTACTACCTGTTCTACGCGCTCGACTTCGTGGGCCTGATGTCGGTTGCGGTCTGCGACGAGCCCGCGGGCCGGTTCGAGTTCCTCGGCCACGTCCGGTTCCCCGACGGCCGCCTGTGGGGCGAGTCCTCGGGCGACCCGTTCCCCTTCGACCCCGGGGTGCTGGTCGACGACGACGGATCGGTCTACCTGTACTCGGGATTCGCGCGGAAGACCCCGCGCGTCCTCTCACGTTTTCGAAGGCTCACCCACGAGGGCGGCGTCGTCCTCCGGCTCGAGCCAGACATGCTGACGATCCGCTCCGGGCCGTCTCTGCTCTTCCCGGCCCGCGGTCGTGAGGGGGCGTTCACGGACCACGCGTTCTTCGAGGCGAGCTCGATCCGCAAGGTCGACGGCCGCTACTGCTTCGTCTACTCCTCGGAGCACAACCACGAGCTCTGCTACGCCATGGCCGACCATCCCGAGGGGCCGTTCGCCTTTGGCGGCACCCTCGTCGACTTGGGCGACGTGTTCCTCGACGGGCGGCCGACCGAGCGCCACGCGGTGAACTACCTCGGGAACACGCATGGGGGCATCGTCTCGATCAAGGACGAGTGGCACGTGTTCTACCACCGCCAGACCCATCGGCACTCGTATTCGCGCCAGGGGTGCGCCGAACGCCTCGTGCGCCTCGACGGCGGCGGGTTCGCCCAGGCCGAGGTGACCAGCTGCGGCCTCAACGGAGGCCCGCTGCGTGGCCGGGGGCGCTATCCCGCGTCGATCGCCTGCCACCTGATCGGCCGTGACGGGGCCGCCCGGTACGACATGCCGTTCGCGCGGTGGCGGCTGCGCGCCCACCCCTACCTGACGCAGGAGCACCCGGACTCCTCGACGACCGAGTCCCAGCACGTCGCCAATGTCCGTGACGGGACTGTCGTCGGCTTCAAGCACTTCGCCTGCGACGCGGTGGTGGCCTTGGAGCTCGAGGTGCGCGGCACGTTCCGCGGCCGGGTCGTCGCCTCCGACACCGTCGACTTCTCCCGGGTGGGGGGCGCCTCCTCCCTCGACGTGGGCTCGAAGCGCTTCACGGCGCACCGGGTCGATTGCGCGATACCCGGCGGCACGCGGCCGTTGTATCTGAGGTTCGAGGGCGTCGGCGCTCTCGACTTCGCGGCCTTCACCTTCGTCACGGCCGATGAGGACTCTGGCAACACCTCAAACCGTCCCGTTACCGATTTGTGACCTCTTTCGGGCTAGTGGCCTAGACCTGTCTCGTGCTTACGTGAGGTGTCGTCGTCTCACAAAGGAGTGAACGGTGTCCGGAGCCCTGCGCACGTTTCCGTCTGCCCGACGCTCAACGCCGGGGGCGCCTCCACCGCGGCGACGGCGACGCGCCGCCACCGTCGGCCTCCTCGCGATGCTCGTCCCCGGCGCCCTGGTCACCACCGCCACACCAGCGCTCGCGGCGACAGACCTCGCACGGACCGGCGTCGCCACAGCATCCGCCTCACAGGACGACGCCGACGGCGCCTTCCCCGCGGCGCATGCGATCGACGGCGACCCCGGCACCCGGTGGGCCAGCGGCAATGGGCCCGACGAGGACGTCGAGTTCACCGCGTGGCTTCAGGTCGACCTCGGCACGTCGGCAGCCATCGACGGCGTCGCGCTCGCCTGGGAGGCCGCCTACGCCGCGTCGTATGAGGTCCAGGTCGCGGCCACGGCGCCCGAGGACGAGGCGAGCTGGGCCACGGTCGCCACGGTGGCCAGCGACGGCGGGTCCGACACCGTCGCCTTCGAGGCCCCAGCCAACGCCCGCTACTTGCGCGTCGCCATGCTCGAGCGCGTCTCCTTCGACTGGGACCCGGCGCGCCCGCACTGGTACGGGTACTCGCTCTACTCGCTCGAAGTGCTGGGCGTGCCCGACGACGTCGCGGTGTCGTTCGCGCGCGGGGCCACGTCGACGCCTGCGGGCGGGACGGCGACAGTGCCGCTCGTGCTCAACGCCCCTGCCGACGCAGACGTGTCGGTGCGCGTGACGTCGACCGGCGGCACGGCCGTCCCGGGCGCGGACTACACCGCCCTCGAGGAGGTCGTGACGTTCCCCGCTGGCGCCACGACGCAGCACGTCGCGCTGCACACCGTCGACCACGGCCCGCTGGCGCCGGTCACGACTGTCGTGCTGACCCTCACCGACCCGACGGGCGCCTTGCTGGGCGGCCGCACCACGTCGACGGTGACGATCACCCCGCACGGCGACCTGCCGGACGTCGGCGCGGTGCAGGTGCTCGACGATTTCGAGTCGGGCGTGCCCGCTGACTACACGAGCTGGGGCAGCGCCGCGCCGGTGACCCCGGCGCTCTCGACCGTCGCGGCGGACCGTGACGGCGCGCCCGCGGGCAACCGTGCGCTCCAGGCGCTCGTCGGCGGCGTACCGGCCGCCGGCGACTGGTTCGGCTTCACGCACGACCTCGCCGCGCCAGCCGACTGGTCGGCGCATGACGGGTTCGCCTTCTGGTTCCGCGGGACCGGCTCAGGCGGGCTGCTGCGGTTCGAACTCAAGAGCGGCGGCCAGCTCTTCGAGCGCTCGATCGTCGACGACGCCGCCGGATGGCGGCTGGTCAGCACGGCGTTCGCGCAACTGCGGCTCAAGGGGAATCCGACCTCCGACGCGCGCTTCAACCCGGCCGCGTCCACCGGCTTCGCGGTCACGCTGACCGACCTCGGCGCCGGCGACTGGCAGTTCGACGACGTGGCCCTCTACGACCGGGCCACGTCGATCCAAGACTTCGAGGGCGACGTGCCATTCGCGGCGCCAGGCGCCACCGTCGGGCACTTCACCTGGGGCTCCGACGGCGCGCAGGTCTCGCTGGGCGTGGAGCAGCAGGACCGTGAGGGAGGGCCGACGGGGAACCACGTGCTCGCGGGCGAGTACCTCATCCCCGGCGGCGGCTGGGGCGGCTACAGCCACAACCTCGCGGCGCCGCAGGACTGGAGCTCCTACCGGGGCATCCGCCTGCTCTGGTACGCGTCGCAAGACACGCGGCCGGCGTCTCCGACGGCGGGCGCGGACATCAAGGTCGAGCTCAAGGACGGCGGCCCCGACGGCGAGCACTCCGAGTTGTGGGCCGCGACGTTCAAGGACACCTGGTCGCCCGAGGGCAGCCGGTGGCGCGTCGTCGAGATCCCGTTCGCGGACTTCCGGCTCGGCGGCTACCAGCCGGGCGACGCCGCGACCCGCAACGGGACGCTCGACCTCACCTCCGCATGGGGCTACGCCCTGACGATGGTCCCCGGCGCCGCGCAGCCTGTGCGGTTCGCCGTCGACGACGTCGCGCTGTACGGCTCGGCGGTTCCCGCGCCGACGGTGCGCGTCGCCCCCGTGGACGACGTCGTCCTCGTGGACCCGGGCGAGACCGCGCAGGTCCGGGTGCGCGTGACCACCACCGACGGCGAGCCCCTTCCCGCGCCCGTGACGGTCACGTACGCCGACCAGCCGGGCACCGCCGAGGCCGGCACGCACTACACCGCCACCACCGGGACTCTGACGTTCGCGGCCGGCGCGGCCTCGGGCGCCGAGCAGGTGGTCAAGGTCCCGACGGCCGTCACCGCCACCGAGGACGACGCGCGCTCGTTCACGCTGGCCCTGGCGGCGGACGGCGGCGCGGCCACGTCGGCGCGGGTCGTGCTCAACGCGGTGGGCGCGGCGTACCTCGACACCGCGCGCCCCGTCGAGGAGCGCGTCACCGACCTGCTCGGGCGGATGACGCTCGCGGAGAAGGTCGGCCAGATGGCGCAGGCCGAGCGCCTGGGCCTGCAGTCCCCCGCGCAGATCGCCGCGCTGGGGCTCGGGTCGGTGCTCTCGGGCGGCGGATCGGTGCCGCAGGACAACACGGCGGCCGGCTGGGCGGACATGGTCGACGCGTTCCAGCGCCAGGCCCTCTCGACGCGCTTGCAGATCCCGCTGATCTACGGCGTGGACGCCGTGCACGGCCACAACAACGTGGTCGGGGCGACGATCTTCCCGCACAACAGCGGCCTGGGCGCCGCGCGCGACCCCGACCTGGTCCGCCGCGTCGGCGAGGCGACGGCCGTTGAGACCCGGGCGACGGGGGTGCCGTGGACGTTCGCGGCGTGCCTGTGCGTCACGCGCGACGAGCGGTGGGGCCGCAGCTACGAGTCGTTCGGCGAGGACCCGGCGCTCGTCTCGGTGCTCGCCGACGACGCCATCGTCGGCCTGCAAGGCTCTGACCCGACGAACCTGTCCGGGCCCGGGCGGGTGCTCGCGACGGCCAAGCACTGGCTCGGCGACGGCGGCACGCGTTACGAGCCGTCCCTCGCTGGCTCCGGGTACCCGATCGACCAGGGCATCACCTACGCGAGCTCGCTCGCCGAGTTGCTGCGGGTGCACGGCGACCCCTACGTCCCCGCGATCGAGGCCGGCGTCGGCTCGATCATGCCGTCCTACTCGGCGGTGGACCTGGGCGCCGGCCCGCTGCGCATGCACGAGCACACGCAGCTCAACACCGACGTGCTCAAGGGCGACCTCGGCTTCGAGGGGTTCCTGGTCAGCGACTGGGAGGGCATCGACAAGCTGCCCGGCGGCACGTACACCGAGAAGGTCGCGCGCAGCGTCAACTCGGGGCTCGACATGGCGATGGCGCCGTACAACTTCGGCGCGTTCGTCACGTCCCTCACGCAGAACGTCGAGAGCGGCGCCGTGACCCAGGAGCGCGTCGACGACGCGGTGCGCCGCATCCTCACCGCGAAGATGCACCTGGGCCTGTTCGAGCAGCCGCTCGCCGACCGCACGCATGCGGACGACGTCGGCTCGGCCGAGCACCGGGCCGTGGCGCGCGAGGCAGCCGCTGAGTCACAGGTGCTGCTCAAGAACAGCGACGTCCTGCCGCTCGGCCGCGACCAGCACCTCTACGTCGCGGGCTCGAACGCCGACGACCTGGGCCACCAGATGGGCGGCTGGACGATCTCGTGGCAGGGCGGATCGGGCGACATCACGCCGGGCACGTCGATCCTCGAGGGCATCCGCGCGGCCGCGCCGGGCGCCGAGGTGACCTATTCGGCCGACGCGTCAGCGCCCATGACCGGCGCTGACGTCGGAGTCGTCGTCGTGGGCGAGCCCTCGTACGCCGAGGGCATCGGCGACGTCGGCAACAACGGCCGCAGCCTCGAGCTCCCCGCGGCGGACCGCGCCGCGATCGACGCGGTCTGCGGCGCGATGGAGTGCGTCGTCCTCGTCGTCGCGGGCCGCCCGCAACTCGTCACCGACCGCCTCGACGCCATCGACGCGCTCGTCGCGTCGTGGCTGCCCGGCTCGGAGGGCGCAGGCGTCGCGGACGTCCTGTTCGGCGAGCAGCCATTCACCGGGCGCTTGCCGATCTCGTGGCCCGCGACGGCCGCCAGCGTCCCAGTGAACGTGGGCGATGCGACGTCCACGCCGCTGTACGCCTACGGCTGGGGCCTGCGCACCGACGCGCAGCGCATCCGACTGGTCGACGCCGTCGCGGCGCTCGAGCCAGGCGCCCAGCGCGACGCGGTGCAGGCGGTGCTCGACGCCGATGTGTGGGAGGGCGACGCGCTCGCCGCGACGCCCGAGGCGACGACGCAGGCGGTGCGCCTGCTCACCACGGCAGCGGGCACGTTCGACGGCGACTGGACACCCGAGGCGGACCTGGTCCTGTCGGTCGTGCGCGACGTGGCCCAGGCCTCCGTCGTGACGGGGGCGGGCGCCGATGGCGCCGTGCGGCTCACCGCCGACGCCGAGCACGCCCTCATGTCCGGCCGCGCCGGCGAGGCCGCCACACTGCTGGCGGCCGCTGCGGGGATCGATCTGCCGGAGCCCGCCGAGTCCACGACGACGCTGCGCCTCTCACGCGAGCGGACGCCCTTCGGCCACGGCGCCACCGCGACGGTCACCGTGCGCGCGGAGGGCGCCACGCCCAGCGGCACGGTCGACCTGCTGGTCGACGGCCAGGTCGTCGCGACCGGCGACCTCGTGGCCGCGGGGCCGGAGCGCGCACAGGCCCGCATCGCCCTGCCCGACAGCGTGCCGGCCGGCGCGCATGAGGTCGTCGCCGCCTACCGCGGCACAGGCGAGGTCGCGCCGTCGTCCTCCGACCCGGGCCGGTACGTCGTCACCCGCGCCCTCCCGTCGCTCTCCACCGCCGGCACCGACTGGACCGTCCGCCGCGACGACCCGAAGGCCATCCAGGCGAAGGTCCACGGAGTCGCGGGCGTCATCCCCACCGGGACCGTGAGCGCCGTGGTCATCGGCGGGCCGACGGTCACCGCCGCACTCGGCCCCGACGGCGCCGCGAGCCTGCGGCTGCCCGACCGGACCCGCACGTCCCTGGTCCTCGTCCACTACAGCGGCGACCAGAACTACACGGGCACCGTGACCCTCCCGCGGATCCTGTTGGTGCGGTAGGACCCGGTCATCGGCCGCAAGACTGGAGAGAGCGTCTGCGTGGCGGGGGTCCGCCTGGGAATGGAGCGGCCGTCCGGATCAGACTGTTCCCGGTCCCATTTCGGGCCCTGGTGAAGGGTCGGCCCCGCCTCTCCCAAGAGTTCGCCATGCAGGTCCGCAACCTCGGAAAGACGTACTGGGGCGTCGACTGATCTGGGCCTGCCGCGGTCACGGGCCCAGCGTGCCGATCGGCACGACGACCACGCCGTCCGGTCGGGTGTACCCGTACCCGGTGCCGGTGATGACGGCCAAGACCGCCGGCGGTCCGGCCTTGTCGGTGTCGACATCGGACGCGAACTTCAGGAGTTTGGCGGCCCACGCGTCGATGGACGCTGACCCGAGCTTGACCTCGAACGCCCCCCACTGCCCGCCACGCGTCTGAACGATCGCGTCAACCTCCGCGCCATTGCTGTCCCGGTAGTGGCAGATCTCGGCGTCGAGCGCATCGCCGTACACGCGAAGGTCGCGCACGACGAGGGACTCGAACAGGAGGCCCAGAGTCTCCAGATCGCCCAACAGCCGATCCGGTCCGGCCTGCAGTGCGGCGGCCGCGAGCGACGGGTCCACGAAGTGCGTGCGGGGCGCCGTGCGCAGGCGGGCACGCGAGCGCAGATGGGTCGACCAGGCGGGTTGGTTCTCGATCAGCATGAGTCGCTCGAGGACGGACAGGTAGGTGTAGGCGGTGCTGCGGGCGACCGGATCCCCTTCGGCGCTGACGGCTGCGACCAGACGGGCGACCTTGAGCTCCATCGCCGTGTTGCGGGCCAGCGCGCCCATCAGGCGGGTCGCCAACTGCGGGTCGCGGCGGGTGTCCACTCGCGGGATGTCCACCTCGGTCGTCGTGCGCAGGTAGTCGGCGTTGGCGCGTGCCGCCGCCGCGGTGCTCAAGGGGAGGTTCAACGGCCACCCTCCGCGCACCACGAGGTCGGCCAGGTCGGGCACTGTCAGCCCTGACGCGGGCGCCGTGGGCCGCTCCCCGGCCATGAGGGCCGTCAGGGACATCGCACCGGTGGACTGCCCCGACTCGAACAGGCTCATGGGACGCATGCGCAGGTGGGCGAACCGGCCCGCGCCGGTGTGGCGGCGGTCGTCGTCAACGGGAACGGCCGAGCCGGTCAGGATGTACTGGCCAGGCAAGCCACGCTGATTGACCTGAGCGCGCACGTGGTTCCACACCCTGGTCGCCGCCAACTGCCACTCGTCGACGAGTTGAGGCGCGGCGCCGGACAGGACGAGAGCAGGATCGACGTCGAGGGCGGCCATCGCGGCGTCGTCTTGATCGAGGTACACACGGCTGGCGGCATGCTGCTCGGCGGTGAACGTCTTGCCGCACGCTTTCGGGCCCTCGAGAACGACGGCGCCTGACGATTGCAGGCGCTCGCGCAGCAACCCGTCGATCACTCGTTCCCGGTAGGCCGTGGTCATGACGCTCCGCCCTCGATGACACTCCGCAGGATCCTGACACTACACTCTGCAGACACTTCAGACGACACTTTGCAGGCAATCGGCGCTACACTCTGCAGAACGAGGCATCGGGATCCCCTGCCCCCTCGATCGACCGGGCAGGGTGGAGGGCAGGGTGGAGAGCGGCCCCCAGCCCGAGAAGGCGTCGATCCACTCAACGACGAAGGCCCAGCACCGACTCGGTGCTGGGCCTTCCTCTACTGTGCGCCCGGAGGGACTCGAACCCCCAACCTTCTGATCCGTAGTCAGATGCTCTATCCATTGAGCTACGGGCGCGTGGCCCTTGGCGGGCCGACGATGACAATACCGTCCCGCGGGCCTGGACCCAAACTGAGTTCCCCCGCCGCCCTGGTGACGGCCGCCACACCGCGCTGGCTGGGCCGGGCCACGCGGCTCCGGATGCAGCCACTGCGCCGACGTGCGACGGTCAACGGGAGAGGCGCCATCTGGAGGTTGACATGGGATTCTTCGCTTTCATGCTGCTGGGGCTGCTCGCCGGCGCCATCGCCAAACTGATCCTCCCGGGGAAGCAGGTGGGCGGCTGGATCGCGACGCTGGCGCTCGGGGTCATCGGCGCGCTGCTCGGCGGATGGCTGGGCAGCATCCTGCTGGACGCCCCGTTGCAGGACTTCTTCTCGCTGCGCACGTGGCTGTTGGCCATCGGCGGATCGATCCTGGTGCTGCTGGTCTACGGGGCGCTCACGGGCAACAAGGGCGCTCGCGCCTGACCTGCCCTGGAGGGCTCACCCTCGTGGCTGAACCCCTGTCGGTCCTCCGGCAGGGGTTCTGTCCTGTGCGCGGGCCGCGGGCAGCGTCACGGTGAAGGCGGCGCCGTGGCCGCGCCCGGCGCTGGCGGCGGCGATCGTCCCGCCATGCGCCTGGACGAGGGCCTTGCTGATGGCCAGCCCGATGCCCGATCCACCGCCCCGTGTGCGGTCACGGGCGGTGTCGGCGCGGAAGAACCGCTCGAAGATGTGGGGCAGGTGCTCGGCGGAGATGCCCTCCCCCGTGTCGGTGACGGTCAGGTCCACGAGCCCGGGTCCGGCGGCTCGGGCGGCCAGGGTGACGGCGCCGCCGGGCGGGGTGTGGCGCACGGCGTTGGCCACGAGGTTGTCGATGACCTGCGCGATGCGGTGTCGGTCGACGAGGACGGACGGCACATCGGCGGGCTGCTCGACGCGCACAGCGATCCCGGCGTCGGCGGCCCGTTCCCGGGCTGCGCCGGCGGCGGTCTCGAGCAGCGGGGCGACGGGCTCGGGCCGCAGGTCGAGGTCGAGGTCCCCGGCCTCGGCGTGGGTGACGGCGGCCAGGTCCTCGGCGAGTCGGGTCAGGCGGGCAGCCTGGTCCCGGAGCACGGCGATCGTGTCCTTGCCCATCGGGCGCAGGCCGTCCTCCTCGGCCTCGAGGTACCCGGCGATGGTCGCGACGGGGGTGCGGACCTCATGCGCGACGTCGGCCAGCAGCCGGGAGCGGAGCCGTTCCGACTCCTGCAAGCGCGCGGCCATCGTGTTGAAGGAGTGCGCGAGGTCGTCGAACTCCGCGCCCAGCCCGGGCGCCGGCACCCGGGAGTCGTAGGCCCCGGAGCCCACGCGGTTGGCGGCGGACGCGACGGCGGCCACCGACCGGCCGATGCGGCGGGCCAGCACCACGCTGACCGCTGCCGACGCCACCGCCGCGGCGCCGATCGCCAGCCCGAGGGACACCGCGCTGGCATCCCGGAACGCGCGCTCGGCATGCAGCACGGCACTGTCGTGGTCGCCCAGGCCGGCGCTCACCATGTGCTCGTGGAACAGGCCGGGGCCGACGGCGGATGCCACCAGGGCGGCGGTCGCGGCGCCGACGGCCATCACCACCGCGAGCGCGCCGAGCAGCCGCGCGCCGAGCCCCCACGCCGCCCGGGCCCCGGTCATGCGCCCGCGCCGATGCGGTAGCCGACGCCGCGCACCGTCCGCACGTAACGCTGCGCCTCGGCGGTGTCGCCGAGCTTCTGCCGCACATGCAGCACATGCACGTCGACGAGGTGCTCGTCGCCGACCCAGCCGGGTCCCCACACCGCCTCGATGAGCACCTGGCGGCTGAACACGCGGCCCGGACGCGCGGCCAGAGTCGCCAGCACGTCGAACTCGGTGCGGGTCAGCGCCACGAGCTCGCCGTCGCGCAGGACCTCCCGGGCGTCGACGTCGATGCGCAGGTCGGCCGCGCGCAGCACGCGCGACACCGACTCAGCGCGATGGGAGGTGGCGGGTATGGCGGCGCCGTTGCGGGGCCGGCGCATCATCGCGGTGATGCGGGCCATCAGCTCGCGCGGGCTGAAGGGCTTGGTCACGTAGTCGTCCGCCCCGACGGACAGCCCGATGAGCGTGTCGACCTCCTCGGCGCGCGCGGTGAGCATGACGACGTAGCAGTCGGAGAACGTCCGCAGCCGCCGGCACACCTCGACGCCGTCCACTCCGGGCAGGCCCAGGTCGAGGACGACGACGTCGGGGTCCACCTCGCGCAGCACGTCCAGGGCCTGGGCGCCGTCATGGCAGAGGCGCGTCTCGAAGCCCTCGCGTTCCAGATACCCGGCGACCAGGCGGGCCAGGGGCTCCTCGTCGTCCACGACGACGGCGCGGCGGGAGGAGGCGGTCGCAGTCGGGGTCACGCCCACCATCTTGGGCGCAGCCGCCGCCCCCGGGGAGCCGCCGCGCGATCTTCATGGAACCTTGATCGAACGGCGAGGGTCCCTTCGTGGCGGGGCTCCGAGGCTGGTGGTCGACCGCCCCTCTGAGGGCGCAGCCGCACCGAAGGAGCCGCCATGCCGCACCCACCGGTCGTCACGCTCGTGCAGTCCCCGGCGTGCCACCTGTGCCTCGACGCCGAGCAGGCGCTGGCCGAGCTGGCCGCGCGGTTCCCCGTGGAGGTGCGCACCGTCAAGCTCGACTCTGAGGAGGGTCGCGCCCTGGTCGCCCTGCACCGCCCGCCCATGAGCCCCCTCGCGCTGGTGGACGGGGTGTTCCTGTCCTCCGGGCGCCTGCCCCGCAAGAAGCTCGCCGCGCTGCTGGCCGGGCGGGCCGCCGCGATGGCGGCGGGCTGATGGGCAGCGAGCTGCTGACCACGGGCAGCATCCTGGCGGCGTTCTTCGCCGGTGGCGTGGCGCTGTTCGCCCCGTGCTGCATCGTGTTCCTGGCGCCGTCGTACATGGCGGGCGCCATCAAGAACGCCCGGTGGCGGCTGCTGCCGCTGACGTTCGTGTTCGCGGCCGGGCTGGCCCTGGTGCTCGTGCCGATCACGCTGGGGATGAGCCTGCTGGCGGGGGCCATCGCGCAGTACCACGAGCCCCTGTACTGGGCCGGTGGGCTGCTGATGATCGTGCTGGCCCTGCTGGCGTTGTCGGGGCGGATGTGGTCGCTGCCGTCATTCCTACGCGCCCCGGACACCACACGTGGGGACACCGCGAGCTTCTTCACCCTCGGCGTCTTCTCGGGTGTCGCGTCGAGTTGCTGCGCCCCTGTCCTGGCGGGGGTGATGACGCTGTCGGTGCTGTCCGGCTCTGCCATCGGCGGCCTCGCGCTGGGGTTGGCCTACGTGTTCGGGATGGTGTTCCCGCTGTTCGTGATGGCGCTGGTGTGGGACAAGGCCCGGCTGGGCGAGCGCCGGTTCCTGCGGGCCCGGTTGGTGCGGCTGCGCGTCGCCGGGCGGACCCTGGTCACCAACTCCCTGAACATCGGTGTGGCCGTCGCGTTCGCCGTGATGGGCGTGTTCGTCATCGCCCTGGCCGGCAGCGAGGACATGACCGGCGGCAGCGCGTTCCAAGACGCCGCAAGCCGCACCCTGACCGACGTCTTCGCCGCCGTGCAAGACGTGCTGTCCCCTGTGCCCGAGCCGGTCCAGGGCCTGGCGCTGCTCGCCGTGGTGGCCGCCTTCGTCTGGGCGACCCTCGCCGACCGGCGCCGCGGCGCCCCGGAGGAGCCGCCCTGCCACTCGACCCCGGCGGCCCCGGCCGCGCCCGACACCACCCTGCCCGCTCCCACGGAAGAAGTGACCCGATGACCTCCGGAACTGCCGCTCGCCGTGAGCGTGACCGCCAACAGGCCCTCGCCGACGTCCAGCAGGCCCAGACCGGCGCCGCGCTCCGTCGCCGCCGGCTGGGCGGGGCCGCCTGGGCGGCAGGCCTGCTCGTCGTGGTGGCGCTGGTCACCGCGGGGCTGCTCACCTCGCGTCCCACCAGTTCCACGGAGGCCCGGATGGCGCCGGACTTCACGCTGCCCGCCTCGGACGGGTCGAGTGTGTCGCTGGCCGACCACCGCGGCTCGCCGGTCATCTTGTACTTCAACGAGGGCGCTGGCTGCGACTCGTGCCTGGTGCAGATGGCCGAGATCGAGAAGGACCCGGCATTCGCCGAGGCGGGCCTGACGGTGCTGCCGATCGTCATGAACACCGCCGAGCAGATCAACGCCGATCGCGAGCGCCTGGGCGTGAAGGCGCCGTTCCTGCTGGACGACGGCACGATCTCCGAGGCCTACGGAACCCTCGGCGTCGGCATGCACGAGGGGCTGCCGGGCCACGGCTTCATCCTCATCGACGCCGACGGCAACCAGCTCTGGCACGGCAACTACCCGTCGATGTGGCTGTCCCCCGCCGAGCTGCTCAAGGAGGTCAACGCGCGCCTCTGACCCGATGAATCATCGAGGCGCAGGCTGCGGAGATCGCGGAGATGGGTGGCCTGCTGCGCGGGCTGTGACGCGCTCGGGGTCCAGGTCGAGGCGGCGCAGCAGTTGTGCGTTGGCGGCGACCACGATCGTGGACGCGGACATGAGGATCGCGCCGACCGCCGGGGACAGCACGAACCCGGCCCAGGCCAGCACGCCCGCCGCGAGCGGCACGGCGATGACGTTGTACCCGGCCGCCCAGGCCAGGTTCTGCTGCATCTTGCGGTAGGACGCCCGCGACAACTCGATGACCGAGACCACCGAGCGCGGGTCGTCCGAGGCGAGGACCACGCCCGCGGACTCCATGGCGACGTCGGTGCCCGCCCCGATGGCGATGCCCACGTCGGCCTGCGCCAGCGCCGGCCCGTCGTTCAGGCCGTCACCCGTGAAGGCGACCTTGCGGCCGCGCGCTTGGAGCTCGGCGACCTTGGCGTGCTTGTCGGCGGGCAGCACCTGGGCGAACACCTCGTCGATGCCCAGTTCGGCGGCGACCGCGTCCGCCACGTGCTGGGCGTCGCCCGTGACCATCGCCACCTGCACCCCCCGGGCGTGCAGCGCGTCGATCGCTGCCCGGGCCCCCGGGCGGATCTCGTCGGCGACGGCCAGCGCGCCGATGACCCGGCCGTCGCTCACCACATGCAGCACGCTCGCGGCCTGCTGTTGCCAGCCCCGCGTGGTCTCGGCGAGTTCCGCCGGCTCGCTGAGGCCGAGCTCGGAGAGCAGCGCCGGGCCGCCCACATGCACCGTCCGCCCGCCGACCTTCGCCTCGACGCCGCGCCCGGGCAGCGTGGCGAAGTCCCGCACCGCCGGCAGCGGGCCGTCGTGGGCCGCCGTGACGGCCCGGGCGATCGGGTGCTCGGAGTCGGACTCGACCGCCGCGGCCAACGCGAGGAGCTCGTCGTCGGAGACGCCGCGCACGGCGGCGTGCCCGAGCAGCGTCAGGCGCCCCTGCGTCAGGGTGCCGGTCTTGTCGAACAGGACGGTGTCCACGGTGCGCATCCGCTCGAGCGCGAGGCGGTTCTTCACCAGCACCCCGGAGCGTGCGGCGCGCTCGGTGGAGATCGCGATGACCAGCGGGATCGCCAAGCCGAGCGCATGCGGGCACGCGATGACCAGCACTGTCACGGTGCGCTCGACGGCGTCGGGCACGTTGCCCAGCAGCGCCCACACCGCGAAGGTCAGCATCCCGGCGACCAGCGCGAACCAGAACAGGAGTGCCGCGGCCCGATCGGCCAACGCCTGGGCGCGTGAGCTGGATGCCTGGGCGTCCGCCACCAGCCGCTGGATGCCCGCCAGGGCCGTGTCGGCGCCCACGGCCGTGACCCGCACGCGCAGCGTCGAGTCGGTGGCCACCGTGCCGCCGACCACCGCGTCGCCGGGCCCACGCCGCACCGGCTTCGACTCGCCGGTGATCATCGCCTCGTCCAGGTGGGCGGAGCCGTCGACCACCACGCCGTCGGTGGGGACCCGGCTACCGGCCCGCACGAGCACCACGTCGCCAGTCCTCAGCTCGTCGAGCGGCGCCTCGACGACGGCCCCGTCGTCGGCGACCCTCTCGGCGACGTCGGGCAGCAACTCCGCCAGGGCGTCCAGCGCGCCCGACGCCGCCCCCAGCGCGCGCATCTCCAGCCAGTGCCCCAGCAGCATGATGACGATCAGGAGCGCGAGCTCCCACCAGAAGTCCAGCCCCGACGCGAACCCCAGGGTGGTGGCCCACGACGCGACGAACGCGACGGTGATGGCCAGCGCCACCAGCATCATCATCCCCGGACGCCGGGACCGCGCCTCGGCGACGGCGCCGGTCAAGAACGGGGCGCCGCCGTAGAAGAAGATGACAGTGCCCAGCACCGGGGAGACCCAGCCTGAGCCGGGGAAGTCCGGGGGCATGTACCCGAGCAGGTCGGCGAACATCTCGCTGAAGACCACCACGGGGACGGCCAGCGCGAGGGTCCACCAGAACTTGTCGCGGAACGCGGCGGCGTGGTCACCGTGCCCCGCGTGCCCCGCGTGCCCCGCGTGGTCGCCGTGGTCGCCGTGGTCTGCGGCCTCGTGCCCGACGTGGGCTTCAGCGGCGCCGTGGTGGGGCTGCTCCGAGCCATCCGATGCCGCTGTCGCCGCCGGGTGCTGCTCGCTACCGCTGTGGCCGCTGTGGCTGTCGTCGCCGTGGTGCTGGTGTGGGGTACTCACGTGCCCATCCCTTCGTCGCATACCCCCCTAGGGTATGCACGCCCAACCCCTCGGCGCCGCGGGTTGTTCCCTCCCCAGCCCACCGCATCAGGCACCGGATCGGAAGTTACTTACCGCAAAGTGCCTACTTCCTGTTCGGCAGTAACTCTCTTACGGTAAGTAGCAGCTTCGAACGAAGCCGAGGACGAGAGGAAGTTGTCATGGCACGCATCACCGTGGTCGGCGGCACCGGGTACGCCGGGTCGCACATCGTGCGCGAGGCGGTCTCGCGAGGCCACCAGGTCACCTCGATCTCTCGGAACGCGCCAGTCGAGCCCGTCCCCGGCGCCACCTACGTGACCGGCGATGTGTTCGACACCGCGGTTCTGGAGCGGGCCGTGGCGGACACCGACGTGGTCGTCGAGACCCTGTCGCCGCGTGGCGAGCTCGAGGGCAAGCTCGTGGGCGTCGTGCGCGCGCTCGCCACCGCCGCGCAGGACGCCGGCGTGCGGATCGGCGTCGTCGGGGGCGCCGGCTCGCTCCTGGTCTCCGAGGGCGGCCCGACCGTGGCGTCGACCGACGGATTCCCCGACGCGTTCAAATCCGAGGCCGCCGAGCTCGCTGAGGTGTTGAGCGACCTCCGTGCAGCGGACGCGACGCTGGACTGGTTCTTCGTCAGCCCGGCGGGGAACTTCGGCCCGTGGGCGGCCGGCGAGCACACCGGCGAGTTCCGGATCGGCGGCGACGTCCTGCTGGTGGACTCCGAGGGCAACTCGAACATCTCCGGCGCGGACTACGCGCAGGCCTTCGTCGACGAGATCGAGAACCCGGCCCACAGCCGCCAGCGGTTCACCGTCGCGTACTGAGATCCACTCCGGCTGCGGCCCGACGCCTCCACGGCGCCGGGCCGCAGGCGTGTCCGGCGCCCTCCTCAGACGGCCTGGTCGTACTGCTCGCGAGCCTCGAGCACGCCGCCGATGTGCGTGGTCGCCCAGTCCTCGAGCGCCTTGAGCGGCTCGCGCAGCGTGCGCCCGGCCTCCGTGAGCTCGTACTCGACGCGCGGGGGGACCTGCGGGTAGAGCGTCCGCTTGACCAGCCCGTCGCGCTCCAGCCCACGCAGCGTCTGGGTGAGCATCTTCTGCGAGATGCCGTCGATCCGGCGCGTGATCTCCCCGAAGCGCATCGGCCCATCGTCCAGAGTGCCGACCACCAGCACCGTCCAGCGGTCCCCGATGCGGTCCAGCACGCGCCGCGTCGGGCAGTTGCGGTCGTAGGGATCCCACTGCGGGTCGGCCATCGTCGTCTCCTCTGCGCCGCCACGGCATCAGACTGTCGGAGGGCCCTTACTCTCCATGCGTGGCTAACTCTCTTACGGTAAGTGTTGACGCGTGCAAGGGGAAGCCCCACCTGCCGATAGCGCCCCAGAAGCCCCCGAAGCCGATCCCAGAGAACGCGAAACCCCGCCCTGAGAATCAGGACGGGGTCATCGGTCGTGCTGAGGAGCCTTGCGGCCCCTCACAGCGGAGACGGTGGGATTTGAACCCACGGAAGGGTTGCCCCTTCACGACCTTAGCAGGGTCGCGCACTAGACCTGGCTATGCGACGTCTCCAGGCTCGCACAGGCTACCTGGCCAGGTCGGCTTGCGGCAAAGTGGCTGCTGATCAGCGCTCGAACGCCCACGCCTTGTCGGTCAGCATGCGCGCCACAGCGAGCCCGATGGAGATCGCCGTCACCACCAAGGCCGCCTGCACGCCGTACGCGAGGGCCTCCGTGGTGTTGCCGTTGGAGAGGTGGAAGACGGCCCGGTAGGCGGTGACGCCGGGCACCATGATCACCACGGCCGGCACCGAGATGGTGATGCGGGGGACGCGCAGACGCGGGGCCACCCAGGCGGCCAACAGCCCGACGAGCAGCGCCGCCACAGCAGCCGCGCCTTGCACCACGAAGCCCGCGTCGACCAGCTCGATGCGCACCACGTTCGCGACCATCCCCACGCTGGCGGCGCCCACCGCCATCCGCCACGGGCTGTTGAACATGAGCGCGAAGCCCAGTACCCCGAAGAAGCTCGCGACGAGGCGCAGCACCAGCAACACCCAGGGCGCCACGTCGATCGGGCTCGTGAGGTCCGGCGTCAGGCCGACCGCCGTCGACACCCCCCACACGGCGAGGGCCGCCGACGTCAGCAGCATCAACGCGTAGACGAGCCGCGCGACCCCCGCGGAGAAGTCCAGTTTCGCGAGGTCCAGGGCGCCCGTGACCAGCGCGAACCCCGGGATGAGGAAGAGCACCGCCGAGACGTACCCCGCCTGGTGCTGCGAGTCCGTCAGGCCCAGCGTCGACAACGTGACGACGAAGCCCAAGTACACGAAGCACGCCACAGTCGCCGCGAGCATCGTCACACCGAACTGGTTGTACCCCTTGTGCAGCATCGCTCGACGCGCGAGCTGGCCCAGCCCGGCGCCCAGGAACACCCCGCACAGCTCGATCACGCCGCCGTTGTTGAGGAACGCGAACGCCGCACACGCGATCGACGACCACAGCGCGTTCAACAGCGCCGGGTACAGCGGGGGCCGCGCCGCGATCTGGTCGAGCCGCCGGTTGACGTCATCCACCCGCGCTGTCTGGCCCGTCTCCCGGTGCGCCGCGTCGAGGCTCGACACCATCGTCTCCAGCGCAGAGAGCCGGTCGGCGTTGATGCCGATCGACCGCACCTCCGCCACCTCCGTCCGGAAGCTGCGCCCCCGGTGCGAGGTGGTGGTGATCTCGGTGAGCGTCACATGCGCCTCATGCCGCTCGATGCCCAGCGCGCGGGCGACCCTCGCCATCGACGACTTCACCCGGTAGCTGCCGGTACCGGAGGCGAGGCTGAGCCTGCCCACCCGGAGCGCCACTCCGGACTGCCGGATCAGCTCGAGCTCGTCATCATTCGGTTCCAGTGGCACGCGCACCATTGTGAGGGCGCCCCACTACCCCCCGCAGGGACGTCCGACCCCACCCGACTCCCCGGCTCAACCCGCGGGCGCCACGTCCGCGGCGAGGCGCGCGTGGAGGTGCATGTCGTGCCAGCCGTCGGCGTGCAGCGCGTCCTCGCGTTTCGTGCCCTCGAGCCGGAAGCCCGCGCGCGTGGCCACGGCACATGAGGCCGGGTTCCGGGTGGAGTGGTCGACGAAGATCCGATGCAGGCCGAGGACGTCGAACGCCCACACCGCCAGCGTGCCCAACGCCGCCGAGGCGACACCTCTGCCCCGGAAGGCGGGCATGACCCAGTAGGAGACGTCGGAGACCCCGTCCGCGTGATTCAGGTGGCGCAGGCTGATCTGCCCGACCGGCTCATCGTTGACGGCCAGCGCCCAGCCGGCGCCGGTCTCGGCGCGCCATCGATCGGGCCAGTGCGCGATCCACGCGGCGGCCTCCTCGGCAGTCATCGAGCGGGCGTGCCAGCGCCGGATGTCCGGGTCGTCGAACGCCGCGACCACGCTGGCTTGGTCGGAGGCGCGCCACGGTCGAAGCGTGCACGTCCCGCTCTCGAGAACGGGCTGCCCTAGGCCGCTCAGCCGGCCGCGCGGAACGGTGTCGGTCGTCGTCCGGGGCACGCGCCCAGCATGGCTGAGCCAGCGGTGTCCCGGTAAGAGCGGAGGGCAAGGGATTCGAACCCTTGAGTACGGGGTCACCGCACTAACGGTTTTCAAGACCGTCGCTTTCGGCCGCTCAGCCAGCCCTCCTGGTGCGCGGACATTCTGGCACGTCAGCCGGGGCGGGTCGGCTCGGCTCCGCCCACCGGGACGGGAACCCTGGGCCGCGTGGGCGCCGAGTGCTGCTCCCACCAGCCGTCGGGCAGCCCCGGGGAGACCACCTGGAGCCCGTGCAGCGCCGCGAGCCGGGCGAGGCGCCCGTGGTAGGTGGCGACGGCGCGCACGTCGCGGTGGGTCATGGCCATGCCCAGGTGGACGGCTGCGAACGGGCTGAGCACGCCGGTGACGTTCGTGGCCCAGCCGAGGGCTTGGTCGCTGAGGCGCAGCACCTCGATGCGGTCGAGGTCGTCGCGGGCACGCACCCGCTGTGCGGAGGTGGTGTGCAGGGTGGCGACACGCACTTCGGCGCGGGAGACCACGCTGACCAGCAGGTCGGCCTCGAGCGGTTGTGCCCATGCGCGGAACTGCGCCGACCCGCGCACGTCATCGAGGTACCGGGTGAGCGCCGATCCATCGACGTAGACCCGCACGGCGTCACCCTAGCCAGCGAACCCCGAGGTCAGGGGCAGGACACACCTCCGGCCGGCCACCACGAGGGCAGGCCGGCCGGAGGACGGGCGGTGCGTCAGGCGCCGCGCAGCCGCTCCATCGCCAGCTGCACCAGCGCGATGAGCGCGTGCTTCGTGGCCGCCCGCGAACGGGCGTCGGTGTAGAGGACGGGGACGTGCGCCGGGATGGCGAGCGCCTCGCGGACGTCGTCAAGCTGGTGCTTGGCGACGCCGTCGAAGCAGTTGACCCCCACGACGAACGGGATGCCGCGGCTCTCGAAGTAGTCGACGGCCGGGAAGCACTGGTCGAGCCGGTCGGTGTCCACCAGGACGACCGCGCCGATCGCACCGCGCACCAGGTCGTCCCACATGAAGAGGAAGCGGTCCTGGCCCGGCGTGCCGAACAGGTAGAGCCACAACGACCCCGGCAGGGCGATGCGACCGAAGTCCATCGCCACCGTGGTGGTGGTCTTGCGGTCCGAGACCCCGCCGGCGTCGTCGACGCCGACTGAGTGCTCCGTCATGGCCGCCTCGGTGTTCAGCGGCTCGATGTCGGAGATGGACCCGATGAAGGTCGTCTTGCCGACGGCGAAGCCGCCCGCGACGACGATCTTGACGACTGTGGGGGCGACGTTGCCCGGAGCGGCCGTCGTGGCCACAGCGGCGTCAGAGGGCGGAAATGCCATTGAGAACACTCTCCAGCACGCTCAGTGAAAGGGCAGGGGACTGGCCGGTGTTGACCTCCACCGGCGTGGACGTGTGCACACGGATGTACTTCGCGTCGGCCAGGTCGGCCACCAGGATCCGCACCACGCCGAGCGGCAGGTGCAGCAGGGCCGAGAGCTCGGCGACGGAGATATAGGTGTGCGCTGCGTGCTGAAGGATCGCCCGCTTCTCGGGGGGCAGCCCTTGGCTCGAGACGGCGCCCGGCATGACCTCGACCAGCGCCTCGAGAGGCAGGTCGGATCGCGCCGAGCGCACGCGGCCCCCGGTCACGGCATAGGGCCGGACCGTGCGGGCCTCGTACTCCACGTGGTCGCTCATCGTCAGATCACGCCACCGGCGCCCGGGTGGCGCCATCGATGGGGAGCTGGCCGCGCATCTCGCTGATGAGCTGCGGGGTCAGCGTCGCCTCGGTGCGCGAGACGAGCATCGCCATCTCGTAGCCGATCAGGCCGACGTCGCAGCTCGCCTCGGCGACGACCGCGAGGACCGACCCGTTGGAGACGCTCATGAGGAAGAGGAACAGGTTGTCCATCTCGACGATGGCCTGCCGGACCTCCCCTGCGCGCAGCTGCCGCGAGGCGCCACGGGTCAGGCTCGACATGCCGGAGACAATCGCGGAGAGCTGGTCGCCGCTGGTGCGGTCGAGCTGCTCCGACATGGCCATGAGGAGACCGTCGGCGGAAACGACCAGCGTATGCCGGGTCCCGGGCACGGTCCGGACGAAGTTGTCCAGGAGCCAGCCGAAGTTGGCTGCCTCGGTGCTGAGCGCTGTCACACTTCCTCCTTGCGGTGGCAGCCGGGGTTGACTGCGTACTGATGCGTCACCATGTCGGGGACGGCGGGGTGCTGTGCTGATCCTGATCGACCAGCGGATCGGATTCGTGACGGTTCGGCGAGTCGATCGGCGCTTCCGCCGCTCGACGTCCCCTCGACGTCCCGGACTGGAAGCTCGACAGCCGCGTGCGCAGCTCCTCGGCATCCCGGCCGGTGGCCCCGGTGGCCTCCTGGGTCACCAGGGGCGGTGACTCGGGGATCGCGACCGGAACCCGCTTGGTGAGCGACGGGGAGCCGGTCGAGCCGTTGACCGCACTGGGGCGGTAGGCGGAGAGCTGGCTGAGCTCGGAGAGCGCCTGCTCCTGGATGTCGGACCGCAGGGCGAGCATCGCGGCGACCTCGTCGTCCAGCGCGCCGATCCGCGGCGCCGCCGAGGGCGGTGACGAGCGCGGCGACTCCGCCGGCCCGGCTGCCGGGGCTGCAGGCGCCCGGCCGGTCCACTCGGGCGGAGTCCACGACGCGGGAGCGGTCGCGGCCGGGCCCTGCGGGCGGAAGAACGACGACACCTGCTGCGGCGTGTGCGCGGCGGCGGGCCGCTCCTCCGGCAGCGTGGGCGGCGGCGTCCAACCCTGCGGCTCGGCGACGGGCGGCTGCGCCGGGGCGCGGCTGACCGGTCCGGCGTCCGGGGCCGCTGGCTGCTGCACGGGTGCGACGGGGTCCATCGACCACGCCGACTGCCGGGGCGCGATCGAGCCCGGAGCGGGCACGGGAGCGGCCGGCGGGTCCGGGTGGAACGACGGCACCGACGACGTGGGCTGCGACTCGGGCGAGCCATCTGCCTTGCGGCGGCCGAACAGGCTCCAGCGACGGCGGCCCTTGGCGTCCTGCTCGTCCTGGCCACCCTGGACCAGGTCGTTGAAGGCCGGCGCGGGGCCAGCCGACATCGGCATGGCGGGCGCCCACGTCGGAACCTGGGGCTCGTGCTGGACGACGGGCTCCACCGCGTGCGCCTCGGCGACGAGCTCGGCCTCGACGGGGGTGAACATCTCCGTCTGGGCGTACGTGTCACGCTCGCGGTACACGACAGGCTCGGGCTCGTCCTCGACCAGGCCGGGGACGGGCTGCTGCCAGGCGTTCTCGACGACCGGCTCGGGCTGTGCCTGCGACTCCCCACGGCGACCCCAGGAGGGCGTGCTGCTCTCGATGGAGGTCGGCTGCCACGGCGTGTCAGCCGCGGGCGCCGGGACGTCGTCCCACTGCGGCGCCTGCTGCTGCCAGGACGGCTCGGCGGGCTGCTCGGGCGCGGCCCACAGCGACTCGGCGGGGGCGTCCTCCTGCCACGGCTGCGCCTGCGGCGCGTCGCCCTGCCACTGCTGCGCCTGCGGCGTCGCGTCGGCGGTCGGCTCCCAGGCGGGAGTCGCGTCGGCAGTCGGCTCCCACGCGGGAGTCGGCTCCCAAGCGGGCGCCGGCTCGGCGGCGGGCTGCGGCTCGACCTGCTCGCCCGCGTTCCACGCTCGGGACTCGTCGAGCCCCGAGCCGAGCGACACCGGCTCGTAGGACGAGGCGTACGGCGAGGTGAACTGCGGCGCCGGGCGGCTCTCGTCGAGCGGGTTGGCCCAACCGGTGTAGCCGCTGTAGGCGGTGAAGTCGGGGTAGGACGTGCGAGGAGCCTCAGCGACAGGCTCAACGGGCTGCGGCGCCGGAGCGACGTCCTCCCAAGCAGGCGTCGGCTCCTCCCACGTGGGCGTCGCCACCGGCTGGTCCCAGGTGGGCGCGGTCCACTGCTCCTCGGCCTGCGACGCGTCGGCACTGGGCGCCTCGAACTGCGGAGCCTCGAACTGCGGCGCCGCGTACTGCGGGGCCTCGTACTGCGGCGACTCCAGCTGCGGCACGTCGAATGCCTCGACATGGGGAGCCTCGACGTGCTGCGCGGCGGCGGGCTCGGACGCCGCGGGGGCCTCCGTCGCGGGCGCCCACGACGGCGTCCAGATCTGCGTCTCGTCGCCCTCGGGCTCGTCGGGCATCAGCCCGGGAACCTCGAAGTCGGTGGCGCTGCGCCGCTGCACCAGGGCGGGCGGAGCGGGGGGCTCGACCTCGGAGGTGGGGTTCGTCGGTGACGCGAGCGCCTCGGCGGCGGCACGCGGGGACAGCCGCGGCAGACCGGCGGCGGGCATCTCGGTGCGTCCGCGGAAGCCCGTGAACAGGCCTGCGCGCTCAGCCGGGGCCGACGGCGCCGGCTTCTCCTCGACGGCGGGCTCCTCGTCGGGGGCCTGCCATGCCGGGGTCGTCGCACGGGAGCGGCTGGGGAGCCCAGCCGACGGCGCGGCGGCGATCGCCGGGCTCCATCCGGTCGACTCGGCGGACAGCTCAGGCGACAGCCGGGCCTCGGTGGGCGCCGGAAGGACGATGTTGTCCTCGTCGAAGGTCTTCGCCGACCGCTTGGGCAGGCCACCGGGCATCGGGCTGCCCAGCGGGATCTCACCCGAGTCGTCGTCGCGCAGGCGGCGGCGCGGCAGGCCGAGCGAGGTCTCGCCGTCGGTGAGCGCCGCGAGGTCCACAGCCTCGACGACGGGGGCCTCGTCCTGGATCGGGCGGGGGCGCTCCTGCACCGGCTCCGAGGACGCCGTCAGGACGGGCGGGGCCTGCTGGGACGAGCCGAAGGTCGGGCTCTCGGTCGTCGCGAACAGCGTGACCGGGAAGCGGACCGTGGTGACGGTGCCCGTGCCGCGCTGGCTCTTGGCGAGGCGGACCTCGGCGCCCAGGCGGTGCGCGATGCGGCCGACGACGAAGAGGCCGAGGCGCTGGGCGCCCAGCGCGTCGCTCGCAGCGGTCGAGCGGATCTTGAGGTTCGCGGACTCGAGCTCCTGGTCGGACATGCCGAGGCCGTGGTCGAGGACCTGCACCACGACGAACTCGCCGATGACGCCGGTCTTGACCTCGACCGGGGTCTCCGGCTCGGAGAAGATCGTCGCGTTCTCGAACAGCTCCGCCAGGAGGTGCGCGGCGCCGAGGGCGTTGAAGCCGTGCATCAGTGGGTCGATGGGCAGGTCCAGCTCGATGCGGTCGTACTGCTCGATCTCGGACGAGGCGGTGCGGATGACGTCCGAGAGGGGCATCGAGTCGCGCACGCGGCGGCCCGAGTCGATACCGGCGAGCACGAGCAGCGACTCGGCGTTTCGACGCATTCGGGTGGCGAGGTGGTCGAGGCGGAACAGGTTGGCCAGCGTGTTCGGGTCTTCCTCAGCACGTTCCAGCGAGTCGATGAACGAGAGCTGGCGGTTGAGGAGCACCTGGTCGCGGCGGGCCACGTTGACGAACATCTCAGCGATGGACCCACGCAGCGCGGCCTGCTCCTGGGCGACCTGCAGCGTGGTGGCGTTCACGGAGTTGAACGCCGCGGCGAGCTGGCCGACCTCGTCGGAGGAGTCCACGGGGATCTGCACGAGCTCGAGGCCGGGACCCTCACCGGGGACGGTGACCTGCTCGACGAGCTTCGGGAGCTGGTCGCGGACGTCCTGGGCGGCGCCGGTCAGGCGTCGCAGCGGGTTGACGATGCCGCGCGAGACGACGATCGCGAAGGCGAACGACGCGACGGCTGCCAGGAGGGCGCCGAGGATCGTGACGAGCGCGGTGTTCCGGGCGTCGTCCGACGCCTTCGCGGCGACGACCTTGGCCGAGGAGAGCACCTTCTGGCTGACTTCGGAGATCGTCGTGAGCTGCTTGGTGATGTCGAAGTTGAGGTCGTCGATCGTCGGCAGGTTGCTGCCCGGGGTCGCTTCGGCGATGAGCGCGCGCTTGCGGGTGAACGATGAGGTCGGGTCGTCCACGGGCAGGCGCAGGGCGCGCTGGCCCAGCGACGCGAGCTTGGCGCGGGCTGCGTCACGGGAGAGCTCCGTCGAGGCGGTCTGCGTCTGGTAGGTCCGCAGCGAGGCCGGGGAGGAGCCCTGCGTGGCGATGATGTTGGCGCCGAGGGCGAGCTCGTTGACCAGGTCCTCGGCGGTCACCGTGAGCGCGTGGTACGACGCGACGTAGCGGCCGAGCTGCCGGTTCTCGAGCGAGTCCGCGATCTGGCTGACCAGGGTGATCTGGCCGTCGATGATCTCGTTGTACGCGCGGGTCACCGTCGAGGTGTTCGCGTCGGAGTCGACCAGGCCGCGCACCGTGTCCAGGTTGATGTTGTGCGCGATCTGCGCCTCTTGGAACGAGGCGACGACGTCGGCGGGGAACTGGGAGAAGTCGACCTTCGCGGTCAGCGGCTTCACGGCCGCCAGCGCGGCGTTGGTCGCCTTGCGCGCCTCCTCGAGCGCGGCGCCGTCTCGCACCGGCTGCACCGAGAGCGCTCGCTCCTGCTGCAGTGCCACACCGAGCGGCGCATAGCCCTCGAGGACCTCGACGACTGTCGCAGCGGCGCCCGCGGAGCGCGCGGTCCGCAGCGCGTCGTACGAGATGTACGCACCGGCAGCGAGAAGCACGATCATGGGCACGGCGAGGACCGCCAGTACCTTGGCGCGGATGCCAAGTCTGCGCAGCATGTCGACCTCTTTCCTTCACCCGTGAAGGGCGTCGCACCGGCGGTGACCGGCTCTGTGGCGCCAGCCTGGCAGTCACCGTTCGCATCTCATCGGCTCCTGGACACCAGACCATTAGCCCGCCGAGGAGTTTGCCATGACCTCACCCCCAGCGGTACGCCCCTTTCAGACCTAACCTCACGGTTGTGCATGCCATCGTCGTCCGGTCCCCAGGCGGACCTTATGTCCTCGAAGTCGCAGAACTGCCAGATCCGGCTCCTGGGCCGGGTGAGGTTCTGATCGATGTGGTCGCCTCCGGGGTGAATCGGGCCGACCTCCTCCAGCGCGCCGGGCACTACCCGCCGCCGCCGGGCGCGCCGTCCTGGCCGGGTTTGGAGGTGTCGGGACGCGTCGCGGCGACCGGCTCGGACGTGCCGGGGCCCGAGCGCGGCGGCTGGGCTGTGGGCGACCCCGTCGTCGCGCTGCTCGACGGCGGCGGCTACGCGACCCGGGCCTGCGTCGCCGCAGGCCAGGTGCTCCCCGCTCCCCCGGGCGTTGACCTGGTGGACGCCGCGGGCCTGCCGGAGGCCGTGTGCACGGCGTGGTCCAACTTGGTGGACGTGGGCGGCGTCCGTGACGGGTCGACGGTGCTGGTGCAGGGCGGCTCGGGCGGTGTGGGGTCGGTGGCGGTGCAGCTCGCGAAGGCCCTGGGCGCGCGGGTGATCACCACGGCGGGCGGCGCCGACCGGGCGGCCCGCTGCGTGGCGCTCGGCGCCGACGTCGCGATCGACCACCGCGCCGAGGACGTCGTGGCGACGGTGCTCGACGCGACCGGCGGGCGCGGTGTGGACGTGGTGCTCGACGTGCTGGGCGCCGGGGCGCTGGGCTCGAACGTGCAGATGCTCGCCACCGGCGGGCGGCTGGTCGTGATCGGCCTGCAGCGCGGACGACGCGGCGAGCTGGACCTGGGGATGCTCATGGCCCGGCGTGCCAGCGTCGCCGGCGCCACGCTGCGCTCACGCCCCGCGCACGAGAAGGCGGCCATCGTGGCGGCGGTGCGCGAGCACGTGTGGCCGATGCTGGCCGATGGCCGGCTCAGGCCCGTGGTGCACACCCGGCTGCCGCTCGCCGAGGCTCCCGCCGCCCATGAGCTGCTCGACTCGGGCGAGGTGTTCGGCAAGGTGCTGCTGGTCAGTCCAGCAGGCCCTCCGCCAGCGCCGGGGCCAGCACAGGGGTGAGGGGCAGCCGCGGGATCAGCGTGGCCTGCACCGCGTGGTACAGGTCCGCCTTGCCCTCCCACACCGTGCGGGACACCGCGTTGTCGGGGCCGAGCTCATGCCACCAGGAGCCGCCCACGCGGTCGAGCAGGTGCTGCTCCGCGTAGTCCCACCACGTCGCGTACCAGTCGTCGAAGCGCGGGTCGCCCGTCGCGGCGAACAACGTGGCCGCGGCGCCGATGCCCTCGGCGACGACCCAGTGCATGCGCTCGCGCACCACCGGCCGGCCCTCCCAGTCCACGGTGTAGACGAACCCCGGCGCGCCGTCCACATCCCAGCCCTCCGCGACGGAGGCGTCGAACAGCGCCACCGCGTCGTCGAGCATCCACGCGGGCGCCGTGTCGCCGCGGACGGTCAGGGCGGCGCGCGCGTGCAGGGTCAGCCGCGCCCATTCGAGCCAGTGCCCGATGGTCGCGCCGTACGGCCGGAACGGGTGCGCCGGGGTGTCCGCGTTGTACTCGAGCTCGGGCGACCACGCGCTGTCGAAGTGCTCCGGGATGCGCCACGCGTTGTCCCGCGCGAACCCGTGCACCACGCGCTCGATGATCCGCACCGCCCGGTCGAGCCACAGGCGGTCGCCGGTGACGTCGGCGGCCGCGAGGTACGCCTCGACGGTGTGCATGTTCGCGTTCACGCCGCGGTAGTCGTCCAACGTGGTGAACGCCCGGTCCCACGCCTCGACGGCCATGCCGGCCTCGTCGTCCCAGAAGTGCCGCGTGGAGACCGCCAGCGCCTCGTCCAGCAACTCGCTCGCGCCCGGGCGCCCGGCGGCGACGGCGCTCGCCGTGGCCAGGACCACGAACGCGTGCGGGTAGGCGGCCTTCTCGTCGTCGGTGGGGCCGTCGGGGCCGACCTCGGCGAACCAGCCGCCGTGCTCGTCGTCGTGGAACAGGCCGCGCAACGCCGCCAGCCCATGGTCGACCAGCGGCGCGCAGCCCGGGCGTCCCAGCAATGCGCCGAGCGCGTAGACGTGCGTCATGCGGCAGGTGATCCACAGCTCGGCGGGGCCATCCACCACGGCGCCCTGCTCGTCGAGCCGCGCGAACCCGCCAGATCCGACGGCTGAGGCGACCCCGAAGGCGAGCAGGCGGTCCGTCTCCTGCTCGAGCCAACGGGCATGGGCAGGAGTGGTCAGCCACGTCATGCCGTCACCCTAGCGGCGGAGCCAGGCGTGGTGACGGGCGCATGCGGGCCCCGCGACTGCGGGTGACAATCGAGGATGAGCAAGACCAGCCACGACAGCCCGGCCGACGAGAAGCGCCCGGCCCGGGGACGGTCCCGCCGGAAGACGACAGACGAGGCTCCGCCCCCCACGAGCGAGGCGGCCGAGGAGGCCACAGCAGCCGCGGAGGCCGCCGAGCAGGAGCGTCCCGCGAAGAAGGCCACCGCACGAAGGCGGTCAGCCCCGGCGAAGGGCGCCGCCTCGTCGAAGGCCGCAACCTCGCAGGGCGCCACGCCGGAGGCCGCCGAGCCCGCCGAGGCCTCCACGCCACCGAGCGCGGACAACGGGGCAGCGTCCGAGGCGACTGCCACGCCGGAGCAACGGCCCCGCGCGGGAGGCAACGCCCGCGTCGTCGTGGTCGGGCCGGACGGGCGCCCGATGGTGATGCCCGCAGTCGCGACCAAGGCGCCGGCCACCACCGCCGAGGGCGAGGCCGCCGCCGAGGAGCAGCGCACCACCGCCGGGCTCGTCGACCAGCCGACGAAGGTCATCCGGATCGGCTCGATGATCAAGCAGCTCCTGGAGGAGGTCCGCACCGCGCCGCTGGACGAGGCGGCCCGGGTGCGGCTGACCGAGGTGCACGCGCGCGCCGTCCACGAGCTCGAGGACGGCCTCTCGGGGGACCTGCTCGCTGAGCTGCGGCGGCTCACGCTGCCGCTCGGGGAGGAGGGCATGGTGCCGAGCGACGCCGAGCTGCGGATCGCCCAGGCGCAGCTCGTGGGCTGGCTGGAGGGCCTGTTCCAGAGCATCCAGACGGCGCTCGTGGCGCAGCAGGTGGCGTCGCAGTCCCAGCGCAAGGCGTTGCCGCCGGGCCTGGTGCCGATGTCGCAGCCCCCACAGGGCGCCGGTCAGGGCCAGCAACCGTCCTCGGACACGCGCCCAGGGCAGTACCTGTAGTCAGTCCACCGTCACGTCGTCGGCGCGGGAGCCTCGGCGGCTGCCGGAGCTGAGCATGATCGCGATGCTGACGCACGCGAGGCCGATGAGCTCCACGCCATGCGGCCATTGGCGCAGCACCACGGCGCCCACCACGGCGGCCGTCGCGGGGAGCATCGCCAGCAGCACCGCGAAGGTGGCGGAGGTGACGCGCCGCAGCACGATCTGCTCGAGCGCGTACGGCACCACGGAGGACAGCACCGCGATGGCCACGATCAGCAGCGCGAGCCGGGGGTCGGTCAGCGCGGGCCCCGCGTCGCCGGCGAAGAACGGCGCCAGCACCAGGGCGCCGAAGCCCATCGCCACGGCCAACGACGTCACCCCTCCCCCGGCGCCGCCGTGCTGCGAGACCCGGCGGCCCAGCAGGATGTAGCCGGCCCAGCAGGCGGCGGCCACGCTGATGGCGATGAGCCCGCGCACCGCGTCCGGCCCGGCGTCGAGGCTGACGCCGGCGAGCAGCACCACGCCGACGGCCGCCACGGCGATGGCGCCCCGCTCACGCCAGCCGCGCCCGGTGACGGCGGCCACCGCCACCGGGCCGATGAACTCGATCGCCACGGCGGTGCCCAACGGGAGGCTGCTGATGGCGATGTAGAACGTGACGTTCATGAGGGCGAGCACCACGCCGAACAGCGCGGAGGCGCCCAGCTCGGCTCGGGTCCACCGGGTGCGCCACGGCCGGCGCCACAGCCCGAGCACCACGGCGGCCACGGCCACCCGCAGCCAGGCGATCGTCGGGGCGGGCAGCACGGTGAACAGCCCGACCGCGATGGCCGCCCCCAGGTACTGGGTGAGGCCCGAGACGACGAACAGCGCCGGTGCGGGCACGCGGCCCAGGCCGTGGGCCGACGCCGCCGCCCAGGAGGCAGGCGAAGGACGTTGGACCACGCGCCGATGGTGTCACACGGCCCTGAGCCCCCACGCCAGCCTGAGCCCCCACACCAGCCCAGGTCAGCCCTTCACGGAGCCCGCGAGCAGGCCCCGCACGAAGAACCGCTGCAGCAGCAGGAACACGATCAGCGGCACGATCATCGCGATGAACGCCCCGGCGGACAGCACATGCCACTGCGCGCCGCGGGTGCCCGCCAGCTCCGCGACCCGGACCGTCAGCGGCGCCACGTCGGGGGACCCGCCCGCGAACGTGAGGGCCACCAGCAGGTCGTTCCACACCCACAGGAACTGGAAGATGGCGAAGGACGCGATGGCCGGGGTGAGCAGGGGCAGCAGCACCCGGAAGAAGATCGTCACGTGCCCGGCGCCGTCCACCCGCGCGGCCTCGACCAGCGACGGCGGGATGTCCTTCATGAAGTTGTGCAGCAGGAAGATCGCCAGCGGCAGCGCGAAGATCGAGTGCGACAGCCAGATCGTCCAGAACGAGCCCGCGAGCCCCCACTGCACGTACTGGGTGAGCAGCGGGATCAGCGTCACCTGGATGGGCACCACCTGCAGCGCGAACACCGCGACGAACAGGATGTTGCGACCCTTGAAGTCGATCCACGCGAACGCGTACGCCGCCAGCAGGGCCAGCGAGATGGGGATGACCACGGCGGGGATGGTGATGACCACCGAGTTCACGAAGAACGTCGAGAACTGGGTGCCGCTGCCGAACAGCACCTCTGTGTAGTTGTCGAGGGTGGT
Organism: Cellulomonas cellasea; assembly: GCF_030372105.1. Taxonomy (GTDB): domain Bacteria; phylum Actinomycetota; class Actinomycetes; order Actinomycetales; family Cellulomonadaceae; genus Cellulomonas_A; species Cellulomonas_A cellasea_A. The sequence continues at coordinate 117,576 of NZ_JAUDBQ010000010.1, read as the reverse complement.
GGCGGGGTTCTGCAGGAACGTCCACCACCCGGAGGTGCGGATCTCCTGACGGGGCCGGAACGAGGTGAGCAGCAGCCCGAACGTCGGGATGGTCCACAGCACGGCCAGGATGACGGCCAGCAACGACGTCCAGGGCCGGGCGAGCCGGGCGCGGGCCATGCCGGCCCGCTGGTCCATGCGGCCGAGCCGGCCGGTGCGGGTCTTGGCGGTGCGGGCGTCGGAGTCGACGAGGGTGGTGGACGGGATCGCGGCAGTCATCGGATCTCCTCCGCGATACGCAGCTGACGGACGTTGTAGATGACCAGCGGGATCACCAGGACGAAGAGGATCACCGCGAGCGCGGCGCCGAGTCCCAGGTCGCGGATGCGGAAGCTCTGCACGTAGAACTCGTTCGCGACGACGGACGTGCCGAAGTTGCCGCCCGTCATGGTCCGGACGATGTCGAACACCTTCAGCGTGCCCATCGCGATGGTGGTGACGACCACGACCAGCGCCGGGCGGATGCTCGGCACCGTGATGAAGCGGAACATCTTGGCGCCGTGCAGCCCGTCGAGCCGGGCGGCCTCGACGATGTCGTCCGGGATCGCCTTGATCGCCGCGGACAGCACCGTCATCGCGAACCCGGTCTGGATCCAGATCATCACCGCGATGAGGAAGAGCGTGTTGGCGGGCTCTCCGAGCAGGAACTGCTGCGGCGGCAGCCCGAGCCACACGAGGAGCTGGTTGAGGATGCCGATCTGGTTGACGCCCGGCTGGTCCGGCCGGAACTCGTAGACGAACTTCCAGATGATGCCGGCGCCCACCATGGAGATCGCCATCGGCAGGAAGATCAGCGTCTTGGCCAGGTACTCGAACCGGGTCCGGTCCACCAGCACCGCGTAGACCAGGCCGATCAGGGTGGCCAGCACCGGGACGAGGATCACCCACAGGAGGGTGTTGCGGAGCACCGTCTGGAACTGGTCCTCGGAGAAGACCCGGACGTAGTTCTCCAGCCCGACGAACGCGTTGCCCTTGCTGTCGAGCAGCGATCCCCAGATGGTCCGCAGCCCGGGGTACACCAGGCCGAAGCCCAGCCCCAGCACCGTCGGGCCGAGGAACGCCGCCGCGACCACCCAGCCGGGCACCCGCTTGGGGCGGTCCACGGCCAGCAGGATGGCCCCCATCACCACCACGAACAGCGCGATCGCCACGAACATCAGGGCGAACTTGTGCCCCGTGGACCCCGCATCGATGAGCCAGTCCATCGCTCCCCGCCTTCCACCGCGTTCAGCCAGGGCGCCATCGACCCCGGTGGGAAGGACGAACGTGACGGGCGGCGCCTCGCGGGCCGCCCGTCACGTCCATCCGGTCAGTCGGTCAGGAGCTGGGCCATGACGCCTCGATCGCGGCGAGCACGTCCTCGTCGGACTTGTCGCTCGCGACCCAGGCCGTCATCTCCGTCCAGAACGTCCCCGCGCCCACGGCGCCGGGCATCTGGTCCGACCCGTCGAACCGGAACGTGTAGCTCGGGTCGGTGAGCAGCTCGTAGGAGAGCTGGTCGATGGGCGACTGGAGCAGCGACGCGTCGAGCCCGCTGTTGGCGCTGAACCACCCCTGGCCGGTCACCGACGCCTTGGCGTTGGCCCACTCCGGGCTGGAGAGGTAGGCGTGGAACGCCTGGACCTCGGGGCGGTCGCTGAACGCGGTCACGAACTCACCGCCACCGAGCAGCGGCTTGTCGTCGGCGCTCTGACCCGGCAGGTAGAAGGCGTAGACGTCGCCGTCCTCGGCGACCTCGAGGCTCTCGTCCCAGTTGGCCTGGTAGAAGTTGGCCGCGCGGTGCAGCCAGCAGGTGCCGTCCGGGATGCCGTTGGCCGACTCGTTCCAGGGCGCCGTGGCGATGGACGTCACGCCGCCCAGGCCGCCGTTGACGAACGTGTCGTTCTTGAGGATGTCCCCCACAGTCCCGAGGGCCGCGACGATCTGCGGGTCGTTGAACGGGATCTCGTGGTTGACCCACTGGTCGTAGACCTCGGGTCCGGCGGTGCGGAGCACCACGTCCTCGACCCAGTCGGTGGCCGGCCAGCCGGTCGCCTCACCGGACTCGATGCCGGCGCACCACGGGATGGCCCCGTCGTCCGCGATCTGCTGGCTGAGGTCCATCAGCTCGTCCCACGTGGTCGGCACCTCGTAGCCGGCGTCGGCGAACGCGCCCGGCGAGTACCAGACGAAGGACTTCACGTTCGCGCCGAGCGGCGTGGCGTACAGCGTGCCGTCCACGGTGCCGTAGTCCACCCACTCCGGGGTGTAGAACTCGTTCGCGTTGGAGACGACCGACTCGCCGGCCGGCACCACCACGTCCGGGAAGTCCTCCACGAGGGACTTCAGGAAGCCCGGCTGGGGGATGTACGCGATGTCCGGGGGGTTCCCGGCGGTGAGGCGGACGGGGAGCTGCGCCTCGAACTCGCGCGAGCCCTCGTACTCGATCTCCGCGCCGGTGCACTCCTCGAACGGCTGGTAGGACGCGCGCTGCTCCTCGGCCTCCGGGTCGACGATCGACGTGTACACGCTGATCGTCTTGCCCTCGAGGTCCCCGTACTGCTCGAACTGCGAGCAGTCGATCGCCGCTGCGGTGTTCTCCCCCTCGGAGCCCTCGCCGGTGTCTGTGCTGCATGCCCCCACGAGGATGAGGAGCCCTGCTGCGCTCGCTGCCGTGATCTGGCCGCGGCGCCTGCCCATGCTGTTCATCTGACCTCCACGTCGTCGTGGTTCCGCTCCCCCCAAGACAGAAAAGTCCTGGTCGGCGGGCATTTGCCCTCCGTTGATGGAAGCCCGGCCTGAACCGGGGCGCAACCCCAGAAGGCACCTGGCACGGTCACGATTGAGTCACATCAGGACAGAGCAGTCACAGACGGGTCACGACGGCCTCTGGCGGTCACAATCACGTCACATCGGCCGACGCGCCCCAACGCTCCGCGCACGTCGGCGAGCGGTCCTCACTCGACGCCGGAGAGCACCCCACGCAGCACAGCCGCGGCCCCGTCGTCGTCGATGGTGCCCGTGACCTCGTCGGCGACGGCCAGCACCGACTCGGGCGCGTGGCCCATCGCGATGCCCCGGGCGGCCCAGCGCAGCATCTCCAGGTCGTTCGAGCCGTCGCCCATCGCCACCGTGGCGAATGGCTCGACCCCGAGCGCGCGGCGCAGCTCCTCGAGCGCGCTGCCCTTGGACACCCCGCCGGGCGTCAGGTCGAGCCACGCCGACCAGCCGACGGCGTAGGACACCTCGTGCAGGCCGACGCGCTCGACGAGCTCGTGGAACTCCTCGGGCGTGCTCTGCGGCCTGCGGATCACCACACGGGTGGAGGGCGCGGCGCACAGCTCGTCGAAGGAGACGACCCGGTGGTGGCCGTCCAGCTCCCCGTCGGGGAACGGGGCGCTCACCAGGAACCCGCGGCCCAGGTCCTCGACGGCGTACAGCGCGTCGGGCAGCTCCAGGGAGAGCACCCGCAGCGCGGGCTCCGGGTCGAAGGTGATGGTCTCGGTGAGCTCGTAGCCGTCGTCGAGCGACGGGTCGAGGCGCACCGTCACGGCGCCGTTGGACGTGATCGCCCACCCGGTGTCGATCCCCAGGTCATGGGCGACCGGGACGGTCGCCACCACCGAGCGCCCGGTGGCGAGCACGACGTGGGCGCCCGCCTCGACCAGCGCGGTGACCCCCTCACGCACCGCGGGGGAGATCCTCCCGTCGAAGGACATCAGCGTGCCGTCGATGTCGAGCGCGACGAGCATGCCGTCTGCGGCGCGTGGCTGGGTCATCGGGTCACCGGCTCCAGGGTCTCAAGGCCGCCGAGGTAGGGGCGCAGGCCTTCGGGCACGCGCACCGAGCCATCGGGCAGCTGGTGGTTCTCCAGGATCGCCACGATCCAGCGGGTGGTGGCGAGCGTGCCGTTGAGGGTGGCGACGGGTCGCGTCTCCCCCGTGGCGGTGCGCTCCCGGATGCCCAGGCGGCGCGCCTGGAACGTGGTGCAGTTCGAGGTCGACGTGAGCTCGAGGTAGCGCTCCTGGGTGGGCAGCCACGCCTCGCAGTCGAACTTGCGGGCCGCGCTCATGCCCAGGTCCCCGGCGGCGGTGTCGATCACCCGGTACGGGAGCCCGGCCAGGGCCAGCATCTCCTCTTCCCAGCCGAGGATGCGGCGGTGCTCGTCGGCGGCGTCCTCGACGGTGGTGTAGCTGAACGCCTCGACCTTGTGGAACTGGTGCACGCGGATGATGCCGCGGGTGTCCTTGCCGTAGGACCCGGCCTCGCGGCGGTAGCAGGCCGACCAGCCGGCGTACCGCAGGGGGCCGTTCGACAGGTCGAGGATCTCCCCCGAGTGGTACCCGGCCAGCGCGACCTCGCTGGTGCCCACCAGGTACAGGTCGTCGGCCTCGAGGTGGTAGATCTCGTCCGCGTGGGCGCCGAGGAACCCGGTGCCGGCCATGACCTCGGGCTTGACCAGCGTCGGGGTGATCACCGGGGTGAAGCCGTGCGCCAGCGCGCGGTCGACGGCGGCGTTCAGCAGCGCCAGCTCGAGGCGCGCGCCCACGCCGGTCAGGTAATAGAACCGGGCGCCGGAGACCTTGGCGCCGCGCTCGGTGTCAATCGCGGCGAGCATCTCGCCCAGCTCGAGGTGGTCGCGCGGCGTGAAGCCCTCCGCGGCGAAGTCCCGGGGCGTGCCCTCGTGGCGCAGCACCACGTAGTCGTCCTCGCCGCCGGCGGGGACGCCCTCCTCGATGATGTTCCCGATGCTGCGCGCGAGCTCCCCGGCGGCCGCGTCGGCGGCCTCCGCGTCGGCCTGCAGCGCCTTGACCTGCTCGGCGAGCTGCTTGGCGTGCGTCAGCAGCGCTGCCTTCTCCTCGCCCTGCGCGGAGGCGACCTGCTTGCCGAGCGCCTTCTGCTCGGCGCGCAGCCGCTCGAAGTCCGTCAGGGCCGACCGGCGGCGGGCGTCGGAGTCGAGCACCTGGTCGACGAGCCCGGGGTCGTCTCCACGGGCACGCTGGCTGGCACGGACGAGGTCGGGGTCCTCACGGACGAGTCGCAGGTCGATCACGAGCACGAGCCTATCGACCCTGCCAGCCCCCGGCTCAGCCAGCCGCGCGCGGCGGGCAGGCGGCCCGCGGAGGCGCTGGCCGCGCACGGCGCCGCACTGCGGCTCCCGCGCAGGCGGCACTAGGTTGTCGGCATGACATGGGAGGCGTGGGTGGCGCTCGGAGCCCTGGTGCTCGCCGGGTGCGCCCTCACGATCGCCGCTCTGGTGCTGCGCCGGTTCAGCGAGTTGCGCGGCTCCCTGGCCGACGAGGCGCCGGCGGCTCCCGAGCCGGAGGCGCCGGCCATGCCCCGGCTCGTCGCGTTCGTCGCCAATCCGTCCAAGCCCGCCGTCGCCGACGCCCGCGCCGAGATCCTGCGCGCGTCGGCCGAGCTCGGCATCCCCACCCCGCTGTGGCTCGAGACCACCGTCGAGGACCCGGGCGTCGGGCAGGCGCGTGACGCCGTCCGGCGCGGCGCGGACGTGGTGGTCGCCGTGGGCGGGGACGGCACCGTGCGCGCCGTCGCCGAGGCGCTGGTCGGCACGAGGGTCGCGATGGGGATCGTGCCCGTCGGCACCGGGAACCTGCTGGCCCGCAACCTGGACCTGCCGCTCGGCGACCCGACGGCCGCGCTGCGGATCGCGCTCGAGGGCGCAGACCGCCCGATCGACGTCGGCTGGCTGCGTGTGCTGAACGACGGATCGGTGGAGGACGACGTGACGGCCGCCGCCGTCCGGGCCACGCCCACCAAACAGGCCTCCCGCGACCACATTTTTTTGGTGATCGCCGGGGTCGGCTTCGACGCCGCGATGATCGCCGACACCGACGACGACCTGAAGGCGCGGGTCGGCTGGATCGCCTACTTCGTGTCCGGGGTGCGGCACCTGCACGGCCGCAGGCTGCGCGCCGTGGTGCGGATCGACGACGCCCCGCCGGAGACGCTGCGGCTGCGGAGCCTGCTGGTGGGCAACTGCGGCCGGCTGCCGGGCGGGATCACGCTGCTGCCGGACGCGCTCATCGACGACGGCTGGCTCGACGTGGCCGCCATCGACACCCGCGGGGGCGTGGCCGGCTGGGCGCAGTTGTTCGGCGAGGTGGTGCTGCAGGGCGTGGGCGTGCGCACCGAGCTGCCCGCGAAGATCGGCCGGATCGACCACACCCGCGGCCGCACCGTGCACGCGCGGTTCTCCAGCAGCGAGCAGGTGCAGGTCGACGGCGACATCATCGGGCGCGCGCGAGACGTGGAGACCCGCGTCGACGAGGGCGCGCTCGTGGTGCGGGTCAGCCCCGCCTGAGCAGTGTCAGTGGGTGCGCCCCGCGCGGAGCGAGCGCAGCCACTCGCGCGCGGCGACGAAATCCTCGTCGGCGGTGCCGCGCCGCACCACGGCCCGCACGGCGTCGGCCCGCGGGTAGGAGCCGAGGAACCGCACATGCGGGCACACCCGGTGCAGGCCGACCAGCACCTCGCCCATCCGCTCGTCGGCGATGTGCCCCTCGGCGTCGATGGAGAACGAGTACCTGCCGAGCGCGTCGCCGATGGGGCGCGACTCGATGCGGGACAAGTTCACGCCCCGAGCGGCGAACTGCTCGAGCATGTCCAGCAGGGCGCCTGCCTCGTTGCTGGGCAGGTGGACGTCGAGGGTCGTCTTGTCCGCGCCGGTGGGGTCGGGCACCTGGCCCGGGCGGCCGACGAGCACGAACCGGGTGACGGCCCTGTCGTTGTCCTCGACGTGCTCGGCGAGGACGTGCAGCCCGTAGTGCGCGACGGCCGGAGGCGGCACCAGCGCGGCGTCGAAGGCGAGCTCCGGGCCGCCGCCCTGGGCGACCTGCTCGGCGAGGAGCGCCGCGGGGGCGGTGTTGGACGTGGCGGGCACGTGCGCGACACCCGGCAGGTGGGCGGCGAGCCACCGGCGGCACTGCACCCACGCGTGCGGGTGCGCGGAGATGCGGTGGACGTCCTCGAGCCGGACGCCGGGCGCGGCGACGAGGGTGAAGCCGACGGGCACGAGCATCTCGCGCAGCAGCACCAGCGGCTCGCCCACGGCCAGCGCGTCGAGGGTCGCGGTGACGCCGCCCTCGGCGGTGCTCTCGATCGCGACCACCGCGAAGTCGGCCAGGTCGGAGCGCACAGCCTCGATCGCCGAGACCACATCCGTCTGCGGCAGGTACTGGGACTCGTCCGGGGAGGCCACCTGGCGCAGGGCGGCCTCGGTGAACGTCCCGGCGGGGCCGAGGTACGCGTAGCGCGGGACGGACATGGACGTCCTCCGGTCGGTGCTCATGCCGTGGGCTGTTCGCAGACGGCGGGTTGGGAACGGCTGGTGAGGGGCTCGTGCGGATACCGTGCGCCGCCTGGCCGACCAGGGCTTCTGGCGCTGGCGCACGACTGGACGAGCCTAGTGCGACCGTAGGCTGGCCCGGTGCCGACGCCTCTCCGCGCCCTGACTCCCCGCCCCGCCCTCGCCACCGCGATGGCGGCCGTGGTGGGCGCGCTCGTGCTGCTTCTCGGCCTTGCCGGCCCTGCCGCGGCGACTCTCCCCACGTCGGCCACCGCCCCGTCCAGCGCGTCCAACCCCGCAGCCGTCGAGGGCGACCGGGCGCCTGTCGTGCTCATCGGCACCACCGGCCTGCGCTGGGACGACATCGGCACGCTCACCACCCCCGCGCTGTGGACGATGTCCCGCGAGGGGGCCGTGGGCAGCATCGCGGCCCGCAGCGTCCACTCCTCGAACTGCCCCGCGGACGGGTGGCTGGCCGTCTCGGCGGGCGCCCGCGCCGCGGACCTCGTCGCCGAGGACCGCACCTGCCGCACCCTGCGCGACCCGCTCCCCGACCAGGCCGTGCCCGCTTGGGACGACTACCTGCAGTCGGCCGCCGAGGAGGACTACGCGGCGAAGCCTGGCCTGCTCGGCGACACCCTCGCAGCGACCGGCACCGCGGCCGTCGGCATCGGGCCCGGGGCGGCGATCGCCCTGGCCAAGACGGACGGCGTGCCCGTCGGGCAGCACCTCAACCGCCCGTGGACCACATCAGCGCTGCAGACGGCGGTGCGTGACGCGCTGGACGATGGCGCTCAGCTGGTAGTCGTCGACGTGGGCTCCATCCGCGACCCGGGCCAGAGCACCACGGACCGGGTGGTGACGCTGCCCACCGACGAGGCGTCCGAGGGCGACGTCGAGACCCCGGAGCTGATCGGCCCCGACGCCGTGACCGAGCCGACGCACGGCGAGCAGGCGCAGATCATCGACGCGCGCGTGGGCGCCGTGCTGGCCGGTATCGCGGACACGCGCGCCGACACGACTGTGCTGGTGACGTCGCTGGCCGACTCGTCCCGGCGCGCGCAGCTCCAACTCGCCGCCGCGACCGGCCCGCAGGCCACCGGCGACGGCGACTACGCGGACGCGCTGCTCGCGGCGCGCTCCACCCGTCAGCCCGGCTACCTGCAGACCACCGACGTGACCCCCACGATCCTCAGCGCGCTGGGCCTGCGCGGTGACGTGCCCGCGGGCGCGTTGGTCGGCACGGTGATCACCACGACACCGGGCCCGGCACTGGCCAGCAAGCGCGTGGCGCAGCTCGTCGATGACAACGACCACGTGCTGGCCGTCACGCCACTGGTCTCGCCGTTCTACGTGATCTTCGTGGCGATCAACCTGATCCTGTACGCGCTGGTGAGCGTCGGCCTCAACGGCCGCGTGCTCGACTGGTGGGGCCGCACCCTGGACCGCTGGGCGCCGCGCAAGGGCCGGCGCGCGCTGGCCGCCAGCACCGACCCGGTGCTCGTCCTCAAGCAGCTCCGCGTGGCGGGCGTGGCAGTGGCCGCGATCCCCGTCTCGACGTTCCTGGCGAACCTGAGCCCGTGGTGGCGGGTGGACCCGCCCTCCTACGCGCTGACGGCGCTGATCGTCACCTGGGTGGGCGTCATCACGGCCGTCGCCCTGCTGCCGCGCTGGCGGAACTGGCTGCTGGGGCCCCTGGGCGTCGTCGCGGGGATCACCGCGGTGGTCATCGCCATCGACATCGCCACCGGCGCGAACCTGCAGCTCGAGTCGCTGATGGGCACCCGATCGCTCATCGCGGGCCGCTTCTACGGGTTCAACAACACGGCGTTCGCGCTGTTCGCCACCGCGTCGGTGCTGCTGGCCGTCGCCGTGACGAACCCGCTGGTCGCGCGGGGCCGCCGGGGCGCCGCCGCCGGGATCGTGGCGGCCATCGGTGTCGCCGCGACGCTGCTGGACGGGCTGCCGAGCATCGGCGCGGACTTCGGCGGCCCGCCCGCCCTGGTGCCCGGCTTCGCGGTGCTGGCGCTGCTCGCCGCGGGCATCCGCCTCAACTGGTGGCGCGCCCTCAGCGTGCTGGCCGCCGGCGCGCTGACGGTCACGGTGTTCGCGCTGCTCGACTGGCTGCGCCCCGCCGACTCGCGCACGCACCTGGGCCGGTTCGTCGAGACGGTGCTCGACGGCGGGGTGTGGCCCGTCGTGGCCCGCAAGCTCAAGCAGAACGTGGACATCCTGTTCAGCAACGAGCTGACGCTGCTGGCCATCGGCGGCCTGGTCGTGGTGATCCTGGTGCTGGGCCGGCCGCTGCGCACCGCCGTGGGCGCTCCCGACGGCGGCGCCTACGGGTGGCTGTCCTCCGGCGCGCCGCTCACCCGGCTGGGCACTGACGCGCCGATGCTGCGGTCTGGGCTGGTGTCGCTGGCCGTCACGCTGGGCATCGGCTTCGCGGTGAACGACTCCGGGGTGGTCATCCCCGCCATCGGCATCGCCATCACCGTGCCGCTGCTCATCGCAGCCTGTGCGAACTGGATGCTGTTGCTGCCGCAGCGGCACGCTCCCGGCGCCCCTGCCGGGCAGGCGGACGTCAGTCCTTCGAGTCCCGCGTCCTCGGGTTCTGCGCCTTCGGGTCCTGCGCCTTCGGGTCCCGCGCCGGAGTGACGGTGGACCGCAGCGCCCCCGCGGCGCGGCGGACCCGGCGCGCGTTCACGGCGAGCTGCACGTCCCGGTACTGCGCCGCGCGGTGCAGTTGGCCCTTGAGGTCCGCGCCGGAGGGCCGGTGCCGCAGGTCGCAGGGGACCTCCACGGCCACGAACCCCTGACGCAGCAGGTCGATGGTCATGCCGGTCTCGACACCCCAGCCCCGGGCGAGCGGGGTGGCGGCCTCGAATGCCTCGCGGGTGAGGCAGCGCATGCCCGACAGCGGCTGGGTGGGCGTCCAGCCGGTCATCGCGGCGATGGCGCGGCGCGCGGCGCCCACGACGATGCCGCGCCCGCCCGCGCCGGGCTGCGGCGGCAGCAGGGCGATGGACAGGTCGGCGGTGCCCTCGAGCACCGGCGGCACCAGGGGCGCGGTGTTGACCGCCGTCTCCCCCAGGTCACCGTCGATGAACAGCAGCAGGCGCGGCAGGCGGTCCGGGGCGTCGCGCATCGCGACGACGGCGGCGCCCGTCTCCATCGCGGCGGCCTTGCCACGGTTGTGCGAGTGGCGCACCACGACGGCTCCGGCCTCGCGGGCCACGTGCTGGGTGTTGTCCTCGGAGCCGTCGTCGACGACCAGCACGAGGTCGACGTGCGGGATGGCCCGGGCGGAGCGGACGGTGGCGGCGATGCGCCGGGACTCGTCCTTCGCGGGGATCACCACGGCGACGCGCTGACGCGACCGGGCGCCCGGCACCTTCTTGGTGGGGCTGGTGAGCGGCTCGCTGGACGCGGAGGTGCGCCGGGAGCCTCGGCGGCGGGGCGCCTTGGAGGGCTTCTCCTGGTCCGGCGGCGGCCCGTCGGCGGCGACGTCGTCCACGTCGTGGGGCTCGGGCGCGGCGTCTACGCGCGCGACCTGCGCGTTCGTCTCGACTTCGGCAGCCTTGCCGCCCTGGCGCATCACGAAGGCCAGCCTACCCAGCCTGCGGGGTCCTCGCCGTCAACGCGGTGGGGACCCCGCAGCGCGGGTGGGTCAGCGGGGGTCAGCGCAGGGTGACCTGGCGGGCGACGAGCCCGGCGCGGGCCCGGCGGGCGTTCGCGTCGAGCGGCGTCTCGTCGGCCAGCGCCGCCTCGAAACGGGGCAGGAACTCGGCGACGGCGCCCTCGATGTCCTCGGCCTCGGTGCCGCGCGCCAGCTCCCACACGGGGACGACGATGCCGCTGGAGCGGAAGTACCCGACGAACTTGGCGCCGTCGAAGCCCGACTCGCGGCGCGAGTGCAGCCGCGCGAGGGCGTCGAGCACCTTCTGCTCGTCATGCGGCTGCGCCCAGCGCAGGAACTCGCGCGAGCCCATGCGGCACCAGTACGCGGACTCCACGGAGCCCAGCTTGACGGTGGGGATGATGCCCGAGTCGGCCTCCTCGATGGCGGCGGCCAGGTCGGCGGTGCGCTCGGTGCCGGGCGCGAGCCAGTAGCCGAAGCTGTCCTCGACCGTCACCTCGAACGGGATGCTGAGGTCCAGCACGTCCTGCAGGCGCGGGCCGGGGCCGGGCAGGCCCTCGGGCTCCACGGCGGTGCCGGGCTCGACGTCCAGCGCGGCGAGCAGCACGGCCGCGAGGTCGCGGCTCGCGTCGCCGGAGCCGCCCTGCGACTGGAGGGCGAGCAGCACCACGCCGTCGTCGCGGTGCAGCGCCGGCCAGCCCATCGGCAGCACGGTGGTGAGGAGCACCTCGCGCGAGCCGTACTCGGCGGTGGTGCGGGAGGGAGCGGTCGCGGCGGGCACGACCTCCTTGAGGGCGACCCAGTCGGGCTCACCGGGGAGCCCCTCGAAGGGGCGCAGGACGAAATCGACTGAACCAGTGGCCATGGGCGACGAGATTACCCGCTGCGCCGCTGTGAGCCTCTCGCGAGCGGGTGACCTGCGGCGTTGGCGGTGGCAGGATCGCTGCATGGACCCGCGCGCCGGAACCCTCGCCCAGCCTGCCGACCTCATCGACGTGGACGCGCTCGTGAGCGCGTACTACGAACGCAGCCCTGATCTGGACGATCCCGCCCAGCAGGTGGTGTTCGGCACCAGCGGGCACCGCGGCTCCGCGTTCGACGGCGCGTTCAACGAGGCGCACATCATCGCCACGACGGCCGCGATCGTCGAGTACCGGCGCGGCCAGGGCACCGACGGCCCGCTGTTCATCGGCCGGGACACGCATGCGCTGTCGCTGCCCGCCTGGCAGACGGCCGTGGAGGTGCTCGCGGCCGCCGGGGTGGAGCTGTTCGTCGACGCCCGCGACTCGTACACGCCCACACCCGCCGTGTCCCACGCGATCCTGCTGCACAACGGCGCGACCAGCCTCGACGGCGTGCGCGTCGAGGGGCCGGGGTTGGCCGACGGCATCGTGGTGACCCCCTCGCACAACCCGCCGCGCGACGGCGGCTTCAAGTACAACCCGCCCAGTGGCGGCCCCGCGGGCTCGGACGCCACGGCCTGGATCGCCGCGCGCGCCAACGAGTTGCTGAGGTCCGGCGTCGGGCAGGTGCGGCGGCTGCCCCTCGCGGCGGCCCTCGCCGCGCCGACCACCCACAAGCACGACTTCCTCGAGGCGTACATCGACGACCTGGTCAACGTCATCGACCTCGACGCGATCCGTGACGCCGGGGTGCGGATCGGCGCGGACCCGCTGGGCGGGGCGTCCGTCGAGTACTGGGGCGCCATCGGCGAGCGGTACGGGCTGGACCTGACGGTGGTGAATCCGACAGTGGACCCGCGGTGGGCGTTCATGACGCTCGACTGGGACGGCAAGATCCGGATGGACTGCTCCTCGCCTTCCGCGATGGCCTCCCTGGTGCGCACGATGGCCGACGGGGCGCCCTATGACATCGCCACCGGCAACGACGCGGACTCCGACCGGCACGGCATCGTGACGCCCGACGCGGGGCTGATGAACCCGAACCACTACCTCGCGGTGGCCATCGAGTACCTGTACTCCGGCGCCCGCCCCGGCTGGCCCGGCGACGCGGCCATCGGCAAGACCCTCGTGTCCTCGTCCTTGATCGACCGGGTCGCCGCGGGGCTCGACCGGAGGCTGCTCGAGGTGCCGGTCGGCTTCAAGTGGTTCGTGCCCGGGCTGCTCGACGGGTCCGTCGGCTTCGGCGGCGAGGAGTCCGCGGGCGCGTCGTTCCTGCGCCGTGACGGCCGGGTGTGGACCACCGACAAGGACGGGATCATCCTGGCGCTGCTCGCCTCCGAGATGCTGGCCATCACCGGCCGCTCCCCCTCCCAGCACCACGCCGACCTGGTGCAGCGGTACGGGGAGTCCTGGTACGCCCGGGTGGACGCCCCGGCGACCCTGGAGCAGAAGGCCCGGCTCGCGAAGCTCTCACCCGAGCAGGTCACCGCGACGACCCTGGCCGGCCAGGAGATCACCTCGAAGCTGACCACCGCGCCCGGCAACGGCGCGGCCATCGGCGGGCTCAAGGTCACCACCGAGGACGCGTGGTTCGCAGCCCGCCCCTCGGGCACCGAGAACGTGTACAAGATCTACGCCGAGTCCTTCATCAGCCCCGAGCACCTGACGGAGGTGCAGGAGCAGGCGCGGTCCGTGGTGAACGACGCGCTCGCCTGACCCACTCGGGCCGGTCCCACCCGGCGCATAGCCGCACATCAGACATACCCCCGCACCCGGTTCCCTGGTGCGGGGGCGTCAGTGCGCGATGAGAGAATCAGCGGGTGTTCAGCCCGTACCGCACGATCCTCGCGCGGCCCGGCGCACTGGCCTTCTCCGCCTCAGGCGTGATCGCACGCCTGCCCATGTCCATGGCGGGCATCGGGATCGTCCTCATGGTCGAGGCGCTGTACCACTCGTACGGCCTGGCCGGTCGCGTGTCCGCGGTCTACGTCCTCGCCCAGGCGATCTGCTCCCCGCAGCTCGCCCGCCTCGTCGACCGTCACGGCCAGGCCCGCGTCATGCGACCCGCGATCACCGTCGCCTCGCTCGGCCTGATCGGCATCGTCACAGCCGCGATGTCCCACGCCCCCACCCCGTGGCTGTACGCGACGGCGGCCCTCACCGGCGCCACGATCGGCTCCTTCGGCGCCCTGGTGCGCGCCCGCTGGTCCAACATGCTCACGTCCTCCCGGGACGTGCACACCGCGTACTCGCTGGAGTCGGCGCTCGACGAGCTGGTGTTCGTGGTGGGGCCCGTGCTGGCGACGATCCTCGCGGCCAACGTGTCCCCCGCCGCCGGCCTGCTGGTCGCGGTGCTCGGGATGGTCTGCGGCGGGTTCTGGTTCCTCAGCCAGCGGGCCACCCAGCCGGCGCCGACGGTGCGGGAGGTGGACGCGCCCCGGCAGGGGTCGGTGCTCCGCTCCGGCGGCATGGTCGTCCTGGCGATCGTCTTCGTCGCCATCGGCGCGATCTTCGGCGGCACCGACGTCGCGACGGTGGCCTTCGCCGACGAGCACGGGCGCCCCGACCTGGCGGGTGTCGTGCTCGCCGTGTTCGCGCTCGGCTCGCTGATCTCCGGGCTGCTGTACGGCCTGCGGCACTGGGTCATGGCGCTGTGGAAGCGGTTCGTGATCGGCACCCTGGTGCTGGCCGTCGGCGCGGCACTGTTCGTGATGGTCCAGTCGATGGCGATGCTCGCCATCGTGATGTTCGTCGCCGGGTTCGCGATCTCCCCCACGATCATCAACGGCAACGGCCTGGTGCAGCACTTCGTGGCCCGCGAGCGCCTCACCGAGGGGCTGACCTGGGTCGGCACCGCGCTCGGTGTGGGCGTCTCCGTCGGGGCCTCCGTGGCGGGGATGGCCATCGACGCCCGCGGCTCGCATGGCGGGTTCGCCGTGGTGGTCGGGGCTGCGGGGCTCGCGGTGCTCGCGGCCGCGGGGTCGACCCGCGTGCTGCGCAAGGGCACCGCGGACGTCCTGGCGCATGAGGTCGAGGACGCCGAGGTGGAGCCCGAGCCGGTGAGCCCCACCGCCGGAGCGGCTGTCACCGCCACCGAGGTCGCGGCGGCGGAGCACTCAGCCGTCGCGCTCGCCGCAGACGACTCGACCGGCGCCAGCGACACAGACGGCACGGCCGAATCGCCCGAGCAGGGCCACCCCGGGCGCTAGCCTTCCGGCGTGCTCGACCACGCCCCGGCCCCGCTCGACGCGTCCACGCTGCACGCCCTCGCGACGGTGCTTGCCCCCCTCGGGCCCCTCGACCGCGCCGAGCTCCTCACCGGCGGCATGTTCGCCACCACGTACCGCGCGACCCTCGCCGACGGCACGCGCGTGGTCGTGAAGACCGCCCCCACCGCCACGGACCGGCTGCTGCGCTACGAGCACGACCTGCTGCGCACCGAGGCGCTCGTGTACGGCCTCGCCGCCAACCGGCCCGACCTGCTCATGCCGCGCGTGCTGCTCACGGACCTGAGCCGCAGCGTGCTGCCCAGCGACGTGCTGGTGGTCACGCACCTGGACGGGACGCCCCTGGCCGACCTGGGCGAGGTCGACGACGCGACGAGCCAGCGGGCGCATCACGAGCTGGGCGCGTTCATGGCTCGCCTGCACACCGTGCGCGGCGACCGGTTCGGCTACCCGAACGACGCGACGGGCCTGCACGCGGCGACGTGGCCCGACGCGTTCGGGGCGATGGCAGGCGCGCTGCTCGACGACGCCGAGGCCTGGGGCGCCGAGGTCCCCGCCGCGAGGGTCCGCACGGCGCTGGCCCGGCACGCGGCCGCGCTCGCCGAGGTGCGCGACCCCGCGCTGGTCCACACCGACCTGTGGCCGGGGAACCTGTTCGTCGAGCCCGCGACGGGCGCGCTCATCGGGGTCATCGACACCGAGCGCGCGGTGTGGGGCGACCCGCTGCTGGAGTTCGCGGGCGCCGACCAGATGGGACTGGGGCCCGTCCCGGACGCGCTGCTCGAGGGCTACGCCTCCGCCGGCGGATCGCTCGCGCTGGGCACGCCGTCCGGGGACGCCCGCCTGTGGCTCTACCGGATGTACATGAGCCTCGTGCTGACCGTCGAGATCGGCCCGCGCGGCTACACCGGCGACTGGCTCGTGGGGCACCGCGCGAAGGCCTGGGCGAACCTGCACGCGGCGCTCGACGCGCTGGGCTGACCGGCGAAGAGCGGCGAGGCCCGCGCCGCGCCACGGCGGCGGTGTGCTCGACATCGCACGTCGGCCCGGGTGCGGCTTGCAGATTGCCGGACCACGATGAGAGCGGCCAGCACCCCGGCCAGCACCCCCGTGGAGGTCCCTCATGGCACACCAGAACGTCGCCGAGCAGCTCGTCGCCCAGATCATCGCCGCCGGGGCGCGGCATGTGTACGGCATCGTCGGCGACAGCCTCAACCCCATCGTCGACGCGATCCGCCGCGCGGCGAAGGACGGCGCCGACATCGCCTGGGTGCAGGTGCGGCATGAGGAGTCGGCGGCGTTCGCTGCTGCCGCGGAGGCCGAGCTCACCGGACGTCTGGCGGTGTGCGCGGGATCGTGCGGTCCGGGCAACCTGCACCTGATCAACGGCCTGTACGACGCGAACCGCTCACGGGTGCCCGTGCTGGCGATCGCCTCGCACATCCCCAGCCCGCAGATCGGCACCGGCTTCTTCCAGGAGACCCACCCGGACCGGCTGTTCACGGAGTGCTCGGTGTTCTCCGAGATGATCTCGACAGCCGCCCAGGCGCCCCGGGTGATCCGCTCGGCGATCCACCACGCGTACGGCGCCCCGGGCGTCGCGGTGCTGACGCTGCCCGGCGACGTCGCCGAGCTCGAGGCTCCCGCGATCGTCCCGGACGTGCTGACTCCCCCGGAGCCGCCGCGCGTCGTGCCGCATGAGGACGCGCTCGAACGGCTCGCGGCGGCCATCGACGACGCCAAGAAGGTGACGATCTTCGCGGGCGCGGGGGTCCGGGGCGCGCATGACGACGTGATCGCGCTTGCCGAGCGGTTGCACGCGCCCATCGGGCACACGCTGCGCGGCAAGGAGTGGATCCAGTACGACAACCCGTTCGACGTGGGCATGACGGGGCTGCTCGGATACGGCGCATGTCAGGCGGCGCTCGACGGCGCGGACCTCGTCCTCATGCTCGGCACCGACTTCCCCTACGACCAGTTCCTGCCGGCCGACGTGGTGACCGCGCAGGTGGACATCGAGCCCACCCGGCTGGGGCGGCGCACCCGCAAGGACGTCGCGGTGGTGGGCGACGTCGGGGAGACCGTCCGGGCGCTGCTGCCCCGCGTGCAACGCAAGCGCTCGCACCGGTTCCTCGACCAGATGCTGCGCAAGCACGAGCGGGCCATGACCGGGGTGGTCGGCGCGTACACCAAGGACGTGGAGCACCACACCCCCATCCACCCCGAGTTCGCTGCCGTGATGCTCGACGAGGAGGCCCCCGAGGACGCGGTGTTCACCGTCGACACAGGCATGTGCAACGTGTGGGCCGCGCGCTACCTCACGCCCAGCCCTCAGCGCCGGGTCATCGGCTCGTTCCTGCACGGCTCGATGGCCAACGCCGTGCCGCACGCCATCGGCGCCGCGCACGCCGACCGGGACCAGGGCCGCCCCGCCCGCCCGGTCATCGCGCTCGCCGGCGACGGCGGACTGTCGATGCTGCTCGGCGAGCTCATCACGCTGGTGCAGTACAACCTGCCGGTGAAGGTCGTGCTGTTCGACAACGCGACCCTGGGCATGGTCCGGCTCGAGATGTTGGTGGACGGCCTGCCGTCGTTCGGCACCGACTCCCCGGCCGTCGACTACGCGGGCGTCGCCCGGTCGCTGGGCATCCACGCCGAGCGCGTCGAGGACCCCGGCCGCGTCCGCGGCGCGCTGCGTGAGGCGCTCGCGCACGACGGGCCCGCGCTCGTCGACCTGGTGACCGACCCGCACGCGCTGTCCCTGCCGCCGAAGATCACGCGCCAGCAGGTCGCCGGGTTCACCGCGGCCATGAGCAAGGAGATCCTGGGCGGCGGCATGGGCGAGGTCATGGCGATGGCCCGCTCGAACCTGCGCAACGTGCCGCGGCCCTGACCGCCGCCTGAGGCTCGGCGCGATCACGGCTCGGTACGATCGCTGCCGTGGGCGGCGAGCCCCAGGCCGCTGACGCGGACCGCACCGAGGAGAGCTTGAGGGTCGATGTCGGACGTGCAGCACGTGGTGGTCATGGGAGTCTCGGGCTCCGGGAAGACCACCGTCGCCCAGCTCGTCGCGGAGCGCCTGCACCGGCAGTTCCTGGAGGCCGACGACCAGCACCCTGCGGCCAACGTGGCCAAGATGGCCGCGGGCGAGCCGCTCACCGACCAGGACCGCGCCCCCTGGCTCGCGACCCTGCGTGACTGGCTGGCCGAGCAGACCCGTGCGGGCCGCCCCAGCGTGCTCACCTGCTCCGCGCTCAAGGTCGCCTACCGCGACGTGCTCCGCGCCGGGGGGCCCGTGCTGTTCGTCCACCTGGACGTGACGCCCGACGTGCTCGCCCAGCGGATGGGCCAGCGCGTCGGCCACTTCATGCCGCCCGCGCTGCTGGGCTCCCAGCTCGCCGCGTTGGAGCCGCTGCTGCCCACTGAGCCCGGGTTCACGCTCGACGCCACGGGCACGGCGCAGTCACTGGCCGCCCAGATCGCCGACCGGGTGCGCGCGCTGTCCGACACGACGATGTGACCCCGACGACGTGGCCTGCGGGCTACGTGGCCGGCGGCGCCAGGATCTGGGACGCGACAAGAACGGGCGTGCACATCCGTGCGCTGAGCACGACCGCGGCCGGGATCTCCCACAGCGGATCCGAGTGCACTGTGAACCGCAACGCGTCGCCGCCGTGCACAGTCGGCGGGACGAAGAAGATCAGCGCACCCGACCCGCGCGCGGCCGGCCAGTACTGCTGGACCCGGCCGCGGGCGACGACCGCACGCTTCTCGTAGGCGGTCACCGGCCCGGCGCGGTGGGCTTCTTCAAGGTCGAGGAGGTCCTGCTCGCGCAGCTCGCCGTCCAGGACGGCGTCACTGAGCGAGTCCCCGCTGGCGTAGAACATCGCCGTCTGCGTGTGTGTCACGTCGAGCAGCGCCGCCGACGGGGTCGCGACCCCGAGGAGGTCGAGCACGGGGAACGCGGCAGGGATCGGGGTGTCGACCTGGCCGGGGAACTGCTCGAACTCCTGGCTCCGGAGCGCTGGGATCCTCTTTCCCTCCCACCAGGTCCTGGCGGGGAACTCCATCTGGGTGGGGTCGTACGTCGGCCAGCTCACGAGTACATCCGGTCGATGGTCCTGGCGAGCAGGACGGTGGTGTTCATGCGGGCGGAGGCCACGATCGCGTCGCGGACCGCGGTGGGCAGGTCGGTGGCGCTCAGGCTCACCAGCAGCCCGTCCACGTTCGACAGGCGGTACTCGCCCCTCACGGTCGGAGCGCAGACCAGGGCGTACTCGCCGGTCACGTCCGAGTGCGCGGGCCACAGGCGCAGCAGGTTGCCGCGGTGCGCGATCGCGCGCTTCTCACGGGTGAACAAGACCTCGCGGTCGATGCTGAACCAGTCGTGCTGCTCGCGGGTCATGTCGGAGGGGTTCACGTGGGCGTCGCTGAGCTCGTGCCTGATGTTGTAGAACCATGCGGTCGTCGCGTGCTCGAGGTCGAACAGGGGCGCGGTCCCCGCATCGGCCAGCGTCCCGGTCTCCCGGCGCGGGAACGGCGCCGGGGTGGGGACAGCGTGCGACGGGGCGCGCCATGACGTGTCGTCGGTGAGGGCGGCCAGCCAGGCGGGGTCGATGCGCGCGGGCACGTACTCGTCCGGGAGCACATCGGTCACGGGAGGGCTCATGGGCTGGATCGTGCCACGTGCGGACCTTCTGAGTGCGAGGTTCGACCGCCAGCGCAGGATGACGCCCCGGCCGGTCAGCCGCCTAGTCGGCTGGCGTGGGGGCCGGCGCGTCCATGCCCGGCACCTGCCGCCGCTGCGCGGGCTTGGCCGGCTCCGTGGGCTCCAACGGCGCCGTGGCCGGGCCCTCCAACGGCGCCCCGGTCGCGTCGAAACGCGAGCCGTGCAGCGGGCAGTCCCAGGACCGCTCCGCGTCGTTCCACGTGACGATGCCGCCCAGGTGCGTGCACACCCCCGAGACCCGCCGGGTCACCCCACCGACGGTGCACACCGCCTCGGGGTGCCGGAACCGGGCCCGCTCGATGCGCCCCTGCCCCTCCGGCGGGGTGGGCCGCTCCGCCACCGCCGGCCAGGGGCGCAGCCAGTCGGAGGCCAACCGGATGCCCACCTGCGCGTTCCACCGGGTGGCGGTCCCCGCGCCGATCACCAGCTCACGCGGCCGCCACGGCCGCCAGTCGGCGGCCCAGCGCGGAGGATGGTCGCCCAGCAGCTCGGCGGCCATCACCAGCGCCGCCGCCACCGCCGTCGTCATCCCCCACTTGTCGTACCCGCTCGCGAACAGCACACGCCCGTTCGTCGGGACGAGGCGCCCCACCAGCGGCAGCCCGTCCGACGAGGCGTAGTCCTGCGCCGACCACGCATGGGTCACCACAGCGCCCGGGAAATGCCGCTCGGTCCACCGGGTCAACCGGCGCAGATGCGCTCCCGTGGGGCCGCCGCGACCGGTCACGTGGCCGGCGCCGCCCACCAGAAGCAACTCGCCGACGCCCGCCATCGACCCGCCGGCCCCCACCATCGGCGTGCTGCGCACCGAGCGGGTGTCGCCGTCCGACGACAGGTACATCCCGGGCGGCAGCTCGCCAGGAGCCCGGCACGCCAGCGCATACGACCGGCGGGCCTGCAGGCGGCCGAAGAACCCCCCGCGATCGAGCACCGGGGCGCCCGTCGCGAGGACCACCGTGTCACTGCGGGTGTCCCCACGCGTCGTCCGCACGACATACGTCCCCGCGGGCTCGCGATGAGCGCTCAGCACCCTGGCCCGGTCGACGATGCGCCCCCCACGGGCCACCAGGTCGTCCGCGAGCGCCGCGAGCACGTCCATCGGGTCGAGTTGCGCCTGATCGGGCAACTCCACGGCCCCGACCACCGCCGCCGGCAACTCCAGCTCGTCACGCCACTCGACGGGCAGGCCGAGCCGCTCGGCCACGCGCATCTCCTCGTCGACCCGGGCCAACCCGGGCCCTGTGGTCGCATACGTCACCGCGGGCCGCCGCTGATACGGCACCCGATGCTCGTCGCAGTACCGCAGCAGCCAGTCCATGCCCTCGCGGCTGCCCTCGAGGTACGACTCCTGCACCGGCTCCGGGTGCCGCCGCGCGATCGAGGACAACCGCGTGCCCTGCAACAGGCTCACCTTGGCCGTCGAGCGGCCCGTGGTCCCCGCGCCCACCCAGCGCGACTCCACCACCACCACCGACCAGCCCGCCCGGGCCAGCAGCAGCGCCGTGGCCAGGCCCGTCAGGCCCGCGCCGACGACCACCACGTCATGCGGATCCGCCAGCTCGTCGGAAGGCCCCGCGCCGCCATCGGTGGCGGGGGCCCGCGCGTCAAGCCGGTCGAGCCACAGCGACGTGCGCGCGACCATGGTGGATCAGGGTGTGGACCGGTAGTCGGAGTCAGTGGTCCCGCCGAGGTCGGGGCCGCCGGAGGCGCCGGTCGTCGAGGAGCTGGGCGACGAGACGTCCGGCGAGGGGCTGGCCCACGGGTCGTCCGAGGATCCCGACGTGGCCTTGCTGCGCAGGTCGCTGACCTTCTCCTGCACCCGCGGGTCGTTCCACGAGTCCGTCAGCTTGGCCTTCACCTTGTCGAGCTTCTCGCGCCCCGCCGGGGTCCCGAGTAGGTACCCGAGTCCGGCTCCGAGGACGAATGCCGCCTTGCCCTTCATGTCAGGCCTCCACTCGCTCGTACTCCGTCAGTGCGTGCTGACGAGCGTAGGCGGGGGCGTCGTCGCCCGCCTCCTGGCAGCGGGAGCGCGCCCCGGCTGGACGACGGCGCCGTGATTCGCGGGCGCGCTGCTCAGGCGAACGCGTCCAGGAGCTCGCGACACGCTGCCTCGCACTCACGGCAGGCCTCGGCGCACACCCGGCAGTGCTCGTGCATGCCCGCATGCTGCGCGCACTCGTCACCGCAGGCACGGCACGCCGCGATGCACGCCTCGAGATGCGCCCGGGTGACGCTCGCGTCGTACCCCCCGTGGCGCGACAGGATGCGCAGTGTGGCCCCGCAGCTGTCGGCGCAGTCCAGGTCGGACGTGATGCACGCCCGCAGGTCGGCGACCATCTCCTCGCTCAGACACGCGTCAGCACATGCGGTGCATGCCTGGGCGCAACTCCCGAGCGACTCGATCGCCCGGACCAGGAGTCCGCGGTCGAGGGTGATCTCACCGGGGTACGCGTCGAGCATCGCCTTGGTCTTCATCGCACTCTCCGTCCGTCGTCACGCCAGCACGATGCTGACCCTTGGGACGCTAGGAGCGAGTCAGGACGCCCGCATCTGGGCGGCGAGGTGACGCGGGAACCGTGGCGGGCGCGCGCAGGAGCCTCAGGCCTCGGCGGTGAGCGGCAGGCGCCGGACGCTGCGGAATCGGCGGGGCTTGCCGTCGACGGGGTCGGTGAACGCGAGCTCCCCGGCGAGCAGTTGCAGCGGGCTGCTGAAGTCGTCGACGGGGATGTCGCGGACCACCGGGTACAGCGGGTCGTTGACGATCGGGATGCCGAGCCCGTGCAGGTGCAGGCGCAGCTGGTGGGTGCGTCCTGTGCGGGGCGTCAGGCGGTAGACCCCGTGGCCATCCACCTCCGACTCCAGCTCGATGAGCGTCTCGGCGTTGACCGGCGCCCCGGGCGCCACCTGCGCCTGCCACGCGCCGCGCTCCTTGTGGATGTGGTTGCGCACGACGGTCGGCAACTCCAGGTCGGGCCGCAGTGGCGCCAGCGCCCAGTAGGCCTTCTCCACCGCGCGACGCTCGAACAGGCTCTGATACGGGCCACGCCACTGGGGCTCCGTGGCCAGCATCAACAGCCCAGACGTGACCCGGTCCAGGCGGTGCAGGGGCGACAGGTCAGGCAGGCCCAGCTCCGCGCGCATGCGCACGACCACGCTCTGCATCACATGCCGGCCGCGCGGGATCGAGGAGAGGAACGCGGGCTTGTCGACCACCACGAGCCGCTCGTCACGGTGCACCACGTGGATCGGGGCAGTCACCTCGGGCTCGTCGCGCAGGTCGCGGTGGAACCACACGAACTGATGCGGCGCGAAGGGGTCGTCCTCACGCACCGCGCGGCCGGCCTCGTCGACGAAGCGCTGCTGCGCCAGCATCGCCGGCACGTCGACGTGCTCGGGCAGCCGGTGGCGCAGCCACTGGCCCATCGTCGCCCACTCGTCCGGCCGGGAGCGGTCGCGATCGGGGGTGCGCAGCCACGCGGCGCTCAGGCCATGGCGGGCCGGGAGCGGGGAACGGGGAGGCACCCGGCGATGGTACGCAGCGTTCCGATGACTCCTATCCGCTGGCGTGGGTCGGGCGGCCGTGTGGCGATGGGGGCTGGGCGGGCGCCAGTGAGCCGCGCGAGGTCAGGGGCAGCGGCAGCCGGTGCACGTGGCCCGGCGCCGTGCCCACGCCGTTCTGCACCGCGTCGATCAGCAGCTCGACGGCCCGCCTGCCGAGTTGCTCGTGGGGGATGGCGAAGGTGGTGACGCCGGGGCGCATCCACTCGGCGAGCGGGTAGTTGTCGAACGACACGATGGAGACGTCGCCGGGGATGGAGAGCCCGGCCTCGTGGAGCGCCTGGTAGGCCCCGAAGGCCAGTCGGTCGTTGAAGCAGATGATCGCGCGCGGCCGCGGGTGCTCCCGCAGCAGGTCGTTCGTCGCGCGCCAGCCCTGCGGGGGCAGCCATTCGTCGCACAGGTGGCCGGATGCGGGCTCGAGCCCGGCGCCGGTCAGCACCTCGCGGATCCCGGCGAGCCGCTCGACGCCTGCCACGGTGTCGGGCGGCACGTCCTGCGCGTCCGGCCCGGCGCCGATGAGGTGGATCTCGCGGTGCCCGGAGTCGAGGAGCAGGCGTGCGGCGGCGCGTCCGGCCTCCCTCTCGTCGGGGACGACGGCGGGAGCGCTCGTGGGCTCCTCCGGGAGGGTGTTGAGCAGGACGGTCGGGATCCGGTCGAGCACGGCCGGGACTGAGCGTGTCCGCGTGAACATGGAGGTGAGGATGATGCCGTCGACTTGCCGGTCGTGCATGGCCTCGAGCAGCGCGGACTCGGTCTCGGGATCGCCCTCGGTCTCGCCGATGAAGAGCATGAACCCGTGTTCGCGGGCGGCCTCGATGGCGCCCTTGATCATGTCGCCGGCGAGTTGCGATGTCGCGACCGTGTCGGAGACCAGTCCCAAGGTGCTGGTTTTTCCTTTTCGCAGCCCGATTGACACGATATTCGGCCGGTATGACAGATCGGCGGCGGCCTCTCGAACGCGCTTTTGGACAGGCTGCGAGATGCGCAGCTCGTCGCCGCGCCCAGAAAGCACCAGAGATGCGGTCGGCGACGACACGCCAGCGGCGCGTGCTACATCGGCCAAGGTCACGCGGCTGTTGCCCACCTGACTCCCCTCGTCGCTTCGGGATCCTAGACGGAACGAAGCCCGCGCCTGTTGACGGCGAACCAGATCCCCCACAGATCGGGCGTGATTGATCTGTGACCTCCCGCTGGCTTGACATTGCCAGCCCCGAGTAGAGAGCATCCTCGTGCTAAGCCGATTTAGCAAGCCGATCCGGGCCCCACCGGATGCGTTCTGACGAAAGGGAGACGACGTTGTCTCGAGCCTCTGAGAGAACCCGGCGCAGCACTGTCACGGCAGCGCTGTGCCTGGCAAGCCTCATGACCATTGCCGCCTGCGGCGCACCCGGCGCCACCACGGGCGACGACACCAAGCCCACTGCAGGAAACGCCATCGCCTCAGGCGAGGCGCCGACGTGCGGCTCCGACGACGTCGTGCTCAGCGCGTACATCGAAACGGGCTTCCCCCTGCCCAAGGCCCTGACGGAAGAATTCACCGCGCAGCACCCCAACGTGACGTTCGACATCCGCGAGGACCAGTTCGCCGTCATCACGCAGAACGCGCCGCGAATCCTCGCCGACAACCCGCCGGACCTGATGCGCCTGCCGCAGATGTCCGACCTCGCGAAGGACGGGCTCCTGCTCGATCTCGACCCCTATGCGGAGGCATTCGGGTGGGATGAGTGGCCCGCCTCGCAGCTCCTGCAGATGCGCGTCGACGATGAGGGTCGGCGCGGCGACGGGCCCCTGTACGCGATGGGCCTGAATTACTCGATGACGGGCATCTTCTACAACAAGGAGATCGCCGCCGAGCTCGGCATGACCGAGGCGCCGCAGACCCTCGCCGAGCTCGACGCGCTGCTGCAGAAGGCGAAGGACGCCGGCTACAACCCGATCGGCCAGTTCAACGGTGGCGCGACGGGCGGCCTCGCCTTCCCGCTGCAGGCGCTCATGGCCTCCTACGGCGACGCGTCGAAGATCAACGCCTGGACCTTCCAGCAGCCCGGCGCGACCATCGCCACCCCGGAGAACATCAAGGCCGCCGAGCACCTGGACCAGTGGATCAAGGCCGGCTTCTTCGCCGATGACGCCAACGCCATCGACTACGCCACGATGATGAGCCGTTTCATCGACGGCAAGTCGCTGCTGATGTTCAACGGCGACTGGGAGTCCGGCAACCTCGACGCCCAGATGCCCGGCAACGCCGGCTTCTTCCTGCTCCCGCCGGTCGAGGCGGGCGGCAAGGTCGGCGCGATGTCCGCGCCCCTGACCTACGGGATCGCGGCGAAGGCCAAGAACGCCGACTGCGCCGCGTACTTCCTCGACTGGATCGCGACGAACGACGAGGGCAGGACGATCGCCGTCGAGATCGGCGGCTCGCACCCCATGGGCCAGACGGGCGCCTTCATGCCCAAGGTGGACGCGGACTCCGTGACAGCCCAGACGCTGGCCGCGGGCACCACCATCGGCGAGGACGACGGCGCGATGGAGTTCATCGCCAACGCCACCGGTGAGATCTACGCCAAGAGCTGGACGCCGAACCTGCAGAAGCTCGTCGCCGGCCAGCAGACGCCCGAGGGGCTCCTCACCGCCGTGCAGGCCGACTACGAGAACCAGATCGGCGGCTGACATGACAGCGACGACCGGAACGCCCGGTCGCCGCGAGACGGTCGAGCACCCCGCGACCAGCCAGGAGGCCAGGCGCCGCGCCCTCAAAGCGCGGCGCCTGCGCCGGGGCTGGGCGGCGCTCGCCCTCGTGGCGCCAGCGGCCCTCTTCTACGGCGTGTTCGTCCTGCGGCCGCTCGCCCTGACGTTCCAGTACTCGTTCTACGACTGGAACGGCGTGACCGAGGCGACCTGGGTCGGGTGGGACAACTACACCCGGCTCCTCGGCGAGAGCGAGATGCTCGGCTCGATCGCCAACGCGCTCCAGCTCATCATCTACTTCTCGTTCGTGCCGGTGATCCTCGGGCTGTTCGCGGCGGCGACCATCCGCAAGTTCGCCACCAGCCGGCTGGCGATCATCTCGCGCACGGTGCTCTTCCTCCCCCAGGTCATCCCCCTGGTCGCGGCGGGCATCATGTGGACCTGGCTGATGGCCTCTGACGGCCTGGTCAACCAGGTGCTGCGCGCCGTCGGGCTCGGCTCGCTCGCGCAGGCGTGGCTCGGCAACTTCGACACGGCCCTGCCCGCCGTCGGCGCCATCGGCGCCTGGGTGGCACTCGGCCTGTGCATGCTCCTGCTGCTCGCCGGCATGACCAAGATCGACCCCGCGCTCTATGAGGCGGCCCGCATCGACGGCGCAGGGGCGATCCGCGAGTTCTTCGCGATCACCCTCCCGAGTCTGCGCCAGGAGATCGGCGTGTGCGTCACCGTGACGGTCATCGCGGCGCTCGCCAGCTTCGACATCATCTACATCTCGACCCAGGGCGGCCCGGGGAACAGCACGCTCGTGCCCGGGCTGGAGATCTACTACCTGGCCTTCTTCAGCCGGGAGATCGGACAGGCATCCGCCCTCGCGGTGGCCTTCATGCTCCTCGTGCTCGCGATCGTGCTGCCCATCCAGCGACTCACCAAGGACAGTGACTCATGATCGCCTCCCGCCAAGAGAAGTGGGTGGGCAACTCCCTCCTGGTCCTCCTGATGGCCGTGACGATCATCCCGTTCCTCACGCTCTTCGTCACCGCGCTGCACCCGGCGGGCACCTACCCGTCGGGGCTGGAGTGGCCCGAGGAGCCGCACTGGGAGAACTTCGCCGCCGCGTTCCAGTCCGCCAAGATGGGCAAGCTGCTGCTGTCGAGCGCGCTCATCGTCCTCGGCGTGGTCCCCGTCGCGCTGCTCATCGCCACACTGGCGGGGTTCGCGCTGGGCCACCTGCGCCCGCCCGGCCACCGGTGGATCTTCCTGACGTTCCTGCTCGGGCTCACGCTGCCGTTCCAGGGCGTCATCGTCCCGCTGTATTACCAGATGCGGGAGTTCGGCCTGCTGAACACCCGGTGGGCCATCATCCTGCCGTTGATCGGGCTGTACATGCCGTTCGCGGTCATGTGGATGCGCGCGCACTTCGTGAACATGCCGACCGACCTCTCCGAGGCGGCGCGGATGGACGGCGCGAACACGTGGTCGCTGTTCACCAAGATCCACCTGCCGTTGTCGATGCCCGCCCTGTCGTCGCTGGCGATCCTGCTGTTCCTGTGGACGTGGAACCAGTTCCTCCTGGCGGTGGTCCTCGTGGACGACTCCACGAAGCGGACGATGGCCGGCGCCCTCGGCGCGTTCCAAGGGCAGTACGGGACGGACATCCCGCTGCTGTGCGCCGGGTCGATCCTGATCCTCACCCCGACTCTGATCGTGTTCCTCGTGTTCCAGCGCCAGTTCGTCTCGGCACTCCTGCAGGGAGCGATCAAGGGATGAGCTCTGCACTGCCCCCGTTCGACCCCGAGATCTCGCTCGCGTTGGCCGAACAGGCCGACATCGTCGTGACGTCGCTGGCCCCGGACGAGATCGACGCGATCCGAGCCCGTGCCACCCCGCCGGACATCCACGCCGTGGCCGCGGACGCGGGCTGCACTGTGACCGAGCACCGTGCGCCGGGCCGCGACGGGGACGTGCCGGTCACTGTCCTCCGGCCACAGGACAGCGCTGGGCCGCTGCCCGTCCTCCTCCACCTCCACGGCGGCGGCCTGATCGCCGGAGCCGTCGCCGACAACGTCGACGCGGCCCTGTCGGTGGCGCCCGGGTGGGCGGTCGCCTCCGTCGACTACCGGCTGGCGCCGGAGCACCCCTACCCCGCAGCCGTGGAGGACGCGTACGCGGCGCTCGTCTGGCTCGTCTCGGAGGGGGAGCTCCTGGGGATCGATCCCACTCGGGTGGTCGTCACGGGCTTCAGCGCTGGTGGCGGCCTGGCCGCGGCACTCGCACTGCTCGCGCGAGACCGCCACGGCCCGCCGCTGCTCGGCCAGCTCCTCGTCTACCCGATGCTGGACGACCGCAACGACAGCGCCTCCGGACATCAGATGGCAGGCGCCGGCTCGTGGGACCGCACCGCTAACGCGACCGGCTGGGGCGCCTATCTCGGCGCCGACGCGGGAGGACCGCACACCCCGGAATACGCGTCCGCCGCCCGGGCCGACACCCTG
The DNA here is from genome assembly GCF_030372105.1 of Cellulomonas cellasea. Classification (GTDB taxonomy): domain Bacteria; phylum Actinomycetota; class Actinomycetes; order Actinomycetales; family Cellulomonadaceae; genus Cellulomonas_A; species Cellulomonas_A cellasea_A. Next base: position 89,013 of record NZ_JAUDBQ010000010.1, on the reverse strand, counting down.
CAGGGCCTGCCACCGGCGTTCATCGACGTCGGCTCGGCCGAGACGTTCCGCGACGAGTGCGTCGAGTACGCCGCCCGCCTCTGGGCCGATGGCGGCGACGCCGAATTGCACGTGTGGCCCGGCGGCTGCCACGGGTTCGACGGGCTCGCCCCGTCCGCCCGCCTCTCCGTCGCGGCGCGAGCCGCAAGGGCGAGCTGGCTCGAGCGCCTCCTGGCCCGCACCCCGAGCGAGGCGGCGCCCGCTGCCCACCCGCATCCGCCGATCCGCACCCTGACGGAGTCCCTGACGTGAACACCCGCCCCCAGCTCATCGCCTACGCCGACCGCCTCGCCGGAAGCGTCTCCGGGCTCGCGGACCTGCTCGACGGGCCGCTCGCAGGAGCGTTCGGCGGCGTGCACGTGCTGCCGTTCTTCACCCCGCATGACGGCGTCGACGCGGGCTTCGACCCCCGCGACCACGCCACCGTCGACCCGCGGCTCGGGACGTGGGACGACATGCGCTCGCTGGCGCAGGGCCGCACCGTCATGGCCGACCTGATCGTCAACCACATGTCCGCGGAGTCCGAGCAGTTCCTCGACGTCCGCGAGCGCGGGGACGCCTCGCCGTGGGCGCCGATGTTCCTCACGCTCTCGTCGGTGTTCCCCGACGGCGCCGCCGAGGCGGACCTGGCGCGCGTCTACCGGCCCCGGCCGGGCCTGCCCTTCACCACGATGACGCTGGGCGGCGAGCGGCGCCTGGTCTGGACGACCTTCACCTCCGACCAGGTCGACATCGACCTGCGCACCCCGCAGGCCTGGGACTACCTGGACTCCGTGGTCGACGCGCTCACCGCCGGCGGCGTCACCCAGATCCGGCTCGACGCCGTCGGGTACACCGGGAAGCAGGCAGGCACGGACTGCTTCATGACCCCCGCCACCGACGAGTACACCGAGCGGATCGTGCAGCGGGCCCACGCGCGCGGCGCCTCCGTGCTGGTCGAGGTGCACGGCCACCACACCCAGCAGATCGAGATCGCCCAGAAGGTCGACCACGTCTACGACTTCGCCCTGCCGCCGCTCGTGCTGCACGCGCTCACCGCCGCCGACCTCGAGCCGCTGGCCCACTGGCTGCGGATACGCCCGGCGAACGCGATGACGGTGCTCGACACCCACGACGGCATCGGCATCGTCGACGTCGGGCCGTCCGACCTGCGCCCCGGCGAGCCCGGCCTCCTCGAGCCCGACCAGATCGACGCGCTCGTCGAGGCGATCCACCACAACAGCGGCGGCGCCTCCCGCCGTGCCACCGGTGCGGCCGCCTCGAACCTGGACCTCTACCAGGTCAACTGCACGTTCTACGACGCCCTGGCCCGCGACGACCAGCGGTACGTGCTCGCCCGCCTGATCCAGCTCTTCGTGCCGGGCACGCCACAGGTGTACTACGTCGGCCTCCTCGCCGGGGAGAACGACATGGACCTGCTCCAGCGCACCGGCGTGGGCCGTGACGTCAACCGCCACCACTACACGCCCGACGAGATCGCCCACCACCTCGAGCGCCCCGCAGTCCGCGCGCAGCTCGACGCGCTGCGCGTCCGCGCCGCCCACCCCGCATTCGACGGGGCGTTCACCTGGGACGTCCAGGGCACGCGGGGTCGGATGACGTGGACGGCGGGCGACGAGCACGCCGAGCTTGACTTCGACGTCACGGATGGGGCGTACGCGATGACGGTCAGCGCCGGAGGGGGCGTTGTCGACGTCGTGTCGTCCGGGAGCCTGGCGGCGCGCGTCGGCTGATGACGCGGGCCGAAGTGAGGGGGCGTGACATCCGCGGTGGCCGGTCATATGATTATTGACGTCGTTCTATATGACCCGGAGGCAGTTCATGGCGATGACCAGCGTGGACCTTCCCGAGGACCTCGTCGCTGAAGCGATGCACGCCCTCGGGGCGAAGACCAAGCGCGAAGCGATCACCAGCGCACTGGAGGACGTCGTGCGCCGGAGCCACCAGCGCGAAGCCCTGGGCGCGCTCAGCCAGATGACCTTCGCCAGGGACCTGCTCGATCCGGAGGTTCGTGCGCAGGCGCGCCGGTGAGCACGTCCAGCGCGCGCCGTCCGAAGCCCGCGCCCGTCCGACCGGAACCCATTGCGGGCCTGCGCTACCTGATCGACAACAGCGTGTGGGCGCGCGTGCCGACCTCCCCGACGATCGCGCAGCGCGTCGCGGACATCCAGCGTGATCACACGATCTGCGTGACCACCGCTCAGATGCTCGAGCACGGGTACAGCGCCAGGAACCCTGTCGAGCTCGACACCTCACATCGGGCGATGTCGACGTTCACCGTGCTGCACATGTCGCCGACGACGCACACCGTGGCACTCGGCATCCAGCAACGGCTGTGGCACAACGGGCTGATCCGGTCCGCAGGGGCGTTCGACACTCTCATCGCCGCCGTCGCGATCGAGCATGACGTGACAGTCCTGCACTACGACAGGGACTTCGAGCACATCGCCTCGGTCGTCAGCGAGTTCCGCGAGGAATCGCTCGTCGATCTCCGTTGAGGGCGGTCAGCGACGAACTCGATCAGGCCATGTCTGCCCGGGCACACGCGCGCCGGATGGCTCAGGCTCCGGCGCCCGCCACCTGCACGCCGCCCGCCCGCACCCGACGCTCACCGGCGATCGCCGTCGTTGCGAGGACTGCGAAGACGGCGGTGGTGAGCGCCAGGACCACCACCCCTGATGTCGAGTCGTAGGGCGGCACGGTGTTCGCTGCCCCGTTGAGGTTGATGAACGGCCCCACGGCAAGGAGGACCACTCCCGGGATCCACAGCCCTGAGTCCTTCCCACGCCAGCCCACGATCACCAGGCCCACGCCGAGGAAGAACTCCGCCCCGAGGAAGATCGGCCCCCACATCCCGAAGGGAACGAACAGGAGCCCGAGGAGCATGGCGGCGACGACGCCGAAGCCTTCACGCCCAGGCTGCGCGCGGACGACCCCGTGAATGACTGACGTGACGGCAAGAATCGCGAGGAACGTCAATCCAGGGATCAGCGCACCGATGACAGATCGATTGCCCTCGGCGCGCATGCTGGTGAGGATCACCAACGCGACAGTCACGGCAACGAGCGGCGCTGATCGCGCGTACCGCGCAGCTCGGTGTTCCGGGTGGCCCGTATCGTCGCTGATCGACCGCTTCATGCCGTCAAAGTAGCGGTCCGCGCTCCCCAGAGGTGTGACAACCGGGGCGATTTCCACCTTCTGGGCCGGACGATGGCCTCTAGTCGTCGATGACGATGCGCACGTCGAGCTCATCCGAGGACGGAGCCTCGGGCGGCAGCGCGATCGTCGTCGTTGTGTAGGCCAGGTCTGCCGTGCACGGGCCCGACGCCCGCGGCGAGGTGAAATGCACCGTGAGAACCCCATCGGCGAACTCCGCGCGATCGAGCTCCGTGGGGCAGGACGAGCTGCCGCCGATGTAGACGTCGACGAGCCGCTCCTCGCCCCGCACCACCGCGCCGCTGTGGCCAGGGTCCGCTGACACCCCGGCGGGCAAGCCCGCGCGCTGCGAGATCACCAGATCGTCGCCAGGGCTGAGGAACCAGACGGCGGCGAGGGCCACGAGGGACAGGGCCGCACCCACCATCACCACACGGAGGTATCGCGCCCGCCTGCTCAGGGAACCCACCTCCTCATGGAGCCCACACGGGGTGCCGATCTCGCGGAACTCTGCGAGCGCCTCGTCACGGATCGCCAGGGCGGCGAGCGTCGGTCGAACGGGTCCCGATGCTCCCACGGCAGGCGCGTGTGCGTGTCGAGCAGGCGCCCCCTCACTCCCATGCCGCCAGCCCACCCTCAGTCATCGGCTCGAAGAACGAGTCGGGGATGTCGGGGCCGTTCATGATCCCGAACTGTCGCGGCTTACGCTCTGCGGGCACGAGGCGCACCACAGGGGTGCCGTCGCGCGCGATCCATACCTCCTCGCCGCGTTCCGCACGGGCCAGCAGGTCAGACAGATTCGCTGTGGCGTCCTGCACGTTGACCGTGAGCATGACACCTACTCTGCCTAGACCAGACGGGCTGGCCCAAGGGTCGCAGAGCGAGCGAACGTGGTCACGCGCCCTCCGCGCGCCCCTCGCGCCAGTACCCCATGAACGCCACGGACCGCCGGTCGACGCCACGTTCGCTGACGAGGTGGCGGCGGAGTTGCTTGATGACGCCGGCCTCTCCGGCGAGCCAGGCGTACAGCTCGGTGGAGCGGGTGAGCGGGGCGCCCTCGGGGTCGATGGGCACCTCCCAGAGGATGCCGGTCTCGATGTCGACGTCCTCGATGCTGGTGGCGGTGGGGCCGATCGGCGGGGCGAGGAGCCGTTCGGCGGCTGCGTGGACGGCGGGGATGAGGTGGGCCCCGTGTGCGGCGCCGTCGCGGGGCAGCCAGGTGACGCGGATGCCGGGCGGGCTGTCGATGGGGAGGATGTCGGCGGCGCTGGGCACTTCGAGGACGGCTTCGCCGCGGGCGTCGGGCTGGAGCTCTTCGAGGATGGACGCGATGGCGGGCACGGCGGTCTCGTCGCCGGCGAGCAGCACGGCCAGGCTGTGCTCGGGCTGCACCCATTCGACGCCGCCGCACCAGCCGTCGTACCGGGCGTTGGGGCCGCAGATGGCCAGGGTGTCGCCGGGGGCGGCGCGCCGGGCCCAGCGGGTCGCGGGGCCGACGTCGCCGTGCAGCACGATGTCGACGTCGATCTCATGGGCGTGCTGCCGGACGGCGCGCACGGTGTAGGTGCGCAGCAGTGGGCGCACGTCGTCGGGCATCGCGCGCCAGGCGCCGTACCAGTCGCCCTCGCCGCACAGCGCTGTGACGGCCGTCGGGGAGGTGTCGCCGGGGGCGGCGAGGATGAGCTTGATGCGCTGGTCGAGGCCGGTGTCGGCGAACTGGTCGAGGTCGGGGCCGGTGAACGTGATCCGGCGGAAGCTCGGGGTGAGGTCCTCGACTCGGGCGACTTCGACGGCGAAGACCCGGAACGGGCTGACGACCGCGGGAGCGGTCAGCGTTGCGCTCACAGGACACGTCCTTCGTGTTGAGGTATGCCTACCCTAACTGCCCTCAACCACTGGTGGCTGTGTCGCCGCTCACATCGTGGCATGCGCCCTGCGGGGGGTTGTCGCACCAAGGTCCTGCTCGTGGCGATCTGGCCCGCACGCTGGCAGGATGCGGCCGTGGCGCACCGCTCGGAGCGCCGGCCGACAGGAGCTGCCGCCGTGATCACCGCCCAACAGGTCCGCGAGATCTCGTTCGCCCGCACGCGGGGCCCCGGCGCGTATGACGCCGCCGCGGTCGACAACATGATCCGGCGCGTCACGGCCACCCTCGACGCGCTCGAGCAGGGCCGGACGGCCAGCCCTGACGGGACGCGACTGCTGCTCCCCCGCGACATCCGCACTGGCGAGCCGCCCGCGGCCACCGACGGCGCCGTGGGCTATCAGTCGGAGGATGTGGACGAGTTCCGCGTCCAGCTCGTCGCCACACTCGAGGAGTACGTGCGTCGGCATGCCGGGCCGCGCCGCAAGGCCTCCGGCGCCGAGCAGCAGACTCCGGCCGCGGCGCCGGCGAGCAGGCCGGCGGCGGCGGCCACGCCCGCACCGATCACGTCGACGCCCTCACCCGCCGCCGTGTCAGCGGCGACGGTCTTCGCCGCGGCGACCGCGGCCACCACCGCCACCACCCCGGCCCCCCGACTGACCACCGCCCAGAACCTGTCGTCGGCGCCGGAGGGCCTCACCGCGTACGACGTCGTGCTCGGGCTGCAGACCGCGCGCGCCGCGCTGTTCGGCGACCAGCGGGACCACCTCCTCGTCCGGGCGCCCGATGGGACGCTCACCCGCGTGGTGGCCGTCGACACCGTGGCGGACGGGATCGTCGTGCACGCCCGCTGAGCCGCCTCCCCGCCCGGCCCCCAGTTCCGCACCAGCCCAGGAGTCCCCCGTGATCACCGCCGACCAGCTCCGCCGCCGCGCACTGTCGAGCAGCTACCGCTCGGACGGCTACGACCAGTCCCAGGTCGACCACTACCTGGAGCTCGCCGCCGCGACCCTGTCGGCGTTGGAGGAGGGCCGGTCGGGGTCGAGCACGGCCGCGACGATGCTGCTCCGGGAGATGAAGACCGCGAAGTTCGGGCCGCGCCGATCCGGGGCGGGTTATGCGTCCAGCGAGGTCGAGGCGCTCCGCACGGGCGTCGTGGCGGCGTTGGAGGCGTATGTCGGATCGACTGCGCCCGCTGCGGGGGCAGCCCGCCCACAGGCGGCGGCGCCGGCAGTCCACCCGACCCCGACCCCGACCGCCACCCCGCCCGCACAGCCAGCCCCGCGGCCCGCCGCACAGCCGGCCACGTCCCCCACCCCCGGCGGCTACGGCGCCCACGGCGAGCTGGGCGCCTTCGACCTGATCATGCGCGTGCAGAGCGGCCGCACGACGCTGATGGCCACGCGGGGCGAGCGCATCGTCGTGCAGACCGCCTCGGGGGCGCTGCACGCCATCGAGTCCGTGGAGGCCACGCCCGACGGCGTGGTGCTCAACCTGGCCTGACGGGCGTCAGCTGACCGTCGCGCCGAACAGCAGGCCCAGCACGTACGTGGCCCCCGCGGCGCCGTAGCCGATGGCGAGCTGGCGCAGGGCCCTGCGCAGAGGCGGGCCACCCGAGAGGACTCCCACAGCCGTGCCGGTGCCCAGCAGCGCGATGCCGACCAGCGCCGACGCGATCGCCACAGCCGCCAGGCCCTCGACGCCAAAGAGGTAGGGCAGCACGGGGATCAGGGCGCCCGACGCGAAGAAGCAGAAGCTCGCGGCGGCGGCGCCCATCGCGGTGCCGATCGTGTCGTGCTCCTCGGCCTGCTCGCCGTCGACCGCCGCGGGCATCCCGAACGCGGGCGCCTGCGTGGAGCCGAGCGAGCGCAGCACCTGGTCTGCGCGCTCATGGGCGTCATCCGGGGACATGCCGCGAGCGCGGTACACGAGGGCGAGCTCGTTGGCGTCCACGTCGAGGTGCGGCAGCGCCGCGTGGGCATGCTGGCCGGGGGTCGAGGCCTCCATCAGCTCACGCTGGGAGCGCACCGACACGTACTCCCCGGCGGCCATCGACAGCGCCCCGGCGAGCAGCCCGGCCAGGCCGGTGAGCAGCACCGTGGCGTTGGACGCGCCACTGGCGCCGATGCCGAGCACGAGCGCGAGGTTGCTGACCAGTCCATCGTTGGCGCCGAAGACGGCAGCCCGGAACGTCCCGGAGATGCGGTTGCGCCCGCGCAGCGCGAGGCCTCGCACGACCTCCTCGTGGATCCGCTCGTCGGCGGCCATCGTGGCCGTGGCGTCGACGTCGGACTCGTAGCTGGAGCGGGCCTCGGCGCGCTGCGCGAGCGCGAGGACGAACACGGAGCCGAACCGGCGCGCGAGCCAGCCCAGGACGCGGGTGCGCAGGTCACCGCGCAAGGGGCGCCCGACATCGTCACCGAGCAGGCCCAGCCAGTGCGACTCGTGCCGGCGCTCCGCCTCGGCGAGGGCGAGCAGGATGTCGCGCTCCTCCCCGGTGCGCCGGCTGGCCAAGTCACGGTAGACGGCCGCTTCGGCGCGCTCGTCGGCGAGGTACTGGCGCCAGCGGCGGATCTGCTTGCGGTCCGGCTCCCGCGGGGCCTGCGGGCGGGCGTCGTCGGTGGGCATGACGGCGATCATCCCATCTCCCCACCACAGCCTGGCGGGACCGTCGGCGGCCGCGGCGACCAGGGATCACCCGCATGCCCGACGCTCTCGAGTTGCTAGGCGGGCAGGTGTACAGAACGGTGGTGCATGCGCGCGACGGCTGAACGAACCGGAACCGCCCGCGCACGACGAGGGGGCAGAGATGCATGCCGAGACACGAATAGAGCCAGACACCGCCGCCGTGGCGCCCGCACGCCGCTGGGCGCGCGAACGGCTCGCCGAGGCCGGGGTGGGCGGTCCTGCACTCGACCTGCTCGTCCTCCTGGTCAGCGAGGCCGTCACGAATGCCGTGGAGCACGCCGATCCGCCGGTGCTGCTGCGGGTGGACGTCGACGCTGTGCGCACTCGCGTGGAGGTCTCCGACGGCGCCCGCGCCGAGCCGATACTGCGCAACCCGCCGCCCACCGCGGAGGGTGGCCGCGGGGTGATGTTCGTCGACCGCCTGGCCTCCCGATGGGGCACGTTGCCGCACGCGGACGACGAGAGCAAGACCGTGTGGTTCGAGTTGGTGCACGACGACGCGCCCACCGAGCTGGCGCCGAGCCCGCACGCCCGCACCGACGACTGACCGCGCCGCACAACGAGCCGCTGAGGCGACAGGCGCCCCTTAGCCGCGCCCGATGACCTGTTCAGCACGGCGGCGTCGCAGCACGCCCCGCACGGCGTAGATGCCGATGAGCACCCCGCACAGCCCGACCGCCGAGGCGAGCTGGCCGCGGGCGTCGGCGTCCGTGAGCATCAGCACCATGAACGCGACGAGCAGGCTGAGCGTCGCCCAGGACAGCCACGGGTGGCCCCACATCCGCACGGTCAGCAGCCCGTCGCGCTCGAGCCGGGGCCGCAGCCGGATCTGCGCCACCGCGATGAACAGCCACACCAGGATCAGCGAGGCCCCGGCGGCGCTCAGCAGGATGCCCAGCAGCGTGTCCGGCAGCAGCCAGTTGAGGCCCACGCTCACCAGGGCGCACGCCACCGACAGCCCCACGGCGCCCACGGGCGTGCCCTGCCGGGACACGCGGAGCAGCATCCGGGGGCCGTCGCCGCGGCGGGCCAGCGAGTAGGACATGCGCGAGGTTCCGTACACGTTCGCGTTGAACGCGGACAGCAGCGCGATGACCACCACCGCCTCCATGAGCACCGGCAGGCCGGGGATGCCCGTGCTGCTCAGCACGGCGACGAACGGCCCGGAGACCAGCTCGGGCGCGTCCCACGGCAGCACCAGCACCATGATCGCCACCGAGCCGATGTAGAACAGCAGGATCCGCCACACCACGCTGCGGGCCGCGGCGGCGATGGCGCGGCGCGGGTCCCGCGACTCGGCGGCGGCGATGGTGACGATCTCGATGCCCCCGAAGGCGAACACCACCACGAGCAGCCCGGCCGCGATGCCGCCCACGCCCTGCGGCGCGAAGCCCCCATGTCCCAGCAGGTTGCTGGTCCCCACCGGCTCGGAGCCCGGCAGCAGGCCCAGCGCGAGCAGGGCGCCCACCACCAGGAACAGCACCACCACGGCGACCTTCAGCGACGCGAACCAGAACTCGAACTCCCCGAAGTTGCGCACCGCCGAGAGGTTCACCACGGCGAACGCCGCCACGAGCAGCAACGCGATGGCCCACTGCGGCAGCACGGGCAGCCAGCCGTGGATGATCTGCGACGCGCCGGTGATCTCCACGCCGAGCACCAGCACGAGCGTCGCCCAGTACAGCCAGCCGAGGGTGAACCCCGCCCATCGGCCGATGCCCTCGTCGGCGTAGGTGGAGAACGAGCCGCTGGACGGCAGCGCGGCGGCCATCTCGGCGAGCATCCGCATCACCAGGACGACGAGCACGCCGGCGACGACGTAGGACACGAGGATCGCGGGCCCGGCCAGGGCGATGCCCGCCCCGGCGCCCAGGAACAGCCCGGCGCCGATCGCGGAGCCGAGGCCCATCATCGTCAGGTGGCGCACCTTCAGGCCGGTGCCCAGCTGCTCGGCCGAGGGCTCGCCGGCGCCGGGCTGCTCAGGCGCGGGGGCGCCAGTTCGGGGGGTGGGCTGCACGGTGTGAGGCTAACGAGTCGGCCCGGGAACGCCCTGGGACCCGGGATCCTGCGGATCACGAGGCGTCACCACCCAGCGGACACCCAGGGTTCTCGCGTACCGTCGTCGAGTCCGCCGCCCTCCGGGACGGGACAACCGACCTGAAGGATTGAATCCGTGCGCCGACGACTGGCAGCGTCCACTCTCGCCCTCGCCCTGCTCCTCGCGGGCTGCTCCGGTGACAGCGGGTCGGACGACCCCACCTCGTCCCCCGACTCGAGCAGCACCACGGCGGCCACCGCCTCCGCCGAGGACATCGCCGCCCTCGAGGCCGTCACCGTCGAAGGGGACCTGGGCTCCGAGCCGACCGTCACCTACGACGCCTGGCCGTTCACGGTCTCCGCCGCCGTCGCGCGCGTGGTGTCCGAGGGCACGGGCGCCCCGCTCGAGGAGGGCCAGGTCCTGACCGTCGACTACGTCGCCGTGTCCGGCGTGGACGGGTCCACCGCTGGCAGCACGTACGGCTCCACGCATGAGGCGATCACGCTCGGCGACGTGAACATCGTCCCGCAGCTCAACGAGGTGCTCACCGGCCAGTCGGTGGGCGCGCGGGTGCTGCTCGCCGTTCCCGGCGCCGACGGCGCCACGATCATGGCCATCGAGGTCGTCGACGCCGTGACCGTCCCGGACCGCGCCGAGGGCGAGGCTGTCGCCCCGGTCGAGGGCCTGCCCACCGTCACCCTCGCGGAGGACGGCGAGCCGTCGATCACCCCCGTCGAGGGCGACGCCCCCACCGAGCTCGTGGTCCAGCCGCTCATCCAGGGCTCCGGCCCGGCGGTCGAGGCCGGCCAGGCCGTCACCGTGAACTACAGCGGCTGGCTGTGGGACGGCACCGCGTTCGACTCGTCGTGGGGCTCCACGAAGTTCACGACGACGATCGGCGCCGGCCAGGTCATCCAGGGCTGGGACCAGGGCCTCGTCGGCCAGACGGTCGGCAGCCAGGTGCTGCTGGTCGTGCCGGCGTCGCTCGGGTACGGCGACACGGCCACCGGCACCATCCCGGCCGGGTCCACGCTGGTGTTCGTCGTGGACATCCTCGCGGCCTCCTGATCTGACCCCGCCTGGCTGATCCGGCCGGGCATGACGAAACCCCGGGACTCCTCGACGGAGTCCCGGGGTTTCGTCGTCTCGCGCGCGATCAGTCCCAGGTGAGCTGCCAGCAGTGCTCGCCGGGCCGCCACGGGTTGACGCGGCGTTGCAGCTCCTGTGGCATGCCGTGGGCGTCGTCGAGGCCGTACCCATCCCGGGCGGACTCCCACAGCGTGGTGCAGTCGCAGGCGCCGTCATGCGGCCAGCCGGGCACGTGCAGGTCCGGCAGCGCGTAGAGGAAGACTCCCTCGGCGGTGATCCGCTCGTCGCCGCGGGCCGGGCCGACGGCGTGGCCGTGCACCTCCACCACCCCCGGGTGCGCGACTGCCGAGCGGAGCGCCGCGCCGAGGGTCGGGGAGTCGCGCTGGGTCGTGGCGAGCTGTGTCTCGGTGAGCTGCGACAGCAGCTGGTGCGCGCCCTCGGCCCCGAGCCCGGCGAATCGCACCAGCCCGTCGTCGCCGTTGACCTCGTGCACTGTGCGCCGGGAGCCGAGCGGGCGGTAGTCGTGGTACGCCCACGGCACGTGCTCGGAGGTGGCGAAGGGGGCCAGCACGTCGGCGACGGCGAGCGTCCACCCTCGTGGGCCGAGCTCGCCGGGCGCCCGCGGCAGCATGCCCGCCTCGAGCTGCGCCTCCCACATCCCGGCCACGTCGACCGTCTCGACACTCTCCACCAGAACCGCCCCCTGTCGCCCCCTGCTGCACCGGGCGCGCCAGACTGGTGCCTGCGCTTCCTCGCACCGGCACGCCCCGGATCGATCCTGGTGGACCGGCTGAGGTCTCCGCTCGGCGACACTCCGGCCGTAGGGCCCTGACCAGCACAAAGAGTGAACGACACTCGCCACACATGTCCACTACGTGGAATTCGCGTGGGACGACGCCCGAGACGGTCAGGCCGTTCGTCCCCATTCGCGGCCTCACGCATACGCCAGGCTGGCCACATGACCGGCTACGCCGTCCTCGATCTCGAGACCACAGGCTTCTCCACCACCCGCGATGACCGCGTGCTCGAGGTCGCGGTGGTGCTCCTGGACGAGCGGGGCGAGGTCGAGCGGGAGTGGTGCACGCTCGTCGACCCGGGCCGCGAGGTGTGCCCGGTGCAGCTCGGCGGCATCCCCCGTGCGGACCTCGCGTTGGCGCCGACGTTCGCGCAGGTCGCGCCGTGGCTGCGGCGGCTGCTGGGCGGCCGGGTGCTCGTGGGCCACAACGTGGGCTTCGACGTGCGCTTCCTGCAGGCGGAGCTGGACCGCGCGGGAGTGGCGCTCCGCCTGGACCCGGAGCACTGCCTGTGCACGATGCGGCTCGCCCGGGACCGGCTGCCCGGCGCGTCGCGCGGCTTGGCGGTGTGCTGTGAGCTCGCGGGGGTGCCGTACCACGAGGCGCAGTCCGCGCTCGACGACGCTCGGGCGAGCGCGGGCCTGCTGCGGCACTTCCTGAGCACCGGCAGCCTCGACGGCCTGGGCACAGCCCTCGTGGAGCAGGACGGGCCCGATGTGGAGGAGCCGGCCGCGGTGCGCCGCGGCGACAGCGACTCCCTGCACCACTGGCTCGCGACCCTCGCGGACCGCCTCCCCCGGGTCTGCGAGCCGCCGCAGGCCGACGAGTACCTGGACCTGCTGGACCAGGCCCTGCTGGACCGCGCGCTGTCGGCCCAGCACCGCGGGTCGCTGCTGGCCGCCGCGCAGGAGGCCGGGCTGGACAGCGCCACCGTGGACGAGTTGCACCGGGCCTACCTGGGGGCGATCGCGCGGGCCGCGCTCGTCGACGCCGCCGCGGGCGGCCGTGGGCTCACGGATGCGGAGGCCGCCGAGCTGCGCGACATCGCCGACGCGCTGGGCCTGGACGAGGGCGACCTCACCGTCGCCCTGGCGCCGCCGGGCACGCCCATCCAGCGGCCGCTGATCGGCCTGGAGGAGGGCGATCGGGTGGTCTTCACCGACGACCTGAGCCGCCCCCGGGACGAGTGGCACGGCCTCGCCCGTGAGGCCGGGCTCGTGCCCTGGTCACACGTCACGCAGGACACCCGGCTCCTGGTGGCGTCCGACCCGGACGCCCTGGGCGGCAAGGTGCGCACGGCGCGCCGGCACGGGATCCCAGTCCTCACCGAGCAGGCCTTCGCCGAGCTGCTCCCCTCGACGCCGGTGGCCTGAACGCTGTCGCACGCCAGGTGGACGGCCGGAGGGCCCGGCTCTCGATGAGCCAGGCCCTCCGGTGTCGCGCACGGGTCACCAGTTGATGAGCGCGCGGCCTTCCTTGTCCTCGAACTTGCCGATGAGGATCATGATGAAGTCGAACAGCGTCCAGAAGCCGAAGCCGCCGACGGTCAGGATCATCGCGACGCCGGTGCCGATCTTGCCGACGTAGAAGCGGTGGACGCCCAGGAACCCGACGAGGAATGCCAGGACAGCGGCGACTGCGCGGCTGCGCGTGCTGCTGTTGGGGTCGAGGACACGGGCCGCGGGAGCAGCGGTCTCGGACATGTAGACCTACCTATCTGTGAGGGTTTCTGACAAGCGGACGCAACGTAGTGGCCCCTCGTCGGACTGGCGATGCCGAGCCCACAGGGTAAACGGACATATCCCTTTTTCTGCCCAGAGATACGCAGAAGTTCACCCGAACCATGCCACCGGGCGCCCACCGGCAGCCATCCCCTCAGCCTTCCCCTAGTCGCGCTCCCACGGCGGCTCCTCGCCCAACTTCTCGTAGTACCGCCGGAGCTGGCCCCGCACCCGCGGGATGTCCGCGGCAGGCAGGTCGACGCCACCACGCGAGCCGTCCATCACCGCCGCCGCAGCGAAGACCCCGCGTGGCACCGCCTCGAGCCGGCCGTCCACGACATCGGCGATCAGCAGCTTGTGCGCGGTGAAGTCCTCCTCGCGCGACGCGTCGTACCACAGGTGCGCATCCCGATACGCCTCGTTGGGCGCCTCCTCGGCGCCCGTGAACGCGCGCACCCGCTTCTCCGCCGCGGCGGCGTCCCACGCGCGGTCACGCGGGGCGAGGGGGTAGTCCTGGAATGCCGGCACTGCCATGGCCGCCTCCTGCAGATGAGTGCTCGCCCGGAGATCGGGCCTCCCTCGAGCGTGGCGCCGCCCCCGCCCAGCGGCATCCCCACGGCCAGCGGCATCCCCACCGCCATGGGCGCACCCGGCCCGCGGTATGGCACCGTTCACCCGTGCCGTCCCCCCGCGCGCGAGCAGGCCGCTCGCCCTCCCGCCGTCCCGCCCGCTCGACGCGCAGCCGCTGGGTGCTGCTGCTAGTCCTGGCCGTCGCCATCGGCATCGGGACGCCGATGTGGCAGGACGCCCGCGCGGGCGCCGACGTCCCCGTGACGGCCGCCGACCTCGCCGACGCGCGCACGGCGCTCGACGGGTTGGCCGTGAAGGGCCGGGCGCCCCGGACCGGCTACGAGCGCAGCGCCTTCGGCCAGGCCTGGGCGGATGTCGACCGCAACGGCTGCGACACCCGCAACGACATCCTGCGGCGCGACCTCGTCGACCTGACGTTCAAGGCGGACACCGACGGGTGCACGGTGCTCACCGGAACGCTCACCGACCCCTACGGCGGCCAGGTCATCGCGTTCGAGCGCGGGGAGCGCAGCTCCGAGGTGCAGATCGACCACGTCGTCGCGCTGTCCGACGCCTGGCAGAAGGGCGCCCAGCAGTGGACCGACGAGGTCCGCACAGCCTTCGCGAACGACCCCGCGAACCTGCTCGCCGTGGACGGCCCGCTCAACCAGCAGAAGGGCGCGGGCGACGCGGCCACCTGGCTGCCGCCGCTCAAGGGCTACCGGTGCGTCTACGTGGTGCGCCAGATCCGGGTGAAATCGGCGTACGGGCTGTGGGTGACCGAGGCCGAGCATGACGCGATGAGCAGGGAGCTGGACCGCTGCGTGACGGCTCCCGCGGCCAGCTGAAACGGCCCTGAACAGCAGGCGCGCACCACGTTGAGCCGAGCCTTGCCTTGCTGGCGGCGACCTCGCGGGCGGCGTAGACCAGAGGCATGCAGTGGTGGCGAACGCTCCTCCGGCAGTACCCCCTCGTCCTGGCCACCCTCGCCGTCGCGGCACTGGGCGGTGTCCTCACCGCCGCCGGGGCTGGCCAGGTGGCGCAGTGGGCGGTCAGCGGATACGCGCTGGCCATCGCCGCCGTGCAGGCCGTCGCGATGGTCCGCGAGTTGCGGTCCGGCACCTGGGGGATCGACATCCTTGCGGTGACGGCCATCGTCGCCACAGTCGTCGTGGGGCAGCACTGGGCCGCGCTCGTCATCGTGCTCATGCTCACCGGCGGGGTCGCGCTCGAGGACTACGCCGCAGGGCGCGCCCGGCGCGAGCTCAGCGCCCTGCTGGCCGCCGCCCCGCAGACCGCCCACGCCCTGCGGCCCGACGGCTCCGTGCAGGACGTGCCCGTCGACGACGTGCGCCCCGGGGACCAGCTCGTGGTGAAGCCCGGCGAGGTCGTCCCCGTCGACGGCGACCTGCTGAGCGCCGCCGCGCCCCTCGACGAGTCGTCGCTCACCGGGGAGTCCATGCCCGTCGAGCGCGTCACCGGCGACAGCCTGCTGTCCGGCGCGGTGAACGGGCCCGCCGGGATCCGGATGCGCGCCACCGCCACCGCCGACGCATCGCAGTACCAGCACATCGTCGCGCTGGTGCGGGAGGCCTCCGAGTCGAAGGCCCCGTTCGTGCGACTGGCCGACCGGGTGGCCGTCCCGTTCACCGCCGTCGCGCTCCTCATCGCCGGGGCAGCCTGGGCCGTGTCCGGCGACCCGTCGCGCTTCGCCGAGGTGCTGGTCGTCGCCACGCCGTGCCCGCTGCTCATCGCCACGCCCGTCGCGTTCATGGCGGGCATGTCCCGCGCGTCGAAGAACGGGATCATCGTCAAGAACGGCGGCGCCCTCGAACGGCTGGCGCGGGTCAAGACGGCGGCCTTCGACAAGACGGGCACCCTCACCCACGGCCACCCCGAGGTCGTGGCCGTGGCGCCGCGGGACGGGCTGCCGGCCGACGAGCTGCTGCGGCTCGCGGCCAGCGTCGAGCAGTACTCGAACCACTCGCTGGCGTCGTCGATCGTCCACGCCGCCACCGCCCGCGGCCTGACGCTGAGCCCGGGGCGCGGTGTGCGGGAGAGCACCGGCCACGGGGTCAGCGCCCAGGTCGACGGGCATACGGTGGCCGTCGGCAAGGAGGCCTACGTCGCGGGACTGGTCGGCGGCACGTCAAGGATCGAGCCCGTCGAGCTCGAGCCCGGGCAGCTCGCCGTGCACCTGGCCGTCGACGGCGTGCATGCCGGGGCGATCACCCTGGCCGACGCCGTCCGCGCCGAGTCGCTCCACACCGTCACTCGGCTCCGCCAGCTCGGCGTCCGCCACACCGTGATGCTCACCGGCGACGGCGAGGCCACGGCCCGGCACGTCGCCGACGCCGTGGGAGTCGACGAGTTCCGCGCCGACTGCCTGCCTGCCGACAAGGTCGCCGCCGTGCGGGCCCTGCCGGACCGGCCCGTGATGATGGTCGGCGACGGCGTCAACGACGCCCCAGTGCTCGCCGTCGCCGACGTGGGCGTGGCGATGGGCGCGAAGGGATCCTCGGCGGCATCCGAGTCGGCGGACGTCGTCATCCTCGTCGACGACGTGGACCGCGCCGCGCGGGCCATCGCCATCGGCCACCGCACCGTCAACGTCGCCATGCAGGCCATCGGCATCGGGGTGGGCATCAGCCTGGCCCTGATGGCAGCCGCGGCGTTCGGCATGATCCCCGCGATCGTCGGCGCGGGCCTGCAAGAGCTCGTCGACCTCACCACGATCCTGTGGGCGTTGCGCGCCTCCGGCCCCGGGCGCGGCGAGCCCGCCGACCTCGCCGCCGCGACCCGCCGGCCGACCCCGCGATCGGCCCTCGCGACGGCCTGAGCCGCAGCCAGACGAGCCTCGCCGGGAGAAAGCGGCGAATCGTCATGAACAGGGTGGTCCACAGTTGTGGACAACTGTCCTGAATCGGCATTTACCCACGCTGACCTGCGCAGACCCTGCCCAGAGCTACCCGAAATACGCTCCGGCGAGCCAAGTGGACCCCAGTCCGAGCGCTCCCAGGCACACCACCAGGAACACCCCCACCCAGACGATCCCCGGCACCCGCGTGAGCTTGGCCAAGATGTCCGCGTCCGAGGACGCGCCACGGCTCCGGCGCCGCGACGTCTGCAGCTCGAGCACCGCCCGCGGGGCGCCCAGCAGCAGGAACCACGTCACCAGATAGGCGAACGCCGACTGCAGCTCGGCGCTCCCCCACCACGTCACGCCCACCAGCACGGCGCCGCTGACGAGCACCGACCACAGCCCATACCAGTTGCGGATCTGCACCAGCAGCAACGCCAGCGCGAGCACCAGCAGCCACAGCAGCCCCACCGCGTACCCCCGGCCCAGCAGCCACGCGGCGCCCAGCCCCAGGATCGCCGGCCCCACGTACCCGGCGAACGCCGTGGCGATCATGCCCGGGCCGCGCGGCTTGCCCACCGACAGCGTGAGCCCCGAGGTGTCCGAGTGCAGCCGGATGCCCGCCAGCCGCCGGCCGGTCAGCAGCGCGGCGAGCGCATGGGAGCCCTCGTGCACGATGGTCAGCACATGCCGGGTGAGCCGCCACAGCACCGGGACCGCCAGGCACACGAGCGCCAGCGCCAACGCGCCGAGCACCACGGCCTGCGGCGGATCCGGCTGCGCGGTGGTGGCGCGCTCCCATATGTCGGTGAGCAGGTTCATGGGTTCAGCGGCCTCCGGTGGGGACGAGCACGTCAGTTCCGGTGGCGGTGAGCCGCACACCGGTGCCGATCACCGTCACGTCGGTGACGGTCACACCCTGGGGCAGCCCGTCGATCGGGATGGCCAGGTCGCTCAGCATCGACCCGAGGCCCCCGGGCAGCGAGGCCGCGGACACCTCCACCCCGCCGAACTGGACACTAGCCACCTCGACGCGGATCTCACCGCCCTCGGCGCGCGGGACGAGGCGCGCGGACCACGGCAGCCCCAGCGCATTCCCCGTGGCGACGAGCTGCTCGCCCTCGGCGGCCAACGTCACCGCCACGCCGGTGTGCTCGGTGACGAGCTGCTCCATCGCCGCTGTGCTGAGCGCGCCCGTCACGACCGCGTTCTGCACCGAGTACGGGGCCCGGGTGCTGACCCCGCGGGCGGTGACGTCCACGTCCTCGAGGGGCGTGCCGTCCAACGTGATCGCGTCGGCGTGGGCGGTGACCTCGTCGAGCGTCCCGTCCAACGCCTGGGTGAGGAACGGGAACCCGTGAATGTCGATCTGCGGGGTCCCGGACACGTCGAGGCTCTGCTCGACCTTCGTGGCGGCCAGTCGCTCGGCGGCGGCCACCGCCACCCGGTCCGCGATCACGCCCAGCCCCACGAGGAGCACTAGCAGGACGAGAAGTGTGATGCCCAGGCGACGTCCCATCAGGTCAGCGTAGGGAGTTCACGGACGCGGGGCGCCCTGGGAGCCGTTCAGGCCCCCGGGACGCCCCGCGTCGGATGCGCATCGGCTGCGGTCAGTTCGCCTTCGCGTCGCCGGCCCGCGCGGAGCCCACCACGCTGGCAGCGGCGCCGCCCGCAGCACCGCTGAGCAGGCTGTTCAGGTCGAGCCCGGTGAGGGACTTGATGACGTCCTGGCCCTCGCTGAGCACCTGCGCGACGTTCTTGGTGAGCGACGAGGCGCCGTCGGTGGAGACCACCGTCAGCGAGTCGATGGCGCCCATCGGCTCGGCGGCCGCCCGCACGATCTCCGGCATCTTCGCGATGACCTGCTGCGCGAGGACTGCCGCGCCCTGCTCACGCAGCGCCTCAGCCTGCGCCTTGGTCGCCTCGGCGGCGGCCAGGCCCTCGGCGCGGGCTGCCGAGGCGCGGGCCAGGCCCAGCGCCTCGATGGCCTTCGCCTCGGCGAGCTGGCGGTCCCGCTCGGCGTTGCCGGCGCGGATCGTCGCCTCGGCCGCGGCCTCGGCGTCCTGCACGGCGGCGACCTTGTTCGCCTCGGCGATGCGGGTCCGCTTGAAGGCGTCGGCCTCGGTGGCGGCGTTCGCGGCGTCACGCTCGGCGTTGGCTTGCTGGACGGCGGCGTACGCGGCGGCCTCGGCCGGCTTGCGGACGTCGATGTCGAGCTGCTCCTCGGTGACCTTCGCCTGCTCGGCGAGCGCCTCGCGCTGCTCGGTGGCGACCAGGCGGTCCTGCTCGGCGCGGGCGAGCTGCCCGGCGGCCTCCGCGTTGGCGTTGGCGCGGTCGGTCTCCGCCTTGATCCCCGCCTGCTTCAGCGCGAGGTCGCGCTGCCGCTCCGCGATCTGCTCCATCGCGCTGATCTTGGCGAACTCCGAGACCTGCTGGGCCTCCGCCTCCTTGACCTCGGCGACCTGCCGGGCGCGCGCGGCCTCGGCGCGGCCCAGGTTGGACAGGTAGTCCGAGCCGGGCGTGGAGATGTCCGAGATGTTGAGCAGGTCGACCTGCAGGCCCTGCTCCGCGAGGTCCGTCTTCGTCGAGGCGACCACCGCGTCCTGCAGCGACTTCCGGTCGGAGATGATCTGCTCGATCGTCATGTCGCCGATGATGGCGCGCAGCGAGCCCTCCAGGGACTCCCGGATGACGTCGGTGAGGGTGGCCTGCTGGGAGAGGAAGCGCTGGGCGGCACGCCGCACGCCCTCCTCGTCGCCACGGACCTTGAAGTTGATGGACGCCTTGATGGCGAGCTTGATGCGGTTGCGGTCCACACCCTCGACGGTGATGCCGATCTGCCGCTGCTCGAGCGAGATCGGGAAGCCCTGCTGGAGCACCGGCCACACGAACACCCGGCCGCCGACGATGACCCGCTGGCCGCCCTCGGGGGTGGCCGCGTTCCGTCCCGCGCCGCGGCCCACGATGATGAGGGCCTCGTTGGGCGGCACCCGGCGAATACGCTTGGTGATGAGTGCGAGCACCGCGAAGAACGCGATGACCAGGGCGGCGACCGCAATGACGGCCGCACCACCCGAGAAGAAGTCATTCATGGTGATCCCCGGCGGGCCGGGGTCTCCTTTCGTTGGTGCGGACGGGATCGGTGGAGTCACGACGTCAGGCGCCTGGGCGCCCGGGCGCCGGTCAGGCCTTGGTCACGCGCACCCGCGAGCCGGAGACGCCGACCACGACGACGCGCTGCCCGGCGTCGAGGACCTCGTCGGCCCACGCCAGGCGGCTCTCGAGGTCGCGGACGCCCTCGAGCCGCACCTCGCCGCCGTCGGGGCCGGTGGTCGCGGTCAGCACCCCGAAGGCGCCCTCGAGTGGGGGCGGCGGGGCGTCCTCGCTGTCGGCGAGCCGGTTGATCATCATCTGGGCGACGATCGCGGACACCACGGCGAAGACCACCGCGAAGACGTACGTCCACACCGTCGGCAGGTCGTTGGCGACGGCGATGACGCCGCTGGCCCCGAACACGACGGCGCCGATGCCGACCGCGGAGCCGGACAGCCCGACGTCACCGAAGCTCAACTCGCCGAAGACCTCGCCGAGCACGAGCGAGACGACCAGGAGCAGGAGGCCAATGCCTCCGATGATGGAGAAGAGGAGCACGGGGGCCGCTTTCGACACTGGGGGGCGGGTGCCGCCAGTATGACGGCTCCCGCCCCGCCTGGGTTGACCCGTTCAGGTCATGTGCGCAGGAAGGCGCCCACGCCGGGCTGTGGGTGGGCGCCGCCGGTCACAGCCCGCCCACGCATGCCACCGCGAGACGTTCCGCCGCACTGCTGCCCTCCGTGAGGGCAGCGATCATCTCCTGCTCGGGCAGCGCCTGCGTCTCCGGCCGGAAGAGCGCCAGCAACGCGTCCGCATCCGCGGCGTGCTCCGCGCCCAGGTCGGGCTTCGCCGTCTCCACGAGCTGGACCAGCGTGGCGACAGTGGCCTCATCGGGCCCAGCGGCGTCCGCCGTCGTGATGATCGAGTAGAAGCTCTGGGGGTCGTCGGCGAAGAGGATCTCGCAGCCGCGCTCCACGCCGGTCAGCCCCGCCACCGACGCGGGCAGCAGCAGCGAGCCCTCGACGACGGGCGCCGCGACCTCCGGAGGAGCCACGCTCTCCGCCGCGGCGGCGGCAGCCTCCTCGGCAGCCAGGAGCTCGGCGGCCTCAGCCGCCTCAGCCGACTCAGCCTCGAACTTCTCGGCCGCCGCGGCGATCCGCTCCTCCTCCGCCTCCACCAGGGCGATCCCCGCGGTGACCCAGTAGATCGTGGAGATCACCGACAAGACGAACGCCAGCGCAGCGACGGCGATGCCGGCGATCGCCAGGCCCTTGCCGGGCCGGCCGCTGCGACGGGTCCGCACCAGCGCCGCGATCGACAGGCCGAGGCCCACAGGCCAGACCAGGAACGCCAGCACCAAGCCCGCGATGGCCATGCCGTCGGTCCCGGTCGGGGCGGGGGCGCCCTGGGCCGGGTACGCGGTGGCGGCATACGGGGGCGGCTCGGCGCCGGCGATGGGCTCGGACGCGAGGGCGTCGGCGGCCGGCGGCGTCGCGTCGGGGACGTCGGCGGCGTCGATCACCTGGGTGGCATCGGCGGCGTCGATCACCTGGGTGGCGGCGTCGGAGTCGCTCGTGGCCGATGGCGCCTCGTCGACGGGAGCCTCGTCGACGAGGGCATCCTCGGCGGGCGCGTCGTCAGCGGAGGGAACGTCCGCAGGGGCCTCGTCGACGAGGGCGTCGTCAGCAAGCGCGTCGTCAGCAGGCGCGTCCACGGCCGCGTCGGCGGGAGCCTCCTCGACGGGGGCGGCCTCGACATCGGGAGCGGCCTCAGCCGTCAGGACGCTGCCCTCGGCGACGGCGCCGTCCGGAGTCGCAGCCTCGTCGGTGATCGTCGCGGGGCCCTCGGGCTGGGCGGGGATCGGCCGCGTCGGGTCGGTCGGTACCTGGGGGTCAGACACGGGTGTCTCCGGGGGATTCGGGGGGATTCCCGCTGCTCGATCGAGCGCGGGCACTCGCCTGGCGGCGACACCCAAGCAGGTCATCGGCCGCCGTGACGGCGCCGTCCGCCCTGTGGGCACTTTCTGCCCGTATATGTGATTGATCCGGTTCGGCCGTCCCGCCTGGCGAGCCAGGGGGAATCCCATTCGCGCGGATCACATGTTGAGGTGCACGCTGACCTCCTGGCCCGTCGGGGCGTCGCGCCCTCGGGCACGCGGACACCCGCGCCGAACCATCTGAGATCGTTCATCCGCACCGCATCTGGAGTGACAAGTGACTTCGCCCTCGGGCTCCACGCCGCCCTCGGGCGCCACCTCGCCGGCCTCCGCGAGCCCGTGGCGGGGCAGCCACCGCATCGTGACGATCGGGCTCGTGGCCCTGGCGAGCCTGTCGGCCTTCGAGGCGCTGGCCGTGTCGACGGCGATGCCGACGGTCGCCACTGCCCTCGACGGGTTCGGCCTCTACGCGATGGCCTTCGCGGCGCCCATCGCGTCGAGCGTGGTCGGGATGACGATGGCCGGCCGCTGGTCGGATCGGCGCGGGCCTGGCCCGGTGCTGGTGTGGGGCGTGGCGCTGTTCGTCGTCGGCGTGCTGATCGCCGGGCTCGCGGTGAGCATGGAGATGCTGGTCGTGGGCCGCGTGGTGCAGGGCGTCGGCTCGGGCCTGGAGATCGTCGCGATGTATGTGGTCGTCGCGCGGGCCTACCCCGCGCTGGTGCGACCACGGGTGTTCGCGGCGTTCGCCGCCGCCTGGGTGATCCCCGGCGTGGTGGGGCCGCTGATCGCGGGCCTGATCGTGGAGCACGTGGGCTGGCGGTGGGTGTTCCTGGCGGTGCCCGCCCTGGCGATCCCCGCGTTGCTCGCCGTGCGGCCGGCGACGGCAGGCCTCGGCCCGCAGGTCGACGGGGCAACCAGCGGGCCCGCCTCGGGCCGCGCCTCCCAGCGCCTGCTGCCGCTGTCGCTGCTCGCGGCGGTGGCCGTCCTCGCGCTGCACCACGGCGGCCAGCAGAAGGGCGTCTCCGCGGCGGTGTGGATCGTGCTGGCCGGGGCCGCCCTCGCGGTGAGCCTGCCGCCGCTGCTGCCTGCGGGCACGCTGCGCTCGAGGCGGGGGCTGCCCACGGTGATCTTGCTGCGCGGCCTGATGAGCGCGGCGTTCTTCGGCGGCGAGGTGTTCCTGCCGTTGCTGCTGCAGAGCAGGCATGGGCTCAGCCCGTCCGCGGCCGGGGCGGTGCTCACGCTGGCGGCTGTCACGTGGTCGGTGGGCTCGTCGGTGCGGGGCCGGGTCACCACCCTGCGGGACACGGTGTTCCTGCGGGGAGGCACGCTGGTGATGGCCGTCGGCACGGCGCTGGCCGCGCTGCTCGTGGCGCCGGCCACCCCCGTGCTCATCGGGTATGCGGGCTGGGCGCTGACCGGCTTCGGCATCGGGCTGGCGATGCCCACCACCTCGGTGCTCACGCTGCAGCTCTCCACCCCGGCCGAGCAGGGAGCCAACTCCTCGGCACTGCAGACGATGGACGCGATCGCGACGGCGCTGACGCTGGCGCTCGCCGGCTCGCTGTTCACGGCGCTCGGCGGCACGGCCTCGGACTCGGCGTTCGTGGCGGGCTTCTCGGCAGCGGGGGCGATCGCGCTGGTGGCGATGGCGTTGTCGGGCAGGGTCGTCGCCTCTCGACGCGCAGGGCCGGACGACGACGCGGGCACGGGCACTCGCGCGAGCGCCGTCTTCGACAGCGCCGCCCTCGACGCCGCAGCTCTCGACGCACCCAGCCCCGCGCCGACCGCGGAGCCGACCCCCTAATCAGGCCTGTCCACTCTGTCCACGATGTGAGCAACGGGAAGATTCGCCGGGCTCCCAGTGGTTCGGATCTTCATGGACCTCCCGCGCGCCCAGGCCGCCACCCCCGCCCGCGCGCACATCAGCGTCGGCCTGGTGCTGTTGCTCTCCGCGCTGACGGCCATCGGGCCGTTCACCTTCGACACGTACCTCGCGGCGTTCCCGGAGATCGCCGCCGATCTGGGCGCCACGTCGTCGGCCGTGCAGCTCACCCTCACCGCCTCCCTCGCGGGACTGGCCGCGGGGCAGTTGCTGATCGGGTCGTTGTCGGACGCGTTCGGGCGGCGGCGCCCGCTGATCGCGGCGTTGGCGCTGTACACGGTGACGTCCGCGGCGATGCTGCTGGTGCAGACCATCGAGGTGTTCACGGCGCTGCGCGTGGTGCAGGGGTTCACGGCGGCCGCGGGCATGGTGCTGTCGATGGCGATGGTGCGCGACAGGTTCTCGGGCGACGCGGTGTCCAAGGTGATGGCGCGCCTCATGCTGGTGGTGGGCGTGGCGCCGGTGCTGGCCCCGACCATCGGCGCGCAGCTTCTGCGGTTCGGCTCGTGGCGGCTGATCTTCGGCTTCCTCGCGGCCGTCGGCGTCGCGCTGCTGATGCTCGCGGTGACGACCCTGCGCGAGACGCTGCCCGTGGAGCGCAGGCGCACCGGGGGCACTGTCTCGGCGCTGCGCTCCTACCGTGAGCTCCTCACGGACCGCGGGTTCCTGGGGTTGGCGTTGCTGTCCGCGTTCTACCTGTCGGCGATGTTCACCTACGTGTCGTCGTCCACGTTCGTCTTCCAGGCCGGGTACGGGCTGACGGCGCAGGAGTTCGGGTGGGTGTTCGCGGGCGGCGCCGTGTCGATCACCGCCGGGACGCAGATCGCTGGCGCGCTGGTCGGCAGGTTCCGGCCGCAGCAGATCCTGGCGGGCGGCATGGTGGCGGGGGTGGCCGTGTCGCTGGTGCTCGTGGCCGTGGCGGCGGCGGGCGCGCCGTTCTGGCCGCTGACCCTGCTGATGATGCTGACGCTCGGCACCGCCGGGCTGGTGATGCCCTCGGCGCCGGCGATCGCGCTGGAGGCGAACCCGCATCGGGCGGGCTCCGCCGCCGCACTGCTGGGCGCGCTGCAGTTCGGCCTGGGGGCGGTCATCGCGCCGCTCACCGGGCTGGGCGGCCCGCCGAGCGCGCTGGTCATGGCGGCGTTCATGAGTGGCTCGATCCTGGTCTCAGCCCTGCTGCTGCTCGCCCTGCGGCGCACGTGGCGGCGGGACCGGATCGCCGTCCTGGCGCATGAGACGACCCCGGCGGCGGGTCGCCCGGCGGTGGGCGCGCCGCTCGCCACCGACTGACCTCTCGCCGCGCGGGCCGCACGGGATGCCGGTAGGAATGACCGGCATGACAACCATCGGGCTGCATGCCTCGCATGAGCAGGTCCACCCGACCGCGCTGCTGAGCGCGGTCCAACGCGCCCAGGAAGCGGGCTTCGGGGCCGCGATGTGCTCCGACCACTTCGCCCCGTGGAGTGAGCGCCAAGGCCACTCCGGGTTCGCGTGGTCGTGGCTGGGCGCCGCGCTGGCCACCACCGACCTGCCGATGGGCGTGGTCAACGCGCCCGGCCAGCGTTACCACCCGGCGATCATCGCGCAGGCGTCGGCGACCCTGGCCGCGATGTTCCCCGGCCGGTTCTGGGTGGCCCTCGGCTCGGGTGAGAACGCGAACGAGCACATCACCGGCGACAGGTGGCCGGACAAGCCGACGCGTGACGCCCGGCTGCGCGAGTGCGTGGACGTGATCCGCGCGCTGCATGCCGGCGAGGAGGTCACCCACCACGGCCTGGTCACCGTGGACCGGGCGCGGGTGTGGACGCTGCCGGAGGTCCCGCCGCTGCTCATCGGCCCGGCGGTGTCCGTCGAGACCGCGCGTGCTCATGCCGCGTGGGCGGACGGGTTGATCACCACCAACCAGCCCATCGAGAAGCTGCGCGCCGTCACGGGCGCCTACCGGGACGCGGGGGGCCGCGGCGACCTCGCGTTGCAGGTGCACCTGTCGTGGGCGCCGGATGAGGAGGCCGCGATGGCCATCGCCCGCGACCAGTGGCGCACCAACACGTATCCGCCGCCGGTGTGCTGGGACGTGGACACCCCGCAGGCCTTCGACATCATCGGCGAGCACGTGCCCGACTCCCAGGTGCGGGGCACCGTGCTGGTGGGCTCCGACCTGGGACGGCTCACGGAGCAGATCGCCGAGCTCGCGGACGTGGGCTTCGAGCAGGTGTACCTGCACCACGTGGGCCAGCACCTGGAGGGGTTCGTGGACGCGTTCGGCGAGCATGTGCTCCCGCAGCTCAGCGACGTGGGGGTGGCGGCATGAGGATCACCGACACCGGCGACGTGTGGTGGAAGAACGCCGTCGTCTACTGCCTCGACGTCGAGACCTTCATGGACTGGAACGGCGACGGGATCGGCGACTTCGCGGGCCTGACGCAGCGCCTCGACCATCTAGCCGACCTGGGCGTCACGTGCCTGTGGCTGATGCCGTTCTACCCGACGGCCGAGAAGGACGACGGCTACGACATCACCGACTTCTACGGCGTGGACCCGCGCCTGGGCACCCACGGCGACGTGGTGGAGATGATCCGCACCGCCCGCGACCGCGGCATACGCGTCATCGCCGACCTGGTGGTCAACCACACGTCCGACAAGCACCCCTGGTTCAAGGCCGCCCGGTCCAGCAAGGACAACCCCTACCGCGACTTCTACGTGTGGCGCTCCGACGCGCCGCCGCCCACGCAGCACGAGGTGGTCTTCCCCGACCAGGAGACGTCCATCTGGGAGCTCGACGAGAAGACCGGCGAGTACTACCTGCACCGCTTCTACAAGCACCAGCCCGACCTCAACGTCTCCAACCCGAAAGTGCGGGACGAGATCGCCAAGGTCATGGGGTTCTGGCTCGAGGTGGGGCTGTCCGGGTTCCGGGTGGACGCCGTGCCGTTCCTGCTCGAAGGCGCCGAGGTGGAGCCGAGCGCCGAGGACGGCGACCCGCACTCCTACCTGCGCGCGCTCCGCTCGTTCCTGGGCCGGCGCTCCGGCGGCGCGATCCTGCTCGGCGAGGTGAACCTGCCGCACGCCGAGCAGGTGAAGTACTTCGGCGGCAGCGACGGCGACGAGCTGACCATGATGTTCGACTTCGTCGGCATGCAGAGCCTCTACCTGGCGATGGCGCGCACCGACGCGGCGCCGCTCGAGAAGGCGCTGAACGACCGGCCGCCGATCCCCCGCGACGCCCAGTGGGCCACGTTCGTGCGCAACCACGACGAGCTGACCCTCGACAAGCTCACCGAGGGCGAGCGCCAGGAGGTCTTCGCGGCGTTCGGGCCCGAGGAGGACATGCAGGTCTTCGGCCGTGGGCTGCGCCGACGGCTGCCCCCGATGCTCGACGGCGACCCGCGCCGGGTCCGCATGGCGTACTCGCTGCTGTTCTCCCTGCCCGGCACCCCGGTGCTGTTCTACGGCGAGGAGATCGGCATGGGCGAGAACCTCGACCTCGACGGGCGGATGGCCGTCCGCACCCCGATGCAGTGGACGTCCGGGAAGAACGGCGGCTTCTCCACCGCCGCCCGGCGCCGACTGCCCGGGGGCGTCGTGGAGGGCGGGTTCGCGCCCGAGCACGTCAACGTGGCCGACCAGCGCCACGACCCCGACTCGCTGCTCGCATTCGTCCAAATGCTCGTGCGCCGCTACCGGGAGTCCCCGGAACTCGGCTGGAGCGAGGTCGAGGTGCTCGACCAACCCCACGCGGCGGTCTTCGCGCACCGCGCCACATGGGACGACGGCTCCCTCGTCGCGCTGCACAACCTGGGCCCCGAGCCGCTCACCGTACCGCTGCGGCTGCCCGACCTCGACACCGAGGTGGAACTGGTGGACCTGCTGGGCCAGGGCACACTGACCTGCGACGAGCACGGCGCCGTGGAGGTCGCGCTCGACGGCTACGGGTACCGGTGGCTGCGCGTCGTGGCGCCGGGGGCACGGCGGCTGGTCTGACGTCGGCACCCGCCTCCGACACCAGCGAGCATCCCCGCACACGGTAATCCGTATGCGGGGATGCTAGCGTGTTGACATACCGAAAAGCAGATATACCGTGGCTTGAGCGGGCTGGAATCGGTTTTTGAGATGACGAGGGTAACGATGGACCGAGACACAGAGATCATCGTCAGGATCGCGCAGCGCCTGCGCGAGAGTCGCTCGGCGCTTGGGCTGACCCAGAACGAGCTCGCCGAACGGCTGGGAGTCACCCAGGCCTACCTGTCGCGCCTTGAGACAGGAGAAGCCACCCTCCAGGTGCGGCGCCTCGTCCAGGCTCTCAGTGCCGTCGGTCTGGACCTGATCGCCATCCCCCGCACCAACCCCGCGGCCAAGGAAGAGAGGATGCGCCCGCTGGCCCTGTCTCATAGAAGAGGCAAGAGCGGCATCGAGGAGCTGGCTGCCGCCCTGACGGAGACCGACCTCTCCCGGATCGCGAATTCGGAGATTGCCGCCCTGCTGCGGCTCCTGCGGACCCTGACCGCGGACCCAGAAGGCCTCGCCGCGAGCAGTGACCAGTACCGGCGCCTCATTCGACACTTACGCCGGTTGGCATCCAGCGACGCGGCGATCGAGGTTGCCGACCCGCAGCTTCGCAGAGTGCTCCTAGCGATCCGAGCGGCCTTTCCCGCTGCTTCAGACCAGGAGGCAGCTACCGGGAGCGAGGGGCGCCAGTGAGCTCCCTCGATGTGTGGCTGAACGAGGTGCACGTCGCCCGCCTGGACGACACCGCGGGTTTCGGGATGGCGTCGCTGCAGTACACCGACGAAGCGCTCGACCGGTTCGGCCTCGGCACGCTGGCACTATCGGTGCGCTTGCCGGTGCGCAAGGAGGCCTACAACGCATTTGAGGCGCGCAACTGGATGGACGGACTCTTGCCGGAAGGGGAGCTGCGCGCAGTCCTCGCCGACCGGTTTCGACTCGCCACCGATAACACGGTCGGGCTGCTGGCGATGATCGGACGCGAGTGCGCCGGCGCCGTTGCCGTCACCGAGGCGGGCGAGGGCCCACCGGCAAGTGCCGGTGTCCGATGGCTAGACGACCAGGCCCTTGAGCAGGCAGTAGACGACCTCGCGACCGCACCCTTCGGCGTCAGCCCGGAGAGCCACGTGCGAGTGTCCCTCGGTGGCATCCAGGACAAGCTCGTCCTCGTCGAACGCGACGACGGTGCGTTGGGCCTCCCACTGGAAGCGACTCCCTCGACCCACATCCTCAAACCATCGCCGTTGCGCGCGAATGGCCGCGAACGCTGGCCAGGGATCGTCCACGCTGAGCTCTTCGCGATGCGCGCGCTCGACCATGCCGGCCTCGACGTCGCCCAGGCAAGTTACCGGCCCATCGACGGCAGGCCGGCCATCCTGGTGCGCCGCTACGACCGCGAGACAGTCGAGGGACGCCTGCGCCGTCTCCACCAAGAGGACATGTGCCAAGCGCTGGGTCTCGCGCCGACCTCGAAGTATCAGCAGGCCGCTGACCCGCTCGCGCCCTCGCTCAAGCGGATCGCCCAGGTCTTGAGCAACCACGCAGCCATCCCTCTGCGCGAGCTCGAGCGACTCTTGGAAATGGTTCTCGCCTCACTGGTCCTCGGCAACTGCGATCAGCACGCGAAGAACATCTCCATGCTGATCGACCCGGCCACAGGAGTGCGCCTTGCTCCCTCGTACGACGTCGTCTCGACCGCTTCACTCGGCGTCGAGACCGTCCTGTCGCTCATCGTGGGAGGCGAGACCCTGCTCGAAGGGCTGACCGCGACGGTGATCGACGACGAGGTCACCCAATGGGGTCTGGGCCGACGCGCGGCATCGCGTTTGCGTGGGGAGGTCCTCGACCGGCTAGAGCCAGCCCTTGCCACCGCCTACGAGGAAGTCTCCACCGAAGCTGGGGAGAATCCCGTGGCCGAACGCGCATACGCCAGCGCCCAGGCGAGGGCTTCGAGCCTGAGGTGAGCCATCGTCGGCCTTGGGGCCACGAGCGCGGCGCGGCTACTCGTAGCTGACCGCGTCGAGCACCGGGAGCCGGGCGGCGCGCACCCCTGGCCACACGGCGGCGAGCACGCCGACGACGATGGCGAGCAGCACCATGCCGAGCAGGCTGGCCCATGGCACGGCGAGGTCGGTGAGCCCGTCGTCGGCGAACACGGTGGGCATGGTGGAGGCCAGCGCGACGCCCACGGCCAGCCCGACGACGGTGCCGAACACGGCGGTGAGGATCGACTCGATGGTGACAGTGCCGGCGAGTTGCAGCCGCCCGAGGCCGACGGCGCGCAGCAGCCCGATCTCCCGGGTCCGCTCGATCACGGACAGCGCGAGCGTGTTGACGATGCCCAGCACCGCGATCACGATCGACAGCCCCAGCAGCGCGTACAGGATCACCAGCACCTGGTTGACCTGGTCGGCGAGCCCGGCGACGAACTGCTCGGTGTCCAGCACGGAGACGATGACGTAGGGCCGCACGGCCTGCGTGAGCTGGTCGCGGAGCTCGCCGAGGTCGGCGCCGGGGGTGGCGGTGACGAACACCGTCGGGATGGTGCGCTCGACGCTGGGCACGAGCGCGTCGAAGACGTCGGGCGGCACGACGAGCGGCGCGGGGATGGCCGAGGAGTCGATGATCGCGCCGATGCGCAGATCCTGGGCGCCGGAGCCGCCGGTGAGCGTGAGCCGGTCGCCCACCTCCCAGCCCTCGTCCCGGGCGGTGGTGCGCTGCACCGCCACCTCACCCTGCTCAAGGGTGGCGCGGAGGTCCCCGTCGACCTCCTCGACCTGCAGGCTGCGCCCGATGGTGGCGGGGTCGATCCCGGCGAGCAGCACCGACGCCTGCGCGCCGGCGTCACCGTCGGGGCCGTCGACCAGCACCTGCCCGGCGTAGAACGCGTCGGCGGCGGCGACGTCGGGCAGCGCGCGCACGGCCGTCACGGCGTCGGCGGGGATCGAGCCGGAGGCGGGGGTGCTGAGGATGTAGTCGGTGGTGGCCTCGCGCGCGACGATCGCCTGGGTGGAGGCCGTGGTGGACGCGGCGATGACGGCGGCCGCCCCGACCAGCGCCATGCCGATCATCAGGGCGCCCGCGGTGCTGGCGGTGCGGCGCGGGTTGCGCACCACGTTGCCGCGCGCGAGCCTGCCCACCGGCTTGATCCCCGCGACGAAGGGCGCCGCGAGCACCCCGATGCTCGCGCGGGCGATCACCGGAGCCAGCAGCAGCACGCCGATCACCACCCCGGCGGCGCCGTAGCCCAGGAGTTGCGGAGCCCGGTCCGCCTCGGGCCGCCACATGGCCACGAGCACCCCCGCGACGCCCAGCACCCCGAGCGCCGCGCCGATCGCGGCCCGCAACCGCAAGGGCCGCTCGGGCGCCGTCGTCTCGTCGCGCATCGCCTCCACGGGCGGCACCAACGCGGCCCGCCGGGCCGGGACGAACGCCGCGATGAGGCTGACCAGCGTGCCGACCACCAGCGAGAGGGCCACCGTCGAGCCATTGAGCGGGATGCTGCCCGCCAGCGTCATCCCCATCGACTCGAGGACCCTCCGCAGCACCTCGACGAGGGCGAGCCCGCCGGCGATGCCGAGCGCGGCGCCGATCACCCCGATCACAGCGGCCTGCAAGAGGATCGAGACGAGCACCTGCAACGGCGAGGCGCCCACCGCGCGCAGCAGCGCGAACTCCCGGGTGCGCTGCCGCACGGACATGGAGAACGTGTTGGCGATGATGAACGCGCCCACGAACAGCGAGATGCCGGCGAAGACCAGCAGGAACGTGAGGATGAACCCGAGGATCGCCTCGATGGCGGCGCGGCTCTCCGCCCGCGCGTCGTCACCGGTGACGGCCTGCGCGGGGGCGGCGGCGGGGGCGGCGTCCCGGACCACGGGCTCCACCCTGTCGACGAGCGCCGACTCGCTGAGCCCCTGCTCGCCGTACACGGCGATGGTGGACACCATGCCGTCGGGGGCGAACAGCGCGCGCCCGGTGGCCGGGTCCAGGTAGACGAGCGTGGCGCCCGCGGTGGGGGCCACGGCGTCCACGTCGCCGACGATCACGACGTCCAGCAGCTCGCCGCCCAGCACGATCTGGGTGGCGTCCCCCACCTCGAGCCCCGAGGCGTCGAGGCTCGAGTGCTCCAGGGCGATCTCGCCGGCGCTGTTCGGCAGGCGCCCGTCGATCACGTCCACCCCCCGCGTCTGCGGGTACAGCACCAGGGCGATGCTGGGCGCCTGGGTGCTCTGCACCGCTGTGCCATCCGCGCCCACCAGCACCACGGGCCCGGACAGGTCGGGCAGCGCGGCGGTGACGCCGTCCACCCCGGCCACGACGTCGGCCAGCCCGATCGGCACCTGGTTGCGCGCGTCGGTGGCCTCCCCGCCGACGGACTCCCCCGGCGCGGGATCGGCGCCGCGCACGTACGCGTCTCCCAGCATCGACGTCTCGACGATGTCGGTGAACGTCGAGGAGAGCATGGTGCGCAGCGCGAACGTGCCCGCCACGAAGGCGATGCCCAGCGCGACGGCCAGCATCGTCAGCAGGAACCGCACCGGGTGGGCGCCGATGCCGCGCAGCGCGACCCGCAGCATCAGGGGTCCTGGTGGCGTGCGCCGAGCGCCTCGAGCACCGTGGCGGGGGTCGGGTCGACGAGCTCGCCGACCAGCCGGCCGTCGGCGAGGAACAGCACGCGGTGCGCGTAGGACGCGGCGGTCGGCTCATGGGTGACCATGACCACCGACTGGCCGAAGTCGTCCACGGACCGGCGCAGGAAGCCCAGCACCTCCGCGGAGGACTCCGAGTCGAGGTTGCCCGTCGGCTCGTCCGCGAAGACGACCGCCGGGCGGGACATCAGGGCCCGCGCGCACGCGACCCGTTGCTGCTGCCCGCCGGAGAGCTCGGAGGGCTTGTGGTGCAGCCGGTCGCGCAATCGCACGGCGTCCACGACGGTGTCGAAGAAGTCGCGGTCGATGGGCTGGCGCGCGATGTCGAGCGGCAGCGTGATGTTCTCCGCCGCGGTCAGCGTCGGCACCAGGTTGTACGCCTGGAACACGAAGCCCAGGCGGGTGCGGCGCAGCTTGGTGAGCCGGCGCTCGCTCAGGCGGCTGACCTCGACGCCGTCCACCTCCACGGCGCCGGCGGTGGGGCGGTCCAGGCCCGCCATGCAGTGCATGAGCGTCGACTTGCCCGATCCGGACGGGCCCATGATCGCCGTCAGCTCGCCCCGGCCGAAGTCCACGTCGATGCCGTCCAGCGCCTTGACGGCTGTGTCGCCCGAGCCGTAGGTCTTCACGAGCCCGCGAGCGCGGGCAATCGGGCCGGTGGCGATGTCCGCAACCGAGCGGGCGGGCTCGGCGGGTGGGGCGTGACTCATCTGGCCTCCGCGCGGGGCGTCCCGGCGCGCGCCGCCGATCCCCCTCGTCAGCGTAGGAGCACCCCGGACATGACGCCGCCGGGGGCGCCTGATGGCGCGCCCCGGCGGCGTTCACGACCCGATGTCGGGCTACTCGTAGCTGACGGCGTCCAGCACCGGCATCCGCGCGGCGCGCAGCCCTGGCCACAGCGCGGCCAGCACCCCCACCACCAGCGCGAGCACCAGCATCGACCCGAGGCTGCCCCACGGGACCGACAGGATCGTCAGGCCGTCATCGGTGAACACCCGCTGCATCGCAGCGGCGAGCCCCACCCCCACGACCAGCCCCACCACGGTGCCGAACAGCGCGGTGAGCACCGACTCGATGGTCACCGTGCCGGAGAGCTGGAGCCGCCCGAGGCCGACGGCGCGCAGCAGACCGATCTCCCGGGTCCGCTCGATCACCGACAACGCCAACGTGTTGACGATGCCCAGCACCGCGATGACGATCGACAGCCCCAGCAGCGCGTACAGGATCACCAGCACCTGGTTCACCTGGTCGGCGATTCCCGCGACGAACTGCTCCTTGTCGAGCAGCGAGATCACCACGTACGGCGCGAGCGTCTCGGTGAGCGCCTCACGGGCGTCCTCGAGCCCCACGCCGTCGGCGGTGGAGATGAACACGTTGGCCACATGACGCTCACTCGGCACGATCATCTGGTCGTACATGTCCAGTGACATCGCGGAGGCCACGCCCAGCGCGTTGGACGTGAAGATCGCGCCGACGGTCACGTCCTGCTGACCGCCGCTGCCCAGGAACGTCAGCTCGTCGCCGACCTTCCAGCCCTTCTCCTCGGCGACGCTCTGCTGCAGGGCGATCCGCCCGTCGGCGAGCACCTGCGTCAGGTCGCCCTCCACCTCCTCGATGTCGAGGCTGCGGCCGAACGCCAGGGGGTCGATGCCGGTGGTGCTCAGCAGCTGGTCGGCCGCCGGGGTCGTGCCGGCCCGGTCGGCCAGGAACACCCCGAAGTACAGCGCGTCGGCGGTGTCGACCTCGGGCAATGCCCGCATCTCCTCGACCGCCTGCTCCGGGATGGAGCCGCTGGTGGCGGCGGCCGTGATGAAGTCCGCCACTGCCTCCTTCCGCACCACGCTGCCCAGCGAGGCCTGCGTGGTCGCCGCGATGACGGTGGCCGCGCCGACCAGCGCCATGCCGATCATCAGGGCGCCAGCGGTGTTGGCGGTGCGGCGCGGGTTGCGGACCACGTTGCCGCGCGCGAGCCGCCCGATGGGCTTGACCAGCGCCACGAACGGCGCGGCCAGGACGCCCAGGGCCCCGCGGGCGATCACCGGAGCCAGCAGCAGCATGCCGATCACGACGGCCGCGGCGCCGAAGCCGATGAGCATCTCCCCGCTCTCCAGCTCGGGCTTGAGCGCGGCGACCACGACGCCGACGACACCGAGGCCGCCCACGGCGCCGCCGATGATCGCGCGCACCTTCAGCGAGCGCTCAGCGCTGGCCACGTCGTCCCGCATCGCCTCGACGGGCGGGATCATCGCGGCCCGGCGGGCCGGCAGGAACGCGGCCCCCACGCTGACGAGCGTGCCCACCAGCACCGAGATGACCACAGTCGCCGGGTCGAGCGGGATGTCGCCCGCCAGGCTCATGCCCATGGACTCGAAGGCCACACGCAACACGGAGACCAGCCCCACGCCGCCGGCGACGCCGATCAGCGACCCGATGACGCCGACCACCGCGGCCTGGACCAGGATCGACGTGAGGACCTGTGTGGGCGAGGCGCCCACGGCCCGCAGCAGCGCGAACTCGCGCATGCGCTGCCGCACCGACATCGAGAACGTGTTGGCGATGATGAACGCGCCCACGAAGAGCGAGATGCCGGCGAAGACGAGCAGGAACGTCGAGATGAAGCCGAGCTGGCCCTCGATGTCCGCGCGGGCCTCGACCCGCATGTCGGCGCCGCCGACCACCTCGGCGGAGGCATCGGAGCCGGCGATCACGGCGTTGACGCCGTCAACGATCTCCTCCTCCGGCACGCCGTCCTCGCCGTAGACGGCGATCGTGGCGACCTGGCCGTCGGGGGCGAAGTCGGCGATGGCCGTGTCGACGTCGACGTAGATGATCGTGGCGCCGGCCATCGGGCCGCCGGGGTCGATCTCGCCGACCACCTCGACCTTGCGGATCTCGCCGGCGACGACCACGTTCGTGGTGTCGCCGAGCTCCAGGCCCGAGCTGGCCAGGGTCGCCATCTCCAGGGCGACCTCGTCGATCCCCTCCGGCGCGCGGCCGTCGACGATCGTGCTGGTGCGGTCGTCCGGGCTGTACATCACGGCGAAGCTCGGCGCCTGCGTGGACTGCACGGCGGTGCCGTCGGCGCCCACGAGCACCATCGGGCCGGAGACGTCGGGAAGCGCTGCCTGGACGCCGTCGACCTCGGAGAGCTCGTCGGCCAGGGAGATCGGGATGCGGTTGCGCGTGTCGCCGACCTCGGTGCCGACGTCGGCGGTGCGGATCGACGCGTCAGTGCCGCGCACATACGCGTCGCCCAGCATCGTGGCGTCGACGATCCCCGTGAACGTCGACGAGAGCATCCCGTTGAGCGAGAACGTGCCGGCGACGAACGAGATGCCCAGAGCGACAGCCAGCAGCGACATCAAGAAGCGGACCAGGTGCGCGCGGATCGCGCGCAGTGCCAGCCGGCCCATCAGACGGCTGCCGGTGACGTGGCCTGGCGGGTGCGGGGCGTGATCGAGCCGAGCATCTCGAGCACCGAGGCGGGGGTCGGGTCCAGCAGCTCGCCGACCAGGCGGCCGTCCGCCAGGAACAGCACGCGGTGCGCGTAGGACGCGGCCGTCGGGTCGTGCGTGACCATCACGATGGACTGGCCCAGCTCGTCGACGGAGCGGCGCAGGAAGCCGAGCACCTCGGCGGCGGACGCGGAGTCGAGGTTGCCGGTGGGCTCGTCGGCGAAGACGACCGCGGGGCGGGAGACCAGCGCCCGCGCGCACGCCACCCGCTGCTGCTGGCCGCCGGACAGCTCATTCGGCTTGTGCCCCAGCCGGTCGCCGAGGCCGACGGCCGCGACCACGGCGTCGAAGTGCGCCTTGTCGACGGGGCGCCGGGCGATGTCCAGGGGAAGGGTGATGTTCTCCGCCGCCGTCAGGGTGGGCACCAGGTTGAACGCCTGGAACACGAAGCCCAGCCGGGTGCGCCGCAGCTTGGTGAGCTGGCGCTCGTTCATCTGGCCGACCTGCTCGCCGTCCACCTCGATCGTGCCCTCGGTGGGACGGTCCAGGCCCGCCATGCAGTGCATGAGGGTCGACTTGCCCGATCCCGACGGGCCCATGATCGCGGTGAGCTGCCCACGCCCGAACTCCACGTCGACGCCTGCGAGCGCGTGCACCGCCGTCTCGCCGGAGCCGTACGTCTTGACCAGGCCGCGTGCAGTGGCGATCGGCCTGGCCGTGTTGTCGTGCGCAACAGCCGCGGCGCCTGTCGGGGCGGAGCTCATGTGACTTCCCATCGTGAGGCTGGATTCGTGCTTGCCAGGGACATCCTTGCTGGTCGCAGGCCTGCGGGACGATCAGTTATCGCCCTGATCCCACCCCGAATCACCTAGGGGGCGAGTGAGGGTCGCCCCTTGGTCCCCTACGTCGGATTCGGGGCCCTGGCGTGTGGCCCATCTGGCCGAGCGTGCCTAGCCTGAGAGGACACGACGATGTGGCTTTCGCTGGTCTCGGGTAAGAGGTAGCGCTGATGCCGTGGTCGCTTCTGGTCGTCCTCCTGGTCCCCGCAGCGTTCTTCTGCGTGCTGTGGGCCGTGTTTCCCAGCCCTGACGAGCCGCCGCGCTGGCGCAGGCGGCTCGGGGCCGCACTGAGGCGGATCGGCGAGCGGCTCCATCCACGCCGTCGTCGCGCCCGGCGCCGGGCACGACGCCTCGCCGCCGAGGTGCGGCTCGACGACGTGGGCGACGGGAAGGTCGCCGTGCCGGACCCGTTCCTCGCGCTGCGCGTGCAGACCCGGCTGGGCAAGGTCGCGGAGCTGGCCCGCACGATCGAGGACGAGCCGCGCTCGATGGCGCGCGCCGAGCGGCTCATCGCCACCCAGCTCGCCTATGACGACCTGCTCGCGGAGGCTTGCGAGCTCGCCGGGGTGCAGCTCCGCAACCGGGCCAAGGGCGACCCGCAGGAGCGTTTCCGCAAGGAGGTCGAGCTCGCCGAGCGCGGCTGGACCTGGTGACGCGCCGCCCACCGCGTCCCAGGTCCAGCCGTCCCCCGCCCGGTCAGGGGGCTGCCGCGCTCACCAGAGGCGGTCGCGCACCAGGTCGCGGTCGGGCCCGGTGAGCCAGGACGCCTCAAGCGCGGCCCGGTTCTGCGCCGTGAAGTCCGCGAGGGTGAACCCGAGCG
Organism: Cellulomonas cellasea; assembly: GCF_030372105.1. Classification (GTDB taxonomy): domain Bacteria; phylum Actinomycetota; class Actinomycetes; order Actinomycetales; family Cellulomonadaceae; genus Cellulomonas_A; species Cellulomonas_A cellasea_A. Next base: position 51,515 of record NZ_JAUDBQ010000010.1, on the reverse strand, counting down.
CGTCCGCGACGGCGACGTAATCCCCGGCCAGTTCGGTGCCGCCCATCGCCGGGTCGTCGCTGCCCATCGACAGGGACAGCCCCGCGTCCCGCAGCAGGCGGAACGGGTGCTCGTCCATCGGGCCGTGGAAGTTGTACGTCGTGGACAGCCACGCGTAGGTGACGTGGATCCCCTCGGCCTTGACCCGGGCCGCGAGACTGGGGTCGCGGGTCAGGGCGTAGCCGTGGTCCAGCCGGGTGCAGCCCAGCAGGTCCAGGCAGTCGGCGACCTCCTGCGCGTCGAACCGCTCGCCCGCGTGGGCTGTGACGTGCAGACCGCCCTCCCGGGCGATGGCGTAGGCCTCGACGAAGCCCGCCGGGGGGCCAGCCAGCTCGTCGCCGTCCATGCCGAGCCCGACGACGAGGTCGCGGGGACCGGCCACGACGTCCCGCGCCATCGCCGCCGCCTGCGCCGGGCTGTGCGCCCGGTACACCGACGGGATGAGGCGCGCCACGATGCCGGTGTCCGCGCGCGCCTCGTGGACGCCAGCGGTCAGCCCTTCCAGCAGCTCGGGGTAGGTGAGCGTGGGGTGCAGGGTCGGGTTGACGAACATCTCCCGGTAGACGACGTTCGAGCCGCGGGCCGCGTCGACGAGCGCCTCGTAGGTGATCCGGGCGACGTCGTCACGGGTCACCACGGCGGCGCACAGGCGCTCGAACACCTCCATGAAGCTGGCCATGTCGTGGTACGCGTACACCTGGGCCGGATCGTCGGAGGGCAGGTCCACGCCGTGGCGCCGGGCCAGGTCGATGAACGTCTCCGGGCGGACGCAGCCCTCCAGGTGGCAGTGCAGCTCCACCTTGGGCATCTCCCGGAGCTGGCGTGCGAGGACGTCGGCGCTCATCCGGCGAGCCACGTGATGGTGCGGTCCCACAGCTCGGCGTAGCCGTCCCAGTCGAGGAACTCCGGCGGCGCCCAGTGCGGGGCGATGTCCGAGGTGAACGCGCCGGTGCGGCCGGCGCCGTAGCCGCCGACGACGAGCAGCGGGTGCTCGGCGCAGGTGGCCAGCACCTGCGCGTCGTCCTTGGCGACGACCTCGTTGAGGCCGAGCAACGCGGGCCAGGTGGGCGGGAGGCCGGCCACGACCTCGTGCTCGGCGATGACCCGGGGCTGCGCGCCGTAGGGCAGCTCGACCCGGTCGTCGCGGTCCAGCACGCTCACGGGCAGCGCCTCCCCCAGCGGCGACCTGCCCCAGCGGGCCTTCGCGTCGATCCCGCTGAACGTCATGTACCCGCCCACCATGAGCAGCCCGGCGCCGCGCTCGACGTGCGCGCGCACCAGCTCCGACTTGTCGGGGGACGGCACGGAGGCCGAGAACGTCTGCGGCGGGAGCTGGAAGCTGTTCGCGCCGACGTCGGAGATGACCACCACGTCGTACGGCGCGTAGCCCTCGACGGTCACGGGCAGCCGCTCGTGGATGGTGTGCGACGGCACGTACGTCACCTCGTGGCCGCGCTCGCGCAGGGCGCCGAGGAAGGCCCCGCCGCCCTCCTCGTACTCGGAGGTGGTGAAGGTGTCGAAGCCCTTCTGGTGGATGGAGTGGACGAACCAGGACTCTCCGATGACGAGCACGTGGGACATGGGGGGCCTCTCAGAACGCTGTCAGGACGGGACTGCGGACGTGGACCCGCCGACGACGAGCTCGCCGGCAAGGGTCAGGACATGGGGGGCGGAGCGGCCGCGGGGCAGCGGGCTGCCGCTGTCGACGGCGTCGAGCACCAGGGTGACCGCGCGCTGGGCGATCTCCGCGATGGGCTGCGCGTACGTGGTCAGGGTGGGGTGCAGGTAACGGCCGAGGCGGATGCCGTCGAAGCCGGCCACGCTGATCTCCTCGGGCACGCGCACGCCACGGGCGCGGAACGCGGCGAGCGCGCCGATCGCCATCAGGTCGTTCGCCGCGAAGACGGCGGTGGGCCGCTCGGGGCCGTCGAGCAGGCGCAGCGCGGCGGCGTACCCGGACTCCTCGCTGAAGTCGCCCTCGACCTCGAGGCGGGCGTCGAGCCCGAGCTCGAGCAGCGCCCGACGATGGCCGCGGGCGCGCTGGTCGGCGACGTCGAGCCCGCGGGGGCCGCGCAGGTGCGCGATGTGCCGGTGCCCGAGCCCCGCGAGGTGCGTGACGACGGCCCGGGCGCCCGCCGCGTTGTCGCACTGCACCACCGTGGTGCGCAGCGAGGCGGCGGCCCGGTCGAAGGCCACGACGGGGAGGTCCAGATGCGGTGTGCGCTGCCGGACGCCGCTCCGCTCCATCGAGCCGACCAGCAGGATGCCGTCGGCGAGCCGCGACTGCGCGACCCGCGTCGCCTCGCCCTCCGGGTCGTCGGTGCTGAGCAGCAGCAGCGATGACCCGCGGCGGGTGATCTCCGGGGCCACCCCGGCCACGAGCTCGGGGAAGAACGGGTTGGTGATGGTCGGGACCACGAGGGCGATGTTGCGGGTGCGCTGCTGGCGAAGGTTCTGCGCGGCGGGGGTGGGGCGGAAGCCCAGCTCGTCGATGGCGTGCTGCACGCGGTCGAGCGTCTCCTGGGCGACGCGGGCCGTGCCGTTGACCGCACGCGAGACGGTGGCCGTGGAGACGCCGGCGCGCCGCGCCACGTCCTCGACGGTCACCCGACCTGCGGGGAAAAGTCCTGCTGACACCGTGCGACCTCCTTGTCGCCGTGGGATGTAAAGGTTTACATCCCACGGCGCTGTGTCTAGCAGCAGTCGAAAGCCCAGGTCAACGCACACGGAGCGGCGCGTTGCGTACATGGCCTTACATGCCTACGAACTGCACATGGCACAGAAGATGATCATCGACACCGACACTGCCTCCGACGACGCCGTCGCCCTCGTCCTCGCGCTCACCGATGCGCGCGTGGACGTCCTGGCGATCACCGTCGTCTCCGGCAACGTCCCCCTCGACATGGGCGTGCAGAACGCCCTGTACACCCTCGAGCAGTGCGGCTCGAGCGTCCCCGTCCACCTCGGCGCCGACCGTCCGCTGATCCGCGAGCACGTCTTCGCGCACAACGTCCACGGCGCCGACGGCATGGGCGACATCGGCCTGCCCCTCACCGGCCGCACCCCCGCCGACGGGCACGCCGTGGACCGCATCATCGAGCTGGCGCGCCAGCACCCCGGCGAGATCACCCTGGTGACCCTCGGCCCGCTGACGAACATCGCACTCGCGCTGCGCAAGGCCCCGGACATCGCCGGGCTCTTCCACCGCGTCGTGATGATGGCGGGCACCGGCGACCACACCGGCAACGTCACCCCCACCGCGGAGTTCAACATCTACGTCGACCCCGACGCCGCGGACATTGTCTTCACCTCCGGCATGCCGCTGGAGATGGTGGGCTGGGATGTGTCCCGCAACGACGCCACGATCACCCCGGCTGACTCGGCGCGGCTCGCGGCGACGGGCCCGCTCGGCGAGTTCTGCACCAGCATCCAGCGCCAGCTCGTGGAGTTCTGCCGCGACGTCACGCACATCGACGGCTTCGACCTGCCCGACCCGGTCACGGTGGCGGTGGCGATCGACCCGACGATCGGGACCCGCTCGATTGACGCCTATGTGCGCGTCGAGACCACCGGCACGCAGACGCTGGGGATGACAGTCGTCGACCACCTCGGCGTCACGCGGCAGCCGGCCAACACGAAGGTGGTGCTGGCCGCTGATCGTGAGCGCTTCGTCGAGATGCTGCTCACGGCCTGCGCTGGCTGACGCGGCGAGGACGGGCGCCGGGCCGGGAGCGGCTCGGCGCCCGTCAGCGCACGTCAGCGCCCGGTGGACTCCCGTCAGCGCCCGGTGGACTCCCGCACCACGAGCGACGGCATGAAGATGCTCTTGCGCACCGGCGCGTCGGTCCGGCCGGAGCGGTCGTCGAGCAGCCGCACCGCCTCGGCGGCCATCGCGTCGATGGGCTGGCGCACAGACGACAGCCGCGGCATGGTCAGCCGCCCCAGGAACGAGTCGTCATAGCTGACGACCTTCACCTGGTCGGGGACGACCACTCCGGCCTCGCGCAACGTGCTGAGCACCCCGACGGCGATGATGTCGGCGCCGCAGACGATGCCGTGCGGCAGCACGTCGCCGGCCAGGAGTTGGCGGGTGGCCTCCACGCCCCACTCGAAACTGAACTCGCCGAGCAGCGCGGACCCGTGGACGCCGGGGCCGTCCGCGCCGCCGTCGGGCTCCATGAGCTCGCGGAACGCCTTGTGCCGCTCGTAGGCGGTGCTGGTGCGGGGCTGGGCGCCCACGTAGACGATCGACGAGCAGCCCTGCTCGCGCAGGTGGACGACGCACTGGCGCAGCCCGTCGGCGTTGTCGCCGCCCACGTAGTCCGCCCCCGCGGCGTCGGCCCACCGGTCGAGGAGCACCACGGGCCCCTGCTGGACGGCCTGCTCGATGGCGGGCACGGAGTCGAAGGCGGTCACGGGCACCACGATCAGGCCGTCGACCATGCGCTGGACGAGCAGCTCGATGCGCTGGGCCTCGGTCTCCACGGACTCGCGCGCGTCGCACAGGATGAGCGAGCGCCCGCTGTCGGCGAGCTCCTTCTCGACGGCCTCGACGGCCGCGGTGAAGTAGTCGTTGTTGATGGAGGGCACCACCATGCCGATGGTGTCGGTGCGCTGGGTCCGCAGCGCCCGGGCGAAGACGTTGGCGCTGTAGCCGAGGTCGCTGCTGGCCTTGAGCACCCGCCTGGCCATCTCGGGGTTGACGGACGGGCTGTTGGTCAGGGCGCGGGAGGCGGTCGCTGTGGAGACGCCGGCGGCTGCCGCGACGTCGCGCACGGTGACTTTGCGTGCCATCGGCGTTCCTCGTCCCTGCGTGTGGCCGCTTGTGATGCCGGGAATGCTACCGGCGCCGCGTTCGCGGCCTTTCAGCCCTCCTGGGCCAGTCCCGGGGTGGTGGCGCCACCTCAGTAATGGATTACTGAGACGGAACTGTAACCAGACCGAGAGCGCGGCGCAATGACGTGAGCGGCGCCACGAGGCAGGCTTGACAAAGGCGCAGACAGGGCCTTTGATCAAGCCCACGTCGAGAGAACGATCTCTCGTTGGACTCAGATGTAGAGGGTCGAGGCAATGAAGCCTGAGCGGTTCGACGTCACCGTCGTGGGGAGCGTCAACATCGACCTAGTCGCGTCCGTGGACGAGCTCCCCCGCCCCGGGGAGACGGTCTCCGCCACCGGCTACGCGCAGTTCCTCGGCGGCAAGGGCAGCAACCAGGCCATCGCCGCCGCCCGGCTCGGCCGTCGGGTCGCGTTCGTCGGGCTCACCGGCGACGACGCCGAGGCCGCCGAGGTCCGCGCCGCCATGCAGCGCGAGGGCATCGACCTCAGCCACCTCGGCGCCCAGCCCGAGACCCCCACGGGCCGCGCCATGGTGCAGGTCGACTCCTCCGCCGAGAACAGCATCGTCGTGGTGGCCGGCGCCAACGGGCACGTCTCCGCCCAGCACGTCGAGGCCGCCGGGGACACCGTCGCCGACGCCGCAGTCGTCGTCGCCCAGCTCGAGATCCCGCTCGACGCGGTGCTCGCCGCCAGCCGGGCCGCCCGTGGCGCCTTCGTCCTCAACCCGGCGCCCGCGCAGGCCCTGCCGGCCGAGATCCTCGAGCAGGTCGATGTGCTCGTGGTCAACGAGATCGAGTACGAGGCAGCCACCGGGCGCCCGCTGCCCGCCGACACCGACGCCCTCGCCCGCGAGCTCGCCGCCGACACCAGCGTCACCGCGTCCGTCGTCGTGACCATCGGCGAGCGCGGCGCCTACGTCTGGGACGGCCACGAGCTGACCCACGTGACAGCGCCCCGCGTCGCAGTCGTCGACACGACAGGGGCCGGGGACACATTCATCGGGGCCCTCGCCGACGCGCTCAGCCGCGGCGAGGACCTCGTCACCGCGGCCCGCTGGGCCGCCCACGCCGGCGCGGTCTCGGTGGGCTCCCTCGGGGCCACCACCGGGATGCCGCGACCCGAGGCTGTCCACGCCTCGCTCGAACGGAGCCCGGAGCCGCCCAGCGCGTCGGCCGAGGCCCCCTGAACCACCCGTATATCCCCCGCAATGAACACCAGTGCAAAGGAGCACGACATGAAGCAGCGACTGATAAGCGGGGTGGCGATCGCCGCAGCGGCCACCCTCACCCTCGCAGCGTGCGGAGGCGGAGGCGAAGCCGCCGAGGAAGGCTCGGGCGGCGTCGACGGCGCGCTTTCCGTGGTGAACGTCATCAACGGCCCCCTCGGCGACCAGGGGTTCTTCGACGACGCCGCCCGTGGCATGGCCGCCATGGAGAAGGCCGGCAGCAAGATCCAGAACATCCAGAGCGACGCCGAGAACCCCGCGCAGTGGCGGTCCAACCTCGAGTCGGTCTCCGGTGGCGACTGGGACGTCGTGATCGTCGGCACCTCGCAGTTCATCGACATCCTCGACGAGACAGCCCCGAAGTACCCGGAGCAGAAGTTCCTCATCTACGACTCCGTCGTGGAGCAGCCGAACGTCGCCTCGATCGTCTACCGCCAGAACGAGGGCGCGTTCCTCGCCGGCGTGCTCGCCGCGCAGGCCACGGTCAACCCGGACAAGTTCCCGCTCGCGACCGGCAGCAAGAAGGTCGGCGTCGTCGGCGGCATGGACATCCCGGTGATCAACGACTTCGTCGTCGGGTTCAAGAAGGGCGCGGAGTCCGTGGACCCGGCCATCGAGGTGCTGGTCTCCTACGTCGGCGACTTCGTGGACTCGAACCGCGGCTTCGACCAGGCCACCGCCATGTACGAGCAGGGCGCTGACGTCGTGTTCCAGGTCGCGGGCGGCGCCGGCATCGGCGTGCTGCGCGCAGCCGAGGACAGCGGCCGCTACGCCATCGGCGTGGACTCGAACCAGAACCCGCTGCACAAGGGCCACATCCTCGGCTCGATGCTGAAGAACATCGGCGTCTCGCTGCAGGGCGCCGTTGACGCCCACGCGGCCGGCACGCTCAAGTTCGGCGAGACCACCGAGTACGGCCTGCACAACGACGGTGTCAGCCTCACCTTCGAGGACAACGGCGACATCGTCCCGAAGGACATCCAGGACGAGATCGCGACGTACTCGAAGAAGGTCGTCGACGGCGAGATCAAGGTTCCCACGGCGTACTGACGCCCCCACGGTGGCCGCCGCCCCGCCCCCTGTGGGCGGCGGCCACCGCACCTCCTTGAAGGCCACGACCCGAAGAGAGACGTCCCCTCATGGCCACACCCCTGCTGGAGCTCCGCCACATCACCAAGGCCTTCGGCCCCAAGGTGGCGAACGATGACATCTCCTTGTCCGTGCTCCCCGGGCGGATTCACGCCCTCGTCGGCGAGAACGGCGCCGGCAAGACGACACTGATGACGATGATCGCCGGGACGGCACAGCCCGACTCCGGCTCGATCCTCTTCGACGGCCGCGACGTGCGGATCACCAGCCCCCAGAAGGCCTCGGCCCTGGGCATCGGCATGGTGCACCAGCACTTCAAGCTCGTGCCGTCCCTGACCGTCGCCGCCAACGTCTTCCTCGGGCGCGAGCTGCGCAGCAAGGGCGGCACCCTCGACGCGAAGCGCATGGAGGCCGAGGTCGCCACGCTGAGCCAGCGCTTCGGCCTGGAGATCGACCCGCAGGCGAAGGTCTCCACGCTGTCCGTCGGCCTGCGCCAGCGGGTCGAGGTCCTCAAGGCGCTCAGCCACGACACCCGGCTGCTCATCCTCGACGAGCCCACCGCCGTGCTCACCCCCGGTGAGTCGGAGGAGATGTTCGCCGTCATCCGGTCGCTGGCCCAGAAGGGCTGCGCCGTCCTGTTCATCTCGCACAAGCTGGGCGAGGTGCTGGAGATCGCGGACACCATCACGGTGATCCGCGACGGGCAGTCCATCGACACCCGCCCCGCCGCGGGCCTGTCCCAGGCCGACATCGCGCAGATGATGGTGGGCCGCGAGGTGCTGCTGCGCATCGCGCACACCCCCGCGAAGCCCGGCGACACGGTGCTGGGAGTCGACAACCTCACCGTCGTCGACGACCGCGGCGTCACAGTCATCGACGGCCTGTCGCTGCAGGTCCGCGCGGGCGAGATCGTCGGCATCGCCGGCGTGGAGGGCAACGGGCAGTCCGAGCTCGCCGCCGCCGTCGCCGGCATGCAGGGCATCGACGCGGGCCGCATCGCGCTGGCCGGCAAGGACGTCTCCGGCGCCACGGTCGCCGCCCGACGCGCCGCCGGCCTCGCCTACATCCCCGAGGACCGCCACGAGGTCGGCACCGGCCCCTCGCTGTCGGTCACCGAGAACCTCATCCCCACCCACCTCACCGCGCCGATCGCCAAGCACGGCTGGATCAGCGGCAGCCGGGCCAACGCGTTCGCGCGGCGGATGATCGCCAACTTCGACGTGCGCGGCGCCCAGCCGTCCACGCCGATCCAGACGCTGTCCGGCGGGAACATCCAGAAGGTCGTCATCGCGCGCGAGTTCGAGAGCGACCCGAAGCTGCTGATGGTCAGCCAGCCGACCCGCGGCGTCGACGTCGGCGCCATGGAGTTCGTGCACAACGCGATCGTGTCGCAGCGCGACCAGGGCGCCGGCGTGCTGCTGCTGTCCGCCGACCTCAACGAGGTCATGTCGCTGTCCGACCGCCTGCTGGTGATGTTCCGCGGCCGGATCGTCGCGGAGTTCACGCAGGAGAACATGAGCGAGGCGGCGGTGGGCCTCGCGATGGCGGGCATCGCCCCCGACCCGCAGGACATGGCCCGCGCGGAGGCGTCGCATGCCGCGATCGCCGCCGAGCGCGCCCAGGCCGACGCGGCAGCCACCGCGGCACTGGCCGCCGGCGGCGACGCCCCCGCGGCCCCGCATGAGGCGGCGCCCGCGGAGCAGGCGCCGGAGAGCCTCCAGCAGCGCCTGGCCCGAGCAGGTGGGGCAGCCCTGCGGGGATCGGCCCAGCCCGTGATGGCCATCGTGTTGTCGCTGCTCATCGGCGCCATCGTCATCTTGGCGCTCGGGCAGAACCCGATCGCCGCCTACAACGAGCTGTTCTTCTCGAACTTCCGCGCCCCGTTCGGGGTGGCCTCGTTGATCTCGCAGTTCATCCCGCTGGCCGTGCTCTCGGCGGCGGTGATCATCTCGTTCCGCGCCGGCTTCTTCAACATCGGCGGCGAGGGCCAGCTCTTCATCGGCGCGTTCTGCGGCGCCTGGGCGGGCTTCACGTTCACGGACCTGCCGGCGCCGCTGCTCACCGTGCTGATGATGGTGTGCGGGATGCTCGGCGCGATGATCTGGGGCGCGATCCCCGGCGCGCTGCTCGCCTTCTGGCGGGTGGACATCATCGTCACGACGCTCATGATGAGCACCATCGCGACGCTGCTCACCGCCTACCTGGTGACCGGCCCGTTCCGGGACCCGGGCGCCGGCCTGGCCGCCTCGCCGAAGATCCTCCCGGGCGCGCGATTGCCCATGTTCAGCGCGCCGTACGGGCTGGGCATGGACCTCGTGGTGGCGCTGCTCATCGTGGTCGCCCTGGGCCTGGTGCTCACGCGCTCGGTGTGGGGCCTGCGGGTCCGCCAGCTCGGCGAGATGAACCGCTTCGCGGAGTACACGGGCGTCAACCCGAAGATGATGAGCATCCAGGTGATGGCCATCTCCGGCGCCGTCGCCGGGCTCGCCGGGACGCTGTTCGTGCTCGGCCCCAACGGCGGCCGGTTCCTCCAGACGTTCTCCCCCGGTTACGGGTTCCTCGGCATCACCGTGGCGCTGCTCGCCCGCCTCAACCCGTGGGCGGCCGTCCTGGCGGCGGCGTTCTACGCCAACATGATGGCCGGCTCGAACGCGATGCAGATCAACACCTCAGTGCCGTTCCCGCTGGTCAACGTCCTGCAGGGCCTGATCATCCTGTCGATCACCGCCGTGTTCCTGGTGGACCGCCGCACCCGTGACCGGATCCTGGCGATGCTGCCGGGCCGCCGCCGCGCGGCTGTGGCCACCGCCGGAGCCGGTTCCGCCGCCGTGGACGCGGCCCCGCACAAGGAGCCCGTGCTGGCTGGCAGCCCCAGCGGCGCCACACCGCCAGATCCTGGTGGCACACCCCCCACGTCGCACCGCGGCGCCGACGCCGAGTCCCGAGGAGACCTCTGATGGACGTCCTGGAGCAGATCTTCACCGCGTCCATGCTCTTCGTCATCCTGATGAAGGTGGCCCCGCTGCTGCTCGCCGCGATCGGCGGCGCGTTCACCCAGCAGGGCAACATCCTCAACATCGGGCTCGAGGGCATGATGCTGATCGGCGCGTTCACGTCGATCGCCGTGGGCTCCGCCACGGGCAGCGCCCTGGTCGGGGTCGGCGCGGCAGTGGCCGCCGCACTCGTGCTGGCCATGATCTACGCAGGGGCGACCCTGTGGCTCAAGGCCGACTTCATCGTGGTCGGCATCGGTGTGAACCTGCTGGCCGCGGGCCTGTCGGTGTTCTTGCTGCAGGTCTTCTACGGCAACCCGGGCGTCACGCCGCCGCATGCCAGCATCCGGCTGCCGCGCATCTCCCTTGGCCCGCTCGCGGAGATCCCGGTGCTCGGCCCCGCGCTGCACAACCAGACAGCGCTCGTGTGGTTCGCGCTGCTGGTGGTACCGATCGCCTCGATCGTGCTGTACCGCACCAAGTACGGCGTGCACCTGCGGGCGGTGGGCGAGGACGAGGCCGCCGCCGAGGCCGCCGGCATCGGGGTTCGCAAGGTCCGGTTCCAGAGCATCCTCATCTCGGGCGTCCTGTGCGGCATCGCCGGCGCGCAGCTCGCGATGGCGACGCTCGGCTCCTTCACCGCGAACATGACCTCGGGCCGCGGGTTCATCGCGGTCGCGGCCCTCACCTTCGGACTGGGCAAGCCGGTGCGGACGATGGTCGCGGCGTTCATCTTCGGCGCGGCGGACGCCATCGCCGACCAGCTCGGCATCGCCGGGTTCAACTCCAACCTCGCGTTGATGACCCCGTACGTCATCACGATCATCGCGCTGGTCCTCGTGGGCATCCGCTTCCACAAGGTCCGCACCAAGGCGCCGTCAGCGACGCCGGCCCCGCAAACCGCCTGACCCACCCCTCGCACCGCACGTCCCCACGGCGACGGCACGGCAGACGCCGTCGCTGTGGGCCGGTGCGCCCAGATCCCGCAAGGAGCACACCATGACCGAACGCATCATCCTCGACTGCGACCCCGGGCACGACGACGCGCTGGCGATGATCCTCGCGGCGGGCAACCCCGGCATCGAGCTGATCGCCGTGACGACCTGCGCCGGGAACCAGACGCTGGCGAAGGTCACCCGCAACGCCCTGTCGGTGTGCGCCATCGCGGGCATCGACGTGCCCGTCGCGGCCGGCTGCCAGGGCCCGATGGTGCGCCCGCAGATGGTGGCGCCCGACATCCACGGCGACTCGGGCCTCGACGGCCCGGTGCTCCCCGCGCCGGTCCGCGAGCTGGACCCCCGGCACGCCGTGGACCTCATCATCGACGAGGTGATGGCCGCCGAGCCCGGCACCATCACGCTGGTCCCGACGGGCCCGCTGACCAACATCGCCCTGGCGATGAACAAGGAGCCGCGCATCATCGAGCGGGTCAAGCAGGTCGTCCTCATGGGCGGCGGCTACACCCGGGGCAACCGCACCCCGGCGGCGGAGTTCAACATCATCGCCGACCCGGAGGCCGCGCAGGCCGTGTTCGCGGGGGCCTGGAAGGTCGTCATGGTGGGGCTGGACCTCACGCACCAGGCGACCGCCGACGCGGAGGTCGTCGAGCGGATCGCGGCCATCGACTCGCCGCTGTCGGAGTTCGTGGTGGAGATCCTCAAGTTCTTCGGCAAGACGTACCGCGAGCACCAGGGCTTCGACGCCCCGCCCGTGCACGACCTGTGCTGTGTGGCCTGGCTCGTGGACCCGAAAGTGTTCACCACCCGCAGCGCGTTCGTCGCCGTGGAGCTCACCGGGACGTGGACCACCGGTATGACGGTCACCGACTTCGAGTTCCTGCTGGGCCAGGCGCACAACACCGACGTGGCCGTCCAGCTGGACAAGCCGCTGCTGTGGGACATGACCGTCGACGCCATCGCCGCGCTCTCCGCCCAGAAGGCCGGCTGACCATGACCGAGATCATCTTCGACTGCGACACCGGCGTCGACGACGCCATGGCGATCATGTACGGCGCCGGCAACGGCGCGCAGTTCGTCGCGTGCACCGTCACGCACGGCAACGTGCCCGTGCACGTGGGCGCCCGCAACACGCTGACCATCCTCGACGCGGTGGGCCTCACCGACGTGCCGGTGCACCAGGGGGCCGCGCGCCCGATGGCGCAGCCGCTGCTCACCGCCGAGTTCGTGCACGGCCACGACGGGCTGGGCGACGCCGGGCACCCGCCGTCGTCACGCGAGCTGGCGGGCACGCTGGCCGCCGCGGAGATCGTCCGGCTGGCCCGCAGCCGCCCCGGCGAGCTCACGCTCGTGGCCGTCGGCCCGCTCACCAACATCGGGCTGGCGCTGCTGCTCGAGCCCGAGCTGCCGCGCCTGATCCGCCGCGTGGTGGTGATGGGCGGCGCCGCCGGGGTGCCCGGGAACGCGTCGGAGACCGGCGAGGCGAACATCTGGCACGACCCGGAGGCCGCGCAGCTGGTCCTCGACGCGCCGTGGGACCTGGTGCTGGTGGGCCTCGAGATCACGATGAGCACCGCCATGCCGCCCGAGGTCGTGGCCCGGCTGGAGGCCGTCGACACCCCGCACGGCCGGATGCTGTGGCAGTCGATGCAGCACTACATCGACGTGTACGAGCCGCTGGTGGGCATGCGGACGTGTGTGCTGCACGACCCGCTGGCCATGGCCCTGGCCCTGGACCCGGACCTGGCGACGTACCGCCTGGTGCGGGCCAGCGTCGAGCTGCGCGGCGAGAAGACCCGCGGCCAGGTCGTCGCGGACCTGCGCGGCTACGAGGCCGACCCGGTCGACCCGCTTGAGCCCTGCGTGGTGCGCCTCGTCGACACGCTCGACCTTCCCGCCTTCCACGAGAAGTTCCTGCGCGCCCTCGGCGCCTGACCCGCTGACCGCTTGACCGCCTGACCGGCCTCACCGCCGAGACGAAGGAGTGACCATGGCCATCCCCGTCATCATCGACACGGACCCGGGCATCGACGACGCCCTGGCCCTCATGCTCGCCGTGGCGAGCCCCGAGCTGGACCTGCTGGCGGTCACCACCGTCGGCGGCAACACCGGCCTGGCCCACACCACCGAGAACGCGCTGCGGCTCATGCACCTGCTCGGCCGGGACGACGTGCCGGTGGCCGCGGGCGCCGATGTGCCGCTCGTGCGCCGCGACTCCGCCCCCGACCCGAACACCCACGGCGAGGACGGGTTCGGCGGCGTGCGGCTGGACCCCGCGCCGCGCGGCGTGGACGCCCGCTCGGCCGTGCAGCTCATGGTCGACGTGATCGAGGGCTCGGCGGAGCCGGTGACGCTCATCGCGCTGGGCCCGCTGACGAACGTCGCGGTGCTGATCGCCGCGTTCCCGGACGTCGCCGCGAAGCTCGAGCGCATCGTCCTCATGGGCGGCGGCGCCCGGGTGATCGGCAACATGACGCCCGCCGCCGAGTTCAACATCTGGTACGACCCGGACGCCGCGGCGCGGGTCTTCGCCGCGGGCATCCCCGTGACGATGGTCGGCCTGGACGTCACGCACTTCGCGCTCACCGCCCCCGACGACTGGGACGGCCTGCGCGGCGGCGGGCCCGTCGCCCAGGCGGTGCTGGGGATGGTCGAGTTCTACACCGCCTACCACCTGGCGATGTCGGGCAACCCGTCCACAGCGCAGCACGACTCGCTGGCCGTGGCGGCTGTCATCCAGCCGAGCCTGGTGACGACTCGCAGCCTCTACGTCGACGTGGAGTGCGCCGGGGCCCTCACGCGCGGCATGACGGTGGTGGACGTGGACAACGTCGCCAAGGCCGCCCCCAACGCCGACGTGGCCCTCGAGGTGGACGCCGACGCCTTCAACCGGCTGCTGGTCTCCCGCGTCGCGGAGCTAGACGCCCGCCTGCGCTGACGCCCGGACCAGCACCACCAGCACGACAGGAGAGCACCACATGGCACTGAAGATGATCCTCGACTGCGACACGGGCGTCGACGACACCCTCGCGATCCTCTACGCCTCGCTGCACCCCGAGATCGACCTGATCGGCCTCGGCTCGGTGTGGGGCAACGTGGACGTGGCGACAGCCACCCGCAACTGCCTGCACACCGTGCATATGGCGGGCCGCCCGGAGGTCCCCGTGGCCGCCGGCGCCGCGGGCCCCATCGCGGGCGGCGAGGCCGTGTTCGCGTACCACGTGCACGGCGACGACGGGCAGGGCAACGCGGGCTCCGGCCGCGAGGTCGGCGCCGTCGTCCCCGGCAGCGCCGCCGAGCAGATCGTGCGGCTCGTCACCGCGAACCCGGGCGAGGTGGAGATCGTCGCGGTGGGCCCGCTCACCAACCTGGCGATCGCCCTGGGCCTGTGCCCCGAGCTGCCGAGCCTGGTGCGGGGCGTGACCATTATGGGCGGCGCCGCCGACGCCCCCGGCAACGTCACCGAGGTCGCCGAGGCCAACATCTGGTGCGACCCGGAGGCAGCCGCCGCCGTCTTCCACGCCCCGTGGCGGCTGACGATGGTGGGCCTGGACGTCACGATGCGCACCACGCTCGACGACTCGCACCGCGCGCGGCTCGACCAGGGCGGCACGGTCGGCCAGTACGTGTCGCGAATCCTCGACTTCTACTTCGAGTTCTTCGCCGGGGCGGCGTTCGGCGAGCGCCGCAGCTGCATGCACGACGCGCTGGCCGTGGCCATCGCCGCCGGCACGCTCGTGCCGGACCTCGCGCCCACCGTCAACGCCTACGTCGTCACCGGCGACGGCCCCACCCGTGGGCAGACGGTCTGCGACACCCGCGGCAAGTACATGGGCTTCCCCGCCCAGGAGGGCGCCCACTGCCAGGTGGTGCTGGAGAGCGACCCGCACTTCGGCGATCAGGTCGTCGCGCTCATCGCCGCCGCCGGCGACTCCGCCATCCCGCTCGACAAGGAGACCTCCCAGTGATCGATCTGACAGACCAGGTGGCGCTCGTCACCGGAGCCGGCCGGGGCATCGGCCGGTCCATCGCGGTGTCGCTCGCAGAGGCAGGGGCGGCTGTCGTCGTCACCGACCTCGGGCGCCCCGTCGAGGGCCTCACCTACGACCTCGCGTCGAATGACGACCTCGCCGAGACGGTGCGGATCATCCGCGCCGCGGGCGGCCGGGCGGAGAGCGTCTACGCCGACGTCCGCGACCACGCGGCGCTCGAGGCCGCGGTGCGCACGGCCACGGACTCCTACGGGCGGCTCGACATGGTCGTCGCCAACGCCGGGGTCGCGAGCTGGCCCGAGCTGACGTGGAAGGCCACCCCCGAGCAGTGGCAGACGATGATCGACGTCGTCCTCACCGGCACCTGGAACACCGTGCGGGCCGCCGTCCCGGCGATCCTCGAGGGCGGGCGCGGCGGGTCCATCGTCTTCGTCGGCTCCACAGCCGCCGTGAAGCCGCTGCCCACCATCGGGCACTACGCGGCGGCGAAGTACGGGACGGTGGGCCTGCTCAAGAGCCTCGCGCTCGAGCTCGCGGGCGACAGCATCCGGGTCAACGCCGTCCACCCGGGCGGCACCGGCACCGACATGACGCAGAACCCGGCGGCCGAGCACTGGCAGGCCACCGCCAAGGGCGTCGGCGGCGCCCTGGAGCTGCCGCTGCCCATCCACCGCATGGAGCCCGTCGACGTGGCGCACGCCGTCCGGTGGCTGTGCTCCTCGGAGGCCAGGTACATGACCGGCGCCGAGCTGGTGCTGGACGCCGGGGCGACGCTGCGTTGAGCCACCACGACAGCGAGCGGCCAGCCCGTCGCGCCGGACCCCGCCACCCGGGGCCACGGCGTGACGGGTTGACCCTCGCTGTCTTCGTGCTCGTCCTGGTCAGCGCGCTGCTGCAGGGCAGCCTGGGCGGCCTGATGCCGTTCCTCCAGGCGGACATCCCGATGTCGCACACCATCGGCAGCCTGCACATCACGGCGCTGGCCGTGGGCGGGCTGCTCGCGGCGACCGTCGCCGAGCGGGTCCGACGACGGCACGGGCGGATGCCGATCCTCATCGGCGCGGCAGTGCTCGGCGCCACGGGGGCCGCGCTGATCTCCACCGCGCAGACCGCCGTGATGAGCGTGGGCGCGCTCGTGCTGGTCGGGTTCGCCATGAGCTCCACGCTCATCGCGGGCCAGGCGCTGCTGGTCGCCCTGCACGGGCGGCACGGCGCGCAGATGATCGGCGAGCTCAACGTGGCCTACAGCATCGGCGCCGTGGCCGCCGCCGCCGCCCTCCCGGTGGTGGCGGCCACGGCCCTGGGCTGGCGCGGGTTCCCCGCCGTGCAGGCCGCGCTGCTGCTCGTCGTGGTGGTGCCCCTGCTGCTGCGGGGGCGCGCCGCCATGGACGCCGACTCCACCGGGGCCGCCAGTCGCCAGGCGGCGACCGCCCTGCGCCGGCCCCGGGCCGCCTACGCGGCCATGTGCCTGAGCGTGGCCGTGGAGTGGTCCTTCATCTTCTGGACGGCCACCCACCTGGTGGACGTCGGCGGGTTCTCGGCGCCCACCGCCGCCGGGGCCGCGTCGGTGATGTGGGCGGCCATCGTGGCCGGCCGCGTGCTCGGCAGCCGGCTCGTCGGGGTGCTCGGCGCGCCGCCCGTGCTGGTGGCCTCGCTGCTGGTGGGCCTGGCGGCAGCCGCCGTCCTCACCTTCGCGACCACCCCGTTCCTCGCCGTGCTCGCCGCCGGCCTCGGCGGGCTCGCCGCCGCCAACCTCTACCCGGCGTCGATCGCCCTGGTCGTCAGCGGATTCCCCCACCGGCCCGATGCGGCCGTCGCGCGGGCGTCGCTGCTCACCTCGGCCACCTCGATCGCCTTCCCGCTGATGCTCGGCGCCCTCGCCGACGTCGCGGGCCTCCAACTCGCGTTCATGGCCGTCCCCGTGACGGCCCTGCTCGCGCTCGGCGCCATCCGGATCGCCGGACCGGCGCCCACCGCGAAACCGAATGTCGCGGCTTCCGACCAGACCGACCAGAACTACCAAGGAGCCACCACATGAGCACCACCCCTGTCGTCCTGTCCGAAGCCGTCGCCGACGCCCTCGCCGAGGGCCGCCCGGTCGTCGCCCTCGAGTCGACGATCATCAGCCACGGCTTCCCGCGCCCGCGGAACCTCGGCGCCGCCCGCCACTTCGAGCAGCTGCTCGTCGACGACGGCGTCACCCCCGCCACCATCGCCGTGATCGACGGCGTGCTGCGGGTCGGCCTCGAGGACGAGCACATCGTCCGCATCGCCGAGGACACCTCGGTCATCAAGGTGTCCAGCCGCGACCTCGGCATCGCCATGGTCAAGAAGGTCACCGGCGCCACCACCGTCGCGGCGACGGCCCTGCTCGCGCACGCCGCGGGCATCCGGGTCTTCTCCACCGGCGGCCTGGGCGGCGTGCACCGCGGCGCCCAGGAGTCCTTCGACGAGTCGGCCGACCTGACCATGCTGTCGAAGCTGCCGATCACCGTGATCTCCGCGGGCGCCAAGTCGATCCTCGACATCCCGGCCACCCTCGAGCGGCTCGAGTCCCTCGGCGTCACGGTGCTCGGGTACCGCACCCAGCGCTACCCGGGCTTCTACCTGACCGACTCGGGCCACTCCATCGACTGGCAGGTCGAGACCCCCGAGGAGATCGCGGGCGTCATGGCCGCGCACGACTCGATCGGCTCCACGCACGCCGTGCTCGTGGCCAACCCGCTGCCCGTCAGCCAGCAGCTCGACCCCGAGCTGCACGACAGCGTCCTCGCCGCCGCGTTCGAGGCCGCCGACGCGCAGGGTGTGGGCGGCAAGGAGGTCACCCCGTTCCTCCTCGCGTACCTGGTGCAGCACACCGAGGGCAAGAGCCTGGACGTCAACATCGACATCGCCAGCAACAACATCACCCTCGGTGGCCAGATCGCGACCGCGTGGGCCGGTCGTGGCGCCGCGCAGCGCTGACGGCGCCCCGACGGGCGGGCCGGGAGGGGTCCTCGTCGTCGGGGACGTCATCAACGACATCCTGGTCCGCCCGCTCGCCGGGGTGACGGCCGACTCCGACACGCGTGCGGAGATCGTCCGGAGCCCCGGCGGGTCCGCCGCCAACCAGGCGTGCTGGCTGGGGAGCCTGGGCAACCAGGTCACGTTCGTGGGCCGCGTCGGGGCGTTCGACCACGCGTTCCACACGGACTTCCTCACCGGGTTCGGGGTTGACGCGCGCCTCGCCGTCGACTCCGCCGCCGAGACGGGGACCATCGTCATCATGGTCGACCCCGAGGGCCGGCGGACGATGCTCACGGACCGCGCGGCGAACCTCAACCTCACCGCGGACGACGTCCCCGCCGATCTGCTCGGCGCGGCGTCGATGCTGCACCTCACCGGGTACTCGTACTTCGAGATCGGGGTGCGCGGCGCCGCGATGACCCTCATGGACCGGGCCCGGAGCCTCGGCGTCCCGGTGTCCGTGGACCCGAGCTCGGTGGCGTTCCTGCGCGAGGTGGGGGCCGAGCAGTTCCTGCGCTGGACGGCGGGGGCGCGGCTCTGCTTCCCGAACCGCGACGAGGCGGAGGCCCTCACGGGGACCTCCGACCCGATGCTCGGCGCCGCCCGGCTCACCGAGCACTACGCGACGGCGGTGGTCACCCTCGACGGCGACGGCTGCGTCGTGGCGAGCGCCGGGTCCGACCCGGTGCACGTCCCGGCGGACCGGGTCGCCGCCGTGGACACCACCGGCGCCGGCGACGCGTTCTGCGCCGGGTTCCTGGACCACTGGTCCCGGGAGCCGGAGCCGGTTGAGGCTGCCCGGGCGGGGGCCCGGGTGGCACGGGAGGCGGTGGCCCAGATGGGCGCCCGCCCACCCCGTGCCGAGGTCAGCGGCTCCACGCCATAGCCGTTGGCCTGGACGCCGGGCCGGCCCTCACGGGGCCGGCCCGGCGTCACACACGTGCGGACGCCACCCTGCCCGGCGGCGTGCTCGGCGCCGTGCTCGGCAGCTCCCGGCCGGGGTGGCCGGCTCGGTCCGTCCGCTCGAGCTCCGCGCGCAACCGCCCTCGGGCGCGCTCGAGCCGCTTGCGGGTCGCCGCCGACGACAGCCCCAGGACCGTCGCGGCCTGCGCGGGCGTCAAGTCCTCCCAGGTGACCAGGGTCAGCAATTCGCGGTCCTCGTCCTTGAGCGCGGCCAGGGCCGTGTGGACGTCTCGGTGCGGCCCGGCGTCGGCGCGGGGCGCGTTGACCAGCAGGTGCTGGCGCAGCCGGTCGGCCAGTTGGGCCCGTCTGAGGCGGCCCCGGCGATGGTTCGCGAGCTGGTGGCGGGCGACGCCGATCAGCCATGCCCGCGCCTGGTCGGGCTCCGCCGGCGCCGCGTCCAGCCGACGCCAGGCGACCATGAACGTCTCGGCCATCAGGTCTGCGGCGTCCTGGGGCGGATCGGTGCGGCGCGTGAGGTAGCCCAGCACCGCAGGACCATGCGCGCCCATCAGGTCGGTGAACCGCTCCGCGTGGCGCGGCGACGTCACTGGACACCGCCGAGCGGGAGGCCGGCGCAGTTGCGGTCGAGCTCCTGCGCGACCCGGTCCCGGTCACCGCGTGCCGCGGCGGCGGCCACCTCCTCGAGGTTCGCCACGACGCCCCCGCCGTCCGTCTCGGACAGCCACGGCGAGCCGATCGCCTCACGGTAGGAGCTGAGCGCCTGCGCCTCGCCCGCGATGTCGCCCGCCTCGTGGCGCGCGTCCCACGACGTCAGCCACGCACAGGACGCGTAGTACCCGACGGAGCCGCGGACGCCCGCGTCGCTGACCGAGCCGGGGTGCTCGATCCCCTGGACGCGCAGCAACTCGACGTAGGCGGCGCGATCGGCGCCCGGGGGCAGCGACACCTGCTCCGTGTGGCGGGAGACGGTCTCGGCGAAGTCGGGCGCGGCAGTGCTGCGCCACACCGTCACGGCAGTGGCGGCCGTGAGGGCCAGGACGACACCGGCGACGGCCGGCGCGACGACCAGGCCGCGGCGCCGGCGCTTGAGCGCGACGACCGCCGCCAGGCGCGGCCCGGCGGGCTGCGCGGCCATCACGTCAGCGGCCATGGCCTGCAGCAGTCGGTCGACGTCCTTGTCCGGCTCAGCGCCGACCGGGCGCGGGGCGGCGTCCTTGAGCAACTGCTCGACGCGCTCAGGGCTCACGGGGTTCATGGGGCCTCCTCAGGCAGGTTGTACCCCAGGAATGTCCGGCACAGGCCCCACCGTGACATCCGCCGTGAAACCCACCGTCCGAGGGCGCCGTCAGCCCGCGCGCACGGACAGCGTGCTGGCGCCGTCGGGCAGCCGCCGCACCTCGATCCGCTCCGCGATGGACGCCTTGAGCGCCTCGACGTGCGAGACCACGCCCACCACGCGGCCACCGGCCCGCAGCCGGCCCAACTCGGCGAGCACCGCGTCGAGGGTGTGCGGGTCCAGTGAGCCGAAGCCCTCGTCGACGAACAGCGTCCCCAGGTCGATGCCGCCCGCCTCGGCGGTGACCACGTCGGCCATGCCCAGGGCCAGGCACAGCGACACGTAGAACGTCTCCCCGCCGGAGAGCGTCCGCGGGTCGCGGGTGGTCTCGGTGCGGTGGTCGATCACCCGCATCGACAGGCCGGTGCGCCGGGTGCGGACGTCTTCCCGCTCGTCGCTGCGCACCAGCTCGAACCTGCCGTCGGACATCACGGCCAGCCGGTCGTTCGCCGCCGCCACCACATCCTCGAAGCGTCGGACCAGCACGAACGTCGCCAGGGTGAGCGCCCGCGCGTTGTCCCCGCCCGATGCCGCGGCGAGGCCCGCCACCCGGGTCACGGGCGCCGCGTCGGCCAGCGCCCCCTCCAGTGCCTTGGCCGCCTCCGCCACCTGCGCCATGGAGGACTGCGCCACGGCTGCGCGCTCGCTGGCGAGTGCCGCGGCGCCCGCCAGGCGGGTGGCCTCCGCGGCGCGGGCCGTGTGCTCGGCGCGGGCCGCGGCGACCCGGGCCTCCAACTCGGCCGGGTCGGGGCCGGGATCGGGCAGGCCCGCGAGAGCCGGGTCCGCGAGCTCGGCGCGCACGCGCTCGACGGCCGCCTCATGCTCGCGCACGGCCTGTTCCAGCGCGGTCAGCGCCTCCGGGGCCAGCAACGAGGCCCGCGCGTCCTCCGCGTCGAGGAAGCCATGCTCAGCGAGGCCCTGCTCGAGCTCGGCGGTGCGCGTCAGGCGGTCACGGGTGGCCCGCTCCACGTCCCCGAGGGCGTCCAGGACGGCGGTGGCCGCCGTGATCCTGGCCCGGAGCGCGTCCTGCCGGGCCTGGACTGTGGGGCTGCCGGCGCGGGCCTCGTCGACGTCGTGCTCGTCGCGGACCAGTGCCGCGTCGAGCGCTGTGGCCCGCGCCTGCTCCGCGGCGCAGAGCTGCTCGAGCTCGCCGCGACGTCCGCGGGCGATCTCCGTCTCCTCGTCATGCGCGGCCAGGGCCGCCTGCGCTGCCAAGCGGTCCGCCTCGCCCGACTCCGCCATGCCCACGAGCATCTGCGCCTGGGCCAGCCTGCCCTTGGCCTGCTCGACGCTCAGCCCCTCGGCTGCCTCCTGCGCGGCGGCGAGCCGCTCGGTCAGCGCGGCCACCTCGGCGGCCTGCTCGGCGAGGACCGTCTCGGCGTTGGCCCGCTCCTGCGACGCGCGCTCGACGTCCTCGGCGGTGACGCCCGCCGCGTCGACCGGCGCCTTGGCGGGATGCTCGCGCGCCCCGCACACCGGGCACGGATCCCCCGAGGCCAGCCCACCGGCCAGTTCCCCGGCGATCCCGGCGATGCGCGCGTCGCGTGCCTGCGCCTCATGCTCCACCGCCCGGTGCGCGGCGACGGCCGCCGCGCCCTGGATCCGGGTCGCCTCGTCGAGCTCCTGGGCGGTGCGCTCCGCCACGCCCGCCGCCGCCAGCAGCGCCTCGGCGGCCTTCTCCTCGGCGCGGCGCCCACTGAGCTCGCTCATCAACTCGGTGGCCGTCGCGAGCTGGGAGACGATCTCCGCCCGCTCGGCTGGCCGCGTGGTGAGCACCTCCGCGAGCCGGTTCGCCTCGCTGCGCGCGGTGGCCAGCGACGTGTGCAGGTCCCGTGCCTCCCGGCGCCGCTCCGGCAGCTCGGCCTCGAGCGCGACCAGGCGGGTCAGGGTCGCCGCAGTCTGCTCGTCGCGACGGCGGGTGGCGTCCAACGCGGCGGTGAGCTGCGCGACCAGGTGCGTCGGGTCCACGGGCTCGTCGCCGGGCAACTCCTGCGGATGCCGCCCGAGCAGCCCGAACACGCGCGAGGTGGCCGGCAACAGCCCTGCTGGCGCCGCGGCGACGGCGGCGTGCACGGCGGACTCGGCGCTGGCCTGCGCGCGCACGGCGCCGTCCAGGCCGTTCATCAACGAGCGGACGGCAAGCGCCCGGCGCCCCCGATCGCGGCGCTCCACGTCCTGCGCGTGGGCGCCGGCCAGGGCCTCCAGCTCGTCCCGCTCGGCGCGCAGCATGCTGCGGCGGGCCAGTGCGGCCGCCACTGTGGTGAGGCTGTCGAGCCTTGTGGCTGCCTCGGCGGCGCCGAGCTCACCCCGCGCCTGGTCGGCCTGGGCCTGCCGGGAGTGCTCCAGGAGCCGCTCCACGTGGCCCTGCGCGAGCGCCACCGCCTGGCTGGCCTCGTCGGCGGCGGCAGCCTCCAGCTCGTGGGCGGCCGCTTCGTCAAGGGCCGCGGCCCCGGCGAAGTGCGCCGCCGCGCTGCGCAACGATCCCCGGGCCTCGGTGACCGCGCGCTGCGCCTCCCGGCGCATCTCCTCAAGCCGCTGCTGCATCTTCTCGTACACCTCGGTGCCGACGATCTTCTGCAGCAGGCTGCGCCGATGCTCGGGGTCGGCGCGCAGGAAGCTCGCGAACTCGCCCTGCGGCAGCACGATCGTCTGGACGAACTGCGCCCGGTCCAGCCCGATGATCCGCTGCAGCTCGGCCCCGGCCTCGTCGAGCCGGGTGGAGAGGATCTCACCCTCGGCCACGTCCCCGTCGTCCACCGCCTCCACCGGCAGCCGCCACAGCTTGACCGTCGACTGCTGCCGCGCGGTGCCGGTCCCCCGCTTCTTGGGCCGGTCATAGGCCGGGGTGCGGCGCACCCGGAAGGCGCCCGCGCCGGTCTCGAAGACCAGGTCGACGACGCTCTCCACGTCCTCGGGCGCGAAGGCCGAGCGCAGGCGCTCCTCGCTGGCGGCAGGTGAGGCGACCTTGCCGTACAGCGCGAACACGATCGCGTCGATGATCGTCGACTTGCCGGCGCCCGTGGGGCCCTCCAACAGGAACAGCCCGGAGGCGCCCACCGCCGTGAAGTCGATGACATGCCGGCCGGCGAACGGCCCGATGGCCTGGAGCTCGAGTGTGCGCAGATACATCAGGCGCTCCGCTCGGCAGCCGTGACCTGCTCATACGCCTGGCGCAGCACCGCGGCCTCGGCCACCGTGGGCGCCTGTCCGCTGACATGCTCGACGAACTCCGCCGCGACCTCCAGCACGTCATGCGCCTGCGTGACGGCTCCGGCGCGCACGGCGCCACCCACCCGCTCGGGTGGTCGGTGCTGGATCACCAGCGCGTGCGGGAACCGGTCCTTGACCCGGCGGTACAGATCCTCGGGCCGATGCGGGTCGGTCACTGTCACCCGCAGCCAGTCGTCGGTGTGGGCCTCGCCCGCGGCGCCCAGCAGCTCGTCGATCGGCCCGGTGAGCTCGGCCAGGCGGCGCGGCACCGGCGCCGGGATGAGCCGCGCGGCGGAGGCGTCGGGCAGGGCGTCCACGTCGAGCAGCACCGTGGACTTCACCTGCCGCAACTCGGAGAACGAGTAGGCCAGCGGGGAGCCGGAGTACCGCAGCAGCGGGCTCGGCCCGGGGCTGGCAGCAGCCTCAAGGCCGGGATCGGCCCCGACGCGCTGCGCCCCGTGCAGGTGCCCCAGCGCCACGTAGTCGACCCCCCGGAACACGCCCGAGGGCACCACGTCCACGCCGCCCACCCGGATGTCCCGCTCGGAGTCGCTCGGCAGCCCGCCCACCACGAAGGCGTGCGCGACCACGACCGCGCGCGGCCGCGGGGACCCGGCGCGCGCGGCGTCCGCGACCCGTCGGGCTAGATCGGCCCGCACGCGGTCCATCGCCGCGCCCATCACCGCCTCATGCGATCGCGCCAACGGCTCGGCGGCGCCGTCCTCCGCGAGGTCGCGGCGCACCACGTCGGGGTCCAGATACGGCAGCGCGTACACGAGCACGTCCCCGCGTTCGTCGGGCAGCATGACCGGCTCGGCCAGGCCCGACACGCGGCTGCGGACCCGCACGCGCTCCCGCATGAGTGCCGCCCCGAAGCCCAGCCGGGCCGCGGAGTCGTGGTTGCCGGGGGTGAGGATGACAGTGGTGTGCTCGGCGAGGCGCGCGAGCGTCTCGGACAGGAGCATCACGGCCTCGACGGGCGGCACGGCGCGGTCGTACACGTCGCCGGCGACGAGCACCGCGTCGACCTGCTCATCCCGGGCGACCTCGACGAGGTGGTCGAGGTGGGCCGCCTGATGGTCGAGCAGGTCCACCCCGTGCAGGGTGCGGCCCAGATGCCAGTCGGAGGTGTGCAGGAGCCGCATGTCGCGAACCTAGTCGAGACCTCCGACGGGTGCGGAACCAGGCGTGGCCCTCAGGGCTCAGGCGCTGACGGACTCGTCCTCGAGGTCGAGCTCCCCGCCCATCCCGATCATGTCCAGCAGGCCTGTGACCGTGCGGTTCGGATCCCGCAACGTGACCCGTCGGCCCTGCTCGCCCGCCGCGAGGTGCACCTGCAGGATGAACGCGAGCCCCGTGGAGTCGATGAACGTGACGTCCGTGGCATCGACCACCACCCGGGCTGGGCTGGTGAGGGTGTGGGCCATGGACTGGCTCGCCTGCTCCCGCAGTGCCGCGTCGACCTCGCCCCAGAGTCGTACCGTGACGACTCCGTCGGCCTCAGCAACCTCGATCCCGCCCGCTGCGGCGGTCTTCTCGATCAGGTACATCTCTCCCCAGCCATGTCTCTCGCCCACCCCCGGCGCGCCGGAGGTCTGTGGGCCCGCACGGACCGGTCCATCACATTACCGAGCAGGTCCGACGCGCGCTCGTCCGGCGGCGGGTTCTCACCCCGCGGGCTCGGGGTCCGTCACGTCGGCCACCTGCGCGCCCAGCGCCTCCACCAGCGCGTTCCCGTCCACCGTGGCGCCGACGCCGTGGCCACCGGCGCCGATGGACACCTCTTGCCCCAGCACATGCTCGTCGGCCACCACCGGCCAGTCGCGCAGCGAGCCGAACGGCGTGATGGCGCCGCGCTCGTAGCCGGTGACGTCCTTGGCAGTGGCCGCGTCGGGCATCGACAACCGGTTCACGCCCAGCAGGGCGCGCAGCTTGGGCCAGGAGATCGCCCGCCCGCCGGGGACGAGGACGAACAGGTAGTCGCCCTCGCCGCGCCGCACCACGATCGTCTTGATGAGGGCCCCGGGCTCGACCCCGCGGGCCGCCGCGGCCTCCACCAGGGAGGACACCCGGCCGTGCCGGACGATGACGTGGTCGATCCCCGAGGCCGCGAGCGCCTGGGCGGCCCGCTCCTCGCCTGACGCGTCGACAGGTCCGGGCTGCGCGTCTGTGTCGCTCATGGCGCCAGCGTCACACATGTCCCTGTCGAGGGGCGCCCTCGGGCGCCGTGACCGCGAACAGGTCGCCCGGCTGGCAGTCGAGCGCGTCGCAGATCGCGGTGAGGGTGCTGAACCTCACGGCCCGCGCTCGGTCGTTCTTCAGCACCGACAGGTTCGCCACCGTCACGCCGGTCAGGGCGGCGAGCTGGACCAGGGTCAGGCCGCGCGCGTCGAGCAGGTCGCCGAGGCGGCAGGTGACGCGGTGGGCTGCGGCGTCGTCGTCGGTCACACGAGGCCTTCGACGTCGGCGGCCAGGCGCGCGCCCCGCTGGGTGGCGGCGGCCAGGACGGCGAGGAGTGCGGCGATGACCACGGGCCACCAGGCGACCTGGAGTGCCGGCTCGAGCCAGCCGTCGGGCATGTCGAAGGCGCCGGTGGCGGAGTGGATCGTCAGGGCCTCGATCGCGGCGATGGCACTGGGCGCAGCCAGCATCGGCCCTGCGGTGGCAAGCAGGCCGCCCACCAGGGCGAGCGCGGCGGCAACGGCGAGTCCGCGCGCGTTGCCGCGGGCGAAGGGGCGACCGTGGGCTGTCGCGCGCAGCACCGGGATCAGCACGAGTCCCATCGCGCCCCCGACGACGAAGCCCACCCAGGTCGGCATCGAGCCCAGGAGCGAGGCCGTCGCGCCGAGGTCGTGCGCCTCGGCCTGGAGGCCGCCGGCGCTGCGCACCGGGAGGGCGGCGCCACCGTGCCACTGCTCCGGCTGCGCTGCCGGGGCGCAACTGCCGCCATCCAGTGCCCATCCCTCGACGCAGGGCAGGACGACGTCCTGGTGCGCGGGCGCCTCGGCGGTGAGGCGCACCGGCACGGACGTGCTCACGCTGCCGCCCATCGCCATGATCGCCAGGACCACGCCCACGGTGATGGCCAGCCACGCGGCCACCGTCAGGGCGCCCACCCCGAGGGCCGAGGTGAGCGTCCGCGTCCTGCGCGGCGGCGCGTCCAGTGCTGTCGTCATCGACCTGCTCCGTCTCGATCGTGGGGGTGCCGCTTCCTTGATGGGCATATCGACAATCGAGATGCCCAACTTGAGCGCCTCCCTCAGAACGGCATCGTCACGGTCCGCTCCGGCCCCCGCACGACGCCCATCGCATTCATCGCGACCACCCGGTAGGCATACGTGGTTCCGGGTCGCAGGCCGCGCAAAGGGACGGACACCGACTTCTCGAATGTCGCGTCGACCTGCGTCCACCCCGACCAGGCGGGCCACTGGCCCGTCGGAGCCCACTCGAACCACACCTGCGTGGGAAGCCGGTGCGGATGCACCAGCGCCCGCAGCGTGATCGAGGTCGAGGTGCGGTCCTCCCACCAGGTCGAGGATGTCGTCGGGGGCCCAGCCGTGCCGAACGTCCGGCTCAGCGTCGAGGTCCCGGCCTCTGTCGACGCCGTCACCGTCCATGTGTACGACGTGCCCGGCAGCAGGTCGACGAGGCTGTGGGTGAGCGCCCGCGAGTACGTGACGGGTGGGACGGTCAGCCAGGCCTCCCCCGTCCCGCCCGGGCCGCCGTCCCCGCCAGCGGTGGGCGCCCAGGCAATGCGCACCGTCGCCTCATAACCCTGCGGCGACACCCACGCCTTGAGTTCCGCGCTCGTGGCGTCGACGACGCCCTCGGCCATGCTGACCTTCGGCTCGGGCGCCGAGGTCACGGTGAGGACGTCGGAGGCCGTCGCACCGGTGGCGTCCATGACCGTCAGACGCGCCGCGAAGCTCCCCGCGGCATAGGTGTGCGCGAGCGCCGCGGGCGGGGCGCCGACACCCTGGACGACGGGCGAGCCGTCACCCGGGTCCAGGCGCCACGACGTGATCCCGGCGCCGCTCACCGACCCCGAGCCGGTGCTGCGCGAGCCATCGAACGTGACGCCCAGCGGCGCCGAGCCGTGGGTGGTGGACGGCATCAGCCACGCCGACGGGCGCCCGTGGGTCTCTGCCGCCCGGACCGCCTGCGAGTACCCCGCGAGCGACTCGGCCGACGAGTCCACCCACCAGGCGCACGTGCCGTGCTGGTGGAAGATCGACACCGCCTTGACCTCCGGCCACGTGGCCAGCGCCGCCAGCGCCTCGGTGTACCAGCGGGCCTTGCGCGTGGGATCGGCAGGGTCCTCGACCGAGCCCCACTCGGCGAGCATCAGCGGCTTGCCGTGGCCCTGCGACCAGCGGCGGAACGGGCCCGCCACGTCGGCGAGGGTGCGCCACGCGGGCGGCTTCGACGGCGCGCAGCCATGCCAGTTGTACGGGTCGAGGGCCAGCCAGTCGACCGCGTCGTCACCCGGGTAGAACGCGTCGGCGCCCGCCGTCGAGGGCGCCGACCCGAAGCTGCCCGGCGTGACCACCCACGTCCACGCCACGTTCGTCACCCCGGCATCCCGCATCACGCCGACGTAATGCCGCCACGCCGCCCGGAACTCCGCAGGCGAGCCATGCCCCGTGGCGATATCGGCCTCATGGTGGAACACCAGGAACAGCGGCTCGGCCAACCCGGCGATCCCCGCCGCCTGCGCCGCGATCTCCGCGTCATGCTCACCCGCCGCGATCGACGCCCACGAGATCTTGCTGCCGTCGAGCCGTCGCGGCTCGATCGACAACACCGGCGTCCGCCCCCGCCGCAGCGTCGTCACCACCTGCGCCGGCGGCATCGGCTCATCCCACCGCGCGAACCAGCGCTGCAGGTCCAACTTGCGGCCCGTCGCCTCCTCGAACGCCGACACGGCGGCCTCCGAGCCCCGATCATCACGCGGCTGCACGAACGCGCCCACCAGCATCCCGGTCGCGGGGGTGAGCAGTTCCGAGGCGGTGGCCGCGCGCTCGACGGCAGGCGTCGGGGCCTGCGCGGCACTGCCCACCCCCAGCGTCAGGCAGGCCGCGACCAGCACGGCGGGCAGGGTGATCGAGGTGCGGCGACGATGCAGCGGCATGACGGCTCCCGGGGGTGGAGACTCCTACCCTCCCGGTCGGCAGCCCGACGCGCAGGTCAAGGGATCTGGGGCTCCGTCTCCCTTGCCCAGGCAGGCGACAGCACGCGAGGTGGGGCAAGGGCGGGCAATCAGCGCACCAGGCGCCCACCCTCGATGGCCACGGTGTCGCCGCCCCAGCCGCGCCGCAGCCACCGGTCGTGGGTGGCGACGACCACGGCCCCGGGCCAGTCGCCCAGTGCGTCGGCGAGCTCCTCGGCGAGGGTCAGCGAGATGTGGTTCGTCGGCTCGTCGAGCAGCAGCACCCTGGGCGCCCGGGCCACCAGCAGCGCGAGCACGACGCGTCGGCGCTGCCCGACGCTGAGCTCCCGCAGCGGCCGGTCGAGGTCGCGCGGCGCCACCAGCCCCAGGTCGGTGAGCGGCGGGGCGCCCCGCAGGTCGGCTGTCACGAGCTCGTAGACCTGGCGGGGCGTCCGGGCGTCGTCGGCCAGCCCGACGTCCTGCTCCAGCAGGGCGACCTCCATGCCGCGCGCCCGGTGGACTGCGCCCTCGGCCGGGGTGAGGTCGCCGGCCAGCAGGTGCAACAGCGTGGACTTGCCGGACCCGTTGGCCCCGGTCACCAAGAGCCGCGCGTCAGACGCCAGGTCCAACGCGTCGACACGCAACCGCCCGGGCACCACGGCGCCGCTCACCTGGACGGCGAGCGAGCCGCCGCCAGCGCCAACGGGCCGGGCGGGGATGGCAAGCCGCAGCGGTGTCGGCGGCCGTCGCACCTGCGAGGCCTCCAACTCGTCGAGCCGGCGTTGCGCGTCGCGGACCCGGCGGGCCACCTGCTGCTCCACGCGATCGCCGATCATGCCGAAGGACATCTTGTTGTTGTCCCGCCGGGCCGCGTTGTGCCCGACGGCGCGGGACGTCACGCGCACCGACTGCCGCAGGGCGGCGCGCTCCTCCCGCTCGGCCAACCAGCGCTCCTCCCACCGCTCACGCTCGATCCGCCGGGCGTCGAAGTAGTTGCTGTACGTGCCGCCGTACAGCGTGGGGCCGTCGAACGAGGGGTCGAGGTCGAAGATCTCGGTGCACACCTCGTCGAGGAACACGCGGTCGTGGCTCGCGAGCACCACGGCGCCGGGCAGGTCCCGCAGCGCGGCGGCCAGGAACTCGGCGGCCTCGTCGTCCAGGTGGTTCGTGGGCTCGTCGAGCACCACTGCCGACGGGCGCCGCACCAGCACCGCCGCGAGCGCGAGCCGGCTCCGCTGACCGCCCGACATCCGCCCGGACGCCCTGTCCCGTGGCACCTCGGCCATGCCCAGCCCGGCGAGCACCACCTCGGCCCGACGATCGGCGCCCCACACGTCCACGGCCTCGGCGCGGGCCAGGGCACGCTCGTAGGCCCGCGCGCCCACGCCATCGGGGTCGTCAGCGAGCGCGGCGGCGGCCGCTTCGAGCGCCGCCTCGACCGCCCGCACATCGGCCAGGGCATCGGCCATCACCTCGGCCACCGTCGCGGACGGGCCGAACGACGGCTCCTGCCCCAGGAACACCAGGTCGGGCGGGCGGGAGACGGACCCCGAGTCGGGCTCCTCCACCCCGGCCAGCAGCCGCAACAGCGTGGACTTGCCGATGCCGTTCTCGCCGACGACGCCGACTCGGCGCCCGGGATCGACGGACAGGCTCACGCCGTCCA
Organism: Cellulomonas cellasea; assembly: GCF_030372105.1. Lineage (GTDB taxonomy): Bacteria > Actinomycetota > Actinomycetes > Actinomycetales > Cellulomonadaceae > Cellulomonas_A > Cellulomonas_A cellasea_A. The sequence continues at coordinate 21,092 of NZ_JAUDBQ010000010.1, read as the reverse complement.
GCACGCGATGCGCGCCGTAGAAACGGGTCAGGGACTCGGCCCGCAGCACAGGGCCGGAGAGCCCAGCGGGACCGGAGAATCGAGCGGGGAAGGACGCAGAGGACAAGTGATCACCACCAGCGCGCCGCGGCCGGGCTGGCGCGACGCAGAGAGTCGGGAACGGACTCGGGGCGGATCACAGGAGCATGTCGGGCACCTTAGGCACGCCGCGCCTCCGACGTCCAGGCGTTTTCCCTCACGCGGGCAGCGGCCGGAGCCAGCCTCTGAGCGTCTCGGCGAGCTTCGCGACATCGTCGAGCTCCCCGGCGGCGATGCTCAGCACCAGGTCGATCGCCTCGGCATGGGGCGCCTCGATGAGGCACCCGTTCATCTCGTAGAAGACAGCCATCGACACCCAGCCGAGCCGCTTGTTGCCATCGACCAGCCCGTGGTTGTGCACGACGGAGAGCAGCAGGGCGGCCGCCTTCTCGTCGAGAGTCGCGTACGCGTCCTCTCCGAACACTGTGGCCCGGGGACGCGCGAGCGCCGACTCCAGGAGCCCGTAGTCCCGCACCTCGGGGTCGTGCCCGAGGATCGCCGCCCCGAAGAGCAGGAGATCCTGCAGCTCGAGGTATGTCGGGATCACGCGAGGGCGTCCAGGATCGCCTTGTCGCGCTCGAGCACCCGCGCGAGGGCGGCGTCACGACGGCGGTCCCGGTCGGACGTGTACCGCTCGACCGCCTCGACGATCACCGCGTGCTCGGAACGGTGCTCCCGGGCAGCGGTCTCCTTGACGCGCGCCTGGAGCTCGGGCGAGAGACGGAGCGTGGTGGCCATCCCCACATGCTACCGACCGACATCATGCGGTAGCACACTCGGAGGTCACGCACGCGAGGACCCATGTCCCGCCGGGCGCTCAGGCCCCGCCGCTACCGTCGATCCGTGCCCACCATCGATCGCGCCCGCCCTGCGCCCGCATCCCGCCGCCGGTCGCCGGGGTGGGTCCCGAACCAGCACGGCGCGTGGGCGATGCTGCTTGTGCCGTTCGTGGTCGGCGCCCTGCACTCCGGGCTGGCGTGGCGGCAGCTCCCGCTGCTGGGGGTGTGGCTCGTCGGGTACTTCGCGTTCTTCGCGGCCGGGCTGTGGCTGAAGTCCCGGCGCAAGGCCCGCTACCTGCCGCCCGTGCGGGCCTACGGCATCGCGACTGCGGCGCTCGCGCTGCTGGTGGTGGCGGTCGCGCCCGAGCTGCTGCGCTGGGTCCCGGTGTACGCGCCGCTGATGGTGGTCAGCCTGTGGTGCTCCTGGCGACGCCAGGACCGCTCGTACCTCAACGACGGCGTCACGATCGTCGCGGCCTGCCTGATGACTGTCGTCGCGGCGGGCGTCGGCGCCAACGCGGGAGGCAGTGACGCCTGGCTGCCGGGGGCCGATCAGCCGGGGATCTGGCTGCTCACCGGCCTGCTGCTCGCCTACTTCGGCGGCACGGTGCTGTACGTGAAATCGCTGATCCGCGAGCGCGGCAACCGGGCCGTCTACGCCGCGTCCATCGGGTACCACGCGCTGGCCACCGTGGCGGCGGCTGTCGCCCAGCCGTGGCTCGGCGTGGTGTTCGCGCTCTTCACCATCCGGGCGGCGCTGGTGCCGCGGCTGTGGCCCGGCCTCACGGCCCGATGGATCGGCATCGGCGAGGTCGTCGCCAGCATCGTCCTGACCGCAGGGCTGCTGGCACTCGTCTGACCGCCGGGCCGCCTACGTCTCTCTTCTTGCGACACCGACAGCCGCAACACATCGGCGTCGCAAGAAGAGAGACATTGGGCCATCCCCCGATCGTGTCCTGCACCCTCAGGGAGTCGGGCTCACGCGTGCCGGCGTGCCACTCGGAGTGATCGGCAGGGCCTCCCCCGCGAGGAGCTTCTCGCCCGCGGCCACCTTGACCTCCCAGGTGTCCTCGTTGCCCCACAGGCTCACCAGCAGGTCAATGTCCTCGGCGCTGTAGCCCGCATCCCAGAACGCCCTGGCCGCCACCTCCTGAGGGTCACTGGGCTGAAGCAAGGCCGGGTCCGAGATGGGCGCGGGCGCGGGCAGGGTCTCGCCGTCCAGGATCTTCTGACCGGCGAGCGCCTTGGTCTCCAGCTCCTCGGTGTTCCACAACTCACTGAAGGCCTCGACATCAGCCGGGGAGTAGCCGGCGCCCCAGAACGCGTCGTACTGCGCCCGGGTGTATCCCTCGGGCATCGGCGACCAATTGACCCCGACCGCCTGCGCGGCATTCTCGACCGCCCGCGCGACGTTCGAGTAGGGATCGGCGGCGGCGGCGGCGCCCGCGCCCACCACGGCCAGGGTCGAGGTCACGACGCCCGCGACGACGATCTTGGCGCCGCGACGGGCGCCCGTTCCGGCGGGCAGGGTGGCGAGCCGGTCCTCGATGCGCGCGGCCACGACAGCGGCGTCGGGGGTCGCGACCTCGCGCGAGCGCAGGGCTCGGTCGATCCGGTCCATCAGGTCGGCGTCCGGCCCGTGGGGATCCGGACCCAGGCCCGGACCCTGACGCGGACTCGGGAGCCCTGACGTCACACCGGGACGCTGGGGGACGTCACCGTCATCTGAGCCGTCGATGGCTCGCAGGTGGGTGCTCATGGCTGCTCCGTGGTGGTCGAGGGATCGGTGGCGCGAAGGGTGGCCAAAGCCCGGGAGGCGTGCGAGCGGACCGTGGCGGTGGAGGTGCCCAGGACCCTGGCGATCTCCAGGTCGGCGAGGCCCTCGTAGAAGCGGAGCACGAGCACCGCGCGCTGGCGCGGGGGCAGCGCGGCCAGGCGCCGCCACATCCAGTCGTCCTCGACCACGCGCCGGGCGTGATCCTGCTCCGGGTCGGCGTGGGCGGCGAGGACGTCGTCGGCCGCGACGTGAATGGTGCGCACATGCCAGCGGCGACGCCACGACAGGTGCTCGTTGGTGACCATCCGCCGCAGGTACAGGTCGGGGCGGTCCATCATCGCGATGCGGTTCCACCGGACGTGGGCGCGCAGCAGCACCTCCTGCACCAGGTCGGCGGCGGTGTGGCCGTCCCCGGTGAGCACCGTGGCGTAGCGGAGCAGCCCGGGGAGGTGGGCGTGCACCACGTCGTCGAGCCGCTGTCCGGAACTCGCCGCGACCTGCCCTTCATCACCCTCGACTGACTCCTGCCGCATGGGCCGCCATGGCTGCAGGCGAGGGATCGCCGCGCTGTCCGGCCGGGCCGCTTGAGTCCACGTGCTCATCGGCGCACCCCCAGAAGGTCATGGAGCGCGCCGAGCGGGTCGCGCACCGCGTGGCGGTCCGGGCGCGGGATCGGGCGGGGGTCGAGGCATCGGGTCAGCAGCGCCTCCACCAGGGCCGCGCGCCGCACGATGGAGTGGCCGTCCAGGTCACCGGGCAGGATGCGCACCTCCAGGGTGTCGCGCACCGGCCGGTCGGTCAGCAGCTGCTTGAGGTTCACGTCGGCGAACTTGGTCACGCCCGCGCCCTGTGCCGCGTCTCGCATGAGGGCCCAGACACCACGCTCGCCGGCCTCCTGCCACGGGAGCTCGACCAGGTCCACCAGCTCCTGCGTCAGCGGCGCCACCCGGCGGCAGTCGGGGTTCGCGTCGAGTGCCGTCCACAGCTCCTCACGCCAGTGCCCGAACAGGCGCACCACGTTGGCGAACGACTCCGCGCGCCGGAAGGGCGCGCCGTCCACGTGCAGGTGCACCGCGGCCTCGCGCGGGACGGTGAAGCCGAGCTCGCGCGCGGGGCCGAGCAGCCGTTCCAGCGACTGGGCGTGGTGGGACTCGAGCGGTGGCGTGACGATCTCGCAGGGCCGCTCACGACCGGGGGGCAGGGTCATGGCCACCGCCACGGTGGCGCCGGCGGAGTCGTTCACGCGGGCCGCCCCGGAGAGCATGTCGACGCGGGCGCCGAACAGCTCGGCCACAGGATCCAGCACCGTGGCCAGCGGCGCGTACGGGTCGGTGTGCCGCTCGATCAGGCGCAGCAGTCGCCCCTCGTCGCACAGGATGCGGTACCAGTCCCGGCGCCCGAGCGCCCCTTGATGCCCGGGCGCCGGGACGAGGTCCCGCTGGATGGTGATGTCGTCCACCAGGCGCGCGACCGGGCGGCCGTGCTCGTCGACCACGTCGAACGCCGGGGACAGGTGCCGGAACACCCCCACGCCCGGCACCGCCGACGGCTCGCTGTCGACGTGGAAGGACCGCCGCACCCGCCCAGCGCACCGCGCCGCGAGCTCATCCGCCAACGTCTGCCGGTCGGATCCGGCGGGCGCCAGCAGCTCGATCTCGAAGCCTGTGCGCAACAGCAGTTCTTCCACGTCGATGTCATCTCCTCGCGAGCAGTTCAGGGGCGCCGGGGTGGGGTCAGGAGGCTGCGGTCACTGCCCGACGCCCGGCTGCCCGCTCGGCAGAACGGGCAGGACCTCGCCCGCGAGGAGCTTCTCGCCCGCGGCGATCTTGGCCTCGTAGGTGTCCTCCGAGCTCCACAGCGCGGCGAGCTCCTCGGCGTCCTCGTAGGTGTAGCCGGCATCCCAGAAGGCGGTGGTGGCCGTGATCGCCGGGTCCTCGACCTCGGGAGTCGGGGCGCCCAGCTCCGCCTGCTTGCCGTCCAGGATCAGCTGGCCCGCCCGGGCCTTGACCTCGAACGTGTCCTCGAGCTGCCACAGATCGCCGAGCCTGGCGACGTCCGTCGTGGAGTAGCCCGCGGCCCAGAACGCCTCGGAGGCCGCGGAGCGGTCGTCCTCAAGGGTCGAGGCGGACTGCTCGGCGGCGATCTCCTCGCTGATGACCGTCTCGCCACCAGGCTGTGCGCCGTCGGAGCCCGAGCCCAGACCGGCGGCCACCGCGACGCTGCTTCCGGCGAGGGACAGGCTCGCGGCGACGAAGCCGACGGTCATCCAGCGGCGGCGCGGGCGGGCCTCGCCCTCGGCGAGGGCGGGCGTCGGGGTCGTGGTGGTGTCGTTCATCGATCCTCCAGGTGTGTCGCGAACGTGCTGACCCTCTGAAGACGCGGCTCGACGCCCATGTGTGCAGTGCGATTCGCACCTCTTGTGATCGGCCACTGTACGAGCCTCGCGTCCTGCGGGATGGGGCGATCCGGGCATAGCGTCTCGACATGGCCACGCCGATCGGGTCCGCGCACGACATCCACCTGCGGGACGGGCGCACCTTGCGCGCCTATGACACGGCGCCCGGCGACCCCGACCGCGCGACTGTGGTCTGGCACCACGGCTCCCCACAGAGCGGCGAGTTGCTCGGCCCGCTCGTGACCGCCGCGGCGGCCCTCGGCGTCCGGCTCATGTCTTACGCCCGCCCCGGCTACGGCGGGTCCACCCCCGCGCCTGGCCGGGACGTCGCCGCGGCGGCCGATGACGTGGCGCAGCTCGCCGACGCGCTCGGTGTCGAGCGGTTCGCGGTGATGGGCGCCTCGGGTGGCGGCCCGCACGCACTGGCCTGCGCGGCGCTGCTGCCGGAGCGGGTCAACGCCGTCGCCTGCCTCGCCGCCATCGCCCCGCCGACGGGGGACGAGGACTGGTACGCCGGGATGGCGAGCCCGGAGGGCCTCCGGGCAGCCGCCGCCGGGGGCCGGGAGGCGCGGGAGCGGTATGCGCAGGACGCGGAGTTCGACCCGGCGTCGTTCACCGAGGCCGACTGGGCGGCGCTAGCCGGGGAGTGGGCGGCGCTCGGTGACGACGCCGCGCACGCCGGCCAGGCGTGGCCGGGCGGCTTGGTGGACGACGACGTGGCGTTCGCGCGGCCCTGGGGGTTCGACGTGGCGCAGGTCCGCGCGCCTGTGCTCCTGGTGCAGGGCGGCCAGGACCGCGTGGTCCCCACCCGGCACGTCGACCTCCTCGCAGCCGCGCTGCCCGCTGCCGAGGCCTGGCGGCGCCCCGACGACGGCCACGTCTCGGTGCTCGGCGCCTACCCGGACGCGATGGCCTGGCTCGCGGCGCGGGCCTGACACCGGCGGCGCATTCATGGGTCGAATATCTTCTGCGTCAACCGAGGTGATATTCATCCCCTGACTTTTCCATCCGTTGACGAATGGGCCCGCATTCTCCTGGCGCTCCCACCACAGCCAGCACAATGCCCAGCAGTCTTCGCAGACTGCTGGGCACAGGTGGTCTCGTTCGACCCGTCAGACGGCCTCGTGCGTCAGCGCACCAGCGGCGTCATCCCTGAGAGGGCGATCAGATGGGCCATGTCGCGGCGTTGCGCGGCAGTGAGAGCCCGGCTCGAAGGGACGGATGGACGGCGGCGTGCGCGGCGGACAGGGGTGGCGTCCGACTTTCGCGAGGTGATGGTGTTCACGCTCCGAACAATATCGAGACGCCAGCCGGAAAGCGATGGAATTATCGTTCCTCGAATGTGCCGTGGGGCACATTCACCCAACGGCGACGCGGGCCCCCGAATGCACCCGCACACGAGCAGCGCGAGCCACCACCACCAATGCCGCCCCCAAGAAGACCCCGAGCGTCGCCACCAGCACGTCGTCCGTCGCCGCGACCCGGCCTGCCCCGAGGATCCACTGCAAGGCCTCCGCCGACACCGCGACAGCCACCCCCGTCAGCACGCACCTGCCCAGCCCCCACCCGAAGCGGAGCGCGAGCAGGACGCCCAGAGGGAGGAAGAGCAGGACGAGCCCGCCGATCTGCGCGGTGGGAACCTCCCAGGACGCCGATCGCGTGATCAAGGGGGCCAGGCCCTCGAAGGGGACAAGCTGCAGCGGCCGGGTCGTCACCCCCGGCGCGACAGTCGCCTGGGTGGTGAGCACCAAGGCCAGCCCCCACAGCGCCAGGAAGGCGTCGCCCGTCGCACGGAGGACCACCGCGCGATCGTGGGCGAACCCGCGCCGGCGCCACGCCAAGATGAAGCCGAGCGTCAACACGGGCGCCGCGAACATGGCGCCCACCAGGACGAGCGGGCTGAAGTGGCTCCACAACTGGTTCATGTCCGCGCCGTCTTCCCTCCACCAGGGCCCTCACACGGGAGGGGCTCATCCGACGCCCCCAACGTACTGAGCGCTGCCGTCCGGCGGGCCGAATTGCGCCTCGCCCTTGGGACCCTCGCCCGCCCGCCCAGGCGAATCGACCCCGGCGGGCCTTGGCCCGGAGATTGTGGGCGACGGCTCGCAGGTTCACCTGGGAGAATGGGCCGTCGTGAGCACCGCCGGAGAGGACCAGCCGAGGCCTGAGGGCGCCGACCCCGGTTCCCGCCCGGCTCGGCGACGCCGCCCTCCCCGCCGGCGGCCCGGCCCCGACAAGCGCACCGCCGGATCCGAGGGCGACACCCCGCAGGCAGGCGCTCGCACCGACCAGCCTCGGCGCACCAACAAGCCCCGCACCGACCAGCCCCGCTCCGACAAGCCCCGCGACGACCAGCCGCGCCGTGACGATCCCCGCCGTGACGACCCGCGCCGCCGCGAGCGCCGCGCCGCCGCCCGACGTGCCGCCGTCGTCCCGCCCATCACGTACCCCGAGCAACTCCCCGTCTCGGCGCGCCGCGACGACATCGCGGCCGCGATCCGCGACCACCAGGTGGTGATCGTCGCGGGCGAGACGGGCTCGGGGAAGACGACGCAGCTGCCGAAGATCGTGCTCGACCTCGGTCGGGGTCGCGAGGGGCAGATCGGGCACACGCAGCCGCGGCGGATCGCGGCCCGCACGGTCGCGGAGCGGATCGCTGACGAGTTGGGCACGTCGATCGGCGAGCTCGTGGGCTACCAGGTGCGGTTCACCGACGAGTCGAGCGAGCGGACGCTCGTCAAGGTGATGACCGACGGCATCCTGCTGGCGCAGATCCAGCGGGACCCGATGCTGCGCGGCTACGACACGCTGATCATCGACGAGGCGCATGAGCGCTCGCTCAACATCGACTTCCTGCTGGGGTACCTGACGCGGCTGCTGCCGCAGCGCCCGGACCTCAAGCTCATCATCACGTCGGCGACGATCGACTCGGAGCGGTTCGCGCGGCATTTCGCCGGCCCGCCGACGCCCGAGCACCCGGAGGGTGTGCCGGCCCCGGTCATCGAGGTCACGGGCCGCACCTACCCGGTGGAGGTCCGCTACCGCCCGCTGACGCCCGACCCCGAGCCGGAGCCCGAGGCGGGAGAGGGCGCGCCCAAGGGACGCGGGAAGAAGCAGCGCGAGGTCGAGGACCGCGACCCGCTCACCGCCATCTGCGAGGCCTTCGACGAGCTCGCCGCCGAGGGCCCGGGCGACATCCTGGTGTTCTTCTCAGGCGAGCGGGAGATCCGCGACGCGGAGGAGGCGCTGCGCTCGCACCTCGGCGAGCGGGCTGCCGACCTGCGCCGGCCCGACGCGGTGGAGATCCTGCCCCTGTACGGGCGGCTGTCGTCGGCCGAGCAGCACCGGGTGTTCCAGCCGCATGGCAACCGCCGCGTGGTGCTGGCCACGAACGTCGCCGAGACGTCGCTGACAGTGCCGGGCATCCGGTACGTGATCGACCCGGGCACGGCGCGCATCTCGCGGTACTCGAAGGCCACGAAGGTGCAGCGGCTGCCCATCGAGCCGATCTCGCAGGCGTCGGCGAACCAGCGCTCGGGCCGGTGCGGGCGCGTCGCGGACGGCATCGCGATCCGGCTGTACTCGCATGAGGACTTCGAGTCGCGGCCGGAGTTCACCGAGCCGGAGATCCTGCGCACGTCGCTCGCGTCGGTGATCCTGCAAATGATCGCGGTGGGCGTCGCGACCACGCCCGACGACATCGCGAAGTTCCCGTTCGTGGACCCGCCGGACACGCGCGCGGTGCGGGACGGCACGCAGCTGCTCACCGAGCTCGGGGCGCTCGGCTCCGGCGACGAGGCGGGCACAGGGCTGACGAAGGTGGGCCGCGACCTGGCCCAGTTGCCGATGGACCCGCGCCTCGGCCGGATGATCGTCGAGGCCGGCCGCCGCGGGGTCGCCCGCGAGGTCATGATCATCGCCGCGGCGCTGTCCATCCAGGACCCGCGCGAGCGCCCGATGGAGCAGCGCGCCCAGGCCGACCAGCAGCATGCGCGGTTCGCCGACCCCACGTCGGACTTCCTCACGTACCTGAACCTGTGGCAGTACCTCAAGGAGCAGCAGCGCGAGCTGTCCGGCTCGGCGTTCCGCCGCATGTGCAAGGCCGAGCACCTCAACTACCTGCGCATCCGCGAGTGGCAGGACGTGGTGACGCAGCTCCGCGAGCTGGCCAAGCCGCTGGGCATCGTGGTGAACCCGCCGCCGCAGCGCCAGACCGCCGACGCCGCGTCGTCGGGCAAGGCCGCTGCCCCCGCTGGACCCCGACGTCGCACCGCCCCCGGTGCGGCCCAGACGGTGCTCGACTCCGACACGGCCGACGGCCCCGGCACGCTGCGCCTCGACTGGGACGCCGACCGCATCCACATGAGCCTGCTCGCGGGCCTGCTCAGCCAGATCGGCATGCAGGAGGCCACCGAGGTCACTCCGCCCGCCGCCCAGCGCGGCAAGAAGCCCGCCGGCCGGCCGGACCGCCGAGGCCGCAACGAGTACATCGGCGCGCGCGGCGCCCGGTTCGCCATCTTCCCGGGATCGGCCCTGGCCAAACGCCCCCCGGCGTGGATCATGGCCGGCGAGCTCGTGGAGACGTCCCGGTTGTGGGCCCGCGACGCGGCGCGCATCCAGCCCGAGTGGGCTGAGGAGCTCGCGCAGCACCTGGTCAAGCGCGTGTACTCCGAGCCGTCGTGGTCCACCAAGCAGGGCGCGGCGATGGCGATGGAGCGCGTGCTGCTCTACGGCGTGCCGATCGTGGCCCAGCGCCGCGTGCTGTACGCGAAGCACGACCCCGAGCACGCCCGCGAGCTGTTCATCCGGCACGCGCTGGTCGAGGGCGAGTGGACCACGCACCACGAGTTCTTCCACGAGAACCGCCGCCTGCTCAAGGAGGCGGAGAGCCTCGAGGCCCGGGCCCGCCGACGCGACCTGGTGGTGGACGACGAGGTGCTGTTCGCCTTCTACGACGAGCGGATCCCCGCCGACGTGGTCTCCGCCCGGCACTTCGACACGTGGTGGAAGACGGCCCGGCGCTCCGACCCCGATCTGCTGACCTTCACCCGTGAGCTGCTCGTCGCCGACGACGACGCCGTGATCAGCGAGGCGGACTTCCCCGCGACGTGGCCGCAGGGCGACCTGGAGCTGCCGCTGACCTACCAGTTCGAGCCTGGCACGGACGCGGACGGCGTCACCGTCCACATCCCCCTGGTGCTGCTGGCCCGCGTGCGGCCCGACGGCTTCGGCTGGATGGTGCCGGGCCTGCGCGAGGAGCTGGTGACGGCCACGATCCGCGCCTTGCCGAAGCCGGTGCGCGTGCAGTTGGTGCCGGCGCCGGACGTCGCGCGCGGCGTCGTCGCGTGGTTCGACGAGCATCTGGCGAGCTGGGAGGACACGGTCCGCGCCGCCGACCTGGCGCCGTCCTTCCACGAGGCGTTCGCCCAGGCGGTCCGCGCGCTGCGCGACGTCGAGGTGCCCGAGGACGCGTTCGACGACGAGCGGCTGCCCGCCCATCTGCGCATGACGTTCCGGGTGGAGGCGGAGCGCGGGCAGGTGGTCGAGGAGGGCAAGGACCTCATCGGGTTGCAGCGCCGGTTGGCGCACCGCACCCAGGACGCGGTGAGCAGCGCCGTGCGCACCGCGGTGCGCGATGCGATGCGCGAGGTGGGCGGCGCCGGGCGGCGGGGCGCGAAGGGCGCGGCGCCGGCCGACAGCGCGACCTCCCACAGCGCGGCGTCCGACACCGCGCCCGTCGGTGGCGGCCGTGCCCCTGCCGCACCCGGCTCCGCTGCCGGGGCGCCCGCGACCCCGGCCGCCCCGCTCTCCCCCGGCATCCCCGAGCGCACCGGCCTGACGACCTGGCCCGACGACCTGCCCGACGGCGCCCTGCCGCTGACCGTCGAGACGTCCGGCCCCGGCGGCCTGCGCGTGCGCGGCTACCCGGCGCTGGTCGAGGAGCCCGGCGGCGCCGTGGCGCTGCGCGTCATGGCAGATCCGGCCACCCAGGTCGTCGAGCACCGCCGCGGCCTGCGGCGGCTCTTGCTGCGCGAGGTCGGGCTGGCGACGCCCCGCGTGACCACGCGCTGGTCCGGGCAGCAGGCGCTCACCCTCGCCGCGAGCCCGTATCCGAGCACGGAGGCGCTGGTGGCGGATGTGCAGCTCGCCGCCGTCGACCACCTCCTGGCCGAGCACCTGGCCGGGCGGCCCGCCACGGAGATCCGCACGTCAGACGCCCATGCCGCGCTGCGGGCGTTCGTGCGGGACCGGATCGAGGACACGGTGCACCGGATCGTCACCGACCTGGTGGCCGTGCTGGGCGCCTCGCGTGAGCTCGACGCGGAGGTCCGCGCGTCGACGAGCATGGCCCTGCTGGCCACGTTGCAGGACGTCCGCGAGCAGGCGGCCCGGCTGGTGCACGTCGGCTTCGTCTCCGAGGTGGGGGCCTCGCGGCTGCCGCATCTGGCCCGGTACCTGCGCGCGGCCCGTCACCGGCTGTCCAAGGCCGCCGCCAACCCGGACCGTGACGCGTCCATGGCGTGGACGGTCGCCGAGCTGACCCGCGAGCACGCGACGGCCGTGGCGCGGGCCGAGGCGACGGCGACCCACGCCCAGGCCGTCGACCCCGATCAGCGCGCGGCGCTGGACGCGGTGCGCTGGATGATCGAGGAACTGCGCGTGTCCCTGTTCGCGCAGCAACTCGGCACCGACGGCCCGGTCAGCGAGAAGCGCATCCGCAAGGCCCTCGCCGAGGCCTGACAGGCCCGTTCGGGCGGCCACGCCACGCCACCGGGCGCACCGCGCCACGCCACCGGGCGAAACTCGACGACACACCGGGTGAGGTTGCGTGGTGGCGCTCCCACGCCTGAGGGCCCCGCACTACAGTGCCCGCATGACCACCCGGCCCGACCGCGACGACGCGGACCGCGAGGCGATCGACGGCGCCACCGGGGCGAGCTCTGCGCCGCCCACGGAGGAGATCCTCATCGCGGTGCACCAGGGCCTGGCCAGCGTCCCGGCGGGCTCGCCGCACTCGTGGTTCGAGGTCCCGCGCCAGCGCACACCTGCCGCCGCGCCCAAGATCGGCCGCCGCCGGACGTCCTGAGCGGGGCGCAGCGACCGGTCCGGCATGTCAGCCGACAGCAGCACAATGACCCCATGCCGTCCGACGCCGAAGCCGCCCCGCTGACAGCCGCACCCCTCGCACCGGCTGCCGCCCGCTGCTTCGGCGACGGGAACCCGCTGTACGAGGAGTACCACGACACCGAGTGGGGCCGCCCGGTGCACGGCGACCGGGACCTGTTCGAGCGGATCGCCCTCGAGAGCTTCCAGTCCGGCCTGGCATGGATCACAGTGCTGCGCAAGCGTCCGGCGTTCCGGGCGGCGTTCGCCGACTTCGACGCGGCGGCTGTGGCCCGGTACGACGAGTCCGATGTGGCGCGGCTGCTCGCCGACGCGGGGATCATCCGGAACCGGGCCAAGGTCGAGGCGACCATCGCCAACGCACGGGCGGTGCTCGCCCTGGCGGAGCAGGGCCGGTCGCTCGACGAGGTCTTCTGGTCGCACGCCCCGGACCGCTCGGCGCATGTGCGGCCCGCCACGTGGGAGGACGTCCCGGCGGTGACGCCTGAGTCGCGCGCCCTGGCCCGGGAGCTCAAGTCGCTGGGCTTCCGCTTCATCGGCCCGACCACCGCCTACGCGGCGATGCAGGCGTGCGGGCTGGTGGACGACCACCTGGCAACCTGCCCGGTGGTGCTGGCCCGGTAGCCCGCGGCACGACTACACCTGCCATCCTGTGTCGTACTACCGCGACAACTTGGATTGTCGCAGCACCGCGACATGTGCTCTTGTCGTAGTACTGTGACATTCATGAGGCCTGTCCGGAATGAGATCGAGCTGGGCGCCGCGTTGCGTGACCGGCGCGCCCGCGCCGGCCTGACGCAGGCGCAGCTCGCCGACCGCGCCGGCGTCTCCCGCGGCTTCGTGATCGACATCGAGCGCGGCCGCCGCCCTCGCGCCGAGCTGAACCGGGTGCTGGCCGTGATGCGCGCACTGGACGCCGCCCTGAGCCTGGTCGACCACCGCACACCCTCCGCCGAGCAGGCCCTGTCCGATCTGCTGGAAGACTCATGAGGCTCGCGTTCGCGCTGTACGGGCAGGTGGCCGGCGTCATCGACCGTGACGGCGAACGCACCAGGCTGGAGTACCTCCCCGAGTACCGCATCCACGAGAACCCCACGCCCCTGTCGCTGTCCATGCCGGTCAGCGCCACCCCCTACAGCGGCCGGGCCGTCGAGGCGTACCTGAGAGGGCTCCTGCCCGACCACGCAGAGGTGCGCCAGCGGTGGGCACGCAAGGCGGGGGTGCGCACCGGCAACACGCTCGGCTTGATCGCCCACGTGGGGCTGGACGTCCCTGGGGGAGCCGTCTTCACCTCCGAGGACGCTATTGACGACGCCATCAACCGCCCAGGCGAGCTGACGCCCGCAAGTGACGCCGCGATCGCCGACAAGCTGCGCCGCATCCGCCACGACGACGCCGCGTGGCAGGACGACGACGATGCGCATTGGAGCCTGGCGGGCGCCCAGTCCAAGTTCACCCTCGCTCGCACTCCGGACGGATGGGCCTTCGCCGACGGAAGCGCGCCCTCCACCCACATCGTCAAGCCCGGAATCGGCAGGATCCGCGCCCAGGCGCTGTCCGAGCACGTCAGCATGCGCGCGCTTGCCTTGGTCGGGCTGGAGATCGCCGAGACCCACTACCTGGCTTTCGAGGATCAGGACGCGATCGTGGTGACCCGGTTCGACCGGCGCACCGCAGCGTCCGGGGCCACGATCCGGATTCACCAGGAGGACGTGGTTCAAGCCCACGGCATGGACCCCAGCCGCAAGTACGAGTCTGACGGCGGTCCGGGCGCGCAGCGGATCGCCGACCTGCTGCGCACTGCCGCCGATGCCGCCTCGATCGAGAGGTTCGCTCGCGCGGTGATCGCCAACCAGATCCTGGGGGCGCCTGACGCCCACGGCAAGAACTACGGGCTGCTCCTGATCGGGGGCAGCGCCACCCTGGCGCCGCTGTACGACGTCGCCACCGGGTTGATCCCCGACGCGGCAGGCCGCCTCCGCTACCCCAAGGGGGCCATGTCGATCGGAGGGGAGCGCCGCTTCGGAGACGTCGAGCTGGGCAACTGGGAGAAGTTCGCCCGGGCGCTCGGCCTACCGGTCGCGCAGGTGGTCGACTGGGTCGACGACCTCGCCACGACGATCCCGCCAGCGTTCGCGCAGGCTGCCGAAGAGACTGACTCGCCCGACGCCGACTTCTTGGCAGGCGCAGTCGCGACGAACATCGCCGCCGTCGCCCAACAGACGCGGGAGGGTCTTGCGAGCACTCGGCGCAGCGGCGGCAGGGTCGTCACCCCATTCATCGAGACGCTGCCTGGCCAGGGGCGCGCTGGGAGGCGTGCGCACAAGCAGGCCGCCGCGGCGCCAGCAGAGCCCAACGCCGAGCTCACACAGGACGCCTCAATCCAGGATGACCGGTGGGGCGCCTGAGCGCGTCCACGGACCGGCGGTGAGCGTCAGCGCGCTGGCTCGACGCCCAACTCGTCGAGCAGTGTGAGCACGCGCGCGCGGATCTCGTCGCGGATGGGGCGCACCGCCTCGATGCCCTGGCCGGCCGGGTCCGCTAGGGCCCAGTCCTCGTAACGCTTGCCGGGGAAGATCGGGCACGCGTCGCCGCAGCCCATGGTGATGACGACGTCGGAGGCCTGCACCGCGTCGGTGGTGAGGACCTTGGGCTGCTCGGAGCGGATGTCGACGCCGTCTTCGAGCATGGCCTCGACGGCGACGGCGTTGATCTGGTCCGCCGGCGCGGAGCCCGCGGAGCGGACTTCCACCGCCCCGCCCGACAGCGCGCGCAGGTATCCGGCGGCCATCTGGGAGCGGCCGGCGTTGTGCACGCAGACGAACAGGGCAGAGGGACGTATCGACATGGCTCTATGTTCGCGCCGGTCAGCGCGCAGGCACAAGGCGCGCATCGATCTTCATCGATTCCAGGGGCCTGCCGCGAAGCCGTGTGGCGCGCGATAATCAGGAGGTAGCGGGACGACTCGTCCGAAGCGGCCGGCCCGCTACCGCTGAATCTCGATCCGTGAGAACTATTGCCCATATGGCGGTATGGGCCTAGCATTGCGTCACCATCCAGAGCGGCCGAGAGACCTGGCTCGACGACGCCGCAGCAACCCCCCTCGTTCATCGCGGGTGTGGGTGCTTCCGCCAGGGTCGATGGAGCTGACCATGACCTGCATGGATCGTTGTCGTCCCGCGGCTGCGCCGCGCCCGGGCCGCCGGTGGCCCCGATGAGCGCCGCGGCCTGGAACGACGACCCGATCGAGGTCGCGACGCGCGAGCACCTCGCGCTCATGGACCGCCCCACGGTCTCGTTCGAGCTCTACCCGCCGCGCAACCCCGACGCCGCGCCCCGGCTCTGGGAGACCATCCAGGCGCTGAGCTCGGCCCGCCCCGACTTCGTCTCCGTGACCTACGGCGTCGAGGGCAAGACCCGTGACACCACCCGCCGACTGGTGCGCCGCCTGCTCCGCGAGACGGCCCTGAACCCCATCGCGCACCTGACCTGCGTCGGCACCTCCCGCGCGGAGGTCGTCGAGGTCGTCGAGGAGTTCCTCGACGAGGGCGTGCGCTCCTTCCTCGCCCTGCGCGGCGACCCGCCGTCCGACCAGTCCGGCTGGCATCCCCACCCCGACGGGCTGCGCACCGCGGCCGAGCTGGTCGCGCTGCTGCGGCAGATCGAGGCCCGGCGCCGCGCCCAGAGCCCCGCGCAGGCCGTGCGGGCCACCGTCCGCCCGCTGTCGGTGGCCGTCGCGGCGTTCCCCCGCGGCAACGCGCCCGTGGGCAGCACCCGCGAGCAGGACATCGCCGCGCTGCTCGACAAGCAGTGCGCCGGCGCCGACTTCGCCATCTCGCAGGTGTTCTACGACCCGGCGTCCTACCTGGGCATGGTCGCGGAGGCCCGACGGGCCGGCGTCACCATCCCGATCATCCCCGGCATCATCCCCACCACCGACCCGGGCCGCCTGATGCGGCTCGAGGCGCTCACCGGCGTGCAGGTCCCGCGCGACCTGCTGGCCCGGCTGGAGTCCGTCGACGACGAGGTCGCGCGCCACCGCATCGGCATCCGCGCGGGCGTCGACCTGGTGAACGCCGTGCTCGACGGCGGGGCGCCGGGCGTCCACATCTACACGTTCAACACCCACCACGCCGCGCTCGACCTGCTCGAGGGCGCACATCTCGGCGGCGGGGCCACCCCAGGCCCCCTCGCCCGACCGGCTGCCGGCGCGCCGCAGGTCACCCCCACCCAAGCCGATCACCAGACCTCGAGGGGCTGAGCATGACCACGAACGACACGACCGCCACGCCGGAGTTCCCGGCCGGCACCGTCCTCGGCTACCCGCGCATCGGGCCGCGCCGCGAGCTCAAGAGGGCCATCGAGGCCTTCTGGGCCGGACGCTCCGACGCCGCCGAGGTCGAGGCCGTCGCGGCCGACCTGCGCCGCCGCACCCGCGCCCGCCTGGCCGAGTTGGGGCTGCGCACCGACGTGCCAGCCATCCCGTCCGCCTTCTCGTTCTACGACCAGGTGCTCGACGCGACGGCCCTGCTGGGCGCCGTGCCGGCCCGGTTCGCGGACCTGGCCGACGCCGACGGGCGCCTCGACCTGGCCGGGTACTCGACGGTGGCGCGCGGCCGCGGCGAGGACCTGCCGCTCGAGATGACCAAGTGGTTCGACACGAACTACCACTACCTGGTGCCCGAGATCGGCCCCGAGACGGAGTTCCGCTACGCGAGCGACCGCCCGGTGCGCGAGTTCGCGGAGGGCCTCGCCGACGGCGTGCTGACCCGGCCCGTCATCGTCGGCCCGGTGACCTACCTGGCGCTGGCGAAGGCGACCGAGGGCTCCCCGGAGGGCTTCTCCCCCATCGACCGGCTCGCCGACGTGCTGCCCGTGTACGCCACGCTGCTGCGCGAGCTGCGCGCGGCCGGCGCCACCTGGGTGCAGCTCGACGAGCCCGCCCTCGTCTCCGACTCCGTGGACGTCCCCACCGAGCGGCTGCACGCTGCGGTCGCCGAGGCGTACCGCGCGCTGGCCACGCAGATCCCCGCCGACGAGCGCCCCGCGATCCTCGTGGCCGCGCCCTACGGCGACCTCGACGAGGCGCTGCCGCTGCTGGCCGCCACGGACGTCGACGGCATCGCGCTCGACCTGGTGCGCGGCGGGCTCCCCGCCGAGGACGTGCCGGGCCTGGCGGGCAAGGTCGTCGTCGGCGGCGTCATCGACGGCCACAACGTGTGGCGCGCCGACCTGGGCGCCGCCCTCGACCGCCTCGAGGCGCTGCGCGCGGCCGTCGGCCCAGAGGCCACCATCGCCGCCGGCACGTCCACGTCGCTGTTCCACGTGCCGCATGACGTCGAGGACGAGCCGGCGCTCGACCCGACGCTGCGCTCGTGGCTCGCCTTCGCCGACCAGAAGGTCACCGAGATCGCGACGCTCGCCACCGGCCTCACCGAGGGCGGCCTCGCGGTGAAGGACCAGATCCTCGCCGCCGACGCCGCGCTCGCCACCCGGCGCAACGCCCCCGGCGTCGTCCGCCCCGAGGTCCGCGAGCGCGTGGCGGCCCTCGACGAGGACGCGTTCCGCCGTGGCGACTTCGCCGACCGCAAGGCCGCCCAGGCGGACCGCCTGCAGCTCCCGCCGCTGCCCACCACGACCATCGGCTCGTTCCCGCAGACCCCCGACATCCGCAAGGCCCGCGCGGCGCACGACCGCGGGGAGCTCAGCACCGAGCAGTACGAGGAGGAGATGCGCGCGGAGATCCGCCGCGTCGTCGAGCTGCAGGAGTCCATCGGCCTGGACGTGCTGGTGCACGGCGAGCCCGAGCGCAACGACATGGTGCAGTACTTCGCGGAGAACCTCGACGGGTTCGCCGTGACGCAGAACGGCTGGGTGCAGTCCTACGGCTCACGCTGCACGCGCCCGTCGATCCTGTGGGGCGACGTGTCGCGCCCGGCGCCCATCACGGTGGGCTGGACGCAGTACACGCAGTCGCTCACGAGCAAGCCGGTCAAGGGCATGCTCACCGGCCCGGTGACGATCCTCGCGTGGTCGTTCGTGCGGGACGACCAGCCGCTGGGCGACACCGCCAACCAGGTCGCGCTGGCCCTGCGGGACGAGATCGCGGACCTGGAGTCGGCGGGCATCGCCATCGTGCAGGTCGACGAGCCGGCGCTGCGCGAGCTGCTCCCGCTGCGCGCGGCCGACCACGCCGCGTACCTCGACTGGTCGGTGCGCTCGTTCCGGCTGGCGACCTCAGGGGTCCGCCCGGACACGCAGATCCACACGCACCTGTGCTACTCGGAGTTCGGCGAGGTCATCGGCGCCATCGACGGCCTGGACGCCGACGTGACGTCCATCGAGGCCGCCCGCTCGAAGATGGAGATCCTGGCCGACATCGCCGACGCCGGCTACCCGCGCGCGGTGGGCCCGGGCGTCTACGACATCCACTCGCCGCGGGTTCCCGGCGAGGCAGAGGTCACCGAGCTGCTGGAGGCGGCGGTCAAGTCCATCGCCGTCGACCAGTTGTGGGTCAACCCGGACTGCGGCCTCAAGACCCGCCGCTACGCCGAGGTCACGCCCTCCCTGGAGAGCATCCTCGCCGCGACCCGGACGGTGCGCGCGACGCTCTGACCCAGCGGACCTGACTGGCCGGGCGAGCCCGGAAACGCGTGGGCGTGGGCCCCGTCCTCCTCGGACGGGGCCCACGCTGTCGTGCGGGTTGATCGCCAGGCGCGCGTCAGGCCGATCCGGACGTCCCCTCCGTCGACGACGGGTACTGGCCGCCTGAGGAGGCGCTGGCGCCCGTCGATGTCGATGTCGACGTCTCGATGGTCGGGTGCCCCTCATGCCCACCCCGCTGCACCTCGACGCGGCGCGGCTTGGCCGACTCCGCGACGGGGATGGTGAGCGCGAGCACGCCGTCGGCGTAGGTCGCCGTGATGTTCTGCAGGTCGAGGCCACGGCTGACGGTGAGCTGCCGGGCGTAGGTGCCGCTCGGCCGCTCCCGGGCGAGCCACTGGACGTCGGTGTCGGTGCGGGGGGTGCGCTGCGCCCTGATGGTCAGCGTCCGGTCCTCCACACTCACGTCGATGGTGCCCGGATCGGCGCCCGGCAGGTCGACGAGCAGCACGTAGTGATCACCGGAGTGGTAGAGATCCATCGGCATCGTCGCCGCTGCCCGGGCACTGCCGAACATCTGGCCGACGAGCCGGTCCATCTCCTGGAACGGGTCATATGCAGTCGCCACAGCCGAACACCCCCTCATCGCACGGCCCTGGACCCCCCGGGGCCGGCCGCCGCGCCCACCCACAGGCCGGGTGGAGACGGCGTCCTTCGACAGTGACCCCGGATGGGCCGTCGCGCCACGCGAGGCGAGGTGTGGGCCGCCCAGCAGCGCGTCAGACGCGGGTGATGACCGACATCAACGACTTCACGATGTGGACGTCGGCGTCCAGCCAGGGGACGGAGAGCCACTGCCCGATGGGCAGCCAACGCAGCTCGTCATGCTCGATCAGCGGCTCGGGGGTGCCGTGCGTGACCTCGGCGAGCCACAGGCGCATCGCGTAGGCGGGCGACAGCGGCCAGGCGCCGTCATCCGGGCCGGGCACCTCGGGCCCGAGCTCGACCCGGACCCCGAGCTCCTCGCGCAGCTCGCGGTGCAGCCCGTTCTCGGGCGACTCGCCGGGCTCGACCTTGCCGCCGGGGAACTCCCAGCGGCCGGCGAGGCTCGTCGGCGCCGAGCGGCGCGCGGCGAGGAGGCGCCGGGGCGAGTCGAGGTCGTCGACGATGGCCGCGGCGACGACGAGCGCGGGTGAGGTCATGCGGGAATTCTGCCAGCCAGCGGCGCCTGCCCGCGCTACGAGCGGCGCCCCGGGAGCCCCGCAGACCGCTGGCCTGCGCCGACGCCAGCGCCCGCGTCGGCGTCGGCGTCGGCGCCTGCCCAGGGCGGCGGCCCCTCGGCTCAGCCGATGAGCAGCAGCCCGCCCAGGCTCACGGACATCGCGATCGCCGTGGCGACGCCTCCCAGGGCTAGCGCCCGTCCGCCGCCGCGCACCAGCTTGCCGATGCGCACCTGGCTGCCGAGCGCCACCATCGCCGCGCCGAGGGCCAGCGTGGTCGCGGTGCGCGCCATCGACGCCACACCGTCGGGCAGCAGCCCGGTGGACCGGATCACGACGGCGATGAGGAAGCCCACGACGAACAGGGGGATCACCGGGGGCCGCTTGCCGGTGGTCGTGGCGCCGCTGCGCCGGTGCTGCAGCCCGACGACCGCGACGAGCGGGGCGAGCAGCACCACGCGGGCCAGCTTGGCGACGACTGCGACGGTGAGCGCGACGGCGGAGATCGCCCCCGCGGCCGCCACGACCTGCGCGACCTCGTGCACGGACATGCCCGCCCACAGCCCCGCAGTCCTCTCGTCGAGCCCCACCAGGTGGGACAGCACGGGGATCAGCACGATCGCGAGGCTGCCGTAGAGGGTCACCAGTGCGACGGCGGTGGCCACGTCGTCCTCGTCCGCGTCGGCCACGGGGCTCATCGCGGCGACGGCCGCGGCGCCGCAGATGGAGAAGCCGGTGGCGATCAGCAGGCTCAGCGCACGGCCCACCCCCAACCGCCGCCCGAGCCAGCGCGTGGCGCTGAACGTGACGGCCACCGTCACCCCCAGCACCAGCAACTCGCCGGCGCCCAGCGACAGCACCTCCGCGCCGGAGACCTGCAAGCCGAGCAGCACGACGCCGGCGCGCAGCACGTGGCGCGCCGTCCAGGCCAGGCCCGGCTCGAGCACGGGGTGCACCAGGTGCAGCATCCGCGCGAGGAGACCGGCGCCGATGGCCACCAGCAGCACCGGGAACGTCGGCGACCAGGCGGTGAATGCCAGGCAGAGGGCCGACACGGCCATCGCGACGAGGGCGCCCGGAAGGACGGCCCGCAGCCCGGCAGGGGGTGCGGCGGG
>NZ_JAUDBQ010000001.1 GCF_030372105.1 Cellulomonas cellasea | reverse complement strand
TACCGCCGAGCCCCGCCCCTCGCGGCGGCGACGGCATAGCGAATGGCCCGCACCCCCACCAGGGTGCGGGCCATTCGCGTCGCCGCCGGCCGATGGTGGCCGGTGGCGGCCAGTGGTGGGGCGAAGGGCCCACATCCGCAGCCAACGGCTCGGACACCATGGGGATGCGTCAGGACGGCCCCACGAGCCGCCGGCCACGAGGAGACATCGCAATGACGACGGACCAGTCCATCCAGCAGGGCACGCACGATCCCGACCCCAACGGCGCCGGCTCCGTGGACCTCCTCCTCGCTGATCGCGAGCAGCTCGGCGAGACGCTCGACCGGTTCGCCGCGGCCTTCACCGCGCTGTCCGGCCTGCTGGTCGCGGCCCCCGACGCCGAGCTCGTCACGCGCATGCGCGACGCCGAGCTCCTCGCCGACTGGCCCCTGCCCGACGAGGAGGACACCCACGAGGGCCTGGAGCTCCTGCGCGCGTCCGCGCAGGCCGACGAGTCAGTCGAGGTCATCCGCCGCGACTACAACCGGTTGTTCTTCGGACCCGAGCCGATGATCGCGCCCCCGTACGAGTCGGTGCACCGGTCGCAGGATCGCCTGGTCTTCGAGCGGGAGACGATGCAGGTGCGGGCCGCGTACGCCGAGTTCGGCCTGGCCGCCCCCCGGTTGAACCGCGAGCCGGACGACCACATCGCGCTCGAGCTGAGCTTCCTGTCGACGCTGTGCGTCCGGGCCTTGGACCTCCTCGACGCGCACGACGACGCCTCCGCCACGCGCCACCTGGTCGCCGTGCGCTCCTTCCTCGCCGAGCACCTGCTCGTCTGGGGCCCGACCTGCTTCGAGCAGGCTGTGGACGGCGCGACGACGTCGTTCTACCAGGGCGTCGCCCGACTGGGTCGCGGGACCCTCGCCGCCGCACGGACGGCGTTCCTGCTCGCCCCATGACGTCGGGCCCGCTGCACGCCCTCCAGGTCTGGCTCCGCCACGAGCCCGAGGAGCCCGACCTCGAGCTCGTGTGCGCCGAGCACCCCGACCCGTCCCGTGGGGACCGGGCCCGCACAGTGGTGCGCCTGACCGTGTGCGCGAGCCAGCTCCCCTGGCATGAGCTCGCCGAGCTGCTGCTCGTCGGGGCCCGCACGGTGACCGTGCGCCTCGACGGGTGCGCCGACCCGGACGCGTCCGCGCAGAACGTCGAGGCTGTCGCCCGCGTGCTGCACGCGGCGGGGGTCGACCGTCTGCGGGTCGAGGGCGGCGAGCCGGCCGCGGACGCCCCGGGCCAGGCCGACAAGAAGGGTCGGGGCCTGCGGGGCCGGCGCGTCCACCGCCCCCGGCCTGTGCTCGATGGCGCCCACCTGCCCGTGCCGCGTCGTCGGCTGCTCGGGCTGGGCGTCGACGTGTCCCGCGCGCTGCCGGACATGCACGCCGCGCCGCAGGTGCGTCTGACCGCTGCTGTGCGTGCCCTGGCCGCCCCGGGCGTTGCCGTCGCCGCGTCGGCGGACCCGGCCGCGACAGCGACGGCCGCCACCACGCCGATAAGCACCGCGCCGACGAGCACCGCGCCGACAAGCACCGCCTCGGCGGGCGCCGCGCCAGGCCCCGCCGCGCCAGGCCCCGCCGCACCAGGAGTCGCCGCGCCAGCCGAGGCCCCGACGCCGGCGCAGGCCCCCCGTGACGGCCTCGACGACGTCAACAGCCCCGCCGTGGTGCTGTCCGCGCCAGGCTGCACCGCCTGCGGCGTGTGCGTCCAGGCCTGCCCCACGCAGGCGCTCACCCTGCAGCACAACGGGGGCGGGGCCGTCGCGATCAGCACGCTGCTGCAGAGCCCGTCCGCATGCGACGGCTGCCAACGCTGTGTCGAGCTGTGCCCGGCGGATGTGCTGAGCGTCGCGGGGCAGTGGCGCTGGTCTGACCTGCTCACGGACTCCACGCGCGGTGTCGCGACGGTCAGCACCGCGACGTGCACGCGGTGCGGCACGCAGTTCCCGACCACGAGCGGGGAGCGGTGGTGCCAGGTGTGCAGTTACCGCCGCAAGAACCCGTTCGGCTCGGCGCTGCCCCCCGGAGTGGCCGTCCCCACGAGGTGACGGCCACCGGCTGGCCCGGCGGTCAGCCTGCCGGGTCGACTCGGCGCCGGCCCGTCTCGCCCAGCACGGAGCGCTGGTAGTCGCGGCCCGACTCCGCGGACAGGAACGCGAGGAGCAGCCGCCCGAGCGCCCGCCACAGCTCCCTGCGGGAGTCCTGCACGAGGCGCCTGCCGACCTCGGGCAGCACGTCGACGAGGTGCTCGTCGAGGAACACGCGCTGCCCGGCGCGCAGGGCCTTGCCGGTCTCGAGGTCGCCCTCGGCCCACGCCCGCGACTCGTCCCGGCAGAGCTCGGCGACGTCATGCAGGCGCCGTACTGCGGGCAGGTCCGGGCCGACGAGCTGGGGGTGCTCGGCCATGAGCATCGCGAGGTCGTCCTCGGCGGTCCTGCGCGCCGCGCCGCGCACGAACACGTCGAGGCTCAGCAGCGGCGAGCCGACGGTCGTGGCGTCCGCGCCGAGCCAGGCCACGCCGGTCCGCCACGTCTCGACGAGCTCTCCTGAGCGCAGGCGCTCGACCAGCTCGGGCGTCGGCTCGTCGAGCACGTCGGCGAGGGCGTCCCATGCGGCGGCGCGCTGCAGGGCGACGAGCGCGACCTGCGCGGTGAATCCGGGGTTCGTCACGAATGCTCCTGGGTCGGCGGGGCTGCGCCGGTCGGTTCCTGGTGGTCCACCTCGAGGCTAGGCCTCGTCCGGGGGCGCCCCGCGTGACCTTCGGCCGGGGCCGGCTTCCAGGCTCACGTCGCCGACTGGGGCGTTCCGACCTACCGTGTCGGCGGGGCCGATCGGCCCCAGAGGCGTCGACTGAGGAGACTCACATGGCAACCCGCACAGCGCGCACGGCCTGGCACGGCACGCTCAACGAGGGCGCTGGCACCGTCAGCCTGGCCAGCTCGGGCGTCGGCTCGTTCGACGTCTCGTTCCCCCGTCGTGCCGCCGACGACGCGGGCGGGGTCACGAGCCCGGAGGAGCTCATCGCCGCGGCGCACTCGTCCTGCTTCGCGATGCAGCTCTCGGCGGTGGTGGCGGAGGCCGGCGGCACGCCGAAGTCCTTCGACGTGACGGCGGACGCCACGCTGCGCCCCGACCCGGAGGGCGGGTTCCGCATCGCGGAGATCAAGCTGACCGTCCGGGGGACTGTCGACGGCTTCGACAACGACCAGTTCGTCGCCGCGGCGGAGCTCGCCTCGACCACGTGCCCGGTGTCGAAGGCGCTCACCGGCACGCAGATCACCCTCGACGCGGCGCTCGCCTGACCCACGGGGGACTTCCGTCCCTGAGGGCAGCCTTGCCTCAGTCATAGCGTGACCTGCATGAACCTCGCACAGTCGCCGGTGGACGCTCGCGCGCGGGTCGTCGACCTCGATACCGAGCAGTCGATGCGCCTGCGGATGAACGAGTTGGGGCTGCGGGTCGGCGCCGTCGTGCGGGTCACCCAGCGGGCGGCCTTCGGTGGGCGGGTCGTGGCCATCGGCGCGCAGAGGTTCGCGGTGGACGGGCAGACGGCCGCCCGGATCCACGTCGAGCCCGTGCTCCCGTGAGCTGTCACGGAGCCGGCCCCGAGGACGCTCTTGGCCCGGTGTCCTCGGGTCGCGGCGGGGGCCGCACGGAGGTCCGCGACGCGCCGTCGGTGCTGCTCGTCGGCAATCCGAACGTCGGCAAGTCCACGTTGTTCAACTCGGTGACGGGCGCCCGTCAGCAGGTCACGAACGCCCCGGGCACCACTGTCGAGCTGCAGGTCGGCGTGTGGCGGAAGGCCCGCACGGACGGCGCCCCCGTGCGGCTGATCGACCTGCCCGGCACGTACAGCCTGCTGGCCCGCTCGCCCGACGAGCGCGTCGCCGCGGAGGCCGTCGCCGGGACGGGCCCGCTCGGCGCCGCGGATCTGGCGGTCGTCCTCGTGGAGGCCGCGGGACTGTCCCGCTCGCTGTACCTGCTGGCCCAGGTCGCGCAGGCGGGCTGCCCGCTGGTGGTCGCGCTGACCATGACCGACGTCGCGGCCTCGCGGGGCATCCCCGTCGACGCCGATCGGCTCGCGGAGGTGCTCGGCGTGCCGGTGGTGGCGGTGGACCCGCGCACCGGGGACGGCGTCAGCACGCTCACGCGCACGGTGGAGGCCGCGCTGACGGAGCCCTCCCGGGTCCGCGGCGTCGAGCCGGCGGCCGCCAGCGCCGACGCGGACGTCGCCGCCGGGCTCGCGCGGGCCGAGGCGCTGTTCGGCTGGGTGGATGAGGTCACCCGCCAGCTCGCGGCGCCCGAGCCGCAGGCCCGCACGGCCTCCGACCGCGTCGACGGGGTGCTGTTGCGCCCGTGGGTGGGCGTCCCGGTGTTCCTGGCCGTGGCCTGGCTGTTGTTCCAGCTCGCGACGTCGTTGGCGGCGCCGCTGATGGACGCCGTCGCGAACTTCGTGGCGGGCCCGATGTCGGACGCCGCGCGCTTCCTCATCCCCGGCCCGGCGTGGCTGCAGGGCTTCGTGGTGGATGGGCTGCTCGCCGGCGTGGGCACGGTGCTGTCCTTCGCGCCGCTGATGGCCGTCATGTTCCTCGCCATCGCCCTGCTGGAGGACTGCGGCTACTTGGCCCGGGCGGCGTTCGTGGCGGACCGCGCGATGCGGGCCCTCGGCCTGGACGGGCGCGCGGTGCTGCCGCTGGTCGTCGGCTTCGGGTGCAACCTGCCCGCGCTCGCCGCCACGCGCACCCTGCCGCATGCCCGGCAGCGCCTGCTCACCGGGCTGCTGGTGCCCTACGCGTCCTGCACCGCGCGGCTGACCGTGTACCTGCTGCTGGCGAGCATCTTCTTCCCGGACAACGCGGGCACCGCGATCTTCGTGATGTACGTGGCGTCGGTCGCGCTGATCGTGCTGGGCGGCCTCGCGCTGCGCCGCACGGCGTTCCGGGACCTGAAGCAGGAGCCGTTCGTGCTCGTGCTGCCCGCCTACCAGCGGCCCCGCGTGCGGGCGCTGCTGCTCTCGGCGTGGCTGCGCACCCGGGCGTTCGTGTCGAAGGCGGGGCGCGTCATCATGGTGACGCTCGCGGCGGTGTGGGTGCTGCTCGCGATCCCTGTCACGGGCGGCCACACGGTGGGCGACGTGCCCGTGCAGGACAGCCTGTACGGCAGCACCGCGCAGGCCATCGCGCCGGCGCTGGCGCCCGCCGGCTTCGGCGAGTGGCACTCCGCCGCCGCCCTGGTCACCGGGTTCGTGGCCAAGGAGGTCGTGGTCGGCTCGTTCGCGCAGACCTACGCGGTCGACGAGCCCTCCGACCCCACCCAGGCCGGCGACTTGGGCGCGCAGATGCGTGCCACCTTCGAGGAGACGTCGGGCGGCCATGCGGCTGCCGCGGCGGCGGCGTTCATGGTGTTCGTGCTCGCGTACACGCCGTGCGTCGCGACGCTCGCGGAGCAGAAGCGGTTGTTCGGCGCCCGGTGGACTGGGGGCGCGATGCTGGTGCAGCTCGCCGTGGCGTGGATGCTGGCGGTGGCGGTGTTCCAGGTGGGCAGGCTGCTGTGAGCGTGCTCGCGGACGTGCTGCGGGAGGCCCGCACCGGCGCCACCAGCGACGGCATCGCGCGGCGGCTCGGCATCGACCCGGGCCTCGCGGAGGCGATGGTGGACCACTGGGAGCGGCTCGGGGTGGTGCACCGGGCGCATGACGTGCTCGCCCAGCGGTGCGGTGGCGGCTGCCCGACGGGTGACGAGCAGGCCCGCGCCGCACTGCCCTCCGGCTGTGCGGGGTGCCCGATCGCGCAGCCCCGGTAGGGCAGGCTCAGCGGCGCAGGCTCAGCAGCCGCAGCGCGCCGGACAGGCGGGCGGGCTCGTGCAGGGCGCCGGCGCGCCGCAGCGTCCGCCCCACCAGCTCCTCCACCAGCTCGGGCAGCGCCCCGGGCCGCCCCGCGGCCCATGCGGCGGTCACGGCCTGGAACGGCAGCTCGAGCGCCGTGGTGGACGGGTGGGCCAGCGCCAGCACACGGGTGTCCACCACGGCGACCCAGTGCGCGCCCGCCGCGCCGCGGATCACCAGGTCGCCCACGGCGATCGCCGCGGCGGTGGTGGTGGGCCGCGGGTCCCAGCGCAGCGCCGGATCGGTGGCGTGCCAGGCCGCGGCGTACGTGTCGAACACCGCGCTGAGCTGGCCCAGGTCGTCGAGGTCCGCGCCGGGACCGTGCAGGTGGCGGCGGCACTCCTGCATCCAGTGCAGGTCGGCTGGGTCGAGTGGGCGAACCGCAGGGCGCGCGTCGGGGTTCGCACGCCCCGCGGCGGTGCGGGGTGACGGGATCAGCGGGGCGCGCCGGTCGCGCGCATGCCGTGCGGTCACCGTCATGTGGGGGTCATCGGCAGGTCGCGTCCCCGGGACGATCACCCTGGGGGGTGAACCTCGCGCGGGCGCTGGCCTGGGCGCGGCCGTCCGAGGGACGGCCCGGCGGGCCTGCGCGGGAGCCGACGGTGGGAGACTGCCGTCGTGTCGATCGTGACGGCCCCCACGCCCCCTGAGCACCAGCCCGCCACCGACCTCGTGCACGCGTTGCGCGCCGTGGTGCGGGGGGCGGTGGACGACTCCACCCGCCGCCGCGCCGAGTACTCCACCGACGCGTCCAACTACCGCGTGCCGCCGCAGGTCGTCGTGTTCCCGCGCGACGTGGACGACGTGCTCGCGACCCTCGAGGTGGCCCGCGAGGCCGGGGCGCCGATCACGTCGCGCGGTGGCGGCACGTCCGTCGCCGGCAACGCCGTGGGCCCGGGCATCGTCATCGACTTCTCCCGCCATGTGAACCGGGTGCTGGAGATCGACCCGGAGGCCCGCACCGCGCGCATCGAGCCGGGCGTGATCATGGCGGACCTGCAGAAGCAGGCCGCGCCGTTCGGGCTCCGCTTCGGGCCGGACCCGTCCACGCAGGCCCGCGCGACCCTCGGCGGGATGATCGGCAACAACGCGTGCGGCCCGCGCGCCGTGGCGTTCGGCCGCACCGCGGACAACGTGCTCGAGCTCGACGTGGTGGACGGCCTGGGCCGGCGCTTCCTCGCCGGTCGCGGGCTGGACCCGGTGCCCGGCCTCGACGAGCTGGTGCGCCGCGAGCTGGAGACGCTGCGCACCGAGCTCGGCCGCTTCGGCCGCCAGGTGTCCGGGTACTCGCTCGAGCACCTGCTGCCCGAGCGGGGCGCGGACCTGGCGAAGGCCCTGGTCGGCAGCGAGGGGACCCTCGTGACGATCCTTGGCGCCACGGTCAACCTGGTGCCCGTCCCCGCCGCGCCCGTGCTGGTCGTCCTCGGCTACCCGGACATGCCCACCGCCGCCGACGCCGTGCCCGCGCTGCTGGCACACCAGCCGCTGGCCATCGAGGGGATGGACGCCCGGCTGGTCGACGTCGTCCGCCGCGTCCGCGGGGCCAGCGCCGTGCCGCATCTGCCCACGGGCGGCGGCTGGCTCATGGTGGAGGTCGGCGGGCCGACGCTCGACGAGGCGATGGACAACGCGCGGGCGCTCGCGGCCGACGCCGCCACCGACGCCGTGCAGGTCTACCCGCCGGGACCCGAGGCCGCCGCGATGTGGCGGATCCGCGAGGACGGCGCCGGGCTCGGCGGCCGCACCCCCTCGGGCGAGCAGGCGTGGCCTGGATTCGAGGACTCCGCGGTGCCGCCCGCCCGGCTCGGCGCGTACCTGCGCGAGCTCGAGGCGCTGATGGCGTCGCATGGCGTCGACGGGCTGGCCTACGGGCACTTCGGCGACGGCTGCGTGCACCTGCGGCTCGACGTGCCGCTCGAGCGCTCCGGCGACCCGCTGCGCGCGTTCATGACGGACGCCGCGCATCTGGTGGCCGCGCACGGCGGGTCGCTGTCGGGGGAGCACGGCGACGGCCGCGCCCGCAGCGAGCTGCTGCCCGTCATGTACTCGCCGCGCGCGATCGAGGCGTTCGGCGCCATGAAGGCCCTGTTCGACCCGCGCGACCTGCTCAACCCGGGCGTGCTGGTGAGCCCCCGCCCGCTCGACGCGGACCTGCGCCGGCCCGCTGCCCACCCGCTGCCGGCCCTGCGCGGCCGCGACGGCGGCTTCTCGTTCGAGCACGACGCGGGGGACATGACCACGGCGGTGCACCGGTGCGTGGGCGTCGGCAAGTGCCGGGCGGACACCACCGCGTCGGGC
Source organism: Cellulomonas cellasea (assembly GCF_030372105.1). Classification (GTDB taxonomy): domain Bacteria; phylum Actinomycetota; class Actinomycetes; order Actinomycetales; family Cellulomonadaceae; genus Cellulomonas_A; species Cellulomonas_A cellasea_A. The sequence goes on along the minus strand of NZ_JAUDBQ010000001.1, from coordinate 416,767 downwards.
GGCTTCATGTGCCCGTCGTACCTGGCCACCCGCGACGAGAAGGACTCGACGCGCGGCCGCGCCCGGGTGCTCCAGGAGATGGCCAACGGCACGCTCGTCACCCGCGGCTGGTCGGCGCCCGAGGTGGAGCAGTCCCTCGACCTGTGCCTGAGCTGCAAGGCGTGCTCGTCGGACTGCCCGGCGGGCGTGGACATGGCGCAGTACAAGTCGGAGGTGCTGTTCCGCAAGTACCACCGGCGGCTGCGCCCCGTGACGCACTACGTGCTCGGCTGGCTGCCGCGCTGGACCCGCCTGGTGACGAGCGTCCCGGGGCTCGCTCGGCTCGCGAACACCGCGTTGGGCTGGCGCCCGCTCGCCAAGGTCGTGCTGGGGGCCGGGGGCATGGACACCCGGCGGGACATGGTGACGTTCGCCCCGACCCCGTTCCGCACCTGGTGGCGCCGCGAGCAGCGGAAGACGGGCGACCGGCAGGCCACGGGCTCGCCGCGCCCCAAGGTGCTGCTGTGGACCGACTCGTTCAGCGACTCGCTGTCCCCGTCGGTGCCGCAGGCCGCCGTCCGGGTGCTGCGCGCCGCCGGCTACGACGTGCTGGTGCCCGAGGCGGACGCGTGCTGCGGGCTCACCTGGATCACCACGGGCCAGCTCCCGGCTGCCCGCAAGAAGCTCACCGAGCTACTGGGCGTGCTGGGGCCGTACGCCGTCAACGGCATCCCGATCGTCGGGCTGGAGCCGTCCTGCACGGCGGTGCTGCGCTCCGACCTGCTGGACCTGCTGCCCGACGACCCGCGCGCGGTGGCCGTCTCCCGCCAGACGCACACCCTCGCCGAGCTGCTCATGGCCCCGGCGCCCATCGGCCCCGCGCCCGAGCCCGAGTCCGGCTGGACCCTGCCGGACCTGTCCGACGTGACGGCCGTGGTGCAGCCGCACTGCCACCACCACTCGGTGATGACGTACACGGCCGACCGCACGCTGCTCACGCAGGCGGGCGCGAAGTTCCGCACGCTCGCGGGCTGCTGCGGGCTGGCCGGGAACTTCGGCATGGAGAAGGGCCATTACGACGTGTCCGTCGCGGTGGCCGAGCATGAGCTGCTGCCCGCGCTGCGCGAGGCCGGGCCGCAGGACGTGTTCCTCGCCGACGGGTTCTCCTGCCGCACGCAGGCCGATCAGCTCGCCGACGTGCAGGGCGTCCACCTGGCCGAGTTGCTGGCCGCGCACCTGCCTGCCCGAGCCACCTGATCGGGGACCGGCGTCGACGCGTCCGCCCGCGCCTCGCACGGCCCTCACCTCGGGCGACTCGCCGGGGCAGCCTGCGGGTGGGGCGCGGCATCGACGCCCCCGACTACCCTGAACGCACGTCCAGTGGACGTCCTGTGCAGGTTCGGCCATGCGGGCGACCGCCGCCCGACCGGATCGCCCTGACGTGCCAGACTGCCCGTGCCGCAGGGTTCTCGGCCGACGTCAGATGAGGACGACCGCACGCTGAGCCCGCCGCCGCGCCAAGGAAGCAGGAGCAGATGCCGATCTTCGAGCTCGACGAGGGACGCCCCCTCCTCGTCCAGCCGATGCAGCCCGCCGCCGGGACCTTCACCCCTGATGCCTCCGCGCTCGTCACCGAGCACCTGACCGCGCTGGTCGGGGAGGAGCTCTTCCCCGTCACCACCCGCACCGCGCCCGAGGGGACCCAGCTCCTCGCGCTCGACGCCGCCGGGCGGCCCGTCGTGGTCGAGACCGCGCCGGTGCTGGACGGCCCCGCGCTGGTGCGGGCCCTGAACCACGCGGGCACGGCCGCCACCCGCACCCGCGGCGAGGTGCTGCGCGCCTATGACGGCGGGCGCAGCGCCTTCGACGCGGACCTCGCGGCGTTCCGGGAGCGCGTCCCGATGCGGGGCGGTTCCGCGGACGGCACTGTCCGGTTGGTGCTGGTGTGCGCCGAGGTGGCGTCCGAGGTCGGCGACGCCGTGGCGTTCCTGCGCTCGATCGGGCGACACGTCGAGGTGCTGCAGACGGGTGTGGTGCAGGGCGCCGACGGCCGCCGCTTCGTGCAGGTGTCCGCGTGGTCGCATGACGACGCCACCGCGCGGCGGGCCGTCGAGCCCACAGCGCTGCCATCGGCCCGCACGGGCGATCCGGCCACGGACGCCGCGACCCGGCACGCCCACACCGCGGCCCAGGCCACTGTGCCGGCGCCGATGGCTTCCCCCTTGAGCCAGCCCGCCACGTCGCAGACGCCCCTGGCGCCCCTGCCTGTCGCGTCGGTGGAGGTGCCCGCTCCCGCGCCCTACGTCGCCGAGCCCCGCCGCCCGGAGTCCGGGCGCCGCACCGAGGTCGCCTATCCCACCCCGGCCCGGCCGACACCGGCCAGCGCCAGGATCGACGAGACCATCGTGCTGCCCGCCGGGCTGCTGGACGACTTCGACGACGACCTGGAGCGCACGCGCCCCTCGGCGGACCGGTGGGAGCCCGCGCACCCCGCCACGGGCGCCCACCCCGTCGCCGGCCTGCTCGACGTCGCCGCGCACCGGCCAGTGTCTCGGCGCCGGGACCCCGCCAGCGAGTGGCCGGACCTGGCCCCGACGGGCATGCAGCGGGTGGCTCCCGACTGGGCCGCCGCCCGTCCCAGCCCTGCCGCACCCGGTGACGGATCGCGCCCCGCCACGTCGGCGACGCCACTGGTCAGCCAGCGCTCGGCAGCCGACTCGACGAGCGGCTACACGCCGATCTCGGCGCCGGGCCGCGCTGAGGGCGCGTCCCCGGAGGCGAGCGCCTGGGGCGCCGTCACAGCCTCGGCTTCCCGGTCGTCCTCGCCGGTGCCTCCGCCGGCGGACCTGCTCCCGTGGAGCGGCGCCGCGGCGCAGCCCGCCCTGCGCTCGCATCCCGCGCTGGCCGCCCTGGCCGACGGCCGGGGATCCGACCTGACGCTGGTGTGGTTCCGCGCGCGGCGCGGCCAGCGGCTCGTCGCGACGCTCCGGCTCGACGGCCTGATCGAGCTGCCCGGCGGTCACCTGCACGCCGACCCCGACGAGGCCGCAGCGGCCGCCGCGGATGTCGAGGGCGTCGTCGACGGGTGGCGCGCATGGCGGCTCGGCGACGGCGGCCCGACGCTGCTCGAGGCCACCGGCATCTGAGCGCGGCGCGCGCGGGCTCGCTCGGTCAGCCCCAGCCGTAGGCGGAGAGCCAGCGGCTGGTCTCGGCGTAGAACCGGGCGCGGACCGGCGGCCTGGACAGCGTGAGGTCGTGCAGGCCCCCGGGGATCCGCGCGATGGTCACCACCGAGCCGAGCTGCACGGCCCGCCGGGCGAGCAGCTCGACGTCGAGCACGGAGTCTGAGGCGCGCATGGCCTCGCTCCAGCGCGGGCTGATCGAGGATCGGCTGGAGGCCGCCATGAGGATTGGGGCCTGGATGTCCAGGCCCCGGGCCACCTGCGCGTGCCCGTCCATGATGGCGCGCAGCCAGCCCGCCCGGACGGGGAAGGCCGGGACGGGCCGCCAGCGCTCGTCGTACTCCCACTCCCCGCCGTCGGCGGCGCGCAGGGTGCGGGCGTAGTAGCCGGGGTCGATGTTGGGCAGCGCCGCACGGGCGTTGAACCTTGCCAACTGGTGGATCGCGGGGGTGCTCACGTGGCGCAGCACAGCGGAGCCCTGCAGCTCGAGCCAGGGGCTGTTGAGCACGATCGAGTCGACCTCGCCGGGGTGCCGGTCCGCCCACAGCACGGACACGAGCCCGCCGGTGGAGTGGCCCATCATCAGCAACCGTGAGCGGGATCCGAGGTCGCGGCGGATCTGCTCGATCGCGGCCTCGATCTCCTCGTCGTACGTCCGCAGGTCGTCGACGTAACCGGGGGTCTGGTGCGGGCGCAGGCTGCGGCCGTACTTGCGCAGGTCGAGGGCGTAGAAGGCGGCGCCGTGCCGGTGCCAGAACTCCGCGAGCTCGGTTTGGAAGAAGTAGTCGGACCAGCCGTGCACGTACAGCACGCTGCGGGAGGGGCGCAGCGCCTCGGGGCTCGGCGGCGTGTGGCGCACCAGGGTGGCGACCACCTCGCCCTCGTCGTCGGGCTCGAGCGGCAGGGTGCGGGCGCGGTAGTCGGGTCCGAGCACGTCGGGACCCCATCGACCGGCCATGTGTTCCCCTCCCCAGGCCCGAAGGCGCCTCAGACCTCCAGGACGACCTTGCCGAACTGCGCGCCCTCATGCAGGCGCTGGAGTCCAGCGTGCGCCTGCGCGAGCGGATAGGTCGCGTCGACCAGTGGGCGCAGGCCCGTGCGGCCGAGCAGCGCGAGCAGGTGCACCAGGTCGTCGCGGGATCCCATGGTCACGCCGACCACGTTGAGCTCGAGGAAGAAGATGCGTTGGAGCAGTGCGGCGTCGGGGTCGCCGGTGGTGGCTCCCGCGACCACGACGGTGCCGCCGGGGCGCAGCGCGCTGACGGAGTGCGCCCAGGTCGCGGCGCCGACGGTCTCCAGGACGAGGTCGACCTTGTCGGGCAGTCGTTCGCCGGACGCCACGGCCCCCGCGGCGCCGAGCTCGAGGGCGCGCGCCCGACGGCCCTCGTCGCGGCTCGCGACCCACACCTCGAGGCCGGAGGCCGCGCCGAGCAGCACCGCCGCGGTGGCGACCCCGCCCCCGGCGCCCTGGACGAGCACCCGCTGGCCGGGGGTGGCCCGGCCGCTGCTGAACAGCATGCGGTAGGCGGTCAGCCAGGCGGTCGGCACGCAGGCGGCCTCGACGAAGGACAGCCCGGCGGGCTTGTCGACGAGGTTCCACGTGGGGACGGACACCTGCTCGGCGAGCGTCCCGGGGTAGCGCTCGGACAGCAGGCTGCGGGGCTCGTCGGGGCCCACGCCGTGGCCGCTGGCGCCGCCGATGACGGAGTGCACCACGACCTCCCGGCCGTCGGGCGTGACCCCTGCGGCGTCGGTGCCGAGGATCATGGGCAGCTTGTCGGAGCGCAGCCCGACGCCGCGCAGCGACCACAGGTCGTGGTGGTTAAGGCTCGCGGCGCGGACGTCCACGGTGGTCCAGTGCTCGCGCTCCACCGGCGCCGGGCGGTCGCCGACCTCCAGCGCGCTCAGGGGGTCGTCGGGGCTGGTCCGGGCGGCGTACGCGGCGAGCATCTGTGCACCGTACCCCGCAGTAGCCTCGGGGCGCGGCTGGTCAGAACAGCGGCAGCACCCTGCCGAGGTCGGGAACCGCGTCCGAGGTGTACGGCGCCTGCAGCGCGGCTGACAGCGTGTCCACGTCGTAGTGGATGCGCCCGGCGGCGAGCCGCACCCACGTCAGCGGGTCCACGACCTCCAGGCTCCAGCCCCCGCGGGCCACCAGCACGTCGAGCAGCGCCTGCGACACCAGCTCGAGCGCCCCCGGCTCGATCGGGCCCGGCCCTGGCGCCCCGCGCTCGAGCAGCTCGGCGCCACTGGGGCTGGTGCGCACCCGGTCCACCGACCGCTGCAAGTCGTCCGCGTGCACCACGAGCTCGATCACCCGGGAGGTCACCATGTCGCCCAGGCGGATCGGGCCGCGGCGCGCGACGACCACCCGGTCCACCCGGCCCAGGTCGTCGAGGTGCGCGAACGCCTCGGCGGCGAGCGAGTCGACGCCGCCCCACAGGTCGCCGGACATCGACTCGGCCAGGTCGCGGGTTCCCTGCGCGATGGACTCGGCGCTGGCGCCGTACCCGGCCACGTACTCGCCGAGCGCCAACGGCACAGTCCCAGCCGGCGCCGGCTCCAGCGCGGTGAGCGCGTTGAGCGCGCGGCCGACATGGGCGACGAGGTGCGCCACGGTCCAGCCCGCGAGGATGCTGGGCTCCGCGCCGGTGGGGGCGTCGACCTGCGCGCCCATCCACGGTCGCAGGGCCGCCCACTGGGCGCCGAGCGCCTCGGCGGCAGCGGCGAGCTCGGGGGAGGGCGGCGCCGGGATGCTCGTCATTCGGACATCTTTGCGCACGGGCCCCGCCCGGGCACAGGGGTTCGGCGCCTCGCCTCCGGGGCTCGACGCCGCCCGCGCCGCCTCGCGCGTGCTCGGGGAGCGGGGCGGCTCAGAGCTCGGCTAGGAACTCCGTCACGATGGCGCCGAGCTGCTCGGCCTCGATGAGGAACCCGTCGTGGCCGAAGTCGGAGTGGATGGTGCGCACCGGCCCGGCGCCCGGGATCCCGGCGGCGATCCGCTCGGACTGGGCGGGGAGGAAGAGCCGGTCGGAGTCCACCGCCACGACCAGCGTCTTCGCGGTGATCGTCGCGAGCGCGGCGTCGACGCCACCCCTGTCGCGGCCCAGGTCGTGCGTGATCATCGTGCGGGTGAGCACCACGTAGGTGTTGGCGTCGAACCGCCGGGCGAGCTTGTCGCCGTGGTGGTCGAGGTAGGACTGCACGGCGAACCGGCCGCCCTCGAACGGGTTCTCCCCGCCCTGCGGGATGCGGCCGAACCGCTCGTCGAGCTCGAGCGCCGACCGGTACGTCTGGTGGGCGATCTGCCGCGCGATGCCGAGCCCGACGTGCGGGCCCTCGCCGTCGGGCGCGTCGTAGTAGTCCCCGCCCGCGAACCGCGGATCGGCCTGGACTGCTGCGAGCTGGGTGTGGAAGCTCGCGATCTGGTCGCCCGAGGTCTGCGCGGCGGTGGCGATCGCCGCGAGGCCGCGCACGCGCTCGGGCGCCGTGGCGCCCCATTCGAGCACGCGCTGCCCGCCCATCGAGGCGCCGATGACCAGTGCCCAGGACTCGATGCCGAGCGCGTCGGCGAGGCCGATCTCGGCGGCGACCTGGTCGCGCACCGTCACGTGCGGGAACCGGCTGCCCCACGGGCGCCCGTCGGGCGCGATGGATGAGGGGCCGGTGGAGCCCTGGCAGCCGCCCAACACGTTGGGCGCCACCACGAAGTAGCGGTCGGTGTCGATGGGAGCGCCGGGGCCCACCAGCGAGGCCCACCAGCCGGGGGTGGGGTGGCCGGGACGGGGCTCGCCGGTGACGTGCGAGTCGCCGGTCAGCGCGTGCAGCACCAGCACGGCGTTGTCCCCGGCGGCGTTGAGGGTTCCCCACGTCTCATAGGCGAGCCGCACGCCGGGCAGGCGCCCGCCGCCCTCGAGGTCCAGCGGCCCCACGTCGACGAACTGGCGCCGTCCGGGGTCGTCGCCCTCGCGCCAGGCGCTGCTCGCCCGGGTGGGCGACGCGGTGGGCGCCACGGGCGCGCCATGGCGGTCCGCGGGAGCCGGCACGGAGCCAGGCGCCGCGAGCCGGTGCGGGCGCCCAGACGCGGCGACCCGGGCGGTGTGTTCCGTGGACATGGCGTCCCAATGTACGGGGGTGGCGGGAGAGCCGCCGCCCTCCGGCTCCCGGGTCAGGGCGACCCAGGAGCCGGCGGGCGACGGGACTGTCGTGGGGAGGTCGGGCACGTCGGACTCAGGCGCCCTTCGCGGCCCGGAAGCCCGCGTCGAGGTCCGCGAGGATGTCGTCGATCCCCTCGAGGCCCACCGACAGCCGGACCAGTCCCGGGGTGACGCCGGAGAGCGCCTGCTCCTCGGGGGTGAGCTGGCTGTGCGTCGTCGAGGCCGGGTGGATCACGAGCGAGCGCACGTCGCCGATGTTCGCGACGTTCGAGTGCAGCTCGAGCGCCGACACGAACGCCTGGCCGGCTGCCGCGCCGCCGTCGATCTCGAAGGCGAGCACCGCGCCGGCGCCGCGCGGCAGGTACTTCTGCGCGCGGGCGTGCCACGGGCTGGAGGGCAGGCCCGCGTAGTGCACGGCCCGGACCTCGTCGCGCGCCTCGAGCCACTCGGCGACCTTCTGGGCGTTCTGCACGTGGCGCTCGATGCGCAGCGACAGCGTCTCGATGCCCTGCGCGATGAGGAACGCGTTGAACGGGGAGATCGCGGCGCCGAGGTCGCGCAGCAGCTGCACGCGCGCCTTGAGGATGAACGACAGGTTCGCGCCGAAGGCGCTGCCGACCCCCAGGTCACGGGCGTACACGAGGCCGTGGTAGCTCGCGTCGGGGGTGTTGTAGTTGGGGAAGCGCTCGGGGTGCTGGGCGTAGTCGAACGTGCCGCCGTCGACGATCACGCCGCCGATCGCCGTGCCGTGGCCGCCCAGGTACTTGGTGGCGGAGTGCACCACGACGTCCGCGCCGTGCTCGATGGGCCGCACCAGGTACGGCGTGGCGACGGTGTTGTCGACGACGAGCGGGACGCCTGCCGTGTGCGCGACCTCGGCGACGGCCTCGATGTCGAGGACGTCGGCGCGCGGGTTGGGGATGGTCTCGGCGAAGAACAGCTTGGTGTTCGGGCGGACCGCGTCGCGCCACGCCTGCGGGTCGTGCGGGTCCGAGACGAACGTCGTCTCGATGCCGAGCTTGGGCAGCGTGTAGTGCAGCAGGTTGTACGTGCCGCCGTACAGGCTGGGGCTGGCGACGACGTGGTCGCCGGCCTCGGCGATGTTGAGGATCGCGAGCGTCTCGGCGGCCTGGCCCGAGGCGACGAGCAGTGCGCCGACGCCGCCCTCCAGCGAGGCGAGGCGGTCCTCGACGACCTGCTGGGTGGGGTTGCCGATGCGGGTGTAGATGGGGCCCAGGTCCTTGAGCGCGAACCGGTCGGCGGCGACGCCGGCGTCGGGGAACACGAAGGACGTGGTCTGGTAGATCGGCAGCGCGCGGGCGCCGGTGGTGGGGTCGGCGCTCTGGCCGGCGTGGATCTGGCGGGTCTCGAAGGACCAGTTCTTGACGGGCTCGGTCACGTGGGGCTCCTCAGGGGCGATGGGTGCGCGGTTCGCGCGCCACCCGCGGGTCGGGGATGGGCGGTGGGGCGCACGCCCTCTCAGTGCCGGGGAGCGGCCCTGTCAGCGGCCACTGGCTCCTGGTCGCCGGTGGGCGATGGGAGCGAGGGACGGGCTGCGGGCACAGCCGAGCGTGCGCTGGTCAGCGACACATTCGGCAGAACATGGATCCGAGACTAGGAGGCCTGTCCTGGATGTGAAACCCGCGTCTCATTCTGCGAGATCTTGTGTCCATGTCGGGATTGCCATCACGACATGTCCGAGATGCCGGAAAACTACATCGGTGTGACTCGTGGGACTGGAGTGACGCGTGTTCACTTCGCCTTGATCCGCAGGTAGCGTGCGGGAACCGGGCGCCTCCAGCGCTCAAGTGCAGGGCGCGGGCGGACGAAGGAAGAGACGTGAGCACACAGCGGACGACCCCCAGGCGGCATCGGCCCCTCGTCGCGCTGCTGGGCGTCGGCCTGCTGGTCATGGGCCCCTCCGTTCCCGCGATGGCCGAGCCCACGGCCCCCAGCGACAAGGACGTGCGCGACGCCCGGGCCGCCGTCGCCGGCGCCGCCCGCTCGGTCGCCGCGATCGAGGTGCGGCTCGCCCAGCAGAGCGTCGAGCGGGAGGCCGCCGAGGTCGCCGTGCAGGCCGCCGGCGAGGCCTACACCCGCGCCGAGGTCGACCGCGAGACAGCCGCCGCCTCCGCCCAGATAGCCGCCGAGCGCTACGAGCAGGCCAACGAGGAGGCCGAGCACGCGCGCCGCACCCTCGTGGCCGTCGCCCGCCAGGCCGCCCGCTCCGGCGGGTCGATGGACGGCGTGCAGGCCTTCCTCTCCGCCGAGGGGTTCGAGGAGCTCGTCGAGCGCAGCAACGCGATCGCCCGCGTCGGCGCCCGCTCCGACGAGGCAGTGCAGTCCTACCTGGCCACGCAGCTCGTCGCCACAGCGCTCAAGGCCCGCTCCGACGACGCCTACGCCGAGCAAGAGGACAAGACCCGCGCGGCGAAGGACGCCCTCGCCACCGCTGAGCAGACCCACGCCGACGCTGAGGCGGCCCTCGCCGCCGCCGACGCCGAGCGCGAGGCGCTCATCGCGGAGCTGGCCGTCGCCCGCGACACCAGCGCCGCCGTCGAGACGGCCCGTCAGAACCAGCTCGACCTCGAGCGCCGCCAGCGCGCCGAGGCCGCGGCCGAGGCGGAGCGGCGCCCGTCGGCCCCCACCGGCGGCTCCGGCGCCACGACGCCCGGGGGAGGCTCCTCCGGCGGGAGCGCGCCCGGCTCGCCCGGCACGTCCGTGCCCGTCACGCCCCCCACCGCCGTGGACCCGATCGTCCCGCCGGTCACCACCCCGACGGCCCCGCCCGTCACCACGCCGACCCCGCCGCCCGCCACCAGCACGCCAGGGGGCCAGTACGGCCTGGGCACGGGAACCACCCGCGGCAGCGCCGCACAGGGCGCGGCCGCTGTGGCCTGGGCCGTCGCCCGAGTCGGGACGCCCTACCTGTGGGGCGGTGTGGGCCCCGACGGCTACGACTGCTCCGGCCTGACCATGAAGGCGTGGCGGGACGCGGGCGTGAACCTCAACCGCACGTCGCGCGACCAGTACAAGCAGGTCCGCAAGATCGCCTACGACGAGATGCGCCCCGGCGACCTCGTGTTCTGGGGCTCCAACGTCAACGACCCGGACTCGATCACCCACGTCGCGATGTGGATGGGCAACAACCAGATCGTGGAGGCGCCCCGTGCCGGGGTGCCCGTGCGGGTCACGTCGATGCGCTGGTCCGGCACGATGACGTACGCCGGCCGGCCCTGACGGCTCAGACCAGCCGACTCAGCCCTGACCGGACGCCCCATCGGGCTCCTGGACGACGCAGTCCAGCGAGCTCCTCGACGGGGCGTCCCGGGCAGAGGGTCCCAGCCAGGGGCTCCCTGGCCGGACGGGGCCTGTCCCTAGGGACAGGTCAGTGGTGGTACCCCGCGTCGATGGCGCGCTGACGCGAGCGCTCGATCTCGGCCTCCGCCTCGGCGCGGCCCGTCCAGTGGGCGCCCTCGACGGACTTGCCGGGCTCCAGGTCCTTGTAGACCTCGAAGAAGTGCTGGATCTCGAGCCGGTGGAAGTCGGACACGTCATCGATGTCCTGCCGCCACGCGGCGCGCTGGTCGCCCGTGGGGACGCACAGCACCTTGTCGTCGCCGCCGGCCTCGTCACGCATGCGGAACATGCCCAGGGCACGGCAGCGGATCAGGCAGCCGGGGAACGTGGGCTCCTCCAGCAGCACCAGCGCGTCCAACGGGTCGCCGTCCTCGCCGAGGGTGCCCTCGATGAAGCCGTAGTCGTCCGGGTACCGCGTCGAGGTGAAGAGCATCCGGTCCAGGCGGATGCGCCCCGTCGCGTGATCCACCTCGTACTTGTTGCGCTGACCCTTGGGGATCTCGATCGTGACGTCGAACTCCACAGCTCTCCTCCGCCGGTGCGGGCCGCCATGCCTGATGGGCGCTGCCGGTGCACGCACGATGTTCTTCGCGACGCGCCGTCGTGCGACTCGCCGCCCCAGTGTGACCTAGTGTGACGCACCGGAAGGCGTGGGCGGGAACGCCCAGGCGCATGTCGGCGCCCAGCGCCCCCGGCGCGGGCCTCGAAGCCCACCGCGGGCGCAGCGAAGGGGAGGGTCGGATGGCCGCAGCAGCCCGTGCGGTGGGAACCGCCGCGCTCGTGCTGGTGCTCGCGGGCGGCGGATACGCGACCGCCGACGCGTACGACCTCGTCCCCGGGGTGCTGACCCTCGCCCCGGAGCCCGCCCCCGCCGCCGCGTTCCCCGTGGCGCCCGGCGCCGTGGACGGCGTCACGCCCGCAGGGGTGCTGGGCGCGCTCGACGCCGGCTCCCCGCTCCCGTCGGCGGCCGTGGTGCAGGCCCGGGTCGACGCGCTGGCGGCCGACGCGCGGCTCGGCGCGAGCGTCGGCGTGGTCGTCGCCGACCAGCTCACCGGCGAGGTCATCGCGCAGAGCAAGGGCGCCGAGGCGCGCACCCCCGCGTCCACCGCCAAGCTCCTCACCGCCGTCGCGGCCCTGAGCGAGATCGGCCCGAGCGCGACGCTGCAGACCCGCGTGGTGCGCGGCGACGCCGGGCAGATCGTGCTGGTGGGCGGCGGTGACGTGATGCTCGCGGCGGGCGCCGGCTCGCCGGACGCCGTGAACGGGCGCGCCGGCCTGGCGGACCTCGCGGACCAGGCCGCCGCGCAGCTCCTCGCGGCGGGGGAGGCCAACGTCACACTGGCGGTGGACGACACCCTGTTCAGTGGTGCGACGGTGAGCCCGACGTGGACCGCGTCGGACGTGAACCTCGGATTCGTCGCGCCCGTCACCGCGCTCGAGGTCAACATCGCCAAGCTCACCGACGCGGAGTACCCGCCCCGGCAGACCGACCCCTCGATGTCCGCCGCCAAGGCCTTCGCCGCGCTCCTCGCCGAGCGGGGGGTGACGGTCACGGGGAACCCGGTCCGCGCCGCCGCGGCGCCGGAGGCGGCCCAGCTCGCCGTGGTCGAGTCCGCCCCGATGGGGGACATCGTCGACTACTTCCTGCACACGTCCGACAACACGGTGACCGAGGCCGTCGGGCGGCTCGTGGCCGTCGAGGCAGGCCTGCCGGCGAGCTTCGAGGGCGCCACCGTCTCGGTGCTGCGAGCGGTGGCGGCGCTCGGCGTCGACACGACGGGCGCGAGACTGGCCGACGCCTCCGGCCTCGGCGACGGCTCCGCGGTCTCCCCGACGCTGCTGGTCGAGATGATGCGGGTCGCCTCCGACCCGGCCCGCCCCGAGTTGCGGCGCGTGATGACGGGCATGCCGGTGGCCGGGCTGTCCGGCACGTTGTCCGACAGGTACACCGCCTCCTCGGCGCGCGGGATGGTGCGGGCCAAGACCGGCAGCCTCACCGGTGTCACGTCCCTGGCCGGGACGGTGGTGGACGCCGACGGACGGCTGCTGGTGTTCGCGGTGATGGCCGATCAGACGCCGCCCGGCGGACAGTGGGGGCCGCGCGCGGCGATCGACGCGTTCGTGTCCGATCTCGCGGCGTGCGGGTGCCAGTAGGCGTTCCCAGCCGCCGGTCCACGCCCTTCCCGGTCTACCGTGGGGAGATGGAGTCGACCACGGTGCGAGTGCCGTCCACGAAGCCGACCGCACCGGTCGACTGGCCCGTCGCGGCCCGTGTCGCCGGACGGCTCTCACCGCCCGGCCCGGCCGCCTCGCGCGCCGATCTCGTGGACCTGGTGGCCGGCCTGCGCGCCGCCGCGGGAGCGGCCACCGCGCATGCCGCGCGGATCACCGGGCTGACCCCCGCGGACGGCACAGACCCGCAGGTCGAGCCCGTCTCCAAGGTGCAGGTCGTGGACCGCGCGGGCTGGGCCGCCGCGAACGTGCGGCTCATCGAGTCGCTCTCCGGCCCGCTCGTCCGCGAGCTCGCCGACGGCAAGTCGCCCTCGCGCCCGGCGCGGCTGGCCGGGGCGGTGGAGGTCGGCGGCGTGCTCGGGCTGTTGTCCGGCAAGGTGCTGGGGCAGTTCGACCCCTTCACCGCCGACGCCACGGCGCCCCGCGGGCGGCTGCTGCTGGTCGCCCCGAATGTGCTCCAGGTGGAGCGCGCGATGGGCGTCGTCCCCGAGGACTTCCGGCTGTGGGTGGCCCTCCACGAGCAGACCCACGCGCTGCAGTTCGCCGCCGCGCCGTGGCTCGCCGGGCACCTGCGCGAGCGGGCCTCCGAGCTGCTCGCCGACGTGGGCCGCTCGGGCATGGGCCGCTCCGGCGCGGGCCGTTCGGGCACGGGGCGGCGGCAGCGCGCGGGACAGCAGGACTCAGGGCGTGCGGACGCGGGTCACCCTGCCCGGCCGGTGCTCGGCGACCTGGCCCAGCTCGCCGTCGAGATCCTCTCGGGGCGCGACAACGGCAACGGCGTGCTCGACCTGCTCACCCCCGAGCAGCAGAGCGTCCTCGACGAGGTCGGCGCCGTGATGTCCCTGCTCGAGGGCCATGCGGACGTGTTCATGGACGCCGTGGGCCGCTCGGTGGTCCCCTCCGTGCGGCAGATCCGGTCGCGGTTCGAGGCCCGGCGCGACGCCGCAGCGAACGTCGTCGGCCCGCAGCGGGTGCTGCGCCGGCTGCTCGGCCTCGACGCGAAGCTCGCCCAGTACCGCGACGGCGCCGCGTTCGTGCGCGAGGTGCGCCGCTCGGTGGGCGTCGACGGCCTCAACCTGGTGTGGACCTCGCCCGATCGCCTGCCGACCTCACGTGAGATCGCCGACCCGCGCGCCTGGGTGCGGCGCGTGCACGGCTGATGGCCGGCCCCGCGCCCGCCGTCGCGGCGATCCGGTCGGCGGTCACCGCGGCGACCGCCGGCCTGCCGGACGGCTCCCTGGTGCTCGTCGCCTGCTCGGGCGGCCCCGACTCGCTGGCGCTCGCGGCGTGCACGGCCTTCGTCGCCCAGCGCAGTGTGCGGATGGCGGGCCGCCCCCACGCCGGGCCGTTGCTGCGCGTGGGGGCCGTGGTGGTGGACCACGGGCTGCAGGCGGACAGCGCCGAGGTGGCCGCCACCGCGGGGATCAAATGCCGGCGGCTGGGGCTGGACCCGGTGGCGGTGGTGCGCGTCGAGGTCGGCAGGACGGGCGGTCCCGAGGCGGCCGCGCGCGAGGTCCGGTACGCGGCGCTGGAGCGGGCGGCCGAGCAGTCCGGCGCCGCGATGGTGCTGCTGGGGCACACCCTGGACGATCAGGCCGAGACCGTGCTCATGGGCCTGGCCCGTGGCTCGGGCGCCCGGTCGCTGGCCGGCATGCGCTCCCACCGCGGGCTCATCGTGCGCCCGATGCTCGGGCTGCGCCGCTCGGACACCCTCGCCGCCTGCGAGGCATTGGGGCTCGACCCTTGGCACGATCCGACCAACAGCGGCCTGACCCCCGCGGGCGCCGGGCACCCGCCGCGCCGCTCGCGCGTGCGGGCCGAGGTGGTGCCGGTGATCGAGGACGTGCTGGGCCCGGGGGCGGTGCTGTCGCTGGCGCGCACCGCGGACCTGCTGCGGGCGGACGCCGACGCCCTGGACTCCCTCGCCAACTCGCTGCTCATCGCCGCCACCGTGGGCAAGGGCGCCGAGGGCCGGGACAGCAGGGGCGTGCGCCGGGAGCCGCCTCCGCCCCCTCGCCCAGGCCAGCCCCAGGACTCGGCCGACGTGGCGGCGATAGTGCTCGACGTGGAGATATTGGGCCGCGCGCTGCCCGCGATCCGCCGGCGCGCGCTGCGCACCGCGGCCCTGGCATCGGGCGCCCAAGCGGGGTCGTTGACCCACGCCCACATCGACGCCATCGACGCGCTCGTCACCCGCTGGCACGGCCAGGGGATCGTGGCGCTGTCCGGGCGTGTCCAGGTGCGGCGCGCGTATGGCAGGCTGGAGTTTCATCCGGGGCAAGAAGGTCCGGAGCGAGCGGAGAACGGTGAACGGTGAACCCTGCGGACATGGGTGACGACCTCGAGCGGGTCCTGCTGACAGAAGAGCAGATCAACACGCGGCTCGACGAGCTGGCCCAGCAGATCGACGCCGACTACGCCGGCAAGGACGTGCTGGTGGTGGGCGTGCTCAAGGGCGCCGTGATGGTGATGGCGGATCTGGTGCGCCGCCTGCACAACTCGGTCGAGATGGATTGGATGGCCGTCTCCTCGTACGGCTCGGGCACCAAGTCGTCGGGGGTCGTGCGCATCCTCAAGGACCTGGACACGGACCTCATCGGCCGTCACGTGCTCATCGTCGAGGACATCATCGACTCGGGCCTGACCCTGTCGTGGCTGCTGGCGAACCTGCGCAGCCGTGGGCCGGAGAGCGTCGAGATCGCCACGATGCTGCGCAAGCCCGACGCCGCGAAGGTCGAGGTCGACGTGCGCTACGTCGGATTCGACATCCCGAACGAGTTCGTTGTCGGCTACGGCCTGGACTACGCGGAGAAATATCGCAACCTCCCGTTCGTCGGGACGCTCGCGCCGCACGTCTACAGCGCCTGACCGCTTCCTGCCCTGGGCGAACAGAGGCCGTCATCCCCAGTTCCACCGTGTAGTTTTCAAGCCGACCCAGACCCAGCCTTGCGACCGGAGGGATGAGGGGTCTCGCCCCGCCGCCCATGAATCTCAAGCGCCTCACCCGTGGCCCCGCACTGTGGATCGTGCTCGCCGTCCTCCTGCTGTGGATCGGCGCGACAGCGCTGACCGGATCCGGTGTGCAACGCATCGACACGTCCACGGGCCTGGAGCTGATCCGCGACGACAAGGTCGAGCAGGCCCAGGTCACCGAGGGCGCCCAGAAGGTCGACCTCACCCTCACCGAGGACTACGTGGCCGAGGACGGCACGAACCTCGGCAAGAACGTCGAGTTCTTCTACGTCACGCCGCAGGGCGACACGGTCGTGGACGCGATCGCCGAGGCCAACCCGTCGGGCGGCTACAACTCCGACGTCCCGCAGACGTCGTGGTGGACCAGCCTGCTGAGCCTGGTGCTGCCGTTCATCATCATCCTGGGCCTGTTCTGGTTCCTCATGTCGAACGCCCAGGGCGGCGGCTCGCGTGTGATGAGCTTCGGCAAGTCCAAGGCGAAGCTGGTGAGCAAGGAGTCCCCGCAGGTCACGTTTGCTGACGTCGCCGGCGTGGACGAGGCGGTGGAGGAGCTCCAGGAGATCAAGGAGTTCCTCGCCGAGCCCGCGAAGTTCCAGGCGGTCGGCGCGAAGATCCCCAAGGGCGTGCTGCTGTACGGCCCGCCCGGCACCGGCAAGACCCTGCTCGCCCGCGCGGTGGCCGGCGAGGCCGGCGTGCCGTTCTACTCGATCTCCGGCTCGGACTTCGTCGAGATGTTCGTCGGCGTCGGCGCGAGCCGTGTGCGCGACCTGTTCACCCAGGCCAAGGAGAACGCCCCGGCGATCATCTTCATCGACGAGATCGACGCCGTCGGCCGCCACCGCGGCGCCGGCATGGGCGGCGGCCACGACGAGCGCGAGCAGACGCTCAACCAGATGCTCGTCGAGATGGACGGCTTCGACGTCAACGCGAACGTCATCCTCATCGCGGCGACGAACCGCCCCGACATCCTCGACCCCGCCCTGCTGCGGCCGGGCCGCTTCGACCGCCAGGTCGCCGTGGACCCGCCGGACATGAAGGGCCGCGAGCGGATCCTCACGGTGCACGCCCAGGGCAAGCCGATGGCGCCCGGCGTGGACCTCGCCGCCGTCGCGCGCCGCACCCCCGGGTTCACGGGCGCCGACCTGGCGAACGTGCTCAACGAGGCCGCGCTGCTGACCGCCCGCACCAACGGCGAGATCATCGACGACCACACCCTCGACGAGGCCATCGACCGCGTGATCGCCGGGCCGCAGAAGCGCACCCGCATCATGAAGGTCAAGGAGCAGAAGATCACCGCGTACCACGAGGGCGGCCACGCGCTCGTGGCGGCCGCCCTGCGGTACACGGACCCCGTCACCAAGGTGACGATCCTGCCGCGCGGCCGCGCCCTGGGCTACACGATGGTCATGCCCACCGAGGACAAGTACTCGACGACGCGCAACGAGCTGCTCGACCAGCTCGCCTACGCGATGGGCGGCCGCGTCGCCGAGGAGCTCGTGTTCCACGACCCGACGACGGGCGCCAGCAACGACATCGAGAAGGCCACCGCCGTGGCCCGCAAGATGGTCACGCAGTACGGCATGAGCGAGAAGCTCGGCGCCATCCAGCTCGGCCAGCAGTCCGGCGAGGTCTTCATGGGCCGCGACATGGGCCATGGGCGGGACTACTCCGAGGCCGTGGCCGCGACCGTCGACGTCGAGGTCCGCCGCCTCATCGAGGCCGCGCACGACGAGGCCTGGTCGGTGCTCGTCGAGTACCGCGACGTGCTGGACCGCCTGGTGCTCGAGCTGCTCGAGAAGGAGACGCTCAACCAGGAGCAGCTCGCCGAGATCTTCGCGCCAGTGGTCAAGCGCCCGCCCCGCGAGGTGTGGCTGTCGAGCGAGGAGCGCGCGGTCTCCGACCGCCCGCCGGTGCTCACGCCCGCCGAGCGCGCCGAGCAGAACGGCACAGTCATCCCGGAGGACGAGGCCGCCGCGGCCAAGGCCGAGCACCCGGCGCAGGTCACCGTCGAGGTGCCGCCGGAGGACACGCCGAAGCCGTATGGGCAGGACTGAGCCGGTGGCGGGGGAGTACGACGCGCAGCGGGTCGAGGCGGCCGTCCGCGAGCTGCTGCTCGCTGTCGGCGAGGACCCGGATCGCGACGGCCTGCTCGAGACGCCCGCCCGGGTCGCGCGCGCCTATGAGGAGACCTTCCGGGGCCTGCGCCAGGACGCCGGGGACGTGCTCACCACGAGCTTCGACCTCGGCCACCAGGAGCTGGTGCTGGTCAAGGACATCGAGGTGTACTCGACGTGCGAGCACCACCTGGTGCCGTTCCACGGCGTCGCGCACATCGGCTACATCCCCGGGCCCGAGGGCCGCATCACCGGGCTGTCCAAGCTCGCGCGGCTGGTGGACGTGTACGCCAAGCGCCCCCAGGTGCAGGAGCGGCTGACCACGCAGATCGCCGACGCCCTGGTCGACCACCTCAAGCCGGCGGGCGTGCTCGTGGTGATCGAGTGCGAGCACCTGTGCATGTCGATGCGCGGCGTCCGCAAGCCCGGCTCCCGCACCGTGACCTCCGCGGTGCGCGGCCAGATGCTCGAGGCCGCCACCCGCGCCGAGGCCATGAGCCTCGTCCTGCGGGGCTGACACACCCCCTAGGCTCGTTGTCGTGAGCACCGGCACACGGCCCCGTCCCCTCCCGGACCAGTTGACGCGGCTCGACCGCACGCTGGTCATGGGCGTCGTCAACGTCACCCCCGACTCGTTCTCGGACGGCGGGCGCTGGTTCAAGCCGGGCGCCGCCGTCGCGCACGGCGTCACCCTGATGGGCCAGGGCGCGGACATCTTGGATGTGGGCGGGGAGTCCACGCGGCCCGGCTCGCGGCGCGTGCCCGTCGACGAGGAGCTCGTGCGGGTGCTGCCCGTGGTGGAGGACCTGGTCCGCCGGGGAGCGGTGGTGAGCGTCGACACCACGCGGGCGGTGGTGGCCCGGGAGGCCGTGGCCGCAGGGGCGCAGATCATCAACGACGTCTCCGGAGGCCTCGCCGACCCTGAGATGCACGCGACCGTGGCGCGGACCGGCGCGGTCTATGTGGCGATGCACTGGCGTGGCCACGCCGACGTGATGGACGCGAACGACAGCTACGACGACGTGGTGGCGGACGTGCGTCGTGAGCTGGCCGAGCGGGTCGCGGAGCTGCGGGCCGCCGGGGTGCACGACGAGCAGATCGTGCTGGACCCGGGCCTCGGCTTCGCGAAGGCCGGCAGCAGCAACTGGCCCCTCCTGGGGCGGCTGCCCGAGCTGGTCGCCGACGGGTTCCCCGTGCTCGTGGGGGCGTCCCGCAAGCGGTTCCTCGGCCACCTGCTGGCCGGGCCGGACGGGGAGCCAGCGCCGCCGTTGGCCCGTGACGGAGCAACTGCCGCGGTGTCCGCGCTGGCCGCGCAGGCCGGAGCATGGTGCGTGCGGGTGCACGAGGTGGCAGGCTCAGCGGACGCGGTCCGCGTCGCGGCGGCATGGCGGGACGGCGCCGACGACCAGGGCGCCACGACGACGAGGGAGGACATGCCGTGAGCACCGAGGCGGGCAGCCAGGCGCCCGGAGGCGGCGCCCCGTGGGCCGGTGGGGTCACCCTCGACTCCTCGGGCCGGCCCCTCGACCAGATCCGGCTGGCGGGCATCGCCGCCATCGGCCACCACGGGGTCTTCGAGCATGAGCGCCGCGAGGGGCAGCGGTTCGTGGCGGACGTCGTGGTGCACCTCGACACGCGCCGGGCCGCCGCGGGGGACGACCTCGCGCACACCTTGCACTACGGCATCCTCGCCGAGCAGGTGGCGGCCGTCCTCGCCGGGGAGCCGGCGGACTTGGTCGAGACGGTCGCGGAGCGGATCGCCGCCACGGTGCTGGCCTTCCCCCAGGCCGTGGCCGTCGACGTCTCCGTGCACAAGCCGCAGGCCCCGATCACCGTGCCGTTCGACGACGTGGTCGTCACGATCCACCGCGACCGGACCAAGCTCCCCGCCGCGGAGCCGTACCGCCCACCGGCTGAGGCGTCCGCGCCCACGCCGGCCCAGGCGCCGCCCACCTCGACGGCCGCTTTCCCGCTGGTCGCGCCCTCCGCTGCCGCCGCGCCGCCGCCTGCCCCGGCCGCCGCGCCTCAACCGAGCTGGCACGAGGTGCTGCAGACTGGCAGCCAGCCCACCGCCGACGGCTCGGCGCACGCCCCGGAGCCGCAGGACGCCCTCGACGTGCCGCCCGCGCATCCGGTGGACGTGGTGATCGCGCTCGGCGCCAACCAGGGCTCCGCGCAGGAGACCCTGCGCGCGGCGGTCACCGACCTGGCCCGCGTGCCAGGACTCGAGGTGGTGGACGTCTCGCCACTGGCCCGCACCGCCGCAGTCGGCGGCCCGGAGCAGCCCGACTACCTGAACGCGGTGGTGCTGGCCCGCACCACGCTGGCGCCGCGCGCCCTGCTGCACGCCACGCAGGCGATCGAGCAGGCCCACGGCCGGGAGCGCTCGGAGCGCTGGGGCCCCCGCACCCTCGACATCGACCTCATCGTGGTCGGCTCGGCGCTGGCTGTCACCGACGACCTCGAGCTGCCGCACCCCCGGGCGCACGCCCGGGCGTTCGTGCTGCAGCCGTGGGCGCAGGTGGACCCCGACGCGGTGCTGCCCGGCCTGGGCGGCGGCCCGGTCGCTGCCCTCGCGGCGACGGCCCCGGACCGCGACGGCATCCGGTGGTTGGCGCTCGACTGGCTGACAGCCCCCGTCCCGGCGCCGCAGCCCGAGCCGCAGCCCGACGCGGAGCAGGGCCGCGACGCGGGGCCGTCCACCACGGGGACGTCCGCCGCGGCGCATGGCCAGCACCCGAGCCAGCACCCGAGCCAGCACACCGCAGGCGACTGGCGGGCGTGATGCAGCGCACGCGCTGGCAGACACTGCTGCTCGTCACGCTGGTGACCACCTCCGCCGGGTGGCTCCTGCTGGTGGTGCTCGAGAACCGCAGGGTGACCCCGCCCACTGTGCCGTGGCTCGTGCTGGTGGTGGAGATCGTCATCGCGGGCGTGGTGTTCGCGATGGGGTGGGCCGTGCGGCAGTTCCTGCACGGCAAGCGGCCGACGCTGGACCCGATTCGGGCGGCCCGCACCGCCGTGCTCGCCAAGGCGTCCTGCTACACCGGCGCGCTGCTCGCCGGGTGGTACCTGGCGCAGGTGCTGATCGTCGCGGGCGACCTGGACATCGCGTCGCAGCGGGGGCGGGCCGGCGCGGCGGCGCTGGCGGCGTTCGGCGCGCTGGTGCTGGCGGCGGTGGGACTGGTCGTGGAGTGGTTCTGCCAGGTCCCGCCGGAGGACGGCGAGGAGGCCGCGCGGCGCGGCGACCACAATCCGGGGCCGGTCGCTGGCTGACCGTCCTGCCGTGGAAGTGCCGGGCGGTGGAAGGATGGTGGCCATGACCGCACATGAGCACGGTGCTGCCGCCCTTGACGCTCCGGGGCCGTTCGACCCGTCGGACGTCACCTGGACGCCGGTGTCCACCCGCCTGGCGACCGCGCGCCTGACCTCGACCGGCATCGTGCTGGTCATCGCGCTGGTGGCGACGGCGGCGCCCGCGGTCCTCTCGGGGCTGCCCTGGCTGTGGTCGCTGCCCGCCGTGGTCGTGCTGTGCGGGGTGTGGGCGGCACTGCTGATCCCGCGCCAGGTCCGTGCGCTGGCCTATGCCGAGCGGGCCGACGACCTGCTCATCCGCCGCGGCATCATGCTGCGCTCGCTGGTCGTGGTGCCGTATGGGCGCATGCAGTACGTGGACGTGACCGCCGGCCCGCTGGCCCGCAGGTTCCAGATCGCCTCGGTGCAGCTCCACACGGCCGCCCCGGGCACCAACGCCACGATCGACGGCCTGCCCCCGCATGAGGCCGCCCGGTTGAGGGACCGGCTCGCGTCACGCGGTGAGGCCAGGCTGGCGGGGCTGTGAGCACCGACAGTGGTCCTCGCGGCGTCGAGCCGGAGTCGAGGGGCGGCGTCGAGCCGGAGCCGACGGGGAGCGTCGAGCCGCAGGAGTGGCGCCGGATGCACCCCATCACCCCGGCCATCAAGGGGTGGAAGGTCCTCGTCGGCGTCCTCGTGATCGCGAGCTACCAGTTCGGCGACGACCTGCGCCGGGCCATCGAGCTGGTGGAGGGCGGCGGCTGGCGGATCGTGCTCGGGGTGATCACGGCTGTCGTGGTGGTCGGGTTCGGGTACTCCGCGCTCGCGTGGCGGATGACGCGGTACGCCGTCACTGACGAGGCCGTGCACTTGCAGCAGGGCGTGCTGTTCCGCCAGCAGCGGCAGGCGCGGCTGGACCGCCTGCAGGCGGTGGACGTGGTGCAGCCGCTGTTGGCCCGGCTGACCGGGCTCGCCGAGTTGCGGCTCGAGGTCGCCGGTGGATCGGGCTCGGCGGTGTCGTTGGCGTTCCTGCGGGAGCCCGAGGCGGAGGCCGTGCGCGCCGAGCTGCTCGCGCGCGCCGCGGGGGTGCGCCGTGCGGAGAGCGAGGTGCAGGCGCCCGCGGCCCCGGAGCAGCCGCTCTTCGAGGTGCCGATGGGGCGGCTCGTCGCCGCCACGCTGCGCTCGGCCGCGACGGTCGGGCTGGTGGTCGTCGTCATCGCGATGATCGTGATCGCTGTGGTGAGCCGCGACTTGGGGCCAGCGTTCGTGCTGGTGCCGGGCCTGCTCGGCTTCGTCGGCTTCTTCTGGACGCGGTTCAACCGCGGCGCGAACTTCCGGGCGGCGATCTCGCCGGACGGCATCCGGCTGCGGCACGGCCTCACGGAGGCGCGGGCGCAGACGGTGCCCCCGGGCCGTGTGCAGGCGCTGTCGATCACTCAGGGCCCGCTGTGGCGGGGCCCGGACTGGTGGCGTGTGGAGATGAACGTCGCCGGGTACGGCGGGTCGAGCGACTCCGATCACGCCACGGAGAACGTGCTGCTGCCGGTGGGCACCCGCGATGAGGCGGTGCTGGCGTTGTGGCTGGTGCTGCCTGATCTCGGCGTCCCTGACCCGCGTGCCGTGGTCGAGGCCGGCCTGTCCGGCGCCGGGGGCGACGTCGGCTACACCACGATGCCCCGGCGCGGGCGGTGGCTCGACCTGCTGGCGTGGCGCCGCCGCGGGGTGCTGGTCACCGACCGGGCCCTGCTGATCCGCTCGGGGCGGTTCGTGCGCCGGCTCGTCGTCGTGCCGCATGAGCGCACCCAGTCCCTCGCGCTGCAGCAGGGGCCGATCCAGCGGCGGCTGCGGGTCGCCTCGATGGTGGTGCACTCCACGCCGGGGCCGGTGAGCCCCACGGTGGACCACCTCGACGAGCACGTCGCCGCGCGGCTGCTCGCCGAGCAGGCCGACCGGGCTCGCACGGCCCGCAAGGTCGCGACGCCTGAGCAGTGGATGCGCCGGCCGGAGGACGCATGAGCGCCGGCGGCGACCCGTCGCGCCGACCCGGGCGCCTGGGCGTCGGGGTGATCGGCGCAGGGCATGTGGGCGCGGTGCTGGGCAGTGCGCTGCGCGCCGCCGGGCACCCTGTGGTGGCGGTGAGCGCGATCTCCGCCGAGTCCCGTGAGCGCGCGGAGGTGCTGCTGCCGGGCGTGCCCGTGGTCGACGTGCCGGAGGTGGTGCGCCGCGCCGAGCTGGTGCTGATCGCGGTGCCGGACGACGCCCTGGCCGGGTTGGTGAGCGGCCTGGCCGACCTGGGCGCCTGGCAGCCTGGGCAGATCGTGGCGCACACCTCGGGCCGGCATGGCATCGACGTGCTCGCCCCGGCGCGCGCGGCGGGGGTCATCCCGCTCGCGATGCACCCCGCGATGACGTTCACCGGCACCTCGCTGGACCTGTCCCGGCTGGAGGGCACCACGTTCGCGGTGACCGCGCCCGGGCCCGTGCTGCCGATCGCCCAGGCCCTCGTCGTGGAGATCGGCGGGGAGCCGGTGGTCATCGCCGAGCAGGATCGCGCCCTGTACCACGCGGCCCTCGCACACGGCGCGAACCACCTGGTGGTGCTCGTCGCGCAGGCGGGCCAGGCGCTCGCTGCCGCCGGGGTCGACGATCCGGGCCGGGTGCTGGCGCCGCTGCTGAACGCCGCGCTCGACGGCGCCCTGCGGGGCGAGTCGGCCACGGCCACGGGATCCGGCCAGGACGACCTGTCGGGGGAGCGCGCCGACGTGGCGGCCGAGGCGCTCGCGCTGCGCGGGGCCGGCGCGCTGACGGCGCTGACCGGGCCGGTGCGCCGCGGCGACGCGGGGACCGTGCGGGATCACGCGGAGGTGCTGGCCGAGCTCGGCGCCCGCACCGGCGCCACGGACATCTCCGCCAGTTATCGTGTCCTCGCCCGTTCGGCGGCGCAGCGCGCGCTGGCGGCGGGCCAGCTCCGTGAGGACGCCGCGCGCGACGTGCTGGACGTGCTGGCCGATCCGGGCATGACCACGCCGTCCGAGGCGTTGCACCAGGGGGAGCACCCGGGTGGCCCCGTGCGCGACCCTCGCGATCCCGACGACCCGCAGCAGCCGCACGATCCGCAGGAGGACGACGCATGAACCCGCTCGACAGCGTGGGAGCGCCCACGTTGGCCCGCACCCGCCAGGAGTTGGCCGACGCGCTGGCGTCGACCGGCGCCGGGGGCGCGCGCGCCGTCGTGATGACGATGGGCGCGTTGCACGCCGGGCATGTCGAGTTGGTGCGGGAGGCCAAGCGCCTGGCCGCCCAGGTGGTGGTGTCGATCTTCGTCAACCCGTTGCAGTTCGGCCCCGGCGAGGACCTCGACAGGTACCCCCGCGACCTGGACGGCGACTTGGCGACGCTGACCGGCGACGGCCTGCTGGGCGCCGGGGACGTGGTGTTCGCGCCCACACCCGAGGTGATGTACCCCGAGGGCGACCCGGTGGTGCGGGTGAGCGCGGGCCGCATCGGCGAGGTGCTCGAGGGCGCGTCCCGGCCGGGCCACCTGGACGGCGTGCTGACCGTCGTGCTGAAGCTGCTGCACCTCACCCGCCCCGACGTGGCCCTGTTCGGTGAGAAGGACGCGCAGCAGTTGGCCGCGGTGCGCCAGATGGTGCGGGACCTCGACGTGCCCGTGCAGGTGCGCGGCGTGCCGACGCAGCGCGACGTCGAGGGCTTGGCGCTCTCCTCGCGGAACTCCTACCTCACCCCCGAGCAGCGGGCTCGCGCGCTCGCGCTGTCCCGGTCGCTGCGCGACGCCGCCGAGGCCGCACGAGCGGGGGCCTCGCCGGACGACCTGCGGGCCAGTGTGCGCGCTGCGCTGGACGCGGCGCGGATCGACGTGGACTACGTCGCGCTGGTCGACCCCCGCACATTCGCGGACGTCGCGGCGGACCACCGCGGGACGGCGGTGCTCGCGCTCGCCGCGCGGGTGGGCGGCGTCCGGCTCATCGACAACACGACGCTCGAGTTGGGCGGGTCCGACCTGGGCCTGCACGGCGCGGGCGTGTCAGGCACGCGTCAGGCCGACGCACACCAGGGAGAAGCATGACCACGCTGCAGCGTCCGATGATGATCGGCAAGATCCACCGCGCGACGGTGACGCAGGCCGATCTGCACTACGTCGGGTCGATCACCGTCGACGCCGATCTGCTGGCGGCCGCGAACCTGCTGCCGGGCCAGCAGGTGGACGTCGTCGACGTCACCAACGGCTCCCGCCTGACCACCTACGCCATCGCGGGGGAGCGCGGCTCGGGCCAGGTGTGCATCAACGGGGCGGCAGCGCACCTGGTGCACCCGGGCGACATCGTCATCCTGATCGCCTACGGCATCATGTCCGACGCCGAGGCCCGCACCTATGAGCCGCATGTGGTGCTGGTCGACGGCGAGAACCGCATCATCGACACTGGCGACGACCCCGGGCAGGTGCCCGCGGCCTGGACTGCGGAGTCCGGGCTGGAGCCCAGCGGGGTGCCGTTCACCGAGGGACGTGGGCTGGTCCAAGGCTCGAGCTGGTGACCGGGGCGCCCGCCCCCGCCACCACCGCGACGGCTCCGGCCGCCGCATCACCCGCCCAGGCTGAGCCGACCGCGAGCCCTGACGCCGCGGTCCGCTTGGCGACGCGGCTCGCCGCGCCGGCGCCCGGATGGACGGTGCGCGCCGACGCGATCGTCGTCGGCTCCGGCATCGCCGGGCTCACCGCGGCGCTGGAACTGCGCACCCGGGTGCCGCATGTGCTGCTGGTCACCAAGGGGCAGCTCGTCTCGGGCTCGACGGTGTGGGCGCAGGGCGGCATCGCCGCGGTGCTCGACCCCACCGACTCCACGTCGGCGCATCTGGCGGACACGCTGGTCGCGGGCGGCGGGCTGTGCGACCCCGCAGCCGTCGAGGTGCTGGTCACCGAGGGCCCTGCCCGGGTGCGCGAGCTCGTGCGGCGCGGCGCCCTGTTCGACCTCGCGCCGGATGGCGCGATCGCGCTCACCCGCGAGGGCGGCCACCACGCGGACCGGATCGTCCACGCGGGCGGCGACGCCACGGGCGCGGAGGTGTCGCGCGCGCTCGTGGCCCGCATCGAGGCGGTGCGCGACGACCCGGGCATCGAGGTCATCGAGAACGCCCTGGTGCTCGATGTGCTCACCGGGCCGCCCGGCCCGGACGGCCGCCCCGGCGCCGCCTGTGGTGTGACGCTGCACGTGATCGGCGAGGGCTCCCGCGATGGCGTGGGCGCCGCGCTGGCCCCCGCGGTGGTGCTCGCGACGGGCGGCATCGGCCAGGTGTTCCGCTCCTCGACGAACCCCGCGCAGGCGACGGGCGACGGGGTGGCGGCGGCGCTGCGGGCTGGCGCGGTGCTCGGCGACGTCGAGTTCGTGCAGTTCCACCCGACGGTGCTGTGGCTGGGCGCGCACGCCAAGGGGCAGTTGACGCTCATCTCCGAGGCGGTGCGCGGCGAGGGCGCGCTGCTGCTCGACACCGACGGCGCGCGGTTCATGCCCGCGGTGCATCCGATGGCCGAGCTCGCCCCCCGCGACGTCGTCGCGCACGCGATCGTCCGGCAGGCCGCCGCCACGTCCTCCGACCATGTGCTGCTGGACGCCCGCCACCTGGGCGCGGCGTTCCTGCGGCGGCGGTTCCCGACGATCCACGAGCGGCTGCTGGAGCACGGCATCGACCTGACCACTGACTTGGTGCCGGTGGCGCCGGCCCAGCATTACCACTCGGGCGGCGTCGTCACCGACCTGGACGGGCGCACGTCGGTGCCGGGCCTGTACGCGGCGGGGGAGGCGGCCTGCACGGGCGTGCACGGCGCCAACCGGCTCGCCTCGAACTCGCTGCTCGAGGGCCTGGTCTTCGCGCATCGCGCGGCCCGGGACCTCGCGGCCCGCGTGGGCGCCGGCGACCTCACGCAGGCCGAGCCGGTGGAGCGGCCGGGACCCGCGGCGCTGGTGGCGGCCGCGACGCGCTCGCGCATCCAGCGGGCGGCGTCCGACGGGCCGGGGGTGCTCCGCTCGGCGCAGGGCCTGCTGGCGGCGTCGGACGTCCTCGCCCGGGTTCGCACCGACGCGCACGTCGGCGCAGGGGGTGTTGTCGCGGACCCGCAGGCCGCCGAGTGGGAGACCACGAACGTGCACCAGGTGGCGGCAGTGCTCACGGCCACAGCGCTCGCGCGCACGGAGAGCCGGGGCGGGCACTTCCGCACCGACCACCCGCTGCCCGACGACAGGTGGCGGCTGCGCCTGGAGGCCAGGCTCGAGCCGGACGGCACGCTCGACGTGTCCCCGGTGGCGCTGCCGGGCGTCGTGGCGGACGCGCTGCCGGCCTGAGCCGCCTACTCGACCGGCAGGCCCGACTCGCGCCAGGCCCGGGTGCCGCCGGCGACGTTCCGCACGTCGTACCCCTGGCCCTCGAGCCAGGCGGCGGCCTGCCCGGAGCGCCCGCCGACCTCGCACACCAGGTACACGGGCCCGGGCAGGGCGCCGATCTCGGCGTGCCGGGCCACCAGCTCGGACAGCGGCACGGAGATCGCGCCGGGCACGTGGCCGTCGGCGTACTCGACGTCCTCGCGGACGTCCACGACGGGGGTGGCCGGGTCCTGCTGCAGCAGGGCGTGCAGGTGGGCGATGTCGATCTCATGCATCGGCGGGCTCCTTCGACGAGGGCTCGGCTCAGGAGCCCCAGACTCCCAGCATGCCATCGGGGGACCGCGCCGGATGGGAGGCCGTCGGGCGGGATGGCGCCGGACCGGGGCCCGGGGCGCCGCTAGCGTGGGTCCGTGACCTCGACAGCCCCGCACACCGTCCCCGTCTCGCGCCCGCTCGACCCCGCCTGGACCCGCCGCATGGTGGCCTTGGCCCTCGACGAGGACTTGGGCGCCGCTCCCGGCCGGGACGTGACGAGCCAGGCGACGGTGCCGGCGGAGGAGCTCGGCGCGGGCCGCCTCGTGGCCCGCGAGCCCGGAGTGGTCGCTGGCCTCGTCGTCGTCCAGGAGGTGCTGGACCAGGTCGCGGCCCGGCTGGGGCTCGCCGCGGCCACCTGCGAGCAGCGGGTCCCGGATGGGACTCGCGTCGAGCGGGGCGACGTGCTGGCGGTGCTCGCCGGCCCGGTGCAGGCGCTGCTGGTCGCGGAGCGGACGCTGCTGAACCTGGCCTCGCGCGCGTCGGGCGTCGCCACGCACACCCGCCGCTGGGCCGATGCGCTCGAGGGCTCCGGCGCCCAGGTGCTGGACACCCGCAAGACCACCCCCGGCCTGCGCGAGCTGGAGAAGTACGCGGTGCGCTGCGGCGGCGGCACGAACAAGCGCATGGGCCTGCACGACGTCGCGATGGTCAAGGACAACCACGTCGTGGCGACGGGCTCGGTGGCGGCGGCTGTGCGCGCGGTGCGGGCCCGCTTCCCCGAGGCCGCGATCCAGGTCGAGGCGGACACGCTGGACCAGGCGTTGGAGGCCATCGAGGCGGGGGCGCGCTTCCTGCTGCTCGACAACATGCCGGCCCCAGTGCTGCGCGAGGTGGTGGCGGCCGTGCGCGCCCGGGAGGCCGCCGTGGGGCGCGTCGAGCTGGAGGCGACGGGCAACCTCACCCTCGACGGGGCGGCCGAGGTCGCCGCCACCGGAGTGGACTACATGTCGGTGGGCGCGCTCACGCACTCGTCGCCGATCCTGGACCTCGCCCTGGACCTGGACGAGCGCGGCCGGGGGCTCAGCGACCGCCAGTAGGATCGGCTCGTGAGCGAGACGCCCCTTCCCCAGCCCGACGAGGACCTCCCCGAGCAGATGCGGGTCCGCCGCGAGAAGCGCGAGCGGATGTTGGCCGCAGGCGTCGAGGCGTATCCCGTCTCGGTGCCGCGCACCCACACCATCGCCGAGGTGCGCCAGGCCTACCCCCATCTCGAGGCCGGCCAGGAGACCGAGGACGAGGTCGGCGTCGCCGGCCGGGTGGTCTTCCTGCGCAACACCGGCAAGCTGTGCTTCGCCACCCTGCAGGACGGCGAGGGCAACCAGCTCCAGGTCATGTTGAGCCTGGCCGAGGTGGGCGAGGACCGTCTGGCCGCGTTCAAGGCCGACGTGGACCTGGGCGACCACCTGTTCGCGCACGGCAAGGTCATCAGCTCGCGCCGCGGCGAGCTCTCGGTCTTCGCCGACTCCTGGCAGCTCGCCGCGAAGGCCCTGCGCCCGCTGCCGGTGCTGCACAAGGCGCTCTCCGAGGAGGCGCGGGTGCGCCAGCGCTACGTCGACCTCATCGCCCGCCCGGCGGCCCGTGACGCGGCCCGCCTGCGCGCCGGCGTCGTGCGCTCGCTGCGGGAGAACTTCCACCGCCGGGGCTACCTCGAGGTCGAGACGCCGATGCTGCAGACGCAGGCCGGCGGCGCCACGGCCCGCCCGTTCGTCACGCATATGAACGCGTTCGACATCGACCTGTACCTGCGCATCGCCCCGGAGCTGTTCCTCAAGCGCGCGGTGGTGGGCGGCATCGAGAAGGTCTTCGAGATCAACCGGAACTTCCGCAACGAGGGCGCCGACTCCACGCACTCGCCGGAGTTCGCGATGCTCGAGGCGTATGAGGCCTATGGCGATTACGACACCATGGCGGCCCTGACCCAGGACCTGGTGCAGACGGCTGCGATGGATGTGCTCGGCACCACGACCGTCACGCTGGCGGATGGCACGGAGTACGAGCTCGGCGGCCAGTGGACGCAGCTCACGATGTACGGCTCGTTGTCGGAGGCGCTCGGCGAGGAGATCACCGCGCAGACGTCGGTGGCCCACCTGTCGGCCATCGCGGACCGGCTCGGCGTGGTCGTCGACCCGAAGCGCGTCAGCCACGGCAAGCTCGTCGAGGCTGTCTGGGAGCACCTGGTGGGCGACCACCTGGTGGCGCCGACCTTCGTGCGGGACTTCCCCGTGGAGACGTCGCCGCTGACCCGCGACCACCGGACCCTTCCGGGCGTGGTCGAGAAGTGGGACCTGTACGTGCGCGGGTTCGAGCTCGCCACTGCCTATTCAGAACTCGTGGACCCGGTGATCCAGCGCAAGCGCTTCGAGGCGCAGGCATTGCTCGCCTCCGCCGGTGATGACGAGGCGATGCTGCTTGACGAGGACTTCCTCACAGCCGTCGAGTACGCGTTGCCGCCGTCGGGCGGCATGGGGATGGGCATCGACCGACTGCTCATGGCGATGACCGGTATGGGCATTCGCGAGACGATCCTCTTTCCGCTGGTGAAGCCGCACAACCCGCAGGTCTGACGCGATTCTCCAGGGGCCTCGGGGAGCCGTGACGCACGGCTCCCCGAGGCATTCGCGAACGGTGCGCGCGCGGGTCGTAGACTGACCGCGTGAACTCCGTGACAGCCGCGCTCGCCGCCATCGTGCCCTCGATCGGCGTCGGGGTCCTCTTCTGGCTCACGATCCGCGCGTTGATCAATGCCGATCGAAACGAGCGTGCCGCGCTCGCGCGCCTTGACGCCCAGGACGCCGCGGCGAAGCAGTCGGCCAATGTCTCGGCCCGGGAATCTGATACCTGACGTTCACAACTCGTCCACAGAGTTCCCCCGTCAAGGGTTCATGAGATATGGCCGTCATCCTTTGACGCGACTTTGATTAGGTGCGATGCTCTGAGCACGCATTCTTCACTAAGTCGTCCCAACAGGAGACAACACAATGGCTCAGAAGGTTCAGGTCCTGCTCGTCGACGACATTGACGGCGGCAACGCGGACGAGACGGTCACTTTCTCCCTCGACGGCGTGTCCTACGAGATCGACCTCACATCCGCGCACGCTGCCGAGCTGCGGGACGCCATGGCCACCTGGGTGGGCCACGCGCGCAAGGTGGGTGGGCGCTCCGCGGGGCGTACCAGCCGCGCCCGCCGTTCGGGTGGTGGCGTCGACGCCGGCGCCATCCGCGACTGGGCGAAGGCCAACGGCCACCCCGTCTCCGAGCGTGGCCGCATCTCGGCCGATGTCCGCGCCGCGTACGAGGCCGCGCACTGACGCACCCGTTCCACACGCACACGAGCCCGGCGCCCTGTTAGGGGGCGCCGGGCTCGTGTGCGTCCGGGGTGGTGCTGATCAGGCAGGACGGTCCGTGGTGAGCTCGCGCACCGCCGCGTACTGCTCGCGCACCCGCGGGGCGGCGTCCGCCCGGTAGACGTCGGCGACGCCGGCCGCGCCCCACGCCGGGGCGTGCTCGGCGCCGGAGAGCGCCCACGCGGCCTGCCGGGCGGCGCCGTCGGCCACGTACTCGCCGGGGGTGGGGACCGCGACGTCCAGGCCCAGCACGCTGGGGGCGATGCGCCGCACGGCTTCGGACTGCGCGCCGCCGCCGATGAGGAACACGCGCCGCACCGGGACGCCCTGGGCCCGCAGGGCCTCCACGCCGTCGGCGAGGGCGCAGAGCATGCCCTCCACGGCGGCCCGGGCCAGGTGGGCGGGGGTGGTGTTCGCCAGGCGCATGCCGTGCAGGGCCCCGGTGGCGTCGGGCTTGTTCGGGGTGCGCTCGCCCTCCAGGTAGGGCACGAGGACGAGCCCGTCGGCCCCGGCGGGCGCGGACAGGGCCAGCGCGGACAGGCCGGCGTGGTCGACGCCGAGCATCCGGGCCGCCGCGTCGAGCACACGCGAGGCGTTCAGCGTGCACACCAGCGGCAGGTAGGCGCCGGTGGCGTCGGCGAAGCCTGCGACCAGGCCGGAGCCGTCGGCGGTGGGGACTGTGGAGATCGCGGAGACCACGCCCGACGTGCCGATGGAGATGGCGACGTCGCCGGGCTCCAGGCCGAGGCCCAGCGCGGCTGCGGCGTTGTCGCCGGCGCCGGCGCCCAGCACCGCGCGGCGGGCGCCGAACGTCGAGACGCCGGCCCGCTCGCTGGGCCCGGCGACGCGCGGCAGCACCGCGTCGTGGCCCAGGGCCAGCTCGAGCAGGTCGCGGCGGTAGTCCTCGGTGAACGGGGACCAGTAGGCGGTGCCGGACGCGTCGGAGCGGTCGGTGACGAGCGCGTCGATGCCGGGGGCTCCGGCGAGCTTCCAGGTCAGCCAGTCGTGGGGCAGGGCCACAGCCGCGGTGCGCTGGGCGTTCTCGGGCTCGTTGTCCCGCATCCAGCGCAGCTTGGTGCCGGTGAACGAGGCGACGGGGGTGGCGCCGGTGGCCTTGGCCCACTCGTCGGGCCCGCCGAGCTCCTCGATCAGGTCGAGTGCGGCGCCGGCGGAACGGGTGTCGTTCCAGAGCAGCGCGTCGCGGACGACCTGCCCGTCGGCGTCGAGCGCGACCATGCCGTGCTGCTGTCCGCCGACGGCGATCGCGTCGACGTCGTCGAGCCCGCCAGCGTCGGCGACGGCGGTCTGCAGGGCGTCCCACCAGTGGGCGGGCGCGATCTCGGTGCCGTCAGGGTGGGACGCGCGGCCGTTGCGGACGAGGGCGCCCGTCTCGGCGTCGCGGATGACGACCTTGCAGGACTGGGTGGACGAGTCGACCCCGGCGACGAGCGGCATGCGGACATCCTTCGGAGGTGGGAAAGGCGAGGGGGACAGGCAGACCCGGCGACCGTGTGGGACGGTCGCCGGGTCCAGGGTGCTGCTGGGTCAGCGGGCGCCGAGCGCGTGCTCGAGCGCGAGCTGGTTGAGGTGCACGAAGTCGAAGCCGCGGGCGGCCACTGCGTCGACGTCGAGCTCCTCGTAGGCGGACGGGTCGTTGAGCAGGTCGGCCAGCGTCTCGCCCTCGGCGAGCGTCGGCTTGGCCAGGTCGTAGACGCCGGACGCCTCGAGAGCGGCCTGCACCTCGGGGTCGGCGCGGAAGGCCTTCGCGCGCTCCTTGAGGATGAGGTAGGTGCTCATGTTGGCGGCGGCCGAGGCCCACACGCCGTCGAAGCTCTCGGTGCGCGACGGCTTGTAGTCGAAGTGGCGCGGGCCGTCGTAGCGGGGGCCGCCGGACGGGAAGCCGTTCTCGATCAGGTCGACGGTGGCGAACGCGGAGAACAGGTCGCCGTGGCCGAAGACGAGGTCCTGGTCGTACTTGATGGACCGCTGGCCGTTGAGGTCGATGTGGAAGAGTTTGTCAGCCCACAGCGCCTGGGCGATGCCGCCCGTGTAGTTCAGGCCGGCCATCTGCTCGTGGCCGGTCTCCGGGTTCAGGCCGACGATGTCGCCGTGCTCGAGCTGGGCGATGAAGCCGAGCGCGTGGCCGACGGTGGGGAGCAGGATGTCGCCGCGGGGCTCGTTGGGCTTGGGCTCGATCGCGATGCGCAGGCCGTAACCCTTCTCCTTGATGTAGGCGGCGACGGTGTCGATGCCCTCGGCGTAGCGGTCGTGCGCGGCCTTGAGGTCCTTCGCGGAGTCGTACTCGGCGCCCTCGCGGCCGCCCCACATGACGAACGTGTCGGCGCCGAGCTCGGCGGCCAGGTCCACGTTGCGGACGATCTTGCGCAGGCCGTAGCGGCGCACGCGGCGGTCGTTCGAGGTGAACGCGCCGTCCTTGAAGATCGGGTGGCTGAACGTGTTGGTCGTGACCATCTCGACCTTGACGCCGGTCTCGTCGAGCGCTTCCTTGAAGCGGGCGAGGATCTTGTCGCGGCTGTTCGCGTCGGAGCCGAACGGGACGACGTCGTCGTCGTGGAACGTCACGTAGGACGCGCCGAGCTCGGCCAGCTTGTGCACGGACTCCACCGGGTCCAGCCACGGGCGGGTGGCGTCGCCGAACTGGTCGCGCGCCTCCCAGCCGACGGTCCACAGACCGAACGAGAACTTGTCTTCGGGGGTGGGCTTCAGTGCCATGGAGGACTCCTCGTCGAGATTTGTTGTGGCTCTGAACTTATCCACCGGAACCGCTAGGGTCAAGTCATGCCCGCCCACAGCACAGGACCGGTCCGCCGCCCGCGGTCCGCAGCGACCGTCGACCGCGCAGCCCGCCAGGCAGGCGTGCGCGACCAGAACCTGAGCCTCGCTCTGCGCCACGTGCTGGATTGCGCGCAGCCCCAGTCTCGCGCGGATATCGCCACCGCGACAGGGCTCTCGCGGGCGACCGTCTCGGGCCTGGTCGACGAGCTCATCGCCGCTGACCTGCTGGTCGAGCTCGAGCCCGCCGCCGCGGTGCGGGCCGGCCGTCCGGCGGTGCCGCTGGCGCCCGCCCGCGGCACGGTGGCCGGCATCGGCATGGAGATCAATGTCGACTACCTGGGCGTCCGCGCGCTCGATCTGGGCGGGCGCGTGCTCAGCGAGCGGGTCGAGCTCGGCGACTTCCGGGACAGCGACCCGGTGGCAGTCCTCGACCGATTGGCGCGGATCGCGGCCCGGGTGGTGTCCAACCTCGGCTCCGACGGCATCCGGGTGGCGGGCACGGCGCTCGCCCTGCCCGGCCTGGTGGACCGCATCACGGGCCCGTTGCGCGTCGCGCCGAACCTCGGGTGGCGGGACGTCGACGTGATCGGGATCCTCACCGAGCACCCCGTGCTCGCGGGCCTGCCGCCGCGCCTGGCGAACGAGGCCAAGCTGGCGGCCAGGGCCGAGGCCGACACCCGTGCCCTCGACGGCGCGCGCTCGAGTTTCGTGTACATCTCAGGCGAGGTCGGGATCGGCGCGGCCATCGTGCTCGACGGCGAGATCTTCCCGGGGCGCCACGGGTGGAGCGGGGAGATCGGGCACACGGTGGTGGACGCGTTCGCCGCGCCCGAGGGGCGTCCGCACGCCTCCAGTCGGGCGGTGTGGCGCCACCCGGAGGGGATATCGACGCTGGAAGACCTGGCCGGGCAGGACGCGCTGATGCGGGGGGCGGGCCTCGACCCGACCGAGCCGCTGTCCAGCCTGCTGAGGGCGGCCCAGGCGGGCGACCCCGCGGCGGTGGACTCCCTGCATCGCGGGGCCACGGCGCTGGGCGTCGCGGTGGCGAATGTGGTGAGCGTGGTGGACGTCGGCCTGGTGGTGTTGGGCGGGACGTTCGGGGAGGTGTTCCCGTTCGTGCACAAGGCGGTGGAGCAGCAGCTCGAGCGGTGTGTGATCTTCTCCCCGTGGTCGCCGATCGAGGTCAGCGCGGCGCAGGCGGGGGAGTATCCGGCGATGACCGGCGGCGCTTTGGTGGCCCTGAACGCCGTGGTGTCCGACCCTGCCGGTTGGGCTGATGGGGCGACGCTCATCGACGCGGAGGCCCGCTGACCTGGCTGGTGGCGCCCCGCTTGTCGACATGAGGATGTCTGGTTCGCCAGGTGTCTGGGCATTCGGCAAGTGCTGGAGCGGGAATGTCACCAATGTGAGACCAAATTGTGTCCTCAACGTGACATCTCCTGGCTGTACTGGCACTCAACTGCGGTGAGTTCGCTCTCCTCGGGGTGAGTTGTACAACGGACAGCGGTCCGGAAGCAGCGAGGGCGCGTCGGCGCAGTCGGGGCCCCTTCGTGGAGTGCCCCCTGTCGCCGGGCGTCGGCGGTGCGCCCAGCACCGACCGGGGGGTCCGGCGGTGGGATTGAAAGGTCGGACAATGACGTCTCAGATCACTAAGGCCATCGTCGCAGCGGCGGGAGCCGCGCTCCTCCTGGGCGTCACGGCATGCGGCTCGCCCGCGGACGCCGAGGCCGTGGGCGGGGACTCCCTCGGGCTCGTCGGCATCGCGATGCCCGCGAAGAGCCTGGAGCGCTGGAATAAGGACGGCGCGCGCGTGGAGGGCCTCTTGCAGGACGCGGGCTATGACACGGATCTGCAGTTCGCCGACAATCAGGCGAGCCAGCAGGTCGCCCAGATCACGCACATGCTCGAGCAGGACCTGGACGCGTTGGTGGTCGCCGCAGTCGACGGATCCTCGCTGGCGCCCGTCCTGGCCGAGGCGAAGGCGAAGGGCGTCATCGTCATCGCCTATGACCGCCTGATCAACGGCACCGGCGACGTCGACTATTACGCGACCTTCGACAATTACGAGGTCGGCAAGCTGCAGGGCAGGTTCATCGTCGAGCAGCTCGATCTGCGCGCCGGCACTGGCCCGTTCAACCTGGAGCCCTTCGCCGGCTCGCCCGACGACAACAACGCCAAGCTGTTCTTCTCCGGCGCCTGGGATGTGCTCGGCCAGTACGTCGCCAACGGCCAGCTCGTGGTGCCGTCCGGAAAGGCCCCGGCGTCGAATGACGACTGGGCGAGCATCGGCATTGAGGGGTGGACGTCGGAGGCCGCCCAGGCCGAGCTGGCGAGCCGCCTGGAGTCGTCCTACGGATCAACCAAGGTCGACGTCGTGCTGTCCCCGAACGACTCGCTCGCGCTCGGCATCACG
This sequence comes from Cellulomonas cellasea, assembly GCF_030372105.1. Classification (GTDB taxonomy): domain Bacteria; phylum Actinomycetota; class Actinomycetes; order Actinomycetales; family Cellulomonadaceae; genus Cellulomonas_A; species Cellulomonas_A cellasea_A. The sequence continues at coordinate 380,213 of NZ_JAUDBQ010000001.1, read as the reverse complement.
CAGGCGCTGCTCGCCGCCGGGTACACCGAGGGCGAGGGGTGGCCGCTGATCACCGGCCAGGACGCCGACCAGATCAACGTGGAGAACATGGTCATCGGCCGCCAGGCCATGACCGTGTGGAAGGACACCCGCACGCTCGCCGACCAGGCCGCCACGATGGTCACCCAGGCGCTCAAGGGCTCCAAGGTCACGGTCAACGACGAGGTGACCTACAACAACGGCGTGAAGATCGTCCCGACGTACCAGCTGCCCCCCGTGGTCGTCACCAAGGACTCGATCAAGGACACGTTGCTGGACTCCGGCTTCTACAAGCCTGAGGACGTGGGGCTCTGACGCGCGACCGCCGCCCCTGACGGGGTGGTGCCCGCGCGTCTGGCCTGGTCAGCGCGCGGCGCGAGGCGCCTGCCCGACCATGCCACGCCAAGCCGGCGTCGACACCCTCCGGGGTGCTCGGCGCCGGCTTCGTCGCGTCCGGGGCGGTCGCGCGGCGGCCTATGCCATATCGTGACAATCTAGACGCGCCCAACTCCTTGCGCCGCGTACGTTCACCTCCTAAATTCAGCGCCACAACAAATCGGGCATCGAGCCCGAGGCGGCAGACGGGGGCACGGGCCGACGGGGGCCCAGACATGCCAGCCCCCTGGACAGCGCGGGCGCGACGAGGCGCCTGGGGCGTCGACCGGGTGGTCCGGCGGCGGGACGGAAAGGGCGGACGATGATGTCTCTCACGACCAGAACGATCGCCGCGGCCGCAGGGGTCGCGCTCCTGCTCGCGACCGCCGCATGCAGCGCCGAGCGGGACGCCGACACCGAGGAGACCGGCGGCGCCGCGGCCGAGGGCTCGCTGATCGGCATCGCGATGCCGACCAAGAGCCTCGAGCGCTGGAACAAGGACGGCGCGCACCTCGAGTCGCTGCTGCAGGACGCGGGCTACGAGACGGACCTGCAGTTCGCCGACAACAAGGTGGACCAGCAGATCACCCAGCTCCAGAACATGATCAACCAGGACCCGGCGGTCCTGGTCATCGCCTCGATCGACGGCACGGCGCTGGCCCCCGTCCTCGCGCAGGCGAAGGAGAAGGACATCACCGTCATCGCCTACGACCGCCTGATCAACGGCACCGAGGACGTCGACTACTACGCGACCTTCGACAACTACGAGGTCGGCCAGATGCAGGGCGAGTTCATCGTCGAGCAGCTCGGCCTGGACACCGGCGCCGGGCCGTTCAACCTGGAGCCCTTCGCCGGCTCGCCCGACGACAACAACGCCAAGTTCTTCTTCTCCGGCGCGTGGGACGTGCTCGGCGAGTACGTCACGAGCGGCCAGCTCGTGGTGCCCTCCGGCAAGGCCCCGGCCTCGAACGACGAGTGGTCCAGCATCGGCATCCAGGGCTGGTCCTCCGAGACCGCCCAGGCCGAGATGGAGAACCGCCTCAACTCGTTCTACGGCTCCGACAAGGTCGACGTGGTGCTCTCGCCCAACGACTCCCTCGCGCTCGGCATCCAGCAGGCCCTTGAGGGCGCCGGGTACACCGTGGGCGTGGACTGGCCGCTGGTCACCGGGCAGGACGCCGACGAGGCCAACGTCGAGAACATGATCGCCGGCAAGCAGGCGATGACCGTCTGGAAGGACACCCGCACGCTCGGCGACCAGGTGGCCACCATGGTCGACCAGGTGCTCGCCGGGGAGACGGTCTCGGTGAACGACGAGGAGAGCTACAACAACGAGGTCAAGGTCGTGCCGACCTACCTGCTGCCGCCCGTCGTCGTCACCAAGGACACCATCCAGTCCACGCTCATCGACTCAGGCTTCTACACGGCCGCCGACGTCGGCCTCTGACCGACGCCGGACGGGGCGGGCTGAGGGCGGGGCGGGCTGACATGGCAGACGAGGACGCCATCCTCGAGATGCGGGGGATCACCAAGACGTTCCCCGGAGTCACGGCGCTGCAGGACGTCACCCTGGAGGTCGCCCGCGCCGAGGTCCACGCGATCTGCGGGGAGAACGGCGCGGGCAAGTCGACGCTGGTGAAGATCCTCTCGGGGGTGTACCCGCATGGCAGCTACGCGGGGCAGATCCTCTTCGAGGGCGAGCCGTGCGAGTTCCGCACTATCCGGGACTCGGAGGAGCGCGGGATCGTCATCATCCACCAGGAGCTGGCCCTCAGCCCCTACCTGTCGATCGCGGAGAACATCTTCCTCGGCAACGAGCGGGCCAAGCGCGGGGTGGTCGACTGGACGGCCACCAACGCGCAGGCGGCCAAGCTGCTCGCCCGGGTGGGGCTCGACGAGCGGCCCGACACCCCCGTGCTGGACCTCGGCGTCGGCAAGCAGCAGCTCGTGGAGATCGCCAAGGCGCTGTCCAAGCGGGTGCGGCTGCTCATCCTCGACGAGCCCACCGCGGCGCTCAACGACGAGGACTCCAGCCACCTGCTCGACCTGCTCCGCAGCCTGCAAGACGAGGGCATCACGTCGATCCTCATCAGCCACAAGCTCAATGAGATCGAGGCCATCGCCGATCGCACCACTGTCATCCGGGACGGCCGGACCATCGAGACCCTGCACATGCACGACGAGGTGGAGGTCACCGAGGAGCGCATCATCCGGGCCATGGTGGGCCGGGCGCTGGACTCCCGGTTCCCCGAGCGGACGCCGCGCATCGGCGAGGAGGCCCTGCGGATCGAGGACTGGACGGTGCACCACCCCGTCGACGTGGGCCGGGTGGTGGTCGACGGGGCCAGCCTGCACGTGCGCCGGGGCGAGGTGGTGGGGCTCGCCGGGCTGATGGGGGCGGGGCGCACCGAGCTGGCGATGAGCGTCTTCGGCCGCACCTACGGCGCCGGCATCTCGGGGCGCGTCCTCAGAGACGGTCAGGAGGTCCACCTCGCGTCCGTGGGGGACGCCATCCGCCACGGCATCGCGTACGCGACCGAGGACCGCAAGAAGTACGGCCTCAACCTGCTCGACACCATCCGCCGCAACGTGTCCGCGTCCGCGCTGGGCAAGGTCTCCCGATGGGGCGTGGTGGACGGGCGCCAGGAGGTGCGGATCGCCGAGGAGTACCGGACCAGCCTCGGCATCAAGACGACGACAGTGGAGGCGCTGACCGGCAAGTTGTCGGGCGGCAACCAGCAGAAGGTCGTGCTCAGCAAGTGGATCTTCGCCGATCCCGACGTGCTGATCCTCGACGAGCCGACGCGCGGCATCGACGTCGGGGCGAAGTACGAGATCTACACGATCATCAACCGCCTCGCGGACGAGGGGAAGGCGGTCATCGTCATCTCCTCCGAGCTGCCCGAGCTGCTCGGCATCTGCGACCGCATCTACGCGTTCTCCGCCGGGCGCGTCACCGGCGAGGTGTCCCGCGAGGACGCGAACCAGGAGTCCCTCATGCACCTCATGACCATGGACAAGGACGGGGCCGCCCGATGAGCACGATGACGACGCCGACGCCGCCCGAGTCGCCGCCGCAGCGCACCGCGTCGGCGCTGTCACTGCGGGCGCGCATGCAGGGGATGGGCGGCAACGTGCGCCAGTACGGCATCCTCGGCGCGCTCGTGGTGATCGTGGTGCTGTTCCAGGTGCTCACGGACGGCAAGTTGCTGCTGCCGAACAACGTGGCCAGCCTGGTGCAGCAGAACGCCTACGTGATGATCCTGGCCATCGGCATGGTCATGGTCATCGTGGCCGGGCACATCGACCTGTCGGTGGGGTCGGTGGTCGCGTTCGTCGGCGCCATCGTGGGCCTGTCGATGAAGGAGCTCGGGCTGCCATGGCTGCTGGCCGTGCTGCTCGGCCTGGCCGTCGGGGCGGCGGTGGGCGCCTGGCAGGGGTACTGGGTCGCGTATGTGGGCATCCCCGCATTCATCGTCACTCTCGCCGGGATGCTGATCTTCCGTGGGCTGGCCATCGTGTTGGTGGGCGTGACGGTCTCCGGGTTCCCGCAGCCGTTCGTCGACATCTCCAACGGGTCGCTGCCCAACGCGCTCGGGTACGTGGCCAACGGGGACGTGGTCACGCTGCTGCTCGGCGCGGCGACCATCGCGGTGATCGTGGCCAGCCAGCTCCGGTCCCGCGCGGCGCTCCGGCGTGAGGGCCTCGTGCTCGAGCCGCGGTTGTCGTTCACCATCAAGCTCGTGCTCATCACCGTGGGCATCGGCGCCTTCGCGTGGATCCTGTCGCAGAGCGCCCGGGGCACGCCGATCGTGCTGGTGATCGTCGGGGTGCTGATCCTCGTCTACACGTTCGTCATGGGGCACACCGTGTTCGGGCGGCACATCTACGCGATCGGCGGCAACCGGCAGGCCGCGATCCTCTCGGGGGTGGACACCCGCAGGACCAACTTCTGGATCTTCCTCAACATGGGCCTGCTGACCGGGATGGCGGCGGTGGTCACCACCTCGCGGGCCGGCGCCTCGGTGGCCGCCGCCGGGCAGAACTACGAGCTCGACGCCATCGCCGCCTGCTTCATCGGCGGGGCGGCCGTCACCGGGGGCATCGGGAAGATCTCCGGGGCCATCATCGGCGCGCTCGTCATGGGCGTGCTCAACATGGGCCTGTCGATCATGTCGGTGGACACCGAGTGGCAGCAGGCCATCAAGGGCTTCGTGCTGCTGCTGGCCGTCGCGTTCGACCTGGTCAACAAGCGGCGCGCCGGAACCGGGTGACGTCTAGGCTCCACCACTGTGACCGAGCACACCCCTGCCGCCGAGCCGTCCGCCACCACCGCCGCGTCGTCTGCGCCGACCTCCAGGGCCCTGTGGGTCGGCACGTACCCCGAGCTGGGGGCGGATGCGCCCACGGGCGCCGGCGAGGGGATCTGGCGGGTCACGCTGGACCCGGCCACCGGGCGGCTCGCGGGCCGTCAGGTGGCGACCGCCCCGGCGCCGTCGTTCCTGGCCGTGCACCCGTCCGGGCGGGTGCTGTACGCCGTGGGGGAGGACGAGGCGGGCACGGTCAGCGTGTTCACAGTGGCCGATCCAGCGGCCGCTCCGGAGGGTGACGGCGCCCTCGTGCGCCAGGCCACGGTGTCGTCAGGCGGCGCCCATCCCTGCCACCTGCTGCTGGCCCCCGACGCCCGCACGCTCTACGCCGCCAACTACTCCTCGGGGACCCTGGCGGTGTTGCCGCTAGACGCCGACGGCCACCTTGCTCCCGAGGTGCTGGACGCCGGCGGCCCGGCGCAAGTCTTCGGCCACACCGGCTCCGGCCCCCGCGCCGACCGCCAGGAGTCCCCGCACGCGCACTTCGTCGTGCTCGCGCCCGGCGGCGCCCACCTGCTGGTCAGCGACCTGGGGACCGACGAGCTGCGCCGCTACCGGGTGGCCGGCGACGGGCTGCTCACCGAGGACGGCATCGCCGCGCGCCTGCCCGCCGGCGCCGGCCCACGCCACCTCGTCTTCGCCGCCGATGGCCGCCACGCCTACGTGGTGGGGGAGCTGGACCAGGCGGTCCACGTCCTGGCCTGGGATCGGGACGCGGCCACGGGCGAGCATGTGCAGCGCGTCCCGCTCGGCTCGCCGCCGCCGGCCGAGCTGCCGTCCACCGCGTTGCCGTCCCACATCGAGCGCGACGGCGACCTGCTGCTCGTGGGCGTCCGCAAGACCGACCTAGTGGCCGCCCTGCGGATCCGGCCGGACGGGCTGCTCGAACAGGCGGCGCCGCCCACCGAGCTGTCTGGCGGCTGGCCCCGCCACCTGGCCGTCGTGGAGGGGTGGGCCGTGGTGGCCGAGCAGATCCCGGGCGCGGTCGTGGCCCTGGCCCCGGGCAGCCGCGCGGTGGCGCACACGCTGCGTGTGCCGTCGGCCGCCTGCGTGGTGGCGCACCCCGCGGGCTGAGCCGCTCCTCCCCGCCGGGCCCCCACCTGGGGCTGCCCGGCCCGTCCCGGTCTGCCCCGACCGGCCGGCGCTGGACGGCGCACAGGTCGGCTGAGGCCCGGATCTGGCCCACAATGGAGGTCGACGCAGTCGCGCCGGCCAGCCGCTGGGCGCCGCGACGCCAGATCCTCGACAGGAGCGCTGTGACCCTCGAGCAACCCCGGGTTGCCATGCTCTCGGTGCACACCTCCCCACTCGACCAGCCGGGCACCGGCGACGCGGGTGGGATGAACGTGTACGTGGCCGAGCTGTCCCAGGCTCTCGCCCGCCAGGGCGCCAGGGTGGAGATCTTCACGCGCGCGACCTCCTCGACGCTGCCGGAGACGGTGATGCTCGACGGCACGGCCGCGGATGGCAGCCCGTTGACGGGCGAGGCGGCGCATGACGTGCTGTTGGCGCCGTCCGTGCCGCCCGGCGTGGTCCCGCCGGTGCTGGTGCACCACGTCCCCGCCGGCCCGTTCGAGGGCCTCGACAAGAACGACCTCCCGGGCCAGCTCTGCGCGATGACCGCCGGGGTCCTGCGCTCCGAGGCGGCCCGACGGCCCGGCTGGTACGACGTGGTGCACACCCACTACTGGCTCTCGGGGCAGGTCGGCTGGCTCGCCGCGGACCGGTGGGAGGTCCCGCTGGTGCACACCATGCACACGATGGCCAAGGTGAAGAACGCCTCCCTGGCCCCGGGGGACAGCCCTGAGCCGTGGGGCCGGGTCATCGGCGAGGAGCAGGTGGTCGCCGCCGCCGACGCGCTCGTGGCCAGCACCTCGCAGGAGGCCGACGAGCTGGTGCGGCTGTACGACGCCGATCCGGCCCGGGTGCATGTCGTGGCGCCCGGCGTCGACCTGGAGCTGTTCACCCCGGTCCCCGACCGGCTGGCCGAGCGCGCGGCCCTGGGCCTGCCCGCCGATCGGGACATCGTGCTGTTCGCGGGGCGCGTCCAGCCGCTCAAGGGCCCGGACCTGCTGGTGCGCGCCCTCGCGGAGATCGCCGCGAGCGGCGGCCGGGTCCCGCTGCTCGTGGTGCTCGGCGGCCCCAGCGGCCGCCCCACGGCGGTGCGCGAGCTGCAGGCGCTCGCGGCGTCGAGCGGCGTCGAGGCGGATGTGCTCTTCCGGGACCCCGTGCCCCGCGCGGAGCTCGCGCGCTGGTACCGCGCGGCCGACTTGGTGGCGATGCCGTCCCGCTCGGAGTCCTTCGGGCTGGTCGCGGTCGAGGCCCAGGCCTGCGGCACCCCGGTGCTGGCGGCGGCTGTCGGCGGGCTGCGCTCCGTGGTGGTCGAGGGGGTGTCCGGGCGGCTCGTCTCCGAGCATGAGCCGCACGTCTGGGCGCAGGCGCTCACCTCCGCGCTGGCGGCGCCGGAGCTCCGCACCACCTGGCCGCAGGGGGCCCGCCGGGTCGCCGAGCGGTACGGGTGGGACGCGACAGCGGCACAGGTGCTCAAGGTCTACGCCACGGAGGGCTCCCGCCGTCGCGGGTGACCACCAGTCCTGGCCTGGGCGCCCACGGGTCGAACGTCCCCCGTGCGCCACCGCGCTGGTGCGGCAGGATGGAACCCATGACTTACACCCTCGTGCTGCTCCGCCACGGCGAGAGCGAGTGGAACGCCAAGAACCTGTTCACCGGCTGGGTGGACGTCCCCCTGTCTGAGAAGGGCGTCGAGGAGGCCAAGCGCGGCGGCAAGCTGCTCGTCGACGAGGGCGTCCTGCCCGACGTCGTGCACACCTCGCTGCTGCGCCGTGCCATCACCACGGCGAACCTCGCGCTGGACGCCGCCGACCGCCACTGGATCCCGGTCCGCCGCAGCTGGCACCTGAACGAGCGCCACTACGGCGCCCTGCAGGGCAAGGACAAGAAGCAGACGCTCGAGACGTACGGCGAGGAGCAGTTCATGCTCTGGCGCCGCTCGTACGACGTCCCGCCGCCCCCCATCGAGCCCGGCTCGGCCTTCTCGCAGGACGGCGACCCGCGGTACGCCGGTGAGCCGATCCCGTCCGCCGAGGCGCTCAAGCAGGTCCTCGAGCGCGTCGTGCCCTACTGGGAGTCGGACCTCGTCCCCGACCTGAAGTCCGGCAAGACCGTCCTCGTGGCGGCGCACGGCAACTCGATCCGCGCGATCGTGAAGTTCCTCGACGGCGTCGACGACGAGACGATCGCCGGGATCAACATCCCCACCGGCATCCCGCTCGTCTACGAGCTGGACGAGGAGACGCTGAAGCCGACGAACCCGGGCGGCACGTACCTCGACCCGGCCGCCGCCGCCGACGCGATCAAGGCCGTGGCCAACCAGGGTCGCTGACCCGGTCGCACACCGCAGCACGCCGAAGGGCGCCGCACCCCAGCAGGGGTGCGGCGCCCTTCGGCGTGGAGCGGGGTTGTCGTGCGCGGCGTCAGCGCGCCGCGACCTCGGAGTCGCCCGTGACCAGGTACGTGACGCGGCGCGCGATCGAGACGGCGTGGTCGCCGAACCGCTCGTAGTAGCGGCCCACGAGCGTCACATCGACGGTCTCCTGCGCGGTGCCGTCCCACGACGGGCCCAGCGTCGCGTTGAACGTGTCGCGGTGCAGCTCGTCGAGCAGGTCGTCGTCGCGCTCGATCTTCTCGGCCACGGCCAAGTCGTGGGTGGTGAGCAGCGTGGTGGTGCGCCGGCCCACCCGCGCCGCGGCGTCGTGCATCTCGGCGAACGTGCCGGTCAGGCTCTGCGGGATCGCCACCCGGGGGTACCGGCCGCGCGCGACCTCGGCCACGTGCCGGGCGAGGTCGCCCATGCGCTCGAGGGTCGCGCTCATCCGCAGCGAGGACACGACGACCCGCAGGTCGGTGGCCACCGGGGCCTGCTGGGCGAGCAGGAGCACGCAGCGCTCGTCGAGGTCCCGCTCGATCGCGTCGATGGCCAGGTCGTCGGCGATGACGGACTCGGCGAGCTGGAGGTCGGCGGTCAGCAGCGCCGTCCCGGCACTCGTCACGGCGTGCTCGACCCGGCGGCTCATCGCCGCGAGGTCCTGACCGAGCTGCGTGAGCTCGGCGTCGAAGATGTGGCGCACGAAGTTGCCTCTCTCTGGGCGGTCAAAGATGTCCCGCGGCCACCAGGATCGCAGGCACAGGTGAACGGGCGCCCGCGTCGAGGTGAACATCAGGCAAGGAACAGGCGTCCCGGCTGCCAGGTCGCTGACCTGCGCAGGCGCCGCACGTACGCTGAAGAGCGTGAATGGCCTCGAAGGTGGTGTGGTGGTCCTCGCGGGCCTGATCGGCCTGCTCACGGGCCTGGTCGCCGCGCTGGGCTTCCGCTGGAGCGAGCGGTCGCAGCGGGAGATGGCCCCGCAGCCGGAGCCGGAGCTCGACGACGGCCTGGTCCGCGTGCTCGCGGTGCTGCGCTCGGCGGCCGTGGTGCTCGACGACGACGACGACGTGCTCCGCGCGAGCCCGCCCGCCTACACGCTCGGGATCGTCCGCGACCGGCGGGTCGCGCATGCCGTCATCCGGCAGATGGTCGCCGAGGTGCGTCGCGACGGCGTGATCCGCGACGAGGAGCTCGACCTGCCGCGTGGTCCCGTGGGCGCCGGCACCGTGACCGTGCAGGTGCGCGTCGCGCAGGTCGGGCCGCGGCACCTGCTGGTCCTCGCGGAGGACCGCACGCAGGCCCGCCGGGTCGAGGAGATCCGCCGTGACTTCGCGGTGAACGTGTCCCATGAGCTCAAGACCCCGGTCGGCGCGCTCGCGTTGCTCGCTGAGACCGTCGAGGCCGCCGCGGACGACCCGGAGGCGGTGCGCCGGTTCGCCGGGCGCATGCAGGGCGAGGCCGCGCGCCTGTCGACACTCGTGCAGGAGATCATCGAGCTGTCCCGCCTGCAGGTCGCCAGCGCGATCCAGGAGCTCGTCCCGATCGAGGTGGACGGCGTCATCGAGGAGTCGGTGGACCGCGCCCGGGTCGCGGCGAACGCCAAGCACATCGTCTTCGAGGTGGGCGGCCCCACAGGGCTGCACGTCTTCGGCGACCATGCGCTGCTGGTCACCGCGGTGCGGAACCTCCTGGACAACGCCGTGGCGTACTCGCCCGCGCAGACGCGCATCGGCGTCGGGGTGCGGCTGGTCGACGGGCTCGTGGAGATCGCCGTGGTGGACCAGGGGATCGGCATCGCGCCCGAGGACCAGGAGCGGCTCTTCGAGCGGTTCTACCGTGTGGACCCGGCGCGCTCACGCGACACCGGCGGCACCGGGCTGGGGCTCAGCATCGTCAAGCACATCGCCGCGGACCACGGCGGCGACGTGACCGTCTGGTCGCAGCCCGGCCAGGGCTCGACGTTCACGATCCGCCTCCCGGAGGCGGACGCCGCCCACGCCCCCCGCGCCACCAGCACGATCACCCCCGAGCGGCGCGCCGACGACGCGCGCCCGACCGACAAGACCGGAGAGACCCCGTGACGCGCATCCTGCTGGTCGAGGACGAGGAGTCCTACCGCGACCCGCTGACGTACCAGCTCAGCCGGGAGGGCTTCGACGTCGTCACCGCCGCCACCGGCACCCAGGCGCTCGCCGAGTACGACCGGGTGGGCGCGGACCTGGTGCTACTCGACCTCATGCTCCCCGGGCTGTCCGGCACGGAGGTGTGCCGCCAGCTCCGGGCCCGCGGCGACGTGCCGATCATCATGCTCACCGCCAAGGACTCCGAGATCGACAAGGTGGTCGGCCTCGAGCTGGGCGCCGACGATTACGTGACCAAGCCCTACTCGTTCCGCGAGCTGCTCGCGCGGGTGCGCGCCGTGCTCCGGCGCCGGGAGTCCACCGCCCCGGCGAGCGGGGCCGCGGCGCCCGCGGGGGACCCGGCGCAGGCGGCGGACCCGGAGGACGACACCCTCGAGCTCGGCCCCGTGCGGATGGACGTCGAGCGCCATGTGGTGCAGGTCAACGGCCAGGTCGTGGCGTTCCCGCTCAAGGAGTTCGAGCTGCTCGAGCTGCTGCTGCGGCATGCCGGCCGGGTGCTGACCCGCGGCCAGCTCATCGACCGGGTGTGGGGCTCGGACTACGTGGGCGACACCAAGACGCTGGATGTGCACGTCAAGCGGGTGCGGGCGAAGATCGAGGCCGATCCCGCGAACCCCCGGCTGCTGCTGACCGTGCGCGGCCTGGGCTACAAGCTCACGGACGACGTCCCCGCCTGAGCCGGCGGGCAGCGGCAGGCGGCGGCGAATCGTCGTCAGCCGTTCACCTGGGGTTCACCGAGGGAGGCTGATCCAGTCACCTGGCGTGCCTACCGTCAGGAGTGGTCGCGCACAGACGGTGCGCACTGCACTGACGGGACGGAACCCCTGTGAAGCTCTCCCCTCACCGCGCTGGAGCCCTGGCGCTGGCCGGAACGCTCGCACTGACCCTGACGGCCTGTGGCTCGGACGACCCGGTCGGGGGCGCCACGGGCGCCGCTGGCGCGCCGTCGGCGAGCGACCTGAGCGGCGAGCTCAACGGCGCCGGCGCCAGCTCGATCGAGTCGGCGATGGAGGCGTGGCGGGCCGGCTTCCAGAACGAGAACCCCGACGTGACCGTCAACTACGACCCGGTGGGCTCGGGCGGCGGCCGCACCCAGTTCCTCGAGGGCGGCGTGCAGTTCGCGGGCACGGACTCGGCGCTCTCGGAGGACGAGCTGGCGCAGTCGATCGAGCGGTGCTCGGGCTCCGCGGCCATCGACCTGCCGGTGTACGTCAGCCCGATCGCCGTCACCTTCAACTTGGACGGCATCGACTCGCTCAACCTGTCCGCGGCCACCACCGCCGCCATCTTCGACGGCAAGATCACGCAGTGGGACGCCCCCGAGATCGCCGCGGAGAACCCCGGCGTGACGCTGCCGTCGCTCGCGATCACCACGGTGCACCGCTCGGACGACTCGGGCACCACCAAGAACTTCACCGACTACCTGAGCAAGGCGTCGGGCGGGGCCTGGGCCCACGAGGCGAGCGGTGACTGGCCCCTCGAGGGCGGCCAGTCGGCGCAGGGCACGTCGGGCCTCATCCAGACGGTGCAGAGCGCGCAGGGCACCATCGGCTACGCGGACCTGTCGAAGGTCGGCGACCTGGGCACCGCGAGCATCAAGGTCGGCGACGAGTGGGTGGCGCCGTCGGAGGCCGCCGCGGCCAAGGCCCTGGACGCCTCGCCCCGTGACGACTCGCGCGACGCGAACGACATCGTCATCAAGCTCGACCGGACCACCACCGAGGCGGGCGCCTACCCGCTGGTGCTCGTGTCTTACGGCGTGGCCTGCCCGGCCTACGAGACGCAGGAGGAGGCCGACCTGGTGAAGGCGTTCCTCACGTACGTGGTGAGCGAGCAGGGGCAGAAGGCGTCGGAGAGCGCCGCCGGCTCGGCGCCGATCTCCGAGGCCCTGCGCACGGACGTCCAGGCAGCGATCGACTCGATCAGCGCCGCCTCCTGAGGGACCGCCGGTGGCCGCCCCGCGCCTGGGGGGAGGCGGGGCGGCCACCGGCGCCGCAGCAGACGGCCCGTGCAGGAGCACGCATGACAAGAAGGCACGCATGACACGGCACAGCGACCAGGTGCAGCACGACACCGAGGGGCCACCGGCTGACACGGCCGGCAGTCCCGCGAACGACAACCACGCCGCGATGACTGGCGCCCGGACCGGGCTGCTGAGCCCTCGCGGCCTGCGGCGCGCCCGCACCGCGGACCGTGGCGCCTCCCGGGTGTTCCGCTGGACGGCGACGGCCTCGGCCGTGCTGATCCTCGTGGTGTTGGCGGCCGTCGCGGTGTTCCTGGTGCTGCGGGCGTGGCCCGCGATGCAGACGGACCCCGCCGAGCTGTCCGCGAAGATCGCGTGGTTCCCGGCGGACACGTCACTGCTGGGCTTCATCGGCCCGCTCGCGTTCGGCACGGTGCTGGTCGCGGCACTGTCGCTGGCCATGGCGGCGCCGGTGGCCGTCGGCATCGCGCTGTTCATCTCGCACTACGCGCCGCGCCGGCTCGCGAACGCGCTCGGCTACGCCGTGGACCTGCTCGCGGCCATCCCGTCGGTGGTCTACGGGCTGTGGGGCGTCGTGGTCCTGGCGCCGTGGCTCGCGCCCGCGTGGACGTGGCTCAGCGACAACCTGGGCTGGATCCCGCTGTTCTCCGGCCCGGCGTCGCAGCCGCCGCGCGTCATCCTCACCGTCGCCGTGGTGCTCGCGGTGATGATCCTGCCGATCATCACCGCCGTGGTGCGCGAGGTGTTCCTGCAGACCCCCCGGCTCAACGAGGAGGCCGCCCTCGCCCTGGGCGCCACCCGCTGGGAGATGATCCGCACGGCCGTGCTGCCGTTCGCCCGCTCGGGCATCGCGTCGGCCTCGATGCTCGGCCTGGGCCGCGCGCTGGGCGAGACGATGGCGGTGCTCATGGTCCTGTCGCCCGGGACCCTCTACTCCTTCAAGCTCCTGGTCGCCGGCCAGCAGCAGACCATCGCCGCGAACATCGCCGCGCAGTTCCCCGAGGCCAACCCGTTGGGCGTCTCGACGCTCATCGCCACCGGCCTCGCGCTGTTCGTCATCACCCTCGCGGTGAACATGACCGCCCGGGCCATCGTCGCGCGCGGCGCCCAGAAGGGACGCTGAGATGTCCACGACCTCCGCGCCGGCCCCCGCCTCGCAGACCAGCGGGCAGTCGACCCGCGACCTGCTGCGCACTGTCGACCGCCGCCGCCGGCGCACCGACCAGATCATGCGCGTGCTCGTCGTCGCCGCCTTCGTGCTGGCCATGGCCCCGCTCGTCTCGCTCATCTGGACTGTCGTCGCCAACGGCGTCGAGCGGCTGAGCCCGTACTTCCTCTCGCACTCGATGCGCGGGGTGTTCGGCGGCATGGACGCCGGCGGCATCTACCACGCGATCGTCGGCACCGTGGAGATCACGCTCTTCGCGGCGCTGATCTCCGTGCCCGTGGGCATCATGGTGGCCGTCTACCTGGTCGAGTACGGGCGCGGCGCCCTGGCCAAGGCCGTCACGTTCTTCGTGGACGTGATGACGGGCATCCCGTCCATCGTCGCGGGCCTGTTCGCCTACGCCCTGTTCGCGGTGCTGCTGGGGCCCGGCGTCAAGATGGGCGTCGTCGGATCCGTGGCGTTGTCGGTGCTGATGATCCCGGTGGTGGTGCGCTCCTGTGAGGAGATGCTGCGCCTGGTGCCCGACGAGCTCCGCGAGGCCGCGCTGGCCCTGGGCGTGCCCCGGTGGCTGATGGTGGTCAAGGTCGTGCTGCGCACCGCCGTCGCGGGCATCGGCACCGGCGTGATGATCGCCATCGCGCGCGTGATCGGCGAGACGGCGCCGCTGCTCATCACCGTCGGCGTCATCGACTCGATCAACTACAACCTCTTCGAGGGCCGCATGATGACGCTGCCCGTGTACGTCTACCGGCAGTACAGCCAGGGCCTGACGCCGTGCAACGACGCGAGCATCGCGTGCATCCCCGACATCGCGTACCTGCGCGCCTGGGCAGCGGCGCTCGTGCTGATCCTCATCGTGATGCTGCTGAACCTCGTGGCCCGGCTCATCACCCGCATGTTCGCGCCGAAGCTGCCCCGCTGATGGCCGCCCCCACCACATCCCCCGGACCCGCCCCCCGGACACGACAGGAAGCACCGATGGCACAGCGCATCGAGGTCAAGGACCTCAACATCTACTACGGCGCCTTCCGGGCCGTCGCGGACGTGGAGATGTCCATCGAGCCACGCTCGGTGACCGCGTTCATCGGCCCGTCGGGCTGCGGCAAGTCGACGTTCCTGCGCACGCTGAACCGCATGCACGAGGTTGTGCCGGGCGCGCGCGTCGAGGGCAAGGTCGAGATCGACGGCGTCGACCTGTACGGCCGCGACATCGACCCCGTGGCCGTGCGCCGCCAGGTCGGCATGGTGTTCCAACGCCCCAACCCGTTCCCGACGATGTCGATCGCCGGCAACGTGCTGGCCGGGGTGCGGCTGAACAATCGCCGCATCTCCAAGGGCGACGCGCAGGACCTCGTGGAGTCGTCGCTGCGCCGCGCGAACCTGTGGAACGAGGTCAAGGACCGCCTCGACCGCCCCGGCGCCGGCCTGTCCGGCGGCCAGCAGCAGCGCCTGTGCATCGCCCGCGCCATCGCCGTCAGCCCGCAGGTGCTGCTCATGGACGAGCCCTGCTCGGCGCTCGACCCCATCTCGACCCTCGCCATCGAGGACCTCATCTCCGAGCTCAAGGCCGAGTACACGATCGTCATCGTCACGCACAACATGCAGCAGGCCGCGCGAGTCTCGGACCGCACCGCGTTCTTCACCATCGCCGGCACCGGCGAGCCCGGCCGGCTCATCGAGCTGGACGACACCGCGACGATGTTCTCCTCGCCGCGGCAGAAGGCCACCGAGGACTACATCTCGGGCCGCTTCGGCTGAGTGGGCGATGCGAGAGGCCCCACGACGATGCGTCGTGGGGCCTCTGGCATGGACGGGGTTGGCGGCTCAGCCGGCGGTGGGCGTCGCCGTCTCCGTCGCCGTCTCCGTGGCCGTGGGGCTGGGCGTCGCGGTGGCCGTGGCGCTGGGCGTCGCGGTGGGCACGAGGTCGGTGTACTCCGAGAGCGTGCCGTCGAGGACCGGGACGGAGAGCGCCTCGGTGCCGGCGGCCCCGGAGCTGAGCGTCACCGGGAGGGTGGCGCCGGGCGCCACCGGGGTGGTGAAGGTGACGACCTCGCCGCGGGTGCCGCCCAGCAGCACTGTGGTCCCGGCCGCGACGGGGACGGAGGCGAGCTCGACGTCGTCCTCGGTGGTCAGGGTGACGTCGACGTCGGCGCTGCCGCGGTTGGTGAACGCGCCCTGCAGCGCGCCCTCCTCGCCCTTGCCCGCGGTGATGATCAGCAGGTTCTCCGCTGTGACGTCGCCGAGGGTGGCCCGCACCCCGTCGGATGCCGCGTAGTCGAGCTGCGTGGTGATCTCGTTGGTCGCCGAGCACCCGGCCAGCCCTGCGCTCACGAGCGCGACAGCGCCGACGAGGGCGAACCGGCGACGGACGGACGTGACGCGGACCACTGTGACTCCTCGGGGCAGGACGGTGCTGGGGCGGTGCTGGGGCCGTGCTGGGAAGGCGCTGGGCGACTCGTGAGACGACTGGGACGAAGGTCCCTGCCGACAGCCTAGTGGTGTGTCGCACCTCTCTCGGCGCCTCTCGCCTGTGCGCGTCGCTTGACCTGCGCAAATGACTGGAGCGGCTGGGGAGGGCCATTTTTGCCCGTGATAAGATGGATCACCGCGAAAGGGGACACCTTCAGATGACTTTCACTGTTGGGGAGACGGTTGTCTACCCGCACCACGGTGCAGCGCTGATCGAAGAGATCAAGACGAGGACCATCCGCGGCGAGGACAAGCTCTACCTCAAGCTGAAGGTCGCCCAAGGGGACCTCACCATCGAGGTTCCGGCGGAGAACGTCGACCTCGTGGGCGTTCGTGACGTCGTGGGCCAGGAGGGCCTGGACCGCGTATTCGAGGTGCTGCGCGCGCCTTACACAGAAGAGCCGACGAACTGGTCGCGCCGTTACAAGGCCAACCTCGAGAAGCTCGCCTCCGGTGACGTGATCAAGGTCGCCGAGGTTGTCCGCGACCTTTCACGTCGGGATGCCGACCGCGGCCTTTCCGCCGGTGAGAAGCGCATGCTCGCGAAGGCCCGCCAGATCCTCGTCTCGGAGCTCGCTCTCGCGGAGCACACCGAGGAGGAGAAGGCCGAGGCCATCCTCGACGAGGTCCTGGCGTCGTAGCAGCGTCCGTCGTCGCAGCATCCGGGGTCCCGCGATGAGCGTGGCGGCGATCGTCACTGCCGCCGGGAGCGGCAGTCGGCTCGGGCATGCGCTGCCCAAGGCGTTGGCGCCGCTCGGCGGGACACCTCTGGTGGTGCACGCGGTCCGGGCGATCCTCGAGGGCGCCAGGGGCGCTGCCCCCGCCGACCGGCTTGAGCGGGTGGTCGTCACCGCGCCCGCCGACCGGCTCCCGGAGTTCCACCAGGCGCTGCGCGCGGCTGGCCTCGACGGGCCCCTCGCGGAGACCCGGCTGGACGTCGTCGCCGGCGGCTCCACCCGGCAGGGCTCCGTCGCGGCGGGCCTGGCCGTGTTGCCGCCCGACGTCGACGTCGTGCTGGTGCACGACGCCGCCCGCGCGCTCGTCCCCGCGGACGTGGTGCGGCGGGTGATCGGCGCCGTGCGCGCTGGCCACGGCGCCGTGGTCCCGGCGCTCGCGGTGACCGACACCATCAAACGCGTCGGCCTCGACGAGGACGACGCCCCCGGGTCGGGCGACACGCAGGGCTGGCCCGTCGTCGAGACCGTCGCCCGCGAGGAGCTGCGCGCCGTGCAGACGCCGCAGGGCTTCGCCCGCGAGCTCCTCGACCGCGCCCACGCCGCCGGGCGGGGGCGCGCGCATGACGAGGCGGTCGCCGCCTCCGATGACGCCGGGCTCGTCGAACAGCTCGGCGAGCCCGTGTGGGTCGTCGCGGGCCACGCGGACGCCGCCAAGATCACCACCCCGTGGGACCTGGCCGTCGCCGGGCTGGTGCTCGCCGGCCGGCCCCCGCAGCAGGACGGAGACTCGAGATGAGCCAGCACCCCACCGACGGGACCCCCCGGGTGGTGCTCCCGCGCACCGGCATCGGCGTCGACGTGCACGCCTACGCGGTCGATCCGGCGCCCGACGCGGTGCTGTGGCTGGCGGGCCTGGCCTGGCCGGGGGAGCGGCCGCTGGAGGGTCATTCCGACGCCGATGTGGCCGCCCACGCCGCCGCCGACGCGTTGTTCTCGGCGGCGGGCATCGGCGATCTCGGCAGCAACTTCGGCACGTCGGAGCCGCAGTGGCGTGGCGCGTCCGGCTCCGTGCTGCTCGCCGAGGCCGCCCGACGGGTTCGCGAGGCGGGCTTCGCCATCGGCAACGTCGCGGTGCAGGTGATCGGCAACCGGCCCCGGTTGGGCGCGCGCCGTGCCGAGGCCGCCGCCGCGCTGTCGGCGGCAGCGGGCGCCCCCGTGACGGTGTCCGCCACCACCAGCGACGGGCTGGGGCTGACGGGCCGCGGCGAGGGTGTGGCGGCCATCGCCACGGCGCTGGTCGTGGCCACCGGCTGAGCCGGTCCCGGCGGCGGGACCCCAGACCGGCCGGGAAGTGTCCCACGGCGGGCGTGGCGATTCCAGGCCTCGCATGTGCGGGCAATTGTCCGGTACCGTCCCCGTTCGTGACGACGACGCACCGCCCCCCGCCCCGCGCGGACTCCCGTGTGGGAGCGCTCCGAGGGCCGAGCGGCCCGACGCCCACCGGGGAGCTGCGGAGCCAGCCGACGCCACTGCCGCGACGCGAGGGGCCACCGCGGGTCCGGCTCCGGGTGCGCATCCCCGTCGACGTGCTGGAGGCCACGATCATCGGGCTGACCGAGTTGGACGAGCAGCAGGCGGGCGTGCTCACCGCGCAGGACGTCGCCACCGCGCCCGCCCCCGCCGACGACCACCTGGCCCGGCTGCGGGAACGGCCCGCGCAGGACTAGCCGGCGGTCACGGAATCAGCACCAGCTTGCCGCGGGCGTGGCCGCTGCGGCTGTCCTCATGGGCGCGGCCCGCGTCGTCGAGCGGGTAGGTGCGCGCCACCCTGATGTCCAGCACCCCCTCGTCTGCGAGCCTGGCCAAGTGGGCGCGCGCGGCGTCGCGGATGTCGTCCCCGGGATCGGCGTCGGGCCCGTTGCCGAGCACCTGGATGCCGAGCTCGGCGCCCCTGTCGAACGCGGCGATCGTCGCGATCCGGCTGCGGTCGGCGACGAGCGCCACCGAGGCGTCCAACGCCTCGTCCGTCCCGGCGGTGTCGAGCGCCGCGGTGAACGGGCCGGTCTGCGCGGCGACGGCGCGTAGCCGCTCGAGCAGCCCGGGGCCGTAGGCCACGGGGATCGCCCCGAGTTGGCGCAGGTCGTCATGCGCGGCGGGGCCGGCTGTGGCCACGACGCGCGCGCCCGCCAGCGCGGCGAGCTGCACGGCCAGCCGGCCCACGCCGCCGGACCCCCCGTGCACCAGCACCACGTCGTCGGCGCCTGTCCGGGTGGCGGTGAGCAGGTGCGTCGCGGCCGCGCCGGAGAGCAGCAGCCCGGCGGACTGCGCCCAGCTGAGCCCGGCCGGCCGGGGGGCGACGACCCTCGCGGGCACGACGACGCGCTCGGCGTAGCCACCGGCCACCGGCCAGGCGACCACCTCGTCACCCACTGCCGGGCCGTCGACGTCGGGGCCCACGTCCAGCACGACCCCGGCGACCTCGTAGCCGAGCCGGATGGGCAGCCGTCTCGGGTTCGTGCCCCACATGCCGGAGTAGCCCTTCCAGTCGGCAGGGTTGACCCCCGCCGCCCGAACCTCCAGCAGGACCTCGCCGGGGCCTGGCGGCCGGTCGGGCTCGTCGATGACGGCGAGGATCTCGGGCCCGCCGTAGGCCTCCGCGACCACTGCTCGACTCATGGCTCAGGCAAGCACGCCGTGGCGCGCCGTGTCTTGCGCATTCCGCCTGCTGGGCGTTCCCGTCCCCACGGTCAGGAATCGGCTGGCCAGGGGCGACGCGGGAGTCATACGGGGCCGAGCACGCGGTCCAGGTACTCGTTCGAGAACGCGCCGTCCGGGTCGGCGTCGGCGCGCACCGCGCAGGCGTCGGCGAACCTCGGGTAGAGCTCGCCGAGCCGGCTGGCGCCCAGCCAGTGCAGCTTGCCCCAGTGCGGGCGGCCGTCCACCTGGGCCATGATCCGCTCGACGGCCTGGAAGTACCGGCCGTAGGGCAGGCGCAGGTACTGGTGCACGGCGACGTAGGCGGTCGGGCGACCGTGCGCGGTGGACAGCCAGACGTCGTCGGCCGCCGCGAAGCGCACCTCGAGCGGGAACGGGACGTTGACGCCCGAGGCGGAGATCCAGGAGTCGATCTCGGCGAGCACCTCGCGCAGCCGCTCCCGGGGGACGGCGTACTCCATCTCCCGGAAGCGGACCCGGCGGGCGGAGGCGAACACCTCGGGGGAGGGCGCCGTGTAGTCGCGGGCGCTCAACGCGCGCGACGCGATCCGGTTGATCCGGGGGGTGAGCGCGGGCGCCGCCGCGGCGAGCCGGTTCGTGGCCGCGAACACGCCGTTCGACAGCAGCTCGTCGTCCACCCATCCGCGCACTGGGTGCAGTCGCGGCCCGGCGTCGGCAGATGTGCGGTTGTTGCTCTTGGTCAGCGCGCGGCGGGTGTGCGGGAACCAGTAGAACTCGAAATGGTCGTTGCCCTCGACGAGGTTGTCGGGTCCGTCCAAACGCTCGAGCACCTCGTCGAGCGGCAACGGGGCCTCCACCGCGCGCAGGTGGAAAGCGGGGACCGCCGCCAGTGTGATCGCGGCGAGGATGCCGACGCTTCCCAAACCCAGCCGGGCCACCTCGAAGAGCTCGGGCCGATGTGTGGGCGAGGCGTCGACCACCTCGCCCTGCGCGGTGACGAGCCGGACGCCGACCACCTGGGTGGCGAGCCCGCCCAGGCGCGACCCGGTGCCGTGCGTCCCGGTGGAGATGGCCCCGGCGAGGGTCTGCCGGTCGATGTCGCCGAGATTGCGCATCGCGAGCCCACAGGAGGCGAGGACCCGGTTGAGCGCGTGCAGCCGGATGCCCGCGCCGACTGTCACGTGCGTGGTCCCGTCAGGCTGCGGCTCGACGCGTTCGAGCAGGTTGAGGGCGTCCATCCGGATCTGGATGCCGTCTGTGACGGCCGCGCCGGTGAAGGAGTGCCCGGCGCCGATGGCGCGCACGCGCAGCCCGCCTCTCGAACGCACGATCGAGACGAGATGCTCGAGGTCGCGGGGGTGGGCGACCTGCACGGGCTGCGCCGACTCGGTGCGCGCCCAGTTCTGCCAGCGGAGTTGCTCGGTGCCCGTGGTCATGATCAGACCTTCATTCTGGGCGGCCGTCCAAGTCAAGTGCCTGTTTCCCTTGACTATTGTCATGACCGCCGTTGAAATGAGGCAAGGGGGCGCGTGGATGCAGTTCGCACTGGCCGGTGCGAGACCACGCGGCGGATTTCCGGGGGGGAACCAACCATGAATCGTTTGCCAGTCGCCGAGCGGCGTGAGCAACTCATCCAGGCTGCTTTGGCGGTCGCCAGCAGAGACGGCATCGACGCCGCCACCGTGCGCGCAGTCGCCGCGGAGGCGGGGGTGTCGCTCGGCGTCGTCCACTACTGCTTCCAGGACAAGGACGAGTTGCTGCGCGCGGTGGCCGACGCCATCACCGCGCAGAACCTCGCCATGACCGAGGCGGCGATCCCGCCCGACGCGGACCTGGCCACGGTGCTCGAGCTCGCCGTCGAGGGGCTCTGGCGCGGAATCCGCGACAACCGTGGCTCGCAGCTCCTCAGCTACGAGCTCACCACCACGTCGCTGCGCCACTCCGAGCTGAACCAGGTCGCCACCGACCAGTACCGCGGCTCCCGGGGCGCCGTCGAGTTGTTCCTCGAGCGCATCGAGCACGGCGCCCAGGTGAGCTGGGCGGTGCCGCGGTCCAGCCTCGCCCGCACCGTCGTCGCCACAGTGGACGGCTTCGCCCTCGCCTGGCTCGTTGACGGCGACGAGGAGGCCACCGTCGAGGGGCTGCGCAGATTCGCCCAGTACCTCGCCACCCAGACCGTCGAGTTCGGGGAGCCGGTGGAGGCCCAGCCGGCAGCGGCCCCGCTGGCGACGGTGCAGCCGGTGGACGGCCCCGTGATCCCCGGTGTCGTGGAGCCCGTGAGCGCGCACGCGTGACCACGGACCCCGGCGGCTCGCGCGACGCTTCGCATCCGCCGGCGGGCGCCCGCCCGGCCCGGCGCGCGGTGGCGATGGCCTTCGGCGCGCAGGGCCTGGCGTATGCGGTGCTCGTCGCGAGCCTGCCGGGGTTCAAAGAGCGGTTCGGCATCGACGACGGCGTCGTCACAGTCGTCACGCTCGGCATCTGTGTGATGGCCGGGGCCGGCACGGTGGTCGCCGACCGCATCGCGCGCGGGCCGGGCAGCCGGGCGGTGCTGGTCGCCGGGCTCGGCGCGGTGGCGCTCGCGGTGCTGATGATCGCCCTCGCCCCGGGCCTCGCGCTGTTCTTCGCGGGATTCGGGGTGTACGGGCTGGGCCTGGGCCTCGTGGACGCCGGCACCAACATGCAGGCGGTGGCGCTGCAACGGGCCTACGGGCGCAGCATCCTCACCGGCTTCTACGCGGCGTGGTCGGCGGCGGCGATCGCGGGCGCGCTCGTGGTGATCGCCTATGAGGCGCTCGACCTGGCGCAGCAGCTCGCGATCCCCGTCGTCACCGTGCTCGTCGCCCTCGTCGCCCTCAGCGTGCTGCGCGACGGGTGGCGCGCGCACGACCTGCCCATCGGCCCCACCGCCGAGCAGCGCCACGCCGCGCGGACGGTGGTGCCCTGGTCGGGGATCCTCCTGCTGGGCGCGGCTGTCGTCGCCTACTTCGTGGTGGACTCCGCGGCGCAGATCTGGAGCACGATCTACCTGCAGGACGGCCTGCGCGCCGCCGACCTGGCGCCCCTCGGGCTCGCCGCGTACCTGGCCACGACGCTGCTGTCGCGGCTGCTCGGCGACCTCGCCGTCCGGCGCTGGGGCCAGGTCGCCGTGGTCCGGGTCGCCGGGCTCACCGGCGCCCTCGGGCTGCTCGGGGTGGTCCTCGCGCCCGGGCCCGCCGTCGCCGTGGCGGGCTTCGCGCTCACCGGCCTCGGCCTGGGGGCGATCGCACCGCTCAGCTTCGCGGCCGCGGGCGCCCTGGCGCCTGAGCACGCCGACGCCGTCGTGGCCCGGCTCAACGGCTTCAACTACGTCGGCGCGGTGCTGGGCGGCGTGCTGGTCGGAGCCATCGGGGTCGGCTCGTCACTGCGGATCGGGTTCGCGGTGCCCCTGGTGCTCGCCCTCGTCATCGTGGCCCTGGCGCCCGCGTTCGGCGCACGCCGTCGAGCCACGGCCCCGCCGGCGCCGCCCGCGGGCGACATCGCGCAGATCGGCCCGCCCGATCGGGCCGGAACCTCCCCGGGAGCCACCTGACCGGGGCATGATGCAGGGCACGACCCGGCATGCGCTGGCCGCCGGCGCCACACAGGCGCCGCCGCAGCACCACACCGCCGTCGCCGCCGGTCCGCGCGGGTCCTCGCGGCCCCCGACACCCGGGAGAGTGCAATGAGCATGCTCGGCACGCGGCTCGACGCCGCGACCAAGGGGCTGCCGGCCCCGCTGGCCGTGGTCGACCTGGACGCGCTCGAGGCCAACGCCGACGACCTCGTCCGGCGGGCCGCGGGGGTTCCCGTGCGGGTGGCCAGCAAGTCGGTGCGGGTGCGCGAGGTGCTGCACTCGGTGCTCGCTCGGCCCGGGTTCGCGGGCGTGATGGCCTACTCGCTGCGCGAGGCGTTGTGGCTGGTCAGCGAGGGTGTCACCGATGTCCTGGTGGGGTACCCGACCGTCGACGAGGGCGCGCTGGCAGAGCTGGCCGCCGACCCGGTGGCCGCGGCGGCCGTGACGCTCATGGTGGACGACGTGCTCCAGGCCGACCTGGCACAGCGCGCCGCGGCGTCGGGCGGCCAGCGCGTGCGGGTGTGCCTCGACGTGGACGCGTCCTTGCGGATCCGGGTCGGCCCATTGACCGCGCACCTCGGCGTGCGGCGGTCGCCCATCCACACCCCGCAGGACGCCGCCCGGCTCGCCGCCGAGCTCCTGCGCCGCCCCGACCTCGAGATCCGCGGGGTGATGTTCTACGAGGCGCAGGTCGCGGGCATGCCGGACACGAGCCTGGCCGTGCGGGCGGTCAAGCACGCCTCGGTGGCCGATCTGGCGCGCCGGCGCAGCCAGGTGCTGGGCGCGGTGCGCGAGGTGCTGGGCCGGGACCTGGAACTGGTGAACTCGGGCGGCTCCGGGTCGCTGGAGACGAGCTCCGCCGACCCGGTGGTCACCGAGGTCACTGCCGGATCGGGCCTGTACGTGCCCACGCTCTTCGACGGCTACCGGGCGTTCGCGCCCCGGCCCGCCGCGTACTTCGGCCTCGACGTGGTGCGCGCGCCCGCCCGCGGGTTCGCCACCGTCGCCGGTGGCGGCTACGTCGCGTCGGGCCCCGCGAGCCGCTCGAGGCTGCCGCGGCCTGTCGCGCCGCACGGGCTCGCGCTCACCGGGCGCGAGGGCGCGGGGGAGGTGCAGACCCCGCTGCGGGGCGCGGCCTCGGCGGACCTGCGGATCGGCGACCGGGTGTGGTTCCGCCATGCGAAGGCCGGCGAGGTGATGGAGCGGTTCGACCAGGTGCACCTCGTGCGGGGCGACGTGGTCGAACGGGTGGCGCCGACGTACCGCGGTGAGCAGCGGGCTTTCGGCTGAGCCCTCGCCTCGGCGCAGCGGGCCAGACACAGGCCGCGGCGCCGACCGAAGCCGCCCGCGCCGGTAACCTTGCCCGTGTGACCCTTCGCCTGTACGACACCGCCACCCGTGAGGTGCGTGACTTCGTCCCCGTGGTCCCGGGCGAGGTCGGCATCTACCTGTGCGGCGCGACCGTGCAGGGCACCCCCCATATCGGGCACATGCGCTCGAGTGTCGCCTTCGACGTGCTCGTGCGCTGGCTGCGCCGCAGCGGCCACCGGGTCACCCTCGTGCGCAACGTCACCGACATCGACGACAAGATCCTCGCGAAGGCCGACGCGGCCGGCGAGCCGTGGTGGGCCTGGGCCCTGGCCAACGAGCGCGCCTTCACGGCGGCGTATGACGCGCTGGGCGTGCTGCCCCCCACGTACGAGCCGCGCGCCACCGGCCACGTGCCCGCGATGATCGAGCTCATGCAGCGCCTCGTCGACAGCGGGCACGCCTACACAACGGGCGAGGGCGACGTGTACTTCGACGTCCGCTCGTACCCCGAGTACGGGGCCCTGACCAACCAGCGGCTCGACGACATGGTCTCGGCGCAGGACGGCACGGGCGACGACGAGGACGTCAAGAAGGACCCCCGGGACTTCGCGCTCTGGAAGGCGCCGAAGCCCGGCGAGCCCGAGACCGCGTCCTGGGACACCCCGTTCGGCCGTGGGCGTCCGGGGTGGCACCTCGAGTGCTCCGCGATGGCTCACCGCTACCTGGGCGCCACGTTCGACATCCACGGCGGCGGACTCGACCTGCGCTTCCCGCACCACGAGAACGAGCAGGCGCAGTCCCGTGCCGCCGGCGACGGCTTCGCGCAGTACTGGCTGCACAACGGCTGGGTCACGCAGGGCGGGGCGAAGATGAGCAAGTCGCTCGGCAATGGGCTGCTGGTCAGCACGCTGCTCGAGACGACGCAGCCGGCGGTGCTGCGGTACGCCCTGACGGCGGTGCAGTACCGGTCCATGCTCGAGTGGACGCCGGACACGCTCGGCGAGGCCGAGGCGACATGGGAGCGGTTCACGCGGTTCGTGGAGCGCGCCACCGAGCAGGTCGGCCCCGTGGACGATGACGAGATCGCCAAGGCCGAGCTGCCCGCGGGCTTCGTCGCCGCGATGGACGACGACCTCAACGTGCCCGCCGCGCTCGCGGTGGTGCATGAGCACCTGCGCGCCGGGAACACCGCCCTCGCCGAGCGGGACCTGGATGGAATCCGCGCCGCGCTCGTGTCGGTGCGCTCGATGCTCGACATCCTGGGCCTCGACCCTGACGGGCCGCAGTGGCGCCGCCAGACGAACGACCGCGGGCATGAGGCCGCGCTCGAGGCGCTCGTCGCCGCCGAGCTCGCCGCCCGCTCCGAAGCGCGCGCCGCGCGCGACTTCGCCACCTCTGACGCGATCCGGGACCGGCTGGCCGCCGCCGGCATCGTCGTCGAAGACTCCGCGACCGGCAGCCGCTGGTCGCTCGCGCATCGCAGTGATGAGGTCGAGAACTGATGGCAGGAAACTCGCAGCGCCGAGGCGCCACCCGCAAGCCCGGCTCGAAGAAGGGCGCCCACGTCGGCACGGGCGGCAAGGGGCGTCAGGCTCTCGAGGGACGCGGCCCCACGCCCAAGGCCGAGGAGCGCCCGTACCACCCTGCCGCCAAGCGCAAGGCCGCCGCTGAGCGTCGCGGCCCGGTCACGGGCGCCGCGCCGAGCCGCATGGGCCGCACGTCGCGCAGCGCCGGTGGCACGCGCGGCGGCAAGGGCGTCAGCGCCACCCACGAGATCGTCTCCGGGCGGAACTCCGTGGTCGAGGCCCTCCGCGCGGACATCCCCGTCCAGACGGTCTACATCGCCTCGCGCATCGAGGCGGACGACCGCACCCGGGAGATCCTGCAGATCGCCACCGGGCGCGGCTACCCGCTGCTCGAGGTCACCAAGCCCGAGCTCGACCGGCTGACCGACGGCTCCGTGCACCAGGGCGTCGCGATCCAGGTGCCGCCGTACCAGTACGGCGACGCCGACGACCTGCTCGACGCCGCGGCCCTCCTCGACCAGGCGCCGCTCATCGTGGCGCTGGACGGCGTGACCGACCCGCGCAACCTCGGCGCCGTGCTCCGGTCCGCCGGCGCCTTCGGCGCCCACGGGGTCGTCGTGCCGGAGCGCCGCTCTGCGAGCGTCACCGCCGCCGCGTGGAAGGTGTCCGCTGGCGCCGCCGCCCGGGTCCCCGTCTCGAAGGTCACCAACCTGACGCGCACGCTGGAGACGTACCGCAAGGCCGGCTGCTTCATCATCGGCTTGGACGGCGGCGGGGACACCCCCGTCGCGGACCTGCCGTTCGCCGCCGACCCGCTGGTCGTCGTGGTCGGCTCCGAGGGCAAGGGCCTCTCGCGCCTCGTCCGGGAGCACTGCGACGCGATCGTGTCGATTCCGATCGCCTCGTCGACGGAGTCGCTGAACGCCGGCGTCGCCGCCGGGATCGCGCTGTACGAGATCGCCCGTCAGCGGGGCGCCGCGCAGTAGCCGAGCCCGACCGGCCGAACGAGGCCAGCACGTCCCGGACGCCCGGGCCCGCCAGCGACGACATGTCGCGGCGAGCCCGGGCGTCCTGGCGTCGGGTGCGGGCATGACGGGCTCAGATCTCGTAGTGGTCGCCGAGTTGGGTGTAGGCCCTGTCGTGGTAGACGAGCGGGGCCCCCTGGGTGGAGGTGTCCGACGCGAGGGCCTGCACCGTCACGAGGTGGCTGTCCCCGACGGTGATGCGGTCGAGCACCCGGCCGTGCACCCACGTCAGGCTGCCGACCAGCACCGGCTCGCCGCCTGCGAGCCGCACATGCTCGGTGCCTGCGAAGCGATCGATCCCGTGCGTGGCGAACCGCGCCGACAGGTCGGCCTGCCCATGTCCCAGGAAGTTCACGACCACAGTGGTCGCGGCGGCCAGGGCCGGCCAGCTCGAGGACGTCGACGCGATGGAGAACGCCAGCACCGGCGGCGCCGCCGACACCGAGATCACCGACGTGGCCGTGAAGCCCACCGGCTGCCCGGTGCGTGGGTCCTCCAGTGTGATGACGGCGACGCCCGCCGGGTGGCGGCGGAACACTCGCTTGTACTCCTCCGGGCTGAGGTGCGGCTCGTCCGGCGTGCGGCGGCGGTGATCGGCGTCGGCATGGGCCGCGGGGCGCTGGGCCCGGGCGGGGGCGTCGGCGGTCATGCCCGGACCCCGGCCGCGAGCACGTCGCCATGCTGGTCCAGCCACGCGCCGACCACGCTGTCGAGGGCGCCGAGCTGGGACTCCGTCAGCGCGAGCGCGCGGGTGGGGACGCTGGCGCCGAGCTCGACGAGCAGCGGGCGCAGGTGCACCTCGCCGGCCAGGGCATGCGCGGGATTCCCGGACACGACCAGCGGCACCGCCACGAGCCCGCGCAGCCCGTCCGAGCCGTACAGGTCGAGGAACGACTTGAGCAGCCCGGTGTAGCTGGCCTTGTAGACGGGTGTCGCGATGACGGCGACCTGCGCGGAGGACAGCCTCCGGAGCGCGTCGTCGACGCCGGGCCGCACCGGCGCGAAGACCTCCGGCGCCAGGTCGGCCAGGTCGATGGTCGGGGCGAGGGGCGAGCCCAGGCGGTCGGCGATCGCCTGGGCGAGGGCCTCCGCCGCGAGCCGCGTGCGCGACCCGGGACGGGGATTGCCGACGACGGGCAAGACGCCGCGGGACGGATCCGGCGCTGACACGCTCGGCGGGACGGACGGGGTGACGGCTGACGTGGTCATCAGGGAGTCCTCGGAGTGGGCCGGCGGATCCGGGCGCGGAGCCACCGTCGCCGTCGGCCCGACGCAGGCCGATGACGGGGTGGCGCCGTGCTGGTCGCCGATGTCGATCACGCTTGCCGTGTCCCTCAACACGGCCAGGTCGTCTCCCGGAGCACCCCGCCGTGACGCGTGGGGGTTGCTGGCCAGCAAGCCGGGGCTGTGCTCATGCGAGCACTGGCGCTCAAGACCTCGGGGCAGTTGTAGCACGGGGATTCGACGCGAGGCGACCGGTGTCTCACCACACGGCCCGATACGCCCCATCTGTTGACGACGCGTCGGAGTTCGCCCTAACGTCCGACGCGTGAGCACCTCCACGAACCGCCGCCACGGCCTGAGCGATGCCAGCATCGCTGCCGTCACGCGCTGTCGCTGTTGTTGATGCTCGTCTGCTGATCTCCGGACCGGCAGGCGGGGTCCAGGTCCCGCACGCGCCCGGATCCCCGCCCGACAGCGGCTCACACCCTCCCCACGCCTCGTCTGACGACGCCGGTGGGCGAGCCGACGCTCACGCCACCCCGAATCGGCCCCTCGCCACCCGCCGACGCACGCACGTCCGGCCGCCCGGGCTCCCGCCCGAACCCGCTCCACGCCACGGCCGCATGCCGCCCTGGAGCCCCACCACCAGCCCGAATCCCGCGCACCCGCACCGGGCGCCGCCGTCAGCGAGCCTGCCGACGGCAGCCATCGGCGGAGCGCGCCCTGCGCCGCACGCGGTCGAGGAGACCCATGTCGCACCCACCTGTCCCGTTGTCCGTGCTGGACCTGAGCCCCATCTCGTCCGGCAGCACGCCTGCCGACGCCCTGCGCCGCACCATCGACCTGGCCCAGGCGGCCGAGCGCGCCGGGTACCGGCGGTACTGGCTCGCCGAGCACCACCTCAACCCCGGGGTGGCCGGCGCCAGCCCCGCGGTGGTCGCCGCGATCGTCGCCCAGGCCACCCGTGACATCCGGGTGGGCTCGGCGGCGGTGCTCCTCGGCAACTACTCACCGCTCCAGATCGCCGAGCAGTGGGGCGTCATCGCCGCCCTGCACCCTGGCCGGATCGACCTGGGCATCGGGCGCTCGGGCATCGGGAGGCCGAGCCGTGAGAAGCCGGGCACTGAGAAGTCGGGCACTGAGAAGCCGGGCGCTGAGAAGCCAGGCACTGCGGGGCGTGCGCCGGACAGCGCGCCGCAGGATTGGCGTGTCGTCGACGGTGTGGTGATCCCGCCCGCGCGCCCGGCGGCCTATGACCCGGTCCGGTGGGAGTTGCAGGCCAGGCTGCTGGGCCGGGCGCCCGGCGACGGCGACTTCGGCGCCGACGTGCGGGACATCCTCGGGTTCTTCGCCGGCACGTACGTGGCGCCTGAGGGGCGCCCGGTCGTGGTGACCCCCGCGGAGGGGACCGACGCGCAGCTCTGGGTGCACGGGTCGAGCGCGGGGCCCAGCGCGCAGCTCGCCGGTGAGCTCGGGCTGCCCTACGGGGCGAACTACCACGTGGCGCCGGCCACCCTGCAGGAGTCGGTGGCGGCCTACCGTGACGCGTTCCGCCCGTCCGAGCGGTTCGCGCAGCCGTACGTCATCGTGTCGGTGGACGTCGTGGTGGGGGCCGACGACGCGGCCGCGCGGGAGCTCGCGGTGGGCTACGGGCCGTGGGTGCAGTCGATCCGCAGCGGCCAGGGCGCCATCCCGTACCCCGACGCGGAGGAGGCCCGCCAAATCCTGTCCGGGTGGGGCGAGGACGACCACGCCGCGGTGCGGGACCGCACGGAGACCCAGCTGGTCGGCTCGTCGCAGACGGTGGTGGGGCGCCTCGCGGCCTTGCAACGCCTGACCGGCGCGGACGAGCTGCTGGTCACGACAGTGACGCATCGGCATGAGGACCGGGTGCGCAGCTACGAGCTGCTCGCCGACGCGTGGGCGCAGCAGGCCACTCCGGTCGCCGTGCCGACGGCGGCGGCGGGCGGCGAGGCCCCGGCCCGCGTGGCGGCGCCGAGCACGGTGGACCTGCTGCGCGTGGCGGCCCGGTCATGACCGTGCAGGCGCGTCCGGTGGGCGGCGCGGGCGTGGCCGACCTGGAGGTGCGATTCACGCACCAGGGCGACCCGCTGGTCAGGCCGCTGCTGGCCGAGCTGGCCCAGGAGTACGCGGATCGATATGAGCGCTCGCCCCAGGAGATGGCCCACGACCTCGCCCAGTACCCGGCCGAGGAGTTCGCGGGCCCCGGAGGCGCGCTCGTGCTGCTGCTGGTCAACGGCGAGCCCGTCGCCGGTGGGGCGTTCCGCCGTTACGACGAGACGACCGCCGAGCTCAAGCGCATCTGGACGCGCTCCGACCAGCGCCGTCGCGGCCTCGCCCGCCGGGTGCTGGAGGTGCTGGAGGGCGAGATCGCCGCCCGGGGGTACTCCCGCGTGTACCTGACCACGGGCCCTCGGCAGCCTGAGGCGCGGGCGTTGTACCTGGCCACGGGGTACACCCCGCTGTTCGACGTGGACGCGGACCCGCAACCGCGCCCGCTGCCGTTCGAGAAGCGCCTGCCGCGCGACGCGAACGACCTGGCGCCAGCCGTGCCGCGGCCGGTGGACGCCGACGCCGACGCCCGGATCGTGCCCGCCCGGCATGTGGGCCGCTGGGTCGCCACCGCGGGGACGTTCGTGCTGCTGGCGATGGTGATCAGCTCGTTGACCACGAACGCGCGCTGGGAGTGGTCCATCGTCTGGCAGTACCTGACGTGGCCGTCGGTGCTCAACGGGCTGTGGGGCACCGTGCGGCTCACCCTTGTCGCAGCGGTGATCGGCTTCGGGCTGGGCACAGTCCTCGCGTTGATGCGGCTGTCGCCGTCGCCGCTGCTGCGCTCGGTGTCCTGGACGTACACGTGGGTGTTCCGGTCGGTGCCGCTGATCCTGCAGCTGCTGCTCTGGTACAACCTGGCGTACCTGTACCCGACGCTGAGCATCGGCATCCCGTTCGGCCCCGAGTTCCTGCACTTCGGCACGCTCGACGTGATCGACAAGTTCGGCGCCGCGGTGCTGGGCCTCGGGCTCTCCCAGGCGGCGTACTCGGCTGAGATCGTGCGCGCCGGCATTCTTTCGGTGGACCAGGGCCAGCATGAGGCCGCCGCCGCGCTGGGCCTGCCGCGCCGTCGCCAGCAGCGGCGCATCATCCTGCCGCAGGCGATGCGGACGATCGTGCCCACCGCCGTCAACGAGATCATCGGCCTGGTCAAGGGCACCTCGGTGGTCTACGTGCTGGCCTACGGCGAGTTGTTCTACGTCGTCGGAGTGATCTACGGGCGCAACCAGCGGGTGGTGCCGCTGCTGCTCGTCGCGGGCATCTGGTACCTGGTGCTGACCACGTTCATCACGGTGATCCAGTACTACGTGGAACGGCACTACGCCAAGGGCGCGCTGCGCACGCTGCCCCCGACGCCGCTGCAGCACGCCCGGTGGACCGTCGGCGTCGCGTGGACGCGGCTCACCGGACGCCCGCTGCCGACGGGGGCGCCGCCGTCCTACCTGGCCAGGTCGTCGGCGGCCTCGAATGTGCTGACCCGCACCCGCACCCGCGTCTCTGCGGGCGCCGACGGAGGGCGGATCTGATGGCCACCGCTGGACACGTGGAGGTGCGCGGCGTGCACAAGTCGTTCGGCGCGCTCGAGGTGCTGCGCGGCGTCGACCTGGAGGTGCGGCCCGGCGAGGTCACAGTGATCGTGGGCCCGTCGGGCTCCGGCAAGTCGACGCTGCTGCGCGCCATCAACCACCTGGAGAAGGTCGACCGGGGGCTCGTGTCGCTCGACGGCGACCTCATCGGCTACCGCCGCACGTCGCATGGCGTGCTGCAGGAGCTCAAGGAGCGGGACATCCTGCGCCAGCGCACCCACATCGGGTTCGTGTTCCAGTCCTTCAACCTGTTCCCGCACCTGACTGCCCTGGAGAACGTGGTCGAGGCGCCCGTCTCCGCACAGGGCCGGCCGCGCGCCGAGGTGGAGGTCGAGGCGCGGGCGCTGCTCGCGCGGGTGGGCTTGGCGGACAAGGCCGACGTGCACCCGCGCCGGCTGTCCGGCGGGCAGCAGCAGCGGGTCGCCATCGCGCGTGCCCTGGCGCTGCGGCCGAAGGTCGTCCTCTTCGACGAGCCGACCTCCGCCCTCGACCCCGAGCTCGTGGGCGAGGTGCTCGACGTCATCAAGGATCTCGCGTCCTCCGGGACCACGCTCGTCGTGGTCACCCACGAGATCGGCTTCGCCCGCGAGGTCGCCACGACCGTCGTGTTCATGGACGAGGGGGTGATCGTCGAGCAGGGCCCACCCGGCCAGGTGCTCGACCATCCCCGGCATGAGCGCACCCGGGCCTTCCTCGACAAGGTCCTCTGAGCCGGCCCATCGCACACCCATGACCCCGGGGCCCGCCCCGAGGGGTGAGCGCGCGCCGCGTGCCACCCGCTATTTCCCCACCCCACCGAAAGTGAGCATCCCGTGACCGCAACGACCCGACGAGCAAGGCTCGTGACCGCACTGGCCGTCGTGCCCCTGCTGGCGCTTGCCGCGTGCGCCGGCGCCCAGGCGGGCACGGACGACGCCGCTGCACCGCTGGACGACACCTCCGCGAAGGCCGAGGCCGTGGGCCTGGAGATCAGCACCAGCCCCGAGCAGAACCGGGTGCGCAGCACCGAGGCCGCGGACGCGATCGCGCTGCTGCCGGCCGCGATCGCCGAGCGCGGCGTGCTCAAGGTCGCGACGAGCGCCGGCGGCAGCGCGCCGCTGACGTTCCTCGCCGACGACGAGAAGACGCCGATCGGCAACGAGACGGACATCGCCCAGCTGGTCGCCGACGCGCTCGGCCTCGAGCTGCAGTTGGAGGTGCGCGCCTGGGCCGACTGGCCGCTGGCCCTGCAGTCGCAGGATGTGGACGCCGTCATCTCCAACGTGACCGTCACCGAGGAGCGCAAGGAGCTGTACGACTTCTCGTCCTACCGCAACGACCAGCTCGGCTGGATCGTCGGGACGGACGGCGACGTCGAGTCGATCACCGAGCCGGCGGACATCGCCGGGCTCAAGGTGGCCGTCGGATCGGGCACCAACCAGGAGAAGATCCTGCTGGCGTGGAACGAGGAGAACATCGCGAAGGGGCTCGACCCGATCGACGGCGGCGAGCCGGAGTACTTCGAGAACCTGTCCGACGCGCTCCTCGCGTTGCAGTCCGGCCGGCTCGACGCCTACGTCGGCCCGAACGCCTCGCTGGCCTTCACGGCGGCGTCCTCACCGCAGGACTTCCGGGTGGCGGGGACGCTCAACGGCGGCTGGCCCCTCACCGCGCAGATCGCGGTGGCGACCCTCAAGGGCACCGACCTGGCGCCTGCGGTGACCGCCGCGTTGGAGCACGTCTTCGAGGACGGCACCTACGCCCAGGTGCTCGAGCGGTGGGGCTTGCAGGACGAGTCCATCGACAAGCCGGAGACGAACCCGCCAGGCCTGCCGAAGACCAGCTGACCCCCGGGCCGCACCCTCGCCCTCGTGCCGTTCAGCGGTGCGAGGGCGAGGCGGCGGCCTCGTCCTCGAGTGTGCGACGGTGGCTGGACGCGACAGCCGTGTGGGCCAGCATGCCGCCGCCCGCGACGAGCGGGGCGATGAGGGCCAGGGTCACCGTCCAGCCCGGACCCGCCTTGAACGTGCCTGCGCTCGACGTCCACTCGCACGCCACACCGAAGGGGAACCACGTCCGCGTCCCCTGCACGTCGTAGAAGTCCTGGAAGCGCTCCGGGATCTCATTGGCCTGGCTCGCGCACCCGCGGGAGGGGGAGCGGTCCAGGGGAGCGGACGCCACGATGCCGATCGCGAGCATCACGGTGACCGCGGTGGCCACAGCCCAGCCGACCACCACACGCTGGGCGGAGTGCGCAGACTCGGACGAGATCATCTCGCCGGGGCCTCAGTCGTTCGAGGCAGGGGCGTCGTCGACGGCGGGCAGGGAGCCCGTCGGGTGGGCGTCCTCCCGCAGGTCGGCGGCGCTGACCCCGAGGATCGCCTGCTCGTCAGGGCGGCCCGGCAGGATGTTCTCGACATACGAGCGGGTCGCCTCAGCCATCGGCACGTCCCGGCGCTGCTGCTGGGACAGGAACCAGCGGTGGTCCAGCAGCTCGTGGAAGACCTGCGCGGGCTCCAGCTTGAGCCGCAGGTCGCGGGGCACAGCGCGCACCGCGGGCTCGAAGACCTCGGTGAGCCAGTCATGCGCGACGAAGGACTCGTCCTCGCCCTGGCGGTGTGTGGCGGCGCGGTAGGAGTCGAGGTCGTTGAGCAGCCGGCGCGCCTGGTTCTCCTGCACGTCGAGCCCCGTCAGGCGCATCAACCGCCGCGAGTGGTGCCCGGCGTCGACGACCTTGGGCTGGATGCTGACAGTGGTGCCGCCTACGTCCGTGGTGATGTCGAGCTCGCCCACGTCGAACCCGAGGTCGTTGAGGCGCTCGATGCGCGCCTGCACCCGCCAGCGGTCGTCCAGGCCGAAGGACTCGGCATCCGTGAGCGTGGTCCACAGCTCCGTGTACCTGTCGACCAGCATCTCGCCGATGGCGATCGCGTCGACGTCGTCCTCGAGGAACTCGCCGGCCTGCAGGTCCATGAGCTCGCCGATGATGTTCACCCGCGCGACCTCGAGGTCGTAGGCGCGCTGCCCCTCGGTGAGCGTGTCGTGCAGGTCGCCCGTCTCGGCGTCGACCAGGTACGCGGCGAACGTCTCGGCGTCGCGGCGGAACAGGGTGTTCGACAGGGACACGTCACCCCAGTAGAACCCGATGAGGTGCAGGCGCACGAGCAGCACCGCGAGGGCGTCGATGAGGCGCGTGGCGGTGTCGGGGCGCAGCGTCTGGCTGAACAGCGCGCGGTACGGCAACGAGAACTGCAGGTGCTTGGTGATGAGCACCGCCTCCAGCGGCTCGCCCTCGGGCGTCGCGCGGCCGGTGATGACCCCCACGGGCTCCACACAGGGCACGTCGAGGCGGTTGAGCTGGCGCAGCAGCTCGTACTCCCGGTACGCGACGCTCTCGCCGATCTCCTTGATCGCGATGACGCGACCGGACAGGCGGGCGAATCGCACGATGTGCCGCGAGATGCCGCGGGGGAGCGCGGCGAGGTTCTCGGCGGGCCAGTCCTCGAGCGGGATGTGCCACGGGAGGTCGAGCAGTGCCGGATCGGGGGACGCGGCGGTGATCTGCAACCGCTGCGGGCGGGGACTCATGGCCTCGATCCTCTCAGAGACTGCTGGTGGGATGCGCACAGGTTCATCAGGGTGGAACGCCCGAGGGCGGGCCCGGCAGCAGCCGGACCCGCCCTCAGGTGTGGTGCGTGGTGGTCAGACGGCGATGCGCTCGCCCGAGCCGGCGTGGAACAGGTGCTGCTCGCCGGTGCGGATCCGGACCCAGATCGTCTCGCCCTTGCCGGGCACCTGACGCGGGTCGACGCGCACGATGATCTGCGCGTCGCCGGCCCCGGAGTGCACGGCCTCGGCGGCGCCGAACTCGTTGGTCAGGGCGCCGTAGACGAACGCGTCGGAGCCGAGCTCCTCCACGAGGTTCACGACGACCGGGATCGCGTCCGGCGTGCCCTCGGGCACCACGTCGAGCGACTCGGGGCGGAACCCGATGGTGATCTGGTTCTTGTCCTCGGGCTGGAGGTCAGTGATGACCTGGCGCGGGACGGCGATGCGGGCGCGGCCGACCTGCGCGTAGCCCTCGAGCACCGCGAACGTGCCGATGTTCATGGCCGGGGAGCCGATGAAGCCGGCGACGAAGACGTTCTTCGGGGTGTCGTACATGTCGCGCGGCGTGCCGACCTGCTGGAGCAGGCCGTCCTTGAGGACCGCGATGCGGTCGCCCATGGTCAGGGCCTCGGTCTGGTCGTGCGTGACGTAGACCGTGGTGACGCCCAGGCGGCGCTGCAGCGACGCGATCTGCGTACGCGTCTGGACACGGAGCTTGGCGTCAAGGTTCGACAGCGGCTCGTCCATGAGGAACACCTGCGGCTGGCGCACGATCGCGCGGCCCATCGCGACACGCTGACGCTGGCCACCCGAGAGGGCCTTCGGCTTGCGGTCGAGGTACTCGGTGAGGTCGAGGATCTTGGCGGCCTCCTCGACACGGGCGCGGATCTCCGCCTTCGGCGTGCCGGCGATCTTGAGCGCGAAGCCCATGTTGTCGGCAACCGTCATGTGCGGGTACAGCGCGTAGTTCTGGAAGACCATCGCGATGTCGCGGTCCTTGGGCTGCACGTCGGTGACGTCGCGGTCACCGATCAGGATGCGCCCGCCGTTGACGTCCTCGAGGCCCGCGAGCATGCGGAGCGAGGTCGACTTACCGCAGCCGGAGGGGCCGACGAGGACGAGGAACTCGCCGTCTTCGACGTGGAGGTTGAGGGCGTCCACCGCGGGACGCTCCGTGCCGGGGTAGACCCGGGTGGCGTTGTCGAACGTGACCGTAGCCATGTCAGTTCCCTTCACCGGCAGGTACGTGCCGGACGATCCGTTGTGAAAGGTGTCAGAAGTGTCGCCGCTGACACAGTCCGAAGGCGGCCATCGTCGTTCGACGCTGAAGCCTGCGGTCCGCGGCCCATCCTGCCACATGCCAGAAGGGGGAAATGACCTGCCTAGCGCGGCTATCCGCTGCCGAAGACGCGGGCCGGTCCCGGGGTCGATGTCTGCCAGGCGACGAGCCGCCCGCCCACGGGCATGACCCAGACGTCGTGCCGCCTCCCCCGCATGTCGAGCGGGGCGCCCCAGAGCTGTGAGCCGTCACTCTTCGAGAGCGCGACGACGCTGAACTCTCCCATCGACGCTGCGCCACCGGCCTGCCCATCCGCGTCGGCCTGCCAGTCCACGACAAACAGGTCGCGGCCGTCGGTGAGGGTGTTGCCGCCCCAGGCGGCCTCGGACCCGGCGAGCTCCCGCGTCCACAGCCTGCGCCCCAGCGCGGTGTCGACGGCGACGATCTGAGCGCCGGCAGAGAGGTACAGCACCCCCTCGAGAAGTATGCCGCTGTACGTCTCGACGTCGACCTCCCAGAGCCGTGCGCCTGTCTCACAGTCATGGGCGGCGAGAGCGGAGTCGCCCACGAAGCACTGCCCTGGCGCCGATCCGTCATCGACGCTGAGGATGAGCGGCTGACCGGAAACCTGGGTGCGCGAGCCGTCCGGATGGACGAGCACGGACGGCGCCGCGCCGCCCGTCGTGAGCATGTGGGTCGATTCGCGCACATGTGTCAGCCGGTCTCCCAGCTCCGTTCGGGCGACGGCATGGAGGACCTCGCCCGTCGCCGACACCACCCATTCGGTCCGCTGCCCGCTGACGACGAGGCCGCCATCCGGCAACGGGTTGAGCCAGGCCTGGCGCCAGATGGCCCCGCCGTCGAGCGTCTGCTCCACGGCGGCTCGCGCTTCCTCCTGGGCGGGCGAGACCTCCGCGTCGGGCAATTCCCGGCGCCACCGCACGTCGCCCGTCCGCAGGTCGCTGGCCTCGAGGGTGACGGTGCCGGCGGCGGTGCTGCTGGTGGCGACTTGATCGCCCGCGATCACCGTGGGGGAGTCAATGGCGACCTCGCGCTCCGCGACGACACGGTGCCTGACGGGGTCGATCACCACCAGCCTCGCCCTGGTCGGCTGGGGCGGCTCGGGCGTCGAGGACAGCGGTGACGCGTCGGGGGGGATCTCGTACCGGTCGTTCACCGAGCACACCACCAGATCCTTGGCGTCGACGCAGTACGGGACGCGCCAGCGGCCCTCATCCTCGGTGGCGCGCGTCAGCTCGGGGTCTGCGACGGGCACCTCCCATCGCGCCTCGCCGGTTGCCCCGTCGACTGCTCGCACCGCCTGGGAGCCGTCGGGCTCCATCACCCCCAGCACGATGTCCGCTCCCACGCGCAAGGTCGGCATCCCGCTCAGGTCGTCGGTGCGCCACAGCTCGCGCATCGACGCGTCGAGGGGGAGCAGCACGCCGGGGAGGTCGCCGACGCGGTCCAGCGCGGCGCGCTCGCGCTGGTCGAGCACTGCCTGGCCACCCACCAGGACGACGGCCGCGACAGCCGCGACGGGCCACCAGCGCAGCAGGCGGCGCCGCGCGAGCCCGTCGGCCGCGACGGGCTCCTGGGCGTCGCCGCGCGCCGACACCACCCCGTCGCCCTCGTCGAGGACGACGGGCACCATCCGCGTCGGGCCTTTCATGCGGCCACCCCCGTCATGTCGGCGTCCAGCGTCGGGCCAGGGGCCGTCCGGGCGCCGCTCATGGGCTGCCGTACACGCGGGTGATGTGGCTGTCGCCCCACTCATCGGTGGTGGAGATGGCCAGGCGGCCGCCCAGCTCGGAGATGGACAACGACGAGTACGTGGACGACTCCGTCAACGGGATCCGCCACGACTCCGAGCCGTCTGCCATCGACAGGGCCACGAGGTCGGTTGTGCCCTGCGCCGCTCCGCTGTCGCCGTCGGCTGCTGGCGCGTACTCCAGCACGAAGAGGCTCTCGCCGTCGGTGAAGACCTGTTCAGAGCTCAACGACAAGGTCGCGTCGCGCACGGATCTCCACCGCAACTCGCCGGTGGACGCGTTCATCGCGGTGACCTGGGTCCTGGTCGCCGAGTAGAGCGTCCCGTCGAGGAGCAACCCCGATGTGCTCTCGGACGACGCCTCATCCCACCTCTCGGCGCCTGACTCGCAGTCCACGGCGCGGAGCCGGGCGCGTCCGCTCAGGAAGCAGAGGTCTGCCGCGGAGCCGTCATCGATGGCCAGCGACACCGGCTGCTCCGCGACGGGCTGGGTCCAGGACCCGTCGGCGCGCAGCAGGGACAGCATGGCCGTGCTGGCGGCGCTGTAGTCGAGCTTGGACCACAACTGGCCCCGGAGCAGTTGGACGTACGCCTGCCTGTCGCCGAAGGGGAAGGTCCGCAGCACTTGCCCGTCCTCCGACAGGGCCCAGACGTCGCGATGCCCGTGGACGACGATGGTGTCGCCCTGTGCGGTGATCCAGACCGCTTCCGTTGTCTGGAGGGCCCCGGGCTCCAGGTCGGATGTGCCCCCGGACGCGGCGCCCTCCTCAGACTTGGGCAGCGCGCTCTGCCACGAGGGCTGGTCAGATCGCAGGTCCCACGCGTGGACGCTCGCGGCGCCATCGGCAGCCGTCGTGGCGATCAGCAACGCGTCGCCGAGCACGGCCGCCGCGCCGGCTGACGCGATCTCGTGGTCGCTCACCACGGCGCCCGTCGCGGTGTCGAGCACCACCGTCCGGGTCCTGCCGTGCTCTGACCATGCGGTGTCGGAGTCGAGCACCGGGTACTCGTCTTCCACGGTGCACCAGACCAGGTCGCGGTCCGGGACGGGCTGGCACCTGGGGCCGAACCAGGGGCCGACTGTCACGATCGCCTCGGCCAGGTTCGGGTCTGGCGGCGCGACGGGGGCGGACCACAGCGCGCCGCCGCTGCCCCCGTCGAGGAGCTCGACGAGCTGGGAGCCATCGGGTGAGGCGACGCCCCTGACGAGGTCGCCACCGACGTTCGCTCCCGTCGCGACTCCGGGGGACTCGCTGCTCCACAGCTCGCGCAGGGTGGACGGGTCGACTGCGGCGAGCACACCGGGAACCGAGCGGAGCTGGTTGAGCCGCCCTCGCTCCCGGGCGTCGAGCACGAGTTGGGCGCCTCCCAGCGCCAGGGCCACGACCACAGTGGCGGCGATGGGCCACCCCCGCCGTGCGGCACGGCGCCAGCCAGAGCCGTTGCCGCCCTCAGCGGCCGGCCCGGCGTCGGGGCGGTCGGAGCGCGCGCCGTTCGGGAACCCGCTGCCCTCTTCCTCGAGGGCGACGGGCTGCATCTGGTGCGGCCTGGTCATCCCGGCACGCTACCCACGCGCGGCGGTCCGCGTCGCGGAACCGGGGAGGGATTCGCGCTGATCAGCCGGCGGCAGCCGCCAGGTCGTCGCGGAACCGGGCGAGTGCCGTCACGACGCCCTCCGGGCTGTCGATCCGGTATCGGGCGCCGGTGTCGCCCGCCCCCACCTTGATGGTCACGTCGTCCGGGCCCAATGCCTCGAACGCCCGCTCATCCGTCACGTCGTCACCCGCGTAGATCACGACGGGCGCCCCGATCTCCTGGCGCAGCGCGGTGAGCGCCTCGCCCTTGCTGGCGTGCAGCACGGTGAGCTCCACGACCGCCTTGCCGTGGAGCACCCCGGTGCCCAGCCGTTCGCCGAGGGCGAGGGACTCCTGCTCGGCTGCCTGTGCGACCTCGGGGTCGGCCAGGCGCGTGTGCACCACCACGGCTGTCGGCTTCGTCTCCACCCAGACGCCCTCGCGCCCACGGGCGACAGCCGCGGCCTCGGCGCCCAGCGCCGCCAGCCGGTCCGCCTGGTCGTCGGTGAGGCGCACGACGTCGCGGTCCAGGCCATGCGCGGTCACGCGGGCGCGCTCGGCGCCGTGGCTGCCGACGAGCAGCGTGCCGACGGGGACCTCCGCGAGGGCGTGCAGGTCCGCCATCGCGCGGCCGGAGACGAGCGCGAGGACGATGCCGTCGGTGGCCGCGAGGTCGGCCAGCACCCCGACCCCGTCGGGCAGGATGCGGGAGGCCGCCGGGTCGTCCTGCAACGGCGCCAGGGTGCCGTCGAAGTCGAGCGCGAGCAGCACGGGCCGCCGGGACTGGTCGGCGGCGAGGGCGGCCAGGGCCGCCGTGGGGTCATGGGGTTCAGGCATGACGCTCCTGGGTGTCCTGGGTCTTCTGCGGGGCCGGCACTGCGGCGAGCGCCGACAGGAACGAGTGCGACCAGGCCGCGACGTCGTTCTCCAGCACCTTGCGGCGCAGTCGGCGCATGCGCTTGCGCGCCTCGCGGGGGTCGATGTTGGCGGCGTAGACCATCGCGTTCTTCAGGCCCGCGATGTCATGCGGGTTGACCAGGATGGAGCTGGTGAGCTCGTCGGCGGCGCCGGTGAACTCGCTGAGCACCAGGGCGCCGCGATCGTCGGAGCGGGCCGCGACGTACTCCTTGGCGACGAGGTTCATCCCGTCCCGCAGCGCGGTGACGAGCATGACGTCGGCCGCGAGGTACAGCGCGGCCATCTCCTCCATGGGGTAGGAGTGGTGCAGGTAGTGGACCGCCGGGCGGCCCAGCTCGCCGAGGTCGCCGTTGATGCGGCCCACCAGCAGCTCGACGTGCTCGCGCAGCTGCTGGTACGCGCCCACGTTCTCGCGGCTGGGGCTGGCGACCTGCACCAGGACGGTCTCCGGGACGCTCAGCCGGCCGTCCTCGAGGAGTTCGCCGAACGCCTTGATCCGGTGCCGGATGCCCTTGGTGTAGTCGAGGCGGTCCACCCCGAGCAGCACGACGTCGGGGTCGCCGAGCTCGGCGCGGATCTCCTTCGCCCGGGCCTGCACCTCGGGGGTGCGGGCCAGCTCGTCGAACTTCTTCGAGTCGATCGAGATGGGGAACGGCATGGCCCGGACGTGCCGTTCGGGGCGGTCGCCCTCGGCGGGCACGGTGATCATCTGGCCGCGGGTGGTGAGGTCGGTGAGCCGGCGCACCACCCGGACGAAGTTCTGCGCGTCACCGGCGCGCTGGAAGCCGATGAGGTCCGCGCCGAGCAGGCCCTCGACCACGGCGGTGCGCCAGGGGAGCTGGGCGAACAACTCCAGGGGCGGGAAGGGGATGTGGTTGAAGAAGCCGATGCGCACGTCGGGGCGCAGCTCGCGGAGCATGCGCGGGACGAGCTGGAGCTGGTAGTCGTGCACCCAGACGGTGCCGCCGGGCGCCACCTGGGCGGCAGCGGCCTCGGCGAACCGCTGGTTGACCTTGCGGTACACCTCCCACCACTGCCGGTGGAACGTGGGCGGCTCGATGACGTCGTGGTAGAGCGGCCACAGGCTGTCGTTGGAGAAGCCCTCGTAGTAGTCCGCGACCTCGGCCTCGGAGAGCGGCACCGGCACCAGGCGCATGCCGTCGGTGTCGAAGGGCTCGAGCTCGACGTCGGGGGCCCCGCTCCAGCCCACCCATGCGCCATTGGCCTCGACCATGACCGGCTCCATCGCCGTCACCAGGCCGCCAGGGGAGCGGTCCCACGACACGTCGCCATCCGGGCCGATCGTCACATCGACCGGGAGGCGATTCGCGACGACGACCAGGTCATAACCGGCAGATCCCACCGAGGCACACTCCTTCTTGGGGTTCTCTCGACCCTAGCGTGACCTGGGATGTCTCGCTCGGCCTCCCCGTCGAGCGCGGCTGCGCGCGGCAACGGCCCCGCGCGGATACCGTCGATGCATGGAGCGCATCGGACTGGAGCCAGGGTCCGAGGTGGGTGGCTACACGGTGGTGGCCCCCCTCGGCTCAGGGGGCATGGGCACGGTGTACCGGGCACTCGACGGGGCGGGCAACGCGGTGGCGCTCAAGCTGCTGCACCCGCACGTGGGAGCCGATCCCGCGGCCCGCGATCGGCTGCGCCGCGAGGTCGTGGCCCTGCAACGGCTGCGCCATCCGGCCGTCGCCGCCGTGCTCGACGCCGAGGCCGACTCCACCGAGGCGTTCATCGTCACCGAGCTCGTCGCCGGCCGGAACCTCGAGGACCACGTCCGCGACAACGGCCCGCTCGACCCCCACCAGCTCGCCGAGTTCGCCGACGGGCTGCACGGCGCGCTCGCGGCCGTGCACGAGGCCGGCGTCGTCCACCGCGACCTCAAGCCCAGCAACGTGCTCGTCACCGACACCGGCCCGGTGCTCATCGACTTCGGCATCGCGCAGGCCGCCGACGACCCCCGTATCACGTCCACCGGCCTGGTGATCGGCACCCCCGGCTACCTGGCCCCCGAGCTGCTCGACGACGCCGAGCCCACTCCCGAGACCGACTGGTGGGGCTGGGCCGCCGTGCTCGCCTTCGCGGCGACGGGCCGCCCGCCGTTCGGGCTGCGCCCGCTGGCCGCCGTCATCGCCCGGGCCCGCTCCGGGGAGGCTGACCTCGCAGGGCTGGGGCCGCGCACCGCCGCAGCGCTGGGGCAGGCGCTCGCGGGGGAGGCCGCCGACCGGCTGCCGCCCGCCGAGCTCGTCGACGAGCTGCATGAGGCCGCCGCCACGGGCGACACGGCAGCGGCCTCCGAGACCGTGGTGCTGCACGCGGGCGACGCGCACGACACCGAGCTGTTCTCCTCGGGGCAGGCCACACAGCGGCTCGACGCGGACCCCGCCACCCAGCGGCTGCCCGCGCAGGATGCCGACAGCACCGCCGTGTGGGGCGCGGGCGCCGCCGCAGGCGGCACCCAGGTGTACCCGGTGCAGCGGGGAGTGCGCCGAGAGTCTGCCTACCCGCGCGCCGACCAGCCCGCCGACACCGCGGTGTTCGGGGCGCCCCCGCGTCAGGAGCAGGCGTACGACGACTACGGCCACGACGACTACCGCGCCGACGGCGGGGGCGACTGGGACCGCCACGACGAGGGCCAGTGGCCGCTGGGCGGCGAGGGCGGCGAGTACTCGGACGACGCCTACCCCGAGGGCGAGGGCGGGTACACACGCCCGCCGGCCCGCCGCCGCTGGGGCACCGTGGGCTCGCTCGGGCTGCTCGCCGTGGTCGGCGCGATGACGTACCCCGGGGTGACGCTCATCGCGCTCGCCGTCGCGCTGGTGCTGGCCCGGACCTTCGGGTCCACCGTCGAGGCGATGCACCGGCGCCGCGAGCGCAAGGGCGTGCGGGGCAGCGACGCGCTGGTCGCCGTGGTCAGCAGCCCGTGGCACCTGCTGCGCGCCATCGTGGGCCTGCTGCCGTCAGTGGTGGTCGCCGCCAGCGCCGTGGTGATCGTGCTGGGGGCGCTGTGGTGGCTCATCGGCAGCGGTGGGTGGACGCCAGGCTCCACGGCGCCCGGCCAGTCGCCCGACGGGCTCGTCGCGGCGGCGATCATCGGCGGGGCGTTCTTGCTCGGGCTGATCCTGCTGTGGTGGGGGCCGATGTCGGGGCTCACCCGGATCGGGACCCGGCGGCTGCTGGCCGTCGTGGCGCCCGGGCGGCGCGGCGCCACAGTGCTGGTGCTCATCACGTTGGCGGTCACAGCGGTGCTCACCGCACAGCTCCTCTCCGACCAGCCGATCCACTGGGCGCCGCTGCCCGAGGTCGACCTGCCCCAGGTGGAGCTGGGGGACGCGCGCCTGGCAGCCGCCATCAGCGACGCGACCTCCCGTTAGGCCCTTCAACGGCGCCAGGAGCACCACGTACCCTGGCCGCATGACCGCTGCCCGCGCGCGCCTCGGCGCCATCCCGCGCATGCTCGCGCGGGACGTCAGCGCGCTCACGGTCGCCTCCATCGGGACTGTCGGGCTCCTGCACGTCCTGTTCGGCGGGCGCGTGCTGCTGCACGCGTGCACCAGCGCCGACGGCCCGCTGGCCATGCTGGGGGTGCGGCTCGCGCTGCTGCAGGGCAGCGCCGACTGCCCGGACGGCAGCCTCGCGATGGACCCGGCAGGCGCGCACCGCGCCGTGCTGGTGATGAGCCTCGCCCTCCCCGTGATCGCCGCGCACGCCGCACTGGGCGCCTGCGGGATCGGCCTCACCGCGCTGCTCGTGCGCGTCGTCAATGCGGCCGGCCGCCTGCTGCGGGCCGTGCTGCGCCGGTTGCCGCGCCCCACGGCGCCGCACGTCCAGGCCCGCGCGCTGTCGGCGGCCTGCGCCGGGCCCATCGCCCGGCCCAGATCCGTCCGAATGGCCAGCCCGCTCCGACGAGGTCCGCCGCTCAGGCTCGCCTGACCAGCCGACCCCACGTCCCCACGCACCGAGAGCAGGACCATGCCGACCAACGACCCCCGACCCAGCAAGGCGCAGCGACGCGACGACGCCCGCGTCAAGGCCCTCCAGCTCAAGCAGGAGCAGGCCAAGCG
This sequence comes from Cellulomonas cellasea, assembly GCF_030372105.1. Classification (GTDB taxonomy): domain Bacteria; phylum Actinomycetota; class Actinomycetes; order Actinomycetales; family Cellulomonadaceae; genus Cellulomonas_A; species Cellulomonas_A cellasea_A. The sequence continues at coordinate 335,341 of NZ_JAUDBQ010000001.1, read as the reverse complement.
CGAGAAGCGCAACCGCATCGTGGCGATCAGCGGCCTCGTCGCCGCCCTCGCCGTGCTCGCCGTCGTCATCACGATGATCCTGGCCCAGCAGCCCGACGACAGCGCCGAGGCCGAGGCCGCCTACACCGGCGACCCGGTGACCCTCTCCGAGGTGAAGGAGCCCTCCACCGCGCAGCCGAGCAACGGGGGCATCCCCGTGGCCAGCGAGGACGTCGCCGGGACCACCGCCGACGGCGGCACCGTCGTCGACGTCTACCTCGACTACATGTGCCCCGTCTGCGGCACCTTCGAGGAGGCCAACGCCCACCAGCTCGAGGAGCTGCGGGCCAGCGGCGACGTGACAGTCGTCTACCACCCGATCTCGATCCTCGACCGCGCGTCCAACGGCACCCAGTTCTCCACGCGCGCGGCCAACGCCGCAGCAGCCGTCGCGGACCTCGCCCCGGACAAGTTCCTCGCGTTCAACGACGCGATGTTCGCCAACCAGCCCGAGGAGGGCACCGGTGGCCTGACCGACGCGCAGATCGCCGAGATCGCCCGTGAGGCAGGCGTCCCCGACGACGTCATCGAGGTGTTCACCCAGACTGACGGCGACAACCCGTGGCGCGTCTACGCCCCGTACGTCTCCGCGCTCACCCAGCAGGCCGGTGACGACCTCGAGGCCGCAGGCACGAACCTCGCGACGCCGACCGTCGTCATCAACGGCAAGCCGCTCGACACGTCCGTCTACGACTGGCGCATCGACGGCAAGCTCATCGAGGCCGTGGAGGCCGCGAAGGGCTGACCGTGCACACGGGACGGCGTCGGCTCGGTAGGCTGAGCCGGCGTCGTCCCCGTCGCGGACCGTCACCACGGCCCCGCGACGGCGCCTCGGCGCCACGCCTCCTTAGCTCAGTTGGCCAGAGCACCTGTCTTGTAAACAGGGGGTCACCGGTTCGAATCCGGTAGGGGGCTCCATCTACTCCACCGTCCGGCGTGCGCTCCGGCGCACCGGGTCTAGCGTCTGAGGTGTCAGGTCCGAGCCGTGCCCGGATCCGGCGCGGGTCAGGGATCGACATCCTCGGAGGCGCCATGCGCGCGGCAGTGGTGACGGCGTTCGACAACCCGCCGCGGTGCGAGGATGTGCCGGAGCCGGAGCCGGGCGAGCACCAGGAAGTCGTGGACGTCCTGGCGGCGGGACTGCACCCGCGGGTGCGCTCGCAGGCGAACGGCTCCCACTACACGTCGTCGGGGGTGTTGCCGTTGATCCCCGGCATCGACGGCGTGGGGCGCCGGGCCGACGGGTCGTTGGTGTACTTCCTGCTGCCGCCCGGGAGCTCGCGGGGCTCGATGGCGGAGCGGGTGGCGGTCGACACGCGGCGCGCGGTGACGCTGCCGGACGACTCGGACCCGTTGCGGGTCGCGGCGGCGATGAACCCGGCGATGTCCTCCTGGGTGGCGCTGCGCAGGCGGGTGTCGTTCCGGCCCGGTCAGGGCGTGTTGGTGTTCGGCGCGACGGGGAACGCGGGCCAGCTCGCGATCCAGGTCGCGAAGGAGCTCGGCGCGGGGACCGTCACGGCTGTGGGGCGTGGGGCCGCCCGGCTCGAGGCGCTGCGCGATGTGGGGGCCGATGTCGTCGTGCCGCTCGACGGCGACCTGGGAGAGGCCGCGCAGGCTGTGGGGCGCGCGGCCGCCGAGGTCGACGTGCTGCTGGACTACCTGTGGGGCCCGCCGACGCAGCACGTGCTGGCCGCTGTCGTCGGGAGCCGGGCGGATCCGGCCCGACGGCTCGACTGGGTCCAGATCGGCTCCGTGGCGGGGCCGGACATCACGCTGCCGTCGGCGGCGCTGCGCCGGGTGAACCTGCGGGTGCTGGGCAGTGGGCAGGGCTCGGTGTCGCCCGAGGCGATGGAGGCGGAGCTCGGGGACCTCGCGCGGTGGATCGACGCGGGGGCGTTCACCGTGGGCGTCCAGGCGGTGGGCCTCGCCGACGTCGAGCAGGCCTGGACCATGCCGGTCCCCTCCGGCAGGCGCGTGGTGGTCACCCCGACGCGGTGACCTGCCGAAGAGCGCTGCCCGCCTCCCCTGGCGGTCCCTACAGTGGCGCCATGATCACAGCGGCGGACCTGCTGGCCAGTGTGCGCGGCCGACGGCTCTGCCTCGAGGCCGCCCAGCGTGGGCCGCACGGCGACCAGGTGAGGGTCGCGATGTTCGACGCGGCGCGGCGGGTCGACGAGGACCGGGGCGCCCCCGGCGTCGTCGCCGTCGAGTTCGTCTGCTCGGCGAGGTCGGACGCCGCCGAGCCGCTCGCGGCGCCGACGCTCCACGAGGCGCTGACCGCAGCCGCCGAGGCAGGCGCCACCCACGTCGGGGGACTGCTGCCGGCACTGGCCGACACCGTGACCTCCGCCATGTACTGGCAGCCGCCGCACGCCGAGGACGTCGTCCTCGCCGAGCCTGACGTCAGCGCGTTGCTGTTCCCGATCGCCGAGGCGGTCCTCGCGGCGCCGCAGGCTGCCTGGTGGTCGGGGCCGCTCGACCGTGACGCCCAGGTCCGCACCGCCTTCGCGGGGGTGCCCGCCCCCGTGCGCGACGACATTGCCGGGCGCCGCCTGAGCCGATGGCGCGAGTCTGTGCTCGACCAGGAGCGCTGGTTCGCCCAGGAGCGCGCGGGGCGCCCGCACCGCCGGATGGGCGGCATGTGGTGGGCCACGCCCGCGCTCTCCGGGCTCGACGTGACGACGCGGGCGCTCCCGGGGGAGGGGTCCGCCGCGTTGTGGCTCACCGAGGACGAGGAGGGGTGGGCGTCGGCCGATCTGACCCGGTGCGCGGTCGATCCGGCCGCGCGGGTGCTGGAGATCACCGGCCCGCAGGACTGGGCCGCGCTGGTGGCGGCGTTCCCGCTGGACGTCACGGCCTCACGGCGGCCCGACTGGTACGAGGCGGTGGACGCCCGCGACGGCTCCTGGCTGATCCCCGACTGGGCTGCTGTGGCCGAGGCGTATGACGGCGTGCATGTCAGCGTCCTCGGCTGGCTCCTGACCTCGGGAACGGCAGTGCAGGTGGCGCCCGGGGAGACGACGACGCTGGCTGGCTGGTGTCCGGACGCCACCTGGTGGCTCACTGACACCGTGCGTGAAGGCGCCGCTCGCATGGCTTGGAGCAGGGAGGGCTGGGCCTGGCGACCGGCCGACAGCGCGCAAGCCCCGACGGGGCTGGCCTAGCCGCCCAGGTCGCAGAAGACGTCGCCGTCCACGATGCCCAGCATCGGCCCCGTCCACAGCTCGTCGAAGGCCACGGCGTCGGCATGCGTGGTGAACACCACCCCCACGCCGAACTCCGTGCTCGGCCCATCCGTCACGCCCAGTGCCGCGTATGCGTCGTGCTGGCAGCTCAGGGGCCACTGCGAGCCGTCGTAGCCGACGTCCTCCACCAGGGCGCTCGCGGGGTTCAGCGCGGCGTCGAGGTCGTCAGTGCCGAGGGTGGCCACGGCGATCCACGCGACGGACAGCGGGTTGTGCTGGCCTTGGATGGCGGTGGCGAGCTCGAGGGAGTCGGGCCAGTCGGCTTCGGAGTCGGGCGGAGTGCTCGAGTCGGGGGGAGTGCTCGTGCCGCCGGCCGGGGGGCTGGCGGTGGCGGGCCGTGGTTCGGCGTCGTTGGGGCTGCTGCAGCCCGCGATGGCGCCCACTGCCAGGAGCGCCCCGCCGAGCAGCATGGCGGTCGCTTTCATGACAACGACCATGCCACGCGCTCCGGGGCGCCGCCTCTGGGGAGCGCACCGTCGGGGCGCTGCGGGCGACGGCTCAGGAGGCGGGCCCGGTCTCCTCCAGCAGCCGCAGCGCCGCCGTCACCCGCGGGTTCCGCGCCGGGTCGGCGTCGATGCCGAGCGCCGCGTAGATCGTGTTGATGTGGTTCTGCACGGACTTCTCGGCGATGCCCAGCTCCTCGCCGATGCCCGCGTTGGACAGCCCTCGTGCGAGCAGCCGCAGCACCCGGTACTGGCGGTCGGTGAGCCGCGCCACGGACGACCCGGCGCGTGGCTCCATGCGGTCCAGCAGGGCCGGGTCGAGGGTCGTGTGCCCGTCGGCGGTGGCCCGCACCGCGCGCACGAGCTCGTCGGTGCTGGTCGAGGAGGTCTTGCTCAGGTAGCTCCAGCCGCTGGCGACGTCCGGCGGCAGGTCGAGCAGCAGGTCCATCGCGTCATGCGCGGACAGCAGCAGGATGCCGAGCCCGGGCTGCGCGCGGCGCAGCGTGACGCCCAGCGCGATGCCGTTGCCATCGGGCAGGTCGATGTCGAGCAGCGCCACGTCGACGGCGCCCGGCTTGAAGGCCTGGTTCGCGGCGGTGACGGTGCCGACGGCGGCGACGACCCGCAGCCCCGGCACGCCGGCGAGGGTCAGCTCGAGCATGGAGCGGAAGAGCGGCTGGTCCTCGACGATCCCGACACGGATCAGCCGGTGGTCGGTCTGCGTCACGCCTCCCAGTATCGTCGGCGGCCAGGTCAGCGGGCCGCAAGCGCGGCCGCCGACACCCCACGGGATGCGAGGCGACCATGACGTTCCGCCGCCAGGTCGATGACGCGACGGACCTGCACGCGCTGCTGGTGGCCGTCGCGGCGATCCTCGTCGTGTTCGGGGTGGGCGCCGCGGTGCAGACGGCGTACGTGTTCTCCGCGGGCCCGTTCGGCGTCGGCGGGGCGGTGCCGCGCCTGGCGGCCAACTTGGTGGGAGTCGCCGGGATGCTGGCCGCCATCGCGGCGCTCAGAGTGCATGAGGAGCGCTCGCAGTGGCGCATGCTCGCGCGGGCGCTGGCCGCGGCGGTGCTCGGCGCCGGGGCGAGGTCGCTGGCCCAGCGGGCGGTCGGCATCTACGACGCGGACAGCCCGCTGCAGGCCGTGTCGATCGAGTTCTTCAGCGCCTTGGGCGCTGCGGCCGTGGCGGGGGCCATGGGCGTGGCGTTCATGATGTCGCGGCGGCGCCTGCGCATGCAGGCGCAGGTGTCGGCCGACGGGCGGATCCAGATCGAGCTGGCGCTGGCCGCGTTGCAGAACGAGGAGGTGCGGGTCCGGCGCGAGGTCGCGGAGGGGCTGCACGGGAGCCTGCAGCAGCGTCTGGTGCTGATCGTCGCGCGCCTCGACATCATCCAGGGGCATCTGGCCCAGGGCGCCACCAGCGACGCCGACGTCGAGGCATTGCAGGACATCCGCGCGCAGCTCGAGCAGATCCGCGAGGGTGATGTGCGCGAGGCCAGCCGGATGCTGTACCCGGACGGGCTCGAGGTGGGCATGGTCCCGGCGATGCGGTCGCTGTTGGGCCGCATCCCCGCGAGCATCGGCACACGCCTGCAGGTGTCGCCGGAGGTGCGGGCGCTCGACGATCCGGCTGCCCCGGCGCTCACCCAGACGGAGCGGCTGCTCGCGGTGCGCGTCGTGGAGGAGGCGCTGACGAACGCGCTGCGGCACGGGGGCGCCGGAACACTGCAGGTCCGAGTGGACTTGGACGGGGCGGCCCTCGTCGTGGAGGTGGAGGACGACGGCGCCGGGTTCGACGCGGCAGATGCCGGCCCGGCGTCCGGGACTGCGCGGCTGCGGGACCGGCTGGCGCTCGTCGGCGGGGATCTGACGCTCACCTCCTCGCGCAGCCGGGGCGCCACCTTGCGAGCCCGCGTCCCTATCGCCCGGGCAGCGGCCAAGGCTTGACTGCCTCGGGCGTCAGCCGTCGGCAAAATCCTGCACGGATCGCGAGGTTCGCCCGGTATGGCCCGGGTGAAAGATCCGGACTATTCGCTATCCTCAGGTGCCAGCACCTAGGCGCGTTCCTGTGAGGCCATCTCGACGCGCCTAGCGTCCAGTTTTGCCAGCATCAACAGTTCGTCCCCTCAGGAGTTCCACATGGCCCGCAAGACCTCCAACCGTCGCAAGACCGCCGCTGTCTCCCTGGCCGTGCTCGGTGTCGCCGGCCTCGCGTTGGCGTCAGCCGCCACGCTGAACCTCGAGGGTGGGACGCTCGCGGCCAACACCGTGGTGGTGGCCTCGTGCCAGCCCACCGGGACCCCCATCACCGTCGGATTCGACAACTCCTTCGCCGCGAGCGCCTCGAGCCCGGGCTACAACGTGTCCGGCGTGACGCTCAACGACGTGGACGCGGCCTGCGACGGCAAGGCCGTCAAGGCCGACCTGATCGACGCCTCCGGCGCCTCGCTGGGGCAGGTCACTGGTGTCGCGTCCGCTGGCGCCGTCAACCTCGGCGCCCCGTCCGCGTCTGTCGCGGCGACTGCTGTCGAGAAGGTCTCGGTCGTCATCTCCGACTGAGCCGTCATCTCCGACTGAGCCCCCGTCATCTCTGACCGGGCTCGCCGCGGCAGCGACCAGCTCCGCGGCGAGCCCGTCACCGCGTGACCGTTCTGGGAGACACCCATCACCACCGCTCTGGCGACCACCACGCCCCCGACAGCCGACACGCCTCGCGCGCGTCGGCTTCCGGGCGTGGTGGCGAACCTCGGGCTCGCGCTGTTCCTGGCCGTGGCCGTGTGGGCGCTGTGGCCCTCCACCCTCGGTGGCTGCACCACGCTGACGATCGTCTCGGGGCACTCGATGGACCCCACGTACGCGACGGGCGACCTGGTGGTCGCGCGCTGCGGCGAGCCCCAGGTGGGCGACGTCATCGTCTACCAGCCCGCGACGGAGAACGGCGGCCGGGTCATCCACCGCATCATCGGCGGCGACGGCGAGACCGGCTGGCGGATGCAGGGTGACAACAACGACTTCACCGACCCGTGGCAGCCCGTCGCGGACGAGGTGCTGGGGGTGGCGCGGCTGCACCTGCCGGGGGTCGGCGTCGTCGCCTCGATCCTCCTGATGCCCCTGACTTGGGCGTCGCTGCTGGTGATCGCCGCGGGGATCTTGCTGTGGCCGGGCCGTGCCCAGGCCGCCGAGCCCGACGCCGACGCCATCCCCGCCGAACCCGCCGAGCCTGCCGAACCCGCCGAACCCGTTGAGAGCGAGGAGGGAGCCCGATGAGCCGGAGCGTCCTCCGTGTCGTCGCCGTGATCGGCGCCCTCGTCGTCGCCGGGCTGTCCACCGCGAGCGCCGCGACCCTGCCTCTCGCCACGTCCCGGCTCACGACGCTCACCGCCGCCGACCGGTGCGCCCCCGACCTGGCCGTGGAGGCCGGGACGGCGACGAGCGGGACGGCCAGCAGCGTCACCATCCGCGAGGTCCCCGCCGACTGCGCGGGCAAGACGGTCCGGCTGCGCCTGATCGGCGCGTCGGGGGCGCTCGCGACGACCGACGCCGTGGCCACGCTGCCCGCCGCCGGCGCCACCGCGACCATCCCCGTCGCCGCGTACACGCCGTCGGCCGTGCGGAGCGTGGCGCTCACCGTCGACGGCTGGGGCGTCACCCCCACCTGGTCGGCGCCCACGCCCACGCCGGTGCCCGGCATCGCCTGCACCGTGCTCGACAACCCCTCCGCCACCTGCGAGGTGAAGGTCACGAGCGAGGCCGAGTGGGGCTCGGGCGCGTCCCGGACGTATCTGCGCCGGTTCGAGGTCAGCACCACCTCGACCACCCCGGTCACCTGGCAGCTCACGTTCAACCTGTCCGACACCACGGTGTTCCCGTTCCTCGCGGCGGGGCTCTCCGACCAGCAGGGCGGCCTGGTGAAGGTCAGCGCGAGCGCCTGCTCCGACGCGACCCGGCTCGTCACCGTGAAGGGCACGACGTCGTGGGGCTCGTACCACACCGTCGTCGCCGGGGAGAAGCGCTCACTGGAGGTGCAGGGGTTCGCGTCGGCGGGCGGGAACCTGCTGGCCTGCTCCTGACACCCCGGGAGCCGTGGAGGCGCCGCGCAGCCGGGTGAACGGGCGCGCGACTGCTCACCCGGGCCCGATGGGCGCCGATGGTGACGTCAGGTCGAAGGATCGGCCGTGGCGTGCGCAGGAGGCGAATGCCCATGAGCTCAGGTCAGAAGCGTGCCCGCCGGATCGCCGCGGGCTGGCTGGCCGTGCTCGGCGTGTCCGGGCTCGCGATCACCGCTGTGGACGCCCTGACCGGTGGGGATGACGCGGTGCTGGGCGCCGCGCCCCAGGGGTGCGCGTCGGCGCAGATCGTCATCGGCTACGACGTCGAGTACGTGACAGTGCTGGGCGGCCACGCCGTCACCGGGCTGCGGCTGACGGGCGTGCCCGAGGAGTGCGCCGACATCGGCCTGCGGGTGGCGTTGCTCGCCGCCGATGGCCGCCTGGTCGCCGACGTCCCGACCCTCGGCCAGGGCGCCGCGCGCGCCGCGGAGCTCGAGACGCCGGTGCTGGCCTCCGACGTGGACGCGGTGTCGCTGGTGATGGGCGACCTCGTCACCGGCTGACCCGGGCGCTGGCCGCCCGCGGCCTCAGCCTGAGTGGGAGCCGGAGCGGGCGTCCACCACGGGCGCCAGGTCGGGCCGTTTCGCCACACGGCCCTCCGGCCCGGTCCGGCGCAGCCGCCGCGTGGCCCACGGGTACAGGTGCTCGCGCATCCACTGGACGTCGTCGCGGGCCTGCTGGATCCGGGGCGTGGGCGGGAGCGGGGTGAGCGGGTCGTCCCAGTCGGGGTCGTCGGGGGCCAGCCCCAGTGCGACGAGCGCGCCCTGCGCGACCCGCGCGTGCCCCTCGGTGGTGAGGTGGATGCGGTCGGCCGACCACATCCGCCAGTCCCGCAACGAGCGGATGCCCCACAGGTCCAGCACGCTCGCGCCGTGGCGGCGGGCGATGGACCACACATGCGAGTTGAACACCGCGGTCCGGTTGCGGCTGCGGCGCACGAGCAGGCTGTCGGCGGCGTCCATGCCGGTGGCCATCAGCACATGCGCGCCCGCGCGGGTGGCCTGCTCGACGGCCTGCTCCAGCTCGCGGGCCATCGCGTCGACGTCGGCGGTGGGCCGCAGCATGTTGTTGCCGCCGCCCACCAGGCTGACCAGGTCCGGCGCGAAGTCCAGCGCCGGGGGGAGCTGCTCGGCGATGATCGGGTGCAGCAGGAGCCCGCGCACGGCCAGGTTCGCGTACTCCAGCGGCTCCTGGCCGGCGTCGACCCGCCGGGCTGAGAGCTTGCTCGCGAGCATGTCCGCCCAGCCTCGGCACGGGGCGCCCTCGACGGGCTGGTCCCACAGGCCCTCGGTGAAGGAGTCGCCCAGGGCGACGTACCTTGCCCACGGCGGCCCGGCGTGGCCCGTGGTCGGCTGTGGCGGCGTCATCGGGTTGCTCACCCGCTCATTCTGCAACTGAGAGCGCCGGCCGCGCGCGCTCGCGGGAGCCCGTCAGGGCAGCGCCCAGTCCACGGGGTCGGCGCCCTGCGCGCGCAGCAGGTCGTTGACCGCCGAGAACGGCCGCGAGCCGAAGAACCCGCGTCGCGCCGACAGCGGGCTCGGGTGGGCGCTGGCGACCACCGGCGTCGACCCGAGCGCCGGTCGCAGCGTCTGGGCGTCCCGCCCCCAGAGCACGGCGACGAGCGGCCCCCCGCGTTCGACCAGGGCCGCGATGGCGCGGTCGGTGACCGCCTCCCAGCCCTGGCCACGGTGCGATCCGGCGGCGCCCGCACGGACGGTCAGCACACGGTTGAGCAGCATGACGCCCTGGTCTGCCCACGGGCTGAGGTCGCCGGACGTGGGCGGCGCCACCCCGGTGTCCGCGACGAGCTCGGCGAAGAGGTTCGCCAGCGAGCGGGGCAGCGGCCGCACATGGGGCTGCACCGAGAACGACAGGCCCATCGCGTGGCCTGGCGTCGGGTAGGGGTCCTGGCCCACCACGAGCACCCGCACATCCGCCAGCGGGCGGGCGAAGGCGCGCAGCACGTCCGGCCCCGATGGCAGCACGACCTGCCCGGAGCGCTCCTCGGCGGCGGCGAGCGCGGCGGCCCTGCGCAGCGGCGCCTCGACGGGCGCGAGGGCGGCTGCCCAGTCCGAGGCCATCAACTCCGTCAGGTCGGCGGCGGCGTGCAGGGCAGGGGAGGAGGCGTCCACGGCCCGGAGGCTACCGGGGGCCGCTGACCGGCCGCTGGCCGGCTGCTGGCCCTGCCGGTGACACGGCGGCGCGTGAATGACACCCATGTGATTCGCGCTTACCATGACCAGGTCGGCTTGGGCCGACGTCAGTCTGGCGAGGAGGACGCATGGAGGCCACGGCCACCGCAGAGCGGGAGCAGGCGGAAGCGACGAGCGCCGAGCAGCCCGGCCTGTCCGCACGCGACGAGCAGGTGCTCGCGTTCGAGCGCCAGTGGTGGAAGTACGCGGGAGCCAAGGAACAGGCGATCCGCGAGCTCTTCGACATGTCCGCCACGCGGTACTACCAGGTGCTCAACGCCCTCATCGACTCCCCGGCAGCCCTCGAGCACGACCCGATGCTGGTCAAGCGCCTGCGCCGGATGCGCTCCACCCGCCAGCGCGCCCGCACGGCCCGGCGGCTCGGCGTCGAGGGTTGATCAGATCGGGCGACGTCGGGGCTCGCCGCCGCGTCCCCGCCACGCCGCGCAGCCACACCGGTTAACCTGTCCGCCGTGACCAAGGGCAGATATCCGTACCCGGACGATGAGTTCGACGTCGTCGACGGCTCTGCCGGCCCACGGGGCGTGCACCGCGCGCCGCGCTCCCGGTGGAGTCGCGTCTGGCCGTTCCTGCTGGTCCTGGTGCTCTTCCCCGCACTGGCCTTCGGTGTCGTGAACTCGCTCTACAGCTGGGATGGGCTCGGCTCGAGCTCCGACGCGACCTCTGACGCCCCCGCTGACGACCTCGCCGCCGAGGGTGGCGAGGGCGACGGCGCGGCAGAGGGCGGCGAGGAGACGGCCCCCGAGGACGGCGCCGCCGAGGAGTCCGCCGAGCCCGAGGCCCCCGCGCCGGTGTCCGACAAGACCACGAGCGTGATGGTGCTCAACGCCGCGAAGGTCTCCGGACTCGCGGGCAAGACCGCCGACAAGCTCACCGCCGCCGGGTTCACCACCGTCGACTCGGGGAACTACACAGGCGCCGCGACAACGGTCTCCGGGGTGTACTACGCGACCGAGGACCAGGCGGTCACCGCCGCCGAGGTCGCCTCGACTCTCGGCATCACCAAGGTCGAGTTGTCGCCCACCCAGTCGCCCAGCGGAATCACCGCAGTGGTGGCAAAGGACTACACACCGTGACGAACCCCTGGTCGGGGCGGCCCTCCCAGGTCTAGGCTCGCCACCACCGCGACGCCGGCGGGGCGTGGCGCGAACGTAGGCAAGGGAGCACGGAATGGCCCAGGGGACCGTCAAGTGGTTCAACGCGGAGAAGGGGTACGGGTTCATCACGCCGGTCAGCGGCGGACAGGACCTCTTCGTCCACTACAGCTCGATCCAGACGGATGGCTACCGCTCGCTCGAAGAGGGCCAGCAGGTGGACTTCGAGGTCGGTCAGGGGACGAAGGGGCCTCAGGCCGAGCAGGTTCGACCCGTCTGATCGCGCAGCACCCAGCTACACCGTCGAAGGCCGCGCACCGTCTGGTGCGCGGCCTTCGATCGTCTGGCGGTCGTGCGACGGCACGCGCCAGCCAGGGCGTGCGTCGATACGCCAGGATGGCCCCATGAGTCCCACGCGCTCGACCGAGGTGGACGCCGTCGTCGTCGGATCAGGCCCCAACGGGCTCGCGGCCGCCGTCACCCTCGCGCGCGCCGGACTGTCGGTGCAGGTGGTCGAGGCGCAGGACGCCCTGGGTGGCGGCGCCCGCACCGTCGACCTGGGCCTCGCGGACGGCGTGGTGCACGACCTGTGCTCCGCGGTGCACCCGATGGCGCTGGCCTCGCCGTTCATGCGGGAGTTCGACCTCGCGTCGCGGGTGGACCTGCTCGTGCCCGACATCGAGTACGCCCAGCCGCTCGACGGCGGCCGCGCGGCGCTCGCCCACCGGTCGGTGGAGCGCACCGCCGCGGGGCTCGGACGCGACGGCGCGGCCTGGCGCCGGCTGCTGGGGCCGCTCGCCGCCGATCGGGAGGGGCTCGTCGAGATCGCGCTGGGCGACCGGCGGAGCGTGCCGCGCCACCTGGTCACGGCGGCCCGCTACGGGTTGGGCGTCCTGGAGCAGGGCAGCCCCGCGTGGGGCCTGCGGTTCCGCGGCGAGGAGGCGGCGGCGCTGCTCACCGGGGTCGCCGCGCACGCCATCACCCCGCTGCCGTCGGTGCCCGCGTCGGGCGCCGCGCTGATGCTGGCCGGGCTCGCGCACGGTGTCGGGTGGCCCATCCCGCGTGGGGGCAGCCAGGCGATCACCGACGCGCTCGTCGACGACCTGCGGGCGCACGGCGGGACGCTGCTGACCGGCACGGAGGTCACGGACCTCGACGAGCTGCCCCGCGCCCGCGCGTACCTGTTCGACACCACGCCGCGCACGCTGCTGCGGGTGCTGGGCGATCGGCTGCCCCTGCGCGCGGCGCGGGCCTTCGGGCGGTTCCGGTACGGCAACGCGGCGGCCAAGGTGGACTTCGTGCTCTCCGGCCCGGTGCCGTGGGCGCATCCCGAGGTGGGGCTCGCGGGCACCGTGCACGTGGGCGGATCGCGCGCGGAGATGGCCGCCGCCGAGGCCGCCCTCGTGGCGGGCCGGCACGCCGAGCGGCCCGTCGTGCTGGTCAGCGACCCCGCGATCGTCGACCCCGGGCGGATCGGCGCCGGCGGCCGGCGGCCGCTGTGGACGTACGCGCATGTGCCCTCGGGCTCCACCCAGGACCCCACCGAGGCCGTCACCGCGCAGCTCGAGCGGTTCGCCCCGGGATTCCGCGACGTCGTCGTCGCCTCGCAGGCCATCCCCGCCGCCGAGATGAGCGCGCACAACGCGAACTACCCCGGCGGGGACATCGCCGCCGGGGCGGTCACGCTGAACCGGGTGCTGGTCGGGCCCCGGCTCGCGTGGGACCCGTTCAGCGGCGGCCTGCCGGGCGTCTACCTGTGCTCGGCGTCCGCGCCGCCCGGCCCCGGCGTGCACGGGCTCGGCGGCTGGTACGCGGCCCGTCGGGCGCTGCGCGACCGCTTCGGGATCACGCGCCTGCCGTCGCTGGCCCCGGACCGGGCTCCCGCCGCGTGACCCTGCGCCAGGCGCGCTGAACCGGCGGCACCAGCCGCTCGAGCGGGGCGAAGGCGGCCCAGCACACCACCGTGGGCAGGAAGTGGATGCCCAGGCTCAGGTACGTGGCCAGGTGGAACACGAGGAAGAACCCGATCGCCAGGGCCAGCCACTTGCCGCGCAGCCAGAACACCACGGGGGAGAGGACCTCGGCGACGAGCAGGCCCCACTGGCTGAGCCGCAGCAGCCATGGGTACTCCAGCGTCCAGGTGATGATCGCGGAGCCGCGGCGCATGATCGCCCAGGTGAACACCGCGCCATTCGCCCACGCCCACGGCGAGCCGGTGCGGGCCACCTTGTTGACGGCCGATCCCACGTAGGTGGCCACCGTGGCGACCTGGATGGCGCGCAGCGCCCAGCCGCCGGCCTCCGATGGGCGCAGGTCGGTGAACCGGGCCCGGCCCACCGTCGGCAGCACCAGGGTCGCGACGATCAGCGCCAGGTGGTCGTGGGACACGTACGCGAAACCCTGCGAGTTCACCATCCACGCCAGGTAGGCCACTGCGACGACGCCGCCCGCGATGCGCGGCAGCAGGCCGGTGGCCGCCACCAACGACGCGGCGATGATCGTCACGAGCAGGAACCAGCCCACGCCAGGCGACGGCGTGGGGAACGGCAGGATCCGCCCGATCAGCGTGGGCTGGTACAGATCGGGGGCGTAGCCGTGCGGGATGACGTCGTTGGTGAGCGCCAGCACGTCATAGATGACGAACAGGTAGATGACCAGGCGCAGCACCGCGACGCGCGCGAGGGGCACGGGGGACGTCCACCAGCGGCCCACGGCACCGAGCGCGCGGCGCCACGAGGCGGGGCGGGAGTCGCCGGGCGTGGCGGCGGCGGGCGCCGGCTGCTCGGGGGTCGCGGCGGTCATGGCTGCACCGTCCAGGTGGCGAGGGTCTCGACTGTCGGCTCGCCCGACGGCCGCCCGTCGACGAGGGCGCGGGTGGTGCGCCGCACCGTCAGCTCGGTGTACGCGGGCTCGTCCGGGTGCAGCCCGGCATGCGCGTCGGCGATCGACTGCAGCAGCTCCGGGTTGTCGAGGATGCGCCCGAGCTGCCCTTCGATCTCCGCGCGGCCGACCCCGACGCCCGTCTGGTTCAGCGGCACGCGGAGGGTGTCCCCGGACTCGTCGACGGCCTCGATCGAGATCGACTTGACCGTGCCGTTGAGGTCGCGCGCCGTCGCGTACTGCGACAGCGACCCGAACGGGAACCAGTCGTTGGTGTCGACGACCTGCGCTGCGACGAGGACGCCTAGGACTGCGGCGGTGACGGACAGGCGCCATGCTCGAGAGAGCCGCCTGAGCCTGATCGGTTCGGATGGTTCGCTCGGCATGGCGGGCACATTACGGGCCCGTCCCGGCTCATGGGAGTGGTTTGGCGGTGGTTCCGCGAACCGGGCGCGTCTTGCACTCGAGGGTGCTGAGTGCTACCCATGGAGTTAGCACTCTCCGGTGGAGAGTGACAGAATCACCGACTGACAGGTGAGGTTCGACCTGGGTGCGGGACATGACCGCGCACAGGAGTTCCGTCCGTCGCGGGCACCGTCTGGTCGAACAACGAGTCAAGTGAAGGATCACAGCCCCATGGCCAAGATCATTGCCTTCAACGAGGAGGCCCGGCGCGGCATCGAGCGTGGGCTTAACGTCCTCGCCGACACCGTCAAGGTGACCCTCGGCCCGAAGGGCCGCAACGTCGTGTTGGACAAGAAGTGGGGCGCCCCCACGATCACCAACGACGGTGTCTCGATCGCCAAGGAGATCGACCTCGAGGACCCGTTCGAGAAGATCGGCGCCGAGCTCGTCAAGGAGGTCGCCAAGAAGACGGACGACGTCGCCGGTGACGGCACGACGACCGCCACGGTGCTCGCCCAGGCGCTCGTGCGCGAGGGCCTGCGCAACGTCGCGGCCGGCGCCAACCCCATCGCCCTGAAGAAGGGCATCGAGAAGGCCGTCGAGGCCGTCACCGCCCAGCTCCTCGCGCAGGCGAAGGAGGTCGAGACCAAGGAGCAGATCGCCGCCACGGCCGCGATCTCCGCCGGTGACGTCGCGATCGGCGAGCTCATCGCCGAGGCGCTCGACAAGGTCGGCAAGGAAGGCGTCATCACGGTCGAGGAGTCCAGCGCGCTGGGCCTCGAGCTTGAGCTGACCGAGGGCATGCGCTTCGACAAGGGCTACCTGTCGGCGTACTTCGTCACCGACCCGGAGCGCCAGGAGGCCGTCCTCGAGGACGCCTACGTGCTGCTGGTCGAGTCGAAGATCTCGAACGTCAAGGACCTGCTGCCGCTGCTGGAGAAGGTCATCCAGTCCGGCAAGCCGCTGTTCATCGTCGCCGAGGACGTCGAGGGCGAGGCCCTGGCCACGCTCGTCGTCAACAAGATCCGTGGCACGTTCAAGTCCGTCGCCGTCAAGGCCCCGGGCTTCGGCGACCGCCGCAAGGCGATGCTGCAGGACATGGCCATCCTCACGGGCGGCCAGGTCGTCTCCGAGACCGTCGGCCTCAAGCTCGACACCGTCGGCCTCGAGGTCCTGGGCCAGGCGCGCAAGATCGTCGTGACCAAGGACGAGACCACGATCGTCGAGGGCGCCGGCGAGGCCGACCAGATCGCCGGTCGTGTCGCGCAGATCCGCGCCGAGATCGAGAACTCGGACTCGGACTACGACCGTGAGAAGCTCCAGGAGCGTCTCGCGAAGCTGGCCGGCGGCGTGGCCGTCATCAAGGCCGGCGCGGCGACCGAGGTCGAGCTCAAGGAGCGCAAGCACCGCATCGAGGACGCCGTTCGCAACGCGAAGGCCGCCGTCGAGGAGGGCATCGTCGCCGGTGGTGGCGTCGCGCTCATCCAGGCCGGCAAGACGGCGTTCGAGACCCTCGTGCTCGAGGGCGACGAGGCGACCGGCGCGAACATCGTTCGCGTCGCCATCGACGCGCCGCTCAAGCAGATCGCGATCAACGCCGGTCTCGAGGGTGGCGTCGTGGCCGAGAAGGTCCGCAACCTCCCGACGGGTCACGGCCTCAACGCCGCGACCGGCGTGTACGAGGACCTCATGGCCGCGGGCGTCAACGACCCGGTCAAGGTGACGCGCTCGGCGCTGCAGAACGCGGCGTCCATCGCGGCCCTGTTCCTCACGACCGAGGCGGTTGTGGCGGACAAGCCCGAGAAGTCGGCGCCTCAGGGCGGCGGCGACGGCGGCATGGGCGGCATGGACTTCTGATCCACTGATCAGGGTCCGCGCTCACGCGGCTCAGCTTCACAGCACGACAGAAACGACGGGTCGGCTGCCTTCGGGCGGCCGGCCCGTCGTTCTGTTGTCGGTCAGCCCATGCGGTCGACCGGGCGGACGCGCAGGCCGGAGGCGCGCAGCCGGCGGACCAGCTCGCGGGTGTCGACGGGGACGGCGCCCAGGGCGACGAGCTCGGCGTGGCGGGTGTGCGGCACGTCGTAGTGGTCGTGGTCGAAGGCCCGCCGGGGGAGGCCCGCGCGGTCGGCGAGCGCATGGAGCTCGGCGAGGGACTCGTCGCTGACGAGGTGGCTCCACAGCAGGCCGTGCCGTGGCCACAGCGGCGGGTCGATGAGCACGGTCATGGCTCCGAGGCTACGTCGGCGCGCTGGCGGGATCGGGCGCGGGGGTCGCGTCGGGATCGAGACCGACCCGAAACGTCGTGTTCACGCGGGGCGAAGAGGGATGAAACACCGCGTCTCTAGCGTCCAGCGTCATGGCCACAGGGACGTATACACGCCGGGACACAGCGCGGTGGTCCCCGACGGTCCCCGGCCTGACCACGCAGGAATCCCTCCAGCGAAAGGCACTCCGTTGACCAGACCTCGCACCCGCGCACTCGCGCTGCCAGCCGTCGCGCTCACGGTCGCCCTGGCCGTCAGCGGCTGCGGCTCCCGCACCGACTCCGCCGCCGACCCCGCCGCCGCGTCGGCCTCCGGAGGAGCCTCCTGCGTCGACACCTCGGGCGACACGGTGAAGATCGGGTTCCTCAACTCGCTGTCCGGGACGATGGCGATCTCCGAGCAGACCGTGCGCGACGCGCTGGACCTGGCCGCCGAGGAGATCAACGCCGACGGCGGCGTGCTCGGCAAGCAGCTCGAGGTGATCGGCGAGGATGGCGCCTCGGAGCCCACGGTCTTCGCCGAGAAGGCCGAGAAGCTCATCGCCAGCGACTGCGTCGCCGCGGTCTTCGGCGGGTGGACGTCCTCGAGCCGTAAGGCGATGCTCCCGGTGTTCGAGTCGAAGAACTCGCTGCTGTTCTACCCGGTGCAGTACGAGGGGCTGGAGTCGTCGCCGAACATCTTCTACACGGGCGCCACGACCAACCAGCAGATCGTGCCGGGCATGGACTACCTCAAGGAGCAGGGCAAGACGAAGGTCTTCCTGGTCGGCTCCGACTACGTCTTCCCCCGCACGGCCAACAAGATCATCAACGCCTACGCCGAGGCCAACGGCATCGAGATCGTCGGCGAGGAGTACGCGCCGCTCGGCCACACGGACTTCTCGACGATCGTCAACAAGCTCAAGGGCTCCGGCGCCGACGCGGTCTTCAACACTCTGAACGGCGACTCCAACGTGGCGTTCTTCAAGGAGTACAAGAACGCCGGGCTCGGCAAGGACGCGCTGCCCGTCGTCTCGGTGTCGATCGCCGAGGAGGAGGTCGGCGGCATCGGCGTGGAGAACATCGAGGGCCAGCTCACCGCCTGGAACTACTACCAGACCGTCGAGAGCGCCGAGAACACCACCTTCGTCAAGGCGTTCAAGGCCGCCTACGGCGAGGACCGCGTCACCTCCGACCCGATGGAGGCCGCCTACACCTCGCTGCACCTGTGGAAGCTCATGGTCGAGAAGGCCGAGTCCTTCGACGTGGCCGCGATCCAGGAGGCCGCCGACGGGGTCACCTTCGACGCCCCCGAGGGCACGGTGACCGTCAACGGCGAGAACCACCACATCGCCAAGACCGCGCTCATCGGCAAGATCGGCGCCGACGGCCTCATCCACACCGAGTGGGCCTCCGACGGCGCCATCGAGCCCGACCCGTTCCTCAAGGGCTACGACTGGGCCGAGGGCCTCTCCTGACCTGAGCCGCCACCGCCCGTCCGTCCCGGCGCCGCCACCACGGCGCCGGGACGGGCAGGCCGCACGGAAAGGGGCCGGGGATGGATGCCCTGTTCTCACAGCTGTTCGCCGGGCTGAGCCTCGGGTCGGTGCTGCTGCTCGCGGCGCTGGGCCTGGCGCTCACCTTCGGCCAGATGGGCGTCATCAACATGGCGCACGGCGAGCTCATGATGGCCGGCGCCTACACCGCGTACGTGGTGCAGGGGATCGTCTCCGACGCCGGGGTGTCGCTGCTGGTCTCGCTGGTCATCGGGTTCCTGGTGGGCGGGCTGATCGGGCTGCTGCTCGAGGTCACGCTGCTGTCCCGCATGCACCGCCGCCCCCTCGACACGCTGCTCGTCACCTGGGGTGTCGCGCTGGTGCTCCAGCAGCTCGCGCGCGACGTGTTCGGGGCGCCGAACGTCGACGTGCGGGCGCCGCAGTGGCTGTCGGGCGCCGTGCAGGTCTTCGGGATCGGCATGCCGAAGACCCGCCTGTTCATCCTGCTCGTCGCCGTCGTCTGCGTGACGGCGCTGGCCCTGGTGCTGCGCCTGACTCCGCTGGGCCGCCAGATCCGCGCCACCGTGCAGAACCGCGACCTCGCCGAGACCACGGGCATCTCCACCCGGGCCACCGACCGGCTGACGTTCTTCATCGGCTCCGGGGTCGCGGGCGTCGCCGGGGTCACCCTCACCCTGCTCGGGTCCATCGGCCCGACGCTTGGCACCGCGTACATCGTCGACGCGTTCCTCGTGGTCGTCGCCGGGGGCATCGGGCAGCTCAAGGGCACTGTGATCGCCGCCTTCGCGCTGGGCCTGTTGCAGGCGAGCATCGAGTACTCGACCACCACGAGCATCGCGAAGGTGCTCGTCTTCGTGGCCATCGTCGCGTTCCTGCAGGCCAGGCCGCAGGGTCTGGTCGCCGTGCGGACTCGGAGCCTGGCATGAGCGCGCAGTTGGCCACCGCGCGGGAGCGGCTGCTCGCTGGCAGCCGGGCCCGCACGCTGGGCGGCTTCGCGCTCGCGGCGGTGCTCCTGTTCGGCATCGCGCCCGCCGCGCTCTCCGACTTCCGGCTCAACCTGCTGGCGAAGTTCCTGTGCCTGGCGATGGTCGCCGTCGGCATCGGGCTGGCCTGGGGGCGCGGCGGGATGCTCACCCTCGGCCAGGGCGTGTACTTCGGCCTGGGCGGCTACCTCATGGCCATGCACCTCAAACTCGCCGACGCCGGGCCGGGCGGGGTGCCGGACTTCATGCTGCTGTACGGCGACGGCACGGTGCCGGGTTGGTGGGAGCCGTTCCGCAGCCCGCTCGTGACGATCCTCGCGATCGTCGTGGTCCCGGTGCTCGTGGCCACCGGCCTGGGATGGGCGGTGTTCAGCCGCCGGGTGCGCGGCGCGTACTTCGCGATCCTGTCCCAGGCGCTCGCCGCGGCGTTCGCGATCCTGCTCATCGGGCAGCAGAAGGTCACCGGCGGCACCAACGGGCTCAACGGGTTCCGCTCGTTCTTCGGCTTCGACCTCGCCGACCCCGTGAACAAGCGGATGCTGTTCTTCATCGCCGCTGGGACGCTGCTGGTGATGGTCGCCGTGGTGCGGCTGCTCATGGTGTCCCGGTTCGGCGAGCTGCTCGTCGCGGTGCGCGACCAGGAGAACCGCGTCCGGTTCCTCGGCTACGACCCCGCGAAGGTCAAAGTCGTCGCCTACGCGGTGGCCGCGGCGTTCGCCGGCATCGGCGGGGCGCTGTTCGTGCCCATCGTCGGGATCATCTCGCCCGCCGACGTCGGCGTGGTGCCGTCCATCGCGTTCCTGGTGGGCGTGGCCATCGGCGGCCGGGCCACGCTGCTGGGGCCGGTGCTCGGCGCCATCGCGGTGTCCTGGGCGCAGACCAGCCTGTCGGAGTCCTTCCCGTCGATGTGGATCTACTTCCAGGGCGCGCTGTTCATCCTGGTCGTGGCGTTCATGCCCGGCGGGCTCGCGTCCCTCGGCGCGGTGTGGCGACGGCGCCGGTCGACGGCCCCTGGGCCGGCCGCACCGGGCGTGGCCGGATCGGGGCAGGCCTCGCCGTCCGACGACGACACGGCGCCCGCCCCGGGCGCCGACGCGCTCACCCCACCTGAACCCTCCGACCCATCCGCGGCGACCGCAGGGAGGCTGCCATGACCGAGTCCGAGTCGACGGCGCCCGACGTGACAGCCCAGCGGTTCCGGCACGACTACCTCGAGGTCCGCGGCCTGCGGGTCGAGTTCGACGGGTTCGTGGCCGTGGACGGCGTGGACCTCACCGTCACGCAGGGCGACCTGCGGTTCCTCATCGGGCCCAACGGCGCCGGGAAGACGACGATCGTCGACGCGCTCACCGGCTTGGCGCCCGCCACCGGGTCCGCGCAGTTCGGTGGCGTGGAACTGGTCGGCGCCAAGGTGCACCGCATCGCCCGCTCGGGGGTGGGGCGCACCTTCCAGACCGCCAGCGTCTTCGACGAGCTCACCGTGCTGCAGAACCTCGACATCGCGGCGGGCCCGCGTCGCGGGCCGGGCACGTTGCTGCGCAGGCGGTCCGGCACGCCGCCCGCCGTCGAGGAGGCCCTGGAGGTCATCGGGCTCACGGGGGCCCGGGACAGGCTCGCCGGGGTGCTCGCGCACGGGCAGAAGCAGTGGCTGGAGATCGGGATGCTGCTGGTGCAGGACTCCCGCCTGCTGCTGCTCGACGAGCCCGTGGCCGGCATGAGCCACGCCGAGCGAGAGGAGACCGGGCAGCTCCTGCGGCGCATCGGCGCCGAGCGGACCGTCGTGGTCGTCGAGCACGACATGGAGTTCCTGCGCAGTTTCGCCTCGTCGGTCACCGTGCTGCACCAGGGCGCGGTGCTCAGCGAGGGGTCGGTGGCGCAGGTGCAGGCCGACCCGCGCGTCGTCGAGGTGTACCTCGGCAGCGGCCACGGGACACGAGGGCGCGCTGCCGCCGTCAGGACGGGGGAATGATGCTTGAACTGTCCGAAGTGCATGTGGGGTACGGGCGCACAGCCGTGGTGCATGGCGTGAGCCTCACGGTGCCGGCGGGTGGCGTCGTCGCGGTGATGGGCCACAACGGCGCCGGGAAGACGACCTTGCTGCGGGCGGCCGTGGGGCTGCTCGCACCCCGGTCCGGGTCGGTGCGGCTCGACGGGCAGGACGTCACCCGGCTGCGGCCGCATCAGCGGGTGCGCCGCGGGCTGGCCTACGTGGCGCAGGGCCAACAGGCCTTCGGGCAGCTCACCGCCCGGGAGAACCTGCTGCTCGTCGCCGACGCCCAGCCGCGCGGGGTCGGCGCGGCCCGCACCGACGAGGCCCTCGACCTGTTCCCCGCGCTGCGCGGGCTGCTCGGACGCCGCGCCGGGCTCCTGTCCGGGGGGCAGCGCCAGCAGCTCGCGATCGCGCGGGCGCTGATCACCAAGCCCCGGGTGCTGCTGCTCGACGAGCCGACCGAGGGCATCCAGCCGTCGGTGGTCGCGGAGATCGAGGACGCGGTGCTGGCCTTGACCCGGGCTGGCGACCTCGCCGTGCTCCTGGTGGAGCAGCATGTGGGCTTCGCGCTCGCGGCCGCCGCCCGCTACGTGGTGCTCGAGTCCGGCCGCGTCCGCGAGGAGGGTGCCGGTGGCGCGGAGAAGGAGGAGCAGGTCCGCGCTGCGATGGCGCTATGACCTCGCGGGTGCTGCGGGACGTCATCTACGAGCGGCTGCGGGACGAGATCCTGGGCGGCCGGGTGCCCGCGCGCGAGCGGCTCACCGAGCCGAAGCTCGGCAAGGCGTTCGGCGTGTCCCGCACCCCGGTGCGGGAGGCCCTCGCCCGGCTGCTGGCGGACGGCCTGGTCGAGCGCACCGACTACGGCTATGCGGTGGTGGTGCCGAGCCTCGCCGACCTGCGCGACCTCTACGAGCTGCGCATCACCCTGGAGCTGCGGGGCATCGCGCGGGCCATCGAGAACCCGCACGTCCGCCATGACGAGGCGCTGCTCCGCGACGAGCTCGCCCGGTGGCTTCCGCTGCGCGACGACCCGCCCGAGCCGACGCCCGGCTTCGTGCTGTTGGACGAGGGATTCCACCTCACGTTGTCCCGGGCCTCGGGGAACGACCAGTTGACGTCCGCGCTCATCGGGGTGAACCAGAAGATCCGCGCGGTGCGCATGCACGACTTCGTGGAGGCCGAGCGGATCACGGCGACGGTCGTCGAGCACATCGAGATCCTGGAGCTGGTGCTGGACCGCCGGCTCGAGGAGGCGCTCGGCGCGCTGCACCGCCACGTGGGCGAGTCGCTGGAGGTCGTCATGGACCGGGCTGCCACGGCGATGACGCGCATGGCGCTCGCGGGCTGAGCCGGGTCGATCTGTCCGTAACGCAGGGTTTACGCCCGGCACGGGTCCGGGAAACACCCGCTCCCTAGCGTCGGCCACGCGGATACGGGTGTGTATACACCCCCGGATCCGACCGCCTCCCCGACCCGTCCGGCGCCGATGCGCCCATGGCGTCGCCGGGGGAGCGGTCCGCCCGACCTCGCACCTCCGAGCGCATCCGTGGGAGACGCCGTGTTCGACACGATCCTGGTCGCCAACCGAGGCGAGATCGCCTGCCGAGTGCTCCGCACCGCGCGCGAGCTCGGCCTGAAGACCGTCGCCGTGCACTCCGACGCGGATGCCGCGGCGCCGCATGTGCGCATGGCCGATGTCGCGGTCCGGCTCGGCCCGGCGCCCGCCGCGCAGAGCTACCTGCGCGCCGACCTGGTGCTCGACGCCGCCCTGACCGCCGGAGCCGGCGGGATCCACCCGGGGTACGGGTTCCTGTCGGAGAACGCGGCGTTCGCCGCGGATGTCGAGGCGGCGGGCATCGCCTTCGTGGGGCCGGCGCCCGCGCACCTCGCGGTGTTCGGGGACAAGCACCGGGCCCGGCTGGCCGCTGAGGCGGCGGGAGTGCCGATGGTGGCGGGCAGCGGCCTGCTGGCCGACGTGGCCCAGGCGCTGGCCGCCGCCGAGGAGGTCGGCTACCCGGTGATGCTCAAGGCTGTCGGCGGCGGTGGGGGGATCGGCATGCAGGCGTGCGCGGATCCCGGCGAGCTGGCGGACGCCTACGAGCGGGTGCAACGCCTGGCCGCCGCCCATTTCGGGAGCGCGGGGGTGTTCCTCGAGCGGTTCGTGGCGCGCGCCCGGCACCTGGAGGTGCAGGTCTTCGGTGACGGCGACGGCCGGGTCGTGAGCCTGGGCGACCGGGACTGCTCGTTGCAGCGCCGCAACCAGAAGGTGGTGGAGGAGGCCCCGGCGCCGGGCCTGCCGTCGTTGGTGCGGGAGCGGATGCAGGCAGCGGCGCGTGCGCTCACCGGGTCGGTGGGCTACCGCTCGGCGGGGACCGTGGAGTTCGTCTACGACGTGGACCGCCAGGAGGCGTCTTTCTTGGAGGTGAACACCCGCCTGCAAGTCGAGCACCCCGTCACCGAGGAGGTCACCGGCGTGGACCTGGTGGGGTGGATGATCCGCCTCGCGCAGGGCGACGCGTCGTTCCTCGACGGGCTGCCCGACAACGGCCCCGCGGTGACCGGGCATGCGGTGGAGGCACGGGTCTACGCCGAGGACCCTCGCAAGGACTACCGGCCGAGCGCCGGGCTGCTGACCGACGTGCGGTTCCCGGAGGGCGTGCGCGTGGACACCTGGGTCGAGACCGGGCAGGAGGTGTCGAGCCACTATGACCCGATGCTGGCCAAGGTGATCGTGCGCGGCGCCGATCGTGCCGAGGCCTTCGCCCGCGCCCGGGCGGCGCTCGACGGGACGTCGATGTCCGGGCTGCAGACCAACCTGCCGCTGCTGCGCGCCGCCGTCACCGACCCGCTGGTGCTCGCCGCCGAGCACACCACGGCGACCCTCGGTGGCGTCCGCGACGACGAGCCCTTCGTGGACGTGCTGCGCCCCGGCGTGATGACCACCGTGCAGGACTGGCCGGGCCGGCTGGGCTACTGGGACGTCGGCATCTCGCCGTCGGGCCCGATGGACGACCTGTCCTTCCGGTGGGGCAACCGGGCGGTCGGCAATCCGGAGGGCGCCCCTGGCCTGGAGTGCACGCTCACGGGCCCGCGACTGCGGTTCAGCCACGAGGCCGTGGTGTGCGTGACCGGTGCGCCGGCGCCCGTCACCGTCGATGGCGCGCCCGTGCCGCAGTGGGAGCCCGTGGTGGTCCCGGCGGGCGGTGTGCTCGACGTGGGCGCGCCGCATGACGTGGGCCTGCGCACCTATGTGCTGCTGCGCGGCGGTCTCGACGTCCCGCTGTACCTGGGCTCGGCGTCCACGTTCTCGCTCGGGGGCTTCGGCGGGTACACGGGGCGTGCGCTCGCGGTGGGCGACGTGCTGGTCCCCGGGGTGGCGCCCGACGACGCCCCCGCGCCGGCGCCGGTGCCTCCCGAGGTGCGCCCCGAGCTGGTGCGCCACTGGCAGATCGCTGTGCAGGAGGGGCCGCAGCCAGCCCCCGCCTACTTCACCGCCGCCGACATGGAGATGCTGTGGGGCGCGACCTGGCAGGTGCAGTCCCATGCGAACCGCACGGGCATCCGGCTCACCGGCCCGCGCCCGCAGTGGGCCCGGCCGGATGGCGGCGAGGCGGGACTGCACCCGTCCAACCTGCATGACAACCCGTACTCGGTGGGCGCGCTCAACGTGAGCGGCGACACCCCCATCCTGCTCGGCCCCGACGGCCCGAGCCTGGGCGGCTTCGCCTGCCCCGTCACGGTGGTGGCGGGGCACCGCTGGAAGATGGGGCAGATCCGGCCCGGCGACACGGTGCGGCTCGTGCCGGTGCCGGAGGCGACCGCCGACGCACTGCGGGTCTCGGACGCGCGGCGCGCTCGGGCCCAGGTGGGCGCCGGGCTCGCGCTGGGGCCGGACGGCGACGACGGGGTGTTGGGGCGGGTGACGGGCGGCGCCGAGGGCCGCCCGGACGTCGTCTACTTGCGCGGCGCCGACGACAACGTGCTGGTCGAGTACGGCCCGATGACCCTCGACCTGGGCATGCGGCTGCGCGTGCACGCGCTGGGCGAGGCTGTGCGGGAGCGCGTCGCCGCAGGGCTGCGAGGCGTGGTGGACCTGACCCCGGGGGTGCGCAGCCTGCATGTGCACGTCGACCCGGCGGTGCTGCCGGTCCGCGCGCTGGTGGAGGTGCTGCGGGAGCTCGAGGCCGGGCTCCCGGCCACCGAGGACCTGGTGGTGCCGAGCCGCACGGTGCGCCTGCCGATGTCCTTCGACGACCCGTGCATCGCGGACGCCGTCTCGCGGTATGCCGCGGGCGTCCGCCCGGAGGCGCCGTGGCTGCCCTCGAACATCGAGTTCATCCGTCGGGTCAACGGCCTGGAGTCCGTGCAGGACGTGTACCGGACGATGTTCGAGGCGGAGTACCTGGTGCTCGGGCTCGGCGACGTGTACCTCGGGGCGCCCCTGGCCGTGCCCCTCGACCCGCGCCACCGGCTGCTCACCACGAAGTACAACCCGGCGCGCACCTGGACCGCCGCCGACACCGTGGGGCTGGGCGGCGCGTACCTGTGCGTGTACGGG
Organism: Cellulomonas cellasea; assembly: GCF_030372105.1. Classification (GTDB taxonomy): domain Bacteria; phylum Actinomycetota; class Actinomycetes; order Actinomycetales; family Cellulomonadaceae; genus Cellulomonas_A; species Cellulomonas_A cellasea_A. Next base: position 309,617 of record NZ_JAUDBQ010000001.1, on the reverse strand, counting down.
ATGGAGTCGCCGGGCGGCTACCAGCTCGTGGGGCGCACCGTGCCGATCTGGTCCGGCCACCGGCAGCGCGGCGTGTTCGAGCAGGGGAAGCCGTGGCTGCTGCGGTTCTTCGACCGGATCGTGTGGCATCCGGTGTCGGCCGCCGAGTTGGCGGAGCAGCGCACCGCGTTCGCCGCCGGCCGGCTCGACGTCGAGGTGGAGCACGGGACGTTCTCGTACCGCGAGCACCAGGCGATGCTGCGCGAGGCCGCCGCCGAGATCGAGGCGTTCTCGACTGCGCAGCAGGCGGCGTTCGCCGTGGAGCGCGCCGCCTGGGAGGCGGCGGGGGAGTTCGCCGCCGCGGAGCCGCTTGAGGAGGGCCCCCTGGGCCCAGGCCTCGGCGCGGCCACGGGAGCCGAGCCGCCGGTCGTCCCGGACGGGTGCGTGGTGGTCGAGGCGCCCATGGTCGGCAGCGTGTGGCGGGTCGAGGTCGAGCCGGGCGCCCTCGTCTCCGAGGGCGACCCGTTGGTGGCCCTCGAGGCGATGAAGCTCGAGCTCGGGGTGCAGGCGCCAGCCGATGGGCGCGTGGTGCAGGTGCGCGTGCGGCCCGGGCAGCAGGTGGGCCCGGGGTCCGCCCTGGTCGTCCTCGACGTGGCCGGCGGCTGACGCGCCGGGCCGTCCCGCCGCCCGGCCGGTCATCGCAGGAACAGCCGGGAGGCCTGCTCCTCGGCGTCGGCGTAGGTGCGGGCCGCGGCGTTCAGCGCGGCGGTGATGTGGTCCAGCGCCTGCTCGACGCGGACCTGGGTGGCGCCCCATTCCGTCATCACGCCGGCGAACGCGGTGGCCGCGCCGCCGCGCCAGGCGCCCTGCAGCTCGGTGAGCTGCCGCTGCATCGCCGCGACCTCGGCGCGGACGGCCGCCGTGCGGGCCTGCACGGCGGCTGCGGCCTGCCCGACCTGGGCGCTGTCGACCTCGTACCTGCTCATCGCGTCCTCCTGGTGTGTGGGAGTGACGGACGCTACGCAGCGGCGGCGCGGCCCTCGCGGCCCCTCGGCCCAGCAGTGGGACGGCGCGGCCGCGCGAGGGCTGTGGGCGGCCCGCGACCCGGGCGGCGCCGGGCCGCCCGGGTCAGGGGGGAGGGTCAGTGGGCGAGCGCGACCAGCTCGCGGTCGATCCGCTGCCGCTCGGCGGCGAGGTTCTGCCGGGCGGGCTCCTCCCAGACCGCGCCGAGCGGGCTGGTGAAGAGTTGCGGCCGGTCCAGCAGCCGCCCGATGATCGCCACCCGCGCGCGCAGGTAGTCCTCCACGGGCAGGTGCGCGTACTCGGCGCGGATGTCCTGCAGGTAGGCCTTGTACCGCTGCGGCTCGGCGGCCAGCATCGCCAGGTCGGCGTCGCACAGCACCGCGCCGTCGAAGTCGCCCGGCTCCGCGTGGTGGTGGGCCAGTGCGTTCACGAGCTGGTGCACACGCCGCGCCGCGCGCTCCGGCACCCCCAGCGCGAGCAGCTCCTCGAGCGCCAGCCGCGCGCTGCCCGGCTCGTCCTCGCCGCCCTTGTTCGCGTAGGCGGCGGCCTCCGCGGCGTCGAACTTCGCCCCGTGGTACCAGGCGGCCAGCCGCACCAGGTCGGGCTCGTGCGTCTCCTCGGCGAGCTCGTCGACATGCGCCAGCACATCGATCAGGTGCCGCAGGTTGTGGTAGCGGCGGCCGGGGGAGGACCAGCGGCTGATGAGCGTCTCGGCGACCTCCCGGATCTGACCGGGCGGGGCTGTGGCGCCAGCCTCGACGGCGCTGCGGACGTACGCCGACTTCAACCACTGTGGTGCGTCATTGACGCCCATGAGACAGCCCTCACGTGTCGTTCTCGTGCTCGGACGGGCCATCGTAGCCCTCAGCGCGTCGAAGGCTCCCAGTCCGCTGACATCTGCCGCGCCCGGCTTGTGGCGCCCACCGCCAGCGGCAGGCTGACCTGCACAGTCGTCCCGCCGCCCGGTGTCTGGGATATGGAGACGTCGCCATGGTGCGCGGACACGATGGCCGCGACGATGGCCATGCCGAGCCCGGCGCCACCCGCGCCCGCGGCCCCGGCGCCGCCTCGGGCCCGGCTCGCGTCGACCCGGTAGAAGCGCTCGAACACGCGCGCCGCATGCTCGGGGTCGATGCCGGGGCCGTGGTCGCGCACCGAGAGCACCGCCACCCCGTCGCGCTCTGTCACGCCGATCTCGACAGGGCTGCCCGCCGGGGTGTGCTGCACCACGTTGCCGACGAGGTTCGCCAGCACCTGCCGCAGCCGCGGCTCGTCGCCGAGCACCGTGCACGTGCCGCCGTCGGGCTCCAGGCGCAGCGGGCGGCTCGGGTCGAGGGCGTGCAGGTCGCTGAGCGCGTCGCCCACCAGCACCATGAGGTCGACCTCGTCGGCGCGCAGCGGGCGCCCGTCGTCCATCCGGGCCAGGGTCAGCAGGTCCTCGACGAGCGCGCCCATGCGCGTGGCCGACTCCTCGATGCGGCGCATCGTGTCGTCCACCTGCGCGGGCTCGGTGAGCGCGCCCATCCGGTACAGCTCGCTGTAGCCCCGGATCGCCGCGAGCGGGGTGCGCAGCTCATGTGACGCGTCCGCGACGAACCGGCGCATGCGGTGCTCCGAGGCGCTCTGGGACGCGAACGCCTGCTCGATCTGGGACAGCATCCCGTTGAGCGCGGCGCCGAGCCTGCCCACCTCGGTGCCGACCGGCGCGGCGGGGACGCGGCGGCTGAGGTCGCCGTCGGCGATGGCCGCGGCGGTGTCCTCGATCTGGCGCAGCGGGCGGAACGCGCGGCGCACGGCCCAGCCGCCCACGAGGGCGCCGAGCAGCACCACCCCGACGCCGCCGATGACCATGACGAGCAGCACCGTGTCGATCGTGTTGTGGATGGCGGCCAGCGGGAGGCTGACGGTGGCGGTCCCCGTGATCGTGGTCCCGTTCACCGTGGCCTGGTACGGGAACACGACAGCCCGCCACGTCGAGCCGGCCTTCGAGCTGTCGACGGTGAACGGCTCGGAGCCCGCCTGGGACGCCTCGGCCGCCGTCATGGCCGGGAGGTTCGGAGTGCCGTACTGCGAGTACGTGGCCTCCCGGCCCAGGTCCGCCCAGAGGCCGGAGTCGGTGGTGAGCTTGACCGCGTAGTCGCTCGGCAGCACCGTCTGCTGCCGGGGCCCGCTCAGCGGGCTGGCGAACAGCGTCTCCGCGATCGTGGTGTGCGCCAGGGTCTCCGCCTGTGTGGCGAGCTGGCGGTCCACCTGCCCGACGAGATGCCGCTGGAGCAGGACGGCAGTGGTGCCCCCGGCGATCGCCAGCCCCACCACCAGCAGCGCGGTGATGAGCCCGACCAGCCGGGCCCGCAACGGCACCCCCGCCCACCAGGCGCGCGCCGCTGAGCCCGCGGCGCCCCACCGCTCGCGGACGGTGGGGGACTGCGGGGTGGTCGGGGAAGCGTCGGCGCTCATGTCCCTGTCGGTTGGCGCAGCATGTAGCCGACTCCGCGCTTCGTGTGGATCAGCGGCGTGACCTGGGCGCCGTCCGCGGTGCGCACCTGGTCGATCTTGCGCCGCAGGTAGGAGATGTACGACTCGACGATGTTCGCCTCGCCGCCCCAGTCGTACTGCCAGACGTGGTCGAGGATCTGCTGCTTGGACAGCACCCGGCCGGGATTGAGCATCAGGTAGCGGAGCAGCTTGAACTCGGTGGGGGACAGGTCGATGACGTGCCCGGCGCGGCGCACCTCGTGGCTGTCCTCGTCGAGCTCGAGGTCCGCGTACTGCAGCAGGTTGCCCTCGAGGAGGTCGGACGGGCTGGTGCGGCGCAGGATCGCGCGGATGCGCGCGACGACCTCCTCCAGGCTGAACGGCTTGGTGACGTAGTCGTCGCCGCCCACCGTCAGGCCCTGCACCTTGTCGGCCGTGTCGTCGCGGGCCGTGAGGAACAGGACGGGGACGTGCTGGCCCTTCTCGCGCAGGCGCCGCGTCACGGTGAAGCCGTCCATGTCGGGCAGCATCACGTCGAGCACCACGAGATCGGGGTCGACGAGGCGCGCGAGGCGCAGGGCGCTGGCGCCGTCCGCGGCGGTATGGACCTCGAAACCGCCGAAGCGCAACGACGTCGCGAGGAGTTCGCGGATGTTGGGCTCGTCATCCACCACCAAGAGCCGGGCTTCAGGCTCGACGGGTGCACCGGTCATAACCCCAGTGTGCGCGCACACCCTGGAAGTCTGCTGAGGACGCGCTCAGTGCCAGGTCACAGACCTGCCGCCGACGCCCCCGACCCGTTGCGCGGTCGGTCCCGCAGAGCAGCCCGCGCGGGGGAGTAGTTTCCTCTGCGTGATCCCCGTGCCACAGCCCCCTGTCGTGACCGTTGTGCAGAGCTCCGCGGATGTGGGCCTCGACCGACTGACGGGGTGGCTCCCCGGTGTCCGGGTGCGGCTGGTCCGCGCCGACGAGGGCGAGCCCGTTCCCGTGGGCGCGGCGGGGGCCGGTGACGGCCTCATCGTGCTCGGCGGGCCGATGTCCGCCTATGACGACGTGCGGGCCCCGTGGCTGCCGGCCACCCGCGAGCTGCTCTCGGCCAGCGTCGACGCGCAACTGCCGACGCTGGGCATCTGCCTGGGCGCCCAGCTCCTCGCGGTGGCCCGCGGCGGGCGCGTGCAGGTCGGGGCGCCCCCCGGGTTGGAGCACGGCGTGATCGACGTGCGGTGGCGCCCGCAGGCGGCCGGCGACCCGCTGGTCGGCGGGCTCGTCGGCGGGCTCGTCGGCTCGGGGCAGTCCGGGCGGAGCACCCCGATGCCGAGCTGGCACGCGGACGCCGTCGTGGAGCTGCCGGCCGGCGCGCTGTGGCTCGCGGCGTCCGCGACCTACCCGTACCAGGCGTTCCGGACGGGGACGGCGTGGGGCCTGCAGTTCCACCCGGAGGCGGGCGCGGCGGCGTTGGCCCTGTGGGCGGCGGAGGACGGGATCGACCCCGGGCCCGTGGCCGAGTCCTACACCGCGCACGAGCACGAGGTCGTGGCGGGCGGCCAGGCGATCGGCGCGGCCTTCGCCGCCCTCGTCCGGCAGCGCGCGGGGATCGACCAGCCCGAGCCGCTCGCCGTCACCGCCTCGGACGTGCCGGTGGGGTGAGCGCGCCCGCGCCCACCCCACCCACATCAGGCGGCCTCAGCCGCTCGAGGGAACTCAGCGCTCGATCTCCGGCGTCACAGCCGTGGACTCGATCGCCGTCGCGTTCGACGAGCCGGCCTTCAGGGCGGCCAGGCGCGCCTCGACCTCGAGCTCCTCGCCGGACGCCTCCAGCTCGGCGAACTGCGCGTCGAGGGACGACGCGGCCAGCTCGGCCTGCCCCATCGCGAGGGCCTCCTGGCGGCGGACCTTCTCCTCGAAGCGCGCGATCTCGCTGGTCGGGTCGAGCACGTTGATCGAGCCGATCGCGGACTGCACCTGCTGCTGCGCCTGGGCGGACTTCTGCCGGGCCACGAGCGTGTCGCGACGCTGCTTGAGCTGGCCGAGCTTGTCCTTCATCTGCGCGAGGCCGCTCTTGAGCTTCTCCACCGTCTCGCGCTGCGAGGCGATCATCGGCTCGGCCTGCTTGACCTCGCCCTCGGCGGCGATCTGCTTCTGGATCGCGACCTTGGCGAGGTTGTCGAACTTGTCGGCGCTCGCCGTGTCGCCCTGCGCGCGGTACTGGTCGGCCCGCGTCGACGCGGCGATGGCCTTGCCGCCCCACTCGCGCGCCGCGGCGACGTCCGCGTTGTAGTCCTGCTCGGCGAGGCGCAGGTTGCCGATGGTCTGGGCGATGGCCTTCTCGGCGTCGGCGATCGAGTTGGTGTAGTCGCGCACCAACTGGTCCAGCATCTTCTGCGGGTCCTCGGCGCTGTCGATCAGCGCGTTGATGTTGGCCTTGGCCAGCTGGGTGATGCGGCCGAAGACGCTCTGCTTCTCGGTCATGGGTGCTGCCTCTCAGTCGTCAGGACGTGCCAGATGATGGGGTGGGTGCCGGTGTGGGGGCGCGCTCGGCGCACGGGTTCAGGTGCGCCTCAGAAGCCGCCTCCCCGTCCGCCACCGCCGCCTCCACCGCCGAAGCCGCCTCCGCGCCCGCCGCCGAGGATCATGCCCCCGACGTTCGGGCCCCCGCCGCCGCCGAAGCCGCCGTCGTTGCGGCGGTTCCGCTCCTCCGCGGCCTCCACGTCCGCGCGGGCGCGCCACTGGGCGTCCGCCGCGAAGCGCTCGGCGTGCTGCGCGGCCGCGAGGGCCGACGTCGGGTCGGAGTCACGCTGGTCGAGGGCCTGCCGGAACAGCCGCTGCGCCTCCGCGAGGCTCGTGCGGGCCTCGGGGCCCACCGCGCCGCGCCGGGTCTCGACGAAGTCGGTGGTGGCGCGGATCTGCGAGTCGAGCCGGCCCAGGACGTCGCGCAGCAGCGCGGACGACCGACGGGCCTGCTCCTCGGCCTCGCGCATCGGCGCCAGGGCCGCGTCCAGGGCGGCCTCCGCCGAGGTGATGTCCCGCAGCGCGGCCAGCGGGTCGCCCCCCTGCTGGGCGGCGCGGGCCTGCTCGATGGCGTGGCGCGCGTCGGTGACGCGCGCGGTGACGTCGGCGCGGTCCGGGGCCAGGCGCGCCGCGTCGGAGATGTCCGAGGAGATGGACGCGATGGCCTGCTGCAGGCGCCCGGACGCGGCGGCCAGGTCCTCGCCGGCCCGGTCCACGGCGTCGAGCAGGGTCCTGACCTGGCCCAGCGCGTTCTCGGCGGCGCGGGCGAAGCCGACGGCCCGGCCGCGGTCGTCCTGCTCCAGCGCGGCACGGCCCTGGTCGATGGTGGAGCGGACGTCGGCGAGCAGCGCGAGCGCCTGGTCCGGGTTGGCGGCCACCGAGGCCAGGGCCTCCGGCGGGTAGGACTGGCTGAGCGTGGCGAGCGTCGCGCGGGCCGGGTCGACGCGCGCGGCCAGCGTGTCCGCCGCCGCCGACTCGTCCGCGAGCATCTGGGGCGCCCGGGCCTGCAGGTCCCGCAGCTCGTCGAACTTGTCCTGCTGGGCGTCCAGCGCCTGCGCCGCCTGGTGGCAGATGGTGAGGATGTGGATCGCGGCCGCGCGCACCTGCGGCTCGGCCTCGCGGGTGCTGTCGTCGAGCTGCTGGCGCGCCCGGAAGGCCTCGTTGACCTGCGTCTTCGCTGTGGCGAGCACCTGCGTGAACTCGCGGGTGGCCTCCGGCCCGAACTGCGCCTCGGCGAAGCCCAGCTCCTGCTCCGAGGTGCGCAGGGCGTCGTCGAGCTGCACCAGCGCGGAGCTCGCACGGCTGCGCAGCTCCTCGGTGGGGAGCCGTTCCAGGCCGCTGGGAGCCCCCGCGCCGACGGGCGCCGGCCGCTTGCGGCGGCTCATCGTGGTCCACACCAGGATCCCGACGATGACCACGAGGCCGACCAGCAGGAACGTGAGGAAACCGCTGCCGGAGGACCCCTCCGACGAGCCGTCGCCTGCCGGTTGCCCGCCGCCCGCGCCGCCGCCGGCAGCCGCGGCCTGGATCTCCTGGGCGGCGGTGATCGCCGCGCCCGCCCAGTTGTCGCCGGAGAGCTCGTCCTCGATCGCGGCCTGGATGTCGTCGAGCTGGGACGAGCTCAGCCCGGGCACGTTCTCCGGCGACAGCGAGTACCTGCGGGCGTCGACTGCCACCGAGAGCATCAGGTCGTCCGAGCCGAGCCCGGACATCGCGCGGGTCTCGTCGGACCACGCGACAGGGTCCGACGGCCCGTCGAATGTCGAGACGTACACGACGTACAGCTGGTACCGGGTCGCGCCGGACAACTCGTCGAGCGCGGCCTGCACCTCCGCGGTGTCACCGCCCAGCGCGCCCACCTGGTCAGTGACCTCACCGGAGACCGACAGCGGGTCCGCGGCCGTGGCCGCCGACGCGGGCAGCAGCACGGCCCCCAGCGCCAGGAGGAGCGTGGCCAGCACCGCCCAGGGGGTGCGTGCCTTGCTGGTCATCGTCGTGCGGCGGTGTGGCACTCCACGATCCTCTCGCTGGGTTCTCACGGGTGCAACGACGCGAGCGCGCCGCTGGTTCCCGCTCAGCCGGGCGAGACGTGGATGACGTTAGTCGGCGACGAGGTCCTCCGCGTCGACGATCGTGTAGGCGTAACCCTGCTCCGCGAGGAAGCGCTGGCGGTGCGCCGCGAAGTCCTGGTCCACGGTGTCGCGGGCCACCACGGCGTAGAAGTGCGCGGTGCGGCCGTCGCCCTTGGGGCGCAGCAGCCGGCCGAGGCGCTGGGCCTCCTCCTGGCGGGAGCCGAACGACCCGGAGACCTGGATGGCGACGGACGCCTCGGGCAGGTCGATCGAGAAGTTCGCGACCTTCGACACCACGAGCTTGGTGATCTCCCCGGAGCGGAACGCGTCGAACAGCCGCTGCCGCTCGGGGACTGTGGTGGCGCCGGTGATGACGTCCGCGCCGATGTGCTCGCCGAGCTCCTCGAGCTGGTCGAGGTACTGGCCGATGACCAGCGTCGGCTCGCCCTCGTGCTTGGCCACGAGCTGCTCGACGACGGTGTTCTTGCCGGGGGCGCTCGCCGCGAGGCGGTACTTGTCCTCCGGCTCGGCGGTGGCGTAGAGCATCCGGTCGCGCTCGGGGAGCGTCAGGCGCACCTCGACGCAGTCGGCGGGCGCGATGTAGCCCTGCTGCTCGATGTCCTTCCAGGGCGCGTCGTACCGCTTGGGCCCGATGAGGCTGAACACCTCGTCCTCGCGGCCGTCCTCGCGCACCAGCGTGGCCGTCAGGCCCAGACGGCGGCGGGCCTGCAGGTCGGCGGTCATGCGGAAGATCGGCGCGGGCAGCAGGTGCACCTCGTCGTAGACCACCAGGCCCCAGTCGCGGACGTCGAGCAGCTCGAGGTGCGTGTAGACGCCCTTCCGCTTGGTGGTGAGCACCTGGTAGGTGGCGATGGTGACGGGCCGGATCTCCTTGCGGGAGCCCGAGTACTCGCCGATCTCCTCCTCGGTGAGCGTGGTGCGCTTCACCAGCTCGTCGCGCCACTGCCGCGCGCTGACGGTGTTCGTCACCAGGATCAGCGTGGTGGTCTGCGAGCGCGCCATCGCGGCGGCCCCGACGAGCGTCTTCCCGGCGCCGCAGGGCAGCACGACGACGCCCGAGCCGCCATGCCAGAAGCCGTCGACGGCCTGCTCCTGGTAGGGGCGCAGCGACCAGCCGTCCTGCTGGAGCCCGATCGCGTGCGCCTCGCCGTCCACGTAGCCCGCGAGGTCCTCGGCGGGCCACCCGAGCTTGAGCAGCACCTGCTTGAGGTGCCCGCGCTCACTGGGGTGCACCACGACGTCGGTGTCGTCCAGGCGCTGCCCGACGAGGCCCTGGGTGCGCTTGGAGCGCAGCACCTCGGCCATCACCGCGCGGTCCAGGGAGTGCAGCACCAGGCCGTGCACCGGGTCCTGCACGAGCTGCAGGCGGCCGTAGCGGGACATCGTCTCGGCGATGTCGATGAGCAGGGCGTGCGGCACCGGGTAGCGCGAGTACTCCAGCAGCACCGAGATCACCTGCTCGGCGTCGTGGCCCGCGGCGCGCGCGTTCCACAGGCCCAGCGGCGTCAGCCGGTAGGTGTGCATGTGCTCGGGCGCGCGCTCCAGCTCGGCGAACGGGGCGATCGCGCGGCGGCACTCCGCAGCCTGGTCGTGGTCGATCTCGAGCAGCAGGGTCTTGTCGCTCTGCACGATCAGGGGGCCGTTCGTCATGCGGTGCCTTCCGGTAGATCACGGGTCCGGGCATGTCTGCGAACGCCGCAGGCGGCGTGGTTTGTTCCGGGAGGGCCCGGGCGCGAGGGCATCGACAGGGCGATCAGACGGGCGTGGCCGACGCGATGCGGTGCACGGCGACGGTCAGCTCGGCGTCGCGGGCCTCATCCCGCACGCGCACCCTGCCGCCCTCGACGTGCACGGGGCGCACGCGTCGGCGCTGGTGGACGCCATGCGGGCCGACCATCTCCAGCCACACCTCGCGTCCCTGCGCCGCCGCCTCGCGCAGCACGCCGAGCGCGGAGACGGGGTTCGGGGTGGCGGGCTCCCGGCGACGCTCCTCACCCGACGCGTCGTCAGACCCCTCGGCCTCGCGCAACGTCGGCACCAGCTGGGCGACCAGGCCGGCGCGCTCCTGCGAGGTGAGGGACTCCGGGCGCCGAGCGGGGGCGGCGCCGATCTTGTGGGGCTGGTTGCGCCGGACGCTGCGCACCCGGCGCACCTGGGGCTCGGGGTGCAGCACCTGTCCGCCGGGGCCCTCGGCGATCGGGGCGAGGCCGTGCTCGCGGAGCACGGCCATCAGCTCGCGGGGCGAGGCCACCGAGCCCAGCACCGTGGGCGCCAGGCGCATCAGGCCCAGCTCGGCCAAGGCCGGGTTGTCCACGAGGCCGGCCAGCAGCGCCGGGTCGTCGGCCCGCAGGTAGCTCGCGGCGTACCCGGCGCGCAGCTGCCCGTGGCGCCGGCCCGCGTCGCGGATCATGTACTCGAGCGGCTGCGGGACGCCGCCTCGGGCATGCGCGGCCAGCCCGGCCAGCAGGTCGTCGGCCGTGCCGCCCACATCGAGGGCCGCGCGGATGGACTCCGGGGTGAAGCGGACCGTGAGTGCGGCGCCCCGGGACTCGATCACGCCGGACCGCTCGAGCAGCGCCGCCAGCTCGGGGGTCGGGCGCCCGGGCACGATGCCGGTGAGGTCGCCCTGGAGCAGCAGGTCGGAGACGGGCTCGGGCAGCGCCTCGGCCAGCGCGGCCTCCGGGGTGATCCCCGGCTCGTCGTCGGAGGGCACGGCATGCGCTGAGCGGTCCACCTCCTCGAGGAGCGCCCGGCCGGCGGGGGACAGCGCCCCGGCGCCGAGCACGCCCAGCATCCCCGCCTCGTGCAGGGTCGCGGCGACCGCAGCCTCGGGCGGGACCGACCGGGGTGTGCGCCAGCGCAGCAGCTCCAGCACGGCCTCGGTGCGCAGCACGGTGCCGGGCGGCACCTCCGCGAGCGCGTTGAGCACGGCGTGCCGCACCCGGGGCGCCCAGGGCCGGGACAGCTCGGGGTCGAGCGCGGCGCGCACGCCACCGCGCTCGTCACGGCCGCCCACCATCCACGGCGTGCGGACGGTGCTCGCCCACGCCCTGGCGAGCGTCGCCCATCGCGAGGGCAGGTCGTCGTTGAGCCACTCGTCCACCGCGAGGGTCGGGGCGAACGCCGGGCTCTCCTCCTCGTCCTCCGCGACGAGGCCCGCGGCGGCGGCCAGCTCGACGACGAACGCGGCCTCCGAGTCCTCGACCTCCAGGGTGGCGGCGACGCGGCGCAGCTCGCGCACGCCCAGGCCGCCGGATCGCAGCACCGGCGCGGGGGTCTGCTCCCAAGTCCGCACCAGCAGCGCGACGAGCCGCACGAACCGCTCGGCGGCCGCCGCGGACTCCGCCGCGACCAGCGCCTCGGCATGGGCCATGCCCGTCGGGGCGGGCTCCGGGGGAGTCGCGGGGGCGCGGTGCGTGCGACCTTCGCGCAGGGCCAGCGCCACGCCGCGCGGCAGCACCACGTGGCGCGCGTCGCCCGGTGACAGGAGCCGCCGCTCCAGCAGCCAGTCCACGGCCGCCGCGGCGGGGCTGCCGGCGGGCGGGGCGATGCCGACCGGGGGGCCCCAGGTCAGCGCGTCCAGCACCGAGCGGGCTGCGGCGGGCGCGTCGTCCAGCGCGCTGAGGTCCACCGGCTCCTGGGCGCCCGTCGACGGGGCGAGGCCCGCCGGGTACGGGCCGAGCAGCTCGGACAGCCCCGGCGCGGGGTGCAGCCCGTCCTCGTCGGTCCACACCAGGGCGAGCTCGTGGGCGCGGTCCAGGGCCTGGTCCAGGCGCTCGCGGTGGGCGCGCTGGGCGCCGATCGCCGCGGCCACGTCGTCACGGCCAGCGGTGGCGCCGCCGTCGGTCAGCGCGACCAGCGCCTCCAGCGCCTGCAGCACTGACGCGTCCACCGTCGCGAGGGCGCGTTCCAGGCTGGTCCGGCTCGTGGCGCGCGCCGCCAGCGACGACAGCGTGGAGGGCGACGGCGCCGCCAGGTCAGGGCGCTGCAGCAGCAGGGCGACGAGCTCGTCGTCGCCGCGGGCGCGCAGGTGCTCCGTGAACGTGACCATCCCTCCCACGATACGTGTCGGATGGACCTCCTACCCTGCGACGACGCCCTATGGCCGAGGGGCGGCCCTTGGCCGCGCGCCACGTGCGGCCGCGCAGGTCAGCCCGCCCGGCGGTCCCGTCACGACCGGGACGCGCACCTGATGCAGGTCCGCGCCGCCGGCCGCGCCTCCAACCGCCCGGGGGAGATGGGCTCGCCGCAGGCCTCGCACCGCCCGTAGTCGCCCGACTCCAGCCTGCGCAGCGCCGCGTCGATCTCGGTGACCTGCTCGAGGGCGGCCTGCGCGAGGGCGTCCGCCTGCGCGCGCTCGAATGCGAGGGTGGCGCCCTCCGGATCGTGCTCGTCGTCGGTGGCGGTGTCGCGCTGCGCGTCGAACAGGCCGGCCAGGTCGCCGCGCAGGGACCGCAGCCGCTCGACGGCGTCGCGCCTGCGCCGTTCCAACCGCTCCCGGGCTCCGGTCGGGTCCGGCTCCGCCGTGCCGTCGTCTCCCATCCCGGCACGATACGTCCGCGGCCCGCCGCGACACCGTCCAGACCCGGCGCCCCCGGCACGGCGCGCGACGATGGCGCGACAGCCTCAACAGGTAGCATTGGCCAGTATTCATCCATCGAACACCAGGGGTTGCGGTGCCCACCGGCAAGGTCAAGTGGTTCGACACCGAGCGCGGATTCGGATTCATCGCCAGCGACGAGGGCGACGAGGTCTTCCTGCACGCCTCGGCGCTGCCCGCGGGGGCGGCGGCTCCCAAGCCAGGGGCCAAGGTCGAGTTCGGGGTGGCTGACGGGCGACGCGGCCCGCAGGCGCTGTCCGTGAAGGTCCTCGACCCGGTGCCGTCGGTCGCGAAGGCGCAGCGCAAGCCGGCCGACGACATGGCCGTCATCATCGAAGACCTCATCAAGCTGCTCGACGGGGTCGGCAACGGCCTGCGTCGCGGCCGCTACCCCGAGAAGGGCGGGGCGACCAAGGTCGCCGCTGTGCTGCGCGCCGTCGCCGACGACCTCGAGGCGTGAGGATGGCCACCGCGACGAAGGACGCCGTCCTCCGCTCTGAGTCGACAGTCGAGCTGGCCCGCGCGGCGGCAGTCGAGCTGGCCGAGCACCCGGCGGACGTCGGCGAGTACCTGGGCGCCGTCGTCGAGAGCGAGCGGCTGGTCTCCCACCGGTTCGCCAGCGCGGCCAAGGGCTACCGGGGCTGGGCCTGGACTGTCACCGTCGCCCGGGCGCCCCGCGCCCGCACCGCCACGGTGTGCGAGGCAGTGCTGCTGCCCGGCGACGACGCGATCCTCGCCCCCGAGTGGGTGCCGTGGTCGGAGCGGCTGCGCCCGGGCGACATCGGCCCCGGCGACGTGCTGCCGTTCCGCGCCGACGACCCGCGCCTCGAGCCGGGGTGGACGCCCACCGGCGACCCCGAGGTCGACGAGGTCGCCATTGACGAGCTCGCCCTCGCCCGTGCCCGCGTGCTGTCGCCGCAGGGCCTCGACGAGGTGGCCGAGCGCTGGTACCGCGGCTCGCAGGGGCCCACGGCCGCCGGCGCGGTCACCGCTGCCGCCGCCTGCGTCACCTGCGCGTTCCTGATCCCGTTGCAGGGCTCCCTGGGGCGCCTCTTCGGGGTCTGCGCGAACGAGTGGTCCCCCGACGACGGGCGCGTGGTGAGCCTCGACCACGGCTGCGGCGCGCACTCCGAGACGGACGTGGAGCCGCATCCGAGCGACTGGCCGGCCCCCGACCCGAGCATCGACGAGATGGAGGTGGAGGTGGTCCGGATGGACGCCGACACCCCCGACGCCACCGCCTCCGCCTCCGCCGACGCAGCCGCCTCCGACGCTGACGCGGGCCCGGCCGAGGTCCCCACCGCCGCGGTCGTCGTGCCCGAGATCGTCTCGGACGTGCCAGCCGCCGACGAGGTCGCCGACACGCTGAGCCCGGACCGGTGACCTCGGACGCCTTCGACACGGCGGCGTTGCGCGCCGCCGTGCTGGAGGCGTGGCGGGCCTCAGCGGCCCGGCTCCGCGAGGACGCCAACACCGAGGAGGACCACGCCCGCGGGTACTACCGCGACCGGGTCCTCGTCGAGCTCGCGCAGAACGCGTCGGACGCCGCCACCCGTGCGGGCATGCCGGGACGGCTGCTGCTGCGGCTCGCCGACACGCAGGACGGCGCCGTGCTCGTCGCGGCGAACACGGGCGCCCCGCTGGACGCCGCGGGAGTGGCGTCGCTCGCGTCGATGCGCGCCTCGGCGAAGCGCGACGCGCCTGAGGGGAGCGCCGCGACTCCCGGCGTCGTCGGCCGGTTCGGCGTGGGATTCGCCGCCGTCCGCTCCGTCGCCGACGAGGTGTCGGTGCTGTCCGCCTCCGGCGGGGTGCGGTTCTCGCTCGCGGACACCCGCGAGCTGCTGGCCGAGGCCTCCGCAGACCTGCCCGCACTCGCGGAGGAGGTGCGCCGCCGGGACGGCTCGCTGCCCGCGCTGCGGCTGCCGCTGCCCGCCGAGGGGACCCCGCCGACGGGCTACGACACCGCAGTGGTGCTCGAGCTGCGTGACGAGGTCGCCACCGACGAGGTGCGGGCCCTGCTCGCCGCCGTGGGCGACCCGCTGCTGCTGGCGCTTCCCGGCCTGGTGGAGATCGTCGTCGAGGACGACGGCGCCGATCAGCCGGTGCGGCGCATCGCGCAGGTGGGGGACCGGTGGCATGTGGCGTCCGCGCAGGGCGAGCTGGACCTCGCGCTGCTCGCCGACCGGCCCGTCGAGGAGCGCGACGCGCGCGGCTGGCGGGTCACCTGGGCGGTGCCCGTCGCCGGCGCGGGCGCCCACTGGGAGCGCGTGGTGCACGCCCCCACGCCCACCGACGAGCCGTGCACGGCGCCAGCGCTGCTGGTGGCGACGCTCCCGCTGGACCCCGCACGGCGCCACGTGGCCCGCGGGCCGCTGACGGACGCGGTGCTGGACCACGCGGCGGACGTGTACGCCCGGCTCGCGATCACGCTCGCGGACGCCGGAGACGACCCGCTGGCCCTGGCGCCCACCGGGCTGCCGGGTGGCTGGCTGGACGGCGCCCTGCGCGAGCGGCTGGTGGAGCGGCTCGCCAGCACCCCGCTGCTGGCCCCGGCGGCGCGGCCATTGCCCGACGCCGACACGGACGGCGGCGACGCCGTGGTGGGCGGCCTACTCGAGCCACGGCGCGCGGTGGCGCTCTCCGGGCCGGCCGGACGGGACCCTGGGGCCGTGGCGGCGTTGGCCGAGCACGCCTCGGGGCTGGTGCGCCTCGCCCCGGGCTCGGAGGCGGCGGCGCGCACGCTGGGCGTCGAGCTGCGGGACCTGTCCGACCTGGTCGAGGAGCTGCCCGCGGCCGGTGGCGCCGACCCGGGCCGGTGGCGGGACCTGTACGCCGCGCTGGCGCCCGTGGCCTCCGAGCCGGACGTCCGCGAGCAACTGGGCGCGCTGCCGGTGCCGCTGGCCGACGGCCGGGTGGTGCGCGGCGCCCGGGGGCTGGTGCTGCGCGACATCGGCGCGGGCGACGCCGCGCAGGACGCCGCCTTCGAGGTGCTGTCCCGCTGGGGGCTGCGCGTCGTGCACCCCGAGGCCGCGCACCCGCTGCTGGAGGCCCTCGGCGCGACAGCCTCGGACGCCGCGGGCCTGCTGGCCCACCCGGCGGTGCGGCAGGCGGTGCTCGACCAGGCCGACGACGACGACCTGCGCCTCGCCGACGAGGTGACCGACGCGGTGCTCACACTGGTCAGCGCGGCGCTCGACGAGCGGGGCCCCGACTCCGCGCTGGCGCTCCCGGCCGAGGTCACGGCGTGGCTGGGCCTGCTCACGCTGCCCGCCGCCGACGGCGAGCCCACCCCCGCCCACGGCCTGCTGCTGCCGGGCTCCGACGCGGAGCGCCTGCTCGACGCGCGCGTGCTCGCGGCGGTGGAGGTCGCCACCCTGGAACGGTGGGGCGCCGACGTGCTGGTCGCCGTGGGCGTGCGCGACGACCTGGTGACGGTGCGGGTCGGCGACGTCGTGGTGGACGTGGACGCGCTCGACCTCGACGCCGACGGCGCCGACCAACTCGTCGCGCAGTCCCTCGACGGCTGGGAGGACTACGTCGCCGAGCTCGCCCGGGTGCTCGGGGCGGGCTCCTATGTGGCCGAGATCGTCGCCGTCGCGGACCTCGACGCCGTCGCCGACGACGCGTGGCCGCAGGTTCTGGCACGCATCGCCAGCGTGCCGCGGCTGCGGTCGGCCCTGCTCGAGCCGGTGCGCGCCGAGGGTGTGGCCCGCACGGCGCCCTCGTACACCGCCTGGTGGCTGCGCACGCGGTCCGGGCTCGGCCTGGGCCGCCCGTTCGCCCCCGCCGACGCCGACGAGGCGGCCCGGGAGCTGCTGCCGCCGCCGCCCGCCGCGGTGTCCGGCCTCGACGCCGAGGCGCAGCGCGCGCTGGGCGGCGTCAGCGACCTGCACCACCTGGACGCCGCCGCCTGGGGGGTGCTGCTCGACGGGCTGGGGGACGCGGGCACCCCCGTCGACCTGACGCTCGCCGTCGGGCTGTGGCGCACCTGGGCGTGGATCGCCAGGCACGCGCCGCAGGACGGCCCGGGGGAGGGCGTCGACCTGCTGCCCGCCCTGGTCTCAGCCGAGGACGCGCAGGTCGCGGACACCGACGACATGGCCGTGGCCGACGCCCCGATGTGGCTGCAGCGCACCGATCTGGCAGCGCTGATCCCCGTGCCGGCGCTGCTGCCCGGGCAGCCGGCGGACGCGGACCGCTCGACGGCCGAGGCGTTGGCCGCGCTGCTGGACCTGCCGCTGGCCTCCGACCTGGCGCCTGGGCGGGTGGACGCGGCCCCCTCCGACGACGATTTGGGCGACGACACGTCCGAGACCGGCGACTCGTCTGACACCGACGACACCGACGACGACACCGACGACGAGGGCGACGCCGATGACGAGGGCGATGGCAGCCCTGCTCGCGTCCCCACACCCCCAGAGGTCCTGGCGCTGCTGCCTGGCGCCCCCGCCACATGGATCGAGCACGACAGCCTGCGGGTCGACGGCGTGCCCGTCGACTGGTGGGTCGAGGGCCACGGCGAGACCGCGGTGGTGCACGCGACGCAGCTCGCCGGGCTGGCGCGCGGCCTCGCGCAGGCCGCCGGGCGGTTCTGGGCCCGGCATGCGGTGGAGACGGTGCTCACCGACCCCGACCGGCTTGCCGAGCTGCGGGTCGAGGCGGCTCTGGACCCCGACCTGCAGGCGCGTGGATGACGGCTCCGAAGCCGCCTGAGCCCGCCATGCCCGAGCCCGCCGAGCCTGAGGAGCCCGCCAAGCCTGAACCCGGCCCCACGCGGGTCGCGAAGCTGTCCTCAGGCGCCGTGCTCGCCGGGGTGCTCGCGCCCAGCCTGGTCTTCGAGATCGGGCTCGGGGCGATCCTGCCGGTGGTGGCGCTGGCGGCCTCCGACCTGGGCGCGAGCCTGGCGGGGGCGAGCGTCCTGGTGGCGCTGCTCGGCGTCGGGCAGGTGCTCGGCGACGTGCCCGCCGGGGCCCTGGCCGCCCGGGTGGGCGACCGGCGGGCGATGCTCGTCGCGACGGTCCTCGCGCTGCTCACGCTCGCCGGGTGCGCGCTGGCGCCCAACCTGTTGACCTTCGGCGTCGCGGTGCTGGGCACGGGCGCGGCGAGCTCGGTGTTCCACCTGGCCCGGCACTCGTACCTCACCGAGGTGACGCCTGTGGTGAACCGGGCGCGGGCCATGTCGACGCTCGGCGGCGTGACGCGCATCGGGTCGTTCCTCGGGCCGTTCCTCGGCGCGGCGGTGCTGCACTTCACCGAGTTGCGCGGGGTGTTCTGGCTCGCGGTCGGCACCGCGTTCGCCGCGGGCCTGGTGGTGCTGCTGGTCCCCGACGTCGAGGGCGGCGGGCGGGCGGCCCGCGCCGCGGCGGTCCGCGTCTCGACCCGGCAGGTGCTGGCACAGCACTGGCGGGTGCTGGCGACGCTCGGCACGGCGGTGGTGCTGGTGGGCGCCGTCCGGGCCAGCAAGCAGGTGGTGCTGCCGCTGTGGTCGGAGCACATCGGCTTGTCCCCGACGGCCACGAGCCTCGTCTTCGGCCTCTCGGGGGCCGTGGACATGCTGCTGTTCTACCCGGCGGGCCGGGTCATGGACCGGCGCGGGCGGATGTGGGTGGCGGTGCCGTCGATGCTGGTGCTGGGGCTGAGCATCGCCGTGCTGCCGCTGACCCACAGCCTCGTCAGCCTGGCCGTGGTGGCGATGGTCATGGGGCTGGGCAACGGCATCGGCTCCGGGATCCTCATGACGCTGGGCGCCGACGTGGCGCCCGTGGCCGGACGCTCGCAGTTCCTCGGCGCGTGGCGGCTGCTGCAGGACTCGGGCGCCGCGGCGGGGCCGCTGGTGGTCTCGGCCGGGGCCGCGCTGGGCAGCCTCGCGGCGGGCATCGCGACCATCGGCGGCCTGGGGCTGCTCGCTGCGGGCGCGCTCGCGCGGTGGGTGCCGCGATGGTCGGTGCACGCGAACGCCACGACGCGCCGGCGCGCGGGGGTGGAGCTGACGTGGGGTGGCGGGGCGGTGCGCTCCCGCGAGGAGCTGCCCTGAGCGCTCGACACGAGCGCAGGGGTCAGCGGCCCGGCTTCTGCCGTGACCAGAGGTAGCCGCCGGCGCCGAGCAGCATGCCGGTGGCGCACACCCACAGCGAGGTGCTGTCGATCGTGCCGCGCCACCACAGCAGCGCCGAGACGCCCAGTGCGACCAGCCAGACCACGATGCCGACGAGGAACACCGGGCGCAGGCTGACGTCGAGCGGCTCCGGGTTCGCCTGACGGCGATCCGGGTGGAGCACGACCTCGATCAGTGATGGCACTGTCACAGGTTACGTCGCGAACCTGGCTACGACCGGGACCCGACCGCCAGGGACGTCGCCGTGGCGAGGGCCTCGGGCACGGCGGCGAGGTACGCGTGGGCCACGTCGTAGGGCTCCAGGCCCGTCGCGCGGACGCCGTCGACGTCGTTCTCCTCGTGGGCGAGCACCGCGGCCAGCGTCGGGCCGTAGGGGCCGGTCTGCTCGTTGAGGGCGCGCGCGACGTCGTTGGAGACGCCTGTGCGGCTCACCAGGTCGCTGGTGGCGACGCCGAGCTGGGAGGCGACGGCGGAGAGCAGCCCCACGGTGTACGCGGCGTCCTCGCCGGTGAGGCTGCGGCAGGTCAGCGCGCGGGTGAGCGTCGCCCACAGGGCCCCCACGGTGGTGGGGCGCGAGTCGATGAGCGAGGCCATCGCCAGGGCGGAGAGCTGCTGCGGGCCGACCAGCACCACAGCCTGGTGCACCGAGTCGACCTCGCGGCGCAGCGCGTACACGCTCGAGTTCACCAGGTGCAGCACCCGGATCGCGAGCTCGGGGTCCGAGCTGACCACCCGCACCACGGCGGCCTGGTCGATGGACTCCGCGCTGAGGAGCTGCATGAGCTCGAGGCACTGGAGCTCGCCCGCGGAGAAGTCGCGGCCCGTGGTCTCGGGGTGGCGCTGGAACATGGGGCCCTGGAGCAGGTCGACGCCGGCCTGCTGGCCGAGGCGGATCCGCTCGCGGTTGTCGGCGCGCTCGCCGATGACCGTGGCGCCGGCGGCATGCGCCCGGGACACGAGCTCGCTGACCCGGTCCGGGCCGCGCGCCACGTCGATCTTCACGAGGTCGACCTGGGGGAGCAGCTCGTCCTGCGAGGAGCTGCCGGAGTAGTCGGCGAGGGCGATGCGGGCGCCGCGCTGCCGGGCCGCGTCGACGAGGAGCCGCGCGTCGGCGCGCTGGGCGAGCAGGGGCGAGAGCTCGAGGACGACGCCGTGGGAGCTGGCCGGGGTGGCGAGGTCGCCGGTGAGCAGGCGGTTCGTCGCGCGCAGCAGGATGGCGCGGTCGCCGGCCAGCACCGCGAAGTCGAGCTTCGCGTACTCGGCCTCGATCAGGTGCTCGACCTGGTGCTCGGGGAACGGCGTCCCCGTGCCGTCGAGCACGACCACGCGGATCGCGTAGCCGTAGACAGCCCGGTCCGGGTGCACCACGGGTTGCCGCAGCACCGTGATCTCGCTGACCCGTGCGGCCGAGTCACGGCCATCGAGCACACTCATGGACAAGTCCCCCTGGGGTGCGGGCTGGCGAACTGACGTCACTCATCTGATCGACGCCCAGCCCGCGCACATGAGTGAAAACGCTTGCGGAGTTCGCTGCCGGCCCGGTCTCAGCCCAACGGGGCGTGCAGGGGCCAGTCGCCGTCGCCGAGCACCGTCTGCATGGCCGAGCCGGTGGCCGGGTCGATCACGAGCGGGGCCAGCAGGTTCGCGGTGGGCGGGGTGTCGCGCTCCGCCGGGTGCACCACGACCAGGAGCAGGTGGTCCTCGGCCCGCCCGCCCACGAGCGTGTGGGCTTCGGCGTCGACGCTCGGCGCGTAGTCCGGGAAGAACACGCGCGGGGGGACGACGAACAGCCGCACCGGCGGGCGGTCCGCCGGGGTGCTGCGCATCGCGTACAGGGTGCCGTCGTCGTCCAGGGGGTCCATCGTGAACGTGTCGTGGCCGGGCAGGCCGGGCAGCGGCGAGCACAGGCGCAGCGCGGGGGGCATGCGGCGGCCCGACGGGGGCAGGGCGTCCACGGGCAGGCCGTCCACCGGCAGGGCGCTCATCGGAGGTAGTCCATCAGGCTCGGTTGGAGCACCTTCGCCGCGGCGCCGAGGGCGCCCTGGTACGCGACCTCCTGCATGCCCAGCTCCAGGATGATCTCGGCCAGGTCGATGTCCTCGATCGCCGAGAGCTGCGTCTTGGTGGTCAGCGCCGCGTCGACCAGGCTGGTCTGCGCGTTGACCACCCGGGTCTGCCGGGCGCCGACGCCGGCCAGCTCGGTGAGCACCGTCTCGAACCGGGCGTCGATGGCGCCGAGTTGCGCCGTGGCGTCGCCGTCCGGGGTCCGCAGGGTGGCCGCGATGGTGTCGAGCAGCGCGAACACGGACTGGGCGCCGTCGCCGTAGACCTTCGCGCCGTCCGCGTCGACCCGCACGGTGGTGGCGTCGGCGACTTGACGCTCGACGGTGGCGTTCGCGGCGCCGGTGAAGGTGTAGGTGGCCGGGTCGGTGGTGTTGTCCACGGTGAACGCGACACCCGCGTTGGAGGTGCCGGCGAAGACGTTGCGTCCCAGGTACGTCGTGTTGGCCTGCTGCAGCAGCTCGTCGCGCAGACCCTCGATCTCCACGGCGATCGCCTCGCGGGCGGGCACGCTCGCCGCGCCGGAGCCGCTCTGGAGAACCAGGTCGCGCACCCGGCGCAGGGTCGTGGAGGTGGTCTGCAGCGAGGTGTCGATGGTGGTGAGCCACGCGACGCCGTCATCGGCGTTGCGCTGGTACTGGGCCTGCGCGCGCTGCTCGCCGCGCAGCCGCAGCATGTCGGAGGCGCCGGCCGGGTCGTCGGACGGCACGTTGATCTTCTTGCCGCTCGACATCTTGGCCTGCAAATCGGCCATGGTCGAGAGGTTGACCTGCAGGTTCGCCAGCGTCGAGCGCTGCACGGACTGGTGCGTCACACGGTTGATCATCTCTACCGCCCCACGATTCCGGTTCTGTTGATCAGGGTGTCGAGCATCTCGTCGATGGCGCTGAGCACCCGCGCCGCGCCCTCGTAGGCGCGCTGGTAGGCGAGCATGTTGACCGTCTCCTCGTCGGTGTCGACGCTGGTCTGGGCGATCTGCTGCGCCGATGCGGAGGCACGGGTCGCCTCGGCGGCGGTGGCCCGTGAGGTCGCGCTGGCGGTGCTCACGCCGAGTTGCACGACGAACGCGCTCCACGTGGCGTCGGGGCCGTCGACGGAGGTTCCGAGCAGGGCGATCTGACGGGCGAAGGAGCCGTCGAGGGCGCCGGCGCCGGGCGCGGCCACGGCCACCAGGGCCGGGTCGTCGAACGCCACCTTGAGGCCGAGCGCGGCGGGCTGCCCGGCCGTGAAGTCGAAGAAGTCGCCACCTTGCGTGCCGTCGATGGTGAGGGCCTGCCGGTGCAGCGTGTTGACCTGCGTCGCGAGCTGTGTCGCCAGCTTGTCGTAGGAGGCCGCGGCCTCGGTGAGCAGGCCGCCCGTGCCACCAGCGGCGGGCGGGGCCAGGACCGACAGGAGCCCGGCGACCTGGCCGCCCTCCAGCCCGGCTGAGCGCGACGGGTCCGAGGCCCAGACGACCTTGACCTCGGCGCCGCCCGTCGCATCGCTGAAGCCGGCCGCGCCAGTCACCGCGAGCTGGCGCGACTTGGAGCCGTCCACCAGCATGTTCCCGCCGACGAGCACGTCGATCTGGCCGTTCTCCTGGGTGCGCGTGGTCGCGCCCACCAGGCCGGACAGCTCGGTGACGAGCAGGTCGCGCTGGTCCTTGAGCTCGTTCGCGGAGGAGCCGGAGTTCTCCATGGCGAGGATGCGCTTGTTGAGGTCGGCGATGTTCGAGGCGGCCGTGTTGGCTTGCTCGACCAGCGCGCCCGTCTGCGTGCGGGCCTGTGACCACTGCGTGCTCGCGGCGGTGTAGAGCGATCCGATGCGGTCGGCCACCGCGGCGGCGGTCTCCAGGAGCACCGCGCGCGAGGAGTCCTTGTTGGGGCTGTTGGCGACATCCCCGAACGCGGCCCACAGGCCGGTGAGCTGGGTCGCGAGCCCGGTGGCCGCGGGCTCGCCGATGTTCGTCTCGAGCAGCTTGGACGCCGAGGCCCGGGCCGCGAGGAAGGAGCTGCTGGCCGTGGTGGTGCGGACCTGCGCGTCGAGGAACACGTCGTTCAGCCGCGCGATGTCGGTGACGGCGGTGCCGTAGCCGGGGCCGTTCGAGACGGAGAACATCGAGGGGAGCTGCGCGGCCGGCAGCGACGAGAGCGCGGCGCGCTGGCGCGTGTAGCCGATGGTGTTGGCGTTGGCGATGTTCTGACCGGAGACCTCGAGGGCCTGGCGTTGGGCGATCAGCGAGCTCAGCGCGGTGCCGAGTCCGGAGAAGGTGCTCACGGGTGGCCTCTCAGAAGGACTGGTCGAGCAGCTGGGCGCTGCGGTCGGTGTCGGCCGTCAGGCCGTGGGGCGCGTAGGTCTGCACCGTCTCCTGCAGGGACATCAGGGTCTCCTGGGTGGCGCGGTGGGACATGGCGAGCAGCTCGCGGTTGCCGTTGGCCAGTTGGGAGATCTCCGAGGTGAGCGCGACGAAGGCGTCGCGGTGCGCCCGCAGCAGCTCGTCCCAGGGGCTCGGCGCGTGCTGTGACAGCGTGAGCAGGCTGGTGTCGGCGTCCACGCCGAGCAGCTGCGCGGCGGCCTCGGCCTCCATGGAGCGGCCCAGCTCGGCGTCGCGGATCTGCTCGAGCACGGCCTCGACCTCGCGGGTGGCGTGTCCGAGCCAGCGGGTCCGCCCGCTGGTGAGGATCAGCTGCTCCTCCTCCAGCTTGAACAGCAGCAGCTCGAGCAGGTGCCGCTCTTGCCACAGCACGTCGGACAGCCGGCTGAGGACCACCTGGCCACCGCCTCTCGCTCGTTGGTCGGCGCGGTGCGCGCCGGGGTTCTGGCTTCCTGATCGGATGCGGCGCCCCGGTCATGACCTTTTCGGGCAGGGTGATCTGCACTCGAAAGGGTGATCCGGCCGATCCGGGCGGTCGCCGCCCGGGCTTGAGGCCCTGGCCTGGACGGACGTCCAGGTTCGCGGCGGGCGTCGCGACCTACAAATCCACCCGGTGTGACCTTCGTCACATTCGTTGGGAAGGGATTTCCGGATGCGCCGCCTGTGGGTGATTCGACCGTCCACATCGTCCGCTTTGGCCCTCAGGGGCCGCGGGGCGCCGTGAGCTCGTTGCGCGAGATCGCTCAAGCGCGCCTGATCGCGGGTCGACACAACTCGGGTGACAGCCTCCGGACACCCCACCGACGATCTCGTGGTCGCGAACCTGGCCTTGGTCGGGTACCACGTCAGCGAGGTCATGATGCGGGTGCCCCCGACCGTGACGCGCGACGAGCTCGCCTCCGCCGGGAGCCTCGCCCTGGTGTTGGCAGCCCGCGCCTACGACCCGTCGACCGGAGTCCCGTTCGCGCGGTACGCCGCCCTGCGCATCCGTGGCGCGCTGCTCGACGAACTGCGCTCCATGGACTGGGCCACCCGCGGCGCCCGTCATCGCGCACGGGAGCTGGCCGCCACGAGCGACCGCCTGACCGGCGCGCTCGGACGCGCGCCCTCGCGTGAGGAGCTCGCGCAAGCGCTCGGCACCGACGTCACAGCCGTCGACCAGGCGCGCCAGGACGCCGAGCGCCGCGTGCTCAGCATCGACGCCACAGTGCACCCCGTCGCCGACCTGCTCAGCGACGAGAGCCCCGGACCGGAGGACGCGCTGCTGATCGGCGAGCGCCTGCGCTACCTGCGCGCTGGCGTCGAGACCCTGCCCGACCGGTTGCGCCAGGTCGTCAAGGGGCTGTTCTTCCACGACCGCCCAGTCGCCGAGCTCGCCGCCGAGATGGGCGTCACCCAGTCCCGCATCAGCCAGCTCCGCACCGAGGCCCTGAGCTTGCTGCGCGACGGGCTCAACGCGAGCCTCGACCCTGAACTCGTCACCACCGCCGAGCGCCCCCAGGGCGTCGCCGAGCGCCGCCGCCAGACCTACTTCGCGGCAGTGGCGGCCCGGGCGGCCACCTCCGCGAACCGCGCGGCGATGGCCGACGCCGGCGCCGTGCCCACGCCCCGGCGCGGAGCGGACGACGGCCGGCCCATCGGCGCCCCCACGCGGCTCACCAGCGCCTGAGGGGACTCCGCGCGGCCAGAAAAAGGTCACGTCAAACTCCTCAGATGCCGGGCAAGGGGCCCGATGAGGGAGATGTGCCCACGGATGGGCAGCATCTGACCCCTCAAGGAGGACGTTCATCATGGGTCTGTCGATCAACCAGAACATCGCCGCGGTCAACTCGTACCGCAACCTGTCCAACACGCAGAACGACCTGAGCAAGTCGCTCGAGAAGCTCTCCTCGGGCTTCCGCATCAACCGCGCGGCGGACGACGCTGCCGGCCTCGCGATCTCCGAGGGCCTGCGCTCGCAGGTCGGTGGCCTCAAGGTCGCCGCCCGCAACGCCCAGGACGGCATCTCGGTCGTCCAGACGGCTGAAGGCGCGCTGACCGAGGTCCACGCGATCCTGCAGCGTGTGCGTGACCTCACGGTCCAGGGTGGTAACGACTCGAACAGCGTCGCGGCGCGTGACAACATCGAGACCGAGATCAAGAGCCTCGGCGCCGAGCTCACGCGCATCACGGACTCGACGAACTTCAACGGCACCAAGCTGCTCGACGGCTCCAAGGCCAGCCTGACGTTCCAGGTCGGCGCTGACGGCGACGCCAACAGCACCATCGTGGTGACCCTCGACAACGTCAAGACCACTGTCGGCACCATCGCCGCGCTCAAGGTCACGGACAACGCCACGGCCCAGACGTCGCTCGCCGCCGTCGACACGGCGATCGGCGCGATCTCCACCACGCGTGCCAACCTCGGTGCGATGCAGAACCGCCTCGAGCACACCATCAAGAACGTCAACGTCGCGGTCGAGAACCTGTCCGCGTCGGAGTCCCGCATCCGCGACACGGACATGGCGTCGGAGATGGTCTCCTTCACCCGCGCGCAGATCCTGTCGCAGGCCGGCACGGCGATGCTCGCGCAGGCCAACCAGATCCCCCAGGGCGTGCTCTCGCTCCTGCGGTGATCTTGACCTCACCCTCGCGGTGAGGACGCAGCACCACACGACCGGCGGTGGGTGGACAACCGTCCGCCCGCCGCCGGTCGCACTTCCAGGCCAGTGAATGATCACGTAAGACGGAGGAAGGCGCCAGATGGCATCGCTCGGGATTGACGGGCTGATCAGTGGGCTGAACACCACGGACCTGATCAACCAGCTCATGCTGGCTGAAGCCGGGCCGCAGCGACTCCTCGTGTCGAAGCAGAAGACCACCAGCAGCATGGTGACGGCGCTGCAGGCGTTGAACGCGAAGCTCTCCTCACTGGGCGAAGCCGCGACGGCGGCCACCAAGCCCTCGTCGTGGGCGGCGGCGCATGCCACGTCCTCGCATCCGTCCGTGACGGCCACGGCCACGGCGGGCGCCCAGCCCTCCACGCTGAGCTTCACCGTCTCGCAGGTCGCGCAGTCCCAGTCGTCGCTCGTCACGCTCCCCGCGAGCTACGACTCCGCGACCCCGACGTTCACCATCTCGCAGGGCGGCGTCGACACCGTGGTCACCGCCGCGAGCGCCGACATCTCCGACATCGTCTCCGCGTTCAACGCCTCGGGGACGGGCGTCAAGGCCGCGGCCGTCAACGTGGGCACGGCGGCGGCCCCCGAGTACCGGCTCCAGCTCACGGGTGTCGAGACCGGCGCCGGCAAGGGGTTCTCCCTGTCGGTGGCGACGGGCGCGGACGGCTCGGGCACGCAGGCCCTGACGCTGAACAACGTCCGCACCGCCCAGGACGCCAAACTGACCCTCTGGGCGGGGACCGCCTATGAGCAGCCCGTCACGTCGGACACGAACACGTTCACCGGCCTGATGTCCGGCGTCGACGTGACCGTCACGCAGGTCGAGTCCAGCCCGGTCACCCTCACGGTGGCCCGCGACGACACGGCGGTCACCAAGCTGGCCTCCGACCTGATGGGCGCCCTCGGCGTGGTCATGTCCGAGATCTCCGCCCGGACGTCGCCGACCACCACCACGGCCGAAGACGGCCGCACCGTCATCACGGGTGGCCTGTTCAGCGGCGACAGCGCCGTGCGCGGCCTCCAGCAGCAGTTGCAGAGCGCCGTGTCGTTCCCCGTCGAGGGGATGTCGCCCTCCGAGGCGGGCATCAGCATCAACGCCAAGACCGGCCACTTCGACTTCGACGAGGAGAAGTTCGCCAAGGCGCTCGCCGACGACCCCGCGAAGGTCGAGAAGATCATCTCCGGCCTGTCCGCGCGCGTCGCCGAGGTCGCGACGGGGGCGTCGGACAAGTACGACGGCACCCTGACGCTCAAGATCCAAAGCCAGGAGGG
The DNA here is from genome assembly GCF_030372105.1 of Cellulomonas cellasea. Lineage (GTDB taxonomy): Bacteria > Actinomycetota > Actinomycetes > Actinomycetales > Cellulomonadaceae > Cellulomonas_A > Cellulomonas_A cellasea_A. The sequence goes on along the minus strand of NZ_JAUDBQ010000001.1, from coordinate 282,478 downwards.
GATGGTCAAGGACCTCGGCGAGCAGATCGCGTCGTGGGACCTGCGCCTCGCCTCCCGCCGCGAGGGCCTGCAGAAGACCTACTCGGCCCTCGAGGTCACGCTCTCGAACCTCCAGTCCCAGTCGAGCTGGCTGAGCAGCCAGCTCGCGTCGCTCTCGACCAGCTCCTGAGGACCAGCCCACCTGTCCTCGCCGACGCCCGAAGGAGACCGGCATGTATGACGTCCGATCGCGCTACCTGGCTGACACCGTCGCGACCGTCGGGTCCGAGCGCCTGCTGACCATGCTGTACGACCGGATGCTGCTCGACGTCGAGCGGGCCGAGGCCGCGCAGCGCGCCGGCGACCGGATCGAGGGCACCGCGCAGCTCACGCACGCGCAGGAGATCCTCTCGGAGCTCATCGCGAGCCTGGACGTGGACGCGTGGGACGGCGCACCCGGCCTGATGTCGATCTACACGTACTTGCTGGCCGAGCTGATCGAGGCGTCGATGACGGCGGACCCGGACCGGACGGCCGCGTGCCGCGACGTCATCGGGCCGCTGCGCGAGGCGTGGCACGGCGCCGCTGACGTCGTCGCGCGGGCCGCCGTCCCGGCGCCCCGGCAGCCGGTGGCCTCCGAGATGCTGGTGGGCGAGCTCGGTGTCGGCTGACGTGCTCGCCGCCGACGCGCCGGCTGACGCGCCCACGGGCTGGCCCGCCGCCCTGGACGCGCTCGAGGCCCACGTCGAGCAGGCGCAGGCGCTGGCCGCCGACGGGCTTGCCGCCGTGGACCCCGCGCCCTGGCGCCCCGAGCCCGGCCTGGGCCCGCTGCCAGCCGAGCTGGCGCCCCGCGCGCGGCGGCTCCTCGACGCGCAGGCCTCCGCGGCGCAGCGGGTGGCCGAGGCGGCGGCGATGAGCCGACGCCACCTCGACGTGGTCTCCGTGCTGCGCACGCACGGCTCCCAGGCGCCCGTGTACCTCGACGTCGAGGGCTGAGGAGCCCGCCGCCGCCCACCGGATGACCCGGACACCGCCGGACACACATGCCCGAACCGATTGAGCCGTCCGGGTGAAGGTCGGCCTCGATGGGTGGAACACCTCAGGTCTGCGCAGCCGCCTCCGATGAGGAACCCGAGCAGGGAGTGCTCGCGCAACAGGCCACGGATCGGCCGACCCGAAGTACCACGTCGGTGAGGTGGTCTCGCATGTCCATGTTCGGATCGGTCAGCTATGTGGCGCTGAACAGCGCCCTCGACGGGTTGGCGCTGCGACAGCGCGCCATCGCCGAGAACGTGGCGAACATCCAGACCCCCGGCTTCCAGGCGAAGCGCGTGTCCTTCGAGGACGCCCTGACGCGTGCCGTCGGCAAGGGGACAGGCGCTGCCGAGGCCACCACCGCCCGGTCCCTCGAGCCCACGCGCGAGGACGGCAACAACGTGAACCTCGACGCCGAGACGCTGCTCAACATCGACACGAACCTGCGCTACCAGCTCGCGACGCAGGCCGTCAGCGGCACGTACGCCGGGATCCGCACCGCCATGAGGAGCAGCTGATGACCACGTTCGGCGCCATCGGCATCGCCAGCACCGGCCTGACCGTCTACCGCAAGTGGCTCGACGCGGTCAGCGACAACCTGGCGAACATGTCCACCGCGACGTCCACCACGGAGGACGCCTACCAGGCGAAGTACGTGATCGCCCAGGAGATCGCCACCCAGGACGGCGGCGGGGTGCAGGTGGCCGGCATCGCCCTGGGCGACGCCGAGGGGCGGATGGTCTACGAGCCGGACAACCCGCTGGCCGACGAGGCGGGGTACGTGCGCTACCCCGAGGTGGACATGGCCAGCCAGATGAGCCAGTTGATCATGGCGCAGCGCGGCTACCAGGCGAACGCCGCCGTGGTGGACCGGGCGAAGGCCACGTACGAGGCGGCACTCCAGATCGGACGCAACTGATGAGCATCCCCGCGATCGGCGGCGTGACTTCTGTCGCGCCCACCGCGTACCTGTCCGCGCTCACTGGGACGGACAAGGCGCCGGCCTCCGACGGCAGCGCCTTCGCCTCGGTGCTCGGGTCCATCGACTCGCTGCAGCAGCTCCAGTCCACGAGCAATGAGCTCGCGGTGCGGGCCGTCACCGGCGACCTCGACGACGTGCACGACTACACGGTGGCCTCCGCCGAGGCGAGCCTCACCCTCGAGCTGACCGCCGCGCTGCGCAATAAGGCAGTGGACGCGTTCACCGAGATCATGCGGATGCAGGCCTGATGCCCGCGCAGCTCTCCGCGGTGCTGGAGCGCATGGGCGGCACCGTCAAGCAGTTCACGCTGGCGCAGCGCACCCTGGCGATCATCGGCGTGGCCGTGGTGGTGCTGGGCGCCGTGGCGCTGGGCGCCTGGATGACGAAGCCGACGCTGAGCCCGCTGTTCACCAGCCTGTCCGCCACCGACGCGAGCGCCGTGGTCGACGAGCTGAGCGCCGCCGGGGTCTCCTACGAGCTCGCCGACGGCGGCTCCACCGTCATGGTCCCCGCCGACCAGCTCTACTCGATGCGGCTCAAGCTCGCCGCGGCCGGGCTGCCCGCGAACGCCGACGGCGGCGGGTACTCGCTGCTCGACGACATGGGCATGACGGCCTCGGAGTTCCAGCAGGAGGTCACCTACCAGCGCGCGCTCGAGGGCGAGCTGTCCAAGACGATCAGCGCGCTGGCGGGCGTCGAGGCCGCGACGGTGAAGCTGGCCATCCCGGAGGAGAGCGTCTTCGTCTCGCAGACCGCCGACCCGACGGCGTCGGTGTTCGTGCGCACCAAGACCGGCACGTCGCTGGGCGCCGAGCAGGTGCAGGCGATCGTGCACCTGGTGTCCGCGGGCATCGAGGGCATGAAGCCCGCCGACGTCGCGGTGGTCGACTCGAGCGGCGCGGTGCTGTCCACCGTGGGCGCCGAGAGCGGCGTCGGGATGTCCGGCCAGCAGACCGCCGAGTACGAGTCCCGGGTGCAGGTCGCCGTGCAGGCGCTGCTGGACCGGGTGGTCGGGGTCGGCAAGTCCGCCGTGACGCTCACCGCCGAGCTCGACTACGACCAGACCGAGCGGGTGAGCGAGCAGTTCTCCGCCACGCCGGACGTGCCGCCGCTCGTCTCGGCGACCACCAAGGAGGAGTACACGGGCCGGGGCAACAGCGGGACCGCCACGGGCGTGCTGGGGCCGGACAACATCGCGGTGCCGTCGGGCGACGACGACTCCGGCGCGTACTCGTCCACCACCGAGAACCTCAACAACGCGGTCAACAAGGTCACCGAGCAGACGGTGACGGCGCCGGGCAGCGTGAAGCGGCAGTCGCTGGCCGTCGCCGTGGACGCCACCGCCGCCGCGAAGATCGACATGGCGGAGCTCACCGCGATGGTCAGCGCCGCCGCCGGGATCGACACCGAGCGCGGTGACACGGTCGCCGTGCAGCGGATGGCCTTCGACACCTCGACGGCCGAGGCCGCGCAGGCCGCGCTGAGCGCCGCCGACGAGCAGGCCGCCAAGGCCGCCACCGCGTCCCTGGTCCGCCAGCTCGCCATCGGGGGCGTCGTGCTGATGGTCGTGCTGGCGCTGGCCATCGCCGCCGCCCGCAGGTCGCGGCGCAACCGCCGCGAGTCCCTCGACATCGGGGAGCTGCCGTTGCTCGGTGGCGAGACGCTCGAGCTCGAGGGTGGCGGCCCGGACTCGGATGCCATGGCCCTCGTGGCGGCGCCCGTGGTGCAGGACGGCTCGGCCCTGCGCCGGGCGGAGATCAGCGCCCTGGCCGATGAGCAGCCCGCCGAGGTCGCGGACCTGCTGCGCGGCTGGCTCAGCTCATCCGGCTCGAGCTCGGGCGGCCGTTGATGGCGACGCTGACGGGCACCCAGAAGGCGGCGATGATGCTGCTCCAGCTCGGCCGCGACCGGGCCGCGCGCGTCATGGCGCAGCTCGACGTCGCCGAGATCGAGGAGCTCACCGCGGAGATCCTGCGCCTGGAGCACGTCGACCAGTCCGTCGCTGATGAGGTGCTCGACGAGTTCTACGCGATCTCGCTGACCGGCCCCGGCGTGGGCGGTGGGCTCGGCTACGCCCAGCACCTGCTGGAAGCGTCGATCGGCCGTGACCAGGCCGCCGGGATGATCGACCGGCTCCAGTCGTCGATGGCGGGGCAGCGGTTCGACTTCCTGCAGCACGCCGACGCGCGCCAGGTGCTGTCGCTGATCAGCGGCGAGCACCCGCAGACCATCGCGCTGGTGCTCGCGCACCTGCGCCCGGACCACGCCTCGGCGATCCTCGCCGGCCTGGACGGGGACCTGCAGGCCGAGGTGGCGCACCGCATCGCCCTGATGGAGCGCGCCTCGCCGGATGTCGTGGCAGTCGTCGCGGACAACCTGCGCCGCAACGCGTCCACAGTGCTGACCCCGCAGGAGCTGTCGGCCGTGGGCGGCGTGCAGCCGCTCGTGGAGATCATCAACCGCGCGGACCCCACCACCGAGAAGCTCATCCTCGAGGGGCTGCAGGCCCGCGACGAGGCGCTCGCGGAGGAGGTGCGCAGCCGCATGTTCGTCTTCGGCGACATCGTGCTGCTCGAGGACCGGGCGATGCAGCTCGTGCTGCGCCAGGTGGAGATGGGCGAGCTGTCCGTGGCGCTCAAGGGCGTCGCCACCGAGGTGCGGGAGAAGATCCTGCGGAACCTGTCCGAGCGTGCGCGCGAGAACCTCACCGAGGAGGTGGAGCTGCTCGGACCGGTGCGGCTCTCCCAGGTGGAGGACGCCCGCGCGAGCATCGTGCAGGTGATCCGACGCCTGGAGGAGGGCGGCCAGATCGTCATCCGCCGCGACGGCGAGGACGAGTATGTCTCCTGACCTGCGCACCAGCCCGTTCGAGACCGCCTTCGTGGGCCAGCGTCGCGACGAGTCGCGTGACGCAGCCCTCGCGGCCGAGCTGGACCGGGCGCGCGGGGCGGGGCACGCCATGGGCTTCGCGGCTGGACGCCGGGACGCCGCCGAGGCAGCGGCCGTGGAGGCCGCGCGTGTGGCCCTCGAGCGCGAGCGGGCCGAGGCGGTGCGGGCTGCCGAGCACGCCGAGGCGCTCGCGGTGCTCGGACGGGCCGCGACGGCCGCCGCGGCCCGCACGGCCCCGGTGCTCGCCGACGCGGAGCGGCGCCTGCACGCGGCGGCACTGGAGCTCGCGCAGGCGATCCTCGGCCATGAACTGCGGGACGGGGAGCACTCCGCGCGCGCGGCGCTGGCCCGGGTCCGGTCGCAGCCGCTGCAGGTGGGCGGCCAGACGGTGCGCCTGCACCCGCGCGACCTCGCCGCGCTGCAGGCGGCCGCGGCGCCGGTGGACGTCACAGGCCTCACCCTGGTGGCCGACGCGACGCTCGCCGTCGGGGACGCGGTCAGCGAGCACGCCGACGGCTACCTCGACGCCCGGCTGACCACGGCGCTGGACCGGGTCCGCGCAGTGCTCGACCCGCCCGGGCAGGCGAGCCCATGAGCGCGCCCACCCTCGAGCCCGTGCTCGACGCCGCCGTCTCCGTGGCGGGCGCCGCGGGCTGGGCGCATGCCCTGCGCGTCGGGCGCCCGGAGCTGGTCGGCTCGGTGCGCGGCGTCGTCGGCCTGACGGTCGAGGTGGCCGGGACGGGCTCCGCGGTGGGCGACCTCGTGGAGATCGGCAGCGGCCCGGACGCCGTCCCGGCGGAGGTCGTCGCCGCCGATCGGGGCGCGGCCCGCTGCATGCCGCTGGGTCCCACGCACGGTCTGCGCGCCGGGATGCCGGTGCGGGCGCTGGGCTCCTCGCTCACCGCGCCGGTGGGGCGCGGACTGTTGGGGCGCGTCGTGGACGGCTTGGGGCGCCCGATCGACGGCAAGGGCCCGCTGCTGGCCGACGCGCATGTGCCCGTGGCGGGCGTCGCGCCGCATCCGCTCGAGCGCAGCCGCGTGGCCGAGCCGCTCGAGCTGGGCGTGCGGGTGCTCGACACCCTGGTGACGGTGGGGCGCGGCCAGCGCATGGGGCTGTTCGCGGGCTCCGGCGTCGGCAAGTCGAGCCTGCTGTCCATGGTGGCGCGCGGCACCGACGCCGAGGTCTCCGTGATCGCCCTGGTCGGCGAGCGCGGGCGCGAGGTCCGCGAGTTCCTGGAGGACGACCTGGGCCCCGAGGGCCTGGCCCGTTCCGTCGTGGTGGTCGCGACGTCGGACGCGCCGCCGTTGGTGCGCCTGCGCTCGGCGTTCGTCGCCACCCGCATCGCCGAGCACTTCCGCGACGACGGCTCCGACGTGGTGCTGATGATGGACTCCCTGACCCGCGTGGCGATGGCGCAACGCGAGATCGGGCTGTCGGTGGGGGAGCCCCCGGCCACCCGCGGCTACCCGCCGAGCACGTTCGCGCTGCTCGCCCAGCTCCTCGAGCGCGCTGGGACCTCGTCGGCCGGGTCGATCACCGGGATCTACACCGTGCTGGTCGACGGCGACGACCACAACGAGCCCATCGCCGACGCGGCCCGCTCGATCCTCGACGGGCATGTGGTGCTGGACCGCAAGCTCGCCGTGGCCGGCCACTTCCCGAGCGTCGACGCGCTCGCCTCGATCTCCCGGGTCGCGACCCGGGTCGTCTCCCGCGAGCAGCGGGACCTGGCCGTGCGGCTGCGCACCGTCATGGCCGCGCGGCGCCAGGCGCAGGACCTGCTCGACGTGGGCGCCTACGTCGCGGGCTCGAACCCGCTGGTGGACGCCGCCGTGACGCACAGCCGGGCCATCGACGCGTTCCTGCAGCAGCCGCTCGAGGAGTCCGCCGGCTCGGAGGACTCCTGGCGCCGGCTGGCCGAGCTCGTCACGGCGATGGGGGCGGCCCGATGAGCGGCCCCTTCCGGCTGGCGAGCCTGCTGCGGCTGCGCGGCATCGCCGAGGATCGCGCCGCCGTGGAGCTCGCGGCCGCCACCCGCCGCCGCGACGAGGCGGAGCGCCGCCGGCTCGACACCGAGGTGATGCTCGGCAACGCGTCGCTGCCCGCGCGCGCCGACGAGTTGCACTGGCGCGCCGCCGTGGCGAGCCGCACCGCGCTGAGCAGCCTGCTGCTCGAGCACGGGGCGCATGTGGCGCAGGCCCAAGGGACTGTGGACGACGCGCAGCAGGCCTGGTCACAGGCCCGCACCGCGACCCGCACCCTCGAGAAGCTCGAGGAGCGCCATGACGCCGAGGTCCGCGCCGAGGACGCGCGGGCCGAGCAGGCAGTGATCGACGAGGTCGCCGGCCGGCGGCCGGCAGCCGACCGGGAGGGAGGGGTCCGATGAGCGGGATCGCCGCCGTGCAGGCGCGCATCGCCGAGCTCCGGCAGCTCGTGGAGCCGCAGGCCGCCACCACGTCGACAGGGTCGTCGACGTCCACGGGGTCGACCACCGACGCGACGTTCGCCGCGACGCTCGCGGCGCTCGGCGTCGACTCGACCCAGTACGCGGCCCTCACCGGGCAGGCCACGACGGCCACGTCGGGTGCGGCGACGGGCCAGGGCCTGGTCGAGGCGGCCAAGAAGTACCTGGGCGTCCCGTACGTCTGGGGTGGGGAGACGCTCGACGAGGGCGGGCTCGACTGCTCGGGCCTGGTGCTGCGCGCGATGACCGACCTGGGCGTCGGTGACGGCGTGCCGCGGGTCGCACGGCAGCAGATGACCATGGGCACGCCGGTCGCCTCGCTCGACCAAGCGCTGCCTGGGGACCTGGTGGTCTTCGGCGGGGGCACGCACATCGGCATCTACATGGGGGACGGCAAGATGATCGACGCTCCGCGAGCGGGCTCGCATGTGCAGATCCGCGACGTGTACACCACGCCCACGGCCATCCGCCGGGTGCTGCCGCAGGAGGCGGCGACGACCGTCGACCCGAGCGCGGCGCTGTCGGCGGCGCTGTCCACCGCGACCGCGCAGCGCAATGTGCTGAGCCTGCTCGCCGGGACGGGGGTGGCCTCATGACCAGCCCTGTCCAGTCGAGCGGTGTGCCGGCGCCCGCGTCCCCGGCGCGCCCTTCGTCGAGCCCGTCGACCTCCCAGCGGGACTTCGACGCGGTGCTGCGCGATCAGGTCGGTCGCGACGCCCAGGCCCGTGCCCAGGACTCCGCCCGGGCGCAGCGCGACCGGCAGGTCGACGACCGCCTGCGGGCTCGCCAGGCCGCCGCGCCTGGCGCACCCGCCACGGGCGCCAGCGGCACGGACGCGGCAGACGCGTCGGGGGAGCCCGCCGTGGAGGGCACGCTGCCCAGCGCGACCGCCGACACCGGCGCCGAGGCCCCTGCCGTGCTGCTGGCCGCGCCGCTCGTGGCCCCCGTGGCCACGCAGTCCCTCACCGCCGTCGGGGCGCCGGTTGATCAGTCCGCCGCCCTCGCCGCGACCGCCACGACAGCGCCTGCCGCCACCGATGCCACGGCTGACGCGGCGCCCGCTGTGGTGCGGGCCGAGCCGAGCCCCGTGCCCGCCACGGCCCCGTCCGCCCTGTCCGCCACAGCCCTGCCGGGCGAGGGCGACGCCACGCCCGTCCCGCAGTCGGCCCTCACCGCCCAGCCCGCCGTCGCCGGCCTGGCATCCGTCGCCGCCGTGACGGACCCCGCCGTCCAGGCCGTCCCCCGGGCCGCCGCGCAGGCGCCCGTCGCGGTGTCGGCGGCCACTGCGGGGGCCCAGCCCGTCGCCGGGGCCGCGCCCGTCGAGGCCGCGACCCCCGCCCCGGCGTCGGCCGTCGCACCGCCTGCCGCGGACCCGTTGCCGGTGGCCGTCCCGGTGGTCGCCGAGTCGACGCCGCTGTCCGCGACCCGTGCGGTGGCGCCGGTCGCGCCCGCGCCGCCACCGCCCGTCGCCGCGCAGCTCGCGCCCCAGCTCGCCTCGGTGCGCAGCCTGGGGGAGGGGCAGCACGTGATGTCGCTGGCCATCGACCCCGAACACCTCGGCCCGGTGCGGGTCGTGGCGCACATCTCCCCGGACGCCATCCGGATCGAGTTGATCGGGGCGACTGACGCCTCACGTGAGGCCCTGCGCTCCTCGATCTCCGAGCTGCGCCGCGACCTCGCCGCCTCCGGGTTGCAGGCCGAGCTCGAGCTCGGCCAACGGCAGGCCGGTTCCGCCGACGACCAGCGCTCCGGCGACGGGGCCCAGCGCCGCGCCGCCGATCCTGCCGGCCCGTCCGGCATCGGCCAGGCCGCCGGCCTGCCCGCCCAGCCCCGCACCCCGTCGGCCACCCGGCCCGGCGGCATCGACGTCATCGCCTGAACAGGAGCGCCCCTTGAGCATCGACACGTCAGCCATCTACTCGGCTCCCGCCTCGGCGACCGGCCAGACCGCCTCGACGGCGAAGAACACCCTCGACTCGCAGGCGTTCCTCAACCTGCTCGTCGCGCAGCTCGCCAACCAGGACCCGAGCTCGCCGATGGACACCAATGACCTGATGGCGCAGACCACCCAGCTCGCGACGATGGAGCAGCTCACCGAGCTGACCGCCACGTCCCGTGAGGGGTTCGCGCTGCAGATGCGGATGGCGGCTGCCGGCCTCGTCGGCCAGCAGGTCACCTACACCGACGCGGAGGGCGAGACCCAGACGGGGATCGTGTCGTCCGTGTCCTACAAGACGGCAGTGCCGACGGTGATGGTCGGCGACACCGAGGTCAGCCTCGACGCCGTGGCCACCGTCACCACACCCGGCACGCCCCCCGAGACAACCCCCGAGACACCCGAGACACCCCCCGAGACCCCCGCGCCCAGCGCCTGACGCAGGCCTCCTCCACCGAAGGGAACTCCCATGCTCCGCTCGCTCTTCTCCGGCATCAGCGGTCTGCGCAGTCACCAGACCATGCTCGACGTCACCGGCAACAACATCGCCAACGTCAACACCACGGGCTTCAAGTCCTCACAGGTCCAGTTCCAGGACACGCTCAGCCAGGTGCTCCAGAACGGCGGCGCCGCGCAGGACGGCGCCGGTGGCACGAACCCCGCGCAGGTCGGCCTGGGCGTGCGCGTCGCGGGCATCACCACGAACTTCACGCAGGGCGCCTCGCAGTCCACCGGGCGCAGCACCGACATGATGATCCAGGGCGACGGGTTCTTCGTGGTCCGCAAGGGCGCCGAGACCTTCTACACGCGGGCCGGCAGCTTCGACTTCGACCCCACGGGGCAGATGGTGCTGCCGGGCGAGGGCGCCATCGTGCAGGGCTGGGCCGCCGTGAACGGCGTCATCGACACCAACGGCCCGCTGGTGGACCTCAAGGTCCCCGCCGGCACGGTGATGGCCGCCGTGCAGAGCACCAAGGCGGGCTTCGTGGGCAACCTGCCGGCCGACGCGGCCGACGGGACGGTGCTGAACCGCACCATCTCGGTCTACGACTCCACGGGCGTCGAGCGGGAGATCAAGCTCACCTTCACGAAGTCGGCCGCCGGCTGGTCGCTGGACGCCACCGACGGCGCGGCCACCGCCACGCCTGGCGCGCTGACGTTCGCGGCGGACGGCTCGCTTACCACGCCCACCACGTTCAACCTCGGCGGGGTGGACGTGGACCTGTCGACCATCACCGGGTTCGCGGGCATCGAGACGCTCAAGGCCGGCACGCAGGACGGCCAGGCGGCCGGCACCCTGCTGTCGTTCGCGCTGGGCGCCGACGGCACCATCACGGGCTCGTTCAGCAATGGCCTCAAGCAGGCCATCGGGCGTATCGCGCTGGGCAACTTCACCAACCCGGGCGGGTTGGAGAAGGCGGGCGGCTCGCTGTTCCGCACGGGCGTCAACTCGGGCGGCCCGCAGATCGGCACCGCCGGCACCGGCGGCCGTGGCGGCCTCGCGGGCGGCTCGCTCGAGATGTCCAACGTGGACCTGTCCAGCGAGTTCACCTCGCTGATCATCGCCCAGCGCGGGTTCCAGGCGAACTCGCGGGTCATCACCACCTCGGACGAGGTGCTGCAGGAGCTCGTCAACCTCAAGCGCTGACGCGCCACCGGTGGTTGACCGGGCCGTGTGACCACCACAACGGCCCGGTCATCCGCCGGAAGCCTCATACCCGCCGAAGAGCGGCCGATCAGAGACACAGGGCCCACGGACGGGCTCGTCGGCCAGGACCAGGGACGGAACCGCTGTGATCGTCGTGACGCGCCTCAACGGGCACCAGTTCGGGGTGAACCCCGACCTGCTGCAACGCATCGACAGCGCGCCCGACACGATCCTCACGCTGATCGACGGGTCCAAGTACATCGTGGAGGAGTCGATGACCGAGGTCATCGCCCGGGTCCACGAGCACCGCGCCCAGCTCTTGGCGCGCGCGCAGGAGATCCAGTCCACCCCCAAGCCGGCGGTCGAGCTGGTCCGCGATGACGAGTCCGCGGACGACGCTCCCCTCGCGCACCCGGTGCCCCTTCGACCCAGGAGTCGCTGATGGACCCCGCCGGCTTCATTGGGATCGTCGTCGCCTTCGGCGCCATCTTCGGCGCGCTCCTCATCGAGGGCGCCGACCCGATGTCGATCTTCCTGCCCGCCCCGCTGATGCTGGTGTGGCTGGGCACGATCGGCGTCGGCATCGCCGGGCACACCGTCAAGGACGTCATCGCGTCCTATTCGGCGGTGCCGCGCGCGTTCCTCAGCAAGGCCCCGGATCCGGGCGTCATGGTCGACACCGTGGTGGACCTCGCCGACCGGGCGCGCCGCGAGGGCCTGCTGGCCCTGGAGGACGCCGCGAAGGACATCGACGACGAGTTCCTGCGCTCCGGGCTGCAGGCCGCGATCGACGGCACCGACCCCGAGGACCTGCGCATCATCCTCGAGGACAAGATCGCCACAAAGCGGACCCAGGACCGCGTGCACTCCAAGTACTTCCAGGACATGGGCGGCTACGCGCCCACCATCGGCATCATCGGCACCGTCATCTCGCTGGTGCACGTGCTCGAGAACCTGGCCGACCCCGCGTCGCTGGGCCACTCGATCGCCGCGGCCTTCGTGGCGACGCTGTGGGGCATCCTCTCGGCGAACGCGGTGTGGCTGCCCATCGGCGTGCGCATCCGGCGCATCTCCGACCTGGAGTGCCTGCAGATGGAGGTCACCCTCGAAGGGCTGCTCGCGGTGCAGGCCGGCGCGAACCCGCGCCTGGTGGGCGAGCGCCTGCGCAGCCTGGTGCCGGCGGCGTCCGCCGCGAAGGCAGCGGCGTGAGCTCCGGCCGCGGGCGTGGGGGCCGCCGCCGCGCGCAGCACGAGGAGGAGCACGTCAACCACGAGCGTTGGCTGGTCAGCTACTCGGACATGATCACCGTGCTGATGGCGCTGTTCATCGTGCTGTTCGCGATCAGCCAGGTCGACCAGCAGAAGTACGTCGCGCTGCGCGACTCCCTCGCGGCCGGCTTCAACACGAACGCGGCGCCCTCGGTGCTGGACGGCAGCACGGGCACGCTCGACGGGGCCAGCATCGTGCCGGAGACCGCCCCGGCGTCGAGCACCGGCGGGATGGTGGACGCGGACGCGGGCCTCGGCACGCAGGGCGCCAACCCGTCGTCCGTCCCAGGGGAGACGATCGATCCCGCGGTGCTGGAGGCGGCTCGCCGTGAGGCCGCGCACCTCGAGGGGGTGCGCGCCCAGCTCACGGCGTTGCTGGAGGCGAACGGGCTGGGCGACGCGGTGCGGTTCCGCATCAACGATCGCGGGCTCGTGCTGGGCCTGGTGGCCGACGACGTGTTCTTCGCGGCGGCGAGCGCCGAGCTGACGCCCACCGCGCGCCAGGTGCTCGACGTGTCCGGCCCGACCCTCGTGGGCCTCGCCGAGTCGATCTCGGTGGAGGGGCACGCCAACAACATCCCCGTCTCGGGCCGCTACCCGACCAACTGGGAGCTGTCGTCCGACCGTGCCACGCAGGTGCTGCGCCACCTCGTCGAGGTGGACGGCGTGCAGCCGCACCGGATCATGGCGGTCGGCTTCGGCGACGCCCGCCCGCTCGTCGACGGCGTCGGCGAGGACGCCATCGTCGCGAACCGCCGCGTCGACCTCGTCATCCTCAGCAGCGCGCCGGAGGCCGTGCGCGCGCTGGTGCCCACCCTGACAGGGACGGAGGGGTAATCCCATGCCCATCGAGCAACGAGTGATCTCCGGCGGCAAGATCGGCGCCAAGAACGCCCAGCAGGGCCCCGGCCTGAAGGCCGCCGAGGAGCCCCCCGCGAAGAGCGGCGGCAAGCGCGTCAAGCTGCTGGTCATCGGCGCCGTCCTGCTGGTCGTCCTCGGAGTCGGGGCGGCGTACCTGGGCGGGGTGTTCGACAGGGGCGCGGCCGCCGAGCCGACGGCGCCCCCCGCGCCGACGCCGGGGGAGGTGCTGGCGGTGGATCCGGTGAGCCTCAACCTCGCCGGGGGCCACTACCTGCGCATCGGGCTGGGCCTGCAGCTCACCAGCGACGTCCAGGAGGCGCCCGACCCGTCGAAGGCGGTGGACGCCGCGATCAAGCTGTTCTCGGGTCGCACGATGGAAGAGGTCTCCGACCCGGCCACGCGGGACGCGCTCACCGCGGAGCTCGCCGTGCAGCTCGTCGAGGTCTACGAGGGCGAGGTGATGGACGTCTACCTGACGAACTACGTGACCCAGTAGGACCCGGCTGACAGCCGGTGAAGTCGGGGCGCCATGGAGGGCGCCATACCGCTCCGCCCAGCAGACGGCCCATGACGGGCCAGGTCGGAGAATCCGCGCACGCCGCTTGCTCATGAATGCGCGCTGTCCGCCGATGAGTCGTGCGTGACCGTTGACGAGACTGTGCACGCTTCCGCTCGCACTGCGACGCGGCGAGCTCGACTGCAGGAGCCGGAGGCCTACGACTTCCGGCGGCCGATGACCATGGCGCGTGAGCACGGCCGCGTCCTGGAGATGGCGTTCGAGACCTTCGCCCGGCAGTGGGGCAACCAGCTCAGCGCGCGACTGCGCGTGAGCGCCCAGGTCACCTTCGACGAGCTGACGCTCTGCTCGTACGACGAGTACGTGCGGGCGCTGCCGCCCACCACGGCGATGGTGCTGTGCGGCGTCGAGCAGTCGCGGCAGACCGCTGTCGTGCAGATCCCCGTGGGCGCGCTCATGGTGTGGGTCGACTACCTGCTCGGCGGCGCCGGCAAGGGCGACGAGCGGGAGGGCCGCGAGCTCACCGAGATCGAGATGGTCCTGGTGCGCGAGCTGCTGCAGCTCGCGCTCGGCGACCTCGGCTACGCGTTCGCGGGCCTGCTGCCACTGCACGTGACGGTGCGGTCGGTGCAGTACAACCCGCAGTTCGTGCAGGCCGTCGGGGCCACAGACCCGGTGCTACAGGCATCCTTCACGTTGCGCTCCGGCCAGCGCGAGGACCACGCGACGCTGATGTTCCCCGCGGACCTGCTGCTGTCGGCCCTGCTGAGCGGGGAGGGCGCGGACTCGCGCTCCGCCGACGACCGCCGCGCGCAGGCCATCGCCCAGGAGGACCTGGAACTGGCCGTGCAGCACGTGCCCGTGGATGTGGCCGTGCGGTTCACGCCGATGTCCGTCCGCCCCCCGCAGGTCATGAGCCTGGCGGTGGGCGACGTCCTGCCCCTGAACCACCCCTCGTCGCGTCCGCTGGACGTGGTCGTCGACGGGGTCGTGCTCGCCCGAGCCGCCGCCGGGAACAACGGTTCCCGGCTCGCCTGCATGGTTGTCGACGTCGAGGAGAACCTCTGATGAACCCCACCCTCCCGCTCACCGCCGGGTCGCTCACGGCGGCCGCGCTCGACGCGGCGGCGGCGGTGGCCCGCCTGCTGCCGTCGACGGCGCCGCTCACCGCGTCACCGGCGCCCGCCGGCGCGCGCCCGGGCCCGGACGACGTCGCCGTGGTGGCGTCCTTCGTCGGCTCGGTGAGCGCCGACCTGGTGATCATCGCCGAGGAGGCAGTGCGCGAGGCACTGCTCGCCGCCGCCGACGCGGGGGCGCCCGTCGCCCTGGCGGACGCGTTGCGCCCGGCGCTGGAGGCTGCCTGCGCCGAGTTGGGCGCGGGGGTGCTCGACGCCGCGAGCACCGCGCCCGCGAGCCAGGCCGTGGCCTCCGACGCCCACCTGTTCGCCCTGGCCCACGAGGGCGTCACGCACGCCTGGTTCGCGCTGCGGGTGCGCGCCGAGCCGGTGCCCGCACGCGAGGCGGGCGTCCCGACGCAGCGCGCGGGCCTGCACGTGCTCTACGACGTGGAGATGACCCTCACCGCCGAGCTGGGCCGCACCCGGCTGCCGGTGCGCCAGGTGCTCGAGCTCACCCCGGGCGCCGTGCTGGAGCTGGACCGGACCGCCGGGAGCCCGGCGGACGTGATGGTCAACGGCCGCCTGATCGCCCGCGGCGAGGTCGTCGTCGTCGACGAGGAGTACGGCATCCGCATCACGCAGATCGTCGCGGGCTCGGACGGCCTCGCCTGATGGACGGGCCGCTCCTGGTGCTGCGCGTCGCCCTGGCCCTGGCGTGCGTGCTCGGCCTGATCTGGCTCGCCAGCCGCAAGCTCGGCGGCGCCCAGGGCCGGCGCAAGCTGACCGCGCCCGAGATGCAGGTCGTCTCGCGGCAGGTCTTCGGGCGGCACTCCGGGGTGGCAGTGCTCGCTGTGGGCAACCGCCGGCTGCTGGTCGGATACGGCGAGCAGCAGGTCACGATGCTCACCGAGCTCGCGCCGGTGGCGGACACCGCGCCGCATGCGGCGCACAGCATGGCCGAGGCCGGCAGCGTCGCCGCGTCGGGCAGTTCGGGCGGCTCGGGCGGCTCAGGCGGCTCCGGCTCAGTGGCGGCACGCCGGGTCGGCGCCGCGCCCGCCCTCGCCGCGGTTCCCGCGCCGCGGCCCGACCTGGACATCGACGCCGTCCTCGCCCAGGCGCGGATCGACGCGACGCGGCCCACGGCCCCGGCTGACCGCGCGGACGCCGCGCCCGCCTCCGAGCGGACGGCGTCGGAGCCGGCCGCCAGGGGCCCGCTCGACGGGTCGATCCTCTCGCCCGCGACCTGGCGCCGCGCCGTCGGTGTGCTCCAAGACCGCACGGTGCGCCGATGACCTCGACGGCCATCGCTTCGACGGGCATCGCTTCGACGGGCATCGCCTCGACGGGCATCGCCTCGACAGGCACGACGGCCCCGCGGCGCGGCGCCGGGCGCGTGCTCGCCCTGGCGGCGCTGCTCGCCGGGCTCGTCGTCCTGCTGATGGTCGTCGGGGCCGCCGTCGCGCACGCCGCGCCGCTCGACCCGCTGGACCCGACCGCCCCCGTGGCGCCCGGGGAGCCCGGCGCGGGGGACACCGTCTCGGTGTCGGTCAACGGGGTCAACGGCACCCCGAGCAGCTCCATCGTGGTGCTGCTGGCGATCACGCTGCTGTCGGTGGCGCCGTCGCTGCTGCTGATGACCACGAGCTTCACCAAGATCCTGGTGGTGCTGTCCCTGACCCGCAACGCCCTCGGCCTGCAGGGCGTGCCGCCCAACCAGGTGCTCGCGGGCCTGGCGCTGTTCCTCAGCCTGTTCGTGATGGCGCCGGTGATGGGCGACGTCAACGACGCGGGCGTGCAGCCGTACCTGGCGGGGGAGCTGACGTTCTCCCAGGCCGTGGACGTCGGCTCGGAGCCGCTGCGCGAGTTCATGCTCGCGCACACCCGGGAGGCGGACCTGGCGCTGATGACCCGCGCCGCCGACCAGCCCAACCCCGAGGACCCGGCCTCGGTGTCGATGCTCACCCTGATTCCCGCGTTCATGCTCTCCGAGCTGCGCGCCGCGTTCATCATCGGCTTCGTCATCTTCGTGCCGTTCCTGGTGATCGACCTGGTGGTCTCCGCGGCGCTGATGTCGATGGGCATGATGATGCTGCCGCCGATCATGGTGTCGCTGCCGTTCAAGCTGCTGCTCTTCGTGCTCGTCGACGGCTGGGGCCTGATCCTCACCGCGCTCATCGGCTCGTATGCGGGCGGTGGTTGACGGTGGACACCAATGCCGTCCTGGACATCGGCCTGGACGCCCTGATCCTCACCGCGAAGCTGGCCGCGCCCGTGCTGATCACGGCGCTGGTGGTGGGCTTCATCGTGTCCCTGCTGCAGTCGGTGACGCAGATCCAGGAGGTGACCCTCAGCTTCGTGCCGAAGGCGGTGGCCGCCGCGGTGGCGCTGCTGGTCTCGGGGCACTGGATGATCTCCGAGCTGGTCACCTTCACCCATGAGCTGTTCGCCCGCATCCCCCAACTCGTGGGCGGCTGAGCGCGGTGGGCCCGGTGAGCGTCACGTTGCCGCTGGCGATGGTGGAGCTGGTGATGCTGGCCGGCGTGCGGTTCGCCGCGTTCCTGGTCATCGCCCCGCCGTTCGCGAACAGCGCGGTGCCGGGCCGGGTCAAGGCGATGCTGGCGCTGGGCCTGGCGCTCGCGGTGAGCCCGCGGCTGGGCCCCGCGGATGAGTCGCTCAGCACCGCCGGGTTCGTGGGCGCCCTCGTCATGCAGGTGCTGATCGGCGGCGCGCTGGGATTCCTGGTGGCGCTGGTGTTCGCCGCCGTGCAGGCCGCGGGGTCGTTCATCGACCAGTTCGGCGGCTTCCAGATGGCGGCGGCGTTCGACCCGATGAGCATGACCAGCGCGGCGCAGTTCGCCCGTTTCTACCAGTTCACGGCTGTGGTGCTGCTGTTCGCCTCGGACGGCCACCAGATGCTGATCGCGGGCCTGGCGCGCACCTTCGACGCGCTGCCGATCGGCGCGGCCCTGGACCTGTCCCGGCTGGGCAGCTCGCTCGTGGACGGCACCGCCCAGATGTTCGTGGCGGCGCTGCAGATCGCGGGCCCGCTGATCGTGGTGCTGTTCCTCACCGACGTGGGGCTGGGCCTGCTCACCCGGGTGTCCCCGGCGATGAACGCGTTCGCGCTGGGCTTCCCGCTGAAGATTTTGATGACCTTCACGTTCGCGAGCTTCGCGTACCTCGCGATGCCCGGCGTGATCGACGGCCTGCTGGGCAGCGCCGTCGAGGCTCTGCTGGGGGTGGTCCGATGAGCAACGACGGCCAGGAGCGCAGCGAGAAGGCCACTCCGCAGCGGATGAAGGAGGTCCGCCGCAAGGGCGAGCTCGCGCGCTCGCAGGACCTGTCGGCGTGGATCGGCCTCGGCGCGGCGGCGCTCATGCTGCCGATGGTGATCGGCGCCGCGGGGGAGGCCGCGAAGTCGCAGCTCGCCGCCGTCCGCGACATCGCCGCGAACCCGCGCGAGGGCGCCGTCACCGCCGCGCTCGAGCAGGGCCTCGGCTCGTTCCTGCCCACCCTCGCGCCGATGTTCGCCCTCGTCGTGCTCATCACGGTGGCTGTGGCGGCGGCGCAGGGCGGCGTGCACTTCAAGAAGCTCAAGCTCAACGTCAAACAGCTCAACGTGCTCGCCGGGATCAAGCGGCTGTTCAGCGGCCAGACCTGGTGGCAGGGCGCCAAGACGCTGCTCAAGACGGGCGTGGTCGCGGGGGCGCTGTACTTCGGCGTCCAGTCGATGGTGCCGATGCTGATGGGCTCGGGCCGCCTGACCCTGGCGCAGCTCATCGACTCGGCGTCGTCCGGCGCGACGATGCTGCTGCGGCTGGGCATCGTCGCGGGCATCCTGCTCGCGGTGGCCGACGTCGCCGTGGTCATGCGCCGCAACCGCAAGAAGACCCGCATGACGATGCGCGAGGTCAAGGACGAGCACAAGCGCTCCGAGGGCGACCCACTGCTCAAGGGCGCGATCCGCTCCAAGCAGATGGCCATGAGCCGCAACCGCATGATGGCCGCGGTGGCCGACGCGGACGTCGTCCTGGTCAACCCCACGCACGTGGCTGTCGCGCTCAGCTACAAGCCGGGGTCGGGCGCGCCGCGCGTGGTGGCCAAGGGCGCCGGCGTCGTCGCCACCCGCATCCGCGAGGAGGCCACCGCCAAGCACGTCCCCCTGGTCGAGGACATCCCGCTGGCCCGCGCGCTGCACGGCGCCTGCGAGCTGGGCGAGGAGGTCCCCGAGTACCTGTTCACGGCAGTCGCCCGGGTGCTGGCCTTCGTCATGACGTTGCGCCGCCGGGGCGCCGCGGCGGGCAAGCACCGGGTGCCGGGCGTCGCGCCCGAGCTGCCCGACGCGCCGGAGCGCCGGGGCCGGCGCCGACGGGAGGCCGCGGCATGAGCCCGCCACCCGGGCCCGGCATGCCTCCGCCCGCCGCCCCACCGACGCCCGCGCCCGCAGCACCTGACGAGCCCGCAGCACCCGCTGCCAGGAAGGCCCGCACATGAGGAACCGTCCGATCGCCCAGTTCGCCGTCCCCGCGGGGGTCGTCGGCATCGTGTTGCTGCTGGTCGTGCCGCTGCCCGCGTGGATGCTCGACATCCTGCTGGCGATCAACATCACGGCCTCGCTCGTCATCCTGCTGACCAGCATGTACGTGCAGCGGCCGTTGGACTTCTCGATCTTCCCGTCGCTGATCCTGGTGTTCACGCTGTTCCGGCTCGGGCTCAACGTGGCCTCGACGCGGCTCGTGCTGCGGGACGGCTACGCGGGCCAGGTGATCGACGCGTTCGGGCACTTCGTGGTGGGCGGCTCGCTCGTCATCGGGCTGGTGATCTTCTTGATCCTGGTGGTCATCCAGTTCGTCGTGATCACCAACGGCGCCGGCCGCGTCGCCGAGGTCGGGGCGCGCTTCACCCTCGACGCGATGCCCGGCAAGCAGATGGCCATCGACGCCGACCTCAACTCGGGGCTCATCACCGAGGACCAGGCCCGCAAGCGCCGCGCCGACGTGGCCGCCGAGGCCGACTTCTACGGCGCCATGGACGGCGGCTCGAAGTTCGTCAAGGGCGACGCCATCGCCGGCATCATCATCACGGTCATCAACCTGGTGGGCGGGTTCGTCATCGGCATGGTGCAGATGGGGATGACGGCGGGGGAGTCGCTCGAGCGGTTCAGCCTGCTGACCATCGGCGACGGCCTGGTGACCCAGATCCCCGCGCTGCTGCTCTCGGTGTCCACGGGCATCGTCGTCACCCGCGCCACCGCCGAGGGCGACATGGGCACGGCCGCGGCCAAGCAGCTCATGCAGTCCCGCTCGGCGCTCGCCATCGCGGGCTGCGGCGCCATCGCCCTGGCCATGCTGCCGGGCATGCCCAAGCCCCCGTTCCTCATCGTGGGCGCCGCGCTGCTCATCGGCGCGCAGCGCATCAAGGCCACCGAGGACCGGGACGCGCAGGCCGCGAAGAACTCCGCCGCCGCGGAGGCCGCGCCCACCGCAGGCGACACCCCCGAGCAGCTCATCGAGCAGATGCGGGTGCACACCCTGGAGATCCTGCTCGCCCCGGACCTGGTGGACCTGGTCGGCGCGGGACCGGACCGGGACCTGCTGACCCGCGTGCGCGGGCTGCGCCGCAAGATCGCGATGGACCTGGGCATCGTGGTGCCGCCGGTGCGCACCCGCGACTCCGTGGACCTGCCGCGCTCCACCTATGTGGTGCGCATCTCCGGGGTGGAGGTCGGCCGGGGCGAGGCGCCCGCGGGCCGGCTGCTCGCCCTCGGCGACGACCTCGCGGCGCTGCCGGGGCAGGCGGTCGTGGAGCCCGTGTTCGGGCTGCCGGGCAAGTGGGTGCCCACCGAGCTGCGGCACGCCGCCGAGCTGTCCGGCGCCACAGTCGTGGACCGGGTGTCGGTGCTCATCACGCACCTCGGCTCGATCATCGCCCAGAACGCGCCGCGCCTGCTGGGCCGCGAGGACGTGCGCGTGCTCACCGAGGGCGTCAAGCAGGTCAACCCGTCAGTGGTCGAGGAGCTGGTGCCGGGGCTGCTGAGCCTCGGCGAGGTGCAGCGCGTGCTGCAAGGGCTGCTCGCCGAGGAGGTCGCCATCCGCGACCTGTCGCGGATCTACGAGGCGCTGACCCTGCGCGCGAAGACGGGCGCCGACTTGGAGGGGCTCGTCGAGGCGGCCCGGGCCGCGCTCGGCCCCGCGCTCAGCGCGCAGCACACCCACGAGGGCGTGCTGCGGGTCGTCACCCTCGACCCGGCACTCGAGCAGGGCCTCGTCGAGCAGCTCCGCCCGTCGGACGCCGGGTCGCAGCTGCTGGTGGAGCCCGACCGCCTCGAGTCGATCCTCACCCAGGTGCGCACCGCCGTGGGCGCCGCCGAGGCCGCGGGCTACCCCGTGGTCCTGGTGTGCGCGCCCGCGCTGCGCCCCGCCCTGCGCCGCCTGGTGATGCTCGGCCAGACGCGCACCCCTGTGCTGTCCTACTCCGAGGTCACCGGCTCCGGAGTCAAGATCGAGACCGTCGGGATGGTGAGCGGTGTCCACACGATTGCTGCTTGAGGGGACCGACCTGCCCGAGCTCATGGCGCATGTGCGCGCCGAGTTCGGGAGCTCGGCGCGGATCGTGCGCGCCGAGCGGGTGCGGTCCGGCGGGTTCGCCGGCTTCTTCGCCCGCCAGCGCTACGAGCTGACGGTGGACGTGGCGGACGAGCCGCACACCCGTCCCCGCGCGATGCGCCAGCACCCCGCGCCGTCGGGCCTGGAGGCGTTGCTCGCCGCGGCGGACGCGGCGGAGATCGACGCCGCCCCGGGCCAGGACCTCGCGGCCCTCGCCGGGCAGGGCGTCACGGCGACGTCGTCCGCCGACGCCGGGCCGCGCGTGTCCACCGGGGAGGAGGCGTTCGCCTCGGTGCTGGACCAGGTCCGCGCGATGGCGGGTGGCGCCGTGATCGCCGACGTCGAGGTGCCGGCGCCGGGCGCGCGCACCTTCGAGCCGCTGGTCCCCGCCACGGCCACGCCGTCCAGCGGCGGCGTGGGCCGCGACGCGCTGCGCGACCTGGGCGTGCCCGAGCATTACCTGGCCCGGGTCGCGGGGACCGGGCCCGTGCTGCTGTCCGCCGTGTTGGAGGCCCTGCCGGCGGTGCCGCGCCTGCCCCGCACGCCGGGCTCCGTGGTGGTCGTGGCGGGCCCTGCGGGCGAGGCGCTCGCAGTGGCCATGCAGCTCGCCGAGCGGCTGGGCCAGCCCACCTCCGGCGTGGTGCTCGCCGGCCGGGCGGAGGCGACTGCGGGGCACGGGCGGCGGGTGGCCACAGTCGTCGCCGCGCGGCGCTGGCGCGGGCAGGCCCCCGACGCCGACGGGCAGGTCGCCGTGGTCGCCCTCGGCGTCGGCCCCGACGCCGCGTCCCGAGGCGAGGCTGCCGAGCTGCTGGAGGCCTTCGCCCCGGAACAGGTGTGGGGTGTGGTGGACGCGCACAGCAAGCTGCGCGACTGCGCGCGCTGGCTCGCCGAGACGGGCGCCCGGCGCCGGATCGACGTGCTGGCCGTGCGCGGCGTCTTCGAGACCACGCAGCCGGGGACGGTGCTCGACCTCGGCGTCCCGGTCGCGTGGATCGACGGGCTGCCCGCGACCCGGGTGGCCTGGGCGGCGGCGCTCAGCGACCGCCTGGGCGCCGGGGCGCGATGGGACTGACGCGCCGAGCCGACGCGGCGCGGGGGCGTCGAGGCCGGACGCCGGTAGGCTGACCGGATGTTGGTCCTGAGCCGTCGCGTCGGCGAACGCCTCATGATCGGCGACGACATCGTCCTGACGGTCATCGAGGTCCGCAGCGACGGGGTGCGCCTGGGCATCGACGCCCCGCGGGACGTGCGCATCCACCGCGCGGAGATCCTCGAGGCCGTGACGGCCGCCAATGTGGAGGCCAGCGCCGTCGACGACGACGCCGTGGACGCCCTGCGCGAGCTCGTCGCCCGCCCGCGTCCCGCCGCCGATCCCTCGTCCGGGGCCGTCGGGCGGCGCTGACCGCACGGTCCGCGCGCAGGTCAGCGCGCGGGCGAGCGCACTCGAGCCCACCGGGATCACCCGGTGACGCCTCGCCGCATCCCTCAACTGCGCACCTCCGCTGTCGATCAGTGAGTCGACGTCGGTGGACCGCCCTCGACGAGGCACAGCTGGAGGCGCTCCGTGGAGGACATGGACGACATCGTTCGCGAGTTCCTCGTCGAGAGCCACGAGAACCTGGACCAGCTGGACCAGGACCTCGTCGCGCTCGAGGGGTCCCCGGGCTCGCGGGAGCTGCTCAGCAGCGTCTTCCGCACCGTCCACACGATCAAGGGCACCAGCGGCTTCCTCGCGTTCAGCCAGCTCGAGCGGGTGACGCATGCGGGGGAGAACCTGCTCGTCGAGCTGCGCGACGGCCACCGCCAGATGGACGGCCCGACCACTGACCTGCTGCTGCGCCTGGTGGACACCGTGCGCGCGATCCTCGCGGCCATCGACCGGGACGGCGCCGAGGGCGACGTCGCCGTGGACGACGTGATCATGGCGATCACCGAGCTGCAGAACGGCGGAGCCCCGGCCGCGACCGAGCCCGCGCCGCCGGCCGCCACCGAGGTCGAAGAGCCTGCTGAGCCCGCCGCCGCTGTCGAGGCCCCCGAGCCCGACGCGCCCACTGAGCCCGACGCCGCCACCGAGCCTGCTGCCCCCGCCGAGTCCGCCACCCCCGAGCCGTCGCCGGAGCCCGCCGCGCCCGCGGCCGCCGCCGAATCCGTCCTCGGTGTGCCGCAGCAGCGCCGCATCGGCGAGCCGCGCACCCCCGCAGCCCCTGCTCCCGCCGCGCCGGCGGCCACTGACGACTCCACAT
Organism: Cellulomonas cellasea; assembly: GCF_030372105.1. Lineage (GTDB taxonomy): Bacteria > Actinomycetota > Actinomycetes > Actinomycetales > Cellulomonadaceae > Cellulomonas_A > Cellulomonas_A cellasea_A. The sequence goes on along the minus strand of NZ_JAUDBQ010000001.1, from coordinate 258,932 downwards.
CGTCGCGGGGCGTCGCCGACGCCTCGATCCGCGTCGACGTGGACCTGCTGGACGCGCTGATGCGCCAGGTCGGGGAGCTCGTGCTCGCGCGCAACCAGATCACCCGGCTCGCGACGGGCGGCGAGGACGCCGAGCTGACGCGCACCGCGCAACGCCTCAACCTCATCGCCGGGGAGCTGCAGGAGGGGGTCATGAAGACCCGCATGCAGCCCATCGAGCACGTGTGGTCCAAGATGCCGCGCATCGTCCGGGACCTGGCGGCGCACTGCGACCGCGAGGTGCAGCTCGAGATGCTGGGCGGCGACACCGAGCTCGACCGCAGCCTGCTGGAGGCCGTCAAGGACCCGCTCACGCACCTGGTGCGCAACGCCGTCGACCATGGCATCGAGTCGCCCGCCGAGCGGGTCGCCGCCGGCAAGCGGCCCAAGGGGCTGCTGTCGATGCGGGCGTTCCACGCGGGCGGGCAGGTGGTCGTGGAGATCTCCGACGACGGCCGCGGCATCGACCCGGAGAAGATCGCCGCCAAGGCGCTCGAGCGCGGCCTGCGGACCGCCGAGCAGCTCGCGGTGATGAGCCAGGGCGAGATCATCAACCTGGTGTTCCACGCGGGGTTCTCCACCGCGGAGTCGGTCACGAACGTCTCCGGCCGCGGTGTGGGCATGGATGTGGTGCGCACCAAGATCGAGGCCATCGGCGGGGCTGTGGACGTCGACTCGACGGTCGGGCGCGGCACGGTGTGGCGGCTGGGCATCCCGTTGACGCTCGCGATCATGCCGGCGCTGACGGTCGAGTGCGCGGGCGACCTGTACGCGGTGCCGCAGGTCAGCCTGCTGGAGCTCGTCGCGCTCGACACGCAGCGCTCGCGTGGGGGCATCGAGTACGTGCACTCGGCGCCGGTCTACCGGCTGCGCGGGGAGCTGCTGCCGCTGGTGTCCCTGGCGGGCGTGCTGCAGGTCGGCTCGGGCCCCGAGGCGGGAGTCGAGCAGGGCGGGGTCATCGCCGTGGTGCAGGCCGACCAGCAGCGATTCGGGCTGTTGGTGGACCGGGTGCTCAACACTGAGGAGATCGTGGTCAAGCCGCTGTCGGCGCGGCTGAAGTCCATCGGCGTGTACGCCGGGGCGACGGTGCTCGGCGACGGGCGGGTCGCGCTCATCCTGGATGTGCAGTCCATCGCCCGGCGCGCGCTGACCAGTGAGGGCGAGCTGGCCCGGGCGGCCCGCGAGTTCGACGTGGAGCTGGAGGAGGCCGCCACCGAGCAGGTGCTGGTGGTCGGCATCGGGCGGGGCCGCCGGGTCGCGATGCCGCTGGCGTCCGTCGCACGGCTCGAGCTGGTGCCCGCCGACCAGGTCGAGCTGGTCGGCGGCCGGGAGGTCATCCAGTACCGCGACACGATCCTCCCGCTCGCCCGCCTCGACCGGGTGCTGCGGGCGCATGGCGCCGCGGGCGCTGAGGATCCCGCCGAGCTGCTGCTGGTCGTCTACACGCATGAGGACCGCAGCGTCGGGCTCGTGGTGGACGAGATCATCGACATCGTCGACGACGACGCTGGCCGGCACTCCGACATCGTCGACACCGGCCTGCTGGGCTCGACGGTGCTGGGCGACCGGGTCACCGAGCTGTTGGACGTGCGGGGCGCCGTCCTGGCCGCCGATCCGTCCTTCTACGACGCCGATGCCAGCCGTGACCTCGTGGGGGCCGTCCGATGAGCCAGTTCGTGACCTTCACCCTGGGCGGCGGCCTGTACGGGGTCGCCGTGACGCGCGTGCAGGAGGCGCTGCGCGCGCACACCCGCACTCGGGTCCCGCTGGCCCCGGTGGGCGTGGCGGGGCTGGTGAACCTGCGCGGGCAGGTCGTGCTCACCGTCGACCTGCGCGCCCGGCTGGGTTTGGAGCCGTTGGCCGAGGGCGCCGAGCCGATGATGGTCGTGGTGCAGGTGGACGGGGAGCCCGTGAGCCTCCTCGTCGACGAGATCGGCGATGTGGTGGATGTCGGCCCCGAGGCCTTCGAGTCGCCGCCCGACACCCTCGACGCGCGCCTCCGCGCCGTGATCCTCGGCGCGTACAAGCTCGACGCCGAGCTGCTTCTGGTCCTCGACGTCGACTCCGCGGCAGCGGCCTGACAGGGACGCCCGGTCTGAGATCTGTTTTCCATGAAGGAGCCCGATGATGCGCACCTCTGAGCGTTCCCCCGACCTGCCCTCCGCTGAGGAGCCCGAGGCGGCCTCGCTGGAGACGCCGGAGGCGGCCTCTGCCAAGGGGGAGCCGACAACCGCTGAGGTCGCGCCGGAGCCCGTCGCGCCCCGGAAGCCCCGGAAGGCCCGGAAGCCACGCCGGGGCCTGCGGTCGTGGTTCGTCGACCGGTCGGTGCGCACCAAGATCCTCAGCTGCATCCTCATGCTGGGCGTCGCCGCCACGGGGACGGGCGTGTACGCCTTCATCTCGCTGGGGAAGGTCGCGGACCGGTCGGCCGAGCTCGCGACGGTGCAGCGGGAGGTCGTCGCGCGGGTGGCGCAGGTGACGGAGGCGGAGGTGCGCGCGCAGCTCCTGGTCGCGCAGATCGCCGCGGCCGACGTGTCGCTGTCGGCCAGCCTGAAGGGCGAGCAGGACAAGAACGACGCCGCGATGAACGCGGCGATGAAGGGCCTCGAGGCAGGAGGCGGCGGGACGTACGAGGTGTGGCAGTCGTTCAAGGACGACTACGCGACGTGGCTGGGGGTGCGCGACACCGAGCTGGTGCCCGCGGGCCTGTCGGGCAACCTCGACCGGTACAACCTGCTGCTCGAGACGCGCAGCCAGGCCCTCACGATGGCCTTCGAGGCGTCGCTCGCCGACCTGCGCGTCGACATCACCCAGTACTTCGACGCCGTGGCCGCCGAGGGCCAGGCCGAGGCGCAGACCGCCAAGCTGATCCTGGTGGCCAGCCTGGCCGTCGGGCTCGTGCTCTCGATCGTGCTGGGCAGCCTCACCGCGAGCTGGATCCGCCGCTCCGCGGCCAGCGTGCAGAAGTCCCTGGAGGCGATGGCCGAGGGCGACTTCACCGTGACCAGCCACGTGGCCTCCCGTGACGAGATCGGCAAGATGGCCAGCGCGCTGGGGGTGGCCCAGGAGTCCGTGCGCGGCGCCCTCACGGAGGTCGCCAGGACCGCCCAGGCCGTCGCCGCGGCGACGGAGGAGCTGTCAGCGGCGACCGTCCAGGTGGCCGCCGGATCGCAGGAGACCTCCGAGCGGGCCGGCGTCGTCGCGTCGGCCTCCGCGCAGGTCAACCGCAACGTGCAGGCCGTCGCGTCGGGCTCGGAGCAGATGGGCTCCTCGATCCGGGAGATCGCGCAGAACGCCAACGAGGCGGCGAAGGTGGCGTCTGCCGCCACGGGAGTCGCGGAGTGGACCAACGCGCAGGTCGCGAAGCTCGGCACATCGAGCCAGGAGATCGGCAACGTCGTCAAGGTCATCACCTCGATCGCGGCGCAGACGAACCTCCTGGCGCTGAACGCGACGATCGAGGCCGCCCGGGCGGGCTCCGCCGGCAAGGGGTTCGCGGTGGTGGCGGGCGAGGTCAAGGAGCTCGCCTCCGAGACGGCCCGGGCCACCGAGGACATCGCCCGCCGAGTCGAGGCGATCCAGGTGGACACCTCCTCAGCGGTGGGCGCCATCGCGGAGATCGCGCAGGTCATCGCCAACATCAACGACTACCAGCTCACCATCGCCTCAGCGGTGGAGGAGCAGACGGCCACCACCAACGAGATGTCCCGCGGGGTCGGCGAGGCCGCGGCCGGCTCGGAGGAGATCAGCTCGACTATCGCCGGGGTGGCGGCGGCGGCCGAGTCCAACGCCGTGGTGGTCAGCCAGATGGGAACCGCCGTGGAGGAGCTCGCCCGCATGTCCGCCGATCTGCACGCGCGGGTGGAGACGTTCAGGTACTAGCGCGAGTTTCACCTCCTGGCCCCGGGGATTTCGCCCCGCCCGAGTCTCACGCACGCCCCACGGCCGCCGATGGGCCCCGTACCACCAGGTTCAGCGAAGGAGCGGGCATGCGGGTCATGAGAGTCGCGGCACGACGGCGCGGTGGCGAGCCCGCGGGCGCCCGCCGCCCTGGCAGTGCGAGCCGCCCGGCCCGCACCGGCGGCTGGCTCGCGGCGCGGTCGGTGCGGACCAAGATCCTCGCGGCGATCCTGCTGCTCGCGGTCGTGGCGCTCGCCGCCGGCGCCTATGCGGCCGTGGCGATGCGCTCGATCGCCGCGGACACGCAGGAGCTCGCGCGCTTGCAGGAGGAGACGGTCTTCAAGCGCAGCGAGGTCGAGCAGGGCCAGCTCGCCGCGCGGGTGATCGCCGCGGAGATCGCCGCCTTCGACAACGAGCGCATGACCGACGCCTGGCTGGCCAAGCAGGCCGAGAACGACGCGGCGGTGAGCGAGGCGATCGCCGAGTACGAGCAGGCCTTCGACAGCGGCGAGGCGTGGGAGACGTTCAAGACGACCTACGCCAAGTGGGTCAAGCTGCGCGACGGGGTGCTCATCCCCACCGCGCTCAAGGACGACCGCGTCTACTACTCGACGCTCGTGGAGGACTCCAGCCAGCCGCTGGTGGACACCTACACCGCGGCTCTGGGACGGGTCGCGGACGAGACCAACTCCTACTTCTACACGGTCGCCGAGAGCGCCGACGCGAAGGCGCAGCGCGCCGTGCTGATCCTCACCGCGAGCCTGTCGGCGGCGCTGGTGCTCGTGGTGGCGCTCGGGCTGGTCATCGCCCGCTCCATCCGCAGGTCCGTGCAAGAGGTGCACCACGCGCTCGAGGCCATGGCGGGGGGCGACTTCACGGTGGTGGCCACGCAGCGCTCGGAGGACGAGCTGGGGCGCATGGCCAGGGCCCTGACGCAGGCGCAGGCGTCGGTGCGCGCGACGCTGGAGGGGGTCAGCGCCACAGCGGGCGAGGTCTCCGGGGCGGCGCACGACCTGGCGGGCGCCGCGGCGCAGGTGAGCGCCGGGTCGCATGAGACGTCCTCGCAGGCAGGCGTGGTGGCCGCGGCCGCGGAGCAGGTCAGCCGCAACGTGCAGGCCGTCGCGGCCGGCGCCGAGCAGCTCGGCGACTCGATCCGGGAGATCGCGCAGAACGCCAACCTCGCGGCGAAGATCGCGACCGAGGGCGTCGAGCACGCCCGGGCCGCGGCGGTCACCGTCGACGCGCTGGGCGCCAGCTCCGCCGAGATCGGCACAGTGGTCAAGTCCATCACCGCCATCGCCCGGCAGACCAACCTGTTGGCGCTCAACGCGACCATCGAGGCGGCCCGGGCGGGCGCGGCGGGCAGGGGGTTCGCCGTCGTCGCGGGGGAGGTCAAGGACTTGGCGTTGGAGTCGGCCCGGGCCGCGGACGATATCGCCGCCCGCGTGCAGGCCAACCAGGAGCACACCGCCTCGGCGGTGGCCGCCATCGAGGAGATCTCCTCGGTGATCGCCCAGATCAACGACTACCAGCTCACCATCGCCCTGGCGGTGGAGGAGCAGACCGCCACCACCGGCGAGATGTCGCGCGGCGTGCAGGAGGCCGCCGCCGGCACGGGCGAGATCGCCGAGCGGATCACGTCCGTCGCGGGGGAGGCGGCGCAGACGTCGGGCGTCGTGACGCAGATGGAGGTCTCCGTCGACGTGCTGGCGGCGAACTCCTCGGACCTGCGCTCCCGGGTGGCCGCCTTCACTTACTGACACCTAGCGGCCTGACGCCTAGCGGCCGTGCGCCGGATCACTGCGGCGCACTGCTCAGGATCCGACCGTGCCAGCCGATCAGGACGACATGCGCCCATTCGGGCGCCAGGCAGGAGCTCCTATGACCCGCATCCGGGTGCTGGTGGTCGACGACTCGGTCGTCATCCGCCGGCTCGTGACCGAGGCGTTGTCCACCGACGCGTCGGTCGAGGTCGTGGGCACCGCGTCCAACGGCAGGCTGGCCTTGGCCAAGGCCGCCCAGCTCGGGCCCGACCTGATCACCATGGACGTCGAGATGCCGGAGATGAACGGCATCGAGGCAGTGCGGGAACTGCGCCGCACGGGTCATCGGATGCCGATCGTCATGTTCTCCACGCTCACCGAGAAGGGCGCGGCGGCGACTCTCGACGCGCTCGTCGCGGGCGCCAGCGACTACGTGACCAAGCCCAGCGGCAGCGGCAGCGTCCAGGAGTCGTTGCAGCGGGTCGCCGGGCAGCTCCTGCCCAAGATCCACGCGCTCGTCGGCCCCGGGTTCGAGCTGCCGGGCCGCGTCGAGCGCGCCGCGCCGCCGGCGCCCGGGCTGACCCGCCCGCCGGCCCGCCCGGAGGGCGCCGATCCCGCGCCGGGCCGCCCCGAGCCATCGCGCCATCCGGTGCGCGCCGTGGTGATGGGCTCCTCGACGGGAGGCCCCGAGGCGCTGTCCCGGGTGCTCGGCTCGCTGTCCCAGCCGCTGCCCGTGCCGGTGCTCGTCGTGCAGCACATGCCGCCGGTGTTCACCCGCCAGCTCGCCGCCCGCCTGGACCGGATCGGGCCCTCGACGGTGGTCGAGTGCCACGGCGACGAGGACGTGCTGCCCGGCCACGTGTACGTGGCCCCCGGCAACCACCACCTGGAGCTGCGCCGTGTGGGCTCCGGCCTGCGCACGGCGCTCACCCAGGCGCCGCCGGTGAACTTCTGCCGGCCGGCCGTCGACGTGCTGTTCCGTTCCGCCGTGCAGGTGCTGCGCGGCGACCTCCTGGGCGTCGTCCTCACCGGCATGGGCGCCGACGGGCGCACGGGCTGTGAGGATGTCGTGACCGCCGGCGGCACAGTGGTCGTCCAGGACAAGGCCTCCAGCGTCGTGTGGGGCATGCCGGGCGTCGTGGCCGCCGCGGGCCTGGCCCACCGGATCGTGCCGCTCGACGAGATGGCGCAGGTGATCGAGTCCACCGTGCAGCGGGCCGCCACGCGTCCTGCCGGGCTGCGCGGCCTCGCCGTGTCGCAGGGCGGGGCGTCATGAGCCTCACCACCGACTCGTTCGAGTTCGTCGCCGACCTCGTGCGGCGCCGCAGCGCCATCCAGCTCGAGGCGGGCAAGGAGTACCTGGTGGAGAGCCGCCTGGCCCCGCTGGCCCGCCGCGCGGGCCTCGGCCTCGACGAGTTCGTGAAGTCCGTGCGGGCCGCCGCGTCCGAGCATGAGCGCGACCTGGTGGTGGAGGCGCTCACCACCAACGAGACGTCCTGGTTCCGGGACGGCGCGCCGTTCGTGGCGCTGCGCCAGCACATCGTCCCGGCGCTGACGGCCGACGCCGTCGCCCCCCGGCGGCTGCGGGTGTGGTCGGCCGCCTGCTCCACCGGCCAGGAGCCGTACTCCATCGCGATGACGCTGCAGGACGCGCTGCCGTCGCACGTCGACGCCGACATCCTGGCCACCGACCTGTCCGAGCAGGTGCTGGCGCGGGCCCGCGCGGGCCTGTACAGCCAGCTCGAGGTCGATCGCGGGCTGCCGTCGGCGATGCGCGAGCGCCACTTCCAGGCCGCGGGGTCCGAGTGGCGCATCAGCGACGAGCTGCGCGCCGCCGTCCGGTTCATGCGGCACAACCTGTTGGACGCCTCGCCCGCCGGGCAGGGGTTCGACCTCATCTTCTTGCGCAACGTCCTCATCTACTTCGACGTGGCCACCAAGCAGCAGATCCTGGCGCGGATGCACCGGGTCCTGCGGCCAGGCGGGTTCCTGGTGCTGGGCGCGGCGGAGACCACCATCGGCGTCGACGACGACTGGGAGCGCCTGCCCCTCGGCAGGGGCTCGGTGTACCGGCCGCGTGGCGCCGCAAGTGACCCGCCGCCGTGGCCGGCCACAGTCCCGACCCCCTTCGGATCAGGAGCCCCCCGATGAGAGCACTGGTGATCGACGACTCACGGACGATGCGGCGCATCGTCACGCGCATCCTGGAGCCGCTCGGGTTCGAGGTCGCGGAGGCCGCCGACGGCCAGCAGGCCCTCGACCTGCTCGCCGGCGGACTCGAGGTCGACCTCGCGTGCGTCGACTGGAACATGCCCGTCATGGACGGCCTCACCTTCGTCACGCGGGTCCGTGCGAACCGCGAGTGGCGGGGGATCACGCTGATGATGGTGACCACCGAGAGCGAGCAGGGCCAGATCGTGCGCGCGCTCGCGGCAGGCGCCCACGAGTACCTGGTGAAGCCGTTCACGCCGCTGGAGTTCGAGGAGAAGCTCGCGCTGCTCGGCCTGCTCCCGGTGGGAGGCGCCCGATGAGCATCGTGCAGGTCAGCGGGGAGGGCCAGCGCCGCACGTTCGACGGCTCGCAGGTGCAGTCCATCGCGGAGCAGGTGTTCTCGGCGATGATCGACGACGACCCCAGCGCGCTGGTCCTGTGGGCGGGGCTCTTCCCCGACCTGGAGGACTCGATGGACGCCTGGGTCGATGTCACCGGCCCGTGGACGGGACGCGTGGCGCTGACCACGGAGCTCACCACCGCGCACGACCTGAGCCGCGCGCTCCTGGGCATGGGCCCCGAGGAGCCGGTGGGCGACGACGACGTGGCGGACGCGTTCGGCGAGGTGGCGAACGTCGTCGGGGGGAACGTGAAGACCCTGCTGACCGAGGTGGGGCGCCTCGGGCTCCCGCAGGTCGCCGACGCCGCGCCGCCCATGGCGGGCACTGTGCTGCACGAGCTGCGCATGGCGTGGCGCGGGCGCCCGCTCGCCGTCATCGTCACGGCCGCCGAGTAGTGCCCGAGAGTTCCGACAGCCAGGAGATCCGGTGCGCGATCGGCGCACCCCAAGGGAGGGAACACCATGCTGCGAGTCCTCGTCGCTGACGACAGCCGCGTGATGCGGCAGATCGTCATCCGCACGCTGCGTCAGGCGGGGTACGACTGGTCCGTCACCGAGGCGGCCGACGGCGCCGAGGCGTTGGCGGCGGTCCGGGCCGATGAGCCGGACCTCGTCCTCTCGGACTGGAACATGCCCGAGATGACGGGCATCGAGCTGCTGCGCGAGCTGCGCGCGGCCGGGTTCTCCACGCCGTTCGGCTTCGTGACGTCGGAGGGGTCGCCGGAGATGCGCCAGGCCGCCGAGCAGGCGGGGGCGTTGTTCCTCATCGCGAAGCCGTTCAGCGCGGAGTCCTTCCGCGACGTCATCGAGCCGGTGCTCGCATGAGCGACCTGACGCCGCTGCCCGCGGCGAAGGAGGTCCGCGACGTCATCGCCGACCTGCTCGGCCGTGACGTGCAGGTGCTCACGGGTGGCGGGATGGTGGACCCGGCGGACGAGTTCGGCGCCCTCGTCGGGGTGTATGTGGACCGCCGCCTGCAGCTCAGCGCGTTGGTCATCATGGACCTCGACCTGGCGGCGCGGTGCGGGGCGGCCATCGCGCTGATCCCGTCGTCGGGCGCGGAGCGCGCGATCGGCGCGGGCGCGCTGCCGGAGAACCTGCTGGACAACGCGAGCGAGATCCTCAACGTGCTCGCCTCGTTGTTCAACGGCGAGGGCCTGCCGCACCTCAAGCTCGACGCGGTGTACGAGCCCGGCCAAGCGCTGCCCGCCGACGTGTCCCAGTGGGTGCTGACGTATGTGCGCCGGCTCGACCTGGACGTGGACGTGAAGGGCTATGGGCCCGGCCGGTTCTCGATGCTCGTCCTGGGCGGCTGACGGCGCTCGGGTGCGGGGCCGGGCGGCGTGATGAGAGCTTTCACATGCGCCGCTCGGCGATCTGCGGGTCACGATCGGATAACGTGCCGCAGATGAACTCGACCGATGCGGACGTGACGCCTCCGCGTCGGCGGGACCTCCGGGCGTGGCGTACGCGCAAGGCCCGACGGGCGCGCAGGCTCCGCCGGACGGTCGGCGTCGCCGGGGTCCTGCTGCTGGGCGCGGCAGTGGCCGTCGCGGCCCCCGCGCTCCGCGACGAGTCGGGCACGGTGACCCTCGCGGGCTTCCCGGACCGAGTCACGGCGCTCGTCGAACGGGACGGCCCCGGGGTCTCGCGCAGCGGGTCCCGTGAGGCGACGCCGCTGGTCAGCGCGGCGAGTGAGACCGGCGACCCGACGGCGACGACGACCACCGCGCCCCCGCCTGCCGCAGACCCGCCGCCAGCCGACGCGCCACCGGCCGACGCCGCGCAGGCCGCTGAGCCCGCGCCGCCCGCCGATCCGCCTGCCCCTCCGGCCGATCCGCCTGCCGACCCCGCCGTGGAGTTCGCCGCGACACTCGTCGCGCAGACCAACGAGCAGCGCGCCGCCGCGGGCCTCGCGGCACTGGCGACGTCCGAGTGCGCAACGTCACAGGCGGCACAGCGCGCGGCCCTGCTCGTCGCCGAGGGGCGATTCGAGCACGATCCGCTGGGCCCCATCCTCGCCGCATGCGAGGGCCGCACCGTGGGGGAGAACCTCGCGCTGGGGTACCGGACGCCGGCGGAGATGACCGCGGGATGGATGGGATCGCCGGGGCACCGCGAGAACATCCTGCGCGCGTCCTACACATCGGTCGGCATCGGGTGCGTCAGTGGGCCGCGCGGCATGCTGTGCGCCCAGGTCTTCCTCGGCTGAGGCCCTATCGCACAGGATTCACGCGCGCGCAAGCGCTGGAGTGTTCAGGCGATGGACGCGCGCACGATCTCCTCAGTTCGATCTGAGACTATTCGCGCCATGGCGACAACCTCCCCCGATGTCGTGAAGGCGTCACCCCCGCAGGGCGCCCTCGACCGCTTCTTCAAGATCACCGAGCGTGGCTCCACCATCGGCACCGAGATCCGCGGTGGCCTGGTCACGTTCTTCACGATGAGCTACATCATCGTCCTCAACCCGATCATCCTCGGCCTCGTCCAGGACGGCACCGGCCAGTACCTGGGCGGGGGCGACGAGCCCAATCTGGCGATGATCGCCGCGGCCACGGCGCTGGTCGCCGGCGTGCTCACCATCCTCATGGGCGTGGTCGCGAACTTCCCGCTCGCGCTCGCCGCAGGCCTGGGCCTGAACGCCGTGGTGGCGTTCTCCATCGCCATGCTCCCGGACATGACCTGGGCCGACGCGATGGGCATCGTGGTGCTCGAGGGCCTCATCATCCTCGTGCTCGTGCTCACCGGATTCCGTGAGGCCGTCTTCAAGGCGGTGCCCGCGCCGCTCAAGACCGCCATCAGCGTCGGCATCGGCCTGTTCATCGCGTTCCTCGGCCTGGTCAACGCGGGCTTCGTCCGCTCCGCGGAGTCCACGCCCCTCGAGTTGGGCATCGGCGGCTCGCTGAGCGGCTGGCCCGTCTTCGTCTTCGTCGTCGGCCTGGTCATCGCCATCGTGCTGATGGTGCGCAAGGTCAAGGGCGCGATCCTCATCGCGATCCTCAGCTCCACCGTGCTGGCCGTGATCGTCGAGGCGATCGCGAAGGTCGGCCCGCAGAACACCGACGGCTCGAACCCCACAGGCTGGGAGCTGAACGCCCCGTCGATCCCCGACACGTTCGTCAGCGTCCCGGACTTCGGCCTGCTCGGGCAGTTCTCGCTGTTCGGCGCCTTCGGCAAGATCGGCATCGTCGCGGTCATCCTGCTGGTCTTCTCGATCCTGCTCGCGGACTTCTTCGACACGATGGGCACCATGGTGGCCGTCGGTGGCGAGGCCGGCCTGCTCGACGAGGACGGCAACCCGCCCAAGACCAAGCAGATCCTCATCGTCGACTCGTTCGCGGCTGTGGCGGGTGGCGCCGCTGGCGTCTCCTCCAACACCAGCTTCGTGGAGTCGAGCGCTGGCGTCGGCGACGGCGCGCGCACCGGCCTGGCCTCGGTCGTGACCGGTATCGCGTTCCTGCTCGCGACGTTCCTGGCCCCGCTGGTCGACATGGTCCCGTCCGAGGCCGCCGCCCCCGCGCTGGTCGTCGTCGGGTTCCTGATGGTCATGCAGGTCACCGGCATCGACTGGAAGAACTACGAGATCGCGATCCCGGCGTTCTTCACGATGGTCATGATGCCGTTCACGTACTCGATCACCGCGGGCATCGGCGCGGGCTTCATCGCCTTCGTCATCATCAAGATCGCCGTCGGCAAGATCCGTCAGATCCACCCGCTCATGTGGGTCGCGAGCCTGCTGTTCCTCGCGTACTTCACGCTCACCCCGATCAAGGACGCCCTCGGCGTCTGATCTGCGCCTCCTGCTCGCGAGCCGGGTCCACCCCTTGGGGGGAGGGGCCCGGCTCGCGGCGTCTGCGGGCCCGTGCGGCGAGCGCGGCGTGCGCCACGGCGAGGAGGGCCAGGCCCACTGCGGCGCCGCTGGTGTTGAGCACGACGTCCTGGACGGTGGGCACCCGGCTCGGCAGGAACGCCCGCTGCGCGAGCTCGATGCCGGTGGAGGTGGCGCAGGCCGCGGCGACGACCACCGCCCACCGCCTGCGCCAGCCCAGGAGCAGCCCGACGAGCACCCCGAACGGCACGAACATCAGCACGTTCGACACCGCCTCCACGCCGTCGTAGGTGACGGGCGCGCCGCGCTCGGCGAGCCAGGCGATGACCTCGCGCACCAGGTCGAATGTCTCGGGCTCGGCGGGCTCGGGGCGCAGCGTCATGCGGGCGACCAGGGCGAGGTAGCCGGCGAGGGCGAGGTGCAGCGCTGCGCGCCGGTGAGACTCGGACATCTCGCCAGGGTAGGGCGGCCTCGGGGCCCGCGTGGGGGCTTTGCCGCCTTTCGTTACCTGAGGTAATGAGTTAAGGTAACGGCATGACGTGTGCTCCCGCTGCTGACATACCCGGCCGGGCGGCGCCGAACCCAAGCGCGAGCCCTGCCGCCAGCCCCGTCACCGCGAAGCAGGCCCGCCCGAACGAGCTCGCAGGCGAGATGCGGGTCGCGGTCTTCCGCACCGCGCGCCGCGTCAAGTCCGAGCGGGGCGCCGCCGACCTCTCCGACTCCCAGTTCTCCGTCCTCGCGTGGCTGCACCAGGACGGCCCGATGGCTCCCGGCGCCCTCGCCGACCGCCAGCACGTCCAGCCGCCGTCCATGACCCGCACGGTGAACTCCCTGGTCGAGCTCGGACTCGTCGAGAAGGGGGAGCACCCCACCGACCGCCGCCAGGTCGTGGTGAGCCTCACCGACGCCGGCACCGCCGAGGTCCGCGAGACCCGGCGCCGCCGCGACGAGTGGCTCACCAAGCGACTCGCGTCCTTCACCCCCGCCGAGCGCGCCACCCTGGCCGAGGCCACTGTCCTGCTGCGGAGGCTCGTCGCCGAATGAGCCAGATGTTCGCCTCGCTCAAGCACTTCAACTACCGGCTCTGGTTCTTCGGCGCGCTGGTCGCCAACATCGGCACCTGGATGCAGCGCGTCGCGCAGGACTGGCTGGTCCTCACCGTCCTCAGCGACGACTCCGGCGTGGCCGTGGGCGTCACCACGGCGCTGCAGTTCGCCCCGACCCTCCTGCTGTCCGCCTGGGCGGGCGTGCTCGCCGACCGCGTCGACCGCCGCAAGCTGCTGATCGGCACGCAGTCGGCCCAGGCGGTGCTCGCGCTCGGCCTCGGCGTGCTCGTCCTGGGCGGCCACGCCGAGCTGTGGCACGTCTACCTCTTCGCCGCGGGCCTCGGCTGCGTCTCGGCGATCGACGGCCCCGTGCGCCAGACCTTCGTCGCCGAGATGGTGCCCGCCGCCGGCCTGTCCAACGCGGTGGGCCTCAACAGCGCGTCCTTCAACGCCGCGCGGCTCGTGGGCCCCGGCCTGGCCGGCCTGCTCATCGCCTGGGTCGGCACCGGCTGGGTGTTCATGATCAACGGCGTCACGTTCGTCGCGACGATCTTCGCCCTCACCCAGATGCGGCAGTCCGAGCTGCACCAGCTCCCGTCCGTGGCGCGTGCCAAGGGCCAGATCCGCGAGGGCATCGCCTACGTGCGCCGCCGCAGCGACATCCTGGTGATCATGGTCGTGGTGGGCGTCGTGTCGACCTTCGGCCTCAACTTCCAGCTCACCAGCGCCATGATGGCCCGCACCGAGTTCGGCCGCGGGGCCAGCGAGTACGGCATCCTCGGCTCGGTGCTGGCCATCGGCTCCCTCGCGGGCGCCCTGATGGCGGCCCGGCGCGAGCGCCCCCGGGTGCGGCTGGTGATCGGCTCCGCGTTCGCCTTCGGCATCGCGAGCGGCGCGATGGCGCTCATGCCCACGTACACCAGCTACGCGATCGCCTGCATCCCCGTCGGCTTCGCGTCGCTGACCATGATGACGGCGGCCAACACCACCATCCAGATGAGCACCGACCCCGCGGTGCGCGGGCGCGTCATGTCGCTCTACATGATCGTGTTCCTGGGCGCGACGCCCGTCGGGTCGCCCATCGTCGGGTGGGTGGCCGAGGAGTTCGGCGCCCGCTGGTCCATCGGCATCGGCTCCATCACCGCGCTGCTGGTCGCGTCGGGCGCGGCGCTGTGGGTCAAGCGGCACTGGCGGCTCGAGGTCCGCTACCGGGTTCGCAGCCGCCCGCACCTCGACGTGCGCCACCCCCCGGTGAGCACCCCGCAGACGGCGGTCGCCGAGGTCCGCGCGCAGGAGACCACGACGTCGACCACTGCGGTCTAGACCCGATCCGCCACGGCCCGGGCAGGGCTACAGCAGTGCGATCCCCGGGGTGCGGCGGGCCGATCGGCGGGCCAACGCCACGCCTCCCGCAGCCACCGCGAGCAGCACCGGCACCAGCGTGAACGCCAGATGCGGGCCCACCTGGTCGGCGAGCGCGCCGAGCAGCAGCGGCGCCGCGGCGATGGCGGCGCCCGCCGCGACAGTCGAGCGGGACTGGGCCATGTCGGGCCGCCCCTCGGAGGCCGCCATCGTCGAGGCGATCATCAGCGGGTAGTGGGCGCCGTATCCGAGGCCTGCGAGGATCAGGCCCGCCAGCCCGACGGCGGGGCTCGTCGCCGTCCAGAACAGCAGCCAGCCGGCCCCCGCCACCGCGAATGACGCGAGCAGCAGGCTCACCGTCGAGAACCGCAGCGCGAGCCGGCCCACCGCGAACCGGGAGGCGGCCATCCCCGCGATCAGGCCGGACACCGCGCCGGAGGCGAGCCCCGCGCTGGCGCCCGTCTGATCCCGGAGCAGGTCGGAGGCCCAGAACGTGGTGGCGTTCTCCACCCCGATCACGCACACCAGCGCGACCCAGAACAACCAGAACGCGGGGGAGAAGCCGCGGCGGCGGGGCTCGGCGGGCAGGTGGGCGACGACGATGCCCTGCTGCGCGGCCTCATCCGCGGCCGGCTGGTCGTCGGACTGGCTGGCGTCGTCCGGCTGGCCGTCGCCCGCGCCGTGCCCGGGCCGCCCGAGGGCTCCTGTGGCGGTGAAGCGGTACATGGCGCCGCCCACCACGATCGCGAGCACAGCGGTGAGGGCCACCGACGGACGCCACCCGACCCCGAGGGCCACGGATAGCCCCAGGGCGAGCGGGGCGAGCAGGCCGACCAGGGCGCCCGTCCCGTTCGCCTCGGTGAGCGCCGAGGCGCCCGCCGGGCCTTGGTGCACGCTCAGCGCGGGCTGGAAGCCCGAGATGCACAGCGAGCCGCCCAGCGCGGTGATCGCGGCGGCGGGCAGGGTCTGGGCGAGCGTGTGCCCGGTGGTGAGCAGCGCCACGCCGACGATGACGATGCCGGGGCCGATCAGCAGCACCGCGCGGCGGCCCAGGCGATGCGCGAGCCGGGCGCTCACCGTCCCGGCGAGCACGGTGCCGACGGCCATGAACGTGCCGTGCAGGCCGGCCTCGGCCCGCGAGATGCCCAGGTCCGCCGCGATCAGCGGGATGGCGGGCGTGAAGCTGTAGAGGTACCAGCCCCACATCACCGAGTACCCGTAGAGGGTCAGGGTGAGGCGGTCCCGGACGAGCCGGGCGGGCGCAGCGCGCTCGAGGCCAGCAGCCCCGCGGTCAGGCAATGCGGTCGACCACGTGGTCGACGCAGGCGGTCAGCGCGCGCACGTCATCCGGGTCGACCGCGGGGTACATGGCCACGCGGAGCTGGTTGCGGCCCAGCTTGCGGTACGGCTCGACGTCCACCACGCCGTTGGCGCGCAGCACGCGGGTGACCGTCGGCGCGTCGATGCCCTCGGCCAAGTCGATCGTGCCGACCACGTCGGAGCGGTGCGCGGGGTCGGCCACGAACGGCGTGGCCCACTCGCGCGCCTCGGCCCAGCCGTACAGGGCCGCGGCGGACGCGGCGGTGCGCTGCGTGGCCCAGTCCAGGCCGCCCTGCGCGAGGATCCACCCGATCTGCTCGGCCATGAGCACCAGCGTCGCGATCGCGGGGGTGTTGAGCGTCTGGTCCAGGCGGGAGTTCGCCAGCGCGGTGCTGAGCGACAGCGACTCGGGCACCCAGCGGCCGCTGGCCTCGATCGTGGCGGCCCGCTCGATCGCGTCGGGCGACAGCACCGCGAGCCAGAGCCCGCCGTCGGAGGCGAAGCCCTTCTGCGGCGCGAAGTAATAGGCGTCGGTCTGCGACACGTCCACCGGCAGCCCGGCCGCGCCGGACGTGCCGTCCACCAGCATCAACGCGCCCTGCTCACGCGAGCCCTCGACCCGCCGCACCGGCGCCGCGACCCCGGTGGACGTCTCGTTGTGGGGGTACGCGTAGACGTCGACGCCATCCTCGAGCTCGGGGAGCACGAGCTCGCCGCCAGGCGCGGTGCGGACCGTGGGCGCGCCGAGGAACGGGGCGCGGGCCGTGGCCTGCGCGAACTTGGCGCCGAACTCGCCGAAGCTCGCGTGCTGCGCGCGGTCGCGCACCAGGCAGAAGGTGGCGAGGTCCCAGAACAGGGTGGAGCCGCCGTTGCCGAGCGCCACCTCGTAGCCGTCGGGCAGGGCGAACAACTCGGAGACGCCGGCGCGGACCCGGCGCACGATGGCGCGCACCGGCTCCTGGCGGTGCGAGGTGCCCAGCACCGTCGTGCCCAGCGCCGCGAGGGCGTCCACCTGCGCGGACCGCACCTTGCTGGGCCCGGAGCCGAAACGGCCGTCCTTCGGCAGGAGGTCGGAGGGGATGGTGATCTGCGGGATCTCGCGGGCCTGTGACACACGCAGAGGATAAGGCGTGCAGGTCAGGAACCGCACGGACCACGCCTAGGACCAACTAGCCTAGGGTCGCGAGACTTGCGAATGAGAGGGAGTGCCGTGAGCGACCTGATCGACACGACCGAGATGTACCTGAAGACGATCTACGAGCTCACCGAAGAGGGCATCACCCCTCTGCGCGCCCGGATCGCCGAGCGGCTCGGGCACAGCGGGCCCACCGTCTCGCAGACAGTCGCCCGGATGGAGCGTGACGGCCTGCTGGTGGTCAGCGGGGACCGGCACCTCGAGCTCACCGAGACGGGCATGGGCAAGGCCGTGCGGGTGATGCGCAAGCACCGCCTCGCCGAGCGCCTGCTCACCGACGTGATCGGACTCGACTGGGAGTTCGTGCACGAGGAGGCCTGCCGCTGGGAGCACGTGATGAGCGAGCGCGTCGAGCGCCGGCTCGCGGCGTTGCTCGACCACCCGCACTTCGACCCCTACGGCAACCCGATCCCCGGGCTGGCGGAGCTGGGCGAGGAGAGCACGTCAGTGGGCTTCCTCGACGGGGTCGCGTCATTGGCCGCCCCCGGATCCGGCAGCGGCAAGGCTGTCGTGGCGCGGCTCGCCGAGCCCCTGCAGACCGATGTGGAGCTGCTCGCGCGGCTCGCGCAGGCGGGAGTCGTGCCCGGCGGGGAGATCAACATCGAGCGCAGCCCCGGCGTCGTCACCGTCGGACGCCCCGACGCCGAGATGGTGCTGGACCTGCCCGACGAGGTCGCCCGGCACGTCTTCGTGCGCGTCGGATAGTTGGCGAGACGCGCCCAGGGGTGTGACTCCGGCGTGACGCCGGCCACACGTCCGGGTGACGCCCGCCACGGCGCGCTCAGCCCGGCCGGGTCTGGCGCCCCTGGCGTCGGCGCAGGTCAGCGCCCCTCCATCTGACGGCCCCGTGCGATGTCGCACGGGGCCGCGGTATTGCACGGCCCAGCAGATCGTGACCGGAGCGTGACACGGCACCGGGTCTGCTGTACGTTCAGTCCTGCTTCAAGGAACCCTCCTCCCTTTGAAGCCCTCGAGCGGAACGCCGAACCCTGCCGCCGCACGAGGTCCGTACAACTTCGCCGGCAGGGGCGGGGGACCCACGTAGTGGGCGCTGAACTCTGGCGCCCTTGGGGTGAAGCCGAGGGATGGAAACTCATCCACCGGCCGGGTGTTCTCCCACCCGAACCCGACAGCTCACCTCGTAGGCGACAGGAGAGGCACTTCGTGACCGTGAGCTCGAACCGCGCCCGCCATCGTGCTGCGCGCCGTCCCGTGACACCCCTGACTGATCTGGCCCATGCAGCCACCGAGTCCATAGGCGTCGTCGGACGCCGGACCGCTGTCGTCGCCGCCACTTCTGGCCTCGTCGTCACCATGCTGGGCACCAGCGCCACCGCCGCGAACTCGGGCACCGCCGCCGGTTCGCTTCCCGCCGTCGACACGTCGGCCCTCACCGCCTCGGCGCGCGCGGTCCTCGAGACCGCCCCGGTCGTCACCGCCCCTGTGGACGCCGCATGGTCCTTCGACGCGCCTGCTGTCGAGGTCGTGGAGCCCGTCGTGGCCCCCACGCGTGCCGCTACCCGGGCCGCCGCCACCCAGGCCGTCTCGCGCACGACGGAGCGCGCAGCGGTCGCTGCCAGCGCCGTCCCGCAGTCGGTCTCCGGCAACGCGGTCCTCGAGATCGCCGCGCTGTACGTCGGCGTCCCGTACGTCTCCGGCGGCGCCACCCCCGACGGCTTCGACTGCTCGGGCTTCGTGTCCTACGTCTACGGGCAGCTCGGCATCTCGCTGCCCCGCACGTCGGCTGGCATCAAGGCCGCCGCGACGGTCATCTCGCGTGACGAGGCGCGGGCCGGCGACCTGATCTGGAGCCCCGGCCACATCTCGATCTACGCCGGTGGCGACCAGCAGATCGACTCGCCCCGCCCGGGCAAGACGGTCCAGTTCCGCTCCATCTGGCAGAGCGCGCCGGTCTTCCTCCGCGTCGGCTGACCTGATCCGCATGAAGGGCCCCGGTGACCTGAGTCACCGGGGCCCTTCGGCGTCTCCACCCGGCCGAGCGCGCAGAAACGCTGGGTGTGCCGGGGGCAGCCGCGTACGCTGGTCGCGCTTGCACCTCCCCCTCGGGGCTCCGGCAGCCAGCCGGGTCCCACACCGGGCCTAGGAGTCGCCGTGCTGATGCCCGTACCGCGCCGGACCCTGCTGCTGAACGCCAGCATGGAGCCCCTGTGCGTGGTGAGCCTGCGGCGGGCCGTCAGCCTGGTGATGTCCGGCAAGGCCACGATCCTCGAGTCGGACGGGCGGCTGCTGCACTCCGAGCGCACTGTGCTCCCCGCCCCGGTGGTGCTGTGCCTGACCCGCTACGTGCACGTGCCCGTGCGGCGCCCGCAGCCGCCCACGCGCCGCACCGTGCTGCAGCGCGACTCCTACCGCTGCGCGTACTGCGGCGGCGCGGCTGACACCGTGGACCATGTGCACCCCCGGTCGCGCGGCGGGCTGCACGAGTGGGCCAACGTGGTCGCCGCTTGCGCCCGGTGCAACCATCGCAAGGCGGACCGGCTGCTCGCCGAGCTGGGATGGGAGCTGGCCTACGTGCCGCGCACCCCGCGTGGCACGTCGGCGCTCGTCGCGGGCGTCCTCGCGATGGAGCCAGCCTGGTCGGCCTACCTCGTCGCCTGAGTGTCAAGGATTCCTCAAGGGCGACTCCAGGATCTCCCCGCGGAAGGTGCGCTGAGGGCATGGTCTGAGGCACACTTGCCGCGTGAGCCAGAGGAGGCTGGAACCATGAAGCACGAGGCCACGGTGATGGTGGGGGTGGACGGCTCAGCGGCGAGCCTCCACGCCCTGGACTGGGCTGCCGCGGAGGCGCGCGTCCGCGGGCACGCCCTGCGGATCGTCTGCTCGTACTCGGTGCCGTCGTTCACGGCGGCGTCCCTCGACGGCGGGTACGCGGCGCTGGACGACACGGCGATCCTCGAGGGCGCCCGGGCTGTGCTGCTCGAGGCGAAGGAGCGCGCGCTCTCCGGCGGCCCCCTCGACGTGACGGCGACAGTCGCCACGGGTGACGCCACGGGCGTGCTCGTGGAGATGTCCCGCGAGGTGAGCCTCGCCGTGGTCGGCACCCGCGGCCGGGGCGGTTTCGCCGACCGGCTGCTGGGGACCGTGTCCTCGGCGCTGCCAGCCCACGCCTACTGCCCGACAGTCGTGGTGCCGCTCCGTGGCGCCGACGGCAAGCCGGTCGCCGACGACTCGCCGCTGCCCCAGGTGCGGCCCGTGCGGCGCATCGTGGTCGGCATCGACGGGTCCCCCCAGGCCGACCTCGCGCTGCGCCGGGCCATCGCCGAGGCGCGCGCCTGGGACGCCGAGCTGGTCGCCGTGGCCGGGGTGCCCGTGGGCGCCGGCACGGGGATCCTCGCCTGGATGCCCGCGACGATCGACCACGAGCAGCTGCTCGCCGACGCCACCGAGGGCCTGAACGTCGTGGTGGACCGGGCGTTGGGGGACAACCCCGACGTGCAGGTGCGACGGGTCGTGCTGGACGGGACGGGCGCCGAGCTGCTCACCGAGTTCTCCTCGGCGAGCGACCTCGTGGTGGTCGGCTCGCGGGGCCGCGGCGGGTTCGCCGGGCTGCTGCTGGGCTCGACGAGCCAGGCGGTGCTGCACCACGCGCAGTGCCCGGTGATGGTCGTGACGAACCGCTGCAAGGAGCTGGACGAGCCGGACGCCTCAGCCTGACCGCTGGGCGCCCTGGTCAGTCGGCCAGGGCGGGTGGCACCTCGGGGCGCCGCACCAACGCCGAGAGCACGATGGTGGAACGGGTGCGGGCCACGAACGGCTCCGCCGCGAGCCGCTCGACGACGCGCTCCAGGTGGCGCATATCCCGCGCCCGCACCTGCACCATCAGGTCCACATCGCCGGTGACGGTGCTGGCCGAGACGACCTCGGGGTAGCGCTCGACGGCCGTCTGCATGGTCGCGGGGCTTGTGGAGCCGTGGCAGAAGAGCTCGATGAACGCCTCCGTGGACCAGCCGAGCGCGGCGGGGTCGAGGCGGACGGTGAACCCCCGGACGACTCCGCGTGCCCGGAGCCGGTCCACGCGGCGCTTGACCGCCGGCGCGGATAGCGACACGACGGCGCCGATCTCGGCGTAGCTCGCACGGGCGTCCATCGAGAGCTCGCGCAGGATCGCCTCGTCGAGGCCGTCGAGGGCGTCGGCCCGCGTTCCGGAGTCGTGGTGCACCCGCCCATGATGTCCCAGATGTGGCGGGCGCCCAGGCAGGTGGGACATCGCGGGCACAGGTTGCTCCCAGCGGCTTCAGAAGTTTCTCCCGGTTGCCGATGCTCTCGGGGTCGAGGAAAGTCGTGCACGACACGAGGGGGCTCACTGATGGCGACAGTCCGGCACAAGCACCAGCGGCGGCTCGAGACCGTTCCGACGCAGCGGCAGGGAAGTGGGACCGCGCAGGTCAGCGCACCGGCCGTCGAGTCGCGTCCCGCGTCCTTCGTCCCGGCGCCCCAGCTCGAGCCGCTGCCGCCTGAGACGGCCGCGCTGCTGCTGCCCGACCTCGCCGGCCTCTTCGTCCCGAGCGCCGAGCCGCCCGCCGCGCCGCCCCAGACTGAGACGCCCGGCCCTCGCCGCGCGGCACGGTCTGCCGCGCGTCCGGGCCGGCCCACCACCGTGGCGGTGAGCGTCAGCGTCGTGGTGATCCTCGCGGCGCTGACCACTGGCACCGTCGTGAGGCTGCAACAGGAGGCCCGCGCAGCCGAGCTGGCCCGGGTGCAGGAGCGCGTGGCGCGCGTCGTGTCCGAGCAGCGGGCCGACGCCGAGTTCTTCCAGCAGAGCAGCGCCGCCGTCGCCCAAGCCGGCATCGCCGCCGCGCACGCCGCGCAGGGCGCAGCAGCCCTGCAGGCGCATGCGCAGGCCCAGACGGTGCTCGACGCGAACGCCCAGGCCGGGGATGCGCCCCGGGCCGCCCTGCAGGAGGCGATGGACACCACCGCCGCCATGGCGGCAGCCCTCGGGCAAGGCACGAGCCCGAGGGATCTGCGCGGGTCCGTCGCGGCGCTGGCCGCCCCGCAGCAGGCGGTCGTCGAGGCGCAGGCCCAGTGGCAGGCCGCCGAGGACGCGCGCATCGCCGCCGAGCAGGCCGCCGCGGCCGAGGCGGCTGCGGCCGCTGAGCGCAAGGCCCGTGCCTCGACGTCGAAGGCCACGCCGCGCAGCAGCCGAGCCGCCGCCGCGCCCGCGACGTCGTCCGCCGGAGCCGAGGCCCCGGCGGCGGCACAGGTCGCCGGCATCGAGGCCTATGGCATCCAGTCCATCGGGGACGCGCTCAACGCGCACCGGGCGAACAACGGCCTGCCCGCGCTGAGCATCTCGGGCTCGTCGACGCTGAGCGCGCACGCCACGGCGATGGCCTCCGAGTGGCGCATCTGGCACGGCGGCAACGACTCGATCGTCGGCTGGGTGCAGCCCGCGAGCTCCAGCGCGATGATCAACGCCTACGCCAACTCCTCATCCCACAACGCGTGGATGCTGAAGAGCGACATCAGCCGGATGTCCATCGGCGCCGTGGTGCGCGACGGGCGCCTGTTCACCGCGATCAAGCTCAGCTGAGCGGGCGCCTCAGCACAGGGCCTGGCCCAGCCGGTCCAGGGCCAGGTCGAGGTCCTGCTCGTCGATCGTGATCGGCGGGGCCAGGCGGATGGTCGAGCCGTGGGTGTCCTTGGCGAGGACGCCCCGCTCGAGGAGGCGCTCGCACAGCTCGCGGCCGGTCAGGTGGCCGGGGTCCACGTCGATGCCCGCCCAGAGGCCGACTCCGCGGCTCCGCTCGATCAGCCCGGCGCTGGCCATCGTGGCCAGGCGGGAGTGCAGATGGGCGCCGAGGGCGCGGGCGCGAGCCTGCATCGTGCCGCCCTCCAGCAGCTCGACGACGGCGAGCCCGACCGCGCACGCGAGCGGGTTGCCCCCGAAGGTCGAGCCGTGCGTGCCGGGGGAGAGCACCTCGAGGACGTCCTCGCGGCCCACGACGGCGCTGACCGGCACGATCCCGCCGCCGAGGGCCTTGCCCAGGGTCATCAGATCGGGCTGCACGTCCCACAGCTCGCAGGCGAACGTCGTTCCGGTGCGGCCGAGGCCCGACTGGATCTCGTCGGCGATGAGCAGCACGCCGGCGTCGTCGCAGATGGCGCGGACTGCGGGCAGGTAGTCGGGCGGCGGCACGACGACGCCCTGCTCGCCCTGCACCGGCTCGAGCAGCACCGCGACGGTCGTCTCGTCGACGGCGGCGCGCAGGGCCTCGGCATCGGCGTAGGGCACGACCTTGAAGCCCGGGGTGAACGGGCCGAAGCCGTCCCGGGCCTGGTCGTCCGTGGAGAACGACACGATGGTGGTGGTGCGGCCGTGGAAGTTGCCGTCCGCCACGATGATCGTGGCCCGCTCCGGGGCGACGCCGCGCACGTCGTACCCCCACTTGCGGGCGGCCTTGATCGCCGTCTCGACGGCCTCCGCCCCGGTGTTCATGGGCAGCACCAGCGGCTCGTCCCCCCGCACCGCGGGCGCGGCGAGGCGGGCCAGGGCATCGGCGAACGGCTCGAGGAGGTCGTGGCCGAAGGCCCGCGACGACAGCGTGAGGCGGTCGAGCTGCGCATGCGCCGCGGCGACGAGCGCGGGGTGCCGGTGGCCGAAGTTCAGCGACGAGTAGCCCGCGAGCATGTCGATGTAGGCGCGCCCGCGCACGTCCCGCGCCCACGCGCCGGAGGCCCAGGCGAGCTGGACCGGCAGCGGCGCGTAGTTGGGCGCCAGGCGGCTGCGGTGGGCGTCGGCGTCCACGTCGGCGCCCGCGGTGGCGGTCATGGCACGTCGCGGATCTCGAGCGTGCAGCACTTGGCGCCGCCGCCGCCCTTGAGCAGCTCGCTGGTGTCCACGGGGATGGTGGTGTAGCCGCGTTCGCGCAGCGCGGGCGCCAGGTCCACGGCGCCGGGCGCCACGACCACGTGCTTCCCGTCGCTGACGGCGTTGAGCCCCAGTGCCGCGGCGTCCCGGTCGGTGGCGTGCAGCGCGTCGGGGAACAGCTCGCGGAGCGTCTCCTGCGACTCGGCGGAGAACGCCGGCGGGTAGTAGGCGACCTGCGGGTCCGCCGGGTCGCTCTGCAGCACGGCCAGCGCCGTGTCGAGGTGGTAGTAGCGCGCGTCGACGAGCTCCAGGGACACCACCCGGCGCCCGGTGACCTGCGCGAGCTCGGCGTGGGCGGAGCGGTCCGTGCGGAAGCCGGTGCCGGCGAGGATCAGGTCGCCCACGGGGAGGATGTCGCCCTCGCCCTCGTTGACCTCGGCGGCGGTGTGCGTGACGAAGCCCCGGTCGGCGAACCACTTCTGGTAGGCCGGGCCCTCGGGGGCGCGCTCGGGGTGCCGGAACCGGGCTGAGTACACGATGCCGTCGACGATGAGGGCGCCGTTGGCGGCGTAGACCATGTCGGGCAGGCCGGGGATGGGGTCGATCGTCTCGACGGTGTGGCCGAGGTCCAGGTACACGTCGCGCAGCGTGCGCCACTGGCGCAGGGCGAGGTCGGTGTCGGTGTGCCGGGTCGAGTCCATCCACGGGTTGATCTCGTAGGAGACGGTGTAGTGCACCGGCTCGCACATGAGGTAACGGCGCCGGGTGGCGGCGCGCGGGGTGGGCTGCTCGGTGACCGGGCTCACGGGCATGAATGCTCCTTCAGAAGGGCAGGAGGGTGGAGTCGCGTCATCGGGACGGGGCCGTATCGAGCCTACGAGCCGTTCGGAGGCGAAATCGACAGGTCATGTTGTGTTCTGGGAGGCAATCGTTGCGTCGAAGGGCCGTCAACCGGCGATTCGTTGTGCAGGCCCGACGGGCGGGCGTCGAGCGCGCGCAGCATCCGGCGCAGCGCCACCTGCCGGTACGAGTCGTCGAGCAGCTCGGCGACCTCCTCCCAATCCACCGGCGCCGCGTCCAGGTCCAGCGCCAGCCAGCCCGCCGGGCCGTAGTACGGCGGGGAGGAGAACCGCGCATCGCCCAGCAGCGCGGCGCGCTCGTCCTCGTCGGGGCGCAGCACCAGGCCGCGCGGGCTCACGTGCGTGCCGAAGACCGCGAACATCCGGCGGCCGGCGCGGAACGTCGGACGCCCCCACGACTCCACCTCGGACGACTCCGGGAAGCCGGCCGCGAGGAGCCGCACCTGCGCGAGGCACGGGTCGTGGTCGTCGTACATCCGCGGATGCGTCATCGTCCCGGCCCTCGCGCTGGCGACGGCGCCCGCGGCGGCGATGGCGTCGAGGCTCGGAGCTCGCGCGCGACCCGGGCCAGCGCGAGGGCCAGCATGCCCCGCAGCACGGGCGCCACCAGGGCGGCGGCGGGCACAAGCCCGGCCAGCCACACCCGCTCGGACCACGTCACCCGGCTGTGCCCGGGCCCGGCGGCCGCCACCACGATCCGCGCCGAGCCGCGCAGGATCGGGCCGAGCTTGGTGAGCACCGCGACCCCCGGCGAGCCAGTCGCCGCGTCCGGCGGGTCCAGCCGGTCGATGCGCATCCGGTCCACCAGCCCCGGGGCGCCGCGTCGGGCGAGCGGGCCCGACACCGCCGTCACGTGCGCGCCCACGCGAGGCGGCCCGGGCGGGACCTCCACCCGCGTCATCGGGATCCAGCGGACGTGGTGCCGCAGGTCCACCAGCAGCGCGAACGCCTCGGCGGCGGGCAGCGGGAGCACTCGGGCCACCGCCACCTCGCGGCCGGCGGGCTCGCGGGCGGCATTCGCTCTGACCTGCGCAGACGACATGCCAGGCCTCCCGGCGTGTGCTGGATCACGTCCTCCTCACGGTAGCGTCACGGGCATGGAGACGCGTGTGCTGGGACGGACGGGCAGGTCGGTCGGGGTTGTGGGCCTGGGCTGCTGGCAGCTGGGCGGGGACTGGGGAGAGGTGGCCGACGACGACGCCTTGGCGGTGCTCGACGCCGCAGTCGCCAGCGGCGTGACCTTCCTCGACACCGCTGACGTGTACGGGGACGGGCGCAGCGAGCGGCTGATCGGCCGGTTCCTCGCCGAGCGGGGCGACCAGGCCCAGGGGCTGACCGTCGCCACCAAGATGGGCCGGCGGGCCGACCCGCATGTGGCTGGCGCGTACACGCTCGACGCGTTCCGCGGCTGGGCCGACCGCTCGCGCGAGAACCTCGGGGTGGACACCCTCGACCTGGTGCAGCTGCACTGCCCGCCCACCGAGGTCTTCGGCCGCGACAGCGTGTACGACGCGCTGGACGAGCTCGTCGCGGACAAGGCCATCGCCGCCTACGGGGTCTCGGTGGAGACCGTCGACGAGGCGCTGACCGCCATCGCGCGCCCGAACGTCGCGTCCGTGCAGATCATCCTCAACGTGTTCCGTCGTAAGCCCCTCGAGGCCGTGCTCCCCGCCGCCGTCGAGGCGGGCGTCGGGATCATCGCGCGCGTGCCCCTGGCGAGCGGCCTGCTGTCCGGCCGGTACGACGAGAGCACGACGTTCGCCGCCACCGACCACCGCACGTTCAACCGCCACGGCGAGTCCTTCGACGTGGGCGAGACGTTCGCCGGCGTGCCGTTCGAGGTCGGCGTCCTCGCGGCGCGCGAGGTCGCAGCGCGCACCCCCGACGGCGCCACCACCGCGCAGCTCGCCCTGCGCTGGATCCTGGACCAGGAGGGCGTCTCCGTGGTGATCCCCGGGGCGCGCAACGCCGAGCAGGCGCGGGGCAACGCGGCAGCAGCGGACCTGGCGCCGCTGGACGAGGTCACCTCGGCCGAGCTCGAGCGGATCTACGACACCTCGGTGCGCGCGCACGTCCACGACCGCTGGTGATCAGCCGCGTGTGACCTGTGCCTGAGGGCGGGTGACCGGCGGGGCAGACGCCCAGCCGCGGCGCCCGCCCTCAGCTGTGCCCACCTTCAGCTCTGCCCGCCGCCGATCTGCCCGCCGCCCATCGGCTCGCGGCCGATCTGCCCGGGTGGCACCAGGCCGCCGACGCCCTCGATGACCTGGGGGAACCGCTCGGGGGCGGGGCCGAAGGCCAGCCGCGCGCCCTGCACCACGGGCTTGCCGAGCGCGCGGGCGCCCGCGACGCCCACCGCGGCGCCGATGCCGAAGGGCAGCAGCCGCCCGAACGCGAGCCCGCCCTGCCGGGCCGCCTGCGAGCGCACCAGCCGCCGGGTGAGCGTCGAGTTCACCTTGCGGATCGTCGACGTGGGCATGCGGGTGAGCAGCGCCCGGGCGAAGTGCGCCGAGCCGATCTGCGCGGAGTCGGTGACGATCTTCGCGCCGCTCTCGCCCAGCACCGTGGCCAGGAGCAGCGCGCGACGGCGCTCGGCGTCCTGCACCTCGATGCCGTGCACGCTGGCCACGGCCAGGGAGAACGCCGCCGACGCGGCGAAGAACGTCGCCACGTCGCTGGCCGTCAGCGCCATCGCCACGCCGGTGCCGACGGCTGGGGCGGCGGCCGCCACGCCCACCGCGCCGCCGGTGGCCTGCACGACGCGCATGTACTCGCGCTCCAGCAGCCACACGATCTGCTGCGGGGAGGCGTGCGGGTTGCGGCGCCGCAGGCTCTCCACATGCGCGTGGATGGTCGCCGAGGGGATCGTCACGGCCTTGTCGAGGGCCGCGTCGAGCAGCGGGGTGCGGCGCAGGTGCGGCCCGTCGGGGGCCTGCCCGGGCAGGACGACCTCGGCGCGCTCCCGGGGCGGCTTGCGGCGCGCGAGGGCCGGGGTCATCGCTCGCCCTCCACGGTGAGCTCGACGGTGGCGCCGTGGGTGAGGGTGCGGCCGACGGTGCAGTGGTTGTCGACGGCGCGGTGCACCACCGTCAGCAGCCGCTCGCGCTGCGCCGCGTCGAGGCTGCTGAGGTCCACCACCAGGCGCTCGGTCAGCACGGGGTAGCGGTCCTCGTCGGGGTCGCTCGGTCCCTCGACCTCGACGGTCACCGCGACGTCATCGCCCAGCCGGTGGGCCAGGGCGGTGTCGGCGCTCATGCCGGTGCAGCCGGCGAGGGCGATCTTCAGCAGCTCCCCGGGGGTGAAGACGGCGCCGGCCTCGACGGGGCCGATCAGCACCTCGGCGCCGCGCGAGCTGCGACCGGTGTAGGTGCGCCGCCCGGTGCGCTCGACCCAGAGCTCGGCCGGAGCGGAGGTGGGCGAGGGGGTGGTCTGCGATGCCTGGTCCGTGGTCATCCCGCGATCCTGCCACCTACGGCTTGGACGGGCACGGGCGCCAGGTCAGGAGCCGCGGGGCTGGCTCCGCACGAACGGCTCGAGCAGCTCGCGCGCGCGGTCATGCGCGTCGGCGGCGTCGTGGCCCGTCTCGATGAGCCGGCTGGCGGTGAGCACCACGCCGTTGACCAGCTCCGCTGTGACCCGCGGATCGGGCGTCCCGAGGTCGTTGAGCACGGCGACCAGGGGCAGCAGCAGCGCGTCGTGCATCTCCCGGCTGCTGCGGGCCAGGGCGTCCCCCGGCGCGATCTCCGTGAGGGCCCGCGCCACGGCGTGCTCGCCCGACGCGACCAGGTCCAGGTTGGCGCGGACGTAGGCCAGGACCTTGTCGCCGGGGTCGCCCGCGGCGTCCATGGCCTGCTGCACGGTGGCCGACCAGCGGGGGAACAGCTCGGTGACGAGCGCGCCGAGCAGGTCGTCACGGGACGCGAAGTACTGGTACACGCTGGAGCGGGCGAGCCCGGCCCGGGCGCCCACGGCGGCGAGGGTGGGCGGCTGCTCCGGCCGCTCCATGAGGAGCGCGTGCGCGGCGTCGAGGAGGGCCCGGTGCTGGGCCGCGCGGTGCTCGGCCACCGTCGCCGCCTGGATCTTCGGCACGGGCCCTCCTCGTTCAGTCAGTCGTCCAGCGCCTCGGGCTCCCGGGTGGGCGCCGCCGAGAGGGAGCCGTCGACCATCTCGAGCACGCGGTCGCAGTGGAGCAGGATGTCATGGTCGTGCGTGACCATCACAGTCGCGACGCCGGCCTGGCGTGTCTCGCGGGCCAGCAGCTCGACGATCTCCTGGCTGCGCGCGCGGTCCAGGGCGGATGTCGGCTCGTCGACCAGCAGCAGCGACGGGCCGCACACCAGGGCGCGGGCGATGCCGACGCGCTGGCGCTCCCCGCCGGAGAGCTCATGCGGGCGCCTCCGGAGCTTGTCGGCCAGGCCGACCTCGGCGAGCAGCTCGCGGGGGTCGCGCGCGGGCTTGCCGCCGCGCATGTGCAGGGCGAGGCGCAGCTGGTCCTCCGCGGTGAGCGCGGGCACCAGGTTCCCGGACTGGAACACGAAGCCGATGTGCTCGAGGCGGAACCGGGTGCGCTCGCGGTCCCGCATCGCCCCCAGGTCGTGGCCGTCGATCAGCACCGAGCCCGCGTCGGGCGTGGTGAGGGCGCCGGCCACGGCGAGCAGGCTCGACTTCCCGGAGCCGGACGGCCCCACCACGGCGACGAGCTCGCCGGGGGCCACCGTCAGGGACACGCGGTCGAGTGCGGTGACGGTGCCGTCGCCGTCGCCGACGGTGAGCGTCACGTCGGCCAGCACGAGCCCGCGCTGCTTGGCCGTGGGGTGGCTGGTGGCGCCTGAGGCGCGGGTGTCGGTGCTGGTCATCGCTGTCCTCCGAGTGCCTTGAGCGGGTCGACCGTGGCGATGCGGGCGATCGCGAACGCGGCGCCGATCAGTCCCAGGCCGATGAGCAGGATGAACGCCAGCCCGATGGCCGGCGCCTCCAGCGCGAAGGGCATCGGGGTGCTGGCGAGCAGCGCCCCGCTGCCCACGCCGATCGCCACGCCGACGAGCGTGGAGGCCAGCAGCACGATGAGCGCCTGTGCCAGGCCGTCCCGCAGGAGGTACCCGGTGGAGCCGCCCATGGCGCGCAGCACGGCGAGCTCGGGTCGGCGCTGGATGGTCCACACGGTGAAGAACGCGCCGACGACGAGCGCCGAGATCGCGTAGAGGAACACCTGGATGAGCATCAGCGTCGAGGTCTCCGCCGTGTAGCCGGGGGAGGAGCCGAAGGACTCGACGAGGGTCTTGCTCGAGGTCCCGACGGCGGAGTCGCCTGCGGCCAGGTCGATGCTCTGGCCGTCGGCGGCCTGCAGCGCGATCGCGCTGGCCTCGGTGTACGCGTCCGGGCGGACCTCCTCGCCTGCGGCTGCGCCGGAGTGGATCTCCTGCCAGGTCGTCAGGGGCAGGTAGGCGACGTCGACATGGCCGAAGGTGTGCTGGTTGCCGGTGCTGCCGATGATCGTCAGCTCCAGGCCGACGCGGTCGATGGTGACGGTGTCGCCGATCGCGAGCCCGTCGTCCAGGACGGTCTGGCTGACGACGATGCCGTGGGGGGCGCCCAGGCCCTGGCCCTCGGCGGCGGCGGGCTCGAGGAATGAGCCGGGCTGGACGCCGAACAGCGCGAGGTCGACGGGGACGTCGGTGGAGCTGTGCGCGTTGACGAGCATGGAGCCGAGCGGCGCGGCGGCGGCCACGTCGGGGCGGTCTGCCCAGGCGTCGACCTGGCTGAGGTCGACGATGCTCCGCGAGAAGGCGGAGTCGGTCTTGGTGCCCTCGGCGAAGGCGAAGGCATCGGCTGGCTGGGCCTTGAGCCCGGAGACGCCGTCGTTCACCAGCCCGGAGGAGAGCCCGGAGAGCATCACCATCAGCACGGCGATGAGGGCGACCACACCTCCCATCAGGCTGAAGCGCGATCGCGCGTAGTGGAGCTCGCGGAGTGCGAGGAACATCGAGAGGCCTCTCGTCGGGACGCGCCGAGCAGGTTGCCGACGCTGCGTCGGTACGATACCAACACGTTGTCGGGAACTTTCTCAAGGGGTGATTCACGCATATCACCCGGAAATCTCGCGCACTGAGACGGTTGCGCCACCAAGTGGACGTAGAGGGCGTTCGAGGAGCAGCATCCTCGCCATGAGCACCCCGCGAGGAACGCACATGTCACGGCTGGCCATGGGCCACGTCGTGATGATGTGTTGCCTGCCCCTCGCCGCGTGCCGCTGACGCCAGCGATCCACCGCTCGGCCCCCGCCGCCCCTTGAGGGCGTGCCGCACCCTCCCTCTGCCATGAAGGCGTGACGCCTGCGCCGAGGGCTCGCACTGATCCCGCACCTCCCCGCATCGCCGGGCCGCCACGCACCGTGGCGGGCGTCGGCCTGCACCCACCGGAAGGAACATCCCCATGCTCCGCACCCTCGCCCGCACCCTTGCCGCAGTCTCGGCGGTCGCCCTGCTCGCCGCCTGCTCCGGCACGAGCGACGCGGGCTCCGACGCCGGCGACGCACAGGAGGCCATCCGCATCGGCGTCGTCGGCGCCAGCGAGGACCACTGGACGGTCTTCACGGAGGCGGCAGCCGCGGAGGGCATCGAGGTCGAGCTCGTCAACTTCACCGACTACACGCAGCCCAACCCCGCGCTGTCGCAGGGGCAGCTCGACCTCAACCAGTTCCAGCACCTGCAGTACCTGGCCCAGTACAACGTGGGCACGGACGACGACCTGACGCCCATCGGCGCCACCGCCGTCTACCCGCTGGGCCTGTACTCCAAGAAGCACACCTCGATCGAGGACATCCCCGAGGGCAGCGAGGTCGCCATCCCCAACGACCCCACCAACCAGGCGCGCGCCCTGCTCGTGCTGCAGGACGCCGGGCTGGTGAAGCTCAAGAACGGCGGCAGCTCGGTGTCCATCCCCGCCGACGTGATCGCCGACGAGTCCACGGTCACGGTCACCCCCGTCGACGCCGCCCAGACGGCGGTGGCGCTGAACAGCGTCGCGGCCTCGATCATCAACAACGACTTCGTGGCCGACGCCGGGCTCTCGCCCGCTGACGCGCTCTACCAGGACAAGGCCGACAGCCCGGGGGCCCGCCCGTACATCAACATCTGGGTCGCGCGCGCCGAGGACAAGGACAACGCCACCTACCTCAAGCTCGTCGAGCTGTACCAGGGCGCCGAGGTGCAGGAGGCGCTGCTCGCCGCGTCGGGCGGCACCGCCGTCATCGCCAGCCAGGGCGGCTCCGAGCTGCAGGGCTACCTGACGGACATCCAGAAGGCCGTCGCCGCACAGGGCTGACGGGGGTCCACAGCGGCCCCCGTCAGACTGTCCCCTCACACTCCATCCCCCCAGGAGGACTCAGCGCATGAGCGCGATGATCACGTTCGAGCACGCGACGAAGGTGTTCGGCAGCGGCTCCACCGCCGTGCGCGCCGTCGACGACGTCAGCCTCGAGATCCGGCGGGGGGAGATCTTCGGCGTCATCGGCTACTCGGGCGCCGGCAAGAGCACCCTGGTGCGGCTCATCAATGCCCTCGAGCCCGTCACCTCGGGGCGGGTGGTCGTCGACGGCCACGAGGTCAGCGCCCTAGGGGAGGGCGACCTGCGCAAGGTCCGCGCGGGCATCGGGATGGTCTTCCAGCACTTCAACCTGCTCGCCTCGCGCACCGTCGCCGGGAACGTCGGCTACCCGCTGCGGGTGGCCGGCTGGTCCAAGGAGCGGCGGGTGGCCCGCGTGGCCGAGCTGCTCGAGTTCGTGGGGCTGAGCGACAAGGCGCGGCAGTTCCCCTCCCAGCTCTCCGGCGGGCAGAAACAGCGCGTCGGCATCGCCCGCGCGCTCGCGGCCGCGCCAGCGGTGCTGCTGGCCGACGAGGCCACCAGCGCCCTCGACCCCGAGACGAGCCGCGACGTCCTCGCGCTGCTGCGGCGCGTCAACCGCGAGCAGGGCGTCACCGTCGTGGTC
Organism: Cellulomonas cellasea; assembly: GCF_030372105.1. Classification (GTDB taxonomy): domain Bacteria; phylum Actinomycetota; class Actinomycetes; order Actinomycetales; family Cellulomonadaceae; genus Cellulomonas_A; species Cellulomonas_A cellasea_A. The sequence goes on along the minus strand of NZ_JAUDBQ010000001.1, from coordinate 226,189 downwards.
ATCACGCATGAGATGGACGTGGTGCGCAGCACCTGCGACCGGGTGGCCGTCATGGAGCACGGCCGCGTGGTGGAGGTGGGCGACGTGTACTCGGTGTTCTCCGAGCCGCAGGCCGACGCCACCCGCAGGTTCGTGGCGACGGCGCTGCACGACCGGCCCGACGAGGAGGTCCTCGCGCGGCTGCGGCACCGGCACCAGGGGCGGATCGTCACCGTCGGGGTCCGCGACGACGGCGGCTCCGGCACGCAGCTCACCCGTGAGCTGCGCGAGCACGGCGTGGACGGCTCGATCATCTACGGCGGCATCTCCGAGATCGACGAGCGGCCGTTCGGCAGCCTCACGCTGGAGCTGGTGGGCGACGATCCCGCGATCGACAGGCTGCTGGCGTCGCTGCGCCGCACCACCGACGTGGTCGAGCTGACGGAGGCACGATGAAGCTCGGCTGGGACGTCCTGCTCCCCATCCTGTGGGAGTCCCTGGGCGAGACGCTCTACATGGTGTCCGTGACGCTGCTGGTCGGCGGGTTCGCCGGGCTGCTGCTCGGGCTCGCGCTCTACACGACGCGCAAGGGCAACCTGTTCGCCAGCGGCCCCGGTTTCACGGTGCTCAACGTGCTGGTCAACATCGTGCGGCCCATCCCGTTCATCATCTTCATCACGGCGATCGGGCCGCTCACCCTCGCCGTGGTGGGCACCACGATCGGCACCCAGGCGGCCATCTTCCCGATGACGCTGATGGCCACGTTCGCCACCTCGCGCATCGTCGAGCAGAACCTCGTGGCGCTGGACCCGGGGGTGATCGAGGCGGCGCGCGCGATGGGCGCCTCGCGGCTGCGGATCGTGGCCACGGTGCTCGTGCCCGAGGCCTTGGGGCCGCTGATCCTCGGCTACACCTTCCTGTTCGTGGGCATCGTGGACATGTCCGCGATGGTGGGCGCGATCGGCGGCGGCGGGCTCGGCGACTTCGCGATCGTCTACGGCTACCAGCGCTTCAACTGGCAGGTCACGTTCATCACGGTCGTGGTGATCGTGGTGATCGTGCAGCTCGCCCAGTGGCTGGGCAACACGCTGGCGAGGCGTGTGCTGCGTCGATGACCGTGCGGCGGGCCCAGCCCGTCGCGCCGTCATGCCATCCGAACCGTCATGATGATGAGAATCATTCTCACCTCTGCTACGGTCGCTCCCGCACGCGCCGAACCGGTGCGTGGACCCGCGACCGAGAGGAGTGGGCCCAGCGCGACCCGTCGGGCGCGTGCGGCCCGACCGCGCCATGCCACCTGCACCGCGCACCATGCCCCGCCGCCGACTCGCCGCAGTCGGACTCGTCCCCACCCTCATGCTCGCCGCCGGTTGCGCCACCGGCCCCGGCGGCGCTGACGGGCCGACCGCGAGCCCGACAGCCGCGGCCCCCCAGGAGGCCACGGGCGCCACGCCGCGGCTGGTCCTCGCCTACGACGGCGGGGTGCAGGTGCTCGACGCCGCGACCCTCGACGTCGTCGCCGATCTGCCCCTCGACGGCTTCAACCGGCTCAACCCCGCCGGCGACGGCCGCCACGTGCTCATCACCACGGCGGGCGGCTTCCAGGTGCTCGACGCCGGGACCTGGGCCGACCAGCACGGCGACCACTCCCACTACTTCGTTGCCGACCCCCAGCTCACCGACGTCGTCCTCCCCGCCGAGAAGCCCGGCCACGTCGTCGCCCACAGCGGCCGCACCGCGCTGTTCGACGACGGCACAGGCGAGGTGGTCGTCTTCGACGCGGCCGACGTCGCCAAGCCCCATCGCACGGCCCGCACCGTGACGACCGCGGCCCCGCACCACGGCGTCGCCGTGGAGCTCCCCGACGGGGCCCTGGTGGTCTCCGAGGGCACAGCCGACGCGCGGACCGGCATCCAGGTGCTCGACGGGGAGGGCACCGAGGTCGCGGCCTCGGCGGCGTGCCCCGGCGTGCACGGCGAGGCGGTGGCCGCCGACGGCGCCGTGGTCATCGGCTGCGAGGACGGCGCGCTCGTCGTCACCGGCGATCTGGCCACCGGCCACGTCGTCACCAAGGTCGCCAGCCCCGACGCCTACGGCCGCATCGGCAACCAGGCGGGCGCCGAGACCTCGCCGATCGTGCTCGGCGACTACAAGTCCGACCCGGACGCCGAGCTCGAGCGCCCCACCCGCGTCTCGCTGATCGACACCCGCACCGCCCAACTGCGGCTCGTCGACCTGCCCGCCAGCTACTCGTTCCGCTCCCTCGGGCGCGGGCCGCACGGGGAGGGGCTCGTGCTCGGCTCAGACGGCGCGCTGCACGTCATCGACGTGGAGGCCGCCACGCTGACCCGGTCCATCCCGGTGATCGACCCGTGGAGCGAGCCTGAGGCCTGGCAGGAGCCGCGCCCGACGCTGTTCGTCCAGGGCGGCGCCGCGTACATCACCGACCCGCGCGACGGGACGCTGCGCGCGGTGGACCTCGAGGCCGGGGAGGTCTCGCGCGTCGTCGAGCTGACCGTCACCCCGAATGAGCTCACCGGCGTCGCGGGCCTCGCGGCGAGCACGCGGGGAGGGCACGCGCACCACGACCACTGAGACGGGCGCGGCGAGCCCCGCCTCCGCGTTGCCGCCCGCCGACCCGCGCCGCCCGCCGGCCGGGAGGTGGCGCCAGCGGTAAGGCGGAGGTGGGGCTGGCCCGACTCGGGAAGGGGCAGGGGGCGTCATAGTGGCGCCCGGTCTCCCGAACCATGCTGAACAGGCACGAAACGCCACTGTCAGCACGGCCACCCGAGGAGACCTCATGCCCCAGCAGCCAGATCCGCAGCAGTCCCGACCGCAGCAGCGCGGCCCGCGCCGTCCCACGCGCACGTCGGCGCTCGTGCTGGTGAGCGCGTTCGCCGTCGGGGCCGCGCTCGCCGTCCCCGGCGCCGCGTTCGCCGGTGACAGAGAGCGCCCGCACGGCCAGGGGAAGCCCCGGGCGGATGTCGTCCAGCAAGGGCTCGACCGGCTCGTCCGGGAGGACGGCGTCCCCGCGGCGCTGGCCAGCGTCACCGACCGCAAGGGGCGGGACCGCGACCTGGTCGCAGGCGTGGGCGACCTCGCCACCGGCGCCCGCGTGCCGGTGGACGGGCAGGTCCGCATCGGCAGCAACAGCAAGACGTTCGTCGCGGCCACCGTGCTGCAACTCGTCGGCGAGGGCGCCATCGGGCTCGACGATCCCATCGAGGCCTACCTGCCCGGCCTCGTCAGGGGAGACGGCGTCGACGGCCACGACATCACGGTGCGCGACCTGCTGCAGCACACCAGCGGGATCCGCAGCTACACCGACGGCCCCCCGTTCCTCCAGGACGGCGTCCCGGACCTGGCGGCGATCACCGACTGGTACGTCGAGCCCCACGAGCTGCTCGACCTGGCCCTGGCGATGCCGGCGTCCGGGGGAGGCAAGGCCTTCGCCTACAGCAACACGAACTACCTGCTCGCGGGCCTCATCGTGCAGAAGGCCACCGGGCGCCCGCTGGCCGAGGCCATCACCGAGCGGATCATCGAGCCCCTGGGCCTGCGCAGCACCTACGTGCCCGATCGCGGCGAGCGGGCCATCCGCGGCCCGCACCCCCACGGGTACTTCGCCGCGACGGCCGACAGCGCGCTGGTCGACGTCACCGACCTCGACTCGTCGCAAGCCTGGGCGTCGGGCGACATCGTCTCCACCCCCAGCGACCTCAATGCGTTCTTCAGCGCGCTGCTCGGCGGCAAGATCCTGCGGCCCGCCGAGCTGGCGCAGATGAAGGCCGTCATCACGCCCGACGGGCTCCCCGAGGGCTTCGGCTACGGACTGGGACTGACGTCCACCGCGCTGAGCTGCGGCGACGTCGCCTGGGGCCACGGCGGCGCGATCGCCGGCTACCTGACCGAGGGCGGGGTCACCGACAGCGGCCGAGCCGTGACGGTCGCCGTCGCCGCGCTCGACGTCGGGCAGCCCGACACCACCGCGCACCTCGCGGAGCTTGTCGACACCGCGCTGTGCTCATGACGCACCGGCGAGGGCCCTCCTGATCGAACAGGTGGCTCACAGGTTCTCCTAGGGGCGGCCCCAGACTGCTGCCCGAAGGTGGGGCAGCCGCTTGAGCGAGCGGCGACCCCTCTGGACCTGACGGGAGCGTCGATGTTCCTCACCTACCTGCGCCGGGAGCTGCGGCAGCGCCGCAAGCAGACCTGGCTCGTGGCCCTCGGGCTCGGCCTGGCGATCGCCCTGGTCATCACCGTGACCAGCGTGACGGCGGGCATCGGCAAGGCCCAGGACGAGGTGCTCGCCTCGGTGTACGGCGTCGGCACGGACATCACCGTGACCAATGCGCCGCAGATGCCCGACGGCGAGGGCGGGGGAGGGCCCCAGCAGTTCGAGTTCGAGCAGGGCGCCGACAACGGCTCGGGTGGGGCGACCTTCGCCCAGGACCGGCTCGAGGTCGCCCGCGGCTCCTCCACGATGGACGCCTCGGCCGTCGACGACGTCGCAGCCATCGACGGGGTCGCGTCCGTGGCCGGCTCGCTGAGCCTGAGCAGCACCAGCTTCTCCGGCGAGGTCCCCGACATGTCCTCCATGCCGGAGCCCGGCGAGCGGCCCGAGGGCGGCGCCGACGGGTCGGGCGGCCAGCCCGGTGGGGGCTCGTTCAGCATCGACAGCATCGACGTCGAGGGCATCGACCTGGCGAACGACGCCGTCGGCCCGCTCACCTCGGCCACCCTCGACGACGGCCGCGCGCTCGACGAGTCCGACTCCGGGGCCAACGTCGCACTCGTCGACTCGGCCTACGCCACCAGCAACGAGATCGCCGTGGACGGGACCGTCACGCTCGGCGGCACGGACTTCACCGTCGTCGGCATCGTGTCCTCGACCTCCTCGTCGGCGACCACCGCCGCCAACGTGTACATCCCGCTCGACACGGCCCAGACGCTCGCCGACCAGGCCGGGCAGGTCAGCACCCTGTACGTGCAGGCCGACTCCGCCGACGTCATCACCGCCGTGCAGGCCGCGATCGAGACCGCGCTGCCCGACGCGACCGTCGCCACCGCCGCCGACCTGGCCAGCAGCGTCTCCGGGTCGCTGTCCAGCGCCTCCGACCTCGCCGGGACCCTCGGCACATGGCTCGCCGTCGTGGTGCTGGTCGCCGCGTTCGCGCTGGCCATCCTGTTCACCCTGTCCGGCGTCGGGCGCCGCATCCGCGAGTTCGGCACCCTCAAGGCGCTCGGCTGGCGCAGCCGTCGCGTCGTCGGCCAGGTGATGGGGGAGTCCGTGGCCCAGGGGCTGCTCGGCGGGGTCGTCGGGCTGGTGCTCGGGCTCGGCGCCGTGCTGGCCATCAACCTCATCGCCCCCGAGCTGTCCGCGAGCCTCACCGCCAGTGGCGGGGCCGGCGGCGGAGCCCCCGGCGCGCCGGAGGGCGGCATGGGCGGCGGTGGCATGGGCGGCGGCATGGTCGGCCCGATGGGGCAGGCGGCCTCGGCGATCGCCGTGACCCTGCAGGCGCCCGTGACCGGGACTGCCGTGCTGGCCGCCGTGGCGCTCGCGGTGCTCGGCGGGCTGGTCGCCGGTGGCCTGGGCGGCTGGCGCGCGGCCCGGCTGCGGCCCGCGGAGGCGCTGCGCAGTGTCGCCTGACCGCGAGTCGCCTGACCGCATGTCGCCTGACCGCGTGTCGCGCGACACCACCCCCGTCCGCCCGTCCGTTCCCGCTCCGGAAGGCTCCCCGATGTACGAGCTGCGTGATGTCACCAAGCGCTACACCCAGAAGAACCGCACCGTCGACGCCCTGCGCGGCGTGAACCTCTCCATCGCCGAGGGGGAGCTCGTCGCGATCCAGGGCCCGACGGGCGGCGGCAAGTCGACGCTGCTGCAGCTGCTCGGCGCGATGGACCGCCCCACCTCCGGCTCCGTCACCCTCGACGGCCTCGAGCTCGCCGGGCTGAGCGAGTCGGCGGGGGCCGATGTGCGAGCCCGCACCGTTGGCTTCGTCTTCCAGAACTTCAACCTGATCCCGACCCTGACCGCGCAGCAGAACGTCGAGACGGGGTTGGTCCCGCTCGGGATCGGCGCCGCCGAGCGGGCTGAGCGCGCCGCCCGGGCGCTCGCCGACGTGGGGCTCGCCGAGCGCGCCGCCCACATGCCCGACGAGCTCTCCGGCGGGCAGCAGCAGCGCGTCGCCATCGCCCGGGCGCTCGCGAAGAACCCCCGGGTGCTGCTGGCCGACGAGCCCACAGGCAACCTCGACGAGCGCACCCGCGACGAGATCATGGCGATGATCGAACGGCTGTGGCGCGATCAGGGCCTGACGATCGTCATCGTCACGCACGACTCGTGGGTGGCCCGCCGGGCGCAGCGACGGCTGTGGATCTCCGACGGGGTGGTCACCGAGAAGACGGACGGCACGGCGCCCAGGGCGTCGGCGGCCGCGGTGGGCTAAGGGCGGCGCGTCGCCTCTCCCGTGACCCGCACCGCGCGGATCTCGCACTGGACCGGGAACGACTCGGCGCACGCTTCCCCGAGCCAGACCTCGACGGCGTCGCCGTCCTCGAGCCGGGCGGGCGAGTCGGCATCGTCGTCGCGGATGATCAGCGGGTCCCGACGCGGGCGCCGCGACAACGCCTGTCACATCGGGGTCGCCATCGGGCAGCCGATCGGCGGCCGCCCCGCAGGCGCTGGTCGACGCCAGCACCAGGGTGACGGCGAGTGCGAGGGGCGCGCGGGCAGCCATGCCCCGGGATCCTGCCAGTACCCGCCTGCCGCGTGGGCCGGCAGCAGCCGCGTCCTCACATGTCGCACTCGCAGACGTGGTTGAACTCGACGACCTGCTCGCCCTCCTCGGGGCGGGCCCACGCCTCCGCCTCGGCGCGGTCGCAGAATGAGCGGCCGGCCAGGCGGCCGTTGCCCAGCAGGACGCCGACCTCGATGTCCTCGCGCGGGTCGTCCTGACGGGTCGCGGTCGAGGCCGCTGTGGTCGAGGGTGCTGTGGTCGAGGGTGCTGTGGTCATGCCAGGCCTCCTGGTGGGTCGGTTGCTCTGCCCATTCCAACGAACCCGCGGTCGGATCTATTCGCCTCGGTTCTCGCGAGGGCTCCGGGTGGCCACGATGGCGGCGACCTCGTCGGGCCGTGGGGTGGACAGCACCCACCGACGGCCGTTGCGCAGGTCGACCTGCACCGCGGGGCCGCCGACCAGGAGCCCCCAGGCGCCTTCTCCCAAGTGGCGCAGCCCCATGCCGTCGTGGACGCCCCCTCGTGGGTCGACCGGCCGGATGTCGGCGATGTCCTCCGCGGCGAACCGCAGCCGCACCCACGGGTACCAGCCCGCGCGGATGCCGTCGCGCCCTGCCCGCACGTCGACGCGGATGAGGGCCACCGGGAAGAACACCAGCGCGGCGAAGGCGGTGGTGGCCGACGCCTCGAGCCACGCCTGGTCTGGCGCCGCGGAGAGCCAGGTCATCGCGAGCGTTCCCGCGAAGAGGCACAGCAGCCCGACGCGCCAGCCCGTGCCCAGCGTCGCCTGCGTGCGCACGTCCGAGGGCGTCATGTCCGTCCGATCTGTCGACGTCGGACCACAACGTAGACGGTTGACCGCGTCCGACGGGAGGCGAATCCGCACCGCATATCGGGCGATATGCCGCACTCCGCATGCGGGCCGCTGGAGGGCGAAGAAGAGTCCCCTTGTGCCCCTCGCCCCAGCGCCCCCCGCCGCCCCGCCGTCGAGTGAGCCGCAGTCGGCTCCACGCCTGCGCGTCCTGGACCTGCTGAGATTCCTGGCGGCGGGCGCTGTGGTGCTCTTCCACTTCACGGCCCGCGACCACCACAGGTGGCAGGGCGGGCTCCCCGCGGAGGTGTTCCCCGAGCTGTCGCAGGTCACGCGCTACGGCTACCTCGGCGTGCACCTGTTCTTCGTGATCAGCGGCTTCGTCATACTCTCCTCGGCCTGGGGGCGCCCGGTCGGCTCGTTCGCGGCGTCGCGCGTCAGCCGCCTGTATCCGGCGTTCTGGGCCGCGGTGCTGCTGACCGCGACGCTGCGGTACCTGTGGCCCAGTTTCGAGGCGCGGTCCCCGGCCGAGGTGCTGGTGAACCTGACGATGCTGCAGGACCTGTTCGGGGTGCCCCGGGTGGACGGCGTGTACTGGACGTTGTGGGTGGAGCTGCAGTTCTACCTGGTGGTCGCCGTGTTCATGCGCATCGGCATCACCGCCCCTCGGGTGCTGGCCTTCGCTGCGGCGGCGCCGCTGCTGACGGTCCCCGCGACGTTGGCCGTGCCCGCCCTGTCCCGCACGTTCACGCTGGTCGAATGGCTTCCGCTGTTCTGCGCGGGGATGGTCGTCTACCTGATGCGCCGTGACGGGCCGAGCCGTCTCGCGTGGTCGGCCCTGGGCGTCGACGTCGGCGCCGCGGTGCTCCTGTCCGTGGTCAACACGACGAGCGCGATCGACCAGGTCGCCTCAGGCATGCGGACGTCGCCCACGGTCGTGGCCCTCGGAGTGGTGGCCTGCGTCGCGCTCGTCGCGGGGGCCACGCTGATCCCGCGGATGGCCCAGGTCGACTCGAGGCTCCTGACGCGGGCCGGGCTGCTGACCTACCCGCTCTACCTGACCCACGAGTACACGGGGTGGGCGTCGATCGAGGCGCTGTCCTCCTACCTCGACCCCTATCCGGCGTTGCTGCTGAGCATCGGCGTCTGCGTGTTGGTCGCGGTGCTCGTGCACCTCGTCGTGGAGCGCCGCGTCCAACAGCCGATGCGCCGGTACCTCGAGTGGCGGCTCCGCGCGCCGCAGACGTCCGCCGCCCTGGCCCCAGCGGACCTGGCCGCGGTGGGCGTCGCGCCGACGGCTGGGGCGTTCGCAGGCCGCCGACGCTAGTCGGCGGCCTCGTCGGCCACCCAGCCGGGGGCGTCCACCCGGATGCGCGCGTCCCCGACGAGCGTGGCGAGCCGCCCTTCCACTTCCGCGAGCTGGTGGCTGCCGATCTGGGCCGCCCAGGCCTGTCGCAGCTCGTCGAAGATCGCCTCGCCCGTGCTCATGACTTCTAGCCCCAGGGGTGTGACCTCGATGCGCTTGCGCCGGGCGTCCCGTGGGTCGGGTTCGCGGACGACGTAGCCGCGCTCGACCAGGGTGGCGATGGTCTTCGCGGCAGCCTGCTTGGAGACGGACATCCGCCGGCCGAGCTCGGAGGCGCTGTCCGCGCCGGAGAGGATCGCCCGCATCGCGAAGTCGTGCACGGGGCGCACGTCCGGGTGCCCCTGCGCGGCGAGCCCTTCGACCGCGTCATCCACCAGGAGCCGGTAGGCGCTGAGGAGCAGCAGTGCGAGGTCGGCGCCTGATCGAGTCACGTTCTCAGGGTAGGGCGTCCGTTGACGTCGACAACCCAGTTGTCTACTCTGGATATTGGACAACTAAGTTGTCGAATCGAATCCGATCGATGGGCAGGGGAAGTCGATGAACGCCACAGCCTCCGAGGGCGCCCTCGCGGATGTCGTCCACCACGCCGCCGACGTGCCTGGCGCCACGCTCCACTACGTCTCGGCGGGGGAGTCCGGCTCGCCCATCCTGCTGGTCCACGGCTTCCCGGAGTCGTGGTGGGCCTTCCACCGGCTGATCCCCCTCCTCGCGCGGGAGCACCGGGTGTTCGCCGTCGACCTGCGGGGGTTCGGCGACTCCGACCCCGCCGCGGACGACCACGACAGCGCCACTGCCGCGCAAGACCTCCGCCACCTCATCCGGGGCCTCGACGTCGGCCCCGTGCACCTCGTCGCCCAGGACATCAGCGGCGGCGCGGCCTTCCGGCTCGCCGCCGCCCACCCCGACGAGGTCGCGAGCCTCACCGCGATCGAGATGGGGCTGGCCGGGTTCGGGCTCGAGGCCTTCGCGGATGTCGCCCGCGGCGGCTCCTGGCATATCGGCGCCCTCGCCGCGCCCGGCATCCCCGAGCTGCTCTTCGCCGGGCGTGAGCGAGCCCTGTTGGGCGACTGGGCCTTCCCGACGATGACCGCAGTCGCCGGCGCCGTCACCGACGACGACATCGCCGAGTTCGCCCGCGCCTACGCCCAGCCTGGCGGTTGGAGGGGCGCCGCAGGGCTGTACCGCTCGATGCTCGCCGAGGGCGACGAGTTTCGGGCGCTCGCCGCCGCCCGGCCGCTGGACATCCCGATCCTCGCCGTCGGCGGATTCGGGGGGCCGTTCACGGAGCGAACGGTCCGCGAGGTCTCGACGGGGGAGGTCACGTCCGTGCTCCTCGACGGGGTCGGCCACCATGTCGCGCTCGAGGCGCCGCAGGCTCTGGCGGCCGCCATGCTGCCGTTCCTCCGTCGCGTCGACCAAGGGTGACCCGTCGCGGCGAGGCTGCGCTCAGCGATCCCGGAGGTGGCCTCCGGCGCTGAGTCCTGGTCAGCCGCGCACCAGCTCGGCGGCGGTCGGGTCGCCCTCGAGGGCGGGGGCATCGGTGGGGCGGGCCCAATAGCTCCACCACGCCCAGCCCGATCCGACGGGCAGCCAGCCGCCGCCCTCCGGCAGCGACCCGAACGTCCGGGTGTGCTCCCACTGGCGGTCGTCCCGCTCGAGCGCGTGGAACAGCGGGCCGTAGGCGACCGAGTGCCAGCCGTAGCGGCCGGCGCGCGCGAGGACTGACATCTCGTTGAACGCGGACAGCGGGCGCAGGATGAGGCGCTCCCTCGAGCCGCCGCCGGCGGCTGCTGCCGTGGAGGCGTCCGGCTGTCCGTAGCGCTGCTGGGCCGCCTGGCGGGTCATGCCGAGCACAGCGCCGACCTGCTCCCAGGTGCAGCCGGCGCCGCGCGCGGACTGGACGGCGGCGGCGAGCAGCACGTCGGTCTCCGAGCGCGCGGCGCGGGCCAGCGCGACGAGCTCGAGGTGCGCGTCGGCGTCATGCGTGAGGCGGTCGCGCAGGGTCGGGTCGACGTTGTGCAGGGCGCGGGCGAGGTGGTCGCGGAGGGAGTCTCCGCTGGGCTGGGTGGGGGTGTTGTCGGAGGTCATGTGTCAACTGTGGCTTGACGCCTTGATCTATGTCAACGAAACGTTGACGGGATCGCCCGAATGGCTGACGGGGCTGGCAGTGCGCCTAGAACACCCGGGAGTACCTGTGGACGGGCAACTCGTCCTCGTGCTCCGTGAGCTGACTGACCAAGTCGACGAAGTGCGGCGTCTTGGTGTGGAGGTCCAACGCCTGCAGATCCTCCCACTCCTCGATCAGCGTCAGCCGATGAGGGTCGTCGATGTCCTGGAAGAGCTCGTAGGAGTGGCACCCCGGCTCCAGGACGGTCTCCTTGACCAGGGCCTCATACAGCCGGAGGGCCTCAGGGAGACTGTGGGGGCGCACGACACTTCGCGCGATGACCTTGATCGTCAACGGGGCGCTCCTTTGTTGCGGGACTCACGACGCCGCGCGGCGTGATGCCGTCCGACGCTAGCCGGTGCGCCCGCGCGGCCGAAAAGCGTCCTCATTCGTGCTCAGCAGCTCAACCGGTATGAACTCGGGTGCTCGGCCTCGGCGAATGACGAGTCGCTTCACTCGCGGCTCGACGATTGGCTCTACCGCGGCCGCCCAGACCACGGCCACCGCGAACGCGGCCACGGCCCAGCGCACGCCGCCGGACTCACGACCGACACCACTACGCCCGTAGAGGGGCTAGTGGTGCGTCCCCGACACGCGCACCGGTACCCTAGCCGTGCGCCGAACCGAGCCCCGTGGCCCGATCGGCGACGTACGGGACCGACAAGAACCTTGACGGGGGCACCGGACGCCACGCGTTCGGGATTCCGACCACGTTCTCCCAAGTCCCATGCGCCTGTAGCTCAGGGGATAGAGCACCGCTCTCCTAAAGCGGGTGTCGGCAGTTCGAATCTGCCCAGGCGCACAGTGCGTTCTTCCAGGTCAGGGGTGGTGTGCCTGCGAGGGCCCCGTCGTCACCATGTGGTCAGCAGCCCTCGATGCCATTGGGTCGGTCATTGACCTGGTCGCTCGGTATGTCGAGCTGGTGCTTCGGGCTTCCGCGGTAAGTTCCTGCTGCCCGTGGAACCTGTCACCTTGGCGGTGTCACCACGTGTCGAGACGGAGGTCCGAGGTGTCGCTGTGGGTGCCCGTAGTGGCGGCGCTCGGAGCGTCCCTGCTGACGACGCTCGGCGCCTGGGGGCTCGAGACCCAGCGCCGGAGGGCGGCGGCCCGCAGCCAGTCTGTGGAGGTTCGCCGAGCCGCGTACGTCGCGTTCGTCGAAGCCGCGCACGGGGTGCTCATGCTTGGCCAGACTCTTCGCGCCCTGCTTCAGGTTCAGTCCGGGTTCGCGGTCTCGGCGGCCGAGTTGCTGCGTATCCGCAGGCCCTTGGATCCACATGAGATCGCGTGGCGCATGTCGGATCAAGTCCGCCCAGTGCTCGACGCACAAGCAGGAGTCATCGCGTGCGGTACTCCAGAAGCCGCACGTGCAACGAGAGAAGTGGTCACGACGGCTTCGGCGTACCTGCAGGCGGCCACAGCGATGACCGGCACACAACGCCGCCTGAGCGGAGTCGTGCCGTGGAGGGCGACCGCCGGCCAGGAGGCGGAACTCGCCGCACATTTGGATCGAGCTGGTCAAGCGGTGCGCGTCTTCACGACGATCATGCGCGTGGACCTTGGCGAGGATGCCTTGAGCATCGAGCAGGTCGAGACTCGAGTGAGTCGGATCGGTCGCCTACCTCGGCCAGGACGCGGAACGCAAAGGTAACGCCGTCAGTCTTCTGCGAACGTGCGACATCGATGGCGGCCGCGACCACACATGAGGCCCGCTCTTTGTGCCAGGGCTGCGGCGGGGTTGCGGCGCTCCCGGTTGCCGGTGCTCCTGGTGATGGGTGCGCTAGGGGATGCGCAACACGCGACGTCAGTCTTCTGGGGCTAGGACGATACGGGTCCAGCTGCTGCTCCGGCGACGTGCTCCGGATCGTCCAGCGCTCAGCCGAGCAAGGCCGCGATGGGCAGCTCTGGGCGGTGGTCCGCCCCCGCTCGAATTTGTCGTGTTCACATTTTGATCCGGTGTACGCGACCAAGACAGTTGGTCGTGTTACCTTTCAACATGGCCGAGCGCGACAACTTCGAGTCAGGCTCCGCTTCCTCCACGTCGTCGTCTACTTCCGCGCCGACATCCGCTTCGCCGTCCCCACGGCGCGCCGGTGGCCCGGGCCGCATGAGCCGTGAGGCGCTGTACCGGCTGCTCGACGACACGCTCGGGGACGTGCAGCAGCGCCTTGGCGGTCTGCCAAGCCCGGCCGAGGCGCGCGCGATCTGGGATGAGCTGTGGATTCACGACGCGCACAACTCCACGGCCATCGAGGGCAACACCCTGGTCCTTCGGGAGGTCGAGGAGCTGCTGCGCGAGGGCCGCGCCGTCGGCGACAAGCAGCTCGGGGAGTACATGGAGGTCAAGGGCTACGCCGACGCCGCCCAGTGGGTCTACAGCCAGGCACTGGCGCCTGAGTTTGGCGGCGACGGCGAGCTGGTGACCCTCACCGAGGTCCGTCATGTGCACCGCATGGCGATGACGCCAGTGTGGGACGTCGCCCCGCACCCGGACGCCGGACCGGACGAAGGCCCGGGGCACTTCCGCAAGCACGAGATCCACCCCTTCCCTGGCGGGATGGCGCCGCCGTCGCGTGCGCTGATCGACCCCAAGATGCGCGACTGGCTCGACGCTGTGGAGGCGATCCGCACGGAGTCGGGCCGTCATCCGATGGAGTCGGTCGCGGCGATCCACGTCGCCTTCGAGCAGATCCACCCCTTCATCGACGGCAATGGGCGCACCGGTCGCCTGCTGCTGAACCTGGTGCTGTGCCGGCTCGGCTACGCACCGGCGATCATCCAGAAGCGCGAGCGGGAGAAGTACCTGCGGGCGCTGCGCACTGCCGACCGCGGCAACTTCGGTCCACTGGGGGAGCAGATCGCCCGCGCGGTGCTCGACAACGTGCTTCGTTTCGTGGTGCCCGCCCTCGCGGGACCTGCTCGTCTCGTGCCGTTGCCCTCGCTCGCCACCCCGGACCTGAACGCCGTCGCGTTGCGTGCGGCCGCTCAGCGGGGGCGACTCAAGGCGCAGCGCACGGAGAACGGTCAGTGGATGAGCTGCCGGGCCTGGGTCGACGAGTACGTTGCCTCGAAGTACCAACGCGTCAGCGGCATGGCCGAAGGGGCGTAGTGTCGCCCGGGCATTTCAACTATAGTGGGCGTACGCGAACTATTGTGGAACCGGAGAGGCGATGCAGACCCAGCATCCGCTTGCAGTGATCACGCCCACGCTCGACGGCGATGTCCTCGCCGTGCTCGCGGCCGCTGACGCCCCGCATACCGTCGGGGGAGTCCAGAAGCTGATCGGTGGCCGCTCCTACGAGGGAATCCGCAAGGTGCTCACGCGGCTGACGGCACAGGGCACCGTGACGGCTCAGCAGGTCGGCAACGTGGTCAGCTACCGGCTCAACCGGGAGCACCTGGCCGCCGATCACATCATCGCGCTGGCAAACCTGCGCGGGACGCTGATGGACCGGATCAAATTCCACGTTCAGGCGTGGCCGACGCCCCCCGTGTGGGCGGCCCTGTTCGGCTCGGCCGCGCGAGGTCAGATGCTCCCCGGGTCCGACATCGACCTGTTCCTGCTGGATCCGGCAACCGAGTCTGACCGGTGGGAGGTCCTGGTGGACCAGCTTTCAGGCGACGTGTCCCGGTGGACCGGGAACGACACGAGAGTGCTTTCCATGACGGAAGCCGAGGTGCGGGTGAGTGCGGTCACGCGAGACCCGATTCTGCAGTCGTTGCTCGACGAGGCGCTGACGATCAGCGGGGACCCGTTCTGGCTGCGTCGCGCGATGGCAGGTGCGCGGCGATGACCCCACGCACCGTCAAGGCCGATGAGTCGATGCGCCGAGGACGGTTGGTGAAGGCCGAACAGTTCGCGGACGCGGCGGTTGCCGTCGACATGCTTGCCGACGAGGCCGCGGACGTCGCCGATGCCTACGTCACGCTGTGCGTCCACGCAGGCATTGCCGCCGCCGATGTGATCTGCGCCGCCAGACTGGGGGAGTACTCCCGTGGAGAGAACCACGACGAGGCGATTGCGCTGCTCTCTGCGGTCGACAAGACCTTGGCCGGACACCTGCGTGCGTTGCTCACCATGAAGACTCTGGCTGGTTACAGCCACTCGCCGGTCAGCGCCGACCGAGCCCGTCGTGCTGGGCGAGCGATGGCAGTCCTTCTGGACGCGGCGCGCACGGCTCGCTGAACCACTCGCCAGGGTCGTGACGACGGTGTTCTCACTGCTTGACTCAAACCGCTGACGGTGTGCCTCGGAGCGGACTGTCGCCAGCGGCATCACGTGCACTGTGGCCAAGGTCGAGTAGGGGAGAAGCGCAGCGAATGGCCATCGTCCATCGCCGCGGTGGCGTTCCTGGTCGCTTACGCGGTGCCGATCGCGGTCCCCACGACGACCCAGGCGACACGCAATGCCTGCGAACTCATCGTGCTCATGACGTGGATTGCCTTCGCGGCCGACTACCTCGCCAGGTTGTCCCTTTCCGAACGCCGCTGGACGTTCGTGAAGCTCAACCCGCTCGATCTCGCTGTCATCGCGCTGCCGGTTCTACGTCCGCTACGCCTGCTGCGGCTCGTCGCACTCGCAAGGGTGCTTAACCGCGTCGGCTCCAGCACGCTGCGAGGCCGCGTCGTGACATACGTGGTCGGTTCTACGGCGTTGCTGATCACGTGCGGGGCGTTGGCTGTGACCGATGCGGAGCGCGGCCGACCGGGCGCGAACATCGCCAATCTGGGTGACGGCTTCTGGTGGGCCATCACGACGATGACGACCGTCGGTTATGGGGACCGCTACCCGACGACGACCGGAAGGGCCGTCGCCGTCGCCCTGATGATCGCGGGAGTTGCGCTACTCGGAGTCGTCACCGCAACCCTGGCGTCGTGGCTCGTGGAGCGAGTGGCGGAAGCGACCGACGTGGAGCAAGCCGCGTCGCGTGCCGAAGTCGAGCAACTGACCGCGGAGGTGCGCCGGCTCGTGAACGAGCTTTCGGCGCGACTCGAACCGGCGCGGCCAGGTCACGAGTAAGCAAGGGCCCGGACGCCCGCCGACTGAGCGCAGATGGTGAGCCAGGAGTCTGGCCTGACAGGCGATGACATGGTTTGACTCTTCTTGCATTGTTCAATGCCCGTCAGCGGCCGCAGGGGCAGCGAGGCGCCATGAACCGTGCCGAGGACAGTGACCGGGTGCGGGTCGGCGAGCCGGCCGGCGGCGCGCCCACGCCCCAACCATCACGGTGAAGCGGCCAGGCGAACCGCGGTCCCCTATCGTTGGCCCGAAGTCTAGGAGGAGTCCGGCAGGCGCCGTACTCGCGAGGAAGAGGAACACAGTGAGTTTGATCTCGCGGGTACGAGTCACGGGTGGGTTTCTCGACGGCCTTGACCTTGAGCTCTCTCCCGGCCTGAACGTCATCGTTGGCCCCCGCGGCGCAGGCAAGACCACACTGCTCGAGTTGCTTCGGCATGCGCTCGCGCTTCCTCACGGGTCGCCGACAGGCGACCGTACGGCGTTCCTCCGCCACGCCCTTGGGGCCGGCGAGGTCGTCCTGGATCTGAAGACTGCCGCCGGGGCAGAGCGGCTGGTCGTCGACGCGGGCGGCGGGGGCCGTCGTCCCGACGTGACTGCGGACCTTGCGTTGATGCTCGGGCAAAATGAACTGGAAGAGATCGCCGACAGCGCGACGCGTCGCCTCGCGCTTATAGACCTGAGGGCTGGAATCAAGTCGACGACTCAGCTCGATGTTCTCGCCCAAATCAAGAAGATGACGGCGCGCGCCTCGGACCTCAGAGGGCACCAGGAGGAACTTCGAGATCTGTTGAGACAGAGATCGTCGCTCCTAGAGGACCGGCAGCGCGCCCAGGATCGGGAGGCCGAACTTTTCGAGCACAGTTCGGCGGCCGACCTCGCGCCGCAGCGAGCGAAGCTCAACGTGCTCGAGAAGGAACTGATTCGAGTCGAAGCGAATCTTCGCGGCGCCGCGGCTCTCGGCGCAGCCCAGGCCGAGATTCGGGGCGCGACTGCGCCAGCGCGGGAGGTTGTGACGCGATTGGTGGACCTCTCCGTCGAGGCCACCATCAAGGGCGAAGTCGAGCGGCTGGCCGATGCAATCGAGCAGTCTCTGGAAGAAGTGGCGGCCGCGGCCGATCGGCTTGAGCGTCTCTCCGTCGGTTCGACTGCCAGGCTTACGCAGGAAGACCTGCGGTTGCGCGCCGAAGCTGAGCCAGTTCGGACGAATCTCGACCAACTTGAGCGTGGCCTAGGCGCAATCACGGCAGAGCTTCGCGACCTCGAGGCTCAGATTACGAGGCTTGACTCGGTCGAGCATGATCTTCGCGAACTAGAGCGGCTTGAGCGGCTAGAGCTAGCGGGGCGCCAGACAGCGCAGGAAGTCCTCGAGGATGCTTCAGAAAGGGTCTTTGACGCGCGGAATCGTGCGGCACGCTCGATCACCGAGCAACTTGACCATCGCGTTCAAATCGCCGTACGTCATTTTGCCGACACGAACGCGTACAGGCGAACCTTGGTGGAATTGCTCCAAGGCACGGGCCTGAAATACAATGCGCTCGCCGACTCACTGGCTTCCGCGACGTTACCCTCTGCTCTACTGAGATATGTCGAGCAGGGAGATGCTGGCGGTCTTGCCGAGTCTGCGAGTATCCCGCTGGACCGCGCTACACGAATCATCGTCGCACTCGACAACCGCGAAGCGCTTTCGAGCATCGCTGCCGCTAGCCTGATGGACTCGGTCGACTTCCGCCTGCAGGACGGGGCTACTGTGAAGAGCGCCGCGCAACTGTCGACCGGTCAGAAGTGTGCAGTGACCTTGCCGATCGTGTTGACGGACCCCGAGAGAATCGTGATCCTCGATCAGCCCGAAGATCACCTAGACAACCAGTTCCTGGTTGACCGGATAGTCACGAGTCTGGTCGCTAGAACGAATGATGGCGCACAGTCGATCGTTGCCACGCACAACCCCAATATTCCAGTGCTCGGCGGCGCGACCCAAGTTGCTCATTTATCGAGCGACGGTTCGCAGGGTCTTGTGGACGTGAAGGGCCCGTTCGACGCGCTGCCCGTTGTGCAGGTGATCACCACGCTCATGGAGGGCGGGCGACGCGCTTTCGAGTTACGAGCACGCTTCTACGCTGACCATGCGAACGAATGATGAAGGACGATCTCAAGAGACTCCTCCAGTCCGAGAGGCCTTCGCGTCGTTCAGTGGGAATCGACCGCCTCAGGCGGGAGGCGACTCCGGCGGACGTGAAGCTCGTGCGCGCGGCGATGACCTCTGAGACGGTTCCGGCCCTGCGTCGGCAGTTGTCCCACATCGCAAGAGCTCTGGATCAGGCACACGCGCCTTCAACACCGATTGTTGTCCCCGCTGAGGAGGGGCGTGTGACGCGCCTTGAAGACGACTTCATACACTGGATGCGGCACGAACTCGAACCGGGGATCGGCTGGCTCGCCTTGGCGGCGAGTGACGAAATCGGGGAGTTCGAGACAAGTGAGACCCGCGCGGCGATCGACGGAATGGCGAAGCGGCTCGACAGTGTCGAAGCCCTTGTGCGCGCCAGTGCTCCGCCGCGGTACGAACCCCTGTCGCTGTCGGAAGCGCTGCACGAGGCCATTCAGATCAGTCGCGTCCCCACGTCTCGTGTAGCCGTTGACGCGGGCAGGGGAGGCCCGGACGGCATTATGAGCGATCCGAATCTACTGAGATTGCTACTATCAAATGCAATCCGAAATGGGTATGAGGCGGTGCTAGAGGTGGCTGGTGACAACAACCCGCAGGTGTACGTTGCGTCGGGCGTCACGCCACAGGCATTTTGGGTGAATATTAGCAACCGGTTCTCAGGAGCAGAATTCTCTCTTGATGAGGTCTCTGGCAGGGGCGTATCGGCCAAGATTGGCCACCAAGGGCAGGGTTTCGGGATAATGCGCATTGTGGCGGCGCGACTGGGCTACGAACTCCAGATGGAAGCCGAGGCAGGCTTAGCCATCTTCTCCTTGAAGGGACGGCGAAGCGTTGTCTAGTCCGTGGGCACTCTACGTAGAGGACGAAGTTGGCGAAGCCGCCGACCGCTTCCAGCGTGAAATCAGGGATGCTGGGTTTAGGGTCGCGCGTGCCCACAGTGCAGCGGAGGCACGGGCGCGCCTGGCTGAGGTTGCAGCATCACAAGGCATCGTTGACTTGGTGGTGCTGGATCGGAAGTTGCCGGAACGGGACGGCGACAGGGCGATCGAGAGTTCAGGCGATGCTCTATTTCGAGCGGTTGAAGCTGACTTTCCTGATTCAGCGATTATGATCCTTACGGGATACTCGGATGAGGATTTCGCTTTACTCGTCCTGCAACGCAGGAACGTTCTCGAAGTCGGACCTCGTGAGCCAATTCAGCGGGTGGTGCACTTCAAGAAGAGTCAAGCCCTAGATTTCCGGAGTGCGCTTCGGGCGCTCGGCACTGCCCTGCGGGAGACTGAAGACCTGGCCCTTGAAGGCCCCGTCACCGCCCAGTCGACAAGACGTGTTCTTAAGCGTGTCGGGCAGTTGTTCGGCGGGGCGGTCGTTGATGTCAGGCCAGCTGTTGGAGGACTCAGCGACGCGACCGTGTGGATATGTGGTGTCGTTGCTGAGGACGGCCGATTGCTGACCTCGGTGGTAGTGAAGACGGGAGTCCACGGCGACATGCGGCCGTCGGGCGGCTTCATGGCGAGCATTCCCTCGGCGAATGCTGCTTCGCCCATCCATCTTGTGGCTGGTGCCTGCGGTGGTGCCTGTGGGCACGTTGCGCCGTTGGCGGGCGAGGGGAGCGTTTCGCTCGCAGATCTGCTCGCATCGGATGAGACGCGCGCCGTCGACGCGGTGGCTCAGGTGGTGGAGGTACTTGACGGCGTTGCCAGCGCAACGACGAGCCTTCGGCTTGATCGCTTCGTTTCTCCTTTGATCGATTGGCCGCGGGGGGAACAGATTGCGGCAGCCTTGGAAATCGAACTTCCAAATCCCGAGTTGCCCATACCCACGCATGTGGGCTGTTTGCACGGGGACCTCCATCCCGGGAATGTGCTCGTAGTTGAAGATAGACCGGTTTTCATCGACTTCGACCGGCAGCGCGTCGGGGCGCTTGTCCTAGATGGGCTCTCGTTGGCGCTCGGGGGCGTGTTCAACAAGGCTAGCCCGCTCCGCGACAGGGCGCCGTCGCTGGAGGAAGTCGAGGCGGCGATCTCAGGTCACCAGGAGGAGTCGACGTGGCTGGGTGCGTGTGCCAGGTCCTGGTCATTGCGGGGCTTCGGTCAGCGTGAGCGATGGGCGGGCGTTCTCGCCTATGCCTTGCGGCAACTGAAGTACGCAGACGTTCTGGACGACGACGCTCGTCGCGCTCTCGCCGTGGGCCTCGCGCAGCGGGCCTCGGAGGTTCTGCGGGCGTCGTAGGAGCGGAGGCAAGCAGGTGCTAGTTGTCTCGAGGTGTGCCCTCGCAACGGGAGTATCCGTGGTCAGGACTCGGCCAGCGCTCACGGCTGAACGGTGTCACCGCACGAACTACTCGCATGTTCGTGGTGTTGCCGGTGTCGGCGCGACGCTGCACGCTGTAGCCCTCGTCCCGACGGAGGACACCATGGGCAAGCTGATCTACGCGGCCAACATCTCGCTCGACGGGTTCCTGGAGGACGAGTCGTTCGACTGGTCCGTGCCTGACGAGGACGTGCACGCGTTCTGGAACGAGCACGAGAGCCACATCGGCACGTCGCTCTATGGGCGCCGATGTACGATACGATGCGCGTCTGGGAGAGCGACGACTGGTTGACGGACGAGCCTGCGGTGGTCCGCGAGTACGCGAACATCTGCCGCAACCCCGACAAGATCGTCTACTCCTCCTCGCTCACCGATGTCTCGACCGCGCGCACGAGGATCGAGCGGAAGTTCGAGCTGGAGGCGGTACGACGGCTAAAGGAGGCCTCCGGTTCGGACCTGAGCATCGGAGGCGCGGGCATCGCGGCGGAGGCATTCCGGCACGGTCTGGTCGACGAGTGCGTGCTGCTGCTCTGCCCGGTCATCGTGGGTGGCGGCAAGCCGGCGCTGCCCCGGGGTGTACGGCTCGACCTCGAGCTGCTGGACGAGCGACGGTTCGACAACGGGGTGATCTACGTGCGCCACGCGGTCCGGAACGCCGCCTGACACGTGAGACTCGCCGTGGAAGACACGTGTCGACCTACGCTGTGCGCATGCCCGTCGTGATCGGTGACGTCTACGCGGACTACGCCCAGATCGAGCTCCACCCCGGCGACGGTGGACGCATCGCCGACCTCCAGAAGGTCGGATTGGTCAGCGGTCAGTTCGGCGAGCACGCCGTCCTGATCACACCTCGTGAGTACGGAACGGTCACGATCGACGTCGGGGTCCTGGACGCGCCCGCACCCCGGGACCCGTCATGGGACACCGCTGTCGAGTTCTCGATGCGTACCGGTCAGGGCCCCTGCGTTCTCGGATCGGGCGGCACCGGTCGCCTGGACATCCCGATCCCCGCCGAGCTCGACGTCCGGGTCCGCTACGTCGTGGTCGACGGCGAACCCGCCTCGCCCTGGTCAGACGCGACTGACACGCAAGCCGAGCGATACCTCCTGCAGTTGTGGCCCGCACCCATGAGCCCGGCCAGGACCGTCGCCGCCACGACCCCGTGGAGCCAGTACTGGGCGTTCGGGCCCGCAGCAGAGTTGCTCATCACAGAGCTGTCGGATGTGCCTGACCCGGATCGCCTCGAGGTCGTCATCGACCGAGCGCTGGCCGACCACCCCGACGTCACCGCCCACCTCCGCGCAGGTCGCGACGCGTACCAGGCTGGCGTCGTGCGGTATGCCCAAGAGCTCTTCCGCGTCACCCACCAGTCCGACGCGTACAGAGTCGTTCGTCACGACAGCGACGCGCTCCTCAGGCTCATCAAGGCGCGCGTCGAGCACTCCGGGTGAAGCGGAGGCGGTGCGCTCGGCTGAACAGCCAGGTCGCGCCCGGCACGACCCTGTCGAGACATGAACCGACCCACCCGTGGTCGCCACGTGGTATGGGGTGTCGTGAGCTGTTCCCGGCCAAGCGGTGGGTGGCCTGCGGGTAGTCTACGAACCACCACACCAGAGCGTCGGCCGTCAACGGGCCGCCCTCTCGTGCAGCGGGTGTCGGCAGTCGAGTCCGCCCAGGCGCACTGCGCCTGACGTCATGATGAAACCGTCGTGACAGTGAGCGGGACACGGCGGACGCCCACGGGCGTAGGCGTGGGCAGACGGACGACGCCTGTCGCCCATGGAGTGAGCACGGACCCGCGATCGGCGCAGGCGGGGATGCTGCACGGTGCCCTTGGCTGTCGCCCGAGGCAGCCGTGGTGTGGCGCGCTGTGCCGCAGCAGCGGTACGGAGGTACGAAGGAGGAGATGTGGCTCGACCAGGTCAACGCGGGTCCGGTCGTGCGCGCACTGACTCCAGCGCCCAGCGCCGCCGTGCCCCGCGTCCTGCTGAGCAGGGGATCATCCCGGTGCTCGCTGAGGTCGCCCGCGAGGTCGACAATGCCGTGCGGCGCCCGCCGACGCGTCCGGCGGTCCGCACGAAGTTCCAGGTGGTGGCGCTGCTCGTGCGCGAGGAGCGGGCCCGGGTGATGGCCGACGGCTCCTTGAGTTCCGCCAAGCGGACGCAGGAGCTCAAGCGCCTCGATGGTGTCGCGACGCAGCTGGCGAAGACCGCTGCCCGCGACACCTCGCTGCTCGAGCTGCTCGCTGAGGACGCCCGGGTCTCCGACGCGGCGCGCGCGTTCAAGGCGACGGTGATGCGCGCTGGCGGCCTCGAGCCGCCGGAGGAGGAGCCCACGCCCGCGCCGCCGATAGCGCCGGCGATCAGCACCGCGCCCCAGGTGGTTCCTCGGTCCGTGATCTCACGCCAACTGGCGAATCCGTTCCTGGCCCCCGACTACGAGGCCGCGGCCGAGCGGATCGCGACGCGGGCCCGCCGACTGGCCGGCTGGGAACTGCTCGAGCCGCTCTTCAGGTCATTCGAGAAGGCGGCCACCGGCGCTCCTGCCTGCATGCGGATGCCCGACGCCCGCCCCGCGTTCGCGTCCCCCGGCCGCGTGCTGATGCCGCACCAGGCCCAGGTCGTCGCGGCGACGACCCGCGGCCACCGCACCTTCCTGTTGGCTGACGAGCCCGGGCTGGGCAAGACAGCCCAGGCGCTACTCGCCGCCCAGGCCGCTGACGCGTACCCGCTGCTGGTCGTGGTGCCCAACGTGGTGAAGACGAACTGGGCGCATGAGGTGGGGCTGTGGACGCCGCACCGTCGGGCCACCGTCGTCCACGGTGATGGCGACAAGGTCGACGGGTTCGCCGACGTCGTGATCGTGAACTACGAGCTCCTGGACCGGCACATCGGCTGGCTCGGCGACCTCGGCTTCCGCGGCATGGTGGTCGACGAGGCGCACTTCATCAAGAACAAGACTTCCCAGCGCTCCCAGCACGTCCTCGCGCTCTCGGAGCGGATCCGCGCCCGCACCGCGCGGCCGCTGCTGATGGCGCTGACCGGCACCCCGCTGATCAACGACATCGAGGACTTCCGCGCGATCTGGCAGTTCCTCGGCTGGATCGACGACAAGCAGCCGCTCGGCGCGCTGCAGACCGCCCTGGAGGAGACCGGGCTCACCCCCGCCGATCCGGGCTTCTACTCCGCCGCGCGGGACAGCGTCATCAACATGGGCATCGTGCGCCGCCGCAAGGCCGACGTGGTCGCTGACATCCCCGCCCGCCGAGTGGCAGACCTGCCCGTCGAGCTCGACGGCGCCGTCGGCCGCTCGATCCGCGCCGCCGAGGTCGCGCTGACCCGCCGCATGGTCGAGCGCTACCGGTCCGCCATCGAGATGCGCAGCCGCGAGGGCGTCGTGGACGGGATCGACCACGAGCTCGTTCGCCGGGTCGCGGCAGGGGAGCTCAAGGACTCCAGTTCGAAGGCCAGCGGCGAGAACGTGTTCACGATGGTCCGCCGGATCGGCCAGGCCAAGGCCGGGCTGGCCGCCGACTACGCCGCGCAGCTCGCCCGCAACGTCGGCAAGGTGGTGTTCTTCGCCAAGCACGTCGACGTGATGGACCAGGCCGAGCAGACCTTCGCCGACCGCGGCATCCGCTACGCCTCGATCCGCGGCGACCAGACGCCCAAGGCGCGCGAGAAGAACATCAAGGCGTTCGTCGAGGACCCTGACGTGGCGATCGTGGTGTGCTCCCTGACGGCCGCCGGCGTGGGGCTGAACCTCCAGGTCGCGTCCAACCTGGTGCTGGCTGAGTTGTCCTGGACCCACGCCGAGCAGACCCAGGCCATCGACCGGATCCACCGCATCGGCCAGGACGAGCCCGTCACCGCGTGGCGGATCATCGCCGCGCAGACGATCGACTCCAAGATCGCCGAGCTCATCGACAGCAAGTCAGGCCTGGCCGCCCGGGCGCTCGACGGGGCAGCCGACGAGGATCTCCCGTCGTCGACTGACGTGCAGCTCGAGACCCTGGTCGGGCTGCTGACTGACGCGCTCGCCGCCGAGGGCGTGGGCTGACCTGCGGCGCGTCGCTGCCTGCCGGCGGCAGAGGTCCCACGCTGCGCGTTGCCGGGTTAGAGGGTCGCGCCGCGTTGGACCTTGCGCTGGATCGAGCGGAGGCGCCGGATCGTCTCGGCATCGGAGAAGCCTGTCGTGGTCTCCCACTCGACGCCAGACCCGACGCGGTCTGAGACGAATGCCAGTTCTGTTGCCGCGATCGCACGGTCGGTGTCCGCGCGACTCGCGGGCACCCGTGCGCGGATCTGGGCCACTAGCCGGTCGCGCTCCGCAAAGAGGTCCGCGACGCCTGTGAATCCCATGGTGATGGCAATGGCGTCACTGGGGTTCGCGGGGCCTCCCCACTCGTTGAGGCCCGCCCGCAGGACCGCCCGTTCCTCGTCGGTGAACTCCATCCCGAGAACCTAACCCGGCTGTCCCACATTCCTCATGCACGAATTGCTCTGACCTCAGCCGGGATCACCTTCGCCGGAGCCGAGTCGACCGACTGGCCGTCATCGAAACGTGTGCACGACATCGATGACGCCGACGATGTTGTCGTTGAACTGCTCGAGCTCCTCAGCAGGGATCCAGTACTCGAGGATCGTCTCACCACCAGCCTGCTGGACGTCGTATCGGTCGAGAAAACTGCGCCGCACGTCGAAGCGCGTCACATATCCGACACCCGAGGCGGCGACATTCCAGTCGCGGGCGATGCGGATCGCGTAGTCCTCGTTCAGAACGGGGTAGAAGATCGGCTGATCGGGCAGGCGTGGGGGCCAGCGCCGGAACCCGGTCGCGCGCACGAGTTCGAGCTCGTCGGGACCAGTCGGGCGCCACAGGGTGACCAGTTGCTCGGACATGACCGCGACCCTATAGATGGTCGCTGCGCACAGCGTGGGAATATCGATCCCGTCCGTCCTATCCCTGTTCCCGCCAACAGCGTTTCACGGGACGGGCGATGAATGTGGATCGCAATGGCGGTCGCCACCTGGTCCCCAGGGCTACTTGAACACCGCGCGTGCGTTCACTGGCCTGGGCACGACCCGATCTCGGCGAACGCCGGCGCCATCGCGTCGATCTCGCCTGGTCGCAGCCACTGCGCTGCGACATCGCGCCATGCGCCGACCGCGCCGGTGACGTCTCGCAGGATGCGGTTGGCGTCCGTGGGGGAGAGTCGGAAGTAGTCGGCGACGGACATGACGAGGTCGATGCTCGCCGTGTCGTCGGCCGTGTCGATTGCGGTCGACAGGTGCTTCGGACCGGGGGAGGGGTCGGGGTTCAGGTCGAACGCGGGCGCGAGAGCCCATGAGGTCCCGGGCGCCTTGACGAAGCCGTGGTTGCGCAGGTGGTCGTCGGTGTTCGACACCATCACGTTGAACAGCATCCGGCGCCACAGCTGGGCGAGGTCGTCGGTCGCGCGCGCCGCGTGCTGCTCGATGACTTCGGCGATCTCGAGGTAGCTCCGCTGGTCGCCGTCTGAGGCCTCGAGCATCGTCATCGCGCTGACATAGCCCACCCGTTGCCCGTCGGGCAGCCGGTCGAACCGGTCGATCACGAGGACGTGCCGCCCGGCCAGATTCAGCAGTGTCGAGTCCGGGACCTGGATTCCGGCCGCTCGAGCCAGGTCGAGCGTGACCTTCTCCCACGCCATGACGTTCCAGGTGTCGTGCGCCGCGGAGGGGAACTTCGCGATCGCGATTCGGTTGTTGGCGTCTCGGACGTGCGCCTTGGGCCGGGCTCCGCCCAGCGAGCTTCCGGCCCGCAGCAGCCGCTGGAGGTCTGGGAGTCGGATGTCGTCCCGCTCGGCGGCATCCGCGAGTGAGAGCAGCTCGGGGAGGTCGGCCAGGGCCGGGACGCCGGTCTCTTCGGTGGCGAGGAATGGCCCGTCGGGATGGCGGAAGCGCAGCGCTCCCTGACGGAGGTCGTCCCGGACCCCGAGCAGGTAGTCGACCTCACGCAGCGCGCGCGCCGTCCGGCCTTCTTCGCGAGCAGCGCGCGCTTCCGCACGGTCGAGCAGTGTGCGACCCCAGCGGTCTGGGGAGCAGTCGGTCATGGCGCCGAACATGGTGCGCCCGACGGCGGTCTGGCTCGGGGCGGTGCTCAGTGGCAGGCCCGGGTCCAGCGCGTAGGCGCCAGGGCGTGTCAGGTAGTCCGCGCCGTACACGAACGTTGCCGATTCGGTGCGGCCTCGCTGGTGGGTGTAGAGACTCCCCACTTCGACGTCGCCTCCGGGCGTCGCGGTGCACACGGTGACCTCGGTCATCGAGGCTCCTTCCGGCGCACACGCGTGGGGAGCTTCTCAGCGGCGCGCAGCCGCCCGACATCGCTCGACAGGGGGTCCGCGGCGGCGGTGATCTGGTCGAGCATCCCCAAGGCTCGCGCCACCCTGAGCATGCTCTCGAGCGTGGCGCCTTGGCCGTGCTCGAGGCGCTGGAGGGTTTTGACGCCGATGCCGGCACGGTCGGCGGCCTCGGCCGTGGTCAGTTCTCGAAGTCGCCGCCATGTGGCGAGCGACTCCCCGAGTTCCTCCATGGCCCGCGTCACCGCGATCGGTGTCCGGGTCGCCATCACCGCTCCTTATCGGTCATAGATGACCACTTATCTTGGTCAAGAGGTCATTATTGACCGATCATAGCGGTCTCGGCACACGGAGGCTTGACGAAGACGTGAGGCCAGCACCTAGCCGAGGGCGAGGGGTGGATCCGGCTCGAGAGTGCGTTCGTCGGCCCGCACGTCCCGCCCGTCGAGCACCGCGTGCAAGGCGCCAGTCAGCACTACCGCCACCGTCGGCAGCCAGTCCGACGCGGTGGGGAACGCGAGCAGGGTCCCCACCGCCGCGAGGTACATGTTCGCGAGCCCGGAGCTGGTCCGGACCCCGCGCAGCGCGACGTCGACGGCCCGCAGGATGCGGGGGCTGTCGGTGACCTCGCCGGCGCGGATCGTGGCGCCGTCGCGGATGGCGCCGGCGTAGGCGAGCATCCCGAATCCGAGGGCGCCGAGGATCGCGACAAGCGCCGCGGTGCGCCACCAGGACCCGTCGAGCGCGTTGAGCGCCGCGGGGATGGCGAGCAGCACGCCGATCGTCATTGCCACGAGGTCCCCGGCGGGCACGCGGGACAGGTTGAGGCCGCCCGCTGCCGACGTGACGCCGGACCGGTTGGCGAGCGCCCACAGCCCGGTGGGCAGCAGCACCATCCACACCAGCGCGTAGTCGCGGATCATCACCGCGAAGAACAGCCCGAGGCCCACACCGAGCACGAGCCCGAGGGCGTTCAGCGCGATGCGAGTAGTCCACCTCCGAGCCGTCGAGGGTGCGGTCGAGGACGGGCGGGGCGGGGACACGCGCACAGGGTAAGCAGCAGCCAGCGCACGCCCGCGGCAGGCGCGACGAGCCGCCTCACGCGACGGTGATCAGCCGTCCGCCGATCCCGTCGCCACCTGGGAGTCTTGGCCGGAGGCACGACGGTGCGCGACGGCGGCACGGGTGTCCTCCGCGATCAAGTCGCCGTTGAGGGCTGCGCCCGCGGTGAGGCCCGCGGCGGCAGACATGACGACCTGCGCTCGCGGATCGGCGACGTTGCCGGCCACCCAGACGCCGGGCACGGCCGTCAGACCGGTGGGGTCGGCCGCGATGTGGCTGCCGATCACCTGCCCGCCCATCTCGAGGTCCGTGGTCGTCAGTCCGAGCGAGACCAGCGCGTCGACGCGGGCGTGGAGCGTCGTGGCGACGACCAGCGCCTGCCGCGGGACCAGCTCTCCGTCGGCGAGCCGGACGCCGTCGGCCTCCCACCCGACCACCTCGCCTTCGACGACCCGGATGCCGCGGGCTGCGAGCTGCTCGGCCTCGTCGTCGCTCGGCTGCGGCGCGGTGTGCTGGAACAGCACGACGTCGTCGCTCCACTGCCGGAACATCAAGGCCTGGTGCACCGCGAGGGGGCCGGTCGCCAGGACGCCGAGCGCCTGGTCCTGTACCTCCCAGCCGTGGCAGTAGGGGCAGTGCAGCACGGTGCGGCCCCAGCCCTCGGCGATCCCTGCGACGTCGGGGAGCTCGTCGACGAGCCCGGTGGTGACGAGCAGCCGTCGGGCGGTGACGGCCCGGTCCGCCAGCGTCACGAGGAAGCTCCCGTCGGGCAGCCGGGTGGCGTCTTGCACGGCGCCGTCGTGGACCTGCACGCCGTACTGCCGCACCTCGCCGCGGCCGATCGCGAGCAGCTCGGCCGGCGGGGTCCCCTCACGCCCCAGGTAGTTGTGCACATGCCCGGCGGGAGCGTTGCGCGGCTCGCCCGCGTCGATTACCAGCACCGATCGGCGCGCCCTGCCCAGGGCCAGGGCCCCGCTCAGCCCGGCTGCGCCGCCACCGATGACCACCACGTCGTACGTCTCGTCGTCCATGCCTCCAGCGTCCGGCCCCGGGGCCCGGTTCGCCGAGGGATCTTGCCGATACGGCAAAGTGGGGCCATGGCGAGCCACCGTGACGTGCTGCAGGCGGTCGGACCACGGCTGCGGGCACTGCGGCTCGCGCGCCACCGGACGCTAGCCGACGTCTCCGCGGCGACGGGGATCTCGGTCAGCACCCTGTCGCGCCTCGAGTCCGGGCTGCGGCGGCCCACCCTGGAGCTGCTGCTGCCGCTGGCCGAGACGCTCCAGGTGCACCTCGACGATCTCGTCAACGCCCCCGTGACGGGTGATCCACGGGTCCACCTGAAGCCGCTCTCGGCGTGGGGCTCGACGTTCATCCCGCTGACCAGGCGCCCCGGCGGGGTGCAGGCCTACAAGCAGATCATCGCGCCCGGCTGGCCGACGGCCCCGCCCGAGCAGTCGGTCCACCCGGGCTACGAGTGGCTGTACGTGCTGTCGGGTCAGGCGCGCCTCCTGCTCGGCGACCAGGACCTGACCCTGAGCGCCGGGGAGGTCGCCGAGTTCGACACGAACCTGCCGCACTTCGTCGGCAACCCCGGGCCGCACCCGGCTGAGGTCCTCCACCTGTTCGGCCGCCAGGGCGAACGGATGCACGTCCGCGCCCGACCGCGACGCCCCCGGGCGCACCCGTGGTGATCGCGCCCGACGTGCGTCAGCCGAGGCCACCCAACGCGAGCAGGAGCACCTGGGCGAGCAGGATCTTGGTGATCATCGCGACGGGGTAGACCATCGCGTACCCGACGTTCGGCGCCTCGTCTCCTGAGTCCTCGAGCGCGTAGCCGAGCACCGCGGGCTGGGTCTGCTGCGCCGAGACCATCCCGGTGAGCTGCCCGAAGGGGATGCGCAGCAGCCGGTAGCCGATCACGAGCGTGAGCATCGGGACGACGATCGAGATGACCGCGCCGGTCAGCAGCAGCGTCACCCCGGAGTTCGCCGCGAACATCGTGCGGAACGTGTAGCCCGAGCCCAGCCCCACGGCCGCCAGGAACAGCATCAGACCGATCTGGCGCAGCGTGAGGTTGGCGCTGTACGGGATGGTCCACACGATGGGCCCGGTGCGGCGCAGGGCCCCGAGCACCAGGCCGACGATCAGCGGGCCCGCCGCGGAGCCCAGCTCGAACGTCAGGCCGCCGGGCAGCGGCACCGTGATCGCGCCCAGCAGCAGGCCCAGTGACATGCCCAGGCCGAACGTGAGCAGGTCGATCTCGGAGAGGTGCTTGTACGAGTCGCCGAGCCGTTCGGTCACGGCCTTCATGCGCGCCCGTCCGGCGACGACGCGGACCCGGTCGCCGAGCTCGAGCACGGTGTCGCCCGTCGCGGTCACGTCGACGTCGCCGCGCCGCACCCGCGTCACGATCGCGTCGTAGTCCTCGGGCAGGCGCAGGTCGCGCAGCCGGCGGCCGACGACATCGGTGCGAGAGACGAAGATGCGCCGGAAGTCGTAGCTGCTGCGGTCGAGCGCGGGGCGCCGCGGGTCGCGCTCACCGATCGCGGTGACGGCCGTCTCGACGTTCCCCGGCTCACCCACGACCGAGACGAGGTCGCCCTCGCGCAGCCGCACGTCGCCCTCGGCGAGCATCGTCTCCGTGCCGCGCTGGATGCGGCTCAACACCACGGGGACCCCGAGCTCGCGCTGCAGGTCCCGCACCGTCCGGTCGATCGCGGCGGGCGCCGTCACCCGGGCCGTGACCGACGCGATCTCCTCCTGCACCAGGTGCAGCGACGCGAGCCGGCCTGCCTCCTTGCGGTAGTCGACCCGGAAGAGGCGCCGCGCGATCGCGATCGCGATGATCGGCCCGAGCACGCCCATGGGGTAGGCGATCGAGTACCCGACCGCGGGCTCGGTCGCGGCCGCCTCGCCCGACCCGCGCACCGCCTCGATCACCCCGGCCAGCGCGGGCGTGTTGGTCGTGGCCCCGGCGAAGAACCCGGCCGCGACCGTGGGCTTGAGGTCGAAGATCCCCGCGGCGAGGAAGACGAGCAGCGCCGCGAACGAGAGGACCACGACCACGAGCGCGTTGTCCCGCAGGCCCTTGCGGTTGAAGGACGCGAAGAAGCTCGCGCCGCTCGAGAGCCCGATCGTGTAGACGAAGATCGCCAGGCCGAGGGTGCGGGCGAACTCCGGAATCACCAGGTCGGGGTTCTGGGCCCCGATCACCAGCCCGACGAACAGCACAGCCGCCACGCCCAGGCTCGCGCCCCGCACGTGCACGCGGCCCACCGCGAACCCGAGAGCGGCGGTCACGAAGAGCAGCAGCACCGGGTTCTCAGCGAGGAGCGCGACCATGCCCAGGTCCTCTTTCCGCGAGTGGGGCCCCACGACTCTGCGGGGAGGTGACGTTCCAGCCGGGGACAACAGTGCCGTTCCGCGGGAGCCCGCACCCGGGTCTTGAGTCCCGCCGGACACCGAGATGCCCGACCGCCTCCATCGGCGATCGGGCATCCCGGGTATGAGCGGCGGATCAGCGCATCAGCAGGTCGAGTTCGTCTGCGTCAGCAGCCCGAGCCGCCACGGCAGCGCGTTGTACTCACCTGACGCGTTCGGATCCAGCCCTTGGTAGAGGTACCGCAGGTTGCATGGGCTGATCTCCATCGTCTGGTCAGTGCCGGAGCGCAGCATCTCGCCGTGGCTGATGTCGCGGGTCCAGGCCCCCGCTGGGAACGTGACGTTGTTCGCCCGGGCGAACGGATTGGCCTCGGTGTCGGCCAGCGCCGTCCAGGAGCCCGTGATGGACGGGGCGGTCCAGGATCGGAAGTACCGCTTGCCGTCTGTGCCGATGGCCTCGTGGACCATGAGCCAGGTGTTCTTCCCCGCGATCTTGTAGATGTTCGCGGCCTCGAACAGGCGGAAGCGGTCGGAGTCCTGCATCGCGATGACGGTGTTGGTGAAGCCGTTCGGGAAGTTCGCGACAGTCGTCTCCGAGCGGTACAGATGACCGTTGTCATCGGAGGAGAACAGGTAGCACTTCGCGGTGTCGCACACCGTCCAGAAATCGACCCAGTACCCGTCGCCGATGTTGTCGCGGATGATCTGCGGCTGCGAGGAGTAGAAGTTCTTCGGGGCCGACCACGACGCGGGGTTGGAGATGTCCGTGGTCGTCGAGTACGAGCCGCCCGCGCCGGTTTGGTAGACGAGGTACCACTGGTTCTGCGGGGCGAACCAGAACACCTGGGGCGCCGCGCGGTAACCCGCCCCGATGCCGGACTGGTCGAGGTAGTACGGCGTCGCGGAGGAGGCCTGCGACCAGTCGGTGAAGCTCGTGTACATCATCTGGTAACTGCCTGCCCACACCGTGGCGAAGACGTGCCACTTGCCGTTGGCGTACACCACCGTCGGGTCCTTGACCGAGGTCGCGGCGTGCTGGCTGTCCGGCTTGGGGCTGATGAGCGCCCCGCTGGAAGACCAGCGGAAGCTCGACGGAAGCGTCCCCGTGGGCGGTGTGGTGGGAGTCGGCGTCGGCGTCGGGCTGGTCGTCGGCGGGGGAGTCGGGTTGGTCGTCGTGGGCGGTGGCGTGGGGTTCACGCTGCCGTTGCACAGCGTGCCGTTGAGGCTGAAGCTCGTCGGGTTGGTGTTGGTCCCGCTGAACCCGCCGTTGAAGCCGAACTCCACGGAGCCGCCCGCGGGGATCTGCGGGTTGTAGGCGACGTTCCGCGCGGTCACCTGGTTGCCGCTCTGGGTGACTGTGGCGCTCCAGGCCTGCTGCACGGTCTGGTTGCCGGGGAACGCCCAGGTGACGGTCCACCCGTTGATCGCCGAGGTTCCGTGGTTGGTGACCTTGACGTTGGCGGTGAACCCGGTGGGCCATTGGCTGGGCGCCGAGTACGTGACGGTGCAGCCCGCCCCGGTCACCGGTGGCGTGGTGGTGGTCGGCGTCGGGCTCGGTGGGGGCGTGGTGGTGGTGGGCGTCGGGGTCGGGATCGCCGCGTTGAGGGCGTTCAGCGTCGAGGTGTAGGCGGCCTTCTTGTTGCCGGACGCGTCGAAGAGCAGCGGGTTCGCCCCGGTGCGCCACGAGTCGCTGTCACGCACACCCCACACCGTGATGCCGGTGCACCGCGCCACCGCCAGGCACGCGCGCGTCACGGCCTGGTAGATGTTCGCCTGGTTGCCACCTTGCTCGACGTCGAGCTCGGTGATCTGCACGTCCACGCCGAGGTCCGCGAACCGCTGGATGTTGGCCTGGTAGTCGCTGGGGATCGTGGTCCCGAGGTGGCTTTGGAGGCCGACGCAGTCGATGGGCACGCCGCGGGCTTTGAAGTCCTTGACCATGTTGTAGATGCCGGTCGACTTCGCGTTGATCCCGTCGGTGTTGTAGTCGTTGTAACAGAGTTTGGCGTTCGGGTCGGCGGCCCGGGCGGCGCGGAACGCGGCCTCGATCCAGTCGTTGCCGGTGCGCTGCAGGTTGGAGTCCCGGCGCCCGCCCGACGACCCGTCGGCGAATGCCTCGTTGACGACGTCCCAGGTGTGGATCTTGCCCTTGTAGTACGTCGCCACCTGGGTGATGTGGTTCAGCATCGCGTTGCGCAGCGCCGTCCCGGACATGTTCTGCATCCAGCCGGGCTGCTGGGAATGCCAGGCGAGCGCGTGGCCGCGCACCTGCTTGCCGTTCTGCCGGGCCCAATTGACGATCCGGTCGCCATTCGCGTAATTGAACTGATTCTGCGACGGCTCCGTCGCGTCCATCTTCATCTCGTTCTCGGCCGTGATCATGGTGAACTCGCGGTTCGCGATGGTCGTGTACGTCGTGTCGCTCATCCGCCCTGCCGCCAGCGCGGTTCCGAAGTAGCGGCCGCTCTGCGCGGCGGCCTCGCCTAACGTGGTCGCGGCGGCGTGGGCGGGGAGGGCGGCGGACAGGCCTGCGAGCGCGAGGGCCGCCGACAGCGTGGTGGCGGCGAGGGCTCGTCGTCTCCGTTGTGGTGTGGTGGTCATGGGTCGCCTCTCTGGAAGCACCTGGCGTCACCGGCAGGTGGGCGGGGCCGGGTGAGCCGTCTCGCGCTTCGCCAGCGGGCGTGCCGCAGCCAGCGGCCGGTGTGCGGGCATGCGGGTGCGCCGCGGACCGGACCCCGCCTCGAGCGGACGGTCGTCGTCGGTCGTCCGCACGGCTGCCGTGTGCCTGGAAATTCGATAACGATCTCGATGGCCGTGTGAGCGTTCACATTGGCGCCGCGCCCAGACCGCTTCCAGATGCGAAACGATTCTGATCGAGGATCGCCTAGCGGTTGCACATCACCCAGCCGGCCCAGCCGAACCAGGCGCGCCGTCGTTGCGATCTGCCGGGCCGCTCGGTAGACAAGCCCAGATCACGCACCGCGAGCACGGCCGCCCGCCGTGGGCGTGCCTGCCGAGCCCGCGACCGAAGGAGCCCCCGTGAGCCAGGTCGAGCAGCTCGTGCCGATCCCACTGACGGACGGCTCCACCCTGCGCGCCACGGTCCACCGCCCGGCGACGGACGAGCCCGTGCCCGTCGTGCTGGCCCTCACGCCCTACCCCATTGACGCCGCCCGGCAGGAGATGGGGGAGTCGGAGCTCGTGGCGCGCGGGCTCGCGGTCGTCGTCGTGGCGCTGCGGGGGACCGGCGCGTCGGAGGGCGCGTTCGTGCCGTGGCAAGGGCACGTCGAGGACGCGCATGCCGTGATCGAGTGGTGCGCGCGGCAGCCGTGGTCCAGCGGATCGGTGGTCGGGTGGGGGCGCTCCTACCTGGCGCAGACCCAGCTGTACCTGGCGTCCACCGGCCACCCGGCGCTACGGGCGATGCACCTCGGGGTGTGTCCCGGCGACCCCGTCGGGATCATCTACCGGGGCGGCGCCGTGGTGCTGGGCTCGGCCCTCAACTGGGCGACGGCGATGACGCGCGGGGAGCTGATGCGAGCCGCGGCGCGCGGCGAGGACGTGAGCGCCGAGCTCGTCGAGTGGGAGGCGCTCGCGGCCGATCCCGACGCCGCCGCCCGGACGGCGCCGCTAGCGGGCTTCCCGCTGCTGAACCGGCGCTTCCCCGCCTGGCGGGACTGGATGACCCACCCGGCCGGCGACCCGTGGTGGCGGCAGTGGGCGCTTCCCCCGCGGCCCGCCGTGCCGACGATGTTCGTCGCCGGCTGGCACGACCTCTTCCGGGACCTCACGCTGCGGGAGTTCACCACGGCCCAACACCCTGACTCGCGGCTGGTCGTCGGGCCGTGGGGCCACGGCCTCCCCGCGCAGGCGATGGGCGAGGTGGACTACGGACGCGCGGCGGCACGCGGCGCCGAGCAGGCGGGCGCAGACGGCGTCGAGTTCCTGGTGGCGCACGCGACTGGGGCGCCCGACGACGTGACGGGCCCACGGGTGCGGGTCTTCGTCATGGGCGAGAACGCCTGGCGGGACCTCGACACCTGGCCGCCGCGTGACACCGTCTCGACGACGTGGCATCTCGCGCCCGGCGGCAGGCTGGCGTCAGAGGCCGCGGACGGCAGCGCGGAGCCGTCCACGTTCGTCTTCGACCCCCGTGATCCAGTGCTGACCATCGGCGGCCCCAACCTGTTCGCCCGCGGCGACACCGCCCGGGGAACCGGGCAGTGGGACCAGCGTCCCCTCGACCACCGGCCCGACGTGCTGCGCTTCATGTCCCCGCCGTTGGACGAGGACGTCACGGTCATCGGCGACGTGGTCGTCCGGCTGTGGGCCGCGACCGACGCGCTGGACACCGACTGGACCGCGAAACTCGTCGACGTGCACCCCGACGGCACGGCGCTCGCGGTGCTCGATGGGATCTCCCGGGTGCGGGAGGTGCTGGGGGAGCTCGTCCCACCCGGCGAGGTGCGCGAGGTCGCTGTGGAGCTGGGCGCCACGGCCCACACGTTCCGCGCGGGCCATCGCCTGCGCCTGGACGTCTCCAGCTCCAACTTCCCCCGCTTCGACCCGAACCCCGGGACGGGCGCCGGAGCCGGTGTCACCGCCCGGTCCAAGTTCCGGGTGGCGCACCAGCGCGTGCGCCACGACGCGGCCCATCCGTCGCGGCTCGTGCTGCCCGTCGCGCCGTGACCTGACGTGACATGACCCGCTGAGGAATGACGACAAGTCGTTCGGTGACACGTGCGTCTGGCCGGTTCGGCGCGGCGGGCGGACGCCATTCTCAACGACGCCCGACCGCGCGTCTCAGGCGCGTCGGATTGCTATTCATGCCGCGGCAGGCCCGCCGTCGGGCGCGCTTCGAACATGGCCGTGACACGGCCTCCCACCTGCGAATAGACCACACCCCGCGCCGTGGCTAGTGCGTTCCTCACGAGTTCTCAACGCTAATGAACTACGTGAAGCGGGCCCGTTGACACCGTTCATCCCCGATCGCTACGTTCTGGGCGCGCCGACAGGCGGAGACGCGAAGGGGGCTCGCGTATGACCTTCCCGTTTGTCGTCCAGTCGCCGCTCTCGCATTTCTCTCGATGACGACTGGAATGAGGATGGAATGACAAGCAAGCGCACTTTCATCACCTCGGCTCTCGCGGCGGTCCTCGTGCTGGCTCCCGCGACCACGGCCCTCGCGTGGACCAACTCGAGCGCGATCTCGTGCACGACCTCCACGGGGTGGCAGATCCACATCAAGGCGTCGACCTCCGGCTACCGCTACGACACGGTGGTCAAGAACGGCGTGGCGACGACGTTCATCCTCGGCAACGGCGGCGGGACCGTCACCAACAAGACGGGGAAGTCGCTCGCCGACAAGGTGTCGGTCTCGGCGGGCTCGGTGTCCTCCGCGTCGCGCTACTGCGGCACCGTCTGACCACATGCGCCAAACGTCGTGCTGGGGCCGTTCGCGGCCCCAGCACGCGGAGAAGGGTGGGGAAGTGCGAGCTCGGTGTCAGAGCGGCGGAGCGCCCGCGTCACGGGTCGTGGCGGCAGCGGCAGCCGCGCTGCTGACGGCGCTCGCCGCGGCAGGGTGCGCGGCGTCCGAAGGCGGATCCGGGGACAGCCGGCAGGCCGAGGAGTGGGCGGAGCCGGCATGGTTCGCCCAGCAGGCCCGCGAGGGCGAGGAAGCGCAAGCCGCCCTGCAGGCGTGCATGGACGGCCGTGGGTGGTCGGTGCCGATCACCAAGCGCGGGGGCTCGCCCACCGGGTTCACCGACGAGGACGAGGCAGCGGCCTTCATGGCGGACTCGACGACGTGCCTGGCGGACCTCGGCATGGACCTCCCGACGGTGGGCGACGCCGAGGCGCGCGAGTTCTACGGCTACCAGCTCGACACGCTCGCGTGCCTGCGCCACCAGGGGGTCGACATGCCGGACGCACCCTCGCAGGACGTGTACGTCGAGACGACTGTGCGCTTCTTCGCGGGAGACGAGTCGGCCGACTACTGGGAGCCCTACGACGACCTGTGGTCGCTCGCCGAGCACGGCGAGATCGACGCCGACGCGGTCACGGCGGCCGAGGCGGCGTGCCCGCAGTACTGGATCCACTGATGGGCAAGTGGACGGCGGTGGCCTGGGTCGCCGCGCTCGGCGTGGCGGCGACTGCGGGCTGGGCCGCGGGCCGGGCGACGTTCGTCCCCCCGCAGGCGGAGCCCGTCGCCGCCGTGGTGCAACTGCACACCGTCACCGAGGACACTGTCGGGTCCTCGCTCGCCCTGACGTCTGTGGCGCAGTGGCGTTCGGTGCCGCTGGTGGGCGGTGATGTCGCGGGCAAGGTCACGGGGATGACGGCCGCGCCCGGGGCCGTCGTCGACCAAGGCAGCGTGCTGTTCAGCGTCGACCTGCGCCCGGTGGTGGTCGCCGCGGGCGAGGTGCCCGCCTTCCGCGCCTTGGACTCCACGGTCGAGGGCCCGGACGTGGCGCAACTGCAGCGGATGCTCATCGCGCAGGGCCACCTCGCAGGCGCCGCCGACGGCAAGTTCCGATCGTCCACCACGCAGGCCGTGCGGGCGTGGCAGAAGGCCCTCGGGGCGCCCGTGACCGGGTCCGTGCCGCTCGGCGACGTCGTCTTCGTCCCCGAGCTCCCCGCGCGGATCACCTTCGAGGACGACGTGCGAGTCGGCGCGGTGCTCTCGCCGGGGGACGCGGTGCTCCGCGCGGTCGAGCCGGCGCCCGCGTTCACCCTCCAGATCAGCCCCGACCAGCGCTCAGTGGTCCCCGAGGTCGGCGACCCGGTGCGCGTCACGCTCGGCGACACCGTCCTGGACGCGCTGGTCGCCTCGTCGCAGACCACCGACGACGGCGCGCTTCTGTTCACGCTGACCGCGCCCGACGGCGGCCCGGTGTGCCCGGGGCCGTGCGACGCGGTGCCGTTCGACGGGCAGGAGCACCGGGCTCCCGCGACTGTGCTCCTGACCCCGGAGGTCACCGGGCCCGCCGTGCCGCTGTCCGCGCTGGCCACCGCCGCCGGGGGAGGCGCGTACGTGGTGCTGGCAGACGGCTCCCGGGCGCCCGTGACCGTGCGCGCGCAGGACGGATCGCGCGCCGTGGTGGATGGGATCGCGGTGGGCGCGTCGGTGCGGCTCTTCGCCGAGGGGCCGGTGACCGGCCCCGAGCCGGGCGGCCCGACCGCCTCGTCACCGTGACCGCCCTGGGCGCCGGCGGCCTCACGTTCGGCTATCGCAGCGACCAGCCCGTCTTCCAGGGCCTCGACCTCGAGCTGCCGCCCGGCGCCGTGACGACGCTGACCGGGCCGTCAGGATCGGGCAAGTCCACACTGCTGTACGTCCTGGCCCTGCTGCTGCGCCCCACCGCGGGCCAGGTGTTGTGGGGCGGCGTGCGGTCCGACACGTTGCCCGACGGCGTGCGGGCCCGGCTGCGGGCCGCGCACTCGGGGTTCGTGTTCCAGGACGCGATGCTCGACCCGTCCCGCACAGTGCTCGACAACGTCCTCGAGGCCGCTCTCTACGCCGGCATGGGCCTGGCCGAGGCCCGTGACCGCGCGCGCTCGCTGCTGGACGACCTCGGGGTCGGGCACCGCGTCGACCATCGCCCGGGCGAGGTGTCCGGCGGTCAGGCCCAGCGGGTCGCGTTGTGCCGCGCCCTGGTCACCGAGCCGACGGTGATCTTCGGCGACGAGCCCACGGGCAACCTCGACGACGAGTCGGCCGAGCTCGTCTGGTCGACGCTCGCCGCCCGGGCCCGCGCCGGGGCGACAGTGGTGGTCGCGACGCATGACCTGCGGCTCGCGGCGCTGGCCGACCAGCAGGTGCGCCTCTCATGACGCTCACCCGGCCGGCCGTCCGCGCGCCAGCCCACCCCGGACGGCCCCGCCCGCGCTTGATCTTGCGGGACGCGCTGCTCGGCGCCGTAGCGCAGCCGGTGGCCACCGCCACGGCCGCGCTGGTCGTCGCGGCGGTGTGCCTCGTGGTGCTGCTCACCACCGGGCGCTCGGCCGCGACGGAGCGCGAGGTCATCGCGTCGATCGACTCGGTCGGAGCCCGCCTCGTCACCGTGACGGACACCCGCGGCACGGCGGGGATCGCGCCCTCGGCGGTGGCGGACGTCGCCGCGCTCGCGGGCGTCGAGTGGGCCTTCGGGCTCGGCCCGGCGAGCGACGCGCACAATGCGGACCTCCCCGCCGTCGGGGTCGGCGTCCCGATGCGCGCCCTCGTCGGCGAGCTGCCGTCCACTGTCGAGCTCGTGGCGGGCCGCGGCGCGACGGGCCCCGGGGAGGCGGTGGTCGGGTCGGGCGCCTTCGCCCGGCTCCGGATGGGCGACGCGGTCGGCACCGCCACGGACGGGGCCCTGCGGGTGGGCGTCGTCGGGCACGTGCGCGCCGGGGGAGCCCTCGCCTTCCTCGACGACCTCGTGTTGTACCGCCCCGGCGACTACCGCCCCGATGACGGCGCCACCGGCGACGCGCAGGCCCAGTCGGTGCGCTTCGTTTACGTGCTCGTCGACGATGCCGCCGCCGCACCCGGCATCGCCGACGCGATCACCGCGGTGCTGCGGGCACAGGACCCGGCTGCGGTCGAGGTCAGCACCTCCGAGGGTGTGCTGCGCTTGCGGGAGGTCGTGGCGGGGAGCCTGGGCGCCGGGTCACGCCAGCTCATGGCCGGGGTGCTCGGCGGAGGGCTCGTCCTCGTGACGATCACGGTGCTCGGGGCCGTGGCGGGGCGGCGCAGGGACTTCGGCCGGCGCCGCGCGCTCGGGGCCAGCCGGAGCGCGATCGTCGTCCTCGTCCTGGCGCAGACGGCCGTCGCGGCGACTGCCGGGGCGGTGCTCGGGACCGGCGCCGGCCTCGTGGCCGTCGAGCTGCTCACCGGCAGCCTCCCGGCGCCGGCGTTCACGGCCGGCGTCGCGACGCTCGCGGTGCTGGTGGCCCTCCTCGGCTCGCTGCCGCCTGCGCTCGCTGCGGCGTCGCGTGACCCGGTGCGCATCCTGCGCGTGCCGTGAGGCCACCGCGCTGCTGCACCTCCGCGCCGCCGCACCGCCGCCGCCGTCGTCAGTCGAGGTCGAGCACGAAGAACGGCCCCGCGTCGTCGTGCTCGATGCGCGCCGTCCCGGTGATGCCGACGAGGTCGCCCTCCCCGGAGCCCGGCACCACGTACGCGAACGCGGTCGGGTGGCCGGGCTCCATCCCGCCGTGGTGCACGGTGAACGCGCCAGACCGCCCGTCGTCGAGGACGCCCTCGATGCGCTCGGCGGCGAGGTACCCGCGGCTGCCCTCCTCCGCGCCGGAGGACAGGAAGTGCGCGACAGACGTGCCGCGGATGCCGGACGTGAACGTCTTGTGCATGAGCACGGCGTCAAGCCACCCGCCGTCGATCCCCTCGAGCGTCGCGGGCTCCCAGCCGTCCACGTCGAATCGGGCCACGATGGTGTCGAGTGTGGGGGCGAGGCTCGCGAGGCCGTCGAGCATCATCCGCCAGTTCGCCGCGGCGTGCTGGGCCCCGGCCTCGTCCCGGTTGCCGTCCTGGATCACTGTGACGCGGCTGCCGTCGTCCTCGGGGACGACCTCGTAGGTGACAGTCTGGTGGTTGGCGGGCTCGTCGGGCAGGCCGGAGGACGGGCTGTAGAAGTCCGTGACGAGCAGCCGCGGCCGGTCGAACTCCAACACCGCGCCGCGATCCTCGTACTGCTTGCCCTGCCACTCGCCCCGGTAGCGGATGGGGCTGCCGACCTGCCAGTCGGTGGTGAGCTCGGTGCCGAAGAAGTACTGCCGCACCAGGGCCGTGTCGGTGAGCGCGCGCCACACCGCCTCCGGCGTCGCCCTGATGTGGATGTCCGCACGTGCCTCGTGCATGGCCCGTCGCCCCCTGCCCTCGCGTCGCGGCGCCCTCGCCCCCTCATCGTGGCCCCGGCGCCGACGACCGTCGAGCGGGGAGCCGGCCCGCTCGACTGCGGCTGGCTCGGCTCCGACGCCATGGCCCGCGCGCCCGGCGCCCAGGAGGGACTCAACGCGCTGGTCACGGCGTCTCCCGACCTCGTCTGGACGCACCTGCCCTCACGTCGGATTCCGCGTGACTCTCCCGTTTTCACCGCGTTTATCGGCCGTCTGTTCACCCGCCTGCGCGGCCCTGGACATTTGACCAGCGCCTCTAGCACGGGGCACACTGGTGCTCGACAGTGCGCATCGCCTGCCCCCTGCGCGGTGCGCACTGTTCTTCGTCCGGGCTCGGGCGGGAGGCTGAGAAGCCCCCGCCCGAGGACCCGCGACAAGCTCCCCGCGAGTCGGGTCGAGCGTGCTCCTCCTTCCCCTGACCAGTCGTCGTCGCGCGTGGTGTCCTCGCGCTGTGTCGTCGCCCTGTGCCGTCTCGCGGTGGGGCTGGCTACGGCGCGCCAGGAGGGCCATCTCGGCCTGAGGGCATTAGCGTTCGGCGGGTGAACGTTCCCGCGCGCGCACCCGGCTCGGGACCCGATGTGGATTCCGCGCCCGGCGTGCACCCGAGCCCGACCTCGA
The DNA here is from genome assembly GCF_030372105.1 of Cellulomonas cellasea. Classification (GTDB taxonomy): domain Bacteria; phylum Actinomycetota; class Actinomycetes; order Actinomycetales; family Cellulomonadaceae; genus Cellulomonas_A; species Cellulomonas_A cellasea_A. The sequence goes on along the minus strand of NZ_JAUDBQ010000001.1, from coordinate 184,325 downwards.
CCGCTGGCACATCTGCCCGCCCTGACGCCGAGGCCGGGCGTCGCGACCCCGCGAGCGCGCAGCCGAGCCCCACGCTCGTGGAGCCGCCCACCGCCGCCGAGTTGTTGAGCGGCGCGGTCGCGGCCTGGCGGGCCGCCCTCGTCGAGGCCGCCGGGGGCTCCACCCTGGCGGACGTCGACCTGCTGGGCGACGCCGCGCTCGACCTGTCCGCGGCGCACCCGTCCGGGATCGCGCAGCTCTTCGCCGGCCGGGAGACGCGGCTGTCCAACCTGGTCCGCGAGGGCGGCGCGCTCGCCAGCGCGAAGCGCCGGGCCCGGGCCGTCAGCGCCCGTGCGGAGCGGTACGCGCAGCGGTACGGCATCGCACCCACCTACCTGGCCATCGGCGTCGCGACCTGGACCGAGCGCACGACGCCCGACATCGCCGAGGACGACGTCGCCGCGCTCGCGGCCGTCACCCGCCCCCGTGCGCCGCAGTCCCGCGCCGGGCTGGGCGACGGACAGGGCGCGGGGCAGGGCGACGTGGACGCCGACGGGGCTCCCGCCGCGCGCACCGTCCGGGCCCCCGTGCTGCTGCGACCGGTGTCGCTGCGCGCCCGGGGCAGCGGCGAGAGCGACTACGAGCTGGCCCTGGAGCCGTCCCTCGAGGTGAACCCCGTCATCGCGCGCGCCCTGCGCAGCCGTGGCGCGCTGCTCGACCCGGGCGCCGTGGCCCGTGGCGCGTTCACCGGCACGGGCTTCGAGCCGCGCTCGGCCCTGCAGCGGCTGACGTCGCTGGGCGAGGCCGTCCTCGAGGGCTTCCGGCTCGACGAGAGCGTCGTCGTGGGCACGTTCGTGCACCCCGGGCAGGTGCTGGTCGACGACTTGGACAGCCTGGCCGGCACACTCGACCGCCATGAGGTCGTCGCCGCGCTCGCGGGCGTCCCGGAGGCGCGGGCCCGCCTTGCCCGCCCCCTGCCCGAGCCGGTGCGCGGGGACCGCGACCCGGACCTGGAGCGCGGCGTCGGGGACCTCGACCCCGCGCAGCAGCACGTCCTCGACGTGCTCGCCACGGGGGAGCACCTGTTCATCGATGCGCCGACCGGCAGCGACGTCACCGGCACCCTCGCCGCCGTGGTCGCCGACGCCGCGGCCTCGGGGCGCTCGGTGCTGTACGTGCCGGGGCACCGCCGGGCCGCCGCCGCGCTCAGCGCCCGGTTGGACGATCTGGGCCTGAGCGACCTGCTGCTCGATGTCGCGCCCGAGGCCGGGTGGCGCACCGCGGCTGGCCGGCGCCTCCTCGCCGCGATGACGCTCGAAGCCGAGCCCGTCGACACCGCCCGGCTCGGCGCGCTGCGCCGGGACCTCGTCGCGCACCGCGAGCAGCTGCGCGCCTACGTGGACGCCCTGCACGCCTCCCGCATGCCATGGGGCGCGTCGGCCTACGACGCCCAGCAGGCCCTGGCCCGGCTGACCGCCACCCGGCCGGCCCCGCGCACCCGCGTGCGCCTGCCCGTGGAGGTGGCGCGGACGCTGGACGCCCCCCGCCGCGAGCAGGCCGCCGACGCGCTGGCCCGGGCCGCACGGCTCGGCGCGTTCACGCTGCGGCCCACCGACACCCCGTGGCACGGCGCCGGCCTGCGGACCGCCGAGGCCGCCGCCGACGTGCTGGCACGCCTCGACCGGTTGCTCACCACAGGCCTAGCGGGCATCACCCGGCGGGTGCGCGAGGTCGCCGACACCACCGGGCTGCTGGAAGCCGGCACGCTCGCCGCGTGGGGCGAGCAGCTCGTGATGCTCGCCGGCATCCGCGGGGCGCTGGACGTGTTCCAGCCGATGATCTTCGAGCGCACCGCCGCCGACCTGGTCGCCGCCACCGCCACCAAGGAGTGGCGTGCGGAGCACGGGATGCCGATGGGCTTCTGGCTGCGTCGCCGGCTGCGCAAGCAGGCCCGGGACATGGTGCGCCCCGGCCGTCCCGTCGCCGACCTGCACAGCGCGCTCATCGAGGTGCAGGTCCAGCGCGACATCTGGCAGGCGCACTGCCCCGCGGGCGGCTGGCCGAGGCTGCCCGACGGCCTGGCCGTCATGGAGGGCGAGCTGCGGGAGGTGCTGGCCGACGTCGAGGTGCTCGACCAGGCGCTCGCGACCACCCCCGGCGGCGGCAGGCTCGCCGAGGTCCCGTTCGCCGAGTTGGTGGACCGACTCCAGCGCCTGCAGGACGACGCCGCCGCGTTGGAGACCCTGCCCGAGCGCACCGCGACGCTCGCGCAGCTCGTGGCCACCGGGCTCGGCGGTCTGCTGGACGACATGATCAGCCGCAAGGTGGACGCCGCGATGGTGGGCCCCGAGCTCGAGCTGGCGTGGTGGAGCACCGTCTTCGAGCACATCCTCACCGCCGACCCCGCGCTCGCCGGTTACGACGGCGCGGCGCTCGGCGCCCTGAGCGCCAGGTACGCGCACCTCGACCGGGCGCATGTCGCGAGCCTGCCGGGGCCGGTGCGCACGGCTGTCGTCGGGCACGTGACAGCGGCGCTGCGCGCCCACCGCGAGCAGGCGGAGTCGCTGTTCGCCGAGCTCATCGGCGACCGCATGACGAGCTTGCGGGACACGGTCGCGCGCTACCCGGACCTGGTCCGCAAGCTGCGCCCGGTGCTCGCCGCCGCGCCGATGCTCGTGCCGCAGGTGCTCCCCGCCGGCCGCACCGTCGACGTCGTGGTCATCGACGCCGCCGCGCACCTGCCCGTCGAGATCGCATTGGCCGCCATCGCGCGCGGCCGCCAGGTGGTCGTGGTGGGCGACGCCCGCTGCGCCTCCGGCACCGCCGTCCGCGAGCTCGCGGACGTGCTGCCGGTGGTGGCGCTGCGCGCCGACGCCTCCCGCCGCGACCCCTACCTCACGCAGTTCCTCGCCGACCACGGGTACGCCGGGGTGCTGAGCCCCACGCCGCTGCCGCACAGCGCGCCGCTGGTCCGGCTCGACGTGGTCGACGGCACGGGCATGCCCGACGCGGCCACCGGCGCCGTCGAGAGCACCCGCGCCGAGGTGGAGCACGTCCTCGAGGCCGTGCTGACCCACGCGCTCATGCACCCCGACGAGTCGCTGGCCGTCATCGCGTCCTCCCCGCTGCACGCCGAGCAGGTGCGCGAGCGGGTGCTCGCCGAGGTGCGGGACAACCCGGCGCTGGCGGTGTTCTTCGACGCCCGCCGCGCGGAGCCCTTCGTCGTGGCCGATCTGGCCGGGGTGGCCGGGCTGCGCCGTGACGCGGTGCTGCTGTCCCTCGGGTACGGCCGCACCCCGCACGGACGCGTGCTGCACCGGTTCGGCCCCATCAGCGCGCCGGGCGGCGACGCCCTGCTGCTCGACGCCTTGGGCGCCACCCGGCACCGGTTGCACGTGGTCTCGTGCTTCGGCGCGGACGACCTGGACCGCGACCGGCTGCGCGGCCCCGGAGCCCAGCTCCTGCACGCGCTGCTCGACTTCGCCGCTCGACGCGGCAACGGGGAGACGACCTCGCTCATCGCCGCCCCGGCCGCCGATGAGTCCGCTGACGTGCCCACATCCGGCGACGCGCCCACTGAGGCGCCCGTGGCCTCGACCGGCCTGGCCGCCGCGCCCGCTGCCCCGCCGAACGAGTCCGACCGCCTGGTGATCGACCTGGCCGAGCGACTGTGGCGCCATGGGCTGCTCGTCGAGGTGGACTACGGGCTGCCGGGCGGGACGCGCATCCCCCTGGCTGTCGGCCACCCCGAGTTGCCGGGCCAGTTGCTCGTCGCGGTGCTCACCGACGACGACGCCTATGTGGCCCAGCAGAGCGTGCGCGTGCGCGACCGGCAGACCGCCGACAGGCTCGAGCAACTCGGCTGGAGCACCGTGCAGGTCTGGTCCGCCGCGGCGTTCCTCGACCCGCAGGCCGAGGTCGACCGCATCCGGCGGGTCGTCCAGGCGCGTGTCGTGGCGTCGCGTCCCGCGCCGGTGCGCGCCGCCCGGCCGCCGGTGGCGCCTGTCGGGCAGGCCGGGCTGCCGGAGCGGCTGCCGGTGGGGCGCGTGGTGGACTACGCCCCGCAGACGGGCGCCCTGCCCTTCGTGCTCGAGCACCAACTGGCCACGGGGGCCATCCCGGTGGTCGACGGTGACGCTGCCCCCGATGCCCCGGGTGTCGCGGAGGCAGCATTGAGAGCGGGCGTCGTCTCGCAGGAGCCTGTGTCCGGCGAGGGCTCCGTGCCCGCGATGGCCGGGCCGACAGTCGTCTGGGAGGTCGACGGCCAACCGTCGGCATCCGCGCCGTCCGCCGACGTTGCGGGCCAGCAGCCGACGCTCCCGGTCCGCGCCCAGCCGCGTCCGCCGGTGCGCTCCGGGCTGCCGATCAGCGCGTACAGCGACGACGAGATCGACGAGGTCGTGGCGTGGCTGGTCTCGGACGGGGCGCAGCGCTCCCGTGAGGACCTGGCCGGCGAGGTCCGCGACGAGCTCGGCATCACGCGCCGCAGCTCGCGGGTGGACGCCGTGATCGCCGCCGCGGTGCGCCGCGCCCGCTGACCGGCCGCTGACTCTGCGGTGGGATCATGGACGGGTGAACCCGATCGACCCGCATGCCACGAGTGACACCGGCGAGCCCGCTGCGAACGGCGAGCCGGCACAGCGCCCCGCGACCCCGGCCGCGCCCCAGCCCGGGCCGAGGCGCCCGGTGATCGACGACGCCCCGCTCATCCCCGACCGCAGCGCCGACGACTCGGACGCCGGCTGGGGCGATGGCTTCGACTCCAACGACGACCGACTGCGCCGGGACGTCCCACCGCACTGGTGAGCCAGTCCCGCGCGCCTGTCTGCCGGGTGATCCGTCCTCCCTCCCGCCGGGTGCGGTGCGGGCCCGGATCAGGACTGCGGGCGGGCTCCGGCGTCGTCGCGGGCCGGGTGGTGCTGGATGCCAGCGTCGTTGCGGACGGCAGGGGTGAGCTGCTGGGCCAGCAGATCGCGGATCTCCTGCAGCACGAGCACGTCCTCGGCGGGTGCGGCGGGCTCGTCCTCGATCCCGGCCTTGCGGCGCTTGGCCAAGTGGTTCAGGGGCAGCACGATGACGAAGTACAGCGCGGCGGCGGTGATGAGGAGCTGCAGCGCGGCGTCGGCGACGAGGCCGAACTTGTAGTCGCCGCCGAGGAGCGTGTACTTCCACAGATTGGTCAGGTCGGCGCCACCGAAGACCGAGCCGATGAGCGGGCTGAGGAACCCCTCGACGAGCGAGGCGACGAACGCGTTGAACGCGGCGCCGATGACCACGGCGATCGCCAGCTCGATCGCGTTGCCGCGCGCGACGAAGTCCTTGAAACCGGTCAGCACACTCTTCATGACGCCTCCTGAGGGGGAACTGGGCGCGGGAATCATCGCACGATGACCGGGCTCAAGGACGCCCATGAGGCGGCCCCCGCGAGGGCTGCCGCGTCGTCGGCGGAGACGGCGAGCAGCACGGGGGGACTCGCCTGCCCGCCGGGGTCCGCGCCGAGCGTGAGCGGCCCGGACGCTCGCGAGTCGAGCGCGTCGAGGGGCGCCGCGAGCACGAGCGCTGAGCGGGCCAGGTAGCGGCCCGACTGGTCCGCGCCGTCGGCAGCGGCGGCCAGCACGTCGATCCGGGCGCCGGGGGTGAGCAGCGCCGCCACTCCGTCGTCGGCGAAGCGGACCGGGGCGACCACCGTGCCGGGCGGTCCCGCGACCACCTTGGCGGCCACGACCCCGTCGACCAGCGGCAGCCCGGCGGGCGCCGCGACGGCGAGCGTGCGCCCCACGAGCTCGTCGGCGGCAGGAAGGGCGCCCTCCGGAGCGGACTCGGCGAGGTGGGCGGAGGCGCGCAGGTCGGCTGCGGTGAGCACTGTCCCGGCGGGCAGCGCATGCGCGGCGACGACCACCGGCGTGGTGGCCGCTGGCGGTGGCCTGAGCTGGCCGACGGTCACGGCCGCCGCGGCGCCGACGAGGAGGGCGGCGAGCGGCAGGCGGAGCCGCCAGAGCAGCACGCGTGCGCGCCGTCGGGCGCGTGCGGGCCGGGGCGTCAGTGGGCGGGAGGGTGCCATGTCCGGACGCTAGGCGCGGTGGGGCGGCCCCCCAGGTGGCAGCACGGCGCCCCGCGCGGAGCCCGTCCCACGGAGGGACTGGGGGTGGGTCGCGGTGGTCAGCTCGCGGCGGCCGGCTTCGCGGCGGCGGGCTTCGCAGCAGGGCTGGACGAGCCCGACGAGCCGGTCGACGACGACGACCCGCCAGCCGATGACCCACCAGACGACGACCCACCAGACGACGACCCACCAGACGACGAGGCGGCCGAGGACGTGGACGAGTCGCTCGACGACGAGCCCGAGCCGCCCGACGTCGAGCCACCCGACGTCGACGGCGAGCTGGCAGAGGACGACGACTTCGTGTTCCGGGAGTCGTTGCGGTAGAAGCCCGAGCCCTTGAACACCACTCCGACGGCGGAGAACACCTTGCGCAGGCGTCCCTCGCACTCCGGGCAGACCGTCAGCGAGTCGTCGCTGAAGGACTGCTGGATGTCGAAGGCGTGGCCGCACTCCGTGCAGGCGTAGGCATAGGTGGGCACTGTCTCTCCCCAGTCGACTGACCTGCCGGCCGCAGATCGGCGGCTGGCACTCTCCAAGATCGAGTGCCAATCTTACGCGGACGAGTGAGCAGGTCGGCGCCTGTGCCCACCGGCTACCCTCGCAGCGTGCCCCGTCGCCGCGCCCGCCGCCTTGTCCTCGCCGTCGTCGCGACGGCCATCGTGCTCGTCCTCGTCGGGACGGTCGTGGTGACCACGGCCCTCGTGCGGCGCCCCCTCCCGCAGGTCTCGGGGGAGATCGAGCTGCCGGGCCTGGACGCCGCGGTGACCGTGACGCGTGACGACCAGGGCATCCCGCACCTCACCGCCGAGACCTCCGCGGACCTGTTCCGCGCGCAGGGCTTCGTGCACGCGCAGGACCGCTTCTTCGAGATGGACTACCGCCGGCATGTCACCGCGGGCCGGTTGTCGGAGCTCGTCGGCGCCGACGAGCAGGCCCTCGACGCCGACAAGGTGATCCGCACCCTGGGCTGGCGCAAGGTCGCCGAGCAGGAGTGGGACCTGCTCTCGGAGCCGACGCAGGACTACCTGCAGGCGTACGCCGAGGGCGTGAACGCCTACCTGGACGGCCGCGAGCCCGGTGAGATCGCGGTCGAGTACACGATCCTCGGGATGCGCGTCGACGTGGCCGACCCGGAGCCGTGGACGCCTGTGGACTCCCTCGCCTGGCTCAAGGCGATGGCGTGGGACCTGCGCTCCAACTTCGACGAGGAGATCGAGCGGGCGACCGTCTACGCCACGGTGGGCGACGTCGCGCGGGTCGAGGAGCTGTTCCCCGCCTACCCGGAGGAGTCCAACCTCCCGATCCTCGCGGCCGGCGCCGCGCAGCAGGTGAGCGCTGTGGCGGAGGGCTCCGCCATCGACCTGGCCGACGCGGACCTGCAGGAGGCGCTGGCCGCCGCGAACGCCGCGCTCGCCGCCGTCCCGCGCCTGCTGGCCGACGGCGAGGGCACCGGATCGAACTCGTGGGTGGTCGCCGGCGACCACACGGCCTCCGGCAACCCGGTCCTGGCCAACGACCCGCACCTGGGGATCTCCGCGCCCGGCATCTGGTCGCAGATCTCCCTGACCTGCGCGAAGGTGTCGCAGGAGTGCCCGTTCGACGTGTCCGGCTTCTCCTTCGCGGGCTTCCCCGGCGTCGTCATCGGCCACAACGCCCATCTCGCCTGGGGCCTGACCAACATGGCGGCCGATGTCACCGACTTCTTCCTGGAGCGGGTGGTCGAGCGGACCACGCTGCTCGACGGCGAGCGGGTGCCCATGGACATCCGCATCGAGACGATCAAGGTCAACGGCGGCGACGACGTCGACCTGGCGGTGCGGGAGACCGTGCACGGCCCGATCGTGTCCGATGTGCTGAACCTCGGCGAGGCGCACCAGGCGCCGGCGACCGAGGAGACGCCGTGGGGCCAGTACGAGGTGGCGCTCCGCTGGACGGCACTGGAGCCGAACATCACAGCGGACGCGCTCTTCGCGCTGAACATCGCCGAGGACGCCGAGGACGTCGCCGCCGCGGCGGCCCAGTTCGCCGCGCCCGCGCAGAACATCGTCTTCGCGACTGTCGACGGCCACATCGGCTACCAGGCGCCCGGCCTGATCCCGGTGCGCGACGACGTCGCCGGGGCTGCCGTGCCGTCCGACGGCTCGTGGCCCCGGCCCGGCTGGGACAGCGCCTACGACTGGCAGGGCTACCTGCCGGCCGAGGAGCTGCCCGCCGCCCTGGACCCCGCCGAGGGGTTCATCGTGGCGGCGAACCAGGCGGTGACGGCCTTCGACGCCGGGCCGTTCCTGACGAACGACTTCGACTACGGGTACCGCTCGCAGGCCATCCGCGACAGCCTCGCGGCCCAGATCGCGGCGGGGCAGAAGATCGACGTGGCCAGCACCGAGGAGCTGCAGCTCGACGAGCTGAACCCGTTCGCGGAGGCGCTCATGCCCGCGCTGCTGGCGGTGCCGATCGACGACGACTTCGACGACGACGGCCAGGAGCTGCTGCGCGATTGGGACCTGCGCTCCGACGCCGACTCGGCGGCGGCGGCGTACTTCGCGGCGGTGTGGTCGACGCTGCTGCGGCTCACGTTCTGGGACGACCTGCCCGACGGGTTCGAGCCGAGCGGCGGGTCGCGCTGGCTCACGGTGGTCGCGGGGATGCTCGACGACCCGCAGTCGCCGTGGTGGGACGACCGCACCACCGTGGGCATCGTCGAGGGGCGCGACGAGATCCTCAACCGCGCGCTCGTCACGGCGCGCAGCGAGCTGACCGTGGCGATGGGACGTGACGCGGGCGACTGGACGTGGGGCAGGCTGCACGCCGCGGCGCCGGAGCACCCGCTGCTCGGCGGGTCGTCGATGCCCGCGATCGTGCGCCGCCTGGTGAACCCCGGCGCCGTGCCGGTGGGCGGCGGCTCCTCGATCGTCAACGCGACGTCCTGGGACGCGGCGTCGGGCTCATTCGAGGTGGGGGCCGCGCCGTCCATGCGGATGGTCGTGGACCTCGGTGACTTGGACTCCAGCACGTGGGTCAACCTCACGGGGGTGTCCGGCCACCCGGCCAGCCCGCACTACGCCGACCAGCTCGGGGCCTGGGCCGAGGGGTCCAGCTACCCGTGGCCGTTCACCGCTGAGGCCGTCGACGAGGCGGCAGCGGACCGGCTCACCCTGACGCCCGCCCGCGGCGGCCGCTGAGCCCAGCGGACGCCGGGGCCCTACGGCCGGCGGGGAGCCTTTGCCCCGGCGGGGGTCACCCGACTCGGTCGTCACCCGGGCGCAGCGACTGCCAGCCGTCGGGGGTGGCCACGGCGTCCACCGTGCGGTCGTGCCGCTGCCGGGGGAGTGGGCGCGTCCCGGCGTCGTAGACCTCCTCGGGGAAGACGAGCGCGATGACGCGGACCCCGGGGCGGGCGTGCAGCAGCGCGCGGTCGTACCAGCCGCCGCCCTGCCCGAGCCGGGTGCCCGCGGTGTCGACGGCGAGCGCGGGGGCGACGATGACGTCCGCCTCGGCGATGGCCTCGGCGCCCAGGGGAGGCGTGCTCGGCTCGGGGGGTCTGCCGGGCGCCCGCTGGCGCAGGTCCTCGACTCCGGCGTACTCGGCCCAGTCGCGCTGCAGCCCGGCGCCGAGCACTGGCAGCAGCACCCGGACGCCCCGGGAGGCGAGGCGCTCGAGCAGCGGGCCGGTGCCGGGCTCGGTGGGGCGCGCGGCGTAGACGGACACGCAACGGGCCTCGGCGATCTCGGGGACGGTCTCCACGACGGAGGCCAGCGCGAGCTCCGCCTCCTCACGTCGGCGGGTGGAGCGGGCGGCCCTCGAGGCCCTGATTGACCTGCGCAGATAGTCCTTGAGGTCCTCGACCTCCAAGCCCTCGGAGGCGGTGGGATAGGGCTGTGCAGCGCTGCGCATGTGGACCATTCTCGCAAAGGTGATCTGGGACCTCTGGCACGTGTGTCCTAAGTCTCACGGACATTACGCGCCTAGAGGACGAATGTGACGAATCTCGCGCGCCGGGATCGCCGTCCGACGCTAGCGTGATCTGGCATGACACTCCACAAAGCGGTCATCCCCGCGGCGGGTCTCGGCACCCGTTTCCTGCCCGCCACCAAGTCGACGCCCAAGGAGATGCTCCCGGTCGTCGACAAGCCAGCCATCCAGTATGTCGTCGAGGAGGCCGCCGCCGCGGGCCTCGACGACGTCCTCCTCATCATCGGTCGGAACAAGGGCTCCATCGAGGACCACTTCGACTCCGCGCCCGAGGTCGAGCGCGCCCTCGAGGCCAAGGGCGACGACGCGCGGCTCGACGCCGTGAAGCGCTCGAGCGACCTCGCCCACGTGCACTTCGTGCGGCAGGGCCAGCCGAAGGGCCTGGGGCACGCGGTGCTGCAGGCCAAGCACCACGTCGGCGACGAGCCGTTCGCGGTGCTGCTCGGCGACGACCTGATCGACGAGCGGGACCCGCTGCTGCCCACGATGATCGCGCTGCAGGAGCGCACCGGCGGCTCCGTGGTGGCGTTGCTGGAGGTCGAGCCCAGCCAGATCTCGCTGTACGGCGCGGCCGCGGTCGAGGAGCTGGCGGACGCCCCCGCCGACCAGGTGCGCGTCACCGGGCTCGTGGAGAAGCCCGCCGCGGAGGACGCGCCGAGCAACCTCGCGGTGATCGGGCGGTACGTGCTGAACCCCGCGGTCTTCGAGGTGCTGGAGAACACCGCGCCCGGCCGTGGCGGGGAGATCCAGCTCACCGACGCCCTGGCCACCCTCGCGGACCTGCCGGCCGAGCAGGGCGGCGGGGTGTACGGCGTCGTGTTCCGCGGGCGCCGCTACGACACGGGCGACCGGCTCGACTACCTCAAGGCCGTGGTGCGCCTGGCCGTGGACCGCGAGGACCTGGGCCCGGACTTCCGCGAGTGGCTGGTGGGCTTCACCCCGACGCTGGAGGGCTGAGCCGCGCCGACGGCGGCCCTGGGGCCGTCCCAGGGCCGCCGTCGGGGCAGAATGCGCAGATGAGATCCGTCCAGGACCACCTGGCGGCGGTGCTGGGGGCAGTCGGCCCGGTCGCCCCGCTCGACGTCGTCCTCGCCGACGCCGTCGGCTGCATCCTCGCCACCGACATCGCCGTGGAGCTCGACGTGCCGCAGGCGCCCGTGGCGGCCCGTGACGGGTACGCCGTGGCCGCCTACGACACGGCGGACGCCGGGCCGACCAGCACCCGGACGCTGCCGGTGGCGCATGACGTCCTGGTCGGGTCGCCGGCGGCGCTGCGGTTGGCCCCCGGCCAGGCGGTGCGGATCGCCTCCGGGGCGCCGCTGCCGCAGGGCGCCGACGCGGTGGTCCCGGTGGAGGAGACGGACCGGGGCGCGGCCCGGGTGGCGCTGCAACGGCCCGCCGTGCCCGGGCAGCATGTGCGGCTGCCGGGATCGGACGCCCGCGCGGGCGATGTGGTCCTGGCGGCGGGAGTCCGGCTGGGCGCCCGCCAGCTCGCCCTGGCGGCGACGCTCGGGCGCGGCCGGATCCGTGTGCACCCCACACCGCGGGTGGTGATCGTCTCGGTCGGCGACGACCTCGTCGAGCCCGGCTCCCCGCGCCGCGAGGGGCGGGTGTACGAGGCCGACGGGCATGCGCTGGAGACGGCGGTGCGCGACGCGGGCGCCTCCGCCCGGCGGGTCGGCATCGTCTCCGACGACCGGGCCACCCTGCGTGAGGCGCTGGAGGACCAGCTGGTCCGCGCCGACTTGATCCTCACCACCGGAGGCCTGAGCGAGTACGCGCACGACACGGTCAAGGATGTCCTCGCCCCGCTCGGCACCGTGCGCTTCGACCATGTCGCGATGACCCCCGGCCACCGGCACGGCTTCGGCACTGTCGCCGGCCTGGGCGGTGACGGCGCCGTCCCGATCTTCGCGTTGCAGGGCCACCCCGTGGCGGCCCAGGTGTCCTTCGAGGTGTTCGTGCGCCCGGCGTTGCGGGCCATGGCCGGGCACGCCGACCTCTTCCGGCCGTCCGTCACCGCCGAGGCCACTGTCGGCTGGGCCTCCCCGCCGGGGCTGCGGCAGTTCGTGCCGGCGCTGGTGGTCGGATCCCCCGACGACGGGTACGAGGTCACCCCGGTGGGCGACCCGGGGGTGCCGTCGGTGACCGCGCTGTCCCGGGCCAACGCGCTCGCGGTGGTCGGCGAGCAGGACACCGCTGTGCGTCCGGGCCAGCGGGTGCACTGCCTGGTGCTGGAGGGCTGATGGCGCCGGGTTGGCCGGTGGTGCTCGCCGACGGCGACGTGCGGCTGCGGCCGCTGCGCAGGCGTGACGCCCAGGCGTGGATGGCCTTGCGCGCGCAGAACAGCGCGTGGCTCGAGCCGTGGGACGCGACGTCGCCTGTGCCGTTGCACGGGCCGCGGCCCTCGTTCGGGGAGTTCGTGCGGTCGCTCAACCGGCAGGCGCGATCGGGCACGGCGCTGCCCTTCGCCGTGGACTACCAGGGGCGGCTCGTCGGGCAGCTCACCGTCGCGGGGATCGCGTACGGGTCGCTGCGCTCGGCGTCCATCGGGTACTGGGTGTCGCGGCACGTCGCCGGCCGGGGCATCATCCCCACGGCCGTGGCGATGGCGAGCGACCACTGCTTCGGGGCCCTCGGGCTGCACCGGGTGGAGGTCAACATCCGCCCCGAGAACGGGCCGTCGCTGCGCGTCGTCGAGAAGCTCGGCTTCCGGGACGAGGGCGTCCGCGAGCGCTACCTGCACATCGGCGACGAGTGGTGCGACCACCGGACGTTCGCCCTGACCGTCGAGGAGCTGCCGCCGGGCGGCCTGCTCGCGCGGTGGCGGGCACGACGCTGAAAGCCGCTCATACCCGGGCGCGTCGGCGTGTTGGCGGAGGGGGAGCGCGACACGCCGAGGTCGATCCCCGAGTGGTGACGGGCCTGCCCCTACCGTCATGACGTGGACACTCCTGCAGGCCTCGTCACCCTCGCGGTGGTCGGCCTGTGGGGCGCGTACTTGATGCCGCACCGGCTGCGGCATCGCCAACAGCTCCTCGAGGCGCGGATCGACGACCGCCACTCGGGCGCGCTGCGGGTGCTCGCCGTCGCGGACCGGCCTCGTCGCCGGAGCCCGCGCAGGGAGCGCTCGACACCTGTTCTGCTCACTGCCTCGGCTGACTGCTCGACGGTCGCCGAACAGCGGGTCAAGTTGCTCACCCCGGGTCGGGGGATCCCGCTCGGGGCGTCCGGCGGTGCGAACGGAGGCATGGCCGTGGATCGACCTCACGGGACTCAGGACAGGATCAGCGCAGACGCTGCCCGTCGTGCCGCGCAGCAGCGCGCCGCGCATGCGGCGGCCGTCGCCCGACGGGGCGCCGCTGCGCGCCGTCGTGCCGTGCTGGCGCTGGCGCTGCTGGCGGCGAGCGTCGCGGGCTGGGCCGTCGCGGGGCTGACCACCGTCACGGTGCTCGCCGGTGTGGCTCCCACGGTGCTGTTGGGGTCCGTGCTGGTGCTGGGCCGCCGCGCCGTGGTGTCGGGGCACGCCGCCGACGCCGAGTGGGAGCGCAAGCTGCATGAGCGCGCGCTGCCGCCCGCCCGTGCCACCGCGCAGGCGCCTGCCGTCACCGGGCACGCGGTGCGGCCCTCCGAGGCGCACACCGAGGTCTTCGCCCGCATCCTCGACAACGTCGAGGGCCCTGCCACCGCGACGGCCACGCCGAGCGCGGCGAGCGGGACCATCCCGGTGGTGCGCCGCAGCGCCCGGACGGACACCGCCCGCACGGGCGACGCAGCCGCTGACGAGGACGAGGACGCCTGGTCGCCGGTGCCGGTGCCGCGCCCCACCTACACGCTCAAGGCCTCGGCCCCCCGCCGGGAGCCCGCCCCGCTCGGCGACGTCGAGGGCTCCACCGCCGCGGCGCAGCCGGCCGCCGACGCCGGGCTGCGTGGCTCCACGCTGGACGCCGACGGGGTGAGCCGCACGGCCGCCGACGTCGAGGGCGGCCGCACGCCGATCGAGCAGCCCGCGACCACCACGGGGTCGATGAACCTCGACGAGATCCTCGCGCGGCGACGCGCCGCGGGGGAGTAGCGGCGAGTTCGCGATGCACCCCGCTCGGGTGCTAATGTTTGAGCCGCTCGAGGGGCTGTGGCGCAGTTGGTAGCGCGTCTCGTTCGCAATGAGAAGGTCAGGGGTTCGAATCCCCTCAGCTCCACCACCGAGTTCGACGCCAACCCTGTCCGCCGCTGAGGCGGGCAGGGTTGAGTCGTCTCTGGAGGTCGCTGACCAGGCGTGGCGTCCCACGGAGGATCGCGAAAACGCACATCACAACCCCTTTCTCTCCGAGCGCCGCGATGCGAGGATGTCGGCCAGCGGCGCCCCGGCGCCGCCCCGACCGAGAGGGGCGCCGTGCAGCCTGACGCCATTGAGCTCATCCCGCAGCCGCTCCGGTGCGAGCCCCTCGACGCCGAGGAGTTCGTGCTGGGGCCCAGGCTCGTCATCCTGGTGGGCGACAGCCCGGACGAGATGTCGGTCGGGGTCCTGGCCGGCGACTTGCTCGGCCGGCTGACCCACCGGGCGGTCGAGGTGCGCGGGCATGGCGGGGCGGTGCGCGGCGAGGACGTCCTCGTGCTGCGGGTCACGCCCGACGCGCAGGTGCCCGCGCCTGAGAGCACCCCGGAGGCCGACCGGGCGGCGACCGCCGCGCAGAGCTACCGGCTGGAGGTCGGCCCCGGCCGGGCGCAGGTCTCCGCGCCCACCACCGAGGGCCTGCTCGCGGGCTTCCTGACGTTCCAGCAGTTGCTGCGCCCCGGCCCGGACGGGCTGCTGCGGGCGCGCGCGGTGCGCGTGGAGGATGTGCCGCGCTACCGCTGGCGCGGGCTGTCCCTCGACATCGCGCGGAGCTTCTTCACCCCGGACGAGATCAAGGTCGTCATCTCGCTGATGGCGCACTACAAGCTCAACATGCTGCACCTGCACCTCACGGACGACCAGGCGTGGCGGCTGGAGACGCCGTCGCGGCCACGACTCGTGGAGGAGGCCGCGGAGGGCGCGGTGACCGGCGGGCGCGGCGGGCGCCTGACGGTCGCGGACCTGCGCGACCTGACCAGCTACGCGTCCGCGCGGGGCGTCACGCTGGTGCCGGAGATCGACCTGCCCGGCCACGTCAACGCCGCGCTGCGCGCCTACCCCGAGCTCAACCCGTCCGGTGAGGCCCCGCCCCGGCATGTGGGCCTCGAGGTCGGCTTCAGCCGCCTGACGGCCGCCCTCCCGGCGACCCAGGGGTTCGTCGAGGATGTGCTGACCGACGCCGCGCAGCTCACCGCCGGGCCGTACCTGCACCTGGGCGGCGACGAGGTGCTCACGATGGAGCGCGCCGAGTACACAGAGCTGATCGAGGCCGCGGCCAAGGTGGTCCAGGCGACGGGCAAGACGGTGGTCGGCTGGCAGGAGGCCGCGGGCGTCCCGCTCCCGCCCGGAGCGATCGTGCAGCTCTGGGACACACGGCCCGACCTGCAGGCGGTCCGGGACGCGGTGGCGTCCGGGGCGCGGCTGCTGATGTCCCCGGGGTCGCGGGTCTACCTGGACATGAAGTACGACGCCTCCACCGAGTTGGGCCTGGAGTGGGCCGGGCACATCGAGCTGCGGGACGCCTACGACTGGGAGCCGTCCACCCTGGTCGAGGGCGTGGACCCCGGCGCCGTGATCGGTGTCGAGGCGGCCGTGTGGAGCGAGACGCTGCACGACCTGGACTCGTTGCTGCGCATGCTGCTGCCCCGGCTGGCCGCCGTGGCGGAGGTCGCATGGTCGGTCCCCGAGCGCCGCTCTTGGGAGGGGTTCCGCGCCCGCGTGGCCCACCAGCCAGTGTTCTGGGAGCGGGCCGGATTCCCCTGGCACCCGTCCCCGCAGGTCGACTGGGCCCTGTGAGCCAGGGCTAGGCGGGCCCGCCCGGCCGGCGCGTCAGATCCAGCTCGTCAGCCACATGTGCATGCGCCAGAAGTCGTACGGGATGACCCACGCCGTCCAGATCGGGTAGAAGAACGCGCTCACCGCCACGATCAGCGCCACGAAGGCCGCCGCCCACCCGATGGCCTGCCGCCGGGCCCGGCGGTCGCCGTCGGGCGGCCCCACCACGAGGCCCAGCACGTAGGTCAGGGTGAGCACCACCCACGGCACGAACGCCACCGAGTAGAACGTGAAGATGGTGCGCTCGGCGTACAGGAACCAGGGGAGCCACCCGGCGACGATGCCGGACAGCACCGCGCCCGCGCGCCAGTCGCGCTGCCACACGAGCCACACCAGCGCGACGAGGATCGCCGCCGCGCCGGCCCACCACAGCAGCGGGTTGCCGAGCGACGTGATCGCCTGCGCGCAGGAGTCGGCCCCGCAGGCCTCGCGCGCGGCGTCGCCCGACAACGAGGAGACCTCGCTCGGGTACCAGTAGGACGTGGGCCGCCACTGCACGATCCAGCCCAGCGGATGCGCCGAGTAGGTGTGCTCCGACGTCAGGCCGCGGTGGAACCCCCACATGTCCTGGTGGTACTTCACCAGCGAGCGCAGGGCCTCGGGCAGCCACTGGACGCCCTGATCCGGGTTCTCGGCCGCCCACTGGCGCAGGTAGGCCTGCGGGGTGCGGAACCATGACGCCCACGAGGCCACATACGTGACGGCGGCGATGCCCACCATGGCGATGCCCGCGGGGACGGCGTCCCGCACGAACGTGGCCAGCGGCCAGTTCCGGACGCCTGCCGCGCGGCGGGCCGTGGCGTCCCACGCGACGGTCATCAGGCCGAAGACCGCCAGGAAGTAGAGGCCAGACCACTTGGTGCCGATGCACAGGCCCAGCAGCACCGCGGCCGCGAGCCGCCACCAGCGGACGCCGAGCCCTGGGCCCCAGCCGAGCGTGCCGCCCGCGTCGAGGATCACCGCCGTGCGGTCCGCGAGGCGCCGTCTGGCCTGCTCGCGGTCGAGGATCAGCGCCCCGAACGCGGCCAGCGCGAAGAACATCACGAAGCCGTCGAGCAGGCTGATGCGCGAGCCCACGATCGCGGCGCCGTCGACGGCGAGCAGCAGCCCCGCCGTGACCCCCAGCGCGTTCGAGGCGAACAGCCGCCGGGCGATGCGCACCATCAGCAGCACGCTCAACGTGCCGACGATGGCGGCCGCGAGCCGCCACGCCGCCGAGTTGCCCGCGCCGCCGCCGAGCTCGATGCCCCACCCGATGAGCCACTTGCCCACCGGCGGATGCACCACATACGACGGGTCGACGCCGAGCATGCTCGTGTCGCCCGCCTCGAACGCCGGGTTCGGCTCCTCGCCCCACTGGGCCTCATAGCCCTGGGTCAGCAGCGAGAACGCGTCCTTGACGTAGTAGGTCTCGTCGAAGACGAGGCTGTGCGGGGTGCCAAGCCGCACGAAGCGCAGCACGGCGGCCAGCGCGGTGACGGCCAGGGCCCACAGCCAGCCGGTCAGCCGGGCGCGCGGGGTGGCGTCGAGCAGCAGCGTGCGCTCGCCGAGCAGCCTGCGGCGCAGGCGCTCGACGGTGGGCAGGGGCAGCTCCTCGTCGGCGGTGCGCTCGTCGTGGGCGCCGTCATCCGTCGGCGGCCACGGCGGCGGGCCGGCGTCGTCGCCGGCCGGCTCGTCGATGGCGCGGGGGTGCGCCGCGTCGACCTCCACAGCGGTGGGAACGCCAGCGGGGCCGACCGGCGCGTGGCCGTTCTGGCGGGTGGCGTCATCCTCGGGTGTACGCGGCACGCGGGTCATGTTAGGCGGGGCGACACCGCCGCCGACAGTGCCCAGATGCCTCGTCTGCGCCGCGGCGCCCGGGGCGGCTTCGCGAACGTGGCTCCGGTGGGAGCAGGGCCCCGGCGGGCAGGCGACGGGCGAGGACGCCGGGGGTGGCAGGCTGGGACGCGTGAGCACCCCCACGACCCCCACGCCGGCCTCCGTCCCCACGGCGCCCGGGCACGGCGCCACGACCGGCCGCCTCGTGCTCGCCGCGACGCCCATCGGCGATGTGGAGGACGCGTCGCTGCACCTGCGCCGGCTGCTCGCCGAGGCTGATGTGGTCGCCGCGGAGGACACCCGGCGGCTGCGAGGGCTCGCGTCCCGGATGGGCGTGGTGATCGGCGGGCGCGTGGTCAGCTACCACGAGCACAACGAGGCCGAGCGGGCCGGAGACCTGTTGGAGGTGGTCGCCGGGGGCGGCACCGTCCTGGTGGTCACCGACGCGGGCATGCCCGCGGTGTCCGACCCCGGGTTCCGGGTGGTGGAGGCGGCCGTCGCGGCCGGGCTGCCGGTGACCGCCGCGCCCGGGCCCAGCGCCGTGCTCACCGCGTTGGCGCTCTCCGGGCTGCCGACCGACCGGTTCTGCTTCGAGGGCTTCCCGCCCCGCAAGCCCGGCGAGCGGGCGCGGGCCCTGGCCGAGCTCGCCACCGAGCGCCGCACGCTCGTCTTCTTCGAGGCGCCGCACCGGCTGGCGGACACCCTCGCGGCGATGTCCGAGGCCTTCGGCGCGGAGCGGCCCGCCGCCGTGTGCCGCGAGTTGACCAAGACGTATGAGGAGGTCCGCCGCGGCCCGCTCGGGGATCTGCTGGCCTGGGCGCGGGCCGGGGAGGTGCGCGGCGAGATCGCCGTGGTGGTGGGCGGGGACGTGGGCCGGGCAGCGGTGTCCACCGCGGACCTGGTCGCGGAGGTGCTCGCCCGGGCGGATGCCGGGGAGCGGCTCAAGGACGCGGTGTCCGAGGTGGCCGAGGCCGCCCAGGTGCCCAAGCGCGACCTCTACGCCGCGGCCCTCGCCGCCCGCAAGCGCTGACGGCCCCCGCGGTTCGCCGGCCGGCTCAGGCGTCCTGGGAGGCGACCAGCTCGGCGCCCGCGGCGGACATCGCCTGCCGGGCCTGCAGGCCCTGCTCGGGGGTGACCGGCACGGTGAGGTCGGTGAGCACGCGGGCCCGCAGCCCGAGGGTGAGGGCGTCGAGCGTCGTGGCCTTCACGCAGTGCGACTCGGCGATGCCCACCACGTCGACATCCGTCACCTGCCCGGCGTCGAGCAGTGCCGCCAGTGAGCGGCCCTCGGCGTCCACCGCCTCGAACCCCGAGTAGGCCGCGGCGTACTCGCCCTTCTTGACGCTGGCATCGGGCCGGAGCCCGGCCAGCGCGGGGTGCAGCTCGGCCTCGGCGGTGCCCGCCACGCCGTGCGGCGGCCAGGTGTCGATGAAGTCCGGGGCCTCGCTGAAGTGGGCGCCCGGGTCGATGTGCCAGTCCTGGGTGGTGACGACGAGGTCGTAGCGGTGGCGGTTCTGGGCGGCGTAGGCGGCGATCGCCTCGGCCACGGCGTTGCCGCCCTCGACGCCGAGCGCGCCGCCCTCGCAGAACGTGGGCTGCACGTCGACGACCAGGAGCGCACGGTGCGTGCGCGTGCTGGCGGGGGCGGGGGTGGGGCCGGGCATGGGGGTCTCCTGAGGTGGTGCGGTCGCTCCTGGCCAGCCTCTCAGGTTCGGCGCGGGGAGTCAGCCCTCGGCGCGTCGCGGATGCCCTGGCCGCGGCGAAAGCCCTGGCCGCCGCGCCGCCTGCGGGTCTAGCGTCCGGGCATGGAGTTCCGTCGCATCCCGGGCCTGCCGCCCTACGTGTTCACGATCATCGACTCGCTCAAGCTCGAGGCCCGCCGCGAGGGGCGCGACGTCATCGACCTGGGCTTCGGCAACCCGGACCTGCCCAGCCCGCAGGTCGCCGTGGACAAGCTGGCCGAGGCGGCGGCGAACACCCGCAACCACAGGTACTCCTCCTCACGCGGGCTGCCCAAGCTGCGCCAGGCCGTGGCCGACCTGTACTCGCGCCGCTTCGGCGTCGCGCTGGACCCGGACACCGAGGTGCTGTCCACCATCGGCGCCAAGGAGGGGTTCAGCCACCTCATGTGGGTGCTGCTGCAGCCCGGTGACGCGGCGATCGTGCCGACGCCCAGCTACCCGATCCACATCTGGGGCCCGTACTTCGCGGGCGCCGACGCGCGCCAGGTGCCCATCGGCGACGGGGACGACGGCGCCGGGTACATCGACCGCGTGATGGAGGCGTGGGAGCTGGGCTGGCCCAAGCCGCGCGTGGTGGTGCTGTCGTTCCCGCACAACCCCACGACCACCACCGTCGAGCTCGCGGACCTGCAGAGGCTGGTCGACTGGGCCCGCGAGCGGGACGTGGTGCTGGTGCACGACCTGGCCTACGGCGACATGTGCTTCGACGGGTGGAGCCCCCCGTCGATCCTGCAGTGCGAGGGCGCCAAGGAGGTGGCCGTCGAGCTGTACTCGATGACCAAGTCCTTCTCGATGGCCGGCTGGCGCGTCGCGTTCCTCGTCGGGCGGCCGGATGTGGTCGGCGCGCTGGCCAAGCTCAAGAGCTACCTGGACTACGGCACCTTCCAGCCCATCCAGATCGCCGCGACGGTCACGCTCAACGAGGCGGCCGACTACCCGCGCGAGCTCAACAAGGTCTACGAGGCGCGGCGTGACGCCCTCGTCGACGGCCTGGGGCGCATCGGCTGGGACATCCTCAAGCCCAAGGGCACGATGTTCGCCTGGGCCAAGATCCCGGAGCCGTACGCGGACATGGGCTCAATCGAGTTCGCCCAGCACCTGGTGCGCGAATGCGACGTCGCGGTCTCGCCCGGCGTCGGCTTCGGCCCGGGCGGCGACGGGCACGTGCGGTTCGCGCTGATCGAGAACGAGCAGCGCATCGCGCAGGCCGTGCGAGGGCTGCGCCGCGGGCTGACCCGGCTCTGACGGGCGGCGCTGCGACCGACGCGGGGCCGACCCGTGAAATGACAGGGAGACTGCCCTGGCGGCGGTCCTACGATGAACCCATGCCCGACGCGCGCTCGACCTTCTACCTGACGACCCCGATCTACTACGTGAACGACGCCCCCCACATCGGGCACGCGTACACGACGGTGGCGGCGGACGTCATCACCCGCTGGCACCGCCAGCGCCAGGAGCCCGTGTGGTTCCTGACCGGGACGGACGAGCACGGCCAGAAGGTCATGCGCACCGCCGAGGCGAACGGCGTCAGCCCGCAGGAGTGGGCCGACCGCCTGGTCGAGGACGCCTGGAAGCCCGTGCTCGAGACGCTCGACGTGCGCAACGACGACTTCATCCGCACCACGCAGCCGCGCCACACCGAGCGGGTGCAGGCATTCATCCAGGACCTCAAGGACAAGGGCGAGATCTACGCCGGCTCCTACGAGGGCCCGTACTGCGTGGGCTGCGAGGAGTACAAGCTGCCCGGCGACCTGGTGGACGGGACCGGCGAGTACGCGGGCCAGAAGGTCTGCGCCATCCACGGCCGCCCCGTGGAGATGCTCTCCGAGCAGAACTACTTCTTCCGGATGAGCGCGTACACGCAGCGGCTGCTCGACTTCTACGAGCAGAACCCCGACTTCGTGCAGCCGGCCAGCGCGCGCAACGAGGTCATCGCGTTCGTCAAGCAGGGCCTGCAGGACCTGTCGATCTCCCGGAACACGTTCGACTGGGGCATCCCGATCCCGTGGGACACCACGCACGTGCTGTACGTGTGGTTCGACGCGCTGCTGAACTACGCCACGGCCATCGGCGTCGACTCCGACGACCCGGAGGAGAAGGCCCGCTTCGAGCGCACCTGGCCGGCGAACGTGCACCTGGTCGGCAAGGACATCCTGCGCTTCCACGCGGTGATCTGGCCGGCCATGCTGATGGCCGCCGGGCTGCCGCTGCCCGGGCAGGTCTTCGCGCACGGCTGGCTGCTGGTGGGCGGCGAGAAGATGAGCAAGACCAAGCTCACCGGCATCGCGCCCAGCCAGATCATCGA
Organism: Cellulomonas cellasea; assembly: GCF_030372105.1. Taxonomy (GTDB): domain Bacteria; phylum Actinomycetota; class Actinomycetes; order Actinomycetales; family Cellulomonadaceae; genus Cellulomonas_A; species Cellulomonas_A cellasea_A. Next base: position 162,459 of record NZ_JAUDBQ010000001.1, on the reverse strand, counting down.
CACGTTCGGCTCGGACGCGTTCCGCTACTACTTCCTGCGGTCCATCGCCTTCGGGCAGGACGGGTCGTTCTCCTGGGAGGACCTGGCCGCCCGCTACCAGGCTGAGCTCGCGAACGGGTTCGGCAACCTGGCCTCGCGCGTCGCGGCGATGATCGGCAAGTACTACGGCGGGGTGCTGCCGACGCCGGGCCCGCAGTCCGACGCCGAGGAGGCGCTCGCGGCCGTGGCGGCGCGCGCCGTGACGGACGCCGAGGACGCCATCGACCGGCTCGCGCTGCATGAGGCGATCGCGGCGGTGTGGACGCTCGTCGAGGCGACGAACGGGTACATCACCGAGCAGGAGCCGTGGAAGGTCGCCAAGGACCCGGCCGAGGTCGGCCCCGACGGCGCCGCAGTCCAGGGCGGGCGGCTCGCGACGATCCTGGTCACGGCCGCCGAGGCGCTGCGCGCGCTCGCGGTGCTGCTGCACCCGGTGACCCCGAAGGCCGCCGCCGCGCTGTGGGAGTCGCTGGGCGCCGAGCCGGCGCTGGGCGCGCTCGCGCTGCAGCCGGTCGACGCCGCCGCGCGCTGGGGCCAGCTGCGTCCCGGGACCGTCGTCACCAAGGGCGCGTCGCTGTTCCCGCGCATCGAGGAGCCGGCTGAGCAGTGAGCCGACGCACGCGCGAACGGGGATGGCCCGCCGCCCCCGAGCCGTTGCCCGTGCCCGTCGTCGACAACCACACGCACCTCGAGAGCGTGCTGTCCTTCGACGTGCCCGGGGACGGTGACGGGGGAGGCGCCCCGCGCACGCTCGACGATCACCTAGCAGCCGCGGCCGCCGTCGGGGTGACGCGCATGGTGCAGGTCGGCTGCGACCTGGACGCCGCCGCGTGGACTGACGCGCTGCTGCGCGAGCGGGCCGCCGCGGGGGACCGCACGCTGCTGGGGGCGCTCGCAGTGCACCCGAACGAGGCGGTGCTGCACGCGGGCGTCCGCGAGGTGGCCCCGGACGGCCTGGATCCGGCGCCCGAGGCCCGGCACGACGTGCCCCTCGACGCGGCGATCTCCCGGATCGCGGAGCTGGCCCGTGGCAACGAGCGGGTCCGCGCGATCGGCGAGACCGGGCTGGACTTCTTCCGCGCCGGGCCGGCCGGCCGCCGGGCGCAGGTCGAGGCGTTCCGGGCGCATATCGCGCTCGCCAAGGAGCTGGGCCTGGCCCTGCAGATCCACGACCGTGACGCGCACCAGGACGTCATCGACGTGCTGCTGCGGGACGGCGCGCCCGAGCGCACGGTGTTCCACTGCTACTCGGGCGACGCGCAGATGGCCGCCGTGTGCGCCGAGCACGGCTGGTACCTGTCGTTCGCGGGGCCCGTCACGTTCAAGGCGAACGACGGGCTCCGGGAGGCCCTGCGGGCCACGCCGCTCGACCGGGTGCTCGTGGAGACTGACGCGCCGTATCTGACGCCGCACCCGTACCGCGGCCGGCCGAACTCGCCGTACCTGCTGCCGCACACCGTGCGCCACGTCGCCGCGACGCTGGACCGGGACTTGGCCGACGTGTGCGCGGCCATCGCGGCGACCTCACAGGACGTCTACGGCCCCTGGTGAGCCCGTTCGGGGCGCCGCCACAGGAGTGAGGGTCGGGTGAGAACCCGCCGATCAGGCCGCTGTCGGCTACCCGCTAGCGTCACGGATCGGTTACGGTCGGTGCGGCCGACCGGCAGCGACGTCCGCTGCCACTTCCCCCAGCACGAGGAGCACCGGTGCCCCAGCACGACGCGCAGCCGCAGACGCGGCGCGAGCGTGCGGCGCTGCGCGAGGCCCAGGAGCGCTCGGCTCGCGAGGCCTCCGGCATATCCCGCGTGGCCCGGCTCGGCGCCCAGGCGCTCGTCCTGGCCCTCGTCGCAGGCGGCACCAGCGCCTTCGCCGTGCTGCACAAGACCGTCACCGTGGACCTCGACGGGCAGACCGTCGAGGTCAGCGCGTTCGGCCGCACCGTGGGCGACGTGCTCGCCGGCGGCGGCATCGAGGTTGGCGAGCGCGACTTGGTCGCGCCGGGCGTCGACGAGCCGGTGAGGAACAACTCCCAGGTCGTGGTGCGGCACGGGCGTGAGCTCGACGTGGTGATCGACGGCTCGGAGCAGCGCGTGTGGACCACCGCGCTGACGGTGGGCGAGGCGGTGGACGGCCTGGGGCTGCGCGGCGGGGACACGCTGCTGTCGGCGTCGCGCTCGGCGTCGCTCGGCCGGGAGCCGCTGCGGGTCTCCACCCAGAAGACGATCCACCTCGCGGTGGACGGGCAGGTCATCGACGGCGTGACCAGCGCGCCCACGGTCCGCGAGGCGCTGCGCGAGATCGGCCTGGTGCTCGAGGAGGGCGACCAGGTCTCGGTGCCGCTGGACGCGACGGCCGTGGACGGTTTGGTCGTCCTGGTCACCCGCGCCAGCGTGGGCGGGGAGACGCAGACCGAGGTCGTGCCCTTCGAGGTCGAAGAGGTCGAGGACCCGGCGCTCGTCAAGGGCAACAAGGTCGTCAAGACCAAGGGCAAGGCCGGGGTGCGGACCACCACGTACTCGCTGTCGATCGTGGGCGGCGCCGTCGTCGAGCGGACCGTCGTGGCGTCCGTCGTGACGGTGGCGCCCGTGACGCAGGTCGTCCGGGTCGGCACCCAGGAGCTCCCCGACCCGTCCACCGTCGTGGTGGAGCCGGGCAGCGCGCAGGAGCTCGGCAAGCAGCTCGCGGCGGCGCGGGGGTACGGCGACGACGAGTTCGCCTGCCTGCTGTCGCTGTGGAAGAAGGAGAGCGGCTGGCGGGTGAACGCCGAGAACAAGTCGTCGGGCGCCTACGGCATCCCGCAGGCCCTGCCGGGCTCGAAGATGGCCACTGTGGCCGACGACTGGCGCACCAACCCGGCGACCCAGATCACCTGGGGTTTGAACTACATCGAGGGCCGTTACGGCACTCCCTGCGGGGCGTGGGCCGCCTCCCAGGCCAAGGGCTGGTACTGACCCCGAGGGCTCCGCGCTGACAGCCGCCGATTGGCACATCTGTCACGCACCAGTTACGGTCCTATGTCGCTCGAACGCCGTTCGCCACCTGTGTGGTGGTGTGCGCGCGGGCGACGCCGGCTCGTTCACGACACGTGACCGCGGGCCGTGACTGCCGGATCGGGGATCCGGACCAGCGGGTGCAGCCTCCCAGGAGGACGCACATCGTCGTGCGGCCGGTCGGTCGACGTCGTCGTTGGGGCCTGTCTGAGGCCGCACCGTCTCCCCGTGCCCGGGAACTCCGACGTCTGGAAACGCGTGACTTCCTCGACTCAATCCCCCTCCACGGACGCTTCCGAGAGCGCCGCCCCCCGCCGCCGGGCCACCGGCTCGGCCCCCTTCCGCTCCATGCGATTCCGCGCCGTCGTCGCGGCGACAGCAGTCCTGCTGGTCGGCTCCGGCACCGCCGTCGCAGCCGCCGCCCACAAAACCGTCTCGCTGGACGTGAACGGCGAGACCACGACCGTGACCACCTGGTCCGGCAGCGTCGAGGGGCTCCTCGACGAGAAGGACATCGAGATATCCGAGCGTGACCTGGTCGCCCCCCTGGGGGCCCTGCAGGACGGCGCCGAGATCGTCGTCCGGCACGCACGCCAGATCGACGTGCAGACCGATGGGACCGCCGAGAGCGTGTGGACCACGGCGCTCACCGCCGACGAGGCCCTCGAGACGCTGGCGTCGCGCGGCGCCGATGTGCGGCTCCTGGCCACCCGCTCCACCGCCGACGGCCGCCCCGAGCTGTCGCTCGAACTGACCCTGGACGGCCCCGCCGACGTGGTCGTGGACGGCCAGACACTCACCGTCGACGACGGTTCCACCACCGTCGGGGACGCCCTCGACGGCCTGGGCATCACGCTCGGCGAGCACGACACCGTGACCGTCACCCGCACCGACGCGGGCCGTGTGTCCGTCGTCGTGAGCCGCGTGACCGTCGAGGAGGTCACCACCACCAGCGAGATCGCCTTCGGCACCGTGACGCAGGACGACGCGTCGCGCTACGTCGGCCAGAAGGCCGTCGTCACCCAGGGCGTCGCCGGTGTCCGCACCGTCGTCGACCGCGTCACCACTGTGGACGGCGTGGAGACGGCCCGCGAGACCCTCTCCGACACGGTGGCCCAGGCCCCGGTCGACGAGGTCGTCAAGGTGGGCACCAAGAAGCGGGCCGCGGCGTCCTCGTCGTCGGGCAGCGCCATCACCGCGGGCGGCGCCGCCGACTCGTTGAACTGGGCCGCGCTGGCGAAGTGCGAGTCGGGCGGCAACGCGTCGATCGTCTCCGCGACCGGCAAGTACCACGGGCTGTACCAGTTCTCGGTGGCCACGTGGCAGGCCGTCGGCGGCACGGGCCTGCCCTCGCAGGCGTCCGCCGACGAGCAGACGGCCCGCGCGAAGATGCTCTACAACCGCTCGGGCGCCGGGCAGTGGCCGCACTGCGGCTCACGCCTGTTCAGCTGACGGACGCGGCATCGCAGCACCCTGTCGCGAGCGCGCACACCCTCCGGGGAGTGCGCGCTCGCGGCGTCTCCGGCGCGGGCCGTTAGGCTCTGGGGCATGACTGCCACCGCCGGACCCCTGCTCGGTCCCGCGGAGATCCGCGAGCTGGCCGCACGGGCGGGCATCCGCCCCACCAAGACCCTCGGACAGAACTTCGTGCTCGACGGGGGCACGGTCCGCAAGATCGTGCGCCAGGCCGACGTGACAGCGGGCGAGCGGGTCGTCGAGGTCGGGCCGGGGCTCGGCTCGCTGACGCTCGGGCTGCTGGAGGCGGGGGCCAGCGTCGTCGCCGTGGAGATCGACCCGGTGCTCGCGGGCCTGCTGCCGGGCACCGTCGCCGCGCATGTCCCCGGCGAGGCCGACCTGACGGTCGTCGGGGCCGACGCGCTGGAGGTGCACGAGCTGCCGGGCCCGCCGCCCACCGCGCTCGTCGCGAACCTCCCGTACAACGTCTCGGTGCCGGTGCTGCTGACCTTCCTCGAGCGGTTCCCGAGCCTCGAGCGCGTGCTGGTGATGGTGCAGGCGGAGGTTGCCGACCGCCTGGCCGCGCCCCCCGGCAGCCGCGTCTACGGGGTGCCGTCCGCGAAGGTCGCCTGGTACGCCTCGGCCCGCCGCACCGCCACCGTGGGCCGCAACGTCTTCTGGCCGGCGCCGAACGTGGACTCGGCGCTGGTGCGCATGGACCGGCGGGAGCCGCCGGTGACGTCCGCCACCCGGCAGCAGGTCTTCGCGGTGGTCGACGCCGCGTTCGCGCAGCGCCGCAAGATGCTCCGCGCGGCACTGGCCCCGCTGGCCGGCTCCCCACAGGCGGCCGTGCGCGCGTTGGAGGGCGCGGGCATCGACCCGCAGACCCGTGGCGAGCGGGTGGACATCGACGGCTTCGCGCGGATCGCGGCACAGCTCGCCGAACAGGCCGGCGCCGAGCCGGGGCCGGTGGAGCAGTCCGGGCCGCCCGTGGGCGGACCTGGCACAGTGGAGCCGTGACCCAGCCCCGCGTCGAGATCGGCAGCCAGCCCGAGGTCCGGGTCCGCGCGCCCGGCAAGGTGAACTTGGGGCTGCGCGTCGGCGCCCGCGAGCCCGACGGCTACCACCCCCTGGTGACCGTGTTCCAGGCGGTGTCGGTGTACGAGGACGTCGTGGCGACCCCCGGGGACGGCCTGACGCTCTCGGTCAGCGGCCCGCAGGCGCACCTGGTGCCCACGGACGAGACGAACCTGGCTTTGCGCGCGGCGCGCGCCCTCGCGGAGTTCGCGGGCATCGACGACGGCGTGCACCTGCACATCGAGAAGTCGGTGCCGGTGGCCGGAGGGATGGCGGGCGGATCGGCGGACGCGGCGGCGGCCCTGCTCGCCTGCGACGCGTTCTGGGGCGCCGGGCTCAGCCGCGACCAGCTGCACGAGCTGGCCGCGGGCCTCGGCTCGGACGTGCCGTTCGGGCTGGTTGGGCACACCGCGATCGGATCGGGCCGGGGCGACGTGCTGACGCCCGCGCTCAGCCGCGGCGAGTACCACTGGGTCTTCGCCGTGCGGGACGTGGGCCTGTCGACGGCGCGCGTCTACGCGGAGTTCGACGCCTTGGCCGGCGCGGGCTCCGGCGCCTTCGGCCCGGACAGCGACCTGGAGCTGCTGCAGGCGCTCCGCGCGGGCGACGCGACGGCGCTCGGGCGCGCGCTGCGCAACGACCTGCAGCCCGCGGCCCTCGAGCTGGCGCCCGAGCTGGCCGAGACCCTCGCGGCGGCGGATGACGTGGGCGCCCTGGGCGTCCTCGTGTCCGGCTCGGGGCCGACAGTGGCGGCGCTGGCGCGCAGCCGGGCCCACGCGCAGGTGATAGGCGCGGCGCTGACCGCGGCCGGCGTCGCCGACACGGTGCTCACCGCCGTCGGGCCCGTCCCGGGGGCGCGGGTCATCGCCAGCCCGTCGCCGTAGCATCGGAGGCGGCACGGCATCGACAGGCAGGCGCCCCGTCGCCCGCTCGGACCGGCCCCACCAACAACCGCACGCCCGTCCCCATGGAAAGAGCTCGATGGCCCACCTGCTCGGAGCGGACTCCGTCTCGCTCACGCTCGGCACCCGCACGCTCCTCGACGAGGTGAGCCTCGGGCTCGACGACGGCATGCGCGTCGGGGTGGTCGGCCCCAACGGCGCCGGCAAGTCCACGCTGCTGCGCGTGCTGGCCGGCATCCAGGCGCCCGACTCCGGCCGTGTGACCCGCGCGGGCAGCGTGCGCGTCGCCGTGCTCGACCAGCGGGACGAGCTGCCCGCCGGGAAGACGGTGCGGGACCTGGTGCACGGGGACGCCGACGAGCACACCTGGGCCACCGACCCCCGGATCCGCTCGGTGCACGCCGGGCTGCTGGCCGACCTGTCCTTCGACGACGACGTCGCCACGCTCTCCGGCGGGCAGCGCCGCCGTGTCGCGCTGGCCCGGCTGCTGGTGCGCGACGACGAGGTGCTGGCGCTCGACGAGCCCACCAACCACCTGGACGTCGAGGGGGTCGCCTGGCTCGCCGAGCACCTGGCCGAGCGGTACGCGCGCGGCAACGGGGCACTGGTGGTCGTCACCCACGACCGCTGGTTCCTCGACGCGGTGTGCACGCGCATGTGGGAGGTCAACGACGGCGGCGTCGAGGGGTACGAGGGCGGGTACGCCGCCTACGTGCTGGCCCGCGCGGAGCGGGCGCGCACGGCGGCCGTCACGGAGGAGAAGCGGCAGAACCTGCTGCGCAAGGAGCTCGCGTGGCTGCGCCGCGGCGCCCCGGCCCGCACCTCCAAGCCGAAGTTCCGCATCGACGCCGCCACCGAGCTCATCGCCGACGAGCCGGCGCCCCGCGACCAGCTCGAGCTGACCCGGATGGCCACCAGCCGGCTCGGCAAGGACGTGCTGGACCTGGAGGACGTCACCCTCCGCTTCGACGAGCCCGCCACCGCCGACAGCCCTGCCGTGCGCGGCCGGGCGCTGCTCGACGACGTGACCTGGCGGCTGGGCCCGGGCGACCGGTACGGCATCGTCGGGGTCAACGGCGCGGGCAAGACGACGCTGCTGCGCCTGCTCGCCGGGCGGCTGGAGCCCACGTCGGGCCGGGTCAAGCGGGGCAAGACGGTGCAGGTGGCCGAGCTCACGCAGGACGTGGAGGACCTCGACGAGCTCGCCGACCTGCGTGTGGTCGAGGTGGTCGAGCGGGAGAAGCGCACCGTCGTGGCCGGCGGCAAGGAGCTGACCGCCGCGCAGCTCGTGGAGCGGCTCGGCTTCACCAAGGACCGCGCCCGCACCCCGGTGCGGGACCTCTCGGGTGGGGAGCGCCGACGGCTGCAGCTCCTGCGGCTGCTGGTGGGGGAGCCGAACGTGCTGCTCCTCGACGAGCCCACGAACGACCTCGACACCGACACCCTGGCCGCGCTCGAGGACCTGCTCGACGGCTGGCCGGGCACGCTCATCGTCGTCTCGCACGACAGGTACCTGCTGGAGCGGGTCTGCGACCGGCAGGTGGCCCTGCTGGGCGACGGCGCCATCCGCGACCTGCCGGGCGGGGTGGAGCAGTACCTCGAGCTGCGCCGCGCCGCGCCCGGGACCGCGCGCCCGGCGGCCGCACCCAGCGGGGCGCCGTCGAGCGCGGCCGACGACGCGCAGCCCGCGCCCAGCGCAGCCGACCAGCGCGCCGCCCGCAAGGAGGTGCAGCGCGTCGAGCGCCGGCTCGGCAAGATCGCCGAGCTCGAGGCGCGCCTGCACGAGAAGATGGCCGCCCAGGCCACCGACCACCAGGCGGTCCAGCGGCTCGACGCCGAGCTGCGGGCCCTCGCCGAGGAGCGCGACGCGCTCGAGGAGCTGTGGCTGGCGGCGGCGGAGAGCGCCGGGTAGCGCTGCCGGCCCCGCGGTCGGGCAGCCGCGGGCTCGTCGTCCTGGCACTCATCCTCGGCTGCCTCGCGGTGGCCATGCGCCTGGGCCCGGTGCTGCACCGGGGGTCGTTGCGCGGGGTGATCGGCTACGACGACGGCGTGCACCTCGCCGCGGCGCAGCACCTGCTCGCGGGCGACCTGCCGTACACGGACTTCACCTTCCTGCAGCCGGGCGGCGTCGTGGTGGCCCTGGCGCCGTTCGCGGCGGTGGCGGGCTTGGTCGGCGACTCCTGGGCGCTGGCCGCCGCGCGGGTCGCGGTGGTGCTGGTCGGCGCCGTGAACGCCGTGCTCGTCGCGATGATCCTGCGTCCGCGCGGGTGGACGGCGGCAGTCGTCGGCGGGGCGCTGTACGCCGCGTGGGGCACGATCACGATCGCCGAGCGGACGGTGTACCTCGAGCCGCTGCTCAACGTGTGCGTGCTGGTCGCCCTGCTCGGGTTGCGCCGGGCCCCGGGCGACCGGGCCGGGCCGGCTCCCCGAGCGGTGCGGGTGGCGGGGGCGATGGCCGGGCTGGCCGTCGCGTTCAAGCTGTGGGGCGCCGCCGACGTGCTGGTGCTGGGCGCGCTGGTCGGGGCCCGGGCGGGAGTGCGCGCCGTCGGCCGCGGGGCGCTGTGGTGCGTGGTGGGGCTCAGCCCGGCGCTGGCCCTCGCGGTGGCGGACCCGTCGGCGGCCTGGCGGAACATCGTCGCGATCCAGCGGGGCCGCGAGGCCAACCCGACGGGCGCCCTGGAGCGGATCGGCACGCTCGTGTCCCCGGTGGCGCTCACCGGCCCCACCATCGGGCACGCCCTCGCCGTCGCGGGCGGACTGCTGCTCCTGGCCCTGTGCGCGGCGCCGGTGGCCCGCGCCGTCTACGCCCGCGTGCGGCCGAGGGACTGGTCCGACCCGGTGTGGTGGGGGCTGCTGGCCCTGGCCCAGATGGCGCTGCTGCTCGTGGCGCCGAGTTGGGGCACGCACTACACCGCGTTCGTGGGGCCCGCGCTGTGCCTGCTGCTCGGGGCGGGCGCCGGCCGCCTGGCCGCGCGGCTGCCCACGCAGGCCCACCCGTGGGCCATCGCGGCAGGCGCGGTGTTGGCGGTGCCGCTGGCGGTCTCCGGCGCCGTGGCGCCCGGCTGGGGACGGCCCCTCGCCAACGAGCCGCTGGCGGCCTTCGCCCGGGAGCACGAGTGCACATGGAGCGCCACGCCGTCGGTGCTCGCCGCGGCCGACGCGAGCAGGCGGCAGATCCGGGCGGGCTGCCCCGACGTGGTGGACATCTTCGGGCTCCGGCTGGCCCTCGACGAGGGCAGCCCGACCCCCGAGCTGGCCGCCGCGGACGCCCGCGCGGCCCGGGGCGCAGGACCGCCCGCAGGACCGCCCGCGGGGCTGCCGCCCGACGAGCGCGTCATCTGGGCGCAGCTGGCCGACGCGCGCGGCGCGCTGCTGACGAACCAGCTCTCCCGGAACGAGATGAGCCCCGCGCTCGAGGAGTGGCTGCGCGGGGAGTTCGCCCAGGCGGGCCGCAACCACCACGTCGGGTTGTGGGAACGGCTGCCGTGACGGCTCATGGCCGTCGCAGGGGCTAGTGGGCGTCGAAGGGCTAGTGGGCGTCGAACGGGGCGACCACGCTGCGCAGCAGGTCAGCGAGCCGGGCCCGGTCCTCGTCGGCCAGGCCGGCCAGCAGGGTGCGCTCCTCGTCGAGCAGGTCGGCGAGGGCGCCGTCCACACGCGTGCGGCCCAGGTCGGTGAGCTCGACGAGCACCCCGCGCCGGTCCTCCGGGGAGGGCATCCGGGACACGAAGCCACGCTGGGTCAGCCGGTCGATGCGGTTGGTCATCGTCCCGCTCGTCACCAGCGTCTGCGTCAGCAGGGCGCCGGGGGAGAGCCGGTACGGCGCGCCCGCGCGGCGCAGCGCCGAGAGCACGTCGAACTCCCACGTCTCCAGGCCATGCCGCGCGAACACCGCGCGGCGCGCCAAGTCCAGGTGCCGGGCGAGCCGGCTGACGCGGGACAGCACCGTGAGCGGTGTGACGTCCAGGTCGGGGCGCTCGCGCTCCCAGGCCGTGACGATCCGGTCGACCTCGTCGCGCATCCCGCCCTCGGGCCCGGGGCCCGCCGTGGCGCTGACGCGCTGCCCCGCGGTCGCCGTCGCGTCCCTGTCGTCGGCGTCGTCCGCCGGAGTGCTGCCTGCCGCCATGCGCTGAGATTACTCGCCGTCGAGATAACGGCGCCCGCTCACGGCGCGCTGGCCAGCCGCGGCCGGCGCTCCAGGCCCGACAGCCCGTTCCACGCGAGGTTCACCAGGTGCGCCGCGACCTCCGCCTTGCCGGGGCTGCGCGCGTCGAGCCAGTACTGCCCGGTGAGCGCCACCATCCCGACCAGCATCTGCGCGTAGATCGGCGCGGACTTGGGGTCCAGGCCCTGCTTCTTGAACTGGTCGCCGAGCCGGTGCTCCACCTGGGTCGCGACGTCGCCGATGAGGCTGGAGAACGTGCCGGTGGCCTGCGCGACAGGGGAGTCCCGCACCAGGATCTGGAAGCCGTCCGTGGAGTTCTCGATGTAGTTCAGCAGCGTCATCGCCATCCGCTCGACGAGCACCTTCGGGTGGCCGCCGCCGTCCAGGGCCGAGGTCAGCGCGTTGGTGAGGTGCTGGATCTCGCGGTCCACGACGACCGCGTAGATGCCCTCCTTGCCGCCGAAGTGCTCGTACACGACAGGCTTGGAGACCTTGGCCCGGGAGGCGATCTCCTCGACGCTCGTCCCGTCGAAGCCCTTCTCGGCGAAAAGGACACGGCTGACGTCGATCAGCTGCTCTCGTCGCTCCACGCCGGTCATCCGGGGGCGCGTTTGTCGTCTCGCGTCGGTGGCCACGAGGACATCATGCCGTGCGTGGCCTGGCAGACTGGTCTGCCGAGGCGCACATCACCCCCTCTGCGGGCGGCGGTGTGGGCCGGTCCGCCCTGGTGTAACGGCAGCACGCAGGCCTTTGGTGCCTTGCGGTCCGGGTTCGAATCCTGGGGGCGGAGCAAGCGCCGCCGTGTCGGGGCGCCACCTGCTGGCGCCCCGACACGGCATGGCCTCTCCCTCCGCGGGCCGCTACTCGCGCAGCAGCTCGCCCTCGTCCTCGGGCTCCACGGCCAGGCCGTCGAGCTCCGCGCGTGCCGCGGCGCCCGCCCCCGGTGGCGTCCCGCCGAGCTCGACGATGATGGCGTCGATGCTGCGCAGCAGCGCCGCCTCGGCGTCGTCGGCGAGGTTGAGTGCCAGCACCTCGGCCCGCATCGTCCGCAGCAGCACGACAGCCCCCGCGTCATTGCCCCTGGCCTCGACCGCGCGCACGCGGAAGAGCGTGTTCCGCAGGGCGACGACGTCCACCGGGTCGACGACCCCGGTGTCCTCGAAGTGCTGCAGCATGAGGTCGAGGTCCCGGAGCGAGGTCTTCAGATAGAACCTGAAGGTCTCGGTGGTGGAGTTGCCGGACGGGTCCGTGGCCGTCACGACCAGCGTGTGCTGGCCCAGGTCCAGGCGCCACAGCTCGAGCGGGACCGACAGGTCGATCGGCTGGCCGTCGAGCGTCGCGACGACGGTGGCCGTCGGGTCGTCGACCGTCAGGCCCCAGTCGATCGTGCCGCCCACGCCGTAGAGCCCGCCGTCAGTGAACCCGGTCAGCTCGAACGTCGGCGGCGTGGTGTCCGGCTCCAGCGGCTCGCGGACCTCGAGGGTCGAGGTCAGCCGCACATCCCGCGACGACGAGCCGACATACAGGTCGGTGGTCCCCGTCGGGGTGATCCAGTAGCCGAACTCCGTGTCCCAGTACGCCAGCACGTGCTGGGGCGTGTAGAGCTCGATGGGCACCTCGACGGTGGCGGTCTCCCCGGGCGCCAAGGTCACCCGGCCCCAGCCGAGCAGCGCCTGCGGCGGTGTCACGGCCCGATCGGTGGGCAGCCGGCCGTTGTAGACCTGCACCACCTCGGTGGAGGTGAACGTGCCGGTGTTCGTCACGTCGACGCTCACCAGCCCCGGCTCGGACGTGTCCGGCCCCTCGTTCTGCCGGGCCCGCGGGCCGGTGACCTGGAGGTTGTCGTACGCGAACGACGAGTACGACAGCCCGTGCCCGAACGGGAACAGCGGCTCCACGCCCAGCTCGTCGTAGGCCCGGTAGCCGACGAAGACGCCGTCGGTGTAGTCGACGGTGATGTCGGGGACGTTGACGTCGAGGTAGGGGTTCGCCAGGCCGATCTCGTCGACGACCTGCTCCTCCGACGCCGGCCACGTGATCGGCAGCCGACCGCTGAAGTCCTCGTCGCCGAACAGCAGCGCGGCGATGGCGCTGCCCTGCTGCTGGCCCGGATACCAGGACTCGAACACCGCTGGGACGCTGTCCAGCCAGGGCATCTCCACCGGCGCCCCCGTGGCGAGCACGACGACGACGTTGGGGTTGACCGCGGCCACCGACTCGATCAGCAGGCTCATGTCTTGGAACAGCCCCAGGTTGCCGCGGTCGAGGGACTCGCCCATGTAGTCGTTGGCGACGATCACCGCGACGTCGGACGTCGCGGCGGCCCCGACGGCCTCCTGGATCTGCGGTGAGGCGTTGCCGTTCGGCGGGACCCAGGAGAACCGGATGGTGGGGCCGATCTCCGACGTGGTCCCCGGGCAGCACTGGTTCGGCGCGTCGGCGACGTACTCGATGACGATGTCGTAGCTCTGCCCGGCGGTGAGCTCGAGCTCGGTGGACAGCGTCTGGATGGTGTCGGCGTCGGCCGTGAGGACCTCCTGGCCGTCCACCGACAACGTCACCTGGCCCAGCACCGTCACGCCGAGCTGGTAGGGGCCCGTCTCCGTCGGGTTCAGCGTCCCCGACCAGCGGACCGACGGGTTCGGCGCGCCGAGGAACGCGTCGGGCAGCTTCGGCGCGGGGGACGGGTTGTACCCGAACTGGCCGAACACCGCGGCGAGCCCCTCCGCCCAGTTGACCTGGTCCTCGACCCGGGTCGTGTTGGGCGTGCCGCTGAAGTCGGACGTGGTGAACCACTCGGCCCAGAGCCCGGGACCGGAGCCGGTGGACGGCTGCAGCACCCCGGACGGGACCGGCGGGTCGCCGGGCATCAGGTCGCCCGGGCGCACCGGGTCGGCGCCGTCGACGTGCGTGACCGCCACGCCGCTCCCGGCCCGGTCGGCGATGCCGTCCAGGATGGTCGTCAACTGCGTCGGGTCGACGACGATGTCGCTGCCGAACCCGGTGAGGTACCGGTCCGCGGCCTCGCCGATCACGGCGATCGAGTCGAGCTCGTCGGCCTCCAGCGGCAGCGCCCCGTCCTCGTTGCGCAGCAGCACCGACCCGTCGACGGCGATGCGGTACGCCGTCTCGTCACCCGCCGCCACGACCTCGTCCGAGAGCGGCGGCGTCGCCGGCTTCGGGTTCTCCAGGCTGCCGACGGGCGGGTGGTCGATGATCCCGTCCTTGAAGTACGAGCGCAGGATGCGGTGCACCATGTCCTCGAACCGCTCCGGGGTGATCGTCCCGTCCTCGACTGCCGCGGTGAACGTGGCGAAGTCGGGGAAGCCCGGGCCGCACACGTCCGCGCCGAGGTTGTACGCCTCGAGGGTGGTGCACGCGTTGAAGTCGGAGGACACCCACCCGGGGTACCCGAGCTCGCCCTTGAGGATGTCCCACAGCAGGTTCGGGTTCTCGCAGGCGTGCGTCCCGTTCACGCGGGGGAACGCGCACATGACCGCGCCGGGCTCCGCCTCGACCAGCGACTCCCAGGTGCGGACGTAGACCTCCCGGAGCGTGCGCTCGTCCAGCACGGCGTCCAGCGTGGTGCGCTGGGTCTCCTGGTTGTTGGCGACGTAGTGCTTGGGCAGCGAGTAGACGCCGTTGGTGTCGTTCGTCTGGTTGACCCCGGCGATCACGTTGCCGGGCATCAGCCCCGCGAGCAGCGGGTCCTCGCCGTAGGTGGCCCACTGGCGGCCGTTGAACGGGCTGCGCACCAGGTCGCTCGACGGGCCCGCCCAGCCCGAGAATCCCGTGAGGTGGGTCTCGAGCCCCGCCTGGCGGCCGAAGGCCTGCGCCAGGTCGGGGTTCCATGTGGAGGCGAGCGAGGCGCCCGCCGGGAAGGCCGTCGTCGGGACGTCCGCGACGATCACGCCGGTGGCGCCGTCGATCTCCCGGCGTGCGGGGACGCCCAGCTCGGGGATCGCCGTGGCCCCTGCGCCGCTGCCGTTGAACAGCGTGAGCTTCTGGTCGAGGGTCATCGCGTCGGCGAGCAGGTCGGCGCGCTCGTCGGGCGACAGGTCGGTGTTCATCCACGGCTCGTCCTGGGCGGTGGCCGACGTGGCCATCGTCGTCAGGCCGGTGGCCATCACCACCAGGGCGAGGGTCGCGGCGGTCGACCTGCGCGCGAGCCTGCGGAGTCGTCGGTGCGGCGGGGCGGAGCGCCCTCGCGTGACATGGGACTGCCATGGCTCCATCGCCAAACCTCCAGAGCGCCGCTGACGGCGCATCGCGGCCACCGTGGGCGGCCTGCGGCTTCGCCGGGCGGCCGTCGTGGCCAGGCCTGGCGCTGAGCGGGGGAAGTGGGTGAGGGCCACTGTGGGCCACGCACCTGACGGGCTCCGCCCGACGGGAGCGTCCAGCCTCGGACGGCTCGAGCGGCGGGCTGCCGTGATGCGGCCGCTGCTGAGGGGAGCCGGCAGCCGCTGGGCTCAACGTAACATTTAGTGACAAACCGCGCGAAGCGCCGAACGGCGCCGGGCCGGGGCCGAGCGCATCGACGTGCGCATGATCACAGGACGTGGTGAAGTGCCGGGTCAGCCCACCGGCTGAACGAGCGCCAGCCCTCGCGGCGGTAGAGTGCTGGTGCGCAAGATCCGCCGCCCGACAGCTCGGGCAGATCCGACGGGAGCACCCACAGGTGACCACCCCCCGCCCAGCAGCCGTCATCGTCCTCGCCGCCGGCGAAGGCACACGGATGCGTTCGGCGACACCCAAGGTTTTGCATACTCTGGCTGGCCGCAGCATGCTCGGCCACGCCCTGACCGCCGCACGTGAGCTCGACCCAGGCCGCGTCGCGGTGGTCGTGCGCCACGAGCGCGAGCTCGTCGCCGCCCACGCCCGCGAGGTCGACCCGCAGGCGCTGATCGCCGACCAGGACGACGTGCCGGGCACTGGCCGGGCCGTCCAGTGCGCCCTCTCGGTGCTCGACGCCGCGGCCCAGGCCGATGCCGCACGTGCCGGCGAGGGGCTGCCGGCCACCGGCGCCGTCGCAGGCGTGCGCGTCGAGGGCCCCGTCGTGGTGCTCGCGGGGGACATCCCGCTGCTCGACGGCGGCACCCTCGCCGAGCTCCTCGCCGCCCACGTGGCCGACGACGACGCGGTGACGGTGCTCACCACCGAGGTCGACGACCCCACGGGCTACGGCCGCGTGCTGCGCGACCCGGCGACGGGCGACGTGACGGGCATCGTCGAGGAGAAGGACGCCGACGCCGACCAGCGCGCGATCCGCGAGATCAACTCCTCGGTGTACGTCTTCGACTCCACGGTGCTGCGCGGCGCGCTCGGCCGGCTCGGCCGGGACAACGCGCAGGGCGAGGTGTACCTGACGGACGTGCTGGCCATCGCCCGCGAGGACGGCGGCCGGGTGCGCGCGCTGCGCACCGACGACCCGCTGCTCGTCGAGGGCGTCAACGACCGCGTGCAGCTCGCCACGCTGCGCGCCGAGCTCAACCGCCGGATCCTCGACGACTGGATGCGCGCGGGGGTCACCGTCGTGGACCCGGCGACGACCTGGGTCGACGTGGACGTGGACCTGGCGCGCGACGTCACGCTGCTGCCCGGCACCCAGCTCCACGGCGCCACGTCGGTGGGGGAGGGCGCCACGGTCGGCCCCGACACCACCCTCGCGGACGTCGAGGTGGGCGCCGGCGCTTCTGTGGTGCGCACCCACGGCTCGCTCGCGGTGATCGGCGAGGGGGCCACGGTGGGCCCGTTCGCCTACCTGCGGCCCGGGACTGTGCTGGGCGCCCACGGCAAGATCGGCACATTCGTCGAGACGAAGAACGCGCAGATCGGCGCCGGCTCCAAGGTGCCGCACCTGTCCTACGTGGGCGACGCGACCATCGGCGAGGAGACGAACATCGGCGCCGCGTCGGTGTTCGTCAACTACGACGGCGTGAACAAGCACCACACGACGATCGGCTCCTACGCCCGCACCGGCTCGGACAACATGTTCGTCGCGCCGGTCACGGTGGGCGATGGCGCGTACACCGGCGCCGGCAGCGTCATCCGGCGTGACGTCCCCCCGGGCGCCCTCGCGGTGAGCAGCGGCGCCCAGCGCAACATCGAGGGCTGGGTGGTGCGGGCCCGCGCCGGCACACCCGCCGCCGCGGCCGCCGAGCGCGCGCTCGGCGGCCAGCCGGACGAGCTCTCGCCGCAGGCGCGCGCCGAGCGGGGGCGCGCCCAGAGCGCCTCCACCGGCCCGGTCCCCACCCCGCCCCCCACGCTGCCCGACCAGCCGACTGAGCTGCCTGACGCACCAACGAACACGAAGGACTCCGCACGATGACCGGGATCGTCTCCCCTGACGGTGAGCGGAGGCTCGTCCTCATCTCAGGCCGGGCCCACACCGACCTTGCCGCTTCCGTCGCCGAAGAACTGGGCAGCGAACTCGTTCCCACCACCGCGTACGACTTCGCGAACGGCGAGATCTACGTCCGCTTCGGCGAGTCGATCCGCGGCTCGGACGCGTTCGTCCTGCAGAGCCACGCGGCGCCGATCAACCAGTGGATCATGGAGCAGCTGCTCATGGTCGACGCCCTGAAGCGCGCCTCCGCGAAGACCATCACCGTGGTCGCGCCGTTCTACGGCTACGCGCGGCAGGACAAGAAGCACCGTGGCCGCGAGCCGATCTCGGCCCGCCTCATGGCGGACCTGTTCAAGACCGCCGGCGCCGACCGGCTGATGAGCGTGGACCTGCACGCCGCGCAGATCCAGGGCTTCTTCGACGGCCCGGTGGACCACCTGTGGGCCATGCCGATCCTCACCGAGTACGTCCGCACCCGGGTCGACACGTCGAACGTGACTGTCGTCTCCCCGGACGCCGGCCGCATCCGCGTGGCCGAGCAGTGGGCCGCCAAGCTGGGCGGCGGGCCGCTGGCCTTCGTGCACAAGACGCGTGACATCTCACGCCCGAACCGCACCGTGGCGAACCGCGTGGTCGGCGACGTCGAGGGCCGCAGCTGCGTGCTCGTGGACGACCTCATCGACACGGCCGGCACCATCTCCGGAGCGGTGCGCGTGCTCATGGAGGCGGGCGCCAAGGACGTCATCGTCGCGGCGACGCACGGTGTGCTCTCCGACCCGGCGATCGACCGCCTGCAGCAGTGCGGCGCCCGTGAGGTCATCATCACGGACACCTTGCCGATCCCGGATGAGCGCCGCTTCGACAAGCTCACCGTGCTGTCCATCGCGCCGCTGCTGGCGCGTGCCATCCGCGAGGTCTTCGACGACGGCTCTGTCACGTCGTTGTTCGACGGCCAGGCCTGATCCTGCCTGGCGCCGCCTCAGGCGGCACGACCCGGCTTGGGGGAAGCACCCAGGCCGGGTAGGATCATCAGGTTGCCCCGGCGAGGGACGCCGAAGGCCTGGTTCCGCGAGTAGTCCGGCGGGTGCTCACGCACCGCGGGACAGCGCAGCGACCAGCCTCCGGGTCCGTGATCGACTGGGCGGTTGCCGCCTCCGCGTGCCCGTCCTGCGCCCCGCGTCGAGGCCACCACTCAGCTTCGTCACCATTCATCGTCTGCTTTCTGGGAGTCATCGTGTCCGAGGTCAAGCTCGTCGCCACCGCCCGTTCCGAGTTCGGCAAGGGCGCGGCGCGCCGCCTGCGCCGTGCGCACCAGATCCCCGCCGTCCTCTACGGGCACGGCACCGACCCGCTGCACGTCGCCCTGCCGGGCCACGAGACGATGCTCGCCCTCAAGCAGGCGAACGCGCTGTTCGCGATCGAGCTCGACGGTGAGAAGACCCTCGCGATCGCCAAGGACGTCCAGCGCGAGCCGGTCCGCAACGTCATCGAGCACGTCGACCTGCTCATCGTGAAGAAGGGCGAGAAGGTCTCCGTCGAGGTCCCGATCGTCGTCGTGGGCGAGCCCGAGCCGGGCACGATCCACATCTTCGACCTGCAGACCCTGGCGCTCGAGGCCGAGGCGACGAACCTGCCGCGCGAGATCGAGGTCTCCATCACGGGTGTCGCCGCTGGCGAGATCGTCTTCGCCCGCGACATCCCGCTGCCCGAGGGCGCGGTGCTCGTCACCGACCCCGACGCCGCGATCATCTCCGTCACGGCGCCGCAGGCGTCCGCTGCCGACATCGCCGCCGACGCGGCCGTCGCCGAGCTGGCCGCCGAGCAGTCGGCGGAGTCCGCAGCCGAGAAGGCCTGAGCCACCCTGCCGGCCGCTAGGCGGCCGGCAGGCGCAGCGACGCCCGGTACCGTTCGACGGTGCCGGGCGTCGTCGCGTCCACGCCCGGGCACGTCGTCGCGGGGAGATCGGAAGGAAGCGCATGTCGGAGGGACCCTGGCTCGTCGTCGGGCTCGGCAACCCGGGCCCGCAGTACGCGGGCAACAGGCACAACGTCGGCCAGATGGTGCTCGACGAGTTGGCGAGCCGCACCGGCGCCACGTTCGGGGCGCGCGGCGGGCTGCTGTCGCGGCGGCCGAAGGCGGCAGTCGCCGAGGCCCGGCTCGGCACGTTGCCGGGCGGGGCCCCCGGCCCCCGGGTGGTGCTCGCCAAGCCGACCACCTACATGAACGTCTCCGGCGGCCCGGTGGCGGCGCTGGCCCAGTACTACGACGTGCCGGCCGAGCGCGTGGTGATGGTGCATGACGAGCTCGACATCCCGTACGCGGAGATCAAGCTGAAGATCGGCGGGGGCGAGGGCGGCCACAACGGGCTGCGCGACACCTCGAAGGCGTTGGGCACCAAGGATTATGTGCGCGTGCGGGTCGGCGTGGGCCGCCCGCCTGGCCGGATGGATGCCGCGGACTATGTGCTGAGGGACTTCACGGCCGCCGAGCGCAAGGACCTGCCCTGGCTGGTGGACGCCGCCGCGGATGCGGTGGAGCTCGTCGTGACGGAAGGGCTCGAGCGCGCCCAGTTGAAGTACCACACCCGCTCCTAGCCGCCCAGGCCTCCCGGGCCGGGCGTGGCAGGGGAGCCGCTCAGCGCGACGCGCCGCACGACGCGCCGAGCAAATAGGGTGAATTCGGGCAACTGGGTGTTACACGATCGAACCGGGCCATATACCCTCAAGGCACATCATCTGCCGGGGGGCGACGCATGAGCCTGATCGACGACCGGGACGTGCCATCAGCGAGCGCAGTCGAGGCTGCGACGCAGGAGCGTCGTCGGCCAGCGGCCGGCCCACGCGTGTCGTGGGCGTCGAGCCAGCCGTTCATCCGCCGCGTCAGGCGCAGCGCCACCGCCGGCTCCGGATTGAGCTGGCGCGAGCAGCAGACGGCGTACCAGTGGTCGACCATGGCGCGGGACCTGCTGCTGTGCCTGTCCATCCCGACAGCCCTGCTGTTCGCGATGCACGGGGTGACGTTGCTGCAGTTCGGCTGGGGGGCGTCGATCGGCCTGCTCTTCGTGATCATGGTCGGCGTCGAGCGCGGGTACGAGCGCGCGAACCTGGGCGACGGGCCCCTGGAGTTCCAAGCGGTGTTGCGCGCCGGGGTCCTCACCGCCGCGACGCTCGCCCTGTTCGCCGTCGGCTTCGACGCCGAGGTGCCGCGCACCGTCGTCTTCGGCGCGCTGCCGCTGATGATGGGGGCCCTGGCCGGGGCCCGGCACCTCAACCGGCGCGGGCTGCACCGGCGGCGCAGCGGTGGGGAGGCGATGCGCCGCACCCTCGTGGTGGGCGACGTCGCCGCGATCGACAGGCTCGTCGCGGACCTCCGCGCCGCGCCGCAGCACGGGTACCAGATCGCCGGGCTGTGCGTGCCGGCGCTCGCCGTCCCCGGCCCCGAGGTCGGCGTCCCGGTGCTCGGGTCGCTCTCGGACATCCCGCAGGTGGTGGTCGACGGAGACTTCGACGTGGTCATCGTCGCCGGCTCGGACCTGACCGGGCAGGCGCTGCGCCGGCTCTCCTGGGCGCTTGAGCGCACCGGCGCCAGCCTCGTGGTGGCGCCCGGGCTGGTCGAGGTCTTCGGCCCCCGGGTGATGCTCGAGCCGACCGCCGGCCTGTCCCTCATCCACGTGCGCCGGGCCGAGTCGCGCGGGCCCCGGGTCACGCTCAAGCGCATGTTCGACCTGGGCTGCGCCCTCGGCGCGTTGGTGGTGCTGACGCCCGTGCTGCTAGTCGTGGCGGTGGTCGTCCGGGTGACCAGCCCCGGGCCGGCGCTCTTCCACCAGACCCGGGTGGGGAAGGGCGGCCGCACGTTCAAGATGCTGAAGTTCCGCAGCATGGTCGTGGACGCCGAGGCCCAGCAGGCGGCCCTGCGGCTCGACAACCAGGCCGACGGGCCGCTGTTCAAGCTCGACGTCGACCCCCGGGTCACTCGGGTGGGACGGTTCCTGCGCAAACACTCGATCGACGAGCTGCCGCAGCTCCTCAACGTGCTGCGCGGGGAGATGGCACTGGTGGGGCCCCGCCCGCCGCTGCCCCACGAGGTCGCCCAGTACGGCGACTCCGTCGGACGGCGGCTGCTGGTCAAACCCGGCCTGACGGGCCTGTGGCAGATCAGCGGGCGCACCGACCTCCCGTGGAAGGAGGCGGTGAAGCTGGACCTGCGGTACGTCGAGAACTGGTCCATCGCCCTCGACCTCATGATCATGTGGAAGACCGTCAACGTGGTGGTGAGCGGGCGCGGTGGGCGCTGACCGGGTGGCGCTCGCCCATGACTACGCCACGCAGCGCGGCGGCGCCGAGCGGGTCGCCCTGGCGATGGTGGAGGGCTTCCCCGGGGCGCCGATGCACACCTCGCTGTACGACCCGGAGGGGACGTTCCCCGAGTTCGGCGCGGTGGACCTGCGGACCACGCGCCTCGACAGGTTCGGCGTCGTGCGGCGCCACCACCGGCTGGGGCTGCCGTTCCTCGCCTCGGCGGTGTCCGCCACGCCGCCGATCGAGTCGGAGGTGCTGCTGGCGAGCTCCACGGGCTGGGCGCACGGCTTCCGGTCGACCGGGCGCAAGGTCGTCTACTGCCACGCGCCCGCGCGCTGGCTCTACCAGTCCGAGCGGTACCTCGGGGCGGCGCACAACCGCAGGGGTCTGCGACGGTGGGTCGCGGCCCGCTCGCTGGACGCGCTCGCGCCCTCGCTGCGCGCCTGGGACCGGCGCGCCGCGCTCAGCGCCGACAGGTACCTGGCGAACTCGTCCGTCACGGCCCGATCAGTGCGGGAGGTCTACGGCATCGACGCCGAGGTGCTGCCGCCGCCGCCCGCGCTGCTGCCCGACGGCCCGTCGACGCCGCCACCGGGCGTCGAGGGCGGGTTCCTGCTGTGCGTGGCCCGGCTGCTCCCCTACAAGAACGTGGACGTGGTGCTGCGGGCGGCGCAGCGGCTCGGCGCCCGGCTCGTGGTGGTGGGCGAGGGCCCGGACCGCGGCCGGCTCGAGCGGCTCGCCCAGCCGATCCACGGCGCCAGGCTGCTCGGGCGGGTCAGCGACGCCGAGCTGAGATGGCTGTACGGGAACTGCTCGGCCCTCGTGGCGGCCTCCTTCGAGGACTACGGCCTGTCCCCGCTCGAGGCCGCCGCCTTCGGGCGGCCCGCGGTGGTGCTGCGTGACGGCGGCTACCTCGACACCGTCAGGGAGCACGTCACCGGCGAGTTCTTCGACATCCCCGAGCCTGAGCCCGTGGCGCGCGCGGTCGATTGCGCGCTCCGCCGCCCGTGGTCCGCGAGCGCCCTGCGGGACCACGCGGACGCGTTCGCGGCGCCTCGCTTCGTCGCCCGGCTGCGGGCAGTGGTCGAGGAGGAGCTGTGCCAGCTGTGAGTGCGACCCCGCCACCCCAGGAAGGTGCCCCATGACACTTCAGGAGCTGTTCCGCACGATCTGGTTCAGCCGCTGGCTCGTCCTCATCGCCGTCGCCGCGGCGCTCGTCGGCGCCTGGTGGCACCTGGAACGCCAGGTCCCCGTGCACGTCGCCACCGCCACCGTGCAGCTCGTCGACGCGGAGACCCTCACCGCCGCCGGTGTGCGGCTCGACACCGACCCGAGCCTGGTCACCAGCCCGGCGGTCACCTCGGCGGCCGCCGAGGAGCTAGGGCAGGGGACACGCGCCGACGACCTCGCCCGGCACGTCACGGGCGGATACGTCCCCGACGTCGCCGACCGGGTGGCTGTCGACGCGTCGAGCAGCTCGCCGACACAGGCCGTCGAGATCGCGAACGCCGTCGCGGGCGCCTACGTCGCGGCGCTGCAGGCCCAGTACGACAGCGGCGTCGTCTCAATGCAGGAGCGCCTCGCCGTGCTGGGGGAGTCGATCGCCCAGCGGCAGGCGGCCGTGAACGCCACCCGCGCCGCGGAGGCCGCGGACGGGCTGATCGAGGCGCAGTACGCGGCCAGCATGGACCAGTACCAGACGCTCTCGGCGCAGGTCTCGCAGGCCCAGCTCATCGCCGCCCCGGCGTCCATCCGGCAGAACGCCGTCACCGCCACGCTCACCAGCTTGCCGGCGTCCCTGGTCTACCTGATCGCGCTGCTCGGCGGCCTGCTGCTGGGGATCGGGCTCGCCGTCGCCCGGCGCACCCTCGACACCAAGCTGCGCACGGCCGGCGGCGCCCGGCGTGCCTCCGGCTCGCCGGTGCTGGCGCGGCTCACGGGCGCGTCGGCCGCGCATCGGGCCCATGCGCACAGTGGCGACCTGCCCGTGGCGATCCGCACCGCGACGTCGTACACCCAGTCCGTCCGCGAGCTGCGCACCGCGGTGCAGGCGGCCGTGGAGGGGCGCCCGGGCATCGTCATCGTGGTGACGGCCGCCGACTTGGAGGCGCCGCGGAGCTTCATCACGGCGAACCTGGCGGCGTCATGGGCGCTGAGCGGGCGCAGCGTGGTGGCGCTGTCGGGGGACCTGCGCCAACCCCGGCTGAACGCGCTGCTGCCCGCCGCGGAGGGCGACCCGGGCTGGCGCGACGGGGTGGACGTGGACGTGGACCTGGGCGACCACGCGCCGCAGCCCACCCGCATCCCGCACCTGCGGGTGCTGCCCGCGTTGCGCACCGAGCTCGACCCGGCCGACTACCTCGCCAGCGACACCGTGCGGGACCTGGTCGAGCAGCTGCGGGCGACGGTCGACGTGGTCGTCATCGACGCGCCGCCCATGCTCGTCGCCGCCGACGCCACGATCATCGGGGCGTATGCCGACGGGGTGGTGCTCGCCGCGACCATCGGGCACACCGAGATCACCGCGATCGAGGAGTCCGCGGACCGCCTGCGGGCGGCGAACGCGCGACTGCTGGGCGTCGTCCTGGAGGGCCCCGCCTCGTCGCGTCGCTCCGAGTACGCCGCCACCTACGGGTTCACGGGGGACACGGTGGTCGCCCAGCCCGTGCCGGAGCGCAGCCGCGAGCGGGACGCGGTGCTGCTGGACACCCCATGAGCCGACCCGCCCGCGTGGTGGTGCTGGACCACACCGGCCAGCTCGGGGGCGCGGAGCTGGCGCTCATGCGGCTGTGCGCGGCAGTGGACCCCGCGCGCGTGCGCGTGATCGTGGTGCTGTTCGCGGACGGGCCGCTCGTCGCCCGGCTGGAGCGCCTGGGCGTCCAGGTGCGCGTCCTGCCGCTGGCCCCGGGGGTGGGGGGCGCCGACCGCCACGCGGTGGGGAGGTCGGCGTGGCGGGCCGGGGCGTCGGCCGCGCGGACGGCGCCGTTCGTGCTGCGCCTCGCGTGGCTGCTGCGCTCCCTGCGCCCGGACGTGGTCCACGCGACCTCGCTCAAGGCAGACCTCCTGGCCTGGCCGGCGGCCCGGCTCACCCGTCTCCCGCTGGTGTGGCACGTGCACGACAGGATCAGCGACGACTACCTGCCCGCGCGTGTGGCCCGGATGTTCCGCTGGGCCGCGCGGCACGGGCCCGACCATGTGCTGGTGAACTCGCGGGCCACCGCGAGCACCCTGCTGCCGCTGCCGCGCGGCTGGACGCTGGCGCATCCGGGGCTCGCCCCCGAGCAGGTCGTCGCCGACCCCGACGAGCGCCTCGAGCCCTCCCCGGCGGTGGTGGGGCTGGTGGGCCGGATCAGCCCCACCAAAGGCCAGCTCGAGTTCGTCCAGGCGTGTGCGGAGATCGCCGAGGGCCATCCGAAGGCGCGGTTCCGGGTGGTGGGCGCCGCCCTGTTCGCCGAGCGGGGCTATGAGGCCCGGGTGCGCGAGCTGGCCGATCGGCTCGCGCTGGGCGACCGGCTCGAGTTCACCGGGTGGGTCGAGGACCCGGCGCCCGAGCTCGACGGCCTGAGCGTCCTGGTGCACGCCTCACCCGTCCCCGAGCCCTTCGGCCAGGTGATCGTCGAGGCGATGGCCCGCGGCGTCCCGGTGGTCGCGACACGGGGCGGCGGGGTGGAGGAGATCGCGTACACGCCCGACGGGTCGTCGTGGTGCGAGCTGGTGGAGCCGCACGACGTGGCGGGCATGGCCCGCGCGGTGGACGAGGTGCTGCGGGACCCGGCCGTCGCGCGGCTGCGGGCCCGGGCGGCCTGGGATGACGTCCGCTCGCGCTTCGGCGTCGACCGGACCGCCGACGAGGTCACGCGCGTGTGGGAGCTCCTCGCGTCGCGGCCACGCGGCTGAGCACGAGCGCCATCTCCCGCACCCGCTGGTCCCACGTCGGCACCGGCACGAGCCCGCCCGCCGCCGCCAGCCCGTCGTCGGGCGCCGAGCGGAGCGCCTCGACCACCGCCGCCGTGAAGGCCGGGCGCTCGGCCACCCGCACGCGCGTGGACGGAGTCAGGTCGCGGAACCCGGCCACCGGGGTGCTCACCACCGGTCGCCCCACCGCCAGGTACTCGTAGAGCTTGAGCGGGTCGAGTGAGTCGGTGAAGTCGTCCACCAGGTGCGGCACCACCAGCACGTCGGCGTGCTGCAGGTAGCCGGGCACCTGGGCGGACGGCCGCGGGCCCAGCAGGCGCGCCCCGGCCCGCTCGAGGCGCACCACGTCGGCGGCCTCCAGCAGCACCGGGCCCACCAAAACCAGCGTCCCGCTGCCCCCGGCGGTGAGCCGCTCGGCGAGCTCGACGCACAACTCGACGTCCATCCGATCCGGGTGCGCCGTGCCCACGTACACCGCGCACGGCCCCTCGGGCAGCGCTGGGGGGCGGTCCGCACGGGCGCGGTACCGCGCGACGTCGACCCCGTTCGGGACGAGGGTCACCGGCCGCAGGGCGCCCTTGGCGGCGGCCAGCGCGGGTGAGCACACCGTCACCTCCGCGCACCGTGTCAGCAGCACCTGCTCCTGGGCCCGCAGCGTCGCCGTCTGGCGCGGGCTCCGGGACGCGAGCAGCCAGTCGTCGGTGACGTCGTACAGCGCCGGCCAGCCGGTCGCCTCCAACAGTGTGGCCGCGGCGGGATCGTTGACCCACAGCAGCGGCGAGGACATCCCCAGTCGCCGCGCGACCCCCTGGACGCCGCGGGCCCGCCGCAGGTCGCCCAGGGGGTCGACCCGGCGGGGGAGCCACTTGGTGGGACGCAGCGCCCACAGCCGGCCCGGGGCGCCGCCCTCGTCGGGCCCGATCGCGCGCAGCCGCCGGCCCGGGCTGACCCGAGCCCCCCGGCGCAGGTCGTGCAGCGGGTCGGCGGGCGGCTCGAGCAGCAGCACACGCAGCGCGGGGTCGGCACGCAGGAGGCCCGCGAGCAGGTGCTGGTTGCGGCGCCACACCTCGTCCCACGGCTCCAAGGACGCGACGACGAGGTCGTGGCCGCCGTGCACGGCCGGGTGCGGGGCGTCGTCGCCACGCTCCGGCGCCTCATCGATCAAGGGGGCGTCGATCAGCGGCGCGTCGATCAGCGGCGCGTCGCCCGCGGTGGCGGCCTCCCCGGTCATCGCAGCACCGCCGCGCGATAGACGGCCTCCAGGCGCGCGGCGTGGGCCGCCACGGTGAACTGGCGGCGCTGCAGCCGTCGCAGGTCCTCGCCGTAGGCGGCGCGGCGGCCCGGATCCCCCGCCAGCGCGGCGAGGGCCGCTCCCGCGCCGTCGGGCTCGGCCGCGTCGACGAGGGTGGCGAGCGGGCTCGCGCCGACCGTCTCGTCGTGCCCGCCGCCCGCTGCCGCCACGACGGGCAGGCCGTGCGCCATCGCCTCCACGACCGACAGCCCATACGGCTCGTCGGGCCGGGGCGCCAGGAACACCCCCGCCCGGGCCATGAGGTCGGCGATGTCGGCCCGCGCGCCCAGGAAGTCGCACGACCCAGCCACCCCCAACTCGACGGCCAGCCGTCGCAGCTCGCCCAGCAGCGCTCCCTCGCCGGCGACCTGCAACCGCCAGCCATGTGCCGCGAGCCCGGAGGCGGCCCACATCCGCAGGGCGAGGTCGGTGCGCTTCTCGGCCTCCAGGCGCTGGGCCACGAGCACCACGGGCTCCCGCGACCCGCCGGCGCCAGCCGGCTGCGGGCGCACACCCGGGTGGATCACCGTGGACGGGCCCTCGATGCGCTGGGCCACGAACGAGCTGATCGCGACCTGGTCGGCGACTCGGCGGGCCACCACGCGCCCGGCCAGCCGCGCGGGCGGCGTCGAGCCCCGGCGCCCCGCGAAGTGCCGGGTGACGACGATCGGGGCACGGGCGCCCACGACGGCGGCGGACTCCGCGGCCGTCATATGCGCGTGCACGAGCCGCAGGCCGCGCAGGGCCATCAGCCCACGCACGGCATGCCACGGGGTCGCCGCCGGCGACCAGCCCACACCGCCGCCAGCCAACTCGGCGCGCATCCGCTCCGGGGCCCCGCCCAGCACCTGCACCCGCATGCCGCGCGCGTCCTGCTCCCGGGCCAGCGTCGCGACGTAGCGCTCCACTCCCGCGAACGCTTCGGTGCAGACCACGTGCGCGACGTCGACGGGGCTCACCAGGCGGCCTCTCGCGGACGCGGCGGGTCGAGGGCGCGATCCTCCGGATGATCCTCCGCGCGGCGCTCGGCGTGCGCCTGGGCGCCCAGGCACACGCCCGCCACAACGAACGGGATGGAGACCTGCGCGGCGACCCAGAACAGGTCGAACTGCCCCTGCGTGAACCGCATCAGCACCATCGCGAACGCGAGCGTGCCGAACCTCGGGTCGACCCGCCACAGCGCCACCAGGCACACCACCACCAGCAGCACCCACCCCACCAGCCCCACCGCGCCCGCCGAGGACACCACCTCGAACTCGGCGTTCGGCGGCTGGAAGCGCTCGGGGAAGCGGTCCGTGTACCACCAGCGCAGCCCGGCGCCGAAGACGGGGTGCTGCTGCCAGATCGCCACCGACTGCTCGAACCAGGCGAGACGCTGGTTCGCGGAGTTGTGCAGGTCCCCGGACTCGATCTGGTCCCGCACCAGGGAGACCACGCTGACGGTGACGGCCACGCCGGCGACCAGCACGAGCTTCGAGCGCCTGCGGGTCGGATCCGGGCGCAGCGCCACGACGGCGACCGCCAGGGCCAGCCCGATCATCGCCTGCCGGGACTGCGAGGCGAGGATCGCCACCAGGAAGAGCGCCAGCAGCGCCAGGCACCAGCCGTCACGCCACCGCAGCCAGCGCGGCCGCGCGTAGACGATCAGCGCCGCGAACGCGAGCACGCAGCCCAGGTAGTTCTTGTGCATCATCAGCGGCTCGCCGAGGAAGACCGGGCCGTAGTTGCCGTCCGCCGCCGCCACGAGCCACGCGGAGCAGGTCACGACCGCCACACAGGCGGCTGCGCCGACGTAGAGGCCGAGGGCCAGCGGCCCGTGCCCCGACGCGCCGGCGGCCCACCCGACGAGGAGCGCGCCGGCGATCAGCAGCCACGAGTGGAACCACTCGGTGGTGTTGGCGGCGTAGGGGTTCGCGATCACCGTGAACAGCACGAGCGCCTGGTACACCGCCGACGCCCACAGCATCGACCGCAAGGGGGCGCTCAGCGGCCGGGCGCCGAGGAGCAGCGCGGGCCACAGCGCGGCGAACAGGACGAGGTCGGAGATGGACAGCCCGCCGGCCGCGTCGCCCACCCGGTTGATGAGGATGAGGGCGGGCATCGCGAGCACCGGCACGGCCGCCGGCTGGCGCAGCGTGAGCCCCACGGCGAGCACCGCCGACCCGACCAGCACCAGGAGCAGCGGGCGCTCGGCGACGAGGGCGCCGAGCATGATCCCGAGGGCGGTCAGGCCCAGGGCCGCGCCGCGGCGGAGCCGCTGACGGCGGAGCGCGTCGCGTGCGGCGGACACCCTGTCGGCGCGCTGGACGTCGTCGAGGGTGGCGCCGTCGAGTGCGGCGTCGGCGGGATCGGCCAGCCCGGGCGCTGTCATGACGGGAGGTCCGCGCGGTCGAGGTGGCGGCCATGGCGCCTGCGGCCCGGCGGCCCCGGGGGCGTGGCGTCGAACAAGGCAGCCTCCACGTGCAGTGGGCCGCGCAGGTACAGCACGCCGCGCCGCCGCGCGTCACGCCCGCGCGGGCCCCGCAGCAGGGCCGCCCGCGCGGCGACGCCGAGCAGCATGGCGGCCCGGGCGGAGGCCCAGCCACGCCGCCCGTGGTGTTTGCGCAGGTAGCGCTCCTGGGAGGCGTGGAAGTGGGTCTCGCGGCGCACCGGATCGGTGCTCGTGGCGCCGCCGACATGTGTGGCGACGACCGACGGGACGAGCGCCGCGCGCCACCCCGCCTGGCGGGCGCGGTACTGCCAGTCGGTCTCCTCGCTGTAGAGGAAGAAGTCGTCGTCGAAGGTCCCGACCTCGTCGAGGGCCTCGCCGTTGAGCAGCAGCACCGAGCCGATCATGAAGTCCTCCCGCTGGCTCAGGCGACCCAGGCCCAGCGCCTGCAGCCAGGCGCGGACCGGTGAGGGGAACGGCCAGGCGACCTGGGCCGGCTCCCCGTCCCCGTCATGCTGTGTGGGCGCCACCGCCGCGAGGCCCGGCTCGGCGTGCAGCGCACGCTGCAGCTCGCGGATCCCCTCGGGCTCGACGGCCGCGTCCGGGTTGAGCAGGAGCAGGTCCGACCGGGAGCCAGCGTCGGCGCGGCGCCCCAGCGCGAGGTTCACCGCGCCCGCGAAGCCGAGGTTGGCCCCGGGGTCGAGGTACTCCGCGCCGGCGGCCGTGGCGACGGCCCGCACGCGCCGGTCGCTGGAGTTGTCCACCACCAGCACGGGCGGACGGGCGCCGTCCTGCGGGTCGCCCAGTGTGGCGAGGCACCGCTCGAGCAGCGCGGGCGCGCCGTAGGCGATGACGACGACCTCGGGTGAGGGACGGTCCCCGGTGCGGGTGGCGGCCCGCTCGGCGCGCCGGCCGTGCGTGCGGGCGACTTTGCCGTCCCCGTCCCCGTCCCCGTCTCCGGCGCCGGCCACGCCGTCGCGGGCAGGCGCCGCCTCGGCGTACAGCTCGACGTACTGCGCGCCGATCCGCTCCCACGAGTACTCCCGGGCGCGGTCGAGCCCACGTTCGCGCAGCTTGGGAGCCAGGCCGGGCTCGTCGACCACGCGCGCGATCGCCTGGGCCAGCGCGGCGGGGTCTGCGGGCGGGACCAGGAGCCCCGCGTCGCCGACCACGTCGGGCAGCGCCCCGGTGTGCGAGGCGACGACGACGCAGCCGCTGGCCATCGCCTCCACCGCCACCCGGCAGAACTGCTCGAGCCAGCCGGCGGTGGGCAGCGAGGGCGCCGCGAGCACGTCGACCTCCCGGTACAGCTCGGCGAGGGCGCCCGGTGTGAGGTGGCCCAGGAACCGCACGCGTCCGGCGAGGTCCGGCTGCGCCGCACGGGTGCGCAGCGCCGGCTGGGAGGGCCCGGCGCCGGCGATCTCGACGCGCATGCGGGGGTCGAGCGCGGCGGCCTCGAGCAGCACGTCGACGCCCTTGTGCGGCGCCAGCCTGCCGATGTAGCCGACCCGCAGCACCGCCGCGGGCTGGGTCGTGTGGTCGCGACGGCGTGTGTCGGGCGGGCTGAAGCGCGTGAGGTCCACGCCGAGGCCGATCACCCGCGCCGGGCCGGCCAGGCCGCGCGACCGGGCGATCCGCGCGGCCTGGGTGTTGCACGCCGACAGGGCCGCGGCGCGGCGCAGCGCGCGGCGCTCCAGCCAGGCGAACGGCGGCGGGAACCGCTTGACGATGTTCTGGGCGGAGTACAGCACGACGGGCGTGCGCCGGCGGCGCAGCGCGAGCAGGGCCAGCACCTCCGCTGTGGCCAGCGAGTACGGCTCCTCGTGGATGTCGACCACATCCCACTGGGCGCCCAGCGCGCGCCACAGCGCCACCGGGTCGTAGACGAACAGGTTGGGGTGCCGGCCGAAGGTGCGCACCCCGCGCACGTCCTCACCGGGGCGGGGCTCCAGGGCGACGACACGGCCTCCCTCATCCCAGCGGCGCGCCGAGAGCAGGTGGACCCGGAGCCCGTGGGAGCGGATCGCGCGCTCGCGGTGGCGCCACTCGTCGACGACAGCGCTGTGGGAGATCCGCAGGATCCTCATCGGGACATAATGCCCCAGATCGGGCATTGCGCGACGGCTCGGCGCCAGCCGGCCCCGCAGGCGCTGGCGGAGCGTGGGCGGCGCGGCGGGGGCCATCACGCGATCCCGGCGAGCACGGCGTCGAGGTGTCGGCGCGACCAGGCCCAGTCGTGCTCCTGCGCCCACGCCCGGGCCTCGGCGCCGAGCCGCTGCCGCCAGGCCTCGTCGGCGGCCAGCGCGTCGATCACCGCCGCGAGCTCGACGGGGTCGCCGGGGCGGACCAGCACACCGGCCTGCCCCATCACCTCGGGGATCCCGCCGATGCGGCTGGCGACCACCGGCACACCGCTGGCCATGCCCTCGAGCACCGTCAGGGCGAACGGCTCGGCCCAGCGGGAGGGGACCACCAGCACATCCGAGTCGCGGCACAGCTCGGCGACCTCGGCGCGGGGCGCGAACGGCCGCAGCCGCACCCGGTCGCCGAGCTGTGCCGCACGGGCGCGCAGGTCCCGCTCATAGGCCGACGGGGCTGCTCCAGCGTCGAAGTTCTGGCTGCCCACCAAGGTGACTGCCACGTCCTGGCGGCGCAGCAGCGCCACAGCGTCGAGCAGCACGTCGGCGCCCTTGTCGCGGATCATCCGGCCCACGAACGTCACCCGCAGCCGCTCGCCGCGCGTGGGGTCGGAGCGCGGGTGGAACTGCCGCGCGTCCACCCCGTTGGGCACCACCCGCACGCGGTCGGCGAGCGTGGCCGGCAGATGCTCGCAGGTCTGCTCGGCGAGCGACCGGCTCACGCAGACGATGGCGTGGACGCCGCCGAGCACCCGGCCCACCTCGCGACGGGTGTAGGTGCGCAGCAGCAGGTTGTGGGCGTACAGCACGGCGCGGTGCGGCGCGCGGACCAGCGGCACGAGCTGGGGGGCGTTGTGCGCCAACACCACGGACGCCGGCCACATCGCCTGCTCGGCGAGGGTGGGGCGCAGGGTGCGGCGCAGCCCGGGGCGGGCGCCGGCGGTCCGGGCGAGGGCCAGGTCGGCGTACCGGTCCCATGGCCGGGCGCCCACCGGCGCGTAGTCGAGCACGTCGGCGCTGGTGTACCGCTCGGGGTACGTCCCGCGCGCCACCACCGCACGGGGCCGTGGGGCGCCCGGGGGAGCGGCGCGGCACAGGCCGTCCACCACCGTGGGGATGGCCGAGCCGGTGCGCGGCGAGAAGTGGTCGCCCGGCGTGAGCACGTGCACGTCCACGCGCGCGCTCATCGGGCGGCGCCGTGGGCCTGGGCGGCGTCGCGCGGGGCGGCCGCCGTGCGGGGACGGACGCCCAAGGCGGTGCGCACATCCGAGGCGGGGCCGCGCCACCGGGGCAGGGTCCACGCGATGGGCACCGTGGCCAGGCAGCGGGCCCGCTCCGCGGCGGTCAGGGGCGAGGACGTGACGGCCGCGCACAGCTCCCAGCTCACCTTCGTGTGCGGGAACGCGAAGCGCACCGCCGCGTCGGGCGCATGCCAGGCGACCTGCCCCTCGCGCCGCGCCGAGAACTGCTCGCTGTGCCGCCGCTGCCAGAAGAGCTGCTCGGGGACCAGCGCGAAGGGCCCCCGGCAGGCCAGCTCGGTGAGGATCACCATGTCGTTGCCGACGGTGCGCCGGATGCCCCGCGTGCTGCGCAGCGCGTCTGTGCGGTGCAGCCCGTAGAAGATGTGCGCCGCCTGCGCGCGCAGGAAGTGCGCCATGCGCTGATGCGGGCGCGGCTCGTCGCAGCCCAGGCCGGCGTCGTTGAGGTCCTCGGTGATCTGCCCCTGCGCGTCGATGATCTGGGTGCGGGGGTAGACCAGCACCGTCGCCGGGTCGGACTCCGCGAAGGCCTCGAGGCAGCGCCGCACGAAGGCGGGCCGTCGGATGTCGTCGGCGGCGGCCCAGGTGAAATATGGCGCCCGGGCCAGGCTGAGGACGTGGTTGAAGTTCCACGCCCCACCCCGGTTGGCGTCGTGGCGGTGGTAGCGGATGCGCTGGTCGGCGCGCGCGGCGTCCCGGCAGATCTCCTCGGTGCCGTCAGTGGAGCCGTTGTCCGAGATCACGATCTCGAGGTCCGCCACATCCTGCTCGCGCACCGAGGCGAGCGCCTGGGCCAGGTACCGCTCGCCGTTGAAGACCGGCACGCCCACTGTCGCCCGGATGCCGCTCGTCGCTGCCATGTCATGGTCCCGTCGCCGAAGTCGTTCAGGAGGGCGGCCCGTAGGCCGCGAGCGAGACGACTGACGCGGGCCAGCTCGTCTCGGGGACCACCGGGGACCAGGCGGGGTGCAGCCCGCCCGTCTGCCCGGAGTAGTTGAGCCGCGGCACGCGCACGCCGCGCTCGGTGGTGGTGGGCACCTGGACGCGCACGGCCTGGGCCTCGACGGGCTCGAACCGCACGAGCGAGGTGCGCTCGAAGAACAGGCCGGTGCTCGACGCGACCTCGGTCCACTCGCCATCGGCTCCCTGCACGCTCACGGTGTACTCGCGCAGCGCCGACGTGCAGCACCGCAGCCCGGCGCTCTCCACCGCGACCCGGTCGATGGTGGCGGGCTCCGGGAGGTCGACCTGCAGCCACGGGCTCAGGTCGAGCGAGCCGTCGCCGGTGCGTGCGCCCGCGCGCCAGGGTGTGGCGCCGGCGCCGTCGGGGGCGATCACGGCGGCCGGGTCGGTGTCCTCGCCGGTGGAGCTGGCGCTGACTTGGCCGTCGGCGAGCAGGTTGGGGCCGGCGGGCTCGTCTGTGGTGATGGCGACCTCGGCGCCGCTGGGCGCGGAGATGAACACAGGCGAGCCGCTCACGGGCAGGGTGATCGGCTCGTCGGCCGTCGCGTCGACCTCGCGGGTGGCGCCGTACACGTCGGTGAGGGTGAGCGTCACGTCCTGGTCGGCGGTGGCCTGCGCCTCCATGACCAGGTCGTCCGTCCACACGGCCGTCAGCCGATCGTCGCCGCCCGGGCGCTCGCCCACCTGCATCACGTGGGTGTGGGGCACGGCCGCGTCGACGACCGTGGGTGGAGGCCGGTCCTCCAGGAGCCCGGCGACGGTGGCCATCGCCAGGGCGCCTGGCTTCACAAAGCTGTCCACCTGCAGCAGCGACCAGGAGAACCCGCCCTCACCCCAGCCGCCCTCGCTGAAGAAGTACGTCCACTCCTCGACTCCCAGAGCGCGCGACCACAGCAGCGTGCGGGCGACGTCATGTCCCTGCGCCCAGTGGTTGCCCGGCCCGTCGGACCACCAGCCCGACTCGGTGTTCCACACCGGCGGCGACCCGCAGCCCTCGAGTGCCGCGTTCAGCTCCTCGATCTGGCCGAGCGGGCCGTCCGCGCCCTCCTCGTCCCAGGAGCGGTTGAAGCCCGTGTACGGGTGGATGCCGACGATGTCGAGCGACGCGCAGCCGCCCGCGTCGATGACCTGCTGGTACCACGGGACCACCAGGTTGAGGGCGTTCCCGCCGATGACCTGGGCGCCGGGGGCGGCGGCCTTGACCGCCTGCGCGAACGGGGCCAGCACATCGCGGGCGTACTCGCCGCCGTCCCCGAACCCGGTGTTGTTGGGCTCGTTCCACGGCGCCCACAGGCTCACGTCGGGCGCCCCGGCGGCGAACGCCTCGGCGATGGCGCCCGCCCATGCGCCCCACGTCCCGTCCTGCACCGCTTGGTGCTCGGCCTCGCCGCCCTGGCCGACTTGGACGTACAGCCGCACCCCGCTCCGCGCGGCCACAGCGGACGCCTCCGCGATCTCGGCGAACGGGTCGTCGGGCTCGGCCCCGGGCAGCGCGTCCAGGTCGAGCGCCGACACCGCCGGCGTGGCCCCGAGGTCGGGGACCAGGTCGCCGAACGCGAGCTGGACGCGGTACGACCCGATGCCGAGCTGGTCGGCGAGCTGCACGCCGCGCAGCGGCTGCGCGCCGCCCCAGTCCGCGCCGTCGGCCAGCCCCGCGGGGTCGAAGTCCGCGCCGAGCGCGCCCACGGCGTAGCGCAGGCAGGTCGCGGTGCGCACCTCGCCGGTGACCCGGTCCACGAGCTCGGCGTGCACGTCATAGGGTCCGGGCCGCGCCGGCGGCAGGTCGAGGGCGGCGCGGCCGCCGTCCTCGGGCAGGTCGAGCGTGCCGGTGACGGCCTCCACGGGAGGCTCGGCCCACGGGTCGCCGGTGACGCGGTAGCGCAGCTCGTAGTCGGCGGACACCGCGCCCCACCAGCTGTCGAACTCGACGTGGACCGCCGGCTCCTCGCCGGGGCCGAAGTAGCCGTAGGGGGTGTCCGTGACGAGCCCTGCCCCGAAGCCGAGGCGGTCCAGGCTCGAGGCGTGGTTGATGTCGTAGGTCACCGGGGAGTCGAGCAGCGCGTCCATGGCCGGCACGTCGACCCGGGACAGGCTCGCGCCGCCGTCCTCGTCGGAGGACACGAAGTAGAAGTCGTCACCGGAGCGGATCAGCGGGCTCTGCTCCGCGAAGTCGAACACCGCGGCCTGGCCCTGGCCGGACAGCCCCACCCGCCGCCACACGCCATCGTCGCCCACCTCGACGACGCGGTACCGGGGCCCGGCCACGAGCAGCCCGCCGTGCGGCCCCACGGCCACGCCGGTGGGCCGTTCCAGCTCGGCGGGGCCGCCGTTCGCGGCGCCCTCCACGGGGCCGCCGAACTCCCTGAGCAGTTCCCCGGCCGCCGACCAGCGGCTGAGCCGCACCCCGTCGTCATCATCGTCCGCGCGCGCCACCAGTGTGCCGTCGACCTGCGGGAAGAACGCCTCGCCGCCGATCTCGGGGCCGTCCGGCTCCACCAGGGCGCCGTCGGCGGAGATCAGGGCCAACTGCGGGGAGTCGGCGAAGGCCACCGCCGCCGCGGCGCCGTCGACACCCGCCGACCAGCCGATGACCGCCGTGACGGCGCCGCGCCCCAGGTGGTCCAGGCCGAGGGTCCACACCGTCGAGCCGTCGCCGCCGAGTCCCACCACCGCGCTCTGGTCGGAGCGGCTGGTCGGGAGGGCCACCACCCCGTCGCCCACCGGCGCGAACGAGGACGGCGTGCGGCCGCCCGGCGGGGTGGGCGACGTGAACCGCCCGACCTCGGAGCCGTCCGGGCCGAGGCGGAGGACGGTGAGCCCCTCGTCGTCGGCGGCGAGGGCCACGATGTCGTCGCCGTCGGCGGCCAGCGCGTGAGGCGGCGCCCCGTCGACGGTGAAGTCGGCCACCACGGTGTCCACCACGTCCGTCGGGGGGTCCCCGGCGAGCGCCGAGTACCGGCCCACGTCGGCCACGCCGCACAGGGGGGCCGCCTCCGCGCCGGGGGCCTTGACCGTGACGGGCGCGTCCGGCGGCGGGGAGCCGCGCATCTGCCAGGCGCCGACGCCGGCCAGCCCGACCAGCAGGGCCAAGGCGCCCGACGTCAGGACTCGGCGCCGCCGGGCCGGGGTCCGCTGAGGAGCCGCCATCTCAGATCACGTCCGCGAAGCCGCGTTCCATCTTCGAGAAGACGAGCATGCCGCCCACGAAGACGCCGACGCTCGTCACCACCGCCGCGACGAACTGCCAGGGGGCGGGCTGCTCCAGGCCGAGCAGCGACCAGCGGAACCCCTCGAGCAGCCACGTCAGGGGATTGAGGTCGAAGAGCCAGCGGAAGTCCTCGCCGACAGCGGACAGCGAGTACGCCAGCGGGCTCGCGTACAGCAGCGTCTGCAGGGCGAACGGGACGATGTACTGGATGTCGCGGTAGCTGACCATCAGCGCGGAGGCGGCCAGTCCGATGCCGGAGGCGAGCAGCGCCACCAGCACGATCCACAGCGGCAGCAGCAGCAGCGGCCACCCGGGCCAGATGCCCGTCACGGCGAGCATCCCGGCCATCAGCACCCCGGCGACGAGCACGTCCACGGCCACGGACAGCACCGAGGACAGCGGCACGAGCACCCGCGGGAAGAACACCTTCGACACCAGCGCCTGGTTGCTCACCAGCGACGGCGCCGCGCGGGTGACGATCCCGCTGAACAGCGTCCAGCACAGCATGCCCGCGAAGCTGAACACGAAGTACGGCACCCCGTCGCTCGGCAGCTCGGCGATGCGGCCGAAGACGATGGAGAAGATGCCGGCGCTCAGCAGCGGCTGCAGCACCACCCACCCCACCCCGAGGACCGTCTGCCGGTAGCGGAGCTTGAGGTCGCGCACCCCGAACCGCCAGAACACCTCGCGGGCCTCCCACAGCTCGCGGCGGCTGGGCAGCGGCAGGCGTCCGGGCGGGTTGATGACGATCATGCGGGGCATGCCTCAACGCCTCTCGTAGCCGAAGTCGGCGAGCACGAGGCCGTTCGCGAGGCCCTCGTCGGACACCGCGTGCTCATACGGCAGCACCGGGTGGATCTCGAACCGGCCGGCGCCCTCGAACGCGTCGAGCACCCCGGACGCGCACACGTACAGGTCCACCGAGTACTCGCCGGGCTTGAGCCAGGGCGAGCGGATGGTGAGCACGATCTTCTGGTCGAGCGCGGCGTCGAGCCACATCCCGCTCACGCGCGAGTCGCACTGCAGGATCGTGGTCCCGTTGCGGTCGTTGACGTGGCACGAGACGAAGTACTTGCCGATGAACGACGGGTTGGCGCCGACCACCAGCTCGATGGCCTTGTCCTCGGTGGTGCGGTACAGCGGGCTCGACACGGTGGCCGAGGTGATCCGCAGCTCGCCGGTGCCCGCCCGGCGCTCGATGTCCGTGGGCGCCAGCACCGCCCGGTCCCTGCTGGTGCGGTACAGCTCGATCGCCTCGTCCACGTCGCCCTGCATCACCAGCCGGCCGTTCTCCAGGTACAGCGCCGTGGAGCACAGCGCGGTGACGGTCTGCACCTGGTGGCTGACGTACAGCACGGTGCGCCCGTCCTGCGCGGATCGGCGCATCCGGTCGATGCACTTGGCCTGGAACTCCGCGTCGCCCACGGCCAGCACCTCGTCGATGGC
This sequence comes from Cellulomonas cellasea, assembly GCF_030372105.1. GTDB lineage: Bacteria > Actinomycetota > Actinomycetes > Actinomycetales > Cellulomonadaceae > Cellulomonas_A > Cellulomonas_A cellasea_A. Next base: position 124,539 of record NZ_JAUDBQ010000001.1, on the reverse strand, counting down.
GAGGATCTCGGTGTCGAGGTGCGCGGCGACGGCGAAGGCCAGGCGCACGTACATGCCCGACGAGTACCGCTTGACCGGGGTGTCGAGGAACTTCTCCACCCCGGAGAAGTCGACGATCTCGTCGAAGCGGCGCTGGATCTCCCCGCGCCGCATGCCCAGCAGCGTGCCGTTGAGGTAGACGTTCTCCCGGCCGGTGAGCTCGGGGTGGAACCCGGTGCCCACCTCCAGCAGGCTGCCGACGCGCCCCCGCAGGCGGATCTGGCCCTCCGAGGGCGCCGCGACCCGGGTGAGCAGCTTCAGCAGCGTGCTCTTGCCCGCGCCGTTGCGGCCCAGGATGCCCACGGCGGAGCCCTGCTCGATGTCGAAGTCGAGGCCGTCCAACGCGGTGAAGCGCTCCTGCGCGGCGCGGTGGAACGGGCGCCTGAGCCGGCGCAGCATCGCCTCGCCCGCGGTGGCGGGGCGATCGTCCAGCGCGATCCGGTAGTGCTTGGACAGGCCGCGGACCTGGATGGCCGGGGTCCTGCTCGTCGTCGTCCTCGTCGGTGTGGTCATGGTGTCCTCGTCCCGTCGTCGGGGGCAGGGGGTGCGGGGGGTGGAGTCGCGGCGCGGCGCGCCCAGCGGAGCACAGGGCCGGGCGCGGGGCCGTAGCGCCGCAGGGCGTCGGCGGCCAGGCCCGCGGCGGTGAACAGCGCCTCCCACACCCCGCCGCGCACCTCGCCCGAGCGGATGCGGCGCGCCGTGGGCCGGGCGAGCTGGTCGCGGATGAAGCGCAGCCGCGGCGCCGGGCGCCGGGTGACCCGCAGGCGCGTGAACCGCATGGCGTTGCGCGCGTAGTAGTAGGACGAGAGCAGCCGGCCGGGCCCGGTGAACGACGCGGAGACGGCGTGCAGCAGCACCGCGTCCCGCGCCACCGCCAGGCGGATCCCGTGCGCGCGGGCCCGGGCGCTCCAGTCAGCGTCCTCGAAGAGCAGGAAGTACTGGGGGTCGAAGAGCCCCACGGCCCGCCAGGTCTCCGCGGGCGCGAGCACGCAGCACCCGGCGAGGGTCTGGGACTCGCGCAGCACGCGGGTCGGGTCGGCGGCGTCGTCCCGGGCCAGCTCGGCGGGCGTGAGGTGGCGGGGCCAACCGCGATCGGCCTCGACCACCCCGCCGCCGAACCACACGGCCTCCGGCTCGTCCAGGTAGCGGACCTCAGGGCTCACAGCAGTGCCCGGCGCCGCATGGCGGACGAGCGCCGCGAACATCCCCGGGGTGACCTGGGTGTCGTTGTTGAGCACGCACACCAGCCCCGCGCCCCGCGCCAGGCAGGCCCGGATCCCGTGGTTCATGCCGCCGGTGAAGCCGAGGTTCGCCCCGGTCTGCTCGAACCGCACTCGGGCGTCGAACGCCCGCAGCGCCTGCTCGAGGCCGTCGCCGGAGCCGTTGTCGACGACGAGCACCTGGTGGGGCGCCAGGCCATCCGCCAGCACGGACGCGACGCAGCGCAGCGTGTCCTCGCGGCCATGCCAGCTCAGCACCACCACGTGCAGGGTGTCGATCACCGCCCCGGCGGCGGGAGAGGAGGCCGGCGCCGCGGACGCGTCGGGGCCCGGCAGCAGCCCGGTCACCGGTCCGCCTCCAGGAGCAGGGCGCCCATGCCCGGCGGCGCGGCGGCCAGCCGCGGCCACAGCGCCGGCTCGAACGGGTGCAGGCGCCGCTGGCCCCGCCACAACCAGGCCGCGGGCCACCAGTGGGTCCAGTAGTAGGCGGTGGAGCGCCAGCCCGCGTGGTGCCCCCACGAGGCGATCTTGCGCCGCACCGACAGCGGGGCGCGGGCCCAGGAGTTGTGCACGATGGCCTCGTCCGCGTCGAGCAGCTCGACGCGGACCTCGCCCGGCTCCGGAGCCCGGGTCACCTGCACGGACGTCACGTCGCCGCGCACCACCGGGCGGAGGAACTCGCCCCCCGTCCGGCGGCAGTGCGCCAACCGGGCGCCGGGCCGCACCGCCACCGGCGCCGGGTACTCGTGGAAGACGGCGCCGTCCGCGCCGACCACCTGCAGGTACCCGCCGTCGCGGAGCCTGCGGTACAGCACCCGCATCGGCCACTCGACGGCGTCGATGCCCCGCTCGCCCGCGACCTGCAGCACGCGCTCCAGGGCCTCGACGCTGGGCAGCAGCTCGTCGGTGTCGAGCTGCAGCACCCAGTCCACGTCCGTGCCGACAGCGGCGAGGGCGTCGTTGCGTTGCGCGGTGTCGGCCGCGAGCGGGTCCTCGGGCCGCACCCACGACCCGGTGACGACGCGCACGATGCCCCGGGTGTCGATCTCCCGGATCAGGTCGAGCGCGGTCTGCGCGGACACCGGCGCGCCCGTCCAGCCGCGGCCGTCCACCGGGACGGACACCACCAGCACGTCGAGCCGCGCGTAGTAGCGCAGCACGCTCGACCGCACCCAGGTCGGGTCGGCGGCCAGCACGTAGGCGCCCAGGCGCAGGCGACCGCTCATGCCGTCCGGCTCCGTGGCAGCGCGCGCGCCGCCCTCGTTCCGGGGGCCGGGCGCCGCTCGGCGAACAGCGCCTCGTATTGGTCGGCCACCGCGGCGAGGGTGAACTGAGCGGAGCGCGCCAACCCGGCCGCGGTGAGCGCCTTCCGGGCGGGGGCGTCGTCGAGCAGGTCCGCGAGCCGCGGCCCGATCCGGTCCAGGGCGACCAGCGCCCCGGCGCGCCCGCGGTCGGTGACATACCTCGCGCCGGGGTTGGGGGTCGCCACCACGGGCAGCCCCGAGGCCATCGCCTCCGCGTACGGGATGCCGAAGCCCTCATACGACGACGGCAGGCAGAACAGCCAGGCCGACCGGTAGGCCGCCGCCAGCTCCTCGTCGGTCAGCGCGCCCAGCACGCGGATGCCGGGGCCCGGCTGCTCGGGGGCGTCCCGGGCGACCATCCACAGCTCGGCGTCCGGGCGCCGGGGCAGCACATGCTGGGTGAAGGCGGCGGCGAGCTCCGCGCCGCGCTTGCGGCCGTGCCAGGCGCCCACGAACAGGATCACCGGGTGGTCGGCGCGCTCCAGCGGCTCCGGGTGGAACCGCGCGTCCACCCCGTTGGGGATGGTGGCGTGCGAGCGCGGCACCCACCGGCGGGTGTGCGGGGACACCACGACGGTGCGGTCGGCCACGACCGCGGCCAGCACCTCGCTGAGCCCGAGCAGCACCATCCGCAGGCGCTCCTTGGCCCCGCGGATCCGCCGCGCCTCCTCGAAGCAGGACCCGTGCACAGTCCGCACATGCAGCGCGGCGCGCCGGCGCCACAGCCAGTAGTCGTCGCCGTGCGCGTGCAGCACGTCGTAGGAGGACAGGTCCAGGCGCCGGACCGCCTGCGCGAACCGGAAGGTGCGCAGCGGGCCGTGCAGCCGCACCCGGCGGTGCGCGTACGGCGCGCCCTCGACCGGCGGGCACTCACTGATCATGTCGACCTGATGCCCGCGGCGGCTCAGCTCGCAGGCCAGCGCATGCGCCTGGTGGCCGACGCCGATCTTGCTGCCCGAGGGCAGGTAGTAGCTGACCATCGCGATGCGCAGCGGCTCACCCACCGGCCACCCCGCTCCCGGTCAACCCGTCCCGCAGGGCCTCGAGCCAGCCGCGCCCATGCCGCAGGTCCGGCTCCAGGTGGTTGCCCTCGGCCCACTCGTTCCACGACTTCACCCACAGGAACCGCTCCTGCTCGGGGCGGTCGGCGAGCGTGGAGACGGCCTGGCGCACATGCCTGCCGAACACCTCGGGGGACGAGCCCGTGATCGCGAGCCCGCGGCGGCCCGAGCGCGGGGTGTTGTCCCAGTTGGGGAAGACGCTCGGCTGGAGCCGGGCCGACGTCGGCGGCAGCGGTGCGGGCAGCGGGGCATGCGGGTAGATCTCCGGCCAGCGCAGCAGCTTGCGCGCGGCGCGCATCCGCAGCGTGGCCAGTCGCGTGACGTTGACCGGCATGCGGATGTACGCGCCCGCGTCGAAGCCCGCCGAGTCGACACCGGAGAACCGCGGCCCGCCGCCCAGCAGGTCGGCCACCTCGGCCACCAGGTAGAGGCCCGGCAGCCCCGCCGCCCGGGCCATGGACTGCCACCTGTCGACGAACGCCGCCGCGTCGGGCAGGTCCTCGGGGCGGAAGACGTAGAAGACCGGGCGGTCGTCGACGCGCAGGTAGCGCTCGTCGCGGAACGCCGGCAGCACCGCCTCGAAGTGCGCGCGCTCGTCCTCCGGCCCCGGGTAGAGCTGCTCCTTGAGCACGCGGTCGGCGGCGCCGTGCCAGATGCCGCTCCACGTCTGGTTCGCCCACGCGAGGCAGAACGAGATCCCCGGCTCGCCCGTCTTGAGCACCTCCGCGAACGGCCGCTCCAGCATGCGCGAGCCGTTGCCGAACCAGTAGTGCCAGTACACGAACGCCTCGACGCCGTGCTCGCGGGCCAGCGCGCTCTGCGCCGCGCGGGCCTCGGGCAGGCGCAGGTCGTAGAAGCCGAGGTCGGCGGGCAGGGTGGGCTGCCGGTGCCCGGGGAACAGCGGGCGGGCGCGCGCGGTGTTGGTCCACTCGGTGAAGCCGGGACCCCACCACTCGTCGTTCTCCGGGACGGGGTGGTACTGCGGCAGGTAGAAGGCGACAGCCCGGGCCAGCAGCGCGGTCATCGAGCCCCCTTCGACATCATGGCCTGCTCGGCGCGCAGCAGGTCGACGAGCCGCCCGGGCGGCAGGTCCACGTCGTCATAGGTGAGCGTCGCGTCCTGCTTCACGTCCTCGCGCAGCACGCAGCCCTCGGCGACGCCCACTGGCAGCAGGCGCTCGCGGCGGGTGATGGGCGCCGTCTCCGCCTGGCCGTAGTAGTCGTAGCCGCCCAGCCCGTCGAGCACGGCGCCCGCCGGCAGGTCGCGTTTGGCGGTGGCGACGACTTCCACCACCGGGGCCCCGAGAGGCCGGATAGCCGCGTCGCCCAGCAGCGCCGCCCGCGCGATGGTGGTCGGCACCTCGAAGTGGCACAGGTGGTACGGCGCGTAGAAGCTGTACAGCGGGCCGGTCCCGAGCTTGTAGAGCTCCAGGTAGTGCCGCTGGCGCGGGTCGTCATGGGTCGCCAGCACGTACACGCCGGGCCCGGGCTGCGCGCCCACGACGTAGTCGACGGCCCCGCCCATCGCGCGCAGCTCGTCCACGTCGTACCGCGAGGTCAGCTCGTCGACGTGCCCGGCGTGGTCCCGGCCGAGCATGCCGCGCCGGTGCACTGTCATCCCGGTGGCGTTGGCGACGATGGCCTGCTCGACGCTGATCTTGGTGCCGTCCGCGAAGCTCGTGACCATGTGGGCGTCCTGCCCCCAGCGCTCCGCGAACGGGCGCTGCGTGGTGGGCGTGCGGTACGGGTCCTGCAGGCCTTTGACGTTGCCCGCGACGAGCGGGGTCAACCCGATGCCCCGCACGAACCGGTGCAGGTTGAGCTGCACCCCCGGCTGGTCGCCGTCGCAGCCCGTGTAGACGATGCCCGCGGCCTCGGCGCGGCGCGCCAGCTCAGGGCCCACTGTGGCGTCCACCTCGGCGTTCATCAGCACCAGGTGCTTGCCCTGCGCGATGCACTCGACGGCCACCCGGGCGCCATGCTCCACGGCGCCGGTCACGTCCACCACCACGTCGACGCAGTGCGCGCGGGTCGCGGTGGTGGGGTCGGCCGTGACGGCAGCGACCCCGGCGGCGGCGGCCCGGTCCAGCGCGGCGGGGCTGTCGACCTCCCGCACCTCGTCCAGCCCGGCTTCGACGAAGGCGCGCACGCCCTGCTCGGGTTGGCGGGCGACGATCACCGACACCTGCATGCCGGGCACCGAGTTGACGATCTGGTTGACCAGGCCGCGGCCCATGAACCCCGCGCCCACGATCGCGACGCGCACCGGGCGGCCGTCCACCTGGCGTTGGCGCAGCAGCGTGTCGGTGACGATCATCGCGCCACCTGCTCGTCGGCCAGCGGCCACGCCGCGTCCTTGGCCGACACCACAGTCACCGGCAGCGGCCACACGATCGCGAACGCCTCGTCGTCATAGCGGAAGCCCTGCTCGGCGCCGGGCACATACGGCCCGCTGACCTGGTAGACCACCTCCGTGTCGTCGACGAGGGTCTGGTACCCGTGGGCGACGTAGGGCGGCACGAAGAGCGCGGTGCGGTTGGCCGCGCTGAGCTCGGCCATGACGTGCTGCCCGTGGGTGGGCGAGCCGGGGCGGACGTCCAGGGCCACGTCGACGATCGCCCCCGCCGTGCAGCGCACGAGCTTGCCCTCGGCGTGCGGGGGGATCTGCCGGTGCATGCCGCGCACCGTGCCCGCCCGGTGGTTGAAGGAGACGTTCGCCTGGGCGACGTGCGCGTCCAACCCGTTGCGGGCGAACTCGGCGGCGTCGAAGGCCCGGGCGAAGAACCCCCGGTCGTCGGCATGCGGCTCCAGGTCGACGAGCAGTACGCCGTCCACGGCCGTCCTCGTGTACCTCACAGCGTCCCCGTCCAGAACAGCCGCTCGTCGACCTGGCCGGTCTTGAGCAGGTGCTCGATCTGCTTGAGGCGGGTGTGCCCGCGCCCGGTGAACGTCTCGTCGTCGAGGGCGACCGCCTCGAACACCCGGTGCAGTTGGGCGGCGCCGGCGGCCACGTCCCAGTCGGCGTCGTAGCCGGGCAGCACGTCGCGGATCTTCTCGAAGGACACCCGGTAGCTGCGGTTGTCGGCGCTCGGCGGCCCGAAGGCGAGGTCGCAGCCCGCGAACTCGGCGGCGACGATCTCCGCGACCTCGCGCACCGTGCACGTGTTGCGCTCGCTGCCGACGTTGAGCACCTGGCCGTGCACCGCCTCCCGGGGCGCGTCGAGCACGGCGCGCACCGCCTTGGCGATGTCGAGCCCGTGCACCAGCGGCCGCCACGGCGTCCCGTCGCTGGTCATGGCGATCCGGTGGGTGGTCCAGGCGAGGCCCGCGAGGTTGTTCAGCACGATGTCGAAGCGCATCCGGGGCGAGGCGCCGAACGCCGTCGCATTGCGCAGGAACGTGGGGCTGAAGGAGTCGTCGGCCAGCGCGCCGACATCCCGCTCGACGAGCGCCTTGCACCGGGCGTAGGCGGTCTGCGGGTCGATGGGGCTGTCCTCGTCGACGACGCCGGCGGCCACCCCGTACACGCTGCAGGAGGACATGTGCACGAACCGCTCCACGCCCGCGGCCTTGGCCATGCGGGCCAGGCGCACCGTGCCGTGGTGGTTGATGTCGGCGGTGACGTCCCCGATCAGGTCCCCGATCGGGTCGTTCGACAGCTCGGCCAGGTGCACCACCGCGTCCTGGCCGGCGAGGTCCTCGGCGGTGACGTGGCGGACATCCTTGACCAGTGTGCGCGGCTGCTCGCCACCCGAGTGGCACAGCCATCCCGACCGGTAGTAGCCCGTGTCCAGGCCCGTGACCTCGTCGCCTCGCGCCGTCAGCGTCGGGGTGAGCAGGCTGCCCAGATAGCCCTCTGTTCCGGTGACCAGCACCCGCACGCTCAGTCCTCCCACGTCTTCCAGGGCGCGCGGCCGCTGTCCCACAGGCCGTTCAGCTCGGTCCAGTCGCGGAACGTGTCCATGCCCATCCAGAACCCCTCGTGCTCGTAGACGCTCAGCTCGCGGTCGCGGGCCAGCTGCTGCAGGGGGGAGGTCTCGAGCATCACCGTCGGGTCGTCGTCGAGGTACTTGTCGACGAACTCGCGCTCGAAGAGGAAGAAGCCGCCGTTGACCCAGCCGTCGGCGAGCGTGGGCTTCTCGTTGAACTCCACGACCGTGGCGCCCTCGACCCGCATCTCGCCGTAGCGGCTGGAGGGGTGCACGCCGGTGAGGGTGCCGAGGCGGCCCTGGGCCAGGTGGTGGGCGAGCGCGGCGGTGATGTCCACGTCGCTGATGCCGTCGCCGTAGGTGAGCGCGAAGCGGTCGGCGTCCAGGTGCGGCGCGACCCGGCGGATGCGGGCGGCTGTCGCGGTGGTCAGGCCCGTCTCGACGAAGGTGATCTCCCAGTCCTCGTCGCCCGCCGTGTTGTGGAAGACGGGGGTCTCGGGACTGCGCAGGTTCAGCGTGAAGTCCGAGGTGAGGTGGTGGTAGTCGAGGAAGTACTGCTTGATCAGGTCGCTCTTGTACCCGAGGGCCAGCACGAACCGGCGGAAGCCGTGGTTCCCGTAGGCCTTCATGATGTGCCAGAGGATGGGGCGGCCGCCGATGTCGACGAGTGGCTTGGGCAGCTTCTCGCTCGCCTCGCGCAGGCGGGTGCCCATGCCGCCGCACAGGATGACGACGGGGATCTGGGCGGGATCGGCGCTCATGTGGCCTCCTAGGAGCAGGGTGGGCGGATCGCGCATCTGCTCGAGGGTATCCGGGCGATTGCCATCAAACCATGCCTGACAGTCTGAAATCGGGCGCGTCGGGAAGTGGGTGGCCGCGCGACCGGCAGTGTCCGAGGTGTCGCGTTAGTGGCGCTGCGGGGGAGTCTTGTGCGCAGAATGACCCGACGGCCGCCCCCTGACGCGGGTGGGCAGCCGTGTGACGTCCGGGGGGATGGCGATGGGTGTGTCAGACGACGGTGTCGACCTGTCGGTGGTGATCGCCGCCTACGACGCCGCCGCCACCCTGCCGGCACAACTCGCCGCCTTGGCGGGGCAGCGCGCGACCTGCGCGTGGGAGGTCGTCCTCGCGGACAACGGCTCGCATGACGACACCGTCGACGTCGCGCGGGCCTTCGCTGGCCGGCTGCCCGGACTGCGGGTCGTGGACGCGTCGGCGCGGCGCGGCGCGGCGGCCGCCCGCAACACGGGCGCCCAGGCGGCACGCGGCCGGAGCCTGGCCTTCTGCGACGCCGACGACGTGGTCGCGGACGGCTGGGTGCAGTCGATGTTCGACGCGCTGGCCCGGCACGGCTTCGTCGCCGGCCGCCTCGACGGCACCCGGCTGAACACACCCGACGTGCTCGCGTCGCGCGTCCTGCCGCAGTCCGACGGCCTGCAGGAGTCGACGCTGCTGCCGGGCCTACGGCATGCCGGGGCCGGCAACATGGGGGTGCGGGCGGACCTGTTCCGCCGCGTGGGCGGGTTCGACGAGGCGCTGCGCTGCCTCGAGGACACCGACCTGTGCTGGCGGATCCAGTTGAGCGGCGTGCCGTTGGCCTACGCCGACGAGGCGCTGGTGCACGTCCGGCTCCGCGCTGGGCTCCGCTCCGCCGTCCGCCAGGGCTTCGCGTACGGGGCGGCGGAGCGCGGGCTCGCGCGCCGCTACGCCGACGTGGCCGGCGCCGCCTCTCCGCCAGCGCACGAGGTGACCGCCGCACCGCCCGCTGCCAGCAGGGCCAGCCGGCTGCTGCGCCGGGTGCTCGGCGTCGGCGCGAGGCTCGCCCGGGTGCGCCGGCGGGGCGAGTTGCTGGCCCTGTGCTGGTCCACCGCCTGGGGCCTGGGCTTCGCGCTCGGCCGCGGGCCCGAGCCTGAGACCGTGCGCCTGCCCCCGAAGGAGTCCCATGCGCCGTGACACCCGTGACACCCGAGACGTGCTCGTGCTGCGCCGCGACCTGGGGCCGTTCGGCGCGCCGCTGCCCCCGGGCAGGCGCTGGGCCCTGCAGCCGATGGCCCCACTCGTGCGCCCGTTGACCTGCACCGTGGCGGCGGCGACCACGCAGCGGGTCGCCTCTCTCACCTTCGACGACGGGCCCGACCCGGCGCACACCCCGGCGCTGCTCGACGTGCTCGCGGAGCGCGGCGTGCCCGCCACGTTCTTCGTCCTCGCGACGGCCGCCCGTGCCCACCCCGCGCTGATCCGCCGGATCGTCGAGGACGGGCATGAGGTCGCCCTGCACGGCTGGGACCACCGGCGGCTCAGCGGGCTGCCCACCGCCGAGGCGGTGGCGCTGGTGGCCGCCGCCCGCGACGAGGTGGAGCGGCTCGCGGGCGTCCCGGTGCGGCTGTTCCGGCCGGCCTATGGCGCGCACACGCCAGCGCAGCTGCGCGGATGGGCCCGGCTGGGACTCGACGTGGTGCTGTGGTCCGGCTGGGCGGAGGACTGGCGGCACGACGAGGAGTCCGCCGTCGCGGCGCGGGCGCTCGCGGCGCTGACCCCCGGGGGCATCCTCTTGCTGCACGACGTGCGCGCGGACCCCGAGACCGCCGGGCCCGACGAGGAGCTGCCGCGCTTCGACCGAGCGGATGTGCTGCGACGGGTGCTCGACGGCGCGCCGGACTACACGTTCCGCACCGCGGGCGATCTCCTGGCCGCCTACCCTCGCATCCGCGCCGTGCTGCGCGACCTCATGGGCTAGTCGAGCAGCGCGTCGAGGCGCCCGACCAGATGCCGCGCGATCTCCAGCGACGCGGTGGCCGCCGGCGAGGGCGCGTTGAGGACGTGCACCTGCCGTGGCCCGGTCTGCACCAGGAAGTCGTCCACCAGCGTCCCGTCCCGGCGCACCGCCTGGGCCCGGACGCCCGCGGGGGCCGGGCGCAGGTCGCGTGCCGTGATCGCGGGGACGAGCCGGGCCAGGCTGCGCGCGAAGGCCCGGGTGGACATCGAGCGCAGCACCTCGGCGGCGCCGGGGACCACGTTCCCCCGCGCGAGCCGCCACAGGCCCGGCCAGCCCAGCGCGTCCCGCACATCGTGGACGCGCACGGTCGACCAGGTGTAGCCCTCGCGGGCCAGCGCGAGCACGGCGTTCGGGCCGGCGTGCACCGTGCCGTCGATCATCCGGGTCAGGTGCACGCCCAGGAACGGGAACCGGGGATCCGGCACGGGGTAGACGAGGCCGCGCACCAGGCCGGCGGCGTCGGGCGCCAGCTCGAAGTACTCGCCGCGGAACGGGAGGATGCGCGCCGCGGGCTCGATCCCGGACGCCCGTGCCAGCCGGTCGGCGTGCAGCCCGGCGCAGGCGATCACGGCGTCGGCCTCGAGGTCCGCCTGGTCGGTGCGCACGTGCACGCGCGAGCCCGTGGTGCGGATCGCCAGCACCGACTCGCCGAGCCGCACGCTGCCGCCGCCCGCCTCGACGTCCTTGACCAGCGCGCGGCACACGCCGGGGTAGTCGACGATGCCGGTGCTCTCGACGCGGAGCGCGCCCACGCTGCGCACATGGGGCTCGAGCTCGCGGGCCTCGGCGGGGGTGACCAGCCGCGCGTCCACGCCATTCGCCTCGGCGCGCTGCGCGAGCCGCAGCAGGCCGGGCAGCTCGCGCTCGTCCGTGGCCACCACGAGCTTGCCGCAGGTCTGCACGGGGATGCCGCGCGAGCGCGCGTACGCCGTCATCGATCGCGCCCCCGCGGCGCTCATCGTCGCCTTGAGGCTGCCGGGCGCGTAGTACAGGCCCGAGTGGATGACGCCGGAGTTGCGGCCCGTCTGGTGCAGCGCGACGTCCGGCTCCTTGTCGACGACCGTGACCTCGTCGCCGCGCCCGGCCAGGCGGGCCGCGATGGCGAGCCCCACGATGCCGGCGCCCACGACCACGACGCGGCTCATGAGCGGGCCTCCGTCGCCTCGACGAGCACGCCGTCCTGCTCGACGAAGGCGTCTGCGGTGTCGGGGCATCGCCAGCGGCGGTCCGCGCCCCCGGCCGGGCCCTCGTCAAACACGGCGTCGTCGGGCACGGCATCGTCGGACACGAGCGCCTCCCCGGTGCGCCCGATCCACCGCACCCAGCGCGCCGGGACCCCGGCGACCAGAGCGAAGTCGGGCACATCGCGGGTCACCACGGCCCCGGCGGCCACCATCGCCCAGCGGCCGATCACCACCGGCGCCACGCAGACCGCCCGGGCGCCCACCGCCGCCCCGGCGCGCACTGTGACGCCGACGGCGTGCCAGTCATCGCCGGTCTTCAGTGAGCCGTCCGGGTTGACGGCGCGGGGCAGGTGGTCGTTGGTGAGCACGACGCCCGGGCCGATGAACACGCCGTCCTCGAGCACGGCGGGCTCGTAGACGAGCGCGTGGTTCTGGATCTTGCAGCGGTCGCCCACCTGGACGCCCGGGCCGATGTAGGCGCCGCGCCCGATGACGCAGTCGGCGCCGACGACGGCGTCCTCGCGGATCTGGGCCATGTGCCACACCCGGGCGCCCGGGCCGAGCGTCGCGCGCTCGTCGACGTCCGCGCCCGGGGCGATGTGCGCCCCGGCCGTGGCGGGTGCGGGGTGCTGGGTCGTGGCTGTCATGCGGGCCTCCGTGCCGGGGTGGGATGCGCCGATGGCCGCCCACCGTAGCGGGGCGCCGGCGACGCGGGGCGGCGAGATTTCACCCGATCCGCCTGATGTCCGTTTCATCACCTTCTCATCTATTCTGTCCGTGTTCCGCATCGCGACGCCAGGGCCTTTCGGGGCCTTGACGTCCGGCCGGATCTCCTCATCTCTTCCCACGCACATGCCGCGCACCACGCACCTGGAGCCCCCATGACGAGCGCCACCGGCCTCATACGGTCCACGCGACGCGGCCCGGGCCTGGCGGCGGCGCTGGCGGTCATCCTCGCGGCAGGGGCCGCCCTGGTCGCGCCCCCGGCCGCCGCCGTCGTCGCGGTGGGCGCCGCCGCCGCGGCCGACCCGTGCGCCGCCGGCGCGAACCCGATCGTGTGCGAGAACTCCAAGGCCGGCACGGACCCGTCGGTGTGGGATGTGCACGCCGCGGGCTCCGACTCGATCCAGGGCTACGCCACCGACATCTCCGTGGACGCCGGCGAGCGCATCGACTTCAAGATCGACACTGACGCCACCGCGTACACCGTCGACATCTACCGGACCGGTTGGTACGGCGGGAAGGGCGCCCGGTTCATCACATCGGTGCCCGGGGCCGTGCGGGACCGCCCACAGCCCGAGTGCCGCAGGGACCCCGCCACCGAGCTGTACGACTGCGGCGAGTGGTCCGTGTCCGCCTCATGGGATGTGCCCAGCACCGCCGTGTCCGGGGTGTACCTCGCCCACCTGCGCCGCCCGGACACCGGCGACGAGAGCCACATCACCTTCATCGTGCGCGACGACACGAGCCACTCCGAGGTGCTGTTCCAGACGTCGGACACGACCTGGCAGGCGTACAACACCTACGGCGGCTCGAGCTTCTACCAGGGCTCGGCCAACGGGCGGGCGTACAAGCTCAGCTACAACCGCCCCTTCGCGACGCGCGGCCACCAGGGCGGCCGCGACTTCTACTTCAGCTCCGAGTTCGCGATGGTGCGGTTCCTCGAGCGCAACGGCTACGACGTGAGCTACATCGCGGGCGTGGACGCCGATCGGAACGGGTCGCTGCTGGCCAACCACGAGGTGTTCCTCTCGGTGGGGCATGACGAGTACTGGTCCGGGCCGCAGCGCGCGAATGTGGAGGCGGCCCGAGACGCGGGCCTCGACCTGGCGTTCTTCAGCGGCAACGAGGTCTATTGGCGCACCCGCTTCGAGCCGGCAGCCGTGGGCGACCAGGCGCCCCATCGCACGCTCGTCTCCTACAAGGAGACCTGGGGCGGGGCCAAGATCGACCCGTCGCCGGAGTGGACGGGGACGTGGCGCGACCCGCGCTTCGCCGCGCGCTCGGCAGGCGCCGGGCGGGCGGAGAACGGGCTGACCGGCACGCTCTACATGTCCAACGACTCGGACCTGCCCGTGACCGTCTCGGCGGATGAGGGCCGCCTGCGGCTGTGGCGCGGCACATCGCTGGCGTCGCTCGCGCCCGGGACGAGCGCCGAGCTGGCGCCGCACACCGTCGGCTACGAGTCCAACGAGGACCTGGACAACGGCGAGCGCCCGGCCGGGCTCATCCGGCTGTCCACGACCACCGGCGCGGTGCCCGAGTACCTGCAGGACTACGGCAACCAGACGGCTCCGGGCACGACGACGCACCACACCACGTTGTACCGGGCGCCCAGCGGCGCCCTGGTGTTCTCCGCCGGCAGCGTGCAGTGGGCGTGGGGGCTGGACCAGACGCATGACGGCGACGGCGCCCCGGCCGACCCGCGGATGCAGCAGGCGACGGTGAACCTGCTGGCCGACATGGGCGCCCAGCCCACGACGCTGATGGCAGGGCTCACGGCCGCGGCGCGCTCCACCGACACCCGCGGGCCGACGGTCACGATCACGTCCCCGGCGTCGGGCTCCGCCGTGCCGAATGGCGCGTCCGTGACCGTCACCGGGACGGCTGCGGACGTCGGCGGCGGCCGAGTCGCCGGAGTCGAGGTGTCCACCGACAACGGGGCCACCTGGCATCCGGCCACCGGCCGCGAGACGTGGACGCACACGTACGTCCAGCCCGGCCAGGGCGCCGCCGTGCCGGTGAAGGCGCGCGCCGTCGACGACAGCGCGAACATCGGCGCCGCCAGCACGCTGGGCCTCGCCGTGTCCTGCCCCTGCAGCGTCCTCGGGGCGCGGGAGCCGGCAGTGCCCGCCACCAACGATGCGGGAGCCGTGGAGCTGGGCCTGCGGTTCAGCGCCACGATCGACGGGTACGCCACAGGCGTCCGCTTCTACAAGGGCCCCGGCAACACCGGGAGCCACACCGGCTCGCTGTGGGGCGCCACGGGCGCCCGGCTCGCCACCGTGGCGTTCACGGACGAGACCGAGTCGGGCTGGCAGTCCGCCGAGTTCGCGGCGCCCGTGGAGCTCGCCGCCGGGACGACGTACGTCGTGTCCTACACCGCGCCGAACGGCCACTACGCGGTGCAGTCCCACGCCTTCACCCCCAGCGGGGTGCAGGCCGCGCCGCTGCGGGTGGCGGGCGGGTTCGGCGCCGAGCCCGCGGGGGTGTTCCAGGGCGGCTCCGGGTTCCCGTCGATGAGCCATCAGAACAGCAACTACTACGTCGACGTGCTGTTCGACACCGTCGACGGCACACCCCTCACCGCCAGCGGCCAGCAGCCCGTGAACGGCGCCACGAGCGTGCCGCCAGGGGCGCCGGTCTCCGTGGTGCTGTCCAAGCCGACGGCGCATGACGTCGCGATCACCGTCACCGACGCGTCGGGAAGCCCGGTGGCCGGCAGCACGGCCTTCGACGCCGACGCGCGGACGGCCACGTTCACCCCCGACGCCGCGCTGGCGCCCTCGGCCCAGCACACCGCGCGGGTCTCGGCACTCGACGCGCTGGGGCGGCCCATCGCCGGGGCGGCCTCGTGGTCCTTCACCACCGCGGCGCCCGACCGCGACCCGGCGAGCTGCCCGTGCTCGCTGCTCGACGACTCCACGGCGCCCGTGACGCCCATGGCGAATGACGCGCAGGCGGTGACCGTCGGGGTGCGTTTCGCGAGCGCCTCGGCGGGCAAGGTGAGCGCCCTCCGGTTCTACAAGGGGCTCGGCAACACCGGCACGCACACCGGCACGCTGTGGGCCGCCGATGGCACTGTGCTGGCCACCGCCACCTTCACGTCGGAGAGCGTCACGGGCTGGCAGACGGCGACGTTCGCCCAGCCCGTCGCCCTCGCGAAGGACGTCGAGTACGTGGCGTCCTACCGCGCGCCGGCCGGGCGGTACTCGGTGACACCCCAGGCGTTCGGGTCGCAGGGGCTGCAGCGCGGGCCGCTGCGGACCACGGCGAGCGGCGGCGCGTACACCTACGGCACGGGCTTCCCCGCCATCCGGACGTCCACGGGCTACCTCGTGGACGTCGTGTTCACCCCGGACCCCGAGCCGTTGGCCGTCGTCGACCAGACGCCCGCCCCGGCCGACCCGGGCGCCGCGCTCGACGCGCCCGTGACCGCCGCGTTCAACGTCCCGCTGGCCTCGGCGCCCACCGTCGCGGTGACCGCTGCGGGACGTGCCATCGCCGGCGCCACCACGCTGTCCGCCGACCGCCGCACTGTCACCTTCACCCCGGCCGCGCCGCTGGCCGTGGCCACGCAACACGTCGTGACGGTCACCGGCGCTGTGTCCGTGGACGGGATGTCGGCGCCGCCGACGAGCTGGAGCTTCACCACCGTCTCCGCCGACGGCTGCCCCTGCACGATGTTCGGCTCCCAGATCCCCGCCACCGGGTCGAGCAACGACGGCGGCGCCGTGGAGCTCGGCGTCGTGTTCACGCCCACGGAGGACGGCCAGGTCACGGGTGTGCGGTTCTACAAGGGATCCGGCAACGTCGGCACGCACACCGGCTCGCTGTGGACGGCGGACGGCGCCCGGCTCGCCACCGTGACGTTCACCAACGAGAGCGCGACGGGCTGGCAGACGGCGTCCTTCGCGGCGCCGGTGCCCGTCGAGCCGGGCACGTCCTACGTGGTGTCGTACCTGGCGCCGCAGGGGCGCTACTCCGCGACGCCGTCCTTCTTCGCCTCGCCCTGGCAGGCGGGGCCGCTCACGGCCCCGGCCGGGGGCAACGGGCGCTACGTCTACGGGGGAGGGTTCCCGCGCGGCTCCTGGCAGTCGACGAACTACTTCGTCGACGCCGTGTTCCAGCGCGGTGCGCCCACTGCGCCCGTCGTCGTGTCGCAGGCGCCGCCGTCGGGCGCGGGCAACGTGTCCACGCGCGCCACGGTCTCCGCGGTGCTCTCGAAGGCCCCCGCGCAGGGCACGCCGGTGCTCGCGCTCACCGGCCCGTCCGGGCCGATCGCCGGGACGAGCGCCTTCGACGCGGCGACGCGCACTGTTCTGTTCACGCCGGCCGCGCCGATGCCCGCCGGCGTGGTGGTGGCCGCGTCGCTGACGCTCGGGGGCCAAGGCCTCACGGGCGGCGCCTGGAGCTTCACCACGTCGGCGGCGCCGCCCGACGGCTCCTGCCCCTGCTCGCTGTGGTCGGATGCCGAGGCGCCGTCCACCGCGAATGTCGCCGACGCCGGCGCGGTGCAGGTGGGCTCCCGGTTCTCGTCGAGCGTCGCGGGGCAGGTGACGGCCGTGCGGTTCTACAAGGGCCCGCAGAACACCGGGGCGCACACCGTGAACCTGTGGGACGGCGACGGGAACCTGCTCGCCACCGCGCCATCGGCTGCCGAGTCGGCGTCCGGGTGGCAGACGGTGGAGCTCGCGTCGCCCGTGCCCGTCGCCGCGGGCCAGGTGCTCGTGGCGTCCTACCACTCGAGCGCCGGGAAGTACGCCTATGAGCCGGGCGCGCTCGCGGAGAGCCGTGTCCGGGGCCCGCTGTCGACGCTGCCCCTCGGCGGCGCCTACGTCTACGGGACGGGCTTCCCGGCATCGACGTCGTCAGCCTCCTACGGGGTCGACGTGGTGTTCGAGACCTCGGGCTGAAGGGCCCACCCGAGTCGCCACTCGGGTGAGAGGATGTCCGAATTGAGTAGAGATCGACACATTCTGTCCCGCACGGGAGACGCACCACGAAGGAGCATGATGTCTGAGCGCGATCCGCTGCGGGCCGCTGTGATCGGCGCCGGCTACTGGGGGCCGAACCTCGCCCGCAACTTCCGCACCAGCCCCGACTGGGACCTGGTGGCGGTGTGCGACCTCGACGAGGACAGGGCCCGCCGCGTCGTCGGCCCGCGCAGCACCGTGGACGTCATGACGTCCACCGCCGAGCTGCTCGCGCGCGACGACGTGGACGCCGTCGCCATCGCGACGCCCGCCCGCACGCACGCCCCGCTCGCCCTGGCGGCGCTCGACGCGGGCAAGCACGTGCTCGTGGAGAAGCCCGTGGCGGACCGCGGCGCCGCGGCGCGGCAGATGATCGCGCGCGCCGACGAGCGTGGGCTCGTGCTCATGGTCGACCACACGTTCTGCTACACCCCGCCGGTGCTGAAGATCCGCGAGCTCATCGCCGACGGCGCCCTCGGGGACGTGCACTTCATCGACTCGGTGCGCATCAACCTCGGCATCGTCCAGCCCGACGTGGACGTGTTCTGGGACCTGGCGCCGCATGACCTGTCGATCCTCGACTTCATCCTCCCGGGGGGCCTGGTGCCCACCGGCGTCGGAGCGCAGGGCGCGGACCCGCTCGGCGCCGGCCAGGCCTGCGTCGGCTACCTGACGCTGCCGCTGGCCGACGGCGCCATCGCGCATGTGCACGTCAACTGGCTCAGCCCCACGAAGATCCGCCAGATGGTGGTGGGCGGGTCGCGGCGCACCCTCGTGTGGGACGACCTCAGCCCGCAGCAGCGGCTCACCGTGTACGACCGCGGTGTGGACCTCGGGCAGCCGCTGCCGGACCGCGCCACGGCGAACGTGTCCTACCGGCTCGGCGACGCCTGGGCGCCCGCGCTCCCCGAGAAGGAGGCCCTCGGGCTGATGGTCGCCGAGTTCGCCGCGAGCATCCGCGAGGGCCGGGCGCCCCGCACCGACGGGAACGCCGGGCTGCGCGTGCTCGACGTGCTCGAGTCCGCCTCCCGCAGCCTCGCCGACGGGGGCCGGCTCACACCGCTCACCCCCGCGGCTCCCGCATCCGCCACCACACCCACGTTGGAGACCGTCGCATGAGCACGCTGCAAGGAGCCCGCATCCTGGTGACCGGAGGGGCCGGCACCATCGGCTCCACGTTGGTGGACCAGCTCCTCGACGCCGGGGCGGGGCACGTCGTCGTCCTGGACAACCTGGTGCGCGGGCGGCGAGAGAACCTCGCCGACGCGCTCGCCTCCGGCCGCGTGGACCTCGTCGAGGGCGACCTGCGGGATCGCGACCTGGTGCACGACGTCACCCGCGGCCAGGACGTCGTCTTCCATCAGGCGGCGATCCGCATCACCCAGTGCGCGGAGGAGCCCCGCCTGGCCCTCGAGGTGCTCGTCGACGGGACGTTCACCGTCCTGGAGGCCGCCGTGGAGCACCGGGTGCAGAAGGTCGTCGCCGCGTCCAGCGCGTCGGTGTACGGGCTGGCGGAGCAGTTCCCGACGGGGGAGCGGCACCACCACCACAACAACGACACGTTCTACGGCGCCGCGAAGTCCTTCAACGAGGGCATGGCCCGCAGCTTCCGCGCGATGCACGGCCTCGACTACGTGCTGCTGCGGTACTTCAACGTCTATGGCCCGCGCATGGACGTGCACGGCCTCTACACCGAGGTGCTGGTGCGCTGGATGGAGCGGATCGCGGACGGGCTGCCGCCGTTGATCTTCGGCGACGGGCTGCAGACGATGGACTTCGCGTTCACCCGGGACATCGCCCGCTCGAACGTGCTCGCCGCGTCCAGCGACGTGGTCGAGGGCGTCTACAACATCGCGTCGGGGACCGAGACCTCGCTGCTGGGCCTCGCGCAGGCGCTGCTGCGGGCGATGGACTCCGACCTGTCCGTGGAGCACGGCCCCGAGCGCGCGGTCAACGGCGTGGCCCGGCGGCTCGCCGACACCACGGCGGCACGCGTCGACCTGGGGTTCGAGGCGCGGGTGGGGCTCGAGGACGGCCTCCGTGAGCTCGTCGAGTGGTGGCGGCCGCAACGCGAGCAGATCGCGGCCGGGCGCGCGCTGGTGGCGGCGTCGTGACGGGGGCCGAGGGCGCCTCGGAGCTGCGGGCGCCAGACCGCATCGACGTGATGCGCCCGTGGCTGGGCGCCGCCGAGGTCGAGGCGCTCACCGAGGTGATCGCCTCCGGCTGGATCGCGCAGGGCCCCCGGGTCGCGCAGTTCGAGGAGGAGTTCGCGGAGGCGCAGCGGGCAGGGTTCGCCGTCGCGACGTCCTCCTGCACCACGGCGCTGCACCTCGCGCTGGTCGTGGCGGGCGTCGAGCCGGGTGACGACGTCGTCGTGCCGTCGTTCTCCTTCGTCGCGACCGCCAACGCCGTGGTGCACGCCGGCGCCCGGCCCGTGTTCGCCGACGTCGACCCCGTCACCGGGAACGTCACCGGAGCGACGGTCGCCGCGGCGCTGACCCCCCGCACCCGGGCCGTGATCGTCGTCGACCAGGGCGGCCAGCCCGTCGACCTCGAGCAGGTGCGGGCCGAATGCGACCCGCGCGGGATCGTGGTCGTGGAGGACGCGGCCTGCGCCGCCGGGACCACCTACCTCGGGCGCCCGGCAGGGGCCGGCGCGGAGATCGCGGCGTGGTCCTTCCACCCCCGCAAGCTCCTGACCACCGGAGAGGGCGGCATGATCACCACGCCGCGCCCCGACTGGGCCGAGCGCGCCCGCCGCCTGCGCGAGCACGCGATGAGCGTCTCGGCGGCCGAGCGGCACGCCAGCGTGCTCGCCCCCGCCGAGCAGTACCTCGAGGTCGGCTTCAACTACCGGATGACGGACCTGCAGGCCGCCGTCGGCATCGTGCAGCTCGGGCGCCTGCGGGACATCGTGGCCCGGCGCCGCTCGCTGGCCGCCGAGTACACCGCGCACATCGCCCAGATCCCCGGCCTGCGCGCGGTCGCCGACCCGGCCTGGGGCGCCAGCAACTTCCAGTCCTACTGGGTGGAGGTCGGCGCGGGCTTCCCGCTCGACCGCGACGGGCTGCTGGCCCACCTGGCGGCGGCGGGCATCTCCGCACGGCGCGGGATCATGGCCATCCACCGCCAGCCCGCCTACGCGGACGGCGACCACGGCGGCCAGCCGTTGCCGGCCACCGAGCACCTCACCGACACCACGCTGATCCTGCCGCTGCACCACGAGCTCACCGGCGCCGAGCAGGCGCGGGTCGTCAACGCCCTCCGCTCGGCCGCAGGCCTTGCGGGCGGCTCAGATCCCGACGACCCGGGGCGGGGACGGGGCGAGCCGGTCGGCGCCGGGCGGCTCGAGGGAGGTGGGGCGTATGGCGCGCAGCACTGACGGGGCGGCGCGGGCGCCCCGCGCCGCGGCCCCGAGGCGTGGCGGATCGGCTGGGGCTCCACGCGGGTCCGCTCCGCGCGCGTCTGCTCCGCGTGGGGAGGCTCCGCGTGAGGAGAGACCGCGTGAGGAGGCTCCGCGGCAGGTGGCGTCGGGCGCGGGCGCCGCGGCGTCGCCGATCGTCCTCGTCGCGGCCGGCGGGCTGGGCCGCGAGGTCCTGGCGCTGCTGCGCGCGGCTGGCGAGGACGTGGCCGGCTTCCTCGACGACTCGCCCGCGTTGCGCGGCGCCTCGGTGGACGGGGCGCCCGTGCTCGGCGGCGTCGCGCACATCGCGACGCTGCCCGACGTGCGCGTCCTGGTCTGCGCGGGGCAGGGCTCCGCGCGCGCGGCGCTCGTGGCGCGGCTCGCCGAGGCCGGTGTCGGGGAGGCGCGCTGGGCCCGGGCGATCCATCCCGGCGTCGAGGTGCCGGCGGGCTGCGTGGTCGGGCCCGGCGCGATCATGCTCGCGGGGGTCGTGCTGACCGCCTCGGTCACCGTGGGCGCGCACGTCGTGGCCATGCCGCAGGCCACCCTCACCCACGACGTGGTGGTCGAGGACTTCGCGACGCTGTGCGCGGGGGCCACCCTCGGCGGCGGGGTCGTGGTGGGGCGCGCCGCCTACGTCGGGATGAACGCGTCGGTGCGGCAGGGGGTGCGCGTGGGCGTGGGCGCGGTCCTCGGGATGGGCGGGGCGCTGCTGCGGGACCTGCCGGACGGCGAGACCTGGGTCGGTGTCCCGGCCCGGCCGTTGGGCGCGGCGTCCGCGGGGCGGCACCGCGCCGCCAGTGTCACCATCCCGGAGCTTGAGGACGCCGGGCTCGCGGACGCCGGTCTCGCGCAGGCGGCACTGCTCGTGGACCTGGCCGCGCCGACCAACCTGGCCCTGCCCGACGAGTCGGGCGGCCTGGACGCGCCGACTGAGCCGGCCGGCGTGGCGGCGTCGGACGGCCGTGGAGGCGGGGCATGAGGCCGCTCCGACCCCGCCGCGCGACAGCCGAGCCCACCGTCACCGTGGTGGTGCCCTGCTACAACTACGGCCGCTACCTGCCGCAGGTCGTGGCGAGCGTGCTGACCCAGGAGCGGGTGCGCGCCGATGTCGTGATCGTCGACGACGCGTCCACCGACGACTCGCTGCAGGTGGCACGCGCGCTCGCGGAGGCGGACAAGCGCGTCACAGTGCTGGCCCACGAGGCCAACCGCGGGCACATCGCGACGTACAACGACGGCTTCGCCCTCGCGCGGGGGACATACGTGGTGCTGCTCTCCGCCGACGACCTGCTGGCGCCAGGCGCGCTCGCGCGGGCCACCGACCTGATGGAGGCGGAACCGTCGGTGGGGCTCGTGTACGGCCTGCCGGAGTCCTTCTCGGCGCCGACTCCGCCGCGTCCCGGGTGGCGCCCGATCTCGTGGACGCTGTGGGCCGGCGCCGACTGGATCGCGTGGGCGAGCCGCCGTGGCCGCTGCTTCATCCTCTCGCCCGAGGTGGTGATGCGGACGGCGGCATTGCGCGAGGTCGGCGATTACAACCCGGCGCTGCCGCACTCGGCGGACCTCGAGTACTGGCTGCGCACCGCGGCGCGCTGGGACGTCGGGCGCGTCAACGGGCCCGTCCACGCCCACTACCGGGTGCACGAGGCCAACATGCACCTCACGGTCTTCGCCACCATGCTCGTCGACCTGCGGCACCGGCTCGCGGCGTTCGCCGTCCTCGACCAGCCGCAGACTCGCGCCCTGTTGCCCAGCGCGCCCGTGCGGTGGCGGCGGGCCCGGCGCGCCCTCGCGCGCGAGGCCCTGGTGCTCGCGGCCCGCGACCTCGACGCCGGCGCAGATCCCGCCACGGCCGCCCAGCTCGCGGACTTCGCCGAGGAGGCGTGGCCCGCCAGCGCGGGATGGCGTCGCTCCCGCGCGGTGCGGCGCACGCTCGCGCACGCCGTCGCCGGCCGCGGGCCCACCCGCGCGCAAGGGCTCATGCGCCTGGCCCGCGACGCCGCCGACCGCATCCGCTGGAAGGTCTGGCGGATCGTGGGCATCTCGTGACAGCACCCCCTGCCGCCGATGCCGGGCTCGCCCCCCGGGTGCGCAGCGGCGCGCTGTGGGGCGCGGCCAACGTGGCCGCGTCGCGGGTGCTGACCTTCGTCTCGACGATCATCGTCGCGCGGCTTGTCGCCCCGGAGCACTTCGGGGTGCTGGCCATCGCGATCGTCGTGCAGACCATCGCGCTGAACGCCGCCGAGCTGGGCGTCACCGCCTCGCTGGCCCGCGGCGACCGCGACCCCGCCGAGCTCGCGCCCACCGTCTGGACGATCTCCCTGGCGAACAGCGCGGGGCTCACCGCCGCGATGGTGCTGGGCGCACCGTGGTTGGCCGGCGTGCTGGGCGACCCCGCGGCAGCGCCCGTGATCCAGGTGCTCGCCCTCACGGTGCTGCTCACCGGCGTCTCGTCGGTGTCCACGGCGCTGATCTGGCGGGACTTCCATCAGCGCCGGCGCATCCTCGTGGACCTCGCGAACATCATCGTGAGCCTGGCGTTGGTGATCCCGATGGCCCAGGCCGGCTGGGGCGCGTACGCGCTCGCGTGGTCGCGCGTCGGCGGGCAGCTCGTGGCGACGGCCGGGTACCTGATCGTCAGCCCGACGCGCCACCGGCCGGGCTTCGACCGCCGGGTGGCGCGGGACGTGCTGCGGATGGGCCTGCCGCTCGCCGCCGCGAACCTCGTCGTCTTCGCGACGCTGAACATCGACTACGTCGTGATCGGCCGCACCCTCGGCGCCGTCGAGCTGGGGCTGTACTTGTTGGCGTTCAACCTGGCGAGCCTGCCCAGCAGCGTGTTCACCGCGATCATCCGCACCGTGGCCGTGCCGACGTTCGGGCGGCTGTTCACGGCGGGCCGCCTGGCGCCGGCGATCCCGCTCGTGGTCGAGGGCATCGCGCTCGTGTCGTTCCCGGTGTGCGCGCTGCTGGCCGCCCTCGCGCAGCCGCTGGTCACCGGGGTGTACGGCGGCCCGTGGTCGGGGGCTGCCGCGGCGATGCTCGGGCTGGCGGTGTTCGCCGCGGCGCGCGTGCTGGCCGAGGTGTTCGCGGATCTGAGCGTGGGGGCGGGCCGGACGGTCGGGCTGTTCTGGGTGCAGGTCGCCTGGTGCGCCGCCCTGGCGCCCGCGATGGCGCTCGGTGTGGCGCGGTGGGGCCTGGCGGGCGCCGGGCTCGCGCACGCCGTGGTCGCGGTGGCGGTCGTCGTGCCGCTGTATGTGCTGGTGCTGCGCCGTGCGGTGGCGACGCCGGTGTCCCCACTCGTCCGGGCCGTGGCTCCCGCGCTCGCAGGCAGCGTCGCCTGCGGCCTCGCCGCGGCCTGGACTGCCGGCCTGGTCGAGTCGCCGCTGCTGGCCGCTGTGCTCGGCGGCCTGGCAGGGCTGGCCGTCCACGTGGGCCTCACGGCGCCGTGGTGGACGACACTGCCGCGCCGCGCCCGGGCTGCCGGTCGCGCCGACGAGCCACCGCAACCCGGCGCCGATCCCGGTCGGCGCGACGCGCAGGCCCGCACGACCCGAGGGCCAGACGCGTCCCCGGGCAGCAACGTCGAGGAGGTCGTGGCATGAGCATCCCCCTGGTGGACCTCGGGGCCCAGCAACGCGAGATCGACGCGGAGGTGGCCCCCGCGCTGCGCGCCGTCTTCGAGTCCACCGCCTTCGTGGGCGGGCCGCAGGTGGCCGCCTTCGAGGCCGAGTACGCGCGGTACCTCGGGGTGTCGGGCTGCGTGGGCGTCGCGAACGGCACCGACGCGCTCGAGCTCGCGCTGCGCGCCGTCGGCGTCGGGCCCCGGGACGAGGTGGTGCTGCCCGCCAACACGTTCATCGCCACCGCGGAGGCCGTGCTGCGCGCTGGCGCGACACCGGTGCTCGCTGATGTCGACCCCGTGCACCTGCTGCTCGACCCGGCGCGGGCCGCCGCCGCCGTGACCGACCGCACCGCGGCGATCGTGCCCGTGCACCTGTTCGGCCAGACGGCTCCCGTCGAGTTGCTCGCCCCGTTGGCCGCCGCCGTCGGCGCCGTCATCGTCGAGGACGCGGCCCAGGCGCAGGGGGCCAGGCGACACGGGGCGTCCGCCGGGGCGCTCGGGGCGGTGGCCGCCACCAGCTTCTACCCGGGCAAGAACCTGGGCGCCGCGGGCGACGCGGGGGCGGTCACCACGAACGACCCCGACATCGCGCAGCGTGTCCGCCTGCTCGGAGCGCACGGCAGCGCCGTGAAGTACCGGCATGACGCCGTCGGCTTCAACTCGCGGCTCGACACGATCCAAGCCGTGGTGCTCTCCGCGAAGCTGCGGCGCCTGGAGCTGTGGAACGAGAAGCGCCGGGCAGCCGCGCAGCGGTACGGCGAGCTGCTGGCGGACGTCGACCACGTGGCGGCCCCCACGTCGGCCCCGGGGAACCTCGACGTGTGGCACCTGTACGTGGTGCGCGTGCCGGAGCGCGACCGCGTGCTCGCGGCGCTGCACGCGGCGGGCATCGGCGCCGGGGTGCACTACCCCGTGCCGCTGCACCTCACAGGCGCGCTGGCGCCGCTAGGCCACGGACGCGGGGACTTCCCGGTGGCCGAGGCGGCGGCGGGGGAGATCCTCTCGCTGCCGCTGCACCCGCACCTGGAGCCGGCCCAGCAGGACCGCGTCGTCGAGGTGCTCGACAAGGCGCTGCGCGACCTGTGAGCGCCGCGACGGCGTGCCATCCGCACGCAGGCAGGAGGACGAGATGAGCATCTCGGCACGAGGCGTGATCCGGTTCGCCCGACGGCACGGGGTCCGCGAGCTGTTCCGGCGCGGGGTCCGGCGGCTCGCCGCGCGCTTGGACGCGCAGGCGCCGGAACTCCCGCTGCTGGCCGGCGACGTCGCGGACTCCACCCGGGTGCGGCTGGCGTCGCCGCCGGTGCGCCCGCGCCGCGCGCGCTCGCTGCACATCGGGTGGCTGTGCACGCCGCCGTCGCTGGGCTCCGGCGGCCACACCACGATGTTCCGGATGATCGAGGGGCTCGAGGCCGCGGGGCACACCTGCACGGTGTTCCTCTATGACCGGCACGGCGGCGACGTGCGCGAGCAGGCGGCTGTCGTGCGCGCGGGCTGGCCGGGGGTGCAGGCGCAAGTCCTCAGCGCGGACGGCGGCATCGTCGGCGTCGACGCGTGTGTGGCCACGTCCTGGCCCACGGCGCATGTGCTGGCGTCGCGGGGCACGATGCCGATGCGCCGGCTGTACTTCGTGCAGGACTTCGAGCCGTACTTCTTCCCGCGCGGGTCGCGGTACGCGCTCGCCGAGGACAGCTACCGGCTCGGCCTGCGGATGATCGCGCTGGGGGAGATGGTCGCCAGCACGCTCGCCCGCGAGGTGGGGGTGGACGTGGACGTGGTCCCGTTCGGCTGCGACACCGACACCTACGCGCTGGATCCCGCGTCACCGGCAGCCGGGGCGGCAGCGGACGACGCCCGAACCGGCGTCGTGCTCTACGCCAAGCCGGGCGTCGGCCGCCGCGGCTACCTGCTCGCCCGGCTCGCCCTCGAGCAGTTCCACGCCCGCCACCCCGAGCAGGAGATCCACGCCTACGGCGAGCGGTTCACCGACGTCACCTTCCCCGTGACGTGGCACGGGCGGCTCACCCCCACCGAGCTGGCCGCGCTGTACCGGCGCTGCTCTGCGGGCTTCGCGCTGTCCTTCACGAACATCTCCCTCGTCGCGGAGGAGATGCTGGCCGCCGGGCTGGTCCCCGTGGTCAACGACCACCCGGACGCGCGCGCCGACCTGGTGAACCCGCATGTGGTGTGGGCGCCGCCGACCCCGGGCGGCCTGGCCGCCGGCCTGGAGCGTGCCATCGCCTTCCCCGAGCCGCGCTCGGTGCTGGCCGCCAGCGCACGGCAGGGCTGGGGGCCCGCGCAGCGGGGGGTGGTGCGGATCATCGAGGACGCCGTCTACGGGACCGCAGTCGAGAGCGCGCCGCGCGCCGCCCGCGACGCCGCTGAGGAGCGTGGGGGCGCCGCCCCGGCCGCCCGAGCGAGCCTCACCCCGGAGGCAGCGGGGCCGGGACCCGCGAGCTCTCGTCCCGCAGCCACGTCCTGAAGTCGCCGCGCCGCACCGCGCGCCGCGCACGGGTGCGGGCGACGAGCGCCACCGCCACGAAGAGCCCGACCTGGGGCGCCGACGACGGGCGCTCCCGCACCAGGCGGGCCAGCGTGCCCGGGGAGGTGGCGGCCGACGAGCCCCGCAGCCCGGCGCCGTCCGCCTGCGCGTTGCCCGTCGCCACCCGCACCCGGCGACGCAGCAGGTCACGCAGCGTGCGCGGGGGCCGCACCACGACGACGGCGCCGGGGGCGACGACGCGCTCGGCGGGGGTGAACGCCTCCGACATCACCAGGTCGTCGGACAGCATCGACGGCAGCCCGCGCAGCCGGGCATGGCCCTCGGCCGACACGGCCACGACCCCGCGTCCGAACAGCCCGTCGCGGACCTGCGGCAGCCGCTCCCACACGTCGTAATACCACCGCACCGGCCAGCCCACGCCGTCCCGCGGCACCTGGCGCTCAGGCCCGGCGGCCAGGTGGCCGCCGGCCAGGCGGCCGCCGGAGGGCGCCGCCGCCGACGCGCCGTCGGGGCCTCCGTCGAGGGCTGCGGCGAGGGCGGCGACCGAGGCGGCGGTGATCTCCACGTCGGCGTCCACGTACACGCGGGGGTAGGCGGCGGTGGCCTCGTCGCCCCGGAGCAGCGCGCCCGCCTTGCCCGCCTCGGCCAGCTCCACCACCGTGACCGTCGAGCGCGCGCCGGCCGGCAGGGCCATGCGGCGTGCGACGTCGGCGGTGCGGTCGGAGCAGCCGTTGCACACCACCACGACCTCGAGCGGGATGCCGGGGTCGGCGGTCAGCGCGGTGAGCAACCGCGTGATCGTGCGCTCCTCGTTGTGGGCCGGCACCACCACGCCGGCCATCGGCCCAGGGCCGTCCGCCGAACGCGTCGTCATGAGCCCGACCGTCGCCGGACGACGGCACGCCGATCAGCGCCAGTGCCAGCGCCAGTGCCAGCGCCCCCGCCCACCGCGGCGTCGCGGATGACCCGCGCGTACAGCCGCTCGGCCTCGTCGATCTTGGCCTCCCACAACCCCACCCGCTCCATCCGCCCGCGGGCCGCCTGGCCCATCTCGGCGCGCAGGGCCGGGTCGGCGGCGAGGCGCTCGATCGCGGCGGCGAGGCCGGCGGCGAGCGCGTCGGGCGTCGTGACGGGCAGCCGGATCGCGCACGCGTCGTCGACGGCGCTCGCGGGCCCGCCCCTGTCGGCCACGACCACTGGCAGCCCGTGGCCCATCGCCTCGAGCACCACGTTGCCGCCGGGCTCGCGGTAGCTGGGGAAGACGAACACGTCAGCGGCCCGGTAGTGGGCCTCGACGGCGGCGCGGTCCTGGCGGCCGTGGAAGGTGACGTGCGGCGCGACGCCGAGCTCGCGGGCCAACGCCTCGCAGGCCTCGCGGTCCGGGCCGTCGCCCACCACGTCGAGCCGTGCGCGGCCCCGGGGGAGCAGGCTGAGGGCCCGCACCACGTCCCGGGCGCCCTTGGTGCGCACCAGCCTGCCGACATGCAGCAGCCGCAGCGGTCCGTCATGCGGGATGCGCGGCTCGAGGTCCGGGAGCTCGGGCAGCGCCGTCTCGCTGAGCGTCACGAGCTCGCGCACGGGCGCGTCGGCCAGGTGCTCGGCGACGTAGGGGGCGATGCCGAGCACGATCGAGGCGTCGCGGTAGGTGCGGCGCAGCCACGGGTCGTGGGCGAGCCGCCACCCGTCGACGGCTCGCAGGCCCACGTACCAGGGGGCGGTGTCGTCGGCGGGGAAGCCCGGCGGGTCGGTGAGGCCGCCGCCCACGGGGCCCAGCAGCCAGGGGATGCCGAGGCCGGCCAGCGGGGACGGGTACCGCGTGGCCACGGGCGCCGGCTGGTGGGCCACGTCGAAGCGCTCCCCGCGGGCCAGGGCGGCGCGCGCCCAGCGGCGGGCGCGCACGTGGAACGCCGCGTAGCCGGGCTTCAGCAGGCTGTTGAGCCGCTCGGCGCGGCCGAGCCCGGGCGGATCGGGCCATTCGATGACGCGGACGCCGGGGAGCTGGGGCGCCGCCGGGGGCCGGTCGCGCTTATGGGACGTGAGCAGCGTGACGTCATGGCGTCGTCCGAGCCGCGAGGCCCACTGGTGGGCGACCCATGCCTCGCCCACGTCGGTGCCGTCGCAGGTCGGAGCCACGAGGAGGATGCGGGTCACACGTCGACGATAGCGTCGAATGTCTGCTTTGAGACGAAAAGGACCGATCTTCACCCCTAGGATGGCGCGCGTGATCAGCACCCCCGAGGTCGTCGTGGTCGTCGTGACGCACAACAGCGCGCTCGACCTCGATCCGCTGCTGGACAGCCTGCCCGCCGCCCTCGGCTCCGTCGTGGCCGAGGTCGTCGTCGTGGACAACGGCTCCACCGACGGCACCGCAGATCTCGCCCGGGCCCGGGCCGACTGCCTCGTGGTGTCGCAGGCGAACCGGGGCTACGCGGCGGGCATCAACGCCGGCGCGGACGCCGTGCCGGGCGCCGGGCTGGTCCTCGTGCTCAACCCCGACGCGCGCCTGGCGCCCCATGCGGTGGAGCTGATGGTCGAGGCCCTGAAGCGCACCGGCGCCGGGATCGTCGCCCCGCGCGTCGTGGACGAGCAGGGGCGGCTGGCCTGGTCGCTGCGCCGGGCGCCGACGCTCGGCCGCGCCACGGGGCTGGGCTTCACCGGGTGGGCGGCCGTCAGCGAGCACATCACCGACCCGCGCGCCTATGTCGTCGAGCACCCGGTGGACTGGGCCCTCGGCGCGGTCCTGCTCGTCGATCGCACCTGCCACGACGCGCTGGGCGGCTGGGACGAGTCGTTCTTCCTCTACTCCGAGGAGACGGACCTGTGCCTGCGGGCCGCCGACGCGGGCTGGCGCACCGTCTACACGCCGCATGCCGAGGTGATGCACGCCGGTGGCGGGTCGGGGCGCACGCCGCGCACCCACGCCATGCAGATCGTCAACCGGGTGCGCCTGTACGCGCGCCGCCACCGCCGGCCCGCCAGCGCCGTCTACTACGCCCTCGTCGTGGCCAGCGAGCTGAGCTGGCTCGCCCGCGGGCACCAGGAGTCGCGCGCGTCGCTGGCCGCGCTGCTGCGCCCCGGCCGCAGGCCCGCCGAGCTCGGCTGCCCCCCGGCGCTCGTGCCGCGCTGACGCCCGGGGCTCCCGCGAGCAGCGCCCGCTCAGCCGTGTGGCGTCGGGATCGTCGACCCGTCGTCGTCCCACACGTTCCCGCTCCACTTGTTGCCGCCACCCGAGGTGTACGCGGTGACGGGGCCGTAGGAGCCGGCCTGCGCGTAGTACGAGCGCGCGAAGCGGTTGCCGATCACGCTGATGTTCGTGGCCGTCGACTCCTTCCCGCTGTTCGCGCCCGCGTAGAGCGTGTACCCGCCCCCGGCCAGCAGGTTGCCCTCGATGAGCCGGTTCGCCTGCGGCCCGAAGTCCTGGAACAGGCTCACCGCGTCCGTCTGGGGATGCGGGTTGAGGATCGTGTTGCCGCGGATGGTCAGCTGCGCGGTCCCGCCGCCGCTGGTGGTGCCGTTGAGGTGGTCGCCGCTCGCGAGCCCCAGGTCGTGGATGTAGTTGCCCTCGATGAGCCCGGAGTCGATCTGCACGCCCGTCGACGTGTGCCAGATGTCGTTGCGCCGGATCACGGCGCCCGTGGCGTCGCCGTAGACGTCCTTGATGCCCACCAGTAGGCGTTGCGGCCCGCTGCCCGTCGGCCCGGAGATCTCGCAGTCCTCGATGGTGACGTCCTGCGCGTGGCGCAGCGCGACCCCGTTCGCCTCGCCGGCGACGACGATCTGCGAGGCGCGCACCACGGCGCCCCGCCCGGTGACCTCGACGGTGGCGGTCGTGGTGATCCCCTCGAGCACCGCGCCGTCGCCGTCGACCACGATCCAGCCGCGCTCGTCGTAGTGCCAGCCCGGCCCGGAGGTGAGCTCCTGGGGCACCGCGCGCAGCACCGTCCCGGCGGGCACCCCCGTGGTGCTGGCGTCCGGGTATCCGCAGGCGCTCGGCTGGGCGGCGCAGCCGTTGGCCTGCCGCGCGGCGCCGCCCGCCTGCGGGGCGCCAGCCGCTGTCGAGCCCGCGACGGCCCCGCCCTCGGGGGCAGCGTCCCCCGGCACGGACGTGCTGGCAGGGTCGGCACTCAGCACCCCGTCGGGAGTCGCGGTGGGCCCCGCCTCCCCGGTGGCGTCCGCGGGGACGAGGGAGGGGGTGGGGGTGTGCTGTTCCCAGGGGGTGCGGCCGGGCGCCGCATCGGCGCGCTCCTCGTCGGATGCGGCGACGGCGCCGGGCGGGCTGTGCGGGCCGTGGGCGCCGGGGTGCGCGCTCGCGCCGGGCTCGGCGCCCATCACCGTGACGAGCAGCGCGAGCGCGAGCGCGGCGCCCTGGGCGGACTGCCGGGCGCGGCGGAGCCCGGAACGGCGCGGGCCGCGATGGGCTGCGCGAGGCGCGCGGTGGGCGGAGGTCGGCGTCATGGGTGAGAGCTCCCCGATCATCGGTCGGGTGGTCTTCCGGCGCACCGGGCATTTCCGGCGCCTGACCGCTGGGACGCTAGCACCGGGCCTGCCGGGTGGCGACCCCCTCGGTCCAGGCGATGCGCCCCACCGCTCCCGCGATGCCCACCGCGAGGAACAGCAGGCCCGCCACCATCGGGAACGAGAACGCGTCGAACAGGGCGAGGCTCACGGCGCCCGCGGCCACCGACGCGGCCACGGCCTGGGCCAGATGGCGGTCGGCCTCGATCGTGGACGCCCGGCGGGCCCGGCGGGCCGCGGTCCACGCCGCGCCGAGCATCGCGAGCATCGCGGCCAGCCCCACGACGCCGATCTCGATCAGCAGCAGCAGGTACTGGTTGTCGAGGATCCGGTACGACGGCAGGAACGTCGAGAATCCCCGCCCGAACACGGGACCGCGCGCCACGAACTCGAGCGCCACCGAGTAGCCGTCGGTGCGGGACCGGGCGCTGCTGTCGGCCCCGATGCCGGTGAACATGCCGGTCAGCGTCCCGACCATGCCCGGGATGCCGATGAACACCACGGCGCTGATCGCCGCGACGAACAGCAGGGCGAGGCGCCGCCGCACGGGCGGCCACGCCGGGATCATCACCGCGAGGACCGTGACCGCCCCGATCAGCGCCGACCGGGAGATCGACAGCGGGATGGCCAGCGCCAGCGCGAGCAGCGGCCACCAGCGTCGCAGGGCCCCGAGGCTGGTCGAGTGGAAGGCGCGGTGCAGCGCGAACGGCAGCAGCATCGTCACGGCCACGCCGAACTCGATGGGATGGATGGCCGTGCCGGCCGGGCGCGCGAAGCCGTCCCTGTCGTACACGTTGGCGAGCGTGGCGTTGGCTGTCAGGCCGGGGATGTCGATCCGATCCACCCACGACTCCTTGGTCGCGAACTGCAGGATCCCGACCAGGGCCAGCGCGCCACCCGCCACCGCGAGCCGGGAGAGCAGCGTCGTGAGCCGGTCGCGGTTCGCGATCCCGTCATGCGCGAGGAGCGCCACACCCGTCCAGCCCAGCAGCGCCACGAGGCCCAGGTCGGCGGTGCCGACCTCCTCGGAGACGATCGGGCGGGCCATCGCGTTGACGTAGCTGGCCAGCACCGCGGCGCCGAACAGCAGCACGGTGCGGCGCACCGGCGCGGGCGGCGCCGGCTCGGGCTCGGAGCGGTTCAACCGGTGCCACACCCACCACAACGCGCAGCCGCAGCCGAGCAGCAGCGACGGGGTTCCCGCGCCGCCCAGCGGGGCCAGCACCAGGCGCGAGGGGATCGCGATGAGGAGCAGCACGTAGGCGCTGAGCAGCCCGACGCCATCGCCCAGCGTCGACGGCGCGAGGGGCGTGCGCGGCAGGCCCCGTCGGTGGATCGCCGGGGAGGCGCGCGGCAAGGCGCGCGGGGGGCTGCTCACCGCCGTGCGGGCGGCGACGGCGCGGGTGGCTGCGGTGCGGCTGGCGGCAGGGCGGAGGGCTGTCTGGGCGTCGTCGGGCATGGGCTCTGCTTCCTTGGCCGCCGCCGCCGCACGGGGCCGGGCCGCGCGGCGATCGCGGGCCAGGAGGGCGTCGAGCAGGCCGATGGCGAGCGCCGCGCCCACGAGCCCCAGGGCGCCGGCGGCCGTGACGGCGCGCATCCGCGCAGTGGCCACCGCCTCGGGCTCGAGGTCCTGGGTGAGCACCATCGACTCGATCTGGGCGTCGGCGGGGACCTGCAGCGTGTCCTGCAAGGCGAGCAGCGTGGCGGGCAGCCGGTCTAGGACGGCGTCGCGCGCGGCCTCGGCGCCGCTCGCGGTGCTCGCCCGGCCGGTGATGACCAGGATCGGGCCGCTCGTGGTCCAGTCGGGGAGCACCTCGAACTCGGCGCCCGGCACCTCGTCCTCGACGTCGGCGACGGTCTCGCCCGACATCAGCGAGCGCGTGAGGATGTCCACCGCCTGGTCGAGGTCGCCGAGGAAGAGGTAGGGGTTGCCGCCCTCGCCGACGGTGGTCTGCGGCGGCAGGAGCACGACGTCGCCCCCGGACTCGTACGTCGGGGGCACCAGCACGTAGGCCAGCACGCACAGGGCAGCGGCCAGGACCGCCCCGGCGAGGGTGAGGTACCAGCGGCGCGTGAGCGCGCCGCCGAGCTCCTTGAGGTTCATCGTCCACCCGTTCCTGAGGGTCGTCGCCCAGCGCGGCCTTCGCAGCATAGATCGGGCAAAAGCCGCATACGTGCCATGGGCGCCGCACTCGCACTCTTCACCCACAAACGTGACCCTTACGGCCCATTATGTCCCCATATGCCTGGCAGGATGGCAGGCCTAGGGGGTGCCATGACTGTCATGGGGGTGCTGCTGGCCGCGCGCCGGCGCTGGTGGGTGGTGGTGGTCGGGCTGCTCGCCACCGCACTGGCCTGCGCGGCGGTGGGCCGGGCGCCGGGGTCGTACTGGACGCAGGTGGACGTGGTCTTCCTCGCGCCCGCGAGCGCCCGCTACCCGAACACCCTCGAGGTCACCTCGCAGAGCATCATCGCCACGGCCGGGATCGTCTCGCACCGGGTCGACGACGGCGCGGACGTCACCCAGCTCGCGTCGTCCGGCACGAGCCTGGTGGGGCTGGGCGTCCGCGAGGGGCAGGCCGTGCGGCTGCCGAACTCCGGCGGCCAATGGGCCGAGAACTTCGAGCGGCCGGTGCTCGACGTGCAGGTCGTCGGGCCCACCGCCGCGGAGGTCCAGCAGCGGGCCACCGCCCTGCTGGAGCGGATCGAGCAGGCCCTGGCCGAGCTCCAGGACGAGGCGGGCGTCGAGCCTGCCAGCCGGATCGTCATCGACCAGGCGCCGCGCGTCCCGGTGGTCCACCACATCGGCGCCCGGTCCACCCGGGCCACCGCCGTCGCGCTGGCCCTGGGGCTCCTGCTCACCCTCGCCGCAGTCCTCACCGCCGACAAGCGCCTCGGCGCCCGGCCCCGCGCCGACCTGATGGAGGCCTCCTGATGCGCACCGTCCTCGTCGTCTACGGCACACGCCCCGAGGCCATCAAGCTGGCGCCGGTCGTCGCGGGGCTGGCGGCCTCCGCGGGGCTGCGGCCCGTGGTGGTCGTGACCGGGCAGCACCGGGCGATGCTCGACCAGGTCAACAGCCTGTTCGGCATCACCCCGGCCCATGACCTGGACATCCTGCGCGAGCGGCAGGACCTCACCGGCGTCACCACCCGATCGCTGCAGGGGCTCGTGCGGGTGCTGGACGCCGAGCAGCCCGACCTCGTGGTGGTGCAAGGGGACACGACCACGAGTTTCGCGGCCGCCCTCGCCGCCTCCTACGCGCAGGCGCCCGTCGCCCACGTCGAGGCCGGGCTGCGCACCGGGGCGCGCTACGACCCGTTCCCCGAGGAGCTCAACCGGCGCCTGACGTCCGCGCTGACCACGCTGCACCTGGCCCCGACGCCCACCTCGCGGGAGAACCTGCTCGCGGAGGGCATCGACCCCGCCGAGGTGGTCGTCACCGGGAACACCGTGATCGACGCGCTGCTGGACGTGGTCTCCCGGGACCTCCCGTTGCAGGACCCGGCGCTGCGCCGCGTCGAGGGCGCCGAGCGCGTCGTGCTCGTCACCAGCCACCGGCGGGAGTCGTGGGGCGAGCCGATGGCGCGCACCGGGCGGGCGCTCGCGCGTCTGGCCAGGGCCTTTCCCGACGTGCTGTACGTGCTGCCCGCGCACCTCAACCCGGCGGTGCGCGAGGTGCTGCTGCCGCCGGTGCGGGGCCTGGCGAACGTGCTCGTCACCGAGCCCCTGGGCTACTCGGACATGGCGCGGCTGATGGCGGCCTCGACGCTCGTCGTCACGGACTCGGGGGGCGTGCAGGAGGAGGCGCCCAGTCTCGGCAAGCCGGTGCTGGTGCTGCGCGAGACCACCGAGCGGCCGGAGGCGGTGCTCGCCGGGACGGTCCGGCTGGTCGGCACCGACGAGGACGTCGTGGTCGAGGAGGTCACCCGGCTGCTCGTCGACCCGGACGCGCACGCGCAGATGGCGCATGCCGTGAACCCCTACGGCGACGGCCAGGCCGCGCGCCGGGTGGTCGGCGCCATCGAGCACCTGTTCGGCCTCGGGCCGCGCCCCACGGACTTCACGCCGGCCCCGGCGCGCGACCTGGCGGCCGAGCTCGCCTGAGCGGGCAGGCGGGCGGGTTGGCGAGCGGGCGGGCGGCCGGTGGGCCGCCCGCCCGGTCAGCGCCAGACGCCGCGCGTGTCGTAGACGACCTTGCCCTCGAGCCGCGATCGGCTCATCGAGCGGAACTGGTCGTGGTCGACGAGCAGCACCACGATGTCGGCGTCGTCGATCGCCTCGCCGGCGGATTGCAGGCGCACGCGCTCGCGGTGGGCGAGCTCGCGCGGCAGCGTCTCGGCGTACGGCTCCACGACCCGCAGGTCCAGATCGGGCAGGGCGTCCGCGATGGCCGCGACGACGTCCACCGCCGGGCTCTCGCGCAGGTCGTCGACATTGGCCTTGAAGGCCAGGCCCAGGCACACCACCGTCGGGTCGCGGAACCGGGCGGTCTTCGCGACCACCTGGGCCGCCACATGCTGCGGCTTGCCGTCGTTGACCTCCCGGGCGGCGCGGATCAGGGGGGTCAGGTGCGGGGCGGCGCCCACGATGAACCACGGGTCCACGGCGATGCAGTGCCCGCCCACGCCGGGCCCGGGGGACAGGATGTTCACCCGCGGGTGGTGGTTGGCCAGCCGGATGACCTCCCACACGTCCAGGCGCAGGTGCTCGCTCACCAGGGACAGCTCGTTGGCGAAGGCGATGTTCACGTCGCGGTACGCGTTCTCCACGAGCTTGGCCATCTCGGCGCTCGCCGCGTCCGTCCGCAGGATCGCGCCCTGCGCGAAGACCCGGTAGAGCGACTCGGCGCGGGCCGCGCAGCGCGGGGTGATGCCGCCGACCACCCGGTCGTTGGTGATCATCTCGATCATGATCCGGCCGGGCAGCACCCGCTCCGGGCAGTGCGCCACGTGCACGTCGGGCACGCCCTCGCCCTCATGCGGCAGCCGCAGGTCGGGGCGCAGCTCCGCGAGCCACCGGCTGACCAGCTCGGTGGTGCCGGGCGGGGAGGTGGACTCCAGCACCACGAGCTCCCCGCCGCGCAGCCGGGGTGCGATCTGCTCGACGGCGGCCCGCACGTAGGACAGGTCGGCGGTGCGGTCGGGGAGGAACGGGGTCGGCACCGCGATGATGAACGCGTCAGCGACGGGGGTTTCGGTGGTGGCCGTGAGCCGCCCGATGCCCACCGCGCCGCTCACCGCGACAGCCAGGTCGGGCTCGACGAACGGGACCTGGCCGTGCGCCACGGCCTTGACCGTGTCCTCGTTGACGTCCACGCCCACCACGTCGAGCCCGCGGGTCGCGAGCGCGACGGCTGTGGGCAAGCCGATGTAGCCCAGCCCGATCACGGCCACCCGGCCGCTGAACTGCTCATCCGTGGACATCGTTCCCCCTGCGTTCGAGTGCGGGAGCCGTGTGGCGCAGTGGCGCCGACGGCCGGACGAGCTCGCGCGCGACGAGCGCCACGAACCTCGTGTTGGTGACCAGGTACCGCTTCCACAGCCGGCGCGGCTCCTGGACCAGGCGGTACGCCCACTCCAGGCCGAGCCGCTGCCAGGCGCGGGGCGCCCGGCGGGTGCGCCCGGCGAGCACGTCGAAGGACCCGCCGACGCCGTGCAGCACCGAGACCCCGAGGCTCGGGCCGTGCGTGGCCAGGAAGACCTCTTTGTGCGGGGAGGTCATGCCCAGGAAGAGCATGTCGGCGCCGCTCGCGGCGATCTCCGCGGCGACGGCCCCGGACTCGGCGGCCGAGAAGTAGCCGTCCCGGCTGCCCACCACGCGCAGCCCGGGGAACCGGGCCTCGATGCGGGTCACGAGCTCGCGCAGCACCTCGGACCGGGCGCCGAGCAGGTACACGCCCCGGCCCTCGCGGTCGCCCAGGGCGAGCAGCTGCTCGAACAGGTCGATGCCGGCGACGCGCTCGGGCAGCCCGCGGCGCAACAGCCGGCTCGCCCACACCACCGACTGGCCGTCGGCCAGCAGCACGTCCGCCTCGAGCAGCGACTCGCGCAGCAGCGGGTCGCGCCGCAGGTTCACGACCT
Organism: Cellulomonas cellasea; assembly: GCF_030372105.1. Classification (GTDB taxonomy): domain Bacteria; phylum Actinomycetota; class Actinomycetes; order Actinomycetales; family Cellulomonadaceae; genus Cellulomonas_A; species Cellulomonas_A cellasea_A. The sequence continues at coordinate 87,199 of NZ_JAUDBQ010000001.1, read as the reverse complement.
TCGCGGCGTTGACCACACCGATCAGCAGCCGCTCGCGCTCGCGCATCGCGTCGCCGCAGCGCTGCGCCACCTCGGCGAGGGTCAGGCCGTCGAGCCGCAGGCCGAACAGCAGGCGGCGGGGCCCGGCGGGCGCCCGGTCGAAGGAGCTGTCGAGGGCCTTGTCGAGGGGGTTGTCGTGCTCGACGGGCGTGCGGACGGAGGTCTCCGGCGTGGTCATCTCTGCTCCGGGCTCGGGGTGGCGGGGTCGGGAGTGCGCCAGGCGTAGACGAGCCAGCCCAGCTCGTAGGGCCGGCACTCGTGGTCCACGACCGACGGCGGCATCAGCCGCGCGAGGCCGGGCAGCCGCAGCCGCGGGGCGAAGGCTGTGGTGGCGGCGGCGATCTTGCGCATGGCCTTCGCGGGCTCGCGGCGCCCGACCTTGCGCCAGACGAGCGCGTGGCGCTCCGAGACCAGGTCCTCGAGCACCTCGGGGTGCGCGTCGAGCCAGTCGAGGCCGCGCTCCACCGCGTCCAGGTGGTCGTCGCCGCCGGCCTCGCGCAGGTCGAGCAGTGCCATCGGGCCCATGGCGTGCTGGTGGACGCTGTACACGGGGTACCCCTCGACGACGTCGCCGGCGCGCGCGTCGTAGTGCCACCACCATTGGCCGGCGTCGCCCTGCAGCGCGCAGATCCGCGCGGCGCAGCGGTTCGCCGCGGCGAGCGCCTCCTCGTCCGGCATCGCGGCCGCGAGCCGGGCCAGGGCCTGGATGGGGTACACCTGGTCCGCGAAGCAGCCGACGTGCGCTCGGAGCCGGCCCAGCGACTCGGCGGGCAACGCGTGCGGGAACAGTCCCTGCGGCCCCTGCGCGGCGAGCAGGCGCCCACGGGCCGCGACGCGGACGGCGGCGGCGACCGGATCGGGCCCGTGGCGCTCCACGGCGAGCGCGGCGGTGAGCATCCAGGCGGTGTCCACGGTGGGCAGCGGGGCGCCGTCGAGCAGGCCGCGCAGGCGTTCGACCAGGCGGCCCAGCCCGTCGGTGGGCCACACGCCACCGGCCTCGGCGCCCGCCCACGCGGCCAGGGCGACGGCCCCGGGGTCGGGGTGCGTGGCGGCGCGCTCGACGACCTGCGCCGCGAGCTCCGCGGCGGTGAGGCTGCCGTGGGCGGCCCGTTGCGCCGCCTCGGGCAGCCGGGCGAGGCCGAGCGCGACGATCGCGGCGTACCGCAGGTTCGACCCCTCGGCCCGCAGCGTGACCCCCGCGTCGCCGCGCACCGCGCGGACGGTCTGCGCGAAGAGCCCCGCGGCGCGAGGGGTCGCGGCTGCCGGCAAGCCGCGCACGGCGAGCGCGACCAGGTCGTCCACGCGCGCCCGCCGTGCGGCCGTCATCGCAGAGGCGCGGTCGCGGGGCGCCGCCCCCTGCGCGGCGCCCCCCGACGTCGCGTCCTCTGCGGTGAGGGTCTGTGGCCCGTCGCCGGACTGTGCCCGCTCCGTGCTGCTCGGTGCCTGCGTCATGTTGGTCCTCTCGTGTCGCCGCCGGATCGGGTGGTGCTCGGAGCCCACCCGGGTCAGCCGTCTTGGACGACGGCGGGGGACCAGGCCTGCGGGATCAGCACGCGCGCCGCGGCGTCGGGCCGCGCGGGGATCGCCCACACGTCGGTGACGCCCACGTCGTCGTCGCGGGGCATGCCGTACAGCAGGGTGTCGTCGTCCAGCCACTCGACCTGGTCGTCCACGTCGCGCTCCTCGGCGAGCACCGTCTCGGCGTCCGTCGCCAGGTCGAGCACCGCGATCGCCCAGTAGGGCGTGCCCCCCTCGCCGACATCCCGTTTGAAGGCCACGCGCGTCCCGTCGGGGGAGAGCGACGGGCACTCGACGTTCTCGCGCAGCGCCTCGAGCGTGCGCGCGGACAGGCTGCCCCGCACCAGCCAGGTGGCGCCCGCCGACGCGGACGCGGCCGTCGCGTAGAAGGCGTCGTCGTCGACGAACGTGACGCCCCAGATGTTGCGGTCGAGCGCGGTGAACGGCTCGCCGCCCACCGTCAGGGCGAACTCCTCGAGGTTCCCGAAGCTCGAGCCGTCCGCCCGGTGCACGACGGTCTCGGTGGAGAAGCCGACGGAGGCGTAGGAGTGCCCAGTGACGAAGGACGTGCTGGACAGCAGTGTCGCGTCGGCGGACAGGCGGGTGCGGCTCGGCAGCCCCGGCAGCGGCCACGTCTGCACCGTCTGCCACTCCGCGTCGAGCAGGCGCGCCTCGTAGCGGGTGACGACGCCGCGCAGGGTGCGCAGGCAGGACGCGGCGTCGGACGTCGCGTCGACCCGGTCGCAGGCGACGTCGGTGAAGGCGCGCGGCCCGTCAGGCGCATCGAGGGGGACGGCGGCCACGAGCCCGTACTCGTCGCCCGGCGCGGTGCTGCGGAACACGATGTGCGGGCCCTGTCGCACCTGGGCCAAGTCGGCCTGCGCGACTGCCGGCGCGGCGGCGGTGCGGGCCTGCGCGGCGCCGCGCTGCATCGCGATGTGCGTGACGACCCCGCCGGCCACGACGACGCCGAGCGCGGCGATGATGGCCACTCGGGCCCCCGGGCGCCTCATGAGCGCCCCAGCGGGAGGGCGACGTCGGACGGCGCGCGGTCGACGGGGCGCAGCGCCCACCAGCACACCGGCAGCACCGCCACGAGCAGCCCGGCGATGGCGAGCATCGCCGGGCCCCGGCCCACGGTGTGCCACAGCAGCCCGAAGCCGATCGAGGCGAGCATCCGGGCCACGGCGACCACCGTCTGCGCCGAGGCGATGGCGGTGGCGCGCGCGTCCGGGTCGACGAGCCGCCCGGCGATGGCCGCGAGCACACCGTCGGTCGCGGCGTAGAAGACGCCGATCAGCACCAGGGCCGCGACGGTGGCGCCAGCCCACCCGGTCTGCAGCCCCGCGCACAGGTAGGCGCCGACGAGCGCCACGTGCCCCGCGACGAGCACCCGGCCCCGGCCTGCCCGGTCCGCGAGCCGGCCGACGGGGATGGCCAGGAGCAGGTAGACGATGTTCGACCCCACGTACAGCAGGGGGAACCACGTCGTCGCGAAGCCGTCCCTGGTCTGCAGCGCGAGGTACACGAAGCCGTCGCCGACGGTCAGCAGGCCGAGCGCCCCTGCGACGAGCAGCAGGCGGCGCAGCCGGGGGTCGGCGAGGTGGCGCAGCACCACGGGCGCCGTCACAGGACGCGACGCGACGGCGGTGGCCCCGCCAGCGCCGGTCTCGCCAGCGCCCGTCCTGCCAGAGCCGGTCCCGTCAGCGGCCGCAGCCGCGGCGGCCCGCTCGCGGTCCCGCCGCGGGCGCGCGTCCGGCGCCAGCAGCCCCAGCACCGCCACGCCCAGCACCGCGCAGCCGAGGGAGAGGACGAAGACCGAGCGGTACCCGTCGGGCACGGCCCACAGGATGAGGAAGGCCAGCAGCGGCCCGAGCGCGGCGCCGATGGTGTCGAGCATGCGGTGCACGCCGAACGCCCGCGCCACGTGGTCGGGGTCGGCCGCCGCCGAGATCATGGCGTCGCGCGGGGCGGTGCGGATGCCCTTGCCGACGCGGTCCACGGCGACCAGCGCCGTCACGGCGGCGAAGCCGGTGGCGAGGAGCAGCCCGCCGCGGGTGAGGGCGGAGAGCCCGTAGCCGGTGAGCGCGACCCACTTGGGCCGGTCGCCGCGATCCGCGGCCCAGCCGCCGCCGACGCGCACGAGGGCGCTCATGCCCTGCAGCAGGCCGTCGACGATCCCGTAGGCGATCGTCGACAGGCCCAGGGCGGCGGTGAGGTAGATGGGCAGCACCGCGGCCACAGCCTCGGAGGAGATGTCGGTGAGCAGGCTGACCACGCCGAGGGTCACCACCACGGAGGGCACGCGCCCACGGCCGGCAGAGGCCCGCGCCGCCGGCCCGAGGGGCGCCCGTGCGGGGCGGTCGCGGAGCGTCACATACACGTCAGGCTCCCACCGGGGCGAGTTCGGGGGCGCCCTCCATGCGCTGGGCCACACGGAGGCGGGGCGGCAGGTCCATCGGTCACCTTGCTGAGTCGAGCTCCGTGGGCGGGCGGCGTCCAAAGCGGGGCGAAAGGGGCGAAGCGGGCGTAGGTCACGGTAGCGCTCGCGCGGCCTTCGGTGTCCGATCTATCCGAATCGTGATGTTTTTTCACCCAGTGGGCCCCGACCGCCCACCACGTCCGAGTCTTCGGCAGAGCAGCCCGGCCGTCAGACCGCGCACGTAAGATGACGCCCGCACCCCGTGTCCCCCCGGATCCGGGGTTCTCGTGCTGCCGTGCCCCTCGCCCGGCCGCCCTCCGCCACCGCGGACGGGCCCCGGGCAAGGCCCGAAGGGAACCATGGACCTCACCGGAATCCTGCCCGCCGTCCTCGCCGACCCCGCAGCCGCCCGAGCCCTCGAACTGGCGCCCGCGCGCGGCGAGGTGGACATCGTCGGCCCCGCCGGCATCCGGCCCCCGCTGCTCGCCGCGCTCGCGGGCGCGCACCAGCCAGGCGACGCCCCGCGGGCCGCTCGGCCCCGTCCGCTCGTGGTGGTCACCGCCACCGGGCGCGAGGCTGACGAGCTGGCCGCCGCGCTGCGCTGCTACTTGCCCGACGACGACGTCGCGGTGCTGCCCGCCTGGGAGACGCTGCCCCATGAGCGGCTCTCCCCGCGCAGCGACACCGTCGCCCGGCGGCTCGCGGTGTTCCGCCGCCTGGCCCACCCGAGCGTCGAGCTGGGCCTCGCCGGGCCCATCCGCGTGCTGGTCATGCCGGTCCGCGCGATGCTGCAGCCGGTGGTCGCGGGCCTCGGCGAGCTCGAGCCCGTCTCACTGGCCGTGGGCGACCGCGTCGACCTGGCCGATGTCGCCGACCGGCTCGTCGCCGCGGCCTACCAGCGCGTGGACATGGTGGAGAAGCGCGGGGAGTTCGCCGTGCGCGGCGGCATCCTCGACGTGTTCCCGCCCACCGAGGACCACCCGCTGCGCATCGAGTTCTGGGGCGAGGACGTCGAGGAGATCCGTTGGTTCTCGGTGGCGGACCAGCGCAGCCTCGAGGTCGCCTCGCATGGCGTGTGGGCGCCGCCCTGCCGGGAGATCCTGCTGACCGACGAGGTGCGGCAGCGCGCCGCGTCGCTGGTCGACGAGCTCCCGGCCGCCGCGGAGATGCTCGACAAGCTCGCGTCCGGCATCGCCGTCGAGGGCATGGAGTCCCTCGCGCCGGTGCTCGTCGACGAGATGGTCCCCGTGCTCGACCTGGTGCCCGACGACTCGCTGCTCGTCCTCGCCGACCCCGAGCGGGTGCGCCGCCGCGCGCACGACCTGGCGGCCACCACTGACGAGTTCCTCGCCGCCGCGTGGACGTCGGCGGCCGCGGGCGCCCAGACGCCCCTCGACCTGTCCGCCGCGTCGTTCGCCACGTTCGCCGAGGTGCGCGCCCTGGCGGCCGTGCGCGGGCTCGGCTGGTGGGCGCTCAGCCCGTTCACGCTCGACGTCGACGCCACTGGCGGCGCCGAGCCCGGCAGCACGCCGTTCGTGGACCCCGACGCGGGGGAGACGCTGGTCGTCGCCGCCCGCGAGGTGGAGCGGTACCGGGGCGACGTGGCCCGAGCCGTGGCGCATCTGCGCGAGCACCAGCAGGCTGGCTGGCGCGTCGTGCTCGCCACCGAGGGGCATGGCCCCGCCCAGCGCATGACCGAGCAGCTCCGCGCCGCGGACGTGCCCGCGCGCCTGGTGCCGCAGATCACCGAGGAGGCCGAGCCCGGCGTCGTGCTCGTCGTGCCCGCCCCGGTGGGCCCCGGGTTCGTCTTCGAGGGGCTCGGCCTGGCCGTGCTCTCCGAGTCCGACCTGACGGGCCGCGCCGGCTCCTCCACCCGCGACATGCGCCGGATGCCGAGCCGCCGTCGCAACACCGTCGACCCGCTGCAGCTGCGGCCGGGCGACTTCGTGGTGCATGAGCAGCACGGCGTCGGGCGCTTCGTGGAGCTCGTGCAGCGCACCATCGGCTCCGGCGCCAGTGCCGCGACCCGCGAGTACATGGTGGTGGAGTACGCCGCGAGCAAGCGCGGCCAGCCGGGCGACCGGTTGTTCGTGCCCACCGACCAGCTCGACCAGGTGACCAAGTACGTGGGCGGCGAGTCGCCGAGCCTGAGCAAGATGGGCGGCGGCGACTGGGCCAAGACCAAGAGCCGCGCGCGCAAGGCCGTCAAGGAGATCGCCGCCGAGCTGATCCGCCTCTACGCGGCGCGGATGGCGACGTCGGGGCACCAGTTCGGCCCCGACACCCCGTGGCAGCGCGAGCTGGAGGACGCTTTCGCGTACGTCGAGACCCCCGACCAGCTCGTCACCATCGACGAGGTCAAGGCCGACATGGAGAAGCCCGTCCCGATGGACCGGCTGGTCTGCGGGGACGTCGGCTACGGCAAGACGGAGATCGCGGTGCGCGCGGCGTTCAAGGCCGTGCAGGACGGCAAGCAGGTCGCCGTGCTGGTGCCGACCACCCTGCTGGTGCAGCAGCACCTCGACACCTTCCTGGAGCGGTACGCGCCGTTCCCGGTGACGGTCAAGGCGCTGTCCCGGTTCCAGTCGGCCGCCGAGAGCAAGGCGGTCGTCGAGGGGCTCAGGGACGGCTCCGTGGACGTGGTCATCGGCACCCACCGGCTCATCACCGGCGAGGTCCGCTTCAAGGACCTCGGCCTGGTGATCGTCGACGAGGAGCAGCGCTTCGGCGTCGAGCACAAGGAGACCCTCAAGGCCCTGCGCACCAACGTGGACGTGCTCGCGATGAGCGCGACCCCGATCCCGCGCACGCTCGAGATGGCCGTGACGGGCATCCGCGAGATGTCCACCCTGGCGACCCCGCCCGAGGAGCGGCACCCGGTGCTGACCTTCGTCGGGCCGTATGAGGAGAAGCAGATCTCCGCGGCGATCCGGCGCGAGCTGCTCCGCGAGGGCCAGGTCTTCTACGTGCACAACAAGGTCGACTCGATCGAGCGGACGGCCTCGCGGCTGGCCGAGCTCGTGCCCGAGGCCCGCATCGCCGTGGCCCACGGCAAGATGAACGAGAACCAGCTCGAGCAGGTGATCGTCGACTTCTGGGAGAAGAAGTTCGACGTGCTGGTCTGCACCACGATCGTCGAGACGGGCCTGGACATCTCCAACGCCAACACCCTGATCCTGGAGCGCGCGGACCTGCTGGGCCTGTCCCAGCTCCACCAGCTCCGCGGGCGCGTGGGCCGTGGCCGGGAGCGGGCCTACGCCTACTTCCTCTACCCGCCCGAGCGCCCGCTCACCGAGACCGCCCACGACCGGCTCCAGACCATCGCGGCCAACACCGACCTGGGCGCCGGCATGGCCGTGGCCATGAAGGACCTGGAGATCCGCGGCGCGGGGAACCTGCTGGGCGGCGAGCAGTCCGGGCACATCGAGGGCGTCGGCTTCGACCTGTACATCCGCATGGTCGGCGAGGCCGTCGCGTCCTACCGGGGCGAGGCCGAGGAGGAGGCTCCGGACGTCACCATCGAGCTGCCCGTCGACGCGCACATCCCGCACGACTACATCGCGCATGAGCGGCTGCGGCTCGAGGCGTACCGCAAGATCGCCTCGGCCACCGACTCCGCGCAGCTCGGGGAGGTCCGCGCCGAGCTCGTGGACCGCTACGGGCCGGTGCCCGACGCGGTGGCCAACCTCTTCGAGGTGGCGGACTTCCGCACCCACGCGCGCGCCGCGGGGCTCGCGGACATCACCGCGCAGGGCAAGTTCGTGCGGTTCGCGCCCGTCGACCTGCCCGAGTCGGCGCAGCTCCGGCTCAAGCGGCTCTACCCGGGCACTGTGCTCAAGCCCGCGGTGCGCACCATCCTCGTGCCGTTCCCGACGACCGCGCGGATCGGCGGGCGCCCGCTGCACGGCGGCGAGGTGCTCGCCTGGGCGCGGCAGCTCATCGACGCCGTGATCAGTGGCGACGTGTCCGCGGCCGCGCAGGTCGGCACCGGCTCGGCGGGACGATGAGCTGGACGGCCGCGGCGCCCGCAGCGCCTACGATGGGCCGATCCGCAGGTGCGACGACGCAGGAGGTCCCCACAGTGACGGCGAAGAATTCCCGGTCGGTCAGGCCGCGTCGAGCAGTGGCGGCAGCCGCTGGGCTCGCCGTCGCGGGCCTGCTCGCCGCGTGCAGCGGCCAGCCCGGCGCCGCCGCCATCGTGGATGGCGAGGAGATCAGCGCGGCCGAGCTCCAGGACGCGGTCGCCGAGATCGGGCCGTTCCTCCAGGGCTCGTCGCCGCTCACGGTGCTGAACGTGCTGGTGCAGACCCCCGCCGTCGACCGCGTCGCGGCCGAGAACGGCGTCGCGGTGTCCGATGAGGACGCCGACGCGCTGCTCGCCCAGCTCGCCGAGCAGTCCGGCTCGACGGACACGACGTTCGGCAAGGGCTCCCGGGCGGTGGCGCGGTTCTCCCTGGAGATCACCGCGCTCCAGACGCTGCCGAACGCCGAGGAGGCGTTCACGCAGCTCACCGAGGAGGTCGCCGACGCGGACATCGAGGTCAGCCCCCGATACGCCGAGCTGGTGGGCGACAACGAGATCGTCGCCCCCGTCCGCGACTGGCTCGTGGCGGCCGGGGACTCGTCCGGCGGATGAGCCCGACCCCGGCAGGTCGTGACGCGGGGGAGTCTGGAGCGGGCTTGCGCGAGCTGGTCGAGGTGATGGACCGGCTGCGCTCGCCCGGCGGGTGCCCGTGGGACGCCGAGCAGACGCATCTCTCGCTCGTGCCGTATGCCCTCGAGGAGGCCCACGAGGTCGCCGAGGCCATCGAGCAGGGCGACCGCGCCGGGATGCGCGAGGAGCTGGGCGACCTGCTGCTGCAGGTCGTCTTCCACGCGCGGATCGCGCAGGAGGACCCGGACGACCCGTTCGACGTCGACGACGTCGCGCGCGGCATCACCGCCAAGCTGGTCCGGCGCCACCCGCACGTCTTCGCCGACGCCTCGGAGGTCGGCAGCCTTGAGGACCTGCACGTCCAGTGGGACCGGATCAAGGCCGAGGAGAAGCGGCGCGGCTCGGTGCTGGACGGCATCCCGGCGACGCTGGGGGCTGTGGCCCGCGCGCAGAAGGTCGTGTCCCGCGCGCGGCGCTCCGGGCACGGTGGCCGGGCGCCGGGCGCCCCGGCGGGCGCGGACACGGCGCCGGATCCCGCGAGCCTGGGCGAGCGCATGCTGGCGCTGGTCGCCGAGGCGCAGTCCGCGGGTGTCGACGCCGAGCAGGAGCTCCGGGCGGCGACGCGGGGACTGGAGTCCCGGGTTCGCGCCGCTGAGGCCTCGGCGCAGGCCGAGAATCCTCATTCCTGAGCCAGAACGTCTCAACAGATGGGCAATGTCCCGCGGATCAGGTCGAAGGTCCGGGGTGGGTGGAAGTCACCCTCACAACAATGAGTGGCGGTTGCCTGACGGCACGCTGTGGATCAGAGGAAGGGCCAGAAGATGAGGATCGGCGTCCCGCGCGAGCAACGCCCGGGCGAGCGGCTGGTGGCCGCGACGCCCAAGACAGTCGCGCAGCTCGTCAAGCTCGGCTATGACGTGGTGGTCGAGTCGGGGGCGGGCGCCGCGGCGAACTTCCCCGACGTGGCCTACGAGGACGCCGGCGCGAGCATCGGCAGCGCGTCCGACGTCTGGGCCAGCGACATCGTCACCTCGGTGGAGGCTCCCGCCGACGCGCAGATCGAGGCGCTGCAGCCTGGCGCCACCGTCGTGTCGATGATGGCCCCCGCCACGCACCCCGAGCTGCTGGACGCCCTGGCCGCGCGGGGCGTGAACGCCCTCGCCCTCGACGCCGTGCCGCGCATCTCCCGCGCGCAGGCCCTCGACGTGCTCTCGACGCTGTCCAACGTGGCCGGCTACCGCGCCGTCATCGAGGCCGCCGAGGAGTACGGCGGCATGTTCTCCGGCCAGGTCACCGCCGCCGGCAAGACGCCGCCCGCGCACGTGTTCGTCATCGGCGCCGGGGTCGCTGGCCTCGCCGCGATCGGCGCCGCGGGCAGCCTCGGCGCCCAGGTGCGGGCGTTCGACGTCCGCCCCGAGGTCGGCGAGCAGATCGAGTCGATGGGCGCGCAGTTCGTCCAGGCGCAGACCGCCCAGCAGGAGGTCAGCTCCGACGGCTACGCGAGCGCCCTGACCGCCGAGCAGGAGGAGCTCACGGCGCGCATGTACGCCGAGGAGACCCGCCAGGCGGACATCGTCATCACCACCGCGCTGGTGCGCGGCCAGGCCCCCACCACGATCACCGCCGAGATGGTCGCCGCGATGCGGCCCGGCTCGGTCATCGTGGACCTCGCGGCCTCCGGCGGCGGCAACTGCGAGCTCACCGTCCCCGGCGAGCGCGTGGTGACCGAGAACGGCGTGGTCATCCTCGGCTACACCGACCTCACCAGCCGCATGCCGCAGCACACCTCGCAGCTCTTCGGCACGAACATCGTGCACCTCATGGCGCTGCTCACCCCCGAGAAGGACGGCCAGCTGGTCCTCGACCTCGAGGACGTCGTCCAGCGCGGCATGACGGTGGTCGGCGCCGGCGAGGTGCTGTGGCCGCCGCCGCCCGTGCAGGTCTCGGCGGCGCCCGCCGCGCAGTCGGAGGCGGCGCCCGTCGCCGTCGTCGACCCGGCGGAGGCCGCCCGCGCCGCGCAGGTGCGCGGCCAGCGGCGGATGGCGATGGCCGGGCTGGGCGCCGTGCTGCTCGCCCTCGCGCTGATGTTCGTCCCCGCGGCGTTCCTCGGGCACTTCACGGTGTTCGTCCTCGCGGTGGTCATCGGCTACTACGTCATCTCGAACGTGAGCCACTCGTTGCACACGCCGCTGATGGCACAGACCAATGCGATCTCCGGGATCATCCTCGTCGGCGCGCTGCTGCAGATCGGCTCGGAGAGCTGGATCGTCTCGACGCTGGCGTTCATCGCCGCGGCCGTGGCCAGCATCAACATCTTCGGTGGGTTCCTGGTCGCGTACCGCATGATCGGCATGTTCAGGAAGGACGCCTGATGTTGACGTCGCTCGCCCAGGCCGTGTACCTCATCGCGGCCGTCCTGTTCGTGCTGTCCCTCGCGGGACTCTCCAAGCCTGAGTCCGCCCGGCGCGGCAACGTGCTCGGCATGGTCGGCATGGGCCTGGCCCTGTTCGCCACGGTCCTGCTCGCCGCGCAGAACTCCGAGCGGCCCGTCTACGTGACGCTGATGCTCATCGCCCTGGTGTTCCTCATCGGCGCCACGATCGGCACCTGGCAGGCCCGCAAGGTCGAGATGACGCAGATGCCCGAGATGATCGCGATGCTGCACAGCTTCGTGGGCCTCGCGGCGGTGCTCGTCGGCTTCAACTCCTACCTGACGGAGGCGCCCGACACGGTGCACCTCGTCGAGGTGTTCCTCGGCGTGTTCATCGGCGCCGTGACGTTCACCGGCTCGATCGTGGCGTACCTGAAGCTCGCCGCGAAGATCTCCTCGGCGCCGCTGATGATCCCGGGCCGCAACTGGCTGAACCTGGGCGCCGTGGTCGCCTCGCTCGGCTTGATGGGCTGGTTCATCGCGGACGCCGCCCTCATGCCGCTGATCGCCATGACGGTGATCGCGCTGCTCGTCGGGTGGCACCTGGTGGCCTCCATCGGCGGCGGCGACATGCCGGTGGTCGTCTCGATGCTCAACTCGTACTCCGGGTGGGCTGCCGCCGCTGCCGGCTTCATGCTGAGCAACGACCTGCTGATCGTCGTCGGCGCCCTCGTGGGCTCCTCCGGCGCGATCCTCAGCTGGATCATGTGCAAGGCGATGAACCGCTCGTTCATCTCGGTGATCCTCGGCGGCTTCGGCGCCGAGGGCGGCACGGTCGTGGCCTCCGACACGGACTACGGCGAGCACCGCGAGGTGAGCGCCGCCGACGTCGCGGACATGCTGAAGAACGCCCGCTCGGTCATCGTGACCCCCGGCTACGGCATGGCTGTGGCCAAGGCGCAGTACCCGGTGGCCGACCTGGTCCAGCGGCTGCGCGGGCAGGGCGTGAACGTGCGGTTCGGGGTGCACCCCGTCGCCGGGCGCCTGCCGGGCCACATGAACGTGCTGCTGGCCGAGGCCAAGGTGCCGTACGACATCGTCCTCGAGATGGACGAGATCAACGACGACTTCGCGGACACCGACGTCGTGCTGGTGATCGGCGCCAACGACACCGTGAACCCCGCCGCGCTGGAGGACCCGGGCTCGCCGATCGCCGGCATGCCGGTGCTCGAGGTGTGGGGCTCGCGCCAGGTGATCGTGTTCAAGCGGTCGATGGCCACCGGCTACGCGGGCGTGCAGAACCCGCTGTTCTTCCGGGAGAACACGGCGATGCTCTTCGGCGACGCGAAGTCCCAGGTGGAGAACATCATCCAGGCGTTCTGACCGTTCTGACAGGCGCCCGCGCCGCTCCGGGGCACACCCGGGCGGGCGGGCGCTCGTCATGTCCGCGTGCTCTGACCTGCGGTTCGGCCGGATAGTCGAGCCTCGCGGTTGTCCAGCGGCCGAAGGTCCCGCCGCGCCGCGTGGCGCACGCCACTAGGCTGAGGTCGCAACCCCACCTTTCGTCGAAGGAGCCACCATGGCCAGCATTGAGGCCGTCGGAGCCCGGGAGATCCTGGACTCGCGCGGAAACCCCACCGTGGAGGTCGAGGTCGCTCTCGACGACGGCACCATCGCCCGCGCCGGAGTGCCCTCGGGCGCGTCCACCGGTGCGTTCGAGGCCGTCGAGCGTCGTGACGGCGACAAGGGCCGTTACCTGGGCAAGGGCGTCGAGGACGCCGTCAACGCGGTGATCGACGAGATCGCCCCTGAGATCATCGGCTTCGAGGCATCCGAGCAGCGCCTGGTGGACCAGGCCCTGATCGACCTCGACGGCACGCCCAACAAGGGCAAGCTCGGCGCGAACGCCATCCTCGGCGTCTCGCTCGCCGTCGCGAAGGCCGCTGCCGACTCGGCCGACCTTCCGCTGTTCCGCTACGTCGGCGGCCCGAACGCGCACATCCTGCCCGTTCCGATGATGAACATCCTCAACGGTGGGTCGCACGCCGACTCCAACGTCGACATCCAGGAGTTCATGGTCGCCCCCATCGGCGCCACCACGTTCCGTGAGGCGCTGCGCACCGGCGCCGAGGTCTACCACTCGCTGAAGTCCGTGCTGAAGAGCAAGGGCCTGAGCACCGGCCTGGGCGACGAGGGCGGCTTCGCCCCCAACCTGGGCAGCAACCGCGAGGCGCTCGACCTGATCCTCGTCGCGATCGAGAAGGCCGGCTTCGTGCCCGGCAAGGACCTCGGCCTGGCGCTCGACGTGGCCGCGACCGAGTTCTTCAAGGACGGCGCGTACCAGTTCGAGGGTCGCGCGTTCACGCCGGCCGAGATGATCGAGTACTACGAGGGCCTCGTCCGCGACTACCCGCTGGTCTCCATCGAGGACCCGCTGTCCGAGGACGAGTGGGACTCCTGGGCCGCGCTCATGGGCGCCGTGGGCGACCGCGTGCAGATCGTCGGCGACGACCTGTTCGTCACCAACCCGGTCCGCCTGGCCAAGGGCATCGAGCTCAAGGCCGCGAACTCGCTGCTGGTCAAGCTCAACCAGATCGGCACGCTCACCGAGACGCTCGACGCTGTCGAGATGGCGCAGCGCAACGGCTTCACCACGATGACCTCGCACCGCTCCGGCGAGACCGAGGACACCACCATCGCCGACCTGTCCGTCGCGACCAACGCCGGCCAGATCAAGACGGGCGCCCCTGCCCGTGGCGAGCGCATCAACAAGTACAACCAGCTGCTCCGCATCGAGGAGGAGCTGGACGACGCCGGCCGTTACGCCGGCGTCAGCGCCTTCCCGCGTTGGAAGCAGGCCTGATCGGGGCGTAGTCCCCGCAGCGCCCGGAGGCCGGTGACCCGTGAGGGTCGCCGGCCTCCGGTGCGTCCTGGCCCACCGCGCGGCTCGTCGAGCCCAGGCGGGGCCAGAGTGGGGAGCAGTCGTGAAGGTCCCGGTCGGAGGGCGACGCGGCCAGCCCTCCTGCGCGCCAATCCGTGATGCGAGGGGCACAATCAACGCGTGCCCTCCGCCCGCCGCCCCGCCTCCCCACGCCAGGGGGCCGCTGGGGCGCGCCAGGGCGGCGGTGGACCGCGCACGGGGAGCACGCCGCGCGTGAGCGGGGGCCGGGGCGGGGCCGCGCGCGCCGGATCGACCCCTCGTGTCTCGGCCACCCGGCCGGCGTCGGCGCGACCCGCCGCACGGGCCTCCGGCGGCACGCCCGCGCGCGGGGTGCCCCGCGCCGAGCAGGTGCAGACGCGCGTCCCACGGCTGTTCACCGTGCGGGTCATGGTGCTCGGCGTCGTGACGATGATCGCGTTCGTGCTCGTCTTCCCGACGCTCCGCAGCTACCTGGCGCAGCGGGTGGAGCTGGAGCAGCTCACCGCGCAGGCGGAGGCGGCACGGGCGCGCAACGACGACCTGAACGCCGCCGTCGACAGGTGGTCGGATGACGCGTACGTGATCGCGCAGGCCCGGGCGCGCCTCGGCTACGTGCTGCCGGGGGAGACGGCGTACCGGGTCGCCGACCCGGAGAACGCCCCGGCGTCGACCGACGCGCCGGCCGTCGGGCCGATGGCCGGCGCCGAGCAGCAGGACCTGCGGCTGCCGTGGTACGCGACGGTGTGGGAGTCGGTGCGGCTGGCCGGCGAGGCGGAGCTCGCCCCGCCCGAGGGAGCCGAGGAGCCCGCCGCCCCCTGACCGGGCTGCGCCGCGAGTGGGCCCGGCGCCCGCGGTCCCATCTGGCTGAGCGAGAATGTGTGCCGGTCCGGCATGCGCCGGATGACGACCACAGTGAGCTGACCTGGAACGGACGTGCAGTGAGCGAGATCCCCCTGGCGAGGACCGATGACGCGGTCGTGACGGATGGCGACCTGGAGGTGCTCGCCGAGCAGCTCGGCCGTCCCCCGCGCGGGGTGGTGGCGGTGGCGGCGCGGTGCGTGTGCGGCCGGCCGCTGGTGGTGCGCACGGCGCCGCGCCTGGACGACGGCACCCCGTTCCCGACGACGTTCTACCTGACGTGCCCTCCTGCTGTGGCGGCCGTCAGCACGCTGGAGGCCAGCGGGTTGATGAAGGAGCTCACCGCGCGCCTGCAGGAGGACGAGGAGCTCGCGGCCGCGTACCAGCGCGCGCATGTGGCGTATCTCGCACAGCGCGAGGAGCTGGGGCATGTGGAGGAGATCGCGGGGATCTCCGCGGGCGGGATGCCGACTCGGGTGAAGTGCCTGCATGTGCTGGTGGGGCATGCCCTGGCCTCGGGTCCCGGGGTCAACCCGGTGGGCGACGAGACGCTCGCGCTGCTGCGGGATGTGTGGCGCCCGGACCGCTGCAGCTGCTGACGGGCGGCCGATCCGCGCACGCGGGAATGGGAGGATGTCGGCCATGACGCGTGTGGCTGCCATCGACTGCGGGACGAACTCGATCCGACTCCTCGTGGCGGACGTCGACCCCGTCGCCGGGACGCTGGTCGACCTCGACCGCCGCATGGAGGTAGTCCGCCTGGGGCAGGGCGTGGACCGCACCGGCCGCATCGCGCCGGAGGCCCTCGAGCGCACGCTGGACGCCGCGGCCCGCTACTCAAAGGTCTGCGGCGACCTGGGCGTCGAGCGCATCCGCTTCGTGGCCACCAGCGCGTCGCGGGACGCCGAGAACCGCGCCGACTTCGTGGACGGCGTGCGCGCCGCCCTGGGCGTCGAGCCCGAGGTCATCGGCGGGCAGGAGGAGGCGACGCTGTCCTTCCGCGGCGCCACCGGGGTGCTGGCCGCCCGCCGGCCCGGGCCGTTCCTGGTAGTCGACCTCGGTGGCGGGTCCACGGAGGTGGTCATCGGCACGACAGCCCCGGACGCCGCGTTCTCGATGGACGTGGGCTGCGTGCGCCTCACCGAGCGGCACCTGCTGACCGACCCGCCGACGGCGTCGCAGATGGCCGCGGCGCATGCCGATGTCGCGGCGGCGCTCGACGAGGCGGCGCTGACCGTGCCGTTCGGCGACACGGTGACGCTGGTGGGCCTCGCGGGCTCGGTGACCACCGTCACGGCGCATGCGCTGGGCCTCGCGGCCTACGACCCGCAGCGCATCGACGGCGCCGCGCTGCCCGTGGACACGGTGCTCGCGGCCTGCGACGACCTGCTCGCCCGGGACCGTGAGTCGCGTGCCGCGCTGGGCTTCATGCACCCGGGGCGCGTCGACGTGATCGCCGCCGGGGCGCTGGTGTGGCATGACGTCGTGGCGCGCGTGCGGGACGCCGTGCGGGCCCAGGGCCGTGAGCTCGCCGAGGTCGTCACTTCCGAGCACGACATCCTCGACGGGATCGCCTGGAGCATCGCCTGACGCGACGGGCCTCCGCCCGCCCGTCGGCGCCCCCGCGCCCGGCTTGACGACGCCTAGACAGGCGTCGTCGCTGCTGCGCCCGAATGGGTGAAACACCTCGCGTGGTAGCCCACTGTGCCCGGTACCGCGCGATCCGTAGTACCGTGCGTGTCGCGGGAGCCCGCGGAGGGGCGGGCTCCCGCGACACCAATCGCCAGGAGGCACTCATGGACACCACCCAGTTGTTGAAGGGGGTCCTCGACGTCGCGGTCCTCGCGGTGGTCGCCGAGGAGGACGGCTACGGCTACGACGTCCTGCGGCGGCTGCGGGCCGGGGGGCTCGAGCAGGTCGGCGACGCGTCGGTGTACGGCACGCTGCGCCGGCTGTACTCGTCCGGGGCGCTCACGTCCTACGTCGTGCCCAGCGACGAGGGGCCGCACCGCAAGTACTACGGCATTAACGCGCAGGGCCGGGCGATGCTCGAGGCGCAGCGCAAGGATTGGTTCGAGTTCGCAGGCACCATGGCGCGCCTGCTGGAGACGGAGACTGCCCGATGAGCAGCACGCACGCAGGCCCCGGCGTCATCACCGACGCCCACACCTACGCCGCCGAGGTGCGCCGCCACCTCGTGGGGCTCACCCCCGAGCAGGTCGACGACCTCACCGACGGGCTCGAGGCCGACCTGGGCGAGGCCCTCGCCGACGCGCCCGGCACCGGCGACCTGGTCGCCAGGTTCGGCGAGCCCCGCGCGTACGCCGCCGAGCTCCGCGCTGCCGCCGGGCTGCCGGACGGCGCCGTCGCGCCGCGGCGCCGCAGGGGGTTCTGGCCGTGGCTCACCCTGCCGATCCGCTCCGCCTATGAGGCGTGCGTGGAGGGCTTCGACGTGCTGCGGTCGCAGACCTGGTGGCCGCCGGTGGGCGAGCTCCTCACGGTGCTGCTGCCCGTCGCGTGGGTGCTGCGCGGGTGGATGGCGTACCAGCTCGTGTTCGCGGTGTTCGGCGCGCCGTTGGGCCTGCGCATGACCTGGGCGCCGTTCGGCAATCCGCTGCTCTTCGTGCTCATGCTCGCCGCCATCCTGCTGAGCGTGCAGTGGGGGCGCGGACTCTGGGTCCCGACCGGCCGGCTGCGGCGGTTGCCGAGGGTCATGACTGTGGCCGCGCTGGTCGCCGCCCTGCCCGTCGTGGCGAGCCTCTCGACGCACGACGTCGAGTACCGCTACGAGACAGTCGTCGAGTACGCGGACGCCCCTGCCGTCGGGGACGGCGTGGTGGTGGGCGGCATGGCGGTGAGCAACCTCTACGTGTACGACGCGGAGGGCAACCCGCTCGACGACGTGCAGATCTACGACGACCGCGGCCGGCCCGTGCAGACGATGGTCGACAACGGCTTCGGCGTCTGGAACCTCTACGGGGTCGACGAGCCGTGGCGGTTCACGTCAGTGGAGGACGAGGACGGGCGCACCCGCTGGAACGTCTACCCGCAGCGCGGCGCGCCCATGAGCGACTTCGGTGACGACACCGATGCCGAGGGGCGTCCCACGCTCGTGCCAGGCTCGATGCTGCGCGTCCCGCCGCGCCCGTTCGCCAAGGCCCCGGCGCTCGCCTCGACCGTGACCGTCGAGGAGCAGGCGCCCGGTGACGCTGCCACCAACGGCGCCCCGTCCGACACGGCGACCGACGCCGCCACACCCGACCCTGGCACGCCAGACCCGGCCACGACCCCGGCGGAGGGCGGTGTGCCCGCGCCCGCCGGCCCAGCGCCCGCAGCGCCGTGACCGCCGCGCGGCCGCCGCGCGCTGAGAGCGTGGCGGCCACGTGTGCGCGGGATCACGTCGGATCCGGTTTTTCCCTGTCCGGGCGGGGTTTAACCTCGAATCATGCCTCAGGTTGCCACCCCCGTTGATGCTGCCCGCGCACAGGCTCCCGCGCCCCGTCCCCGCAAGGTCCCGCGCATCGTGATCCTGGGCGGCGGCACCGTCGGCCTCTACTCGGCGCGGCGCCTGCGCAAGCGCCTGGGCCGGCGCGAGGCGGCCATCGTGGTCGTCGACCCGCGCCCGTACATGACGTACCAGCCGTTCCTGCCCGAGGCCGCCGCCGGGTCCATCGACCCGCGCCACATCGTGGCCCCGCACCGCCGTGCCCTCAAGGGCGTGGACGTGCTGCAGGGCAAGGTCGGCGAGATCAAGCACGGCGACCGCACCGTGCAGATCATCCCCGAGGAGGGCGAGCCGTACTGGATCACCTACGACCACCTGGTCGTGGGCCTCGGCTCCGTCGCCCGCACGCTGCCCATCCCGGGGCTGGCGGAGCAGGGCATCGGCTTCAAGAACGTCGAAGAGGCCATCGCGGTGCGCAACCACGTGCTGGACCGCATCGACGTGGCCGCCTCCACGTGGGACCCGGAACTGCGCCGCCGCATGCTCACCTTCACGTTCGTGGGCGGCGGGTTCGCCGGCGTCGAGGCGCTCGGCGAGGTCGAGGACATGGCCCGCGCCACGGTGCGCTACTACAAGCAGATCGAGCAGTCCGAGCTGCGCTTCGT
Organism: Cellulomonas cellasea; assembly: GCF_030372105.1. Classification (GTDB taxonomy): domain Bacteria; phylum Actinomycetota; class Actinomycetes; order Actinomycetales; family Cellulomonadaceae; genus Cellulomonas_A; species Cellulomonas_A cellasea_A. Next base: position 68,307 of record NZ_JAUDBQ010000001.1, on the reverse strand, counting down.
GCTCGTCGAGGGCTCGCAGCGCATCCTGCCCGAGGTCAGCGACGAGCTGGGCGGGTACACCCTCGAGCAACTGCGCAAGCGGGACATCGAGATCCACCTGTCCACGTTCCTCAACTCCTGCGTCGACGGCCACGTCGTGCTCTCCAACGGGCTCGAGTTCGACAGCGACACCATCGTGTGGACGGCCGGCGTCAAGGCCAACCCGGTGCTGCAGGACTCCGACCTGCCGCTCGACAAGCTCGGCCGCGTGACCTGCTCCGCGACCCTCCAGGTCGTCGACGCCGACGGCGCCGTGGTGCCCGACGCGTACTCCGCCGGCGACTGCGCAGCCGTGCCCGACCTGTACAACCCGGGCAAGTTCTGCCCGCCGAACGCCCAGCACGCCCTGCGCCAGGCCAAGCGCCTCGGCGACAACCTGGCGAACGTGCTCCGCAGCGCGGAGCCCACGCCGTACAAGCACAAGAACGTCGGCGCCGTCGCGTCGCTCGGCATGTACAAGGGCGTCGCGCAGATGTTCGGCCGCATCAAGGTCCGCGGCTTCCTCGCCTGGGTGCTGCACCGCACGTACCACGTCTTCGCGATGCCGACCTTCAACCGCAAGGTCCGCATCATGGCCGGCTGGACGGGCTCGCTGCTGCTCCGCCGCGAGGTCGTCTCGCTGGGCTCGCTGCACGACCCGCGCGCCGAGTTCCGCGCCGCGTCGGTCCCGCCGAAGCCCCGCCCGGCCGAGCCGGCAGCCGAGGCGACGACGAGCGTCGGCGTCTGACCGGCCTGCGGGCCCGCCGCTAGCCGGTGGGGCGACGGGCGCCAGCACCACCTCCTGGCAGGATGTGGGCTGGCCCCCGTAGCCCAACCGGCAGAGGCAACCGGCTTAAACCCGGTCCAGTGCGGGTTCGAAACCCGCCGGGGGCACAGGCGTGCGGCTCAGGCGCCCGGCCGCGGCGCGTCGTCGTCGTCGGCCTCCTGGCGCTTGAGCCGTTCCTCGCGCTCCCGCAGCCGCGCCTCCCAGTCGCCCAGCATCTTCTCGTGCTCGGTGTTCGAGCGGCGCAGCCCGGCGAGGAACTCGGGGTCGTCATCTGGGGCGACGGGTCGTGGACGCTCGTACTCGGGGAAGCCGGCGGTGGTCGTCGAGGGCCACGGCGCGCGGCCGCGGGGCGCCCGCTCCGGCCTGCCCGCGACGAGCCACGCCACCCCGCCGATGACCGGCACGAACACGATGAGCATGACCCAGACGATCTTGGGCAGGTTCCGGATGCGGTCGGAGTCGGACTGGATGCAGTCGATCAGGCAGTAGACGAGGATCGCGACCTGGACCAGCACCAGCAGGTTGCGCATGACTCTCCTTGTGACGAGGGCCGGCCTCCTCGGCCGGCATGCCTCCCGGAACCCTAGGGGAGCGGGGCGTCGGTCGTCTCGAGAATCGAAGCGGTTCGCTCAGTCGAGCCCGGCGGCCTGCTCGTCAGCCTCGATGGCGCCGATCCACGCCTTCTTGGCCGCCCGCCACGCCTCGTCGTCCGCGCCCAGGCGCCAGTACCCGGAGATGGACAGCCGGTCCCGGGCGATCCCCCGCTCGGCGCGCAGGTGGTGGCGCAGCTCCTTGATGGTGCCCGCCTCGCCGTGCACGAAGGCGTGCGCGACGCCGTCCGGCCACGGCAGGTCCCGCACGGCCTCGACGAGCGCGAGCCCCACGACGCCGTGGCCGCGGCGCACCCACTGCACCCGCACGCCCTCGGGCGCGGTGAGGGGGACCTCCTCCTCGGTGTCGTGCACCTCGATGAGGGCGTGCCCCCGCGCGTCCTGCCCCAGGCGCTCCAGAGCCACGGCGATGGCCGGCAGCGCGCTGGTGTCGCCGATCAGCAGGTGCCAGTCGGCGTCGGCGGCCGGGGAGTAGGCGCCGCCGGGCCCGACGACGAGGATCTCGTCACCCGGCTCGGCGGTGGCCGCCCAAGGGCCCGCGATGCCGTCCTCGCCGTGCACCACCACGTCGATGACGAGCTCGAGCGCCTGCGGGTCGAAGGATCGCACCGTGTAGCTGCGCAGCCGGGGCTGCTGGTCGGCGGGCAGCGCCGCGCGCACCGCGTCGAGGTCCACCCGGCCATCGGGCGCCAGCGGCAGCTCGGCGGGGGCCGAGGGCAGGAACACGAGCTTGACGTAGGAGTCGGCGTGCTCGGACGGGGTGAACGAGGCCATCCCGGGGCCGCCCAGCACGAGGCGCACCAACGTGGGGGTGAGCCGTTCGGCGCGCAGCACTGTGGCGCGCAGGGCGGTCGGTCGGGGGCGTGCGGCGGGGGCCGACATGTCTCACTCGTCTCAGCAGGGGAGGCTGGTGGGCCACTTGAGACTAGGCGGACTCGCTGTGGCGTGCCTCAGGCGCCCACCCCCGGACGCTCAGCGGCCGACCAGGCCCGTCTCGTAGGCGAGCACGACGGCCTGCACCCGGTCCCGCACCTGGAGCTTGGCGAGGATCCGCCCGACGTGCGTCTTCACCGTCGCCTCGGAGAGGAACAGCCGCTCGGCGATCTCCGCGTTGGACATGCCCTCGGCGACGGTGCGCAGCACCTCGGCCTCGCGGCTGGTGAGCTGGGACAGGCGCGGGTCGGCCGCCGCCGCCGCGCCATCCGCCGTGCGACCGTCGGGCAGCCGGTCGGAGAACATCTCGAGCATGCGGCGGGTGACGCGCGGCGACACGACGGCGTCGCCGGTGGCCACAGCGCGGATCGCGGCGACGAGCTCGGCCGGGCGGGCGTCCTTCAACAGGAACCCGCTGGCGCCGGCCCGCAGCGCGGCGAATGCGTACTCGTCGAGGTCGAACGTCGTGAGGATCAGCACCCGCACGCCCGTGCCCGCCGCGACGACCTGCTCGGTGGCCTCGATGCCGTTCATGCCAGGCATCCGGACGTCCATCAGCACCACGTCGGGCCGCAGCACCGCCGCCTGCCGCACCGCGCTGGCGCCGTCCCCGGCCTCGCCGACCACCTCGATGCCGTCCTCGGCCTCGAGCACCAGTCGGAAGCCCATGCGCATCAGCGCCTGGTCGTCGACGAGCAGCACTCGCACCGGCTCCTGGGTCTGGCCGTGTGTCACGTCGTCCCCTCATCCCTCGTCGTCAGGCCGTCGTGCGGGGCGTCCCACGGCAGCACGGCCCGCACCCGCCAGCCGGCCCCGTGCGGCCCGGCCTCGACGGTCCCGCCATAGATCGTCGCGCGTTCGCGCATCCCGATGACGCCGCGTCCACCGCCGGGCTCCGTCTCGGGCGCGGGGCGGCGGCCGACGCCCATGCCGCCGTCGTCGGTGACCTCGACCATGATCGTGAGGTCCGTGCGCGTGATCGCCACCACCACGTGGCCGGCGCGCGCATGGCGCAGGGCATTCGTCAGGGACTCCTGGACGATGCGGTAGACGGCGAGCTGCAGTCCGGTGTCCGGCGGGAGGCCGGCGCCTGAGACCGAGAGCTGCACCGCCATGCCGGCCAGCCGGAACCGGCCGACCAGCTCGTCCAGGTCGGTCTCGCCGGGCGTGGGGCCGTACTGGGCGTCGGCGTCCCGCAGCACGCTGAGCACGCGGCGCATGTCGGCCAACGCGGCGCGCCCGGTCTCGGAGAGCTGGTCGACCGCCGCCTGGGCGCTGGCCGGGGACTTGGCGATCGAGGCCCCGGCGCCGTCGGCCAGCGCGACCATCACCGACAGGCTGTGCGCCACGATGTCGTGCATCTCGCGGGCGATCCGGGCGCGCTCGTCGGCGCTGGCGAGCTGGGCGCGCTGCTCGGTCTCGCGGGCGAGCGCGTTGGCCCGGTCCACCAGGTCGGCGACGTGCAGGCGGCGGTTGCGGGCCGAGGCGCCGATCGCGAGCGCCGCGAACCCGAGGACGAGGTAGACGCCCACCTCGCCTGAGAGCTTCGACGGGGCGAAGGCGAGCACCGCCAGGGTTGTCGCGCCGGCGGAGAGGCCGAACGCGGTCCAGGCGACGCGGGGTGTGCGCACGGCGGCGACGGCGTACAGGCCGAAGGCCGCGGCGAGGTCGAAGCTGGACAGGCTGGCCGTGAGGGCCAGGGCGATCGCGCCGAGCAGCGAGAGCACCGCGAGCATGGCCTCGGGGCGCTGGCGCCGGGCGAGCAGCGCGGCCGCGCCAGCCAGGACCACCGGCAGCATGGCGACCGACCGAGGGCCGTCGACCACCAGCGAGTTCAGCACGCCGGCGGCGGCGAAGCTCCCGGCGACGAGCCAGTCCATCGCCACCGGATGGCGCCAGACCCAGCGCCGGACAGGGCCGCCGTGCCGGGCGTTCTGCTCGCTGAACGGCGCCGGCCTCAGCGCGGTGGGCTGGCTCCGCGCGACGCCCGTGCGGGGGAGGGCGGCAGACGAGGGCGCCGGGTCGGGCAGTGCCCGACCCGGCGCCAGGGGCGCGACGTCGCTCAGGCGTCCCTCCGGCGCATGAGCACAGCCGCGACCGCGAGGAGCACGACGACGTAGCCGCCGAGCAGTCCGATGCCCGCCCACGGGGCCAGCGACACGTCCGAGACCATGCCGCCGCCCGACATCCCGCCGAACGACATGATCTGCTCGCCGGCGGTCGTGGGCAGGTAGGCGGCGACGCGCGCCGCCCAGCTGAAGAACACCCCGAGGATGCTGAACACCATGGGCAGGACCAGCATGATGCCGAGCGTGGTGGTGATGGCCCCCGCCGAGTGCCGCATGATCGCGCCGATGGCGAAGGCCAGCAACGTGATGGCCGTGAGGTAGAGCGGCACGCCCGCGATGGCGCGCACCGTCTCGCTGTCGCCGAAGTCCAGGCTCACGCCCGTGCCCGAGAGCAGCGGGAGCGTCACGAGGTAGGACAGCGTGAGGCCGACGACGGAGACGACCACCGTCACGACGGTGAGCACCAGCAGCTTCGCCCACAGCGCGGGCAGCCGGCGCGGGGCCGCCGTGAGGGTGGAGCGGATCATCCCGGTGGAGTACTCGCCGGTGATGCTCAGGGCGCCGAGGACGGCGAGCGCGAGTTGGGCGGCGGAGTAGCCGAAGACGATCACCAGGACGCCGAGCATGCTGCCCTCGTCCCCCTCGGCGGTGACCGCGTTCGAGCGCACGCCGATCGAGAAGATCAAGCTGATCCCGACCATGCCGAGGACGGCCAGGGCGAGGGTCCACCAGGTCGAGCGCAGTGAGCGGAACTTGATCCACTCGGCGACGACCAGGCGCCCGAACGTCACGCCGGGGCGCGCCGCCCGCCCGGCGGAGGTGGTGGCCGGCGTCGTCCCCGCGGCCAGCGTCGTGGTGCTCATCAGTTCTCCTCAGAGGTCACGCCGGACGCTGCGCCGACCGGCGTGGGCAGGCCGGTCGAGGTCGAGTGGTACTCGACGGAGTCGGCGGTCAGGGACATGTAGGCGTCCTCGAGGGACGCGGCGACCGGGGTGAGCTCGTGCAGCACGAGCTGGGCGGCGGCGGCGGTCTCCCCGATGGTCACGGCGGTGGAGCCGGTGACCTCGAGCAGGCCGGGCGCCGAGGTGGAGATGGTCACGTCGGGGGCGCGCAGCAGCTCGGCGAGCTGGGTCGCGTGCGGGGTGCGCACCCGGACGGTGGTGCCGGTGGCGCGGGCCACGATGTCCTGCACCGGGGCGTCCGCGATGATGCGCCCGCGCCCGATGACGATGATGTGGTCGGCGGTCAGCGCCATCTCGCTCATCAGGTGCGAGGACAGGAACACGGTGCGGCCCTCGGAGGCGAGGAACCGCACGAGGTTGCGCACCCACAGCACGCCCTCGGGGTCGAGGCCGTTGACCGGCTCGTCGAGGATGAGCGTGCGCGGGTCGCCGAGCAGCGCCGACGCGATGCCCAGGCGCTGGCCCATGCCGAGCGAGAACCCGCCGACGCGCTTGCCGGCGACGGTTCCCAGGCCGGTCATCTCGATGACCTCGCGCACCCGGGACTTGCCGATGCCGTGCGTGGCGGCCATCGCGGCCAGGTGGTTCGCGGCGCTGCGCCCCGTGTGCACGGCCTTCGCGTCGAGCAGGGCGCCGACCTCGTGCAGGGGGGCCTGGTGATCGGCGAACGGTCGGCCGTTGACCGTGACATCGCCGGCGGTGGGGCGGTCGAGCCCCACGATCATGCGCATGGTGGTGGACTTGCCGGCGCCGTTCGGGCCCAGGAAGCCGGTGACCTTGCCCGGCTGGACGGTGAAGCTGATGCCGTCGACGGCAGTCTTGGACCCGTACCTCTTGGTCAGGCCGCGTGCCTCGATCATGTGACGTCCTCGGATGCAGGGGTGGGGAGCGAGCATCACGAACCTACGGCGGCCGGGAGCGGGCGCGGAACCGTCGCGAGACGGAGATCGCCGGCCGGGGGAGTACGCCGCAAGGAGGACCACCCTGAGCCGAGCGTCCGGGTCGGATCAGGGGGTGGCGCCTCGGGGAACGAATCGGCCGGGTCGCGCGTTTGCGTACTGTAGTGACTGGCCAGCGGCTCCGTCCCCGCGGCGGACCGGCCGTCCACACGACCGCGCCGAGGTGTGCTCGGGGCGCCGCGACCAGGAGGAAGACATGAGCAATCCCGTCTTCGGCAACAGCGACATCTTCGGCGACCCCCGGGAGCGGGCTCGCGCCCGCAAGGGATCCGGGAGCACGTCCACGATGCCGGCGCCCTACGGGCAGCAGGCGCCGTACGGGGTCCCGGCCGATGCCGCGTCGCTGAACGAGCTGTACGAGGCCCCGTCCGCCACCACGGCGCAGACGGGCCGGATGACGTACGACGACGTCATCATGAAGACCGGCGGGCTGCTCGCGCTGCTCGTGGTCGTCGGCGCGGCGACGTGGATGATCGCGCCGGGCCTGTTCTTCATCGGCGCCATCGTCGGCCTCGGCCTCGGCCTGGTGAACGCGTTCAAGAAGACCCCGAGCCCCGCGCTGATCATCGCGTACACGGTGGCCCAGGGCGTCTTCCTCGGCGGCATCAGCGCGTTCTACGAGGCGCAGTACAACGGCGTCGTCGGGCAGGCGGTCCTCGCGACCCTCGCCGTCTTCGGCACGGCGCTGTTCCTGTTCCGCTCGGGCAAGGTGCGCGTCACCCCGAAGTTCACCAAGTTCCTCATGCTGGCGCTGGTCGGCTACGTCGCGTACTCGCTGATCAACGTCGTCCTCATGCTGGTCGGCGTGGGCGGCGGGGACTACGGCCCGCTGCGCAGTGGCGGGCTCGGCATCGTCGTCGGCCTGTTCGCGGTGGGCCTGGCGTCCATGTCGCTGATCATGGACTTCGACTCCATCAAGCGCGGCGTCGAGCAGGGCGCGCCCGCGAAGTTCGCCTGGTCGGCGGCCTTCGGGCTGATCGTCACGCTGGTGTGGCTGTACCTCGAGCTGCTCCGCATCCTGTCGATCCTGCGCGGCGACTGACCGCTAGGACACGAACGACCGGACGCCCGGGTGCGAGTCGCACCCGGGCGTCCGCGCGTCCACGGGGCTGGGTTGATCTATCCCGCCGCACCCGCGTGGCGGGAGGCTGTGCCAGCGACCCTGCTGGTGGGATGATCGCCGGGACGACGCGCGCCAATGCGGGCGCCGCCGTCCGCACCTGCCGCCCACCCCCCGGAGCACCGCCACCGTGAAGTACGCGAAGCACATCTCCGAGCTCGTCGGGAACACCCCCCTCGTCCAGCTCACCTCCGTGACCGAGGGGCTGTCCGCGACAGTCCTCGCCAAGATCGAGTACATGAACCCCGGCGGCTCCGCGAAGGACCGCATCGCGCTGAAGATGATCGAGGCGGCGGAGGCCAGCGGCGAGCTGCGGCCGGGCGGCACCATCGTCGAGCCGACCAGCGGGAACACCGGCGTGGGCCTGGCCCTGGTGGCCCAGCGCAAGGGGTACCGCTGCGTCTTCGTGTGCCCGGACAAGGTCTCCCAGGACAAGCGCGACGTGCTGCGCGCCTATGGCGCCGAGGTCGTGGTGACCCCCACGGCGGTCGCCCCCGACCACCCCGACTCCTACTACTCCGTCTCCGACCGGCTCGTGACGGAGATCGAGGGCGCCTGGAAGCCCAACCAGTACGCCAACCTCAACGGCCCGGCGAGCCACTACGAGACCACCGGGCCCGAGGTCTGGAACGACACGGACGGCCGCGTGACGCACTTCGTCGCCGGCGTGGGCACCGGCGGCACCATCACCGGCACCGGCCGCTACCTCAAGGACGCGTCGGCCGGGCGGGCCGCGGCCGACGGCGGCAGGGTGCGCGTCGTGGGCGCCGACCCGCAGGGGTCGGTCTACTCCGGCGGGGACGGGCGGCCGTACCTCGTCGAGGGCGTGGGGGAGGACTTCTGGCCGACGGCCTACGACCCCGCGGTGCCCGACGAGATCATCGCCGTCTCCGACGCCGACTCGTTCTCGATGACCCGGCGGCTCGCCCGCGAGGAGGGGCTGCTGGTCGGCGGCTCCTGCGGGATGGCCGTGGTGGCCGCGCTGCGCCTGGCCCAGCGCCTGCAGGACGAGGACCCGCAGGCGGCCGCGTCGGCGGTCATCGTGGTGCTGCTGCCCGACAGCGGCCGCGGGTACATGTCCAAGATCTTCAACGACTCCTGGATGCGCTCGTACGGGTTCCTGCCCGCCGAGGAGGGCGCCACCGTCGCCGACGTGCTGGGCGGCAAGAGCGGCCAGATCCCGGCGCTGGTGCACACCCACCCGAACGAGACGGTGCGCGACGCGATCGAGATCCTGCACGAGTACGGCGTCTCGCAGATGCCGGTGGTCGGCGCCGAGCCGCCCGTGATGATCGGCGAGGTGGCCGGGTCCGTGAGCGAGCGCGCGCTGCTCGACGCGGTGTTCTCCGGCGCGGCGGAGCTCTCCGACCGGGTCGACCGGCACATGTCCGACCGGCTGCCGCTGATCGGGGCGGGGGAGTCGGTGGAGGCTGCCCGCGCCGCGCTGCAGCAGGCCGACGCGCTCATGGTCGTCGACGACGGCAACCCCGTGGGCGTCCTGACCCGCCACGACCTGCTCGGATTCCTCACGCACTAACCGACGCCGCCCGACGCCGAGCAGCCGCCGGGCGCCCGCCAGACCCTGTCCACGACCTCGTAGGAAGCGTGTCCTCATGGCCCTGTTCGATCTGCCCCTCGCCGAGCTCGAGACGTACCTGCCGGCCCTCGACGAGCCGGACGACTTCGACGAGTTCTGGCGCGAGACGCTCGCCGAGGCGCGGGCCCACGACCTCGGGCTGCGGCTCGAGCCCGTCGAGACCGGGCTGACGCTGATCGACACGTACGACGTGACGTTCGCGGGATTCGGCGGGCACCCGATCAAGGGCTGGCTGACCCGCCCGGCGGGCGCTGCTGGCCCACTGCCCGCGGTGGTGGAGCTCATCGGCTACGGCGGCGGGCGCGGGCTGCCGCATGAGCGCCTGGGCTGGGCGGCCGCGGGCTACGCGCACTTGCTCATGGACACCCGGGGCCAGGGCGGGCGCTGGGGCGCCGGCGGGGACACCCCCGACCCGGTGGGCTCGGGGCCGGCGACGCCGGGCTTCATGACCCGCGGCATCCTCGACCCCCGGGAGCACTACTACCGCCGGGTGATGACCGATGCGGTGCGCGCGATCGACGCGGTCCGCGCCGTGCCCGGCGTGGACGGCGCCCGTGTGACGGTGACCGGCGGCAGCCAGGGCGGCGGGCTCGCGCTGGCGGTCGCCGGGCTGGCCGACGGCCTGCTCGCCGTGATGCCCAACGTGCCCTTCCTGTGCCACTACCGGCGGGCCGTGGAGATCACGGACACCGACCCGTATGGCGAGATCACCAACTACCTCGCGGTGCGCCGCGGCACGGACGAGCAGGTGTTCCGCACCCTCTCCTACCTCGACGGCGTGCACCTGGCACGGCGGGCGTCCGCCCCGGCGCTGTTCTCCGTGGCGTTGATGGACCCGATCTGCCCGCCGTCCACCGTCTACGCGGCGTTCAACCACTACGGGGCGCTGGCCGGCGGGGTCGAGGACAAGGAGATGGTCGTCTACCCGTTCAACCAGCATGAGGGCGGCGAGGCCTACCAGTTCAGCCGTCAGCTCGAGTGGCTGGCGCCCCGGGTGGCGCGTGGCGCGGAGCCGGTGGCCCTGGACCCGTCCGTCACTGGCTCGCTGTCGTAGCGGCGCCGGTCCTCGCCAGCGCGTCCACCAGCCCGTCGACGAGGTAGTCGAAGCTCACGTCCACGTCGTCCGGGAGGCCGAACCCGCCGTCGAGCTCGAGGGCGACGAAGCCGTGCACCGCCGCCCGGAACGCGCGGACCGCGTCGATCCGGCGGGACTCGGGGACGCCCAGCCGCGCGAGTTGCTCGGCGATCGCGGCGACGGTCTCGCCGGCGGCGGCGTGCACGGCCGTGGCCTCCGGGTCGAACACCCAGCTCGACCCCTGGACGGCGCTGTACCGGCCGGGCAGGGCGCGGGCCTGGTCGCGCACCGCGTGGGCCATGCCGCGCAGCGCGTCCGCGGGGTCGCGCGTGCTGGCGGCGGCGGCGGACAGCGTGGCGGTGAACTGCTCGACGGCGATCCTGGCCACCTCGCGGCGCAGCGCGGGCAGCCCGCCCACGTGCTTGTAGAGGCTGGGTGTCGCGACCCCGGCCCGCTCGGCCACTGCGGAGAGCGTGAGCTGCGCGAACCCGCGCGGGCCGCCCTCGTCCACGAGCTCGAGGGCGAGGGCGACGACGGCGTCGGGCGACAGTCCGGCCCTAGGCACGGGCGGCGCCCGACACCCAGGCGCTGTCCGTGCGGGGCAGCGTGGCGACGTGGCCCAGGACCGCGGGGACCACGACGTCGGGGCGTTGGCCCTGCGGGTAGTGGCCGCTGTCGGGGATGAGTGAGCCCGTCGCCTGCGGCAGCCGTTCCACTAGCCAGTCGAGCTCGGCGGCGGGGTCGGGGAACTCCTTGTCGCCCTCGCCGTAGAGCACGAGCGCGGGGGCCTGGATGTCCTGCACGGCGATGTCGACCTTGTCGGTGACGAGGCTCCGGGCGAGGGCGCCGAACGCCTCCATGCGCCCTGGGCGGCGCAGCGAGGCCCGCAGCGCGTTGATGTGCTCGCCGAGCCAGGGGGCCTGGTGGCCGTTGTTGAGCGAGCGGTAGTACCAGGCCCAGGCGGCCGGGCCCCACGGGCGGCGCAGCAGCAGCGAGACCTGCAGCCGGGCGGCCAAGCCGGCCGGACCGTGGTCCTGCAGGTGGGCGGCGATGAGGACGAGGCCGGCGACCAGGTCGGGGCGGGCGTTCGCGACCCAGGCGGCGGCCCCGGCGCCCACTGAGTTGCCGATGATCACGGCGGGCTCGTCGAGGTGCTCGAGCAAGGCGAGCACGTCCTGGGCGATCGGGACCAGGCCGAGCTCGGCGAAGGTCGCGTCGGAGTCGCCGTGGCCGCGCAGGTCGAGGGCGATGACGCGGTGGCCGGCCTCGGCGAGCGGGCCGGCGAGGTCGCGCCAGGTGGAGCGCAGGTCGCCCATCCCGGGCACCAGCACGACCAGGGGCCCGGCGCCGTGGGAGGTGTAGGCGAGCCGTCCGTCGCCTCGGTCGAGGTGGTGCAGCGTGGTGTCCATGATTTGCAGGCTAATGCCATTAGCCAACGCCGTCTAGTGCCCACAGCGCCCGTCCATCGAGCCCGATTCCGCGCCACCCGGCAGCCGTGCGCGCATCGACGGCCATGACAGGGGAGGATGGACGCCACCTGACGTCCATCCGAGGAGACCACCCCCATGACCGCACAGCTTCCCGAGGCGACCGGATCGTTCGGTGAGAAGCCGACGCTGACCTTCCCCGACGCGGCGCCGCCGGCCGAGCTCGAGGTGGCGGTGCTCAGCCGCGGCGACGGCGCGCTCGTCGAGGCGGGCGACGACCTCGTCGTCAACTACCTGGGCCAGCTCTGGAACGGCCCCATCTTCGACAACTCCTACGACCGGGGCTCGTCGATCAACTTCCCGATCGGGGTCGGCGCCGTCATCGGCGGCTGGGACCAGGCGCTCGTCGGGCAGCAGATCGGCTCCCGTGTGCTGATCTCCATCCCGCCGCACCTGGGCTACGGCGACCGTGGCGTGCCGCAGGCCGGCATCAAGGGCGACAGCACGCTCGTCTTCGTCGTCGACATCGTCGGGGTCAACTGACCCGAGCGCACGACCTGGCGCGCCCGGCCCCGTGCACACGGGACCGGGCGCGTCGTCATGCCGGGCAGGTCAGTCGCGCCGCAGGACGCGCTGCAGGCGCGCCCTGCGCCGGTTCTCGCGGTCCACCCAGCGCACATCCGGGTCGGACGAGCCCGCGAGCCGGGCGAACCGGGGCAGGCCGTGCTCCGGATCGGCGGCCACCGCCACCGACCAGCAGTAGCCCAGGGTCTGCCGCAGCACCCGCACCTGGGGGTTGCGGCGGACGAGCGGGGACATCCCGCTCAGGCGCTCCGTCGCCCGGTCGCACACCTCCAACGCGAGGGCCGCCGTCTGAGGATCGCGCAGCAGCCGCGGCTCGCACACCCCGGCCAGCGCGGCCCGCAGCGCCAACGGGTCCGCCTCGGCCATCCAGGCGCGCACCACCTCGCGCAGCAGGCCGGCATCGGCGTCGCCGACGCGCTGCAGCGCGAGGACCACCGCCTCCCGGATCCGCCACCGCTCATCGTCGGCCTCGGCGCGCAGCCGCTCGACGACCCGCGCGCGGACGGCGTCGTCGTCGGAGCGGGCCGCCAGGGCGCCCAGCGCGACCACGCCGCACAACCGCGGGTACTCCCGATCCGAGTCCACCAGCCGCCAGGCCGTGTCCGCGTCGGCAACCTCGGCCACGGCGCCGGCGAGCTCCAGGTTCGCGCGCGGGCCAGGTAGCCCCGAGCGGGCGTCGAGGTACACGTCCAAGGCGTCCCCGGCCAGGCCGGCGACCGCCTCGCGGTACTCCTCACGACGTCCCACGGGCAGAGGCTAACGCTGGTGGCTGTGACGGGCGGCGCGGCCCCGCGCCACCCGTCAGGCGGGCCTGCCGCGGCTCACGGCACGGGGCAGGCGACCCCCGTGGAGTGGACCGGGCAGTACCCGTTCGGCACCTTGTGCAGGTACTGCTGGTGGTACTCCTCCGCGTAGTAGAACGGGCCGGCGTCGGCCGCGTCGCGGATCTCGGTGGTGATCTCCCCATAGCCGTTGCGCGCCAGCTCGGGCGCGTACAGGTCGCGGGTCGTCCGGGCCGCCTCGGCCTGCTCGGGCGTGGTGGTGAAGATCGCCGAGCGGTACTGGGTGCCCACGTCGTTGCCCTGGCGGAAGCCCTGCGTCGGGTCGTGCAGCGTCCAGAACGTGCGCAGCAGCTCGGTGGTGGGCAGCACCGCCGGGTCGTACGCGACCATCACCGTCTCGGTGTGGCCGGTCAGGGCCGTGCACGTCTCGTCATACGTCGGGTAGGGGGTGAACCCGCCCTGGTAGCCAGCCGCCGTCGTCACCACCCCGGGCAGCTGCCACATCTCCTTCTCGGCGCCCCAGAAGCACCCGAGCGCCAGGTAGACCACCTGGGTGCCCTCCGGCCACGGGCCCCGCAGCGGTGTGCCCAGCACGGCGTGCCGCTCGGGCACCGGGTAGGCGTAGTCCTCGCGCCCGGCCAGGGCCCGGTCGGGCGTGACCATCGTCGACTTCATCGCGGAACCGAACAGCCATCCGGCCATCTCGTCACTCTCCTCGGGTCACACCGTGCAACAGCAGGGGGGATGTGCCGTGTTCCCGACTGCCACTGACAGGCGCACCGCCTAGCCTGTCCCCGTGACGACCGACTCCCACGCCCTCGACCAGCCCTCCGGCCACGACTGGGACGCCGCCGGGTTCTCCACCCGCGCCATCCACGCAGGTCAGGACCCGGACGCCGCCACCGGCGCGGTGGTGCCCCCCATCTACCAGGTCTCGACGTACAAGCAGGACGGCGTCGGGGGCCTGCGCGGCGGCTACGAGTACTCCCGGTCCGCGAACCCCACGCGCGCCGCGCTCGAGGAGGCGCTGCGGGCTGCCGAGGGCGGCGGCGCCGGCTTCGCGTTCGCGTCCGGGCTCGCCGCGGAGGACACGCTGCTGCGCGCGGTGCTGCGCCCCGGCGACCACGTCGTGGTGCCCGACGACGCCTACGGCGGCACCTACCGGCTGATCGCCCGCGTGTTCGGCCCGTGGGGCATCGACCACACGCCCGTCGACCTGGCCGACCCGCGCGCCGTGGTCGACGCCATCCAGCCCGGCCGCACCAAGCTCATCTGGGTGGAGACGCCCACCAACCCGCTGCTCGGCATCGCGGACATCGCCGCGCTCGCCGCGCACGCCCGCTCGGCCGGCGCGCTGCTCGTCGTCGACAACACGTTCGCCACCCCGTACCTGCAGCAGCCCCTCGCCCTCGGCGCGGACGTGGTGGTGCACTCCACGACCAAGTACATCGGCGGGCACAGCGATGTCGTCGGCGGCGCCCTGGTGACCGCCGACGGCGCGCAGCTCCCCGTGGGCCTCGTCGGGCCGACGGGCACGACCTCGCTCGCGGACGCGGTCGGCTTCCACCAGAACTCGTCGGGCGCCGTCGCCGGGCCGTTCGACTCGTGGCTCACGCTGCGCGGGCTGAAGACCTTGGCCGTGCGGATGGACCGGCATATCGCCAACGCCACGGCCGTGGCCGACTACCTGGAGGCGCACCCCAAGGTCACCGAGGTCATCTACCCCGGCCTCGCGTCCCACCCGGGACACGAGGTCGCCGCCCGCCAGATGAGCGGCTTCGGCGGGATGGTCTCCTTCCGCACCGGGAGCCTCGAGTCGGCGCTCGCGGTCTGCGCGAAGACCCGCGTGTTCACCCTCGCCGAGTCGCTGGGCGGCGTCGAGTCGCTCATCGAGCACCCCGGCAAGATGACGCACGGCTCCGTCGCGGGCACGGCCCTGGAGGTGCCGGACGACCTGGTCCGCCTCTCGGTGGGCATCGAGGACCTGGCCGACCTGCTGGCTGACCTGGAGCAGGGCCTCGCATGAGTGATTCCCCCGACGCGACGCCCGACGCGACCCCCGTCGTGGCGTCGATCCCGCGCTCGGTGCGGCTCTCCGCCGCATGGTCCTGGCGGGTGCTGCTGATCATGGCGGCCACCGCTGTGGGGGTGTGGGTCG
This sequence comes from Cellulomonas cellasea, assembly GCF_030372105.1. Lineage (GTDB taxonomy): Bacteria > Actinomycetota > Actinomycetes > Actinomycetales > Cellulomonadaceae > Cellulomonas_A > Cellulomonas_A cellasea_A. The sequence goes on along the minus strand of NZ_JAUDBQ010000001.1, from coordinate 53,224 downwards.
TCAGCGTGCTGAAGACCATCGTGGTGCCGATCGCCATCGCCATCCTGCTCGCGGTGCTGCTGGCCCCGGTGGCGCGGTTCCTGCGCGAGCGGGCGCGGTTCCCCCGGGGGCTCGCGGCGGGCGGGGCGCTGATCGGGCTGCTGGGCCTGGTCGGCGGGCTGCTCACTGTCGCGGGCAACTCGGTGGTCAAGGGGTTCGGCGAGCTCGGCGACCAGGCGGCGCAGGGCATCGACGAGATCACCCAGTGGCTCGCCGAGGGGCCGCTGCAGATCTCCGCCGACCAGCTCGACCAGTACTTCAGCCAGCTCGGCACGTCGATCACCGAGAACAGCGACGGCCTGGTCTCCGGCGCGCTGTCGGTGACGACCACCCTGGGCCACGTCGCGGCAGGCGCGCTCATCGCGCTGTTCTGCACGTTCTTCTTCCTGCTCGACGGCACCGCGATCTGGCGCTGGTGCGTGGGCCTGCTGCCCGTGCGCGCCCGGGCCCGCACCCACCAGGCCGCCCGCCGCGGCCTGGTCACACTCGGCGCCTACACCCGCACGCAGATCCTCGTCGCGTTCGTCGACGCGGTGGGCATCGGCGCCGGCGCCGCGATCCTGGGGGTGCCGCTCGCGCTGCCCCTGGGCATCCTGGTGTTCATCGGCTCGTTCGTGCCGATCGTCGGCGCCGTGCTCACCGGCGCGATCGCCGTGCTCGTCGCCCTCGTCGCGCAGGGGCCGGGCGCCGCGATCATCATGCTGGTCATCGTCCTGGCCGTGCAGCAGATCGAGGGACACGTGCTGCAGCCGTTCATCATGGGCCACGCGGTGTCGCTGCACCCCGTGGCGGTGCTGCTCGCCGTCGCGACCGGGTCCCTGCTCGCGGGCATCGTCGGGGCGCTGCTCGCGGTGCCCGTCGTCGCCGTGATCAACACGGTGGTCCTCTACTTGCACGGGCATGACAAGTTCCTCGACTTGGGGGACGACGACGCCTTCCACGGCAGGCCGCCCCATCCGCCGACCCCCGTCGCCACGGCGCCCGCCGCCCCCGCAGACCCTGCCGACCCCGCTGACCCTGCTGTGGAGGACCGCTCATGACCTGGGTGGAGGAGGTGCGCTCAGCCGCCGCGCTGCTGGACGGGATCGCGACCCGCACCCCCGTCGACGCCAGCCGGGCGCTGTCCCAGGCCGCCGGCGCCGACGTGTGGCTCAAGTGCGAGAACCTGCAACGCGCCGGCTCGTTCAAGATCCGCGGCGCGTATGTGCGGATGGCCCGCCTGGACGCCCAGGAGCGGGCGCGCGGGGTGATCGCCGCCAGCGCCGGGAACCACGCGCAAGGGGTGGCGCTCGCCGCCCGGCTGCTGGGGATCAACGCCGTGGTGTACATGCCCGTCGACGCCGCACTGCCGAAGGTCGCCGCGACCCGCGACTACGGCGCCGAGGTGCGGCTCGTGGGCTCCAGCGTCGACGAGGCGCTCGTCGCGGCCCTCGCGGAGTCCGAGCGGACCGGGGCGGTGCTGATCCACCCGTTCGACCACCGGGACGTCGTCGCCGGCCAGGGCACCATCGCGCTCGAGATCCTCGAGCAGGTGCCGGGCGTCGCCACGATCCTGGTGCCCGTCGGCGGGGGAGGCCTCGCCGCCGGCATCGCCGCCACCGTCGCCGAGCTGCGGCCCGATGTGCGCGTGGTGGGAGTCCAGGCGGCCCGCGCCGCCGCCTACCCGGCCTCGATGGCCGCCGGGCGCCCAGTGCCCGCCGCGAGCGTGCGCACCATGGCGGACGGCATCGCCGTGGGGACCCCCGGTGTGGTGCCGTTCGAGATGCTGCACGCGCTGGGCTGCGAGATCCGCACCGTCACCGAAGAGGACCTCTCACGCGCGCTGCTGCTCGTGGCGGAGCGCGCGAAGCTGCTGGTGGAGCCGTCGGGGGCCGCCGCCGTCGCGGCGCTGATGGCCGCCCCCGCGGGGACCTTCGAGGGTCCCGCGGTCGCGGTGCTCTCCGGCGGGAACATCGACCCGCTGGTGCTGCTGCGCGTGGTGCGCCACGGCCTGGCCTCGGCGGGCCGGTACCTGCAGCTGCGCGTCAAGGTCGACGACTCCCCGGGCGCCCTGGCCGGCCTGCTCGGCGAGCTCGCTGCCACCGGCGGCAACGTCATGCACGTCTCGCATGTGCGCACCGGCACCGGCCTCGCGATCGACGAGGTGGAGATCGAGGTGCAGGTCGAGACCAAGGGCCCCGAGCACTGCGCCCAGGTGCGCGAGCACGTGCTCGCCGCCGGGTTCCGGCTCGTCGAGGGCTGAGCCGCCCCCTCGACCGTGATCAGGGCAGGCAACGGGCGAGGGCCCCGCACCGTGAAGGTGCAGGGCCCTCGCCACTGCGATCGGCTTGCGCCGCGCACGCATGCGCTCCCGATGGGGTCAGCCCTCGAAGGGCTTGGCCGCCTTGATCTCGACGGGGATCTGCGAGCCGTTCGGCGCCTCGTAGCTCACCGTGTCGCCCACCGAGCGGCCGCTGATCGCGGCGCCCAGCGGTGACGTGGGCGAGAAGACGTCGATCTCCGCAGTGCCCGCGATCTCGCGCGAGCCCAGGAGGAAGACCATCTCGTCGCCGGCGACCACTGCCTTGACGACCATGCCGGGCTCGATCACGCCGTCGTCGGGCGGCGTGCCGATCTGCACGTTCCGCAGCTTCTCCTTGAGCTCGCGGATGCGCGCCTCCTGCTTGGCCTGCTCCTCGCGGGCCGCGTGGTAGCCGCCGTTCTCCTTGAGGTCGCCCTCGTCACGCGCGGCGGCGATCCGCTCGGCGATCTCGGTGCGGCCCTCATCCTCGAGGCGTGCGAGCTCAGCCTTGAGCCGGTCGTAGGCCTCCTGCGTCAACCAGGTGGCCTGAGTCGTCTCGGTCACGATCGCTCCTTCCTTGCAACATCGGGGGTGCACGCGTCCGGGCACGGAACCTGTGATCGAGTGAGGTCGTGCCTTCTCGCTCGGTCGCGTCGACCTGTGGTCACGCCTGACCGTCTTGGCGCGTGAATCGACCAGGATAGCAAGGCCCAGGTCCAATCAGAGCGCTGGCGTGCCCGTTTCTTCGCCGCTCAGCGCGGCGCGAACATGCGGCGCCGGGCTCAGGGAGCGGCGTCCGGATCCACGACCCAGCAGGACGTGACCTCGGCCGCCGTCGCGAGCTCGGCGGTGGGTATCGGCTCGCTCACCCGCACCGTGCGGTGCTGGGAGGGCTCCACCACGATGTCGCGGACTCCGACCTCGGCGTAGGCGACGTTCAACGCGTGCACGGCGCATGCGACGGTCGTCCCCGCGTCGCGGGTCACGTCGAACGTGATGTCGGTGTTGTCGTCACCGGTGACGGAGAACCCCACGGTGGACCACTGGACCGGGTCGCGCAGCACGCCCATGCCGGTCCACACCCCGACCGGCACGGCGATGACCGCGATCACCGCGGCGGGCACTGCCCACGCCGGCCAGCGGCGCGCGCGGGGCTCGGGGCCATAGCGGCCGACGGGCGGCCGGGTCGGGGTCGACTCGCTCACAGCAGGGCTCCTCGCGGGGGCTCGGGGCGCCGGACGTCGCCGGCGTGCGCGATCATTGTCTCTCGCCCGCCGCGCGCCGAGCGCCGGGTCGTCCCACAGGAGGTTGCGGTGACCGGAGAACGGCTGCGCTTGATGGCCGTGCACGCCCATCCCGACGACGAGTCGAGCAAGGGCGCCGCGTCGATGGCCCGATATGCGGCGGAGGGCGTCGACGTGCTCGTCGTGACGTGCACCGGCGGTGAGCGCGGCGACGTGCTCAACCCGCACTACCCGCCCGTCACCGGGGGCCCCGCGGAGATGAACGCGATCCGCCGCGCCGAGATGGCCGCCGCCGCGCAGGCGCTCGGCGTCCGCCAGGAGTGGCTCGGTTTCGTGGACTCCGGGCTGCCCGAGGGCGACCCGCTGCCGCCGCTGCCCGAGGGCTGCTTCGCGCTGGTGCCGCTGGAGGACGCCGCCGAGCCGCTCGTGCGGCTGGTGCGCGAGTTCCGGCCGCATGTCATGACCACGTACGACCCCACGGGCGGCTACCCGCACCCGGACCACATCATGACCCACCGCGTCTCCGCCGAGGCCTTCGCCGCCGCCGGGGACCCCGAGCGCTACCGGGACTCCGGCGAGCCCTGGGAGCCGCTGAAGCTGTACTACAACCACGGCTTCTCGATGGCGCGGATACGAGCCGCCCATGAGGCTCTGCTCGCGCTGGGCCAGGAGTCCCCGTTCGGCGAGTGGGTGGAGTCGCGCGCCGCCCGGGAGATCCCGGAGCGGGAGGTCACCACCCGGATCCAGTGCGCCGACTGGTTCGACGCCCGCGACGAGGCGCTGCGCGCGCACGCCACGCAGATCGACCCCACCGGCTTCTTCTTCGCGTTCCCGCGCGACATCGAGCGCGAGGTGTGGCCGTTCGAGGAGTACGAGCTCGCGGAGTCCCGCGTGCCGACGACGTTGCCGGAGGACGACCTGTTCGCCGGGGTGCGAGAGGTGGCCGAGTGAACGTCCCCGCAATGCTGGCGCTGGCCGTCAGCCCGTCTCCCTCGCCGACCTCCGGGGCCGTCGGGTCGCAGGCGGGCTCGCCGGGCATCCTCGGGTTCCTCGTGACGTTCGCCGTCGCGCTTGCCGCGATCGGCCTGTTCTTCGGGCTGACGCGCCAGCTGCGCCGGATGGAGCACCGCGCGGAGCAGATGGGCCTTGAGGGGCGCCGTCGGGTGGACGGCCCGTGGCCGGGAGCGGTCGAGCCCGTGGCCGCGGAGCCGGCGGAGCCTGCCGAGGTGGTGACGGGCGACGGCGCGGGTGGCGGCGAGCCGGGCCTCGGCGCGCAGGCGCCCGCCGACGGCGTCGACGAGCCGGACGCCGTCCGGCCATGACCCCGGGCCGGGCGGGGCAGCCGACGTGGTGGCCGCGATGAGCGGCACAGCCCCGCCCGCGCGGCCCGCGGTCCGCGTCACGATCGGCCAGCTCGCGATCAGCGAGGACCACGCCGCGAACCGGCTCGCCGTGGTGGACGCGCTGCGCACCGCCGCGCGCGCGAGGGCCGATCTGCTGGTGCTGCCCGAGTACGCCTCGGGCTTCGACCCGCGCGGCGTCGGCCCCGAGCATGCCGAGGCGCTGGACGGCCCCTTCGTCAGCATGCTGCGCGAGCAGGCCGCCAAGACCGGCGTCGCCGTGGTGGCCGGGACCATGCTGCCGGGCGCCTCGCCCGCGCGCGGGGTCAACGCCGTGGTCGCGGTGGACGGCTCCGGGGCGCTGCTGGGCGTGTACCGCAAGGTGCACCTGTACGACGCGTTCGGGCACCGCGAGTCCGACCGGCTCGAGGCGGGCCCACCCGAGGCTCCGCCGCTGCTGCTGGACGTCGGCGGGCTGCGGTTCGGCGTGCTGACCTGCTACGACCTGCGCTTCCCGGAATCGGCCCGCAGGCTGGTGGACGCGGGCGCCCAGGTGCTGGTGATTCCCGCTGCCTGGGCGGCGGGGGAGCTCAAGGCGCTGCACTGGCGCACGCTCGCCGTCGCCCGCGCGATCGAGAACACCGCGGCGGTGGTGGCCGTCGGGCAGGCTGGGCGCGGGGTGGTGGGGCGCTCACTGCTGGTGGCGCCTGACGGTGTGGTGGGCCTGGAGCTCGACGACAAGCCGGGCATCCGCACGGCCGACATCGACGGCGCCGCGCTGGCGGCGGTGCGGGAGCGCAATCCGTCGCTGCGCCACCGCCGGTACGGGGTGGTCCCGCTCGACTGAGCGGCGGCCTGGGCTCGTCAGGCGCTGGCGTGCGAGGCGATGGCGACGGCGACGTACGTGCAGGTGAACCCGATGATGGTCAGCGCGTGGAAGATCTCGTGGAACCCGAACCAGCGGGGGCTCGGGTTGGGCCGCTTGAGCGCGTAGACGACGGCGCCGGCGATGTAGGCGACGCCGCAGGCGATGATCAGCCAGACGGCGGCGACCCCGCCGGGCGCCTCCCAGAACTGGGGCAGGAACCCGAGCGCGACACAGCCCAGGGCCACGTAGATCGGGGTGTAGACCCATCGCGGGGCGCCGAGCCACAGCACGCGCGCCAGCAGCCCGAGCACGGCCCCGGACCACACGACGATCAGCAGGATGTCGCGGGTGCGCGGCGGCAGCAGGAGGGCTGCCAGCGGGGTGTAGGTGCCCGCGATGATGAGGAAGATGTTGGAGTGGTCCAGGCGGCGCAGCACGCCTGTGACGCGCGGCGACCAGGTGCCGCGGTGGTACACCGCGCTAGTGCCGAAGAGCAGGATCGACGTGAAGCCGAAGACTGCGGACGACCAGCGCGCGGTGAAGGTGGGTGCGGTGGCGACCAGCACGATCGACGCCACGAGGACCAGCGGGAACATTCCTGCGTGGAGCCAGCCGCGCAGGCGTGGCTTGATCGCGGTGGCAACGTCCTCGACTGTCTGTGGGATGTCCACTGGCGTCCGTCCTGTGCGTGCCGCGGGATACGGCTTCTGGGCAGCTGGAGCATAACTTACGAGACCGTAGGTTACGTGTGCGTAGGTAGTGGTCGATGTCGGGCGGATCGGTCATCGACACGGCGTGGGGCGAGTACCGTGTGTGCCCGGAAGAGCCTCAGCACCTCGAAGGAGCGTTCTGCGCGTGCGCCTGCCCCATCCGCTCTACGGCATCTACGAGCGACGCATCGCCGCCTCGCTCTCGCCGGAGCAGGTGCCGCGCCATGTCGGCGTCATTCTCGACGGTAACCGGCGTTGGGCGCGCACCGTGGGAGCGTCCGCCGCGACTGGCCACCAGCGCGGCGCGGACAAGATCTCCGACCTGCTCACCTGGAGCGAGGAGATCGGCGTCGAGGTCGTCACACTGTGGATGCTCTCCACCGACAACCTCTCCCGCTCCGCCGAGGAGCTCACGGCGCTGCTCGCCATCATCGAGGACGCGGTCCGCGACCTCGCGAGCACCGGGCGCTGGCGCGTGCAGGCCGTCGGCTCGCTCGACCTGCTGCCCGAGGCCACCGTGCAGGCACTCAAGGACGCCGAGGCGAGCACCCGCGACATCGCCGGGCTGCACGTCAACGTGGCCGTCGGCTACGGCGGCCGCCGGGAGATCGCCGACGCGGTCCGCTCCATCCTGCGCCAGCACGCCCAGGCCGGCACCAGCCTCGACGAGCTGGCCGAGTCGTTCAGCGTCGAGCACATCGCCGAGCATCTCTACACCAAGGGCCAGCCCGACCCCGACCTGGTCATCCGCACCTCCGGGGAGCAGCGGCTCGGCGGCTTCCTGCTGTGGCAGAGCGCGCACTCCGAGTACTACTTCTGCGAGGCGTACTGGCCCGACTTCCGCCGGGTCGACTTCCTCCGAGCGGTGCGCGCCTACGCCGCGCGGGAGCGCCGGCTCGGCCGCTGAGCCGGCGCCGTCGGACGGCCGGCGGGGACCGCGGCCACGATCCGGTGAACATCGCGTGACAGGCACGCGTGTCGGGAGCGAACCCTCTCAGACCCGGCGTAGCGTTCGCCGCGACGGACGGCATCCGCCGTCCCCGGGAGGCCAGCCCATGGAGCAGACGCTCCAGGAGGAGGGCCGGATCCGGCCCCCGCGGCCGGCCGACCTCGTCCCGTCACCTCGTGCCACCGACCGCCCGTGCCCAGGCGGAACAGCATGAGGGGCCCGATGCGGCGCCGCTGAGGCGCCGGAGGGAGCCTGCCGTGGTCAAGCAAGAGCTGCGAGTCCCCGCACCGACGAGCCCGGGGGACAGCCCGGCCGACGACCATCGGCGCACGCACGTGCTGGACACCTCCGTCCTGCTGGCGGACCCCCAAGCCATTCAGCGCTTCGCGGAGCACGACGTGGTCCTGCCGGTCGTGGTCGTCACCGAGCTCGAGGGCAAGCGGCACCACGCCGAGCTCGGCTACTTCGCCCGATCGGCGCTGCGGATGCTCGACGACCTGCGGGTGGTGCACGGGCGGCTGGACGTGCCGATCCCGCTGGGCCGCCAGGGCGGCACGCTGCGCGTCGAGCTCAACCACACCGACCCGTCAGCGCTGCCCGCGGGGTTCCGGCTGGGCGACAACGACTCACGGATCCTCGCCGTCGCCGCGAACCTCGCCGCCGAGGGCCGCGACGTCACAGTCGTGTCGAAGGACCTGCCGATGCGGGTCAAGGCCTCAGCGCTGGGGCTGCGCGCCGAGGAGTACCGCGCCGAGCTGGCCGTCGACTCCGGGTGGACCGGCATGGACGCGCTCGACGTCACCGAGCAGGACATGGCCCGCCTATGGGACGAGGAGGGCCTCGGGCTCGCCGAGCTCGACGCGGCGGACGCGGCGGCCCCCGCCCTGCCCGAGCTTCCCTGCCACACCGGCCTCGTGCTGCACTCGCCACGCGGGTCGGCCCTCGGCAGGGTCACGGCGGACAAGCGCGTGCAGCTCGTGCGGGGCGACCGGGAGGCGTTCGGGCTGCGCGGACGCAGCGCCGAGCAGCGCATCGCCATCGACCTGCTGCTCGACGAGGCCATCGGCATCGTGTCCCTGGGCGGCCGGGCGGGGACGGGCAAGTCGGCGCTGGCCCTGTGCGCCGGCCTCGAGGCGGTGCTCGAACGCGGCCAGCACCGCAAGGTGATGGTGTTCCGGCCGCTGTACGCGGTGGGCGGCCAGGACCTCGGCTACCTGCCCGGCACCGAGGCGGAGAAGATGGGCCCGTGGGCGCAGGCCGTCTTCGACACCCTCGGCGCGCTGGTCAGCCCCGACGTGGTCGCCGAGGTCATGGCCCGGGACCTGCTCGAGGTGCTGCCCCTGACGCACATCCGCGGGCGCTCCCTGCATGACGCCTACGTGATCGTCGACGAGGCGCAGTCCCTGGAGCGCAACGTGCTGCTCACCGTGCTGTCCCGCATCGGGCAGGGCTCCCGTGTGGTGCTCACCCACGACGTGGCGCAGCGGGACAACCTGCGCGTGGGGCGCCACGACGGGGTCGCCGCCGTGATCGAGGCGCTCAAGGGTCACCCGCTGTTCGCGCACATCACCCTGACGCGGTCAGAGCGCTCGCCGGTGGCCGCGCTCGTCACCGAGATGCTCGAGGGCATCGAGGGCTGATTCACGCGGCCGGATCGGGACGGCGGGCGGTCACCCCTCGACGAGGCGGCCGTCCGCCAGCCGGATCACGCGGTCGGCGAGGTCGATCATCAACGGGTCGTGCGTGGAGACGATGGCCGTCATGCCCTCGGCCTGCACCACCGCGCGCAGCAACGCCATCACGGCCAGGCCTGTCTCGGTGTCGAGCTGGCCGGTCGGCTCGTCGGCGATGAGCAGGCGGGGCGAGTTGGCCAGCGCGCGGGCGATCGCGACGCGCTGCTGCTGCCCGCCGGAGAGCTCCCCGGGACGCTGCAACGTGTGCGCGCCCAGGCCCACCAAGTCGAGCAGCAGGGCCACCCGCTCCTCGCGCACGGCGGCCGGGAGCTTGCGCAGCCGCAGCGGGACGCCCACGTTCTCCGCGGCGGAGAGCACCGGCACCAGGCCGAACGTCTGGAAGATGAACGAGACGACGTCGCGGCGCAGCTCGACCAGTCCGCGCTCATCGAGCGAGGTGACCTCCCGCCCGTCGATCACCACCCGGCCGGCGTCCGGCCGGTCCAGGCCGCCGATGATGTTCAGCAGGGTCGTCTTGCCCGAGCCCGACTTGCCGACCAGCGCCACGAGCTCGCCAGGCTGCACGGTGAACCCCACGTCCTGCACCGCGTGCACCGCGGCGGCGCCACTGCCGAACGTGCGGCTCACGCCCTGCACGGCGACCATCGGCTCGCCGGTGGTGGACGGCGTCGGGGTGGTGGCGGTGCTGGTCACGGCTGCTCCTCGGTGACGGCGGGGACGGCGGGGACGGCGGGCTGCGCGCGGGGCCGGTCCGGCCACACCGCGACATGGCTCGACTCGAGCGCGAGCCGCACCCGGTCGCTGAGCTCGAGCACCTCGCGGTACTCGCGCGGGAGCTGCACGCGGCCGGCGCGGTCGAGCACCGCGTACTCCTCGGCGACCACGGACTCGGAGCCGTGCTCGTCAGTGTGGGTGCGGCGCAGCACCTCGGAGCTGGTGCGCCCGTCGCGGATGGAGACTGTGCGCTGCACATGCTCGCTGACCGACGGGTCGTGCGTGACGACCACCACCGTGACGCCCAGCTCGCGGTTGACGGCGCGCAGGGACTGGAGCACCTCCACGGACGTCGCGGTGTCGAGCTGGCCGGTGGGCTCGTCGGCGAACAGCACCTGTGGGGACGCGGCGAGGGCCACGCCGATGGCCACGCGCTGCTGCTCGCCGCCGGACATCTGCGACGGGCGCCGGGCCGCGCAGTACCCCACGCCGAGCATGTCGAGCAGCTCGACCGCCCGGGCGGCCCGCTGGCGACGGCCCACGCCCGCGAGCGCGAGCGGCAGCTCGACGTTCTGCGCGGCGTCGAGGTAGGGCACGAGGTTGCGCGCGGTCTGCTGCCACACGAAGCCGACCATCGAGCGCCGGTAGGCGACCCGCTGGCGCGCTGTCATCGCCATCAGGTCCCACGGCCCCACCCGCACGCGGCCAGCGGTGGGCACGTCGAGGCCCGAGAGCACCGACAGCAGCGTCGACTTGCCCGATCCGGAGGCGCCGATGATGGCGACCTCCTCCCCGGCCTCGATGAGCAGGTCCAGGCCCTGCAGGGCCTGCACCTCGATGCCCTCCGACTGGTAGATGCGCACCAGGTTGTCGCATGCGATCAGGGCGTTGTGCCCGAACTCGTCGGGGCGGCGCCGCGCGCGGTCCTCGAGTGCCTCGAGCGTCTCGAGGTCGTCGGTCTGGGTGGTGCTCACCTGTCGTCTCCCGTCGTTCGCCCTGCTGTGATGGTCGTGCGTCCTGGCGTGTCCCTCATCGCCCCCTCACCGCTCCCCGACGCGCAGCACGTCCCCGAGCCGGTCACGGCGTCGCACGGCTGTCTCGACGGCGATGCTCACGGCCAGCGCGAGCGCGCTGGCGCCGATGGCGACGCCGACCGACGCCCAGTCCAGGGTCACCGGCCCGGGTCGCAACTCGCCGGTCAGCGCGCTGAGGCCCAGGGCGCCGTGCAACATGACCGGCACGGCCACGCCCACGACGACGCCCATGAGCACCGCGGACACCGTGAGCGGCAGGAGCTCGCCCAGGGTGATCCGGCGCGCGAGGCGCGCGTCCAGGCCGAGGGTGCGCAGCGCGGACACGGTGCGGCCGCGCTCGGGCGCGCTGGCCACGACGGTCAGCGCCAGGGTGACCGACGCGAGCGCCGCCAGGATGGCCGCGGAGGCCACGAGGAGGTCGAGCAGGCGCGAGCTGAGCGGTGCGCTGCGGGCGTCGGCGAGCCATTGCCCGCGGGTGGTGACAGTGAACTGGGCGTTCTTGTCGAGGCCCACGGCGGTGATGGCAGCCTCCGCCCCGGGGCCGTCCACCCACAACAGGCTGGTCTCAACCACCTCGCCGGACGCCGCGGCGAGTTGCGCGCGGTCGACGATCACGAGCAGCTCGCCGGGCTCTCCGAGGTCGGTGACGCCCACCACGTCGAGCTTGACGAAGTCCTCGCCGTGGAAGATGGAGGCGCCCGCCTCGGCCGCGATATCCGCCAACGCGGGGGAGACCACGGCCTTGGGCTCGCCCGTGCCGCCAGGCCCGTCGAGGAGCCGCAGCTCGCCGCCGTACCGCTCGTCGTGCGAGTCCAGCAACTGGTCGAGGCCGGTGGCGTCGGCGGCCAGCACCGTCACCTTGATGTCCGAGCCGCGGTTGAAGGTCCGGTCGGTGGTGCGCTGCGCGGCCGCGACGGTGCTCACCCCGGGCTGCGCGAGCACCTGGGCGGCGTCGTCGTCGAGCACCGGGCCGTCGATCCGCACCTCCGCGCCGACCTGTTGTGTCGACGCCCGCACCTGGCCGTCGCCGACGGTCGCGGCGATGCTGCCGGAGAACACGACGAGCGCGGTGCAGACCGCCAGGGCGAGCAGCGGCAGGCCGCCACCGGCCGCCCCGGCGGCGCGCGCAGTGGCGACGACGGCGACGAGGCCACGACTGCGGGTCGCCGCCCGCGCGGACGCGCGGAGCGCCACGGGCAGCACGCGCAGGGCGACGACGGTGGCCGCCCCGGCCATCAGCGCGGGCGTGGCGCTGAGCAGCAGGTCCGCGCCGCCCGTCTGCGACTGGAGCAGGCCGCGCGCGCGGAGGGCGCCCACCGCCCCGACAGCCAGCAGCACCACGGCGGCCTCGGCCACCACGCGGCGGGTCCGTCGCCTGGTGGCCAGGCGCTCGCGGTCGCTGCGATTCGCCGGGACCTGGCGGCCGCCCCAGGCACGGGCCACGAGGAACGCCCCGCCGACGGGGACGGCGACTGCCGCCACGCCGGCGACGATCAGCGCCGGCCACCACGTCCACGCCGCGCCGTAGGCCATCGGGATCGCCCCCAGGAGGGCCAGTGCGAAGCCCAGGGCAGTCAGCGGGACGGACTCGAGGCCGAGCCGGAGGGCGACGGAGGCCACCGACGCGCCCCGCGCGCGCTCGGCGACCAGCACCGGCCGGCGACGCTCCAGGACGAGCCTCGCGGCGAGCAGCAGGGCGAGCGACCCCACCAGCACCAGGCCCGCGAGCACCACTGACGCTTGCGCCTGCGCGCCGCGCAACTGGCGCTGGAACTCGGGCAGCACGGCGGTGAGAGCGGAGCTCACCGCGGGCGCGCCGTAGCGGGTCATCAGTGGCCTGGTGTCCAGGATGGTCCTGGCCAGCGACTGCTCGAGTGCGGCGGCCCGGTCGCTCCGCAGTTCGTCGGTGAGCAACGGGTACCGCACCTCGAGGACCTGGGCGGGGCCGAGCACGGCCAGCGCGGCGTCAGGCAGCGAGTCGTCGCCCAGCATCACGCCGAACACCGTCTGGGCGTCCGCGCCGCGGGTTGTCCTCCACTCCAGGAGCGCGTCCGCCGCCGCCCACCCCGGGTCGGAGGCCCCGGTGGCGTCGAAAACCCCCGAGACGACCAGCACGGTCTCGCCCCGGGTGCCGCGCACGACCGGCACCTCCTGCCCCACCTCGAGCCCGAGGGCCTGCGCGTTGTGCTCCGAGACCGCCACCCCGACGCGACGCGGGCCGATGGGCGCGCCGTTCTCGTCTTCCTCCCGCTCCGACGGGGTGGCGGGCGCCCCGCCCTCCACCCAGCGCACGTCGGCCGGGTCCTGGCTCGACCACCAGGAGTACTGGGCAATGGACTGCTTCCCGCCCAGCGCCACGGCAGTGTGCGCCGAGAAGATGGCCTGTGGCTCGCCGGTCACCGCGCTGAGCTCAGGGGCGAGCGCCTCGTCCATCCGGTCCACGGTGGTGCGGAGCCGGCTCGCGGCATCGCTCGGACGGTCTCCGGGAACGGCCTCGGCGATGGAGACGGGCAGCCGCGCGACCACGTCGGCCGACGTCCCCGCGCGTTCTGCCGCGCCTTGCAGCCCGGCGTCGGCGCCGCTGGCGAGCAGGCGCGGGCCGCTCAGGGTGAGGAAGCACAGCACGGTGATGAGCAGCAGCTGCCCCGCGAGCAGGCCCCGGTCGGACTGGGCGCGGTTGCGGGCCATGAGCGCTGATCCGCCGACGGTGGCGCGCACGGCGCGTGTCAGCGCAGCCCGGCGCCCGGGCTGTGGGGATGGTGAGGTCGGTGTGGTCATCGGTCGTCCCCCAGTCGCAGGAGCTCAGCGGAGGCTCGGCGCATGAGCGTGCCCGCGGTGAGCGTGATGGCGACGCCGGCCAGTGTCACGATGCCCAGCAGCAGGACGGCCTGCCCGGGCCAGTCCCACACCAGCCGGGCCGCGGGGAGCGGGGGCCCGCCGCTGGCGCCGAGCGTGAGCAGGGGGGCCACGAGCCTGGCCAGGAAGGCGCCGACAACCGCGCCGGCGCCCACGCCCAGCGCCATCAGCAGGGCGTGCTCGGCCACCACCGATCGCACCAGTGTCGAGCGCGCCGCGCCCAGCGCCTGCAGCCGGGCCAACTCCAGGCGTCGCTGACGCACCGAGACGGTGGCGCTCATCGTCAGGCCCACGACCGCGAGCACGGCAGCGGCCAGGGTGATGAGGAGCAGCGCCGCCGTCACCGACACCCGCAGCGGCCCGCGGGCAAGGTCGTCCTCGACCTGGACTCGGCTGACGGCGGTTCCGCCATGTCGTTGGCGGATCTCCGCCACCACGGCGTCAGCGTCCGCATCGTCGACCTCCAGCCACCACTCATCCACCAGGTTCTCGTCGAAGCCGGCACTGGCGAGCCAGCGAGTGAGGGTCGTCCGGTCCACCAGCAGCGCGTCCTGGCCGGGCACGGAGGGGAGGTGGGGCACGACGTCCACGATCTGCGCCCACACCACAAGCCCTCCCACCATCAGCGCGGTGTCGTCCCCGACCTTGAGGCCCACCTCGTCGAGCAGCCTGGCCGAGGCGATGGCGGGCACCGTGCCATTCGCGTCGAAGACTGTGGCGACGAAGGTCGCGTCACCGAAACGCAGGAAGGGGTCGACGCCTGGCTGGCGCACGACGAGCGGCTCCGCGCCCTGGCCGCCAGCGATGGCGAGCAGGGACACCGAGCCGGTGGGGTCGGGTGGCGTGCGGGCCGTCCACTCGCCGCCGTCGAGCGTCGTCGGCGTCTCGACGCCTGCCTGGTCGACGGCCAGGAGCGAGGAGAGCTCGACCGTGAAGGGGACGCCCTGCGTGATCGGCACGAGCGAGTCCTCGGCCTGATCCGGCTTGGCGAAGAGCTGCCCGGTGAACCCCACCACGGTCAACGGCTCGGCAAACCGCGCGTCGTCCCCGGCCAGGGCGATGGCGACCTCCCGGGGCGCGCCATCGAGCGGCACCATGTTCTCCGGGCCCCGCGAGACGATGACCCCGTGCGCGTCCTGGACCAGGACGCGCATGCGCATGACCATGGCGCCCTCCTCCGACGAAGCCCCGCTCACGGTCACGGCGAGCTTCATGGTCCCCGATGGCAGGGGAGCCCAACCGCCGGACTCCACGCCGTCGGGGCGCAGGAGGTCGTCCCACGCGGACGCGTCCTCACGGCCCCGGACGAGTGCCGGCGCCTGCGCGGCGTCGACGGCGAGGAGGTGGACGGTGCTGGCCTTGCCGTCCAGGGAGCCCATGTCCACGCGGCTGCCCAGCGACACGGACCGGGAGGCCACAGCCGAGACAGCGGAGACCCCGTCCAGCCCGGCGATGGCGCTGGACTGCTCTTGGGGGCCGAGGGGGAGCCGGTCGACGCGCACATCCGTCCCGACGCCGACAGCGGACTGCTCCGTCTGCGAGAGCGTCCACGTGGCCAGGAGCGACTGCGCGAAGACGCCGATGGCGATCGCGAGCGTCAGGATGAGCATGGCCCCGGTGGCCCGCCGGGGGCGGCGTCCGACTTCCCAGGCGGCCAGCGGCGCCGCGAGGGAGCGGCTGCGCCCGGCCCGGCGCTCGGCGGCCGCCGCGACCAGCGGGAGCAGTCGGAGCGCAATGGCAGCGCCTGCCAGCAGGAACAGCGCCGGGCCCACCACCAGCACCGGGTCCACGCCTCCCGTGCGCAGCACGGGGGAGCGGTACTGGCGCAGTTGGAGGTAGGCGACCACGGCGAGCGCCACAAGTGCCACGTCGAGCCCGGAGCGCGTCATCATCGCGTGCCGGTCCTGGCGCACCTGGGCCTGCTCCGCGTCGACCACGCTGGTGGTGCGGCGCAGCAGAGGCACCACGAGCACCGCGCCGAACAGCAACGCGGCTCCGGCGCAGGCGAGCCAGAGCAGGGCCGGCATACCGGCGTCGGCCGGCAGTCCGGCCGCCGCGAGCCACGCCTCGTCCGCGAGGACCCGGTACACGCCGCGGGCGATCCACGGCGCCGCCGCCACCGTCAGTGCCGCCACCCCTGCGGCCTCCAGCACGCCCAGCCCCACGAGCTGGGCTCGCGACGCGCCTCGTGACGTCAGCAGCGCCTCCTCGCCGGTGCGCCGCTCGGTGAGGAGCCGGGCACTGAGCTGCAGCACGCTCGCGGTGAGCGCCAGGAGCATCAGGCTCAGCACGATCAGCGCCACCCGGGTCACGGCGAGCCCGGCGCGGGCACTGTCGAGGCTCGCGGCGAGCCGGCTCGTGAACGTGGCGCTCTGCGCCGAGGCGGTCATCGCCTTGGCCAGGTCCACGCGCGCGTCGTCGAGCCGGGTGCGCAGGCGGTCCAGCGTGGCGGCGTCCGCGCCCACGACGTCGGGCCGCAGGACGATATACGCGGTGTCCAGCGCGATCTGGGGGGAGCGCATGGCCGTCGGGGTGGCGAGCAGCGGCCCGTACGCGACAGTCATGGAGTATCCCCAGGAGCCGGGCACGGGGTACTCCCGGTCGACGGATGCCCCGGAGAGCGGGTCCCTGGACCAGAAGAGGGCGGCGTACAGGGGCTCGTACACCCCGACGACCACCACGTCCACGGCGGAGCTCGAGGTGTACGCGCGCAGCGGCACCACGTCGCCCGGCTGCCAGCCGAGCTCGTCGGCGGCGACGCGCGGGACGGCGACCTCGACGCGGTCCGCGGCGCCGTCCTGCGGCCACTGCCCGGCGACGAGCCGGGCGCCCTCGGTGGTGGCGTCGAAGGCCCCGAGGAGCAACGCCACGTCGAGCGCCCCCGCGGTGGGCGAGGGGTGCCGGTACGCGGTGGAGAGCAGCCACTCGTGCCGGGTGGCGGCCACGTCCCCGACGGTGGCCTCCAGCGCGCCGATGGCGGAGTCGAGCGCCTCCTCGCCGCTGTGCGCGCCGACCGACAGGGTGGCCTCGAGCTGCAGCTCGGACGTCTGGCGGCGGGCGAGGTCGGCGGCGACTGCCCGCTCGTTGCTGGTCGAGTACAGCAGGGTGAAGGCCCCGATCAGCCCCGCTCCCGCTAGGGCGACCACCAGCACCGCCGCGAGCACGGTCCGTTGGGTCGCTGCCCGTCGCAGCACGATCCCGGTCGCCCACCGCACGCTGTGATCCCCTTGCCGCCGGTTTCGCCCCCCCTTGTCGAGCAAGGGCGCCCGCCACCTGACCGGTGACGGGCGCCCGAATCTAGCCGCCGTGATGTGGGGTGTGGGAGCGTTTCCGCGCAGTCCGCCGAAGCGCCCGAAGATCGTTACGCCGCCGTGATTTAGGCGACGAACGGCCCCCGTCGAACGTTGTGCGGCAGGTGGGTCAGATGTGCGGCGGACGGGTCATCGCGAGCACGTCGAGCGCCGCGTCGAGCTGCTCCTCGGTGACCTCGCCCCGCTCCACGTAGCCGAGGTCTGCCACGGCCTCGCGCACGGTCATGCCGTGCTTGACCGAGTGCTTGGCGATCTTCGCGGCGGCCTCGTAGCCGATCACCCGGTTCAGCGGCGTCACGATCGACGGGGAGGACTCCGCCAGCGCCCGCGCCCGCTCGACGTTCGCCTCGATGCCGGACACCGTCTTGTCGGCGAGGAGCGTCGAGGCGTTCGCGAGCAGCCGGATCGACTCCAGGACGCCCAGCGCGATCACGGGGATCTGCACGTTGAGCTCGAACGACCCGCTGGCGCCGGCCCAGGCGACCGTCGCGTCGTTGCCGATGACGCGCGCGGCCACCATGAGCACCGCCTCGGGGATCACCGGGTTGACCTTGCCGGGCATGATCGACGAGCCGGGCTGCAGGTCGGGGATGAAGATCTCCCCGAGGCCGGTGTTGGGGCCCGATCCCATCCAGCGCAGGTCGTTGCAGATCTTCGTCAGGCTCACCGCGATGGTGCGCAGCGCCCCGGACAGCTCGACCAGCCCGTCACGGGCGCTCTGCGCCTCGAAGTGGTCGCGCGCCTCCGTCAACGGCAGCCCCGTGTCCTCGCGCAGCAGCGCGATGACCCGCTGCGGGAAGCCCGCCGGGGTGTTGATGCCGGTGCCGACGGCCGTCCCGCCGAGCGGCACCTCCGCGACCCGGGGCAACGCCGACTGCAGGCGCTCCACGCCGTAGCGGATCGCCGCGGCGTAGCCGCCGAACTCCTGGCCGAGGGTCACGGGCGTGGCGTCCATGAGGTGCGTGCGACCCGACTTCACGACGGTGGCGAACTGCTCGGCCTTCGCCTCGAGCGCCCCGGCCAGGTGCTCGAGCGCGGGGATGAGGTCGCGGACGACGCCGGCGGTGGCCGCCACGTGCACGGAGGTGGGGAACACGTCGTTGGAGGACTGCGAGGCGTTGACGTGGTCGTTCGGGTGCACCGGCCGGCCCAGGCGGGCCGAGGCCAGCGTGGCCAGCACCTCGTTGGTGTTCATGTTGGAGGACGTGCCCGAGCCCGTCTGGAACACGTCGATCGGGAAGTGCTGGTCGTGGGCGCCCGAGGCGACCTCGTCGGCGGCTGCGGTGACGGCGGCGGCGATGTCGGCGTCCAGCACCCCCAGCTCGGCGTTCGCGAGGGCGGCGGCCTTCTTGATCCGGGCCAGGGCCTCGATGTGGCCGCGCTCGAGTCGCGTGCCCGAGATGGGGAAGTTCTCCACGGCCCGTTGGGTCTGGGCCCGGTACAGCGCGTCGGCGGGGACGAGGACCTCGCCCATCGTGTCGTGTTCGATGCGGAATCCCTCGGGAGAGGCGGTCATGGGGGCGGCGGCGTCATTGGCGTGCTCACTCATGGGCGCATCTTCTCACTGAGCGTCATCCGGGCGGGCCGGCTCTCACCGTGCCGGTGGGGCGTCCTCCGCGACGTCGCCGATCGTCTCGGACAGGTGCACCCGGCCGTCCGCGAGGGTGTACTCGACGCCGACGATCGCGCACCGCCCCTCGGCCACCGCGTCCGCGAGCGAGCGCGAGTAGCTGTCGAGCATCTGCACCGTGTGGCGCACGTGCTCATGCCCCAGCTGCTCGGCGGAGACGGTGGCCAGCCCGGGGCCGTCGGCCGCTCCCGTCAGCGACACGATGGAGGGGATGACGCGGTCGACGATGGCGCGCACGAAGCCGTCCGGCACGACGCCGGTGGTCAGCGCCGACGTGGCGGCGGCCACCGCCCCGCAGCTGTCGTGCCCCAGGACCACCACGAGCGACGCGCCCAGGATGTCGACGCCGTACTCGATGGACCCGATCACCGTGGTGTCGAGAACGTGGCCCGCGGTGCGCACCACGAACACGTCGCCGAGCCCCTGGTCGAAGATGATCTCGGCGGCCACGCGGCTGTCCGAGCAGCCGAAGATCACGGCGAAGGGGGCCTGCGAGGCGCTCAACTCCGCCCGGCGGGCGATGCCCTGGGAGGGGTGCGCCATCTCGTCGCGCACGAACCTCTCGTTTCCGGCGAGCAGCGCGGACCATGCCTGGGCTGGGGTGGCGGGTCGAGACATGGCGTCATCGTCGCAGCACAGGCCGAACGTCCCACATCACGACCGCGATGTGGTCGCCCCGCGCCCACCCGCGCCCGAGTGGCAGAGGGACAAACCGGGGTGTAGTCCTTGAGTTCAGTGCCGCGCAGCAGCGGGGGGGCAGCGTGCGACGACGAACGAGGCTGGTCAGCACGGCGGTCGCGATCGCGGTCGTCGGAGGGCTCGCGGCGTGTGGGGACTCCGGGTCCAGCGCGCCAACGCTCACGTGGTACATCAACCCAGACGACGGCGGACAGGCGCAGATCGCCAAGGAGTGCACCGAGGCGGCCGACGGGGCTTACACGATCGAGGTGTCGGTGCTTCCCCGCGACGCCAGCTCGCAGCGCGAGCAGCTCGCGCGGCGGCTCGCGGCGAAGGACTCCTCGATCGACCTGATGAGCCTGGACCCGCCGTTCATCCCCGAGCTGGCCGAGCCGGGCTTCCTGGCGCCCGTGCCGGACGACGTCAAGGATCGGGTGACCCAGGACGTCGTGGCCGGAGCGCTCGCGGGGGCGACCTGGAAGGACGAGCTCGTCACGGTGCCGTTCTGGGCGAACACCCAGCTGCTCTGGTACCGGAAGTCGGTGGCGGCGGCCGCGGGGCTCGACATGACCCAGCCGGTGACCTGGGACCAGCTCATCGACGCGGTGCGCACCCAGGACGTGTACCTGGCAGTCCAGGGGACCAAGGCCGAGTCGCTCACGGTGTGGATCAACGCGCTGGTCGCCTCGGCGGGCGGGGAGATCGTGGTGAACCCCACCGCCGACGCGCAAGACCTCGAGCTCGGCCTGGAGTCGGACGCCGGCCGGGAGGCGGCGCGCATCATCGGCACCATCGGCAAGGAGGGCCTCGGCGGCCCGGGGCTGCCCACCGAGGACGAGAACGCGGGCCTGTCGGTGTTCCAGGGGGACAAGGGCTCGTTCATGGTGAACTGGCCGTTCGTCTGGTCGGCCACCAAGGCCGGCGTCGAGGACGGCACGCTCACGCAGGCCCTGCTCGACGACATCGGCTGGGCCCTGTACCCCCGCGTGGACGCCGCCACCCCGGCGGGCACGCCCTACGGCGGCATCAACCTGGGGGTCGGGGCGTTCAGCAAGCACACCGACCTGGCGTACCAGGCGGCGGAGTGCATCGTGACGCCTGAGCACCAGGCCTACTACTTCGCCACCAACGGCAACCCGGCGTCGAACACCGCCGCCTACACCGACGCCGCGGTGCTCGAGGCCTACCCGATGGCGCCCGTCATCCGCGAGTCGCTCGAGCAGGCAGTCCCACGGCCCCAGACGCCGTACTACAACGACGTCTCCATCGGCTTGCAGGAGACCTGGCACCCGCCGTCGTCAGTCGACCCCGACTCGACGCCGCGGCGGTCGACGGACTTCATCACGGCCGTGCTGCGAGGGGAGCGACTCCTGTGAGCACCGATGCGACACGTGAGCGCGGCCGGCACCGGGAGCCCGGCGCCACCGACGCGGAGCAGAAGGCGAAGGCCGCGCACAGCGACCGCACCAAGGCGGAGGCGCGGCTCGGGTGGTACCTCGCGGGGCCGGCGTTCGTCATCATGCTGGCCGTCACGCTGTACCCGATCCTGCAGGCCTTCTACGACTCGCTGTTCCGGTACCGGCTGACGACGCCCGACGACAAGGCGTTCATCTGGTTCGAGAACTACTGGGTGATCCTGCGCGACGGGCTGTTCTGGCAGTCGGTGGGGGTGACGCTGTTCATCACCGTGGTGACGGTGATCGTGGAGCTCATCCTGGGCTTCGCGCTGGCCCTGGTGATGCACCGCGCGATCCGGCGCCTGCGGGGCCTGCTGCGCACCGCGATCCTGGTGCCGTACGGGATCATCACCGTCGTCTCGGCGTTCGCGTGGTTCTACGCGTTCGACATCAACTCCGGGTACGTCAACCACTGGTTCGACTGGGTGCCGGGCATCTCCCCGGACCTCAACTGGTTCGCGCAGACCGGCACCAGCCTGTTCGTGATCATCGCCTCCGAGATCTGGAAGACGACGCCGTTCATCTCGCTGCTGCTGCTCTCCGGGCTGGCGCAGGTGCCCGGCGACCTCGAGGAGGCCGCGGAGGTGGACGGCGCCACCGCGTGGCAGCGGTTCCGGCGCGTGATCATCCCCAACATGAAGGCCGCGATCATGGTGGCCGTCCTGTTCCGGGCCCTGGACGCGTTCCGCATCTTCGACAACGTGTTCATCATGACCAACGGCGCCAACGGCACCACTGTGCTGTCCCTGCTGGCCTACAAGACGTCGATCGGCCGGCTCGAGATCGGGCTCGGCTCCGCGATCTCGGTGCTGCTCTTCCTGTGCGTGATCCTCATCTGCTGGGTCGCGATCAAGCTCTTCAAGGTCGACCTCGCCAGCGCGAGAGGGGAGTAGCGATGACCGGGACGCTGACGGGCCGGCAACGCTTCTGGTGGGCCGTGATCTCCGTGCTGGTGCTGCTGTGGGCGCTGTTCCCGGTGGTGTCGATCTTCGCGACGTCGTTCAAGCTGCCCAGCCAGCTCAACCTCGGGCTGTTCTGGCCCAAGACCTGGACCACCAGCAACTACGAGCAGATCTTGGTGGGCGACGCGAAGACCCTGTTCCTGTCTGCGCTGCGCAACTCCATCGGCATCTCGCTGATCGCCACGGCCGTCGCGGTGGTGCTGGCCACGCTCGCGGCGTACGCCATCGGCCGGCTCGACTTCCCCGGCAAGCGGCTCATCCTGACCGCAGCGCTCGGGGTGTCGATCTTCCCGGCCATCTCGATCGTCACGCCGCTGTTCAACCTGTGGCGCAACATCGGCCTCTACGACACATGGCTCGGCCTGATCATCCCGTACCTGTCGCTGACGCTGCCGATCTCCATCTGGACGCTCGCGGCGTTCTTCCGGCAGATCCCCTGGGAGCTGGAGCAGGCCGCGCAGGTGGACGGCGCCACGAGCTGGCAGGCGTTCCGCAAGGCGATCGTCCCGCTGGCAGCCCCGGGCGTCTTCACCACGGCGCTGATCGCGTTCTTCATCGCGTGGAACGACTTCGTCTACGGCATCTCGCTGACGTCCACCGACCGGGCCCGGCCCGTGCCGGCGGCGCTCGCGTTCTTCACCGGCGCCTCGCAGTTCGAGGAGCCGACCGGCGCGATCTCCGCCGCGGCGGTGGTCGTCACCATCCCCGTCGTCATCCTCGTCCTGCTGTTCCAGCGGCAGATCGTCGCCGGCCTCACCCAGGGCGCCGTCAAGGGCTGACGCCGCCCCACCCCTCTCGAGGAGAAGCACATGGCCTCCATCACCCTCAAGGACATCGTCAAGGTGTACGGCGACGGCTACCTCGCCGTGAAGGGCGTGAGCCTGGACATCGCCGAGGGCGAGTTCGTCATCCTCGTCGGGCCGTCGGGCTGCGGGAAGTCCACGCTGCTGCGGATGATCGTGGGCCTCGAGGACATCACCTCCGGCGACCTGCTCATCGACGGCGAGCGCGTCAACGAGGAGGCGCCCCGCAAACGCCGCCTGGCGATGGTCTTCCAGAACTACGCGCTGTACCCGCACCTGACGGTGTTCGAGAACATCGCGTTCCCGCTGCGGCTCGAGCGCGGCCAGTTCACCGAGGAGCAGATCCGGGAGAAGGTGCGGTTCGCCGCCGAGACCCTGGAGCTGCAGGACCACCTGGACCGCAAGCCGGCGAACCTGTCCGGCGGGCAGCGGCAGCGGGTGGCGATGGGCCGCGCGATCGTGCGCGACGCCCGCGCGTTCCTGTTCGACGAGCCGCTGTCGAACCTCGACGCGAAGCTGCGCGGGCAGATGCGCACCGAGATCTCCCGGCTGCAACGCTCACTCGGCATCACCACGGTCTACGTCACCCACGACCAGACGGAGGCCATGACGCTGGGCGACCGGGTGGCGGTGCTCCGCAAGGGCGAGCTGCAGCAGATCGCCAGCCCGCGCGGCCTCTACGAGCAGCCCGTCAACCTGTTCGTCGCCGGGTTCATCGGATCCCCGCCGATGAACTTCCTGCCCGGCGAGGTCGAGGGCGACGTGCTGCGCCTGCCCATCGCGGACGTGCCGATGACCCCCGAGCTGCGGGAGCGGCTCGGCGACCGGCGCCTCGTGATCGTCGGCATCCGCCCCGACCACTTCGTCGACGCGGCACTGCTCGAGGAGCACAAGCGCGAGTCCGGCGTGACCTTCGACGCGGTGGTGGACGTCATCGAGTGGCTGGGCTCCGAGCTGTACGCCTACGTGCCGTTCGAGACGCACCCCGACGTCGCCGCCAAGCTCGACGAGCTCGACCGCGACCTCGACGGGGAGAGCATGCGCACCCAGCTCGTCGCGGCCCTCAGCTCGGAGTCGCGCGTGCGGGACGGTGACACGCACGCGCTGTGGTTCGACCCCGCGCGGATGCTCATCTTCGACCCCGAGACCTGGG
Organism: Cellulomonas cellasea; assembly: GCF_030372105.1. GTDB lineage: Bacteria > Actinomycetota > Actinomycetes > Actinomycetales > Cellulomonadaceae > Cellulomonas_A > Cellulomonas_A cellasea_A. The sequence continues at coordinate 29,501 of NZ_JAUDBQ010000001.1, read as the reverse complement.
ACAACCTCACCTACAACGAGGAAGCGGTGCGGGCCCTCGACGACCAGAACGAGCAGGACCGCAAGGCGGCGCTGGAACGGGCAGCGGCCCGGCTCTCCGCGGCGAGCTGACCGAGCGGCCGGGCGCGCCCGCGTCGATAAGGTGGGGCGCATGGGCGGGCGACGGGGCGCATCGACACCTCCGGCCCCGCTGGACGGAGCCCCTGGTCACCGGGCGGGATCCCGCCGCGCCAGCATGCGCCTGCTGGGCGTCAGCGGGCTGGCCGCGGTCATCATCGTCGCGGGGTTCCCGGCGCCCTCGGTGGAGCGCGCGCGCTTCGACGTGCGGGCGCTGAAGTCGCAGACCGCGGTGCTCACGCCCACCGGCGTGGTGGCCGTGCGTGCGGGCGACACAGTCCAGCGCTTCGCGGGCACGAACGTGCTGCTGACCCAGGAGGGCGGCGCCGAGCACGCGGCGTCAGCGGCACTCGCGGACGAGCAGCGCCGATGGCTCGCGTCGGGCGACGTGCCCGGGCCCGAGGATCACAAGGACATGGCCCGGCAGGCGCTCCTCGACCTCGACACCATGCTGTTGGAGGACGGCGCGCTGCTCGCCGCCCCGAACGGCGCCTGGCGGTACACCTGGCCGCGGGACGCGAGCTTCGCCGCGGTGGCGCTCAGCCGCACCGGCCACACCGACGACGCAGCCCGCATCCTGCTGCACCTGGCCGACCTGCAGTCTGCGGACGGGACGTTCCAGGCCCGGTACGCGACCGACGGCAGCGGGCTGCCACCGGACGACCGCGGCGTCCAGCTCGACGGCGACGGGTGGTTCCTCTGGGCGGCCGCCGAGTGGCTGGAGCAGGCGCCCGAGGACGGCCGCGCGTCGGTGCTCTCCCGGCTGCGGCCCGCGCTCACCCGAGCCGTCGACGCGATCGAGGCGTCCATCGACCCGATGACCGGGTCGCCCAAGCCCAGCCCGGACTACTGGGAGGTCCCGGAGACCGGCGTCACCCTCGGCTCGATCAGCGCCCTGCTGCTCGGGGCGCGCTCAGTCCAGGAGCTGGCCGGCGCCGCGCCCCGAGGCGCCCAAGCGCAGTGGACCGGTGAGCTGGCCGCCCGTGGGGCCGCTCTCGAGGCGCTGCTGGAGGGCGCCGTGCACCGGGACTTCGCGGCGCACGGGTACCCGCGGCATGCGGGCGGCGCGCTGCTCGACGCGAGCGTCGCGTTCCTGATGCCGCCGTTCGCCCCCGCCGACGCCGAGGTCCGCGCCGCATGGGAGCGGGCCGCCGTGGTCATGAGCCGTCCCGCCGGAGGGCTCGCGCCGGGGGAGGGCTGGCACAGCGACGGGATCTCGTGGACGCCGCAGACGGCGCTGTTCGCGCTCGCGGCCGCGGCCTCCGGTGACGACGTGCAGGCGACCGGGTGGTTGGCCTGGCTGGACGCGCACCGCACCGCCGCCGGGTCGCTTCCCGAGAAGGTGCTGTGGAACGGGCAACCGGCGGAGGTGGCCCCGCTGTCTTGGACGTCGGCGCTGGTGCTGCTGGCGCTCGTCGAGCTCGACGAGCGCCAGGTCGGGGCCCTGGCCGCCCGCGGCTGAGCGGCCCGGGCGCCCGCCGTGCCTGCGCTGACCCGGGGCCGGTCAGCCGCGCTTCGCCGCGATCTCCGTCAGCCGGGCCTCGACGAGCGCGGCGAGGAGCTCGCGCGGAAGCGGCGCGTCCACGGGCACTCGCACGGCGCCCTTCGACGTGGAGTACCCCGTCAACTGGTCCGCCAGGGTGGTCGTCACGGCGCCGCTCATCGGCAGGTACTGGCAGTGCCGGGCCGCGAAGCCGATCCCCGCCACGCCCTTGCCGCCCACGGTGAAGGTCGGCAGGCCGTAGGAGATCGTCTCGACCGCCTCGGGGAGCAGCTCGGCGAGTGTGGCGCGCATGGCCAGCAGCGTCGTCCGATGGGGCTCGGGTGCGGAGGCGAAGTACGCCTCGACGTCATCGGTCATCGCAGTGCACCGTCCCCTTCGTCGATGGAGCCCAGCCGTCGTCGACTGACCTCAGCCTTCGCCGAGCTCAGCCTTCGCCGAGCTCAGCCCTCGCCGAGCTCGGCAGCCGTCGGCGGGTTGGCGCCCGGCCGCGACACGGTGATCGCCGCGATCCTCGCGCACCGTTCCAGGATGGCCTCCACCGTCTCCGGCGGCACGTCGCGCAGCGCGTCCCGGCGCTCGGCGCCCAGCAGCCCGGCACTCCACAGCCCGTCGATGAGCCCGGACATGAACGAGTCCCCGGCGCCCACGGTGTCCGCCACCGTGACCGTCGGGGCGGCCACCATCAGCCGTGCCCCGGAGTTGGTCGACGCGAACGCGCCCTTGCCGCCGTGGGTGACGACCACGAGCGACGGGCCGCGGCGGGTCCACTCCTCGGCGATCTCCGCGGGGGCGATGCCGGGCAGCAGCCACGCGAGGTCCTCGTCGCTGACCTTCACCACGTCGGACTGCAGCACCAGCGCCTCGACCACCGGCAGCGCCTGCTCGGGGGAGCCCATCAGGGCGGGGCGCAGGTTCGGGTCGTAGGTGATGGTCGACGTCGGGCGCCGGGCCTCGACGAGCCGCGCGACCTTCGCCGCCCCAGGCTCGAGCACTGCCGCGATCGAGCCGGTGTGCAGCACCAGCGGCGGCTCCGGCGACTCCTCCCAGGTGCTGGGGAGATTCCAGTCGAGGTCGAAGTCGTAGGTGGCGACGCCCTCCTCGTCGAGGGTCGCCGTCGCGATGGAGGTCGAGATCGCCGACTCGGCGCCCTGCAGCACCCGGACGCCCGAGGCGTCGAGGTGGCGGTTCACCAACGCGCCGTACGCGTCGGGCCCGATCCAGGTGAGCAGCTCCGCGGCCCGGCCGAGCCTGGCCAGGCCGAGGGCGACGTTGGCGGGGCTGCCGCCGACGTGCTCGCCGATCGTGCCGTCAGGGCGGCGCACCACGTCGACGAGGGCCTCGCCGACCACCAGCGCGCGACCGGGTGCCGGGCTCATCGCGCGTCCTCCTCGTCGGCGTCGGCCGGGCGGTCCAGGCCCTGCGCGGCCGAGAGGCGCTCACGGGCGCCGTCTAGCCACTGCTGGCAGCGGTTCGCCAGCGCCTCGCCGCGCTCCCACAGCAGGAGCGACTCCTCCAAGCTGGCGCCGCCGGCCTCGAGCCGGGCGACGACGGCGATCAGCTCGTCACGCGCCTCCTCGTAGCTCAGCGCGGCGAGGGCGTCGTCGGGGGCGGGGGACTCGGAGGCAGTGGTCTTCGGCACGGGACCAGTCAACCAGCCGCCGCCGACGTCCCGCGAACCTCTGTCGAGGTCACCGCCGCGCGCAACTCGCCGAGGGCCACCCGCACCCGCAGAGCGTCCCCTTCCGCGACCTCCGCGGGGTCGCGGACCACGGCGCCATCACCGCGCTGCACCACCGCGTAACCGCGCTCGAGGGTCGCCGCGGGCGACAGCGCGCGCACCTGCGCCGCGAGCCGCTCGGTCTGCCCCGCCGCGCGGCTCAGCAGCAGGTCCAGCGAACGCCGGGCGGTGTCCCGCGCACGGTGCACGTCATGCTCGCGCATGTCGACGAGCGTCCCGGGCTGCGCGAGCACCGGGCGCGAGCGCAACGCCTCCAACCCGGCGCGCTCCCGCACCACCCGGTGCGTCAGCGCCGCGCGCATCCGGCCCCGGGCCTGCGTCAGCCGGGCCCGCTCCTCGCCCACGTCGGGCACGATCCGCTTGGCCGCGTCGGTGGGGGTGGACGCCCGGTAGTCGGCGACCAGGTCCAGCAGCGGCGTGTCCGTCTCGTGGCCGATGGCGCTGACCAGCGGGGTGCGGCAGGCCGCCGCGGCGCGGACCAGCGTCTCGTTGCTGAACGGGAGCAGGTCCTCCACGGCGCCACCGCCGCGGGCCACCACGATCACCTCGACGTCGGGGCGCGCGTCGAGCTCGGCGATGGCCGCGCTGACCTGCGCGACGGCGCCCACGCCCTGCACCGCGACCTCGCGGATGACGAACTCGACCTGCGGCCAGCGGGCCCGGGCGTTCACCACCACGTCATGCTCGGCTTTCGACTCGCGCCCGCACACCAGGCCGACCACACGGGGCAGGAACGGCAGCGCTACCTTCCGGTCCGCGTCGAACAGCCCCTCCGCGGCGAGCACGCGCTTGAGGTGCTCGATGCGGGCCAGCAGTTCCCCCACGCCGATCGCCCGCACCGCGTCCGCGTTGAGTTGGAGCGTGCCGCGCTTCGTCCAGAACACCGGCTTGGCGTGCACCACCACATGCGCGCCCTCCTGCACCGACGTCGTCGCGGCGGCCAGCACCCCCGCAGGCATCGACACCGGCAGGGACATGTCCGCGTCGGTGTCACGCAGCGTGAGGAACGCGATGCCCGAGCCGGGGCGCCGGTTGAGCTGCACCACCTGGCCCTCGACCCACACGGGGGCCATCCGCGCCACGTAGTCGGCGATCTTCGACGACAGCAACCGCACCGGCCACGGGTTCTCCGCCGTGGTGTCCAGCGCCCTCGCGGGGAGCCCGCCGCCGGCCTGGCCCTCGCCCGCGCTCATGCGTCACGCCCCTGTCCCGTGTTCCTGATCTGCACCCGACCAGCCTGTCATGCGCCGGAGACATGCCCGGCAGCGGCCGCCGCACGCCGATGCCGGCCACGGCGGCCTGGGAGACGCGGTGGGCTGGTGACGGGTCTGTGGCGGGGCGGCGCCGGGCGGGGCGGGTGGTCACGGGGCCTGCCTAGACTGGCGGGCGTGACCACCTCGTTGCCCTCGCCCGTTCGCAAGCGTGTGCTGCTGGCCGCGCCACGCGGCTACTGCGCCGGAGTCGACCGTGCCGTCATCGCCGTCGAGAAAGCCCTCGACCACTACGGCGCCCCGATCTACGTGCGCAAGGAGATCGTGCACAACAAGTACGTCGTGGAGACCCTCGCGGCCCGCGGCGCGATTTTCGTGGATGAGACCGACGAGGTGCCCGAGGGCGCCCGGGTCGTGTTCTCCGCGCACGGCGTCTCCCCGGCGGTGCACGCCGCGGCGGCCGAGCGCTCCTTGCAGACCATCGACGCGACCTGCCCGCTGGTGACCAAGGTGCACAAGGAGGCCGTGCGGTTCGCCTCCGACGACTACGACATCCTGCTGATCGGGCACACCGGCCACGAGGAGGTCGAGGGCACGCAGGGCGAGGCCCCCGAGCACATCCAGGTGGTCAACTCCCCGGCGGACGTCGACGACGTGGTGGTCCGCGACCCGGACAAGGTGGTGTGGATCTCGCAGACCACGCTGTCCGTGGACGAGACGATGGAGACGGTGCGGCGGCTGCGCGAGCGGTTCCCGACGCTGCAGGACCCGCCCTCGGACGACATCTGCTACGCCACCCAGAACCGCCAGGTCGCAGTGAAGAAGCTGGCGCCGGACTGCGACGTGGTCATCACCGTGGGCTCGGCGAACTCGTCGAACTCGGTGCGCCTGGTCGAGGTGGCCCTGGACGCCGGGGCCCGCTCGTCCTACCGGGTGGACCGCGCCGCCGAGATCGACCCCGCCTGGCTGGAGGGCGCCACCACTGTGGGCCTCACCTCCGGCGCGTCGGTGCCCGAGATCCTGGTCCGCGACGTGCTGGACCTGCTGGCCGAGCACGGCTTCGGCGAGGTCGAGGAGGTCCGCACGGCCACCGAGGACCTGATGTTCTCGCTGCCGCGCGAACTGGCCTCGGACCTCAAGCGGATGGGCGTCAATGTGAGCACCCCGCGCCGGGGCTCGCGCCGCGACCTGAGCATCCAGCCGCTCTGATGCCCGAACAGCGCTGATTCTCGAACAACGCTGATCCGCCCGCCGCCTAGCTCTCCGGGCGGCGGGCGGGTCAGCGCCCGGCGGCGCTGTCGAGCTCGTCGAGGGCGACGTAGCGCTCGCTCGCGGAGGCGAGCAGCTCGGGTGCGCTGACGGCGCTGAGCTGGGGGTTGGCGGCGGGCGGCGTGGCCAGGTCGCCGTCGACGACCCGCAGGTCGGCGAACCGGCGGGCGCTCACCAGCACACGAGTCTCCAGCGAGGACACCGTCTGGTTGTACGCGCCCGCGGCCGCGTCGATGGACCGGCCGAGCTTGGCCAGGTGGGATCCCATCGTCGCCAGCCGCCCGTGCAGCTCCTTGCCGAGGGTGAGCACCTGCTGGGCGTTGGACGCGAGGGCGTCCTGACGCCAGGCGTAGGCGATGGTGCGGAGCATCGCGAGCAGCGTCATGGGCGTGGCGATGACGACGTTGCGCTCGAAGGCGTGCTCGACGATCGTCGGGTCCTCCTCGACGGCCGCGTGCAGGAACGCCTCGGCCGGCACGAACATGACGACGAATTCGGGGGCCGGGGCGAACTGGTCCCAGTACCGCTTGGCGGCGAGGTCGTCGACATGCGCCCGCACATGCCGGGCGTGGGCCTTGAGCCGGGCCGCCCGGACGGACTCGTCGGCGGCCTGGCTCGCCTCGAGGAAGCCGAGGAAGGCGACCTTCGCGTCGACCACCACGTTCTTCCCCCCGGCGAGCTTGACCACCATGTCGGGTCGCAGCAGGCCGTCGTCGGTGCGCACCTGGTCCTGCTCGACGAAGTCGACGTTCGCGAGCATCCCGGCCGACTCCACCACGCGCCGGAGCTGCTGCTCGCCCCACCGCCCGCGCACCTGCGAGGAGCGCAGCGCCGTGACGAGCTGGGACGTCTCGGCGCGGAGCTGCTCGGACGAGGCGCGCATCGCCCGCACCTGCTCGCCGAGCGCCGCCTGCCCCTCGAGCCGGGCCTTCTCGGCGGTGGTCAGCTCGTGGCGCACCGCGTCGAGGGTGCGGCTCAGCGGCTCCACCATCGCGCGCACCGCCTGCTCGCGCTGCGCCAGCTCCCCGACTTGCGACTGCTGGCTCGCCGCCAGCCGCTGATGGGCGAGTGCGAGGAACTGCTCGTTGTTGCTGGTCAGCGCGTCGGCGGCCAGGGCGCGGAACTGCTCGGAGAGCCGCTGCTGGTCCTCGCGGACACCGGCGAGCCGTTCGGCGTGCGCATCCCGCTCGGCGGCGAGCTGCGCCTGCGCGCGGGCCGTGTCCACCTGCGCGGTCCGCAGCTGGGCGGCAGAGCGCCTGCTCGCGGCGAACGCGCCCCCGAGCACACCGACGACGAGCGCGAGCAGCACAGCCAAGATGTCCATGGCGTCACCGTGTCACGGACCGCCCACACGCCGGAACCGCGGACGGCCCGTCGAGCGCCCCACTAGCCTGACCACGTGACCGAGAGCACCGCCGCCCACGAGCCCGCCCCGCCGCAGCCGCCCGCCCCCGTCGCCGACGCCCCGGCGTCGACGGGACTCACGGGCGCCTCAGCCGCTCCCGCCGCGCTGGAACTGCGCGGCCTGTGGAAGAAGTTCGGCTCCAAGATCGCCGTCGCCGGCATCGACCTGACCGTTCCCGCTGGCTCGTTCTACGGGTTGGTGGGCCCGAACGGCGCCGGCAAGACGACATCGCTGTCGATGGCCACGGGCCTGCTGCGCCCCGACTTCGGCCAGGTGATGGTGCTCGGCCAGGACCTGTGGGCGGACCCGGTGAAGGGCAAGTCGCTGCTGGGCGTCCTGCCGGATGGCGTGCGGCTGTTCGACCGGCTCACCGGCGAGCAGCTGGTGACGTACGCGGGCCTGCTGCACGGGCTGGACCGGGAGACGGTCGCCGCGCGCGCCACCGACCTGCTGGCGGCCCTGGACCTGACGGCCGACGCCCGCACGCTGGTGGTCGAGTACTCCGCGGGCATGACCAAGAAGATCGCGCTGGCCTGCGCCATCGTGCACGCCCCTCGCGTGCTGGTGCTCGACGAGCCGTTCGAGGCGGTCGACCCGGTCTCGGCGGCGAACATCCGCGAGATCCTCACGTCGTACGTCGCCTCGGGCGGCACGGTGATCGTGTCCTCGCATGTGATGGACCTGGTGCAGCGCATGTGCGACCACGTCGCGGTGATCGCGAACGGCCATGTGCTGGCGGCGGGCACCGTGGACGACGTGCGCGCGGGCGCGAGCCTCGAGGACCGGTTCGTGGAGCTCGTCGGCGGCCGGAGCACGGGGGAGGGCCTCGCGTGGTTGCGCACCTCGTCTCGCTGAAGGTCGCGCTGCTGCGCAACGGGTTGCGCCGGTCGGCATGGCAGGTCGTCGGCCTGATCGTCGGGCTCATGTACGGCCTGGGCTTGGCGGCGTTGCTGTTGGTGGGCCTGGTGGCGTTGGCCGTGCAGTCCGACCAGGAGCTCGCCGCGACTGTCCTGCTGCTGGGCGGGAGCCTCCTGGTGCTGGGCTGGTGGGTCGTCCCGCTCGTCGCCTTCGGGGTGGACGCGACGCTCGACCCGCAGCGGTTCACGACGTTCTCCGTGCCGCGGCGCTCGCTGCTGGCCGGGCTCTCGCTCGCGGGCCTGGTGGGCATTCCCGGCCTGGTGACGGTGCTGGTGGCGCTGACGTCCGCCGCGGTGTGGTGGCGGGCGCCCGCGGCTGTCGCGGCAGGGCTCGTGGGCGCGGTGCTCGCGGTGGCGCTGTGCGTCGTCGGCTCGCGCGCCACGACCACGGCGCTGGCTCCCTTGGTCACGCGTCGCAAGGTGCGTGAGCTCGCCACGATCGCGGTGCTGATCCCGATGTTCCTGCTGGGGCCGATCATGGGCGCGGTGGGCAGCGGGCTGGAGAGCATGTCGGGCGCTTTCCCGGAGGTCGCGCTGACGCTCGGCTGGACGCCGTTCGGGGCGCCGTGGGCGCTCGCCGTCGACGTCGCCGCGGGGCACTGGGGTCCCGCGGTCGCGAAGCTCGCCATCGGGCTGGCGACGCTCGCGGCGTTGCTGTGGGTGTGGGACAGGGCGCTGACCCGTGCGCTCACCGGCGGGGAGCGGCGTGAGGGGCCGCGCGCGCAGGCGCGCGGGCTCGGCTGGTTCGACCGCTTCCCGGCGACGCCGGTGGGCGCGGTGGCCGCGCGCAGCCTGACGTACTGGCTGCGCGACCCCCGGTACGCCGGCGCGGTGATCCTGGTCCCGTTGGTGCCGGTGCTGTTCCTCTTCCTGGGCGGGCGCGACACACCGCTGCTGCTCTCGGCGCCGATCGCGGCGCTGCTCTTCGGCTGGGGCATCGCCGCGGACGTCGCCTACGACAGCACGGCGTTCTGGACGCACGTCGCCGCGCCGATCCGCGGCACCGTGGACCGGTGGGGGCGGGTCTGCGCGTCGCTGGCGCTCGGCGTGCCCGCGACGCTGCTGATGTCGGTGGTGGTGGTCGCGTTGACCGGGCGCTGGGACCTGATCGTCCCCGTGGCGGGGTACAGCCTCGGGGTGCTGGCCACCGCGACCGGGGTCTCGAGCTTCATCTCGGCGCGCGTCGTCTACCCCGTGCCGAAGCCCGGGGAGAGCCCGTTCTCCACCCCGCAGGGCAGCCAGACCGCGGCGATGGTCTCGCAGATGGCGGGCATGGCGGGGATCCTCCTGCTGGCGCTGCCGAGCACAGCCGTCGCGGTGGCGGCGGTGCTCATCGGCGCGGTGTGGCTGGGCCTGCTCGCGGCCGTCGTGTCGCTGGGACTGGGCGGCCTCATCCTGGTGGTGGGAGTGCGGATGGGCGGCGCGCAGTACGACAAGCGGGCTCCGGAGCTGCTCACGACGATGCGCGGATTCGCCTGACCTCGCAGCCTCGACGCGGCGCCTCGGCCCGGCATTCGGCTTGGCCACGTAGCATTGCCCGACGTGGCACTCACCATCGGCATCGTCGGCCTGCCCAACGTCGGCAAGTCCACCCTTTTCAACGCACTGACCCGCGCGCAGGTGCTCGCGGCGAACTACCCGTTCGCCACGATCGAGCCCAACGTCGGCGTGGTCCCGCTGCCCGACCCCCGGCTGGAGAAGCTCGCCGAGATCTTCGGCAGCGAGCGCATCCTGCCCGCGACGGTGTCGTTCGTCGACATCGCGGGCATCGTCAAGGGCGCGAGCGAGGGGGAGGGGCTCGGCAACAAGTTCCTCGCGAACATCCGCGAGGCCGAGGCCATCTGCCAGGTCACCCGCGCGTTCGCCGACCCGGACGTGGTGCACGTCGACGGCCGCGTCTCGCCCAAGGACGACATCGAGACGATCAACACCGAGCTGATCCTCGCGGACCTGCAGACCCTGGAGAAGGCGGTGCCCCGCCTCGAGAAGGAGGTGCGGGGCAAGAAGGCCGAGCAGGCGCTGCTGACCGCGGCCCAGCAGGCCCAGGCTGTGCTGGAGAAGGGCGAGACCCTGTTCCAGGGCGCGAAGGCCGCGGGCATCGACCCCGAGCAGCTCGCGCAGCTCCAGCTCATGACGGCCAAGCCGTTCATCTACGTCTTCAACACCGACGACGCGGGCCTCGCGGACACCGCCATGCAGGAGGACCTGCGCGCGTTCGTCGCCCCCGCCGACGCGATCTTCCTCGACGCGAAGTTCGAGTCCGAGCTCGTGGAGCTCGAGCCCGACGAGGCCAAGGAGATGCTCGCCGAGAACGGCCAGGAGGTGCCCGGCCTGGAGCAGCTCGCCAAGGTCGGCTTCCACACCCTCGGCCTGCAGACGTACCTCACCGCGGGCCCCAAGGAGTCGCGCGCCTGGACGATCCACCAGGGCTGGACGGCCCCGCAGGCCGCGGGCGTCATCCACACCGACTTCCAGAAGGGCTTCATCAAGGCCGAGGTCATCGGCTTCGAGGACCTGGTGGCCGCGGGCTCAGTGGCCGCCGCTCGTGCGGCCGGCAAGGCGCGCATCGAGGGCAAGGACTACGTGATGCACGACGGCGACGTGGTGGAGTTCCGCTTCAACGTCTAGGGCTCCTTGTGGAGCGGTCAGGCCGTGACTGGCGCGGGCCGGTATCGCAGGGCGACCGCTCCGGACTGGAGCTCGTGGCGGTTCACGAGATCGAGTTGGATGCGCTCGCGCAGTCCGGCGAGCAGCGTCGGCCCGTGTCCGGAGAGGACCGGCTGCACCAGGAACTCGTACTCGTCGATCAGCCCGAGATCCGCCAGTGCCAAGGGGAGCGTCACGCCGCCCACCCACAGGCCCTCGCCTGACTCCTGCTTGAGCCGCTCAACCGCCGGCCCTAGGTCGTCCCGCACCAGCTCGGCGTTCCAGTCGACCTCGCTCAGCGTGCTCGACACGACGTGCTTTCTCGCCCGGTCGATGGCCTCGGCGAACGGGATCTGCCACTCCAGCATCCAGTCGGGCCATGTGCCCGTGGCCGGCTTCCGCCACGCCGACTCCATCATCTCGTAGGTCACCCGGCCGAAGAGCAGGGCATCGGCGCGCTCCATCTCGGCGGTCCAGTAGCGCATCGACTCCTCGTCTGGGGGGAGTCCCGCCTCGTGATGGCAGCAGCCGTCGAGCGTGACGTTGATCGAGTATCGAAGTGGTCTCATCTGGGTGCTCTCCCTTGAGGCGCGTCGCGTTCACCGGACGGTGTGCAGACCACTGCCGACGCCATTTCTCATCGGCGCCCTAACCTGTGCCTCGCCGGCGCGCAATGCGGCCAGGAGGGCGTGGAGTCCAGGAATGTGGGCCGCATACCGCACGATATCGCCCGCCGTGCGCCGGGCCAGCAGTGCCCCTGGGCGCGTGGTCTGGCGAGGAATCACGCTCGCCCATAGCATGCGCATCCTGTTCATGCAGCGCGATCGGCCACTTTTCGCGCTCTTCGACCGTCCCCGCTGTGTAACAGCGATGTTTCCGGGGATGTCGATCTCATATCGTGGACGATACTGCCCAGTATCGATACGGTAACGATCCGCTGTGCGAAACCGCAGAGTCCGATATGTCCCTGGCGACATGGCTAGCGTGACCACACATCCCTTGGCGCCGGCCTGTCCGAACAGGACGGGAGGCGCCCGGTGTCCGAACCGCGTCGCAGTGTGCGGCGGGTTCGTCACACATTCCCAGGAGGAACATTGAAGACGATGCGAGCGGTTGCGGCCGTCTCCACGCTGGCGGCGGGTTCGCTCGTGCTGGCGGCATGCTCGGGCCCGGCGGAGCAGGACTCCGGCATCTCGGACTCCAGCACCATCACCGTCGCGTGGGAGGCGCCGCTGAACGAGCTCAACACGAGCTCCGTGAACGGCAACGCCACGCAGAACGCGGTCATCACCTCCATGCTGAACGGCGCGTTCTGGTACTACAACGAGGGCCTGGAGCTCGTCCACGACGAGTCCTTCGGCACCTACGAGAAGATCAGCGACGACCCGCTGACGGTCAAGTACACGTACGCGGACGACGTCAAGTGGAGCGACGGCACGCCGACCGACGCCGCTGACCTGCTCCTCGAGTGGGCGGGCACGTCCAACGTCTTCAACAACGTCGAGGCCGAGGAAGACCCGGAGACGGGCGAGGTCCTCAACCAGGCGGAGATCGACGCTGGCGTCTACTTCGACGGCAACGTCCCCGGGCGCGCGCTCGTCACCGAGACCCCGGAGATCAGCGACGACGGCAAGACGATCACGTTCGTCTACTCCAAGCCGTTCGCCGACTGGGAGGCCGACTTCCAGAAGTCCGACATCCCGGCGCACGTCGCGGGCCAGCTCGCCCTGGGCATCGAGGACGCCGCGGAGGCCAAGGCCGCCGTCGTCACCGCCATCCAGGAGAACGACGTCGAGGCGCTGAGCAAGCTCTCGAAGGTCTGGAACTCCGGCTTCGAGTTCACGAGCCTGCCGTCTGACGAGAAGGTCTACGTCTCCAACGGCGCCTTCCTGATGAAGGAGTACGTCGAGAACTCGCACATGACGCTCGAGGCGAACCCCGACTACAAGGGCGACCTCAAGCCGAAGGTCGACAGCGTCACCATCCGGTACATCGAGGACCCGATGGCCCAGGTCACGGCCCTGCAGAACGGTGAGGTCGACCTGATCGGCCCGCAGGCCACCGCTGACGTCCGCGCCGCGATCGAGGCCCTGGGCGACGACGTCACGTCGCTCAGCGGTGTCGAGGGCACGTACGAGCACGTCGACCTGGTCTTCAACAACGGCGGCCCGTTCGACCCGGCCACCTACGGCGGCGACGCCGACAAGGCCCGCAAGGTCCGCCAGGCGTTCCTCAAGGCGATCCCGCGCCAGCAGATCGTGGACAACCTCATCGTCCCGCTGAACCCGGACGCCGAGGTGCGCAACTCGTTCATCATCATCCCCGGCTCCTCTGACTACGACGACATGGTCAAGGGCAACGGCTCCGACGCCTACGCGGCGGCAGAGGACATCGAGGGCGCCAAGGCGCTGCTCGCCGAGGCCGGCGTGACCACGCCGATCAACGTCCGCTTCGCGTTCAACGGTGACAACACGCGCCGCCAGACGCAGTTCGCGCTCATCACGGAGACGGCGGCCGCCGCTGGCTTCACGCTCGTCGACGCGAGCAAGCCCGCCACCGAGTGGGGCACGCTCCTGTCCTCCGGCCAGGACCAGTACGACGCCTCGCTCTTCGGCTGGCAGTCCACCTCGACGGCCGTCACCGAGTCGGACGCCAACTACCGCACGGGTGGCGTGAACAACTACGGCGGGTACTCCAACGCCGAGGTTGACGCGCTCTTCGACGAGCTCCAGGTCGAGACCGACCCGGCCAAGCAGATCGAGATCCAGATCGCGGTCGAGAAGATCCTCTGGGATGACGCATTCGGCACCACGATCTTCCAGTTCCCGGCGATCCAGGCCTGGAAGAACATCACCGGTGTCACGCCGATCAGCATCTCGCCCACGATCTTCGCGGGATTCTGGAACTGGGAGACCACGGGCACGACGGCGGGCAACGAGCCTTCCGCCACCAGCTGACCATTCGGCTCGGCTATACGCCTGACCAGGCCTGACAGCGGTCTGGGTACCACGCGAGCGCGCCGGAACCCCGAGTTCCGGCGCGCTTCGTGGTTTCATGCCCCAGCGGTCGGCGTCACGGTCGTGTCCTTTTCTTCCCCGCCCCCGTTCTGACGGCCGGGGCGGGCCCCAGTGGGGGCCGCGCATTTCGAGTCGCGGCCCAGGAGCGCGTACGCTGGCGCGGCCACGGGGGATTCCGCTGTCACTGCGAGGTATCGCTTTCGATGTTCACCTTCATATCGCGACGAATCCTGCAAGGGCTTGCCACCCTGCTGGCGTCGAGCTTCCTGATGTACCTGATGGTGTCGGTCTCGATCCGGCCCCTCGACGACCTCCTCGAGAGCACGTCGCCCAATAAGGCGCAGCTCATCGCCGCCCGGCGGGCGCTCCTCGACTTGGACACGCCAGTGGTGGTCCGGTACGTCAAGTGGCTCGGCAACTTCCTCACCGGCGACCTCGGCACGGCGTGGGTGAGCGGCCAGGCCGTCAGCGACAAGCTCGGCGGGGCCGTGGTCTCGACGCTGCAGCTCGTCAGCGCCGCGACGCTGCTCGCCATCCTGTTCGGGGTGGCCGTCGGCATCGTCAGCGCGCTGCGCCAGTACACGTCGTTCGACTACCTCATCACCTTCGTCTCGTTCGTCCTCTACTCGCTGCCCGCGTTCTGGGTGGCGGTCCTGCTCAAGCAGTGGGGCGCGATCGGGTTCAACGACTTCCTCGCCGACGCCTCGCAGTCGTGGCCGGCGATGATCGGCGCAGGGGTGGTGCTCGGCGTCGTCGCCGCATTGGCTGTCGGGGGCGATGCCCGCCGGCGCGTCATCGGCTTCGCCATCGGCGCCGTGGCCACCACCGCCGTCCTGGCCTACCTGTCGCTCAGCGGCTGGTGGAAGACCCCGCACCTGGGCCCCGTGCTCATCGCCGTCGTCGGCACGGGCATCGCCTTCGGCATCACCACGCTGTCGACAGGCCTGCGCAACCGCCGGTCGCTCGGCTCCGCGGTGTCCGTCGTGGTGCTCGGCATCGTGCTCTACACGCCGCTGCAGTACCTCTTCGCGTACGTGCCCATGAGCTGGCCGCTCGCCCTCGCGCTGGGCGGCGTCGCCATCGGATCGGGCTGGCTCGTCGGGCGGCTGTGGGGCGGCCCGGACCACGGGCAGTCCTCGCGCACCGCGGCGCTGACCGCCCTGGCCGTCTCCGCCATGATCTTCATCGACGAGGTCATGCAGGTGTGGCCCAAGTACTTCGCCGCCCCGGCGATCAACGGCCGTCCCATCGCCACTGTCGGCGACCGGACCCCGAACCTGGGCGGTGACTTCTGGGTGCGGACGCTCGACACCTACACCCACCTGCTGCTGCCGACGATGGCGCTGCTGCTCATCAGCTTCGCCGGGTACACGCGGTTCTCCCGCGCCAGCATGCTCGAGGTGATGGGCCAGGACTACATCCGCACAGCCCGGGCCAAGGGGCTCTCCGAGCGGACAGTGGTGATGCGCCACGGGTTCCGCAACTCGATGATCCCGCTGGCCACCATCGTCCCGCTGGACATCGTCGCGCTGTTCGGCGGCGCGATCATCACCGAGCAGGTCTTCGGACGGCCCGGCATGGGCCAGCTCTTCATCAAGTCGCTGCACAACGCGGAGATCGAGCCGATCATGGCCTACCTCGTGATCACGGCAGGGCTCGCGGTCCTCGCGAACATCCTCGCCGACCTCATCTATGCCGCACTCGACCCTCGAATCCGGGTGAACGCATGAGCACGCCATCGACCCCCTCCCCGCACGGCGCCCTCGACGAGCTGCCCCCGGAGGAGGCCGTCGAGAACGCCATCGAGCTCAAAGAGGTCGAGGGGCTCTCGCAGAACCAGATCGTCTTGCGGCGGTTCTTCCGCCACCGCGCGGCCGTCGCGGCGATGGTGGTGCTCATCGGCATCGTGCTGCTGGCCTTCACGTCGATCGGCGTCGGCCCGATCCCCGGGTGGTGGAAGTTCACGCCCAATGAGACGGGCACGCTGACCAACCCGGGCGGGACGCCCACAATGAGCCTGCCCACATGGCTGGGCGGCACCGGCCTGGCGATCGGGGAGCACCCCTTCGGCCAGGACGAGGCCGGCCGTGACGTGTTCGCGCGCGTCATGCGCGGCACGCAGACGTCGCTCACCGTGATGGTCATCGTGGGCCTGGTGGCCTCGATGGTGGGCATCCTCGTGGGCGCGCTGGCGGGCTACTACCGCGGCGCGCTGGACAGCTGGCTGATGCGGTTCACAGACCTGGTCATCACCATCCCCGTGCTCGTGCTCGGCGCGATCCTGGGCAGCCTCGCCGCGGGCGCCGGCGGCGCGTACCTGCTGGCGATCTTCCTCGGCCTGGCGTCGTGGACGACGTTGGCGCGGCTGGTGCGCGGGGAGTTCCTGTCGCTGCGCGAGCGGGAGTTCGTCGACGCGGCCCGCGTGGCCGGGGCGAGCGACCGCCGGATCATCTTCAAGCACATGCTGCCGAACTCGATCGGCGTCATCATCGTCAACCAGACGCTGCTGATGAGCTCGGCGATCCTGCTGGAGACGGCGCTCAGCTTCGTGGGAATGGGCATCCGCTACCCCAACGTGTCGCTGGGCCAGCTCATCAACCAGTACCAGGAGGCGTTCGCGACGCGGCCGTGGCTGTTCTGGTGGCCGGGCCTGCTGATCGTGGCGATCGCGCTGACGGTGAACTTCATCGGCGACGGCATGCGGGACGCGTTCGACCCGCGGCAGAAGCGCATCCCGTCGCAGCGCAAGATGGACCGCGCGGCGGCCCGTGCGGCGCGGTCGGCCGCGCCGGCCACGGAACCGGGACTCTGATGACGGGCCTGCTCAGGCCCTCGCAGGCGGCCCCGTCAGCCTGCGGCGGCGCCGAGCGCGACCAGCACGGACAGCACCGCGCAGCCGGCCACCACATCCCAGTGCCAGCGGACGGTCGGCTCTGGGGCTCCCTGCGCGGGAACCCGGTCCAGGTGCCCGGCCTCGCGCAGCGCCGTGTGGCGGGCGGCGATCTCCAGGGCCGCGGCGTCGGCGCTGGCCCCGGTGGCCGTGCGGCGCGCGTCGACCGGCGTGGCCAGGTCGCGGCGGGCGGGGGCCCCGCTGCGGGCGGGCGTCGCCCAGGCGGTGTAGTCGCCGCCGGTGGTCTCGATCTTCAGGGCGAGGCGGGTGTCGGCGCCCCGGTACGCGGGCCACGGCACATGCACTGTGCGCAGCACGTTGCGCAGCTCGATGCCGCCGTCGGAGACCTCGACCCGCGGGCGCCAGAACATGGCCCACACCAGCAGCACGACGAGCAGCGGCACGGCGCCGTAGCGCAGCAGCTCCGAGCCGCCGCCGACGGCCATCGCCACCAGGCACACCAGCCCGGCGAAGGCTGTCGCGACCGTCAGCACACGACCCGGCATCGACCTGAACACCCGCGCAGCACCCATGCGCACATGCTCCCAGACACGATGAGCACGCCTGTCACGCCCGCGGGCGCATGCAGGACCCCCCGGAAGGACCAGATCACCCGTGGCCACTGATACCGCAGTCGAGGCGCCCGCGCGCGAGCGCGCCGAGCCGGTCCTGACCGTCCGCGACCTGAGCGTCAACTTCTACGTGGACGGGGAGTGGTTCCCCGCCGCCGTGGACGTCAGCTACGACGTGCGCCCGGGCGAGGTGCTCGCCATCGTCGGCGAGTCGGGCTCCGGCAAGACGCAGTCGTCGATGTCGCTGATCGGCCTGCTGCCCCCCAACGGCCGCGCGTATGGCAGCGCCATGCTCGACGGCCGCGAGCTGCTGGGCATGTCGCCCGGGCGGCTGCGCCATGTGCGGGGCAAGGAGGTCGCGGTCATCTTCCAGGAGCCGATGACGGCCCTGAACCCCGTCTACACGGTCGGCTTCCAGATCGTGGAGACGCTGCGCACGCACTTCCCGATGGGCCCCAAGGAGGCCAAGGCCCGCGCCATCGAGCTGCTGACCATGGTGGAGATCCCCGAGCCGGAGCGCCGGTTCGACTCCTACCCGCACCAGCTCTCCGGTGGTCAGCGGCAGCGCGCGATGATCGCCCAGGCGCTGGCCTGCGACCCGCGGCTGCTGATCGCCGACGAGCCGACCACGGCGTTGGACGTGACGGTGCAGGCGGAGATCCTGCAGCTCATGCGCGATCTGCGCACCCGCATCGACTCGGGCATCGTGCTGATCACCCATGACATGGGCGTGGTGGCGGACTTGGCCGACTCGATCCTGGTGATGAAGGACGGGCGCGTCGTCGAGCAGGGCGCGGCGGAGCAGATCTTCTCGAACCCGCAGCACCCGTACACCCGCTCGCTGCTCGCGGCGGTGCCGCACCTGGGCTCCGCTCGCACGGCGGCCACTGTCGTCACCGAGCCCGAGCCGGCGCCCACAGCGCCGCCCGCGGATGAGCGCCCGGTCGTGCTCGACGCGCAGGGCATGGTCATCGAGTACCCCGGTCGCGGGCGCGCGCCCGGGTTCCGCGCGGTGGACGGCGTCGACTTGACCCTGCACCAGGGCGAGGTCGTGGGCCTGGTGGGGGAGTCCGGCTCGGGCAAGACCACCATCGGCCGCGCCGTCGTGGGCCTGCTGCCCGTCTCCGCGGGCACGCTGCGGGTGGCCGGGGTGGACATGGTCGGCGCGTCCCGCAAGACCTTGGCGCCGCTGCGCCACCAGGTCGGGATCGTCTTCCAGGACCCGGGCTCCTCGCTCAACCCGCGCCTGCCGATCGGCGAGTCGATCGGCGAGCCGCTGATGCTGCACTCCGGCATCAAGGGCGCCGAGCTGAGCCGCCGGGTCGAGGAGCTGCTGGACCAGGTGCACTTGCCGCGCGCCATGCGCAACCGGTACCCGCATGAGCTCTCGGGCGGGCAGCGCCAGCGCGTCGGCATCGCCCGGGCGCTGTCGCTGGAGCCGAAGCTGTTGGTGGCCGACGAGCCGACCTCGGCGTTGGACGTCTCGGTGCAGGCCCGCGTGCTGGAGCTGTTCCAGGAGCTGCAGCGCGAGCACGGGTTCGCGTGCCTGTTCATCTCGCATGACCTGGCGGTGGTGGAGATCCTCTCCAGCCGGGTGGCCGTGATGCACCAGGGGAGGCTCGTGGAGCATGGCGCCACGGAGCAGGTGGTGCACTCCCCGCAGCACCCGTACACGCAGCGGCTGCTCGCGGCCGTGCCGGTGCCGGACCCGGTGGAGCAGCGCCGTCGGCGGGAGGCCCGCGCGGCGTTGCTGGCCGAGGCCGCACAGGAGCAGGACGCGATCGAGCACGAGGCGCTGGCGCGCGCGTCGGCCGCCCGGCTCGACGGCATCGGCGAGGACAGGGTGCCGCCGAACGCGCTCTGAGCGCGTCTCACCACACGACAGGCAGGGCCGGCGCGGACTTCCGCGCCGGCCCTGCCTGTCGTGTGCCAGGGGTCGCGGCGGGGCGGGTGACCGCACATTGGACGTGTGTCCATCGCTCCCGGATTCGGCGTATACCATGTGCGCGGCTGCAAGGTGATGGCTTTGGTCCAAATTAACCCTATGGGATGAATCGACCGCCTGAATGGCGGATCGACTCGCCCGCCGCTCGGTGCTCGAGCGCTGGGGGGTTGTTCGGCCTGTGCCACCCGTTCCAGCCACTCGGGATCGATCGCGCACGGTGACGGTCACGCCTGCCACCCGGCCGGCATGCCGCGCCCCCGTTGCTGCTCGACCGCGGCCTGTCGAGCCGACCGCGGTCACCGAATTCCGGGCCTGTCCGGATTCCACTGGAGGAACAATGAAGATCAGGCGTTTCGCCGGCTTCGCGGCCACCATCGCGGTGGGCGCGCTTGCCCTGACCTCGTGCGCCAGCGCGGGCACGGACGGCGGCGGCTCCACGGCTGACAGCTCGGGCGGCATCGTGACCGCCTGGGGCAGTGAGCCGCAGAACCCGCTCATCCCCACCAACACCAACGAGGTCGGCGGCGGGAAGATCATCGACCTGGTCTTCGCGGGCCTGGTCTACTACGACGCCGACGGCGCCGCGCACAACGAGGTCGCGAAGTCCATCGAGACCGAGGACGCGCAGACCTACACGATCACCCTCAACGAGGGCTGGACGTTCACCAACGGCGAGCCCGTCACGTCCGAGAGCTTCGTCGACGCCTGGAACTACGGCGCCAAGCTGAGCAACGCCCAGCTCTCGAGCTACTTCTTCGAGGGCATCGAGGGCTTCTCGTGGGACGAGGACTCCGAGCTCACCGGGCTCCAGATCGTCGATGACACGACCTTCACCGTGAAGCTCAAGCAGCCTGAGGCCGACTTCCCGCTGCGCCTCGGCTACTCCGCGTACTTCCCGCTGCCCCAGGTCGCGTTCGAGGACATGGACGCCTTCGGCGAGCACCCGATCGGCAACGGCCCCTACAAGGTGGCCTCCGAGGACGCGTGGCAGCACAACGTCGAGATCGCCCTGACGCCGAACGAGGACTACTCCGGCGACCGCAAGGCGCAGAACGGCGGGGTGACGGTCAAGTTCTACGAGACCCTCGACGGCGCCTACAACGACCTGCTCGCCGGCCAGCTCGACGTGCTCGACCAGGTTCCGGACAGCGCGTTCAGCACCCTTGAGGACGAGCTGGGCGACCGTGCGGTCAACCAGCCCGCCGCGATGATCCAGACGCTCATCATCCCGATGGGCCTCGAGCACTTCAGCGGCGCCGAGGGCCAGCTCCGCCGCCAGGCGATCTCCATGGCGATCAACCGCGAGGAGATCACCGACGCGATCTTCGAGGGCACCCGCACCCCCGCGGACGACTTCACGTCGCCCGTGATCGACGGCTGGTCCGACTCCGTGGCCGGCTCCGAGGTGCTCGACTACAACGCGGCCAAGGCCAAGTCGCTGTGGGCCCAGGCTGACGCGATCTCGCCGTACACCGGCACGTTCACGATCGGCTACAACAGCGACGGCGGCCACCAGGCCTGGGTCGACGCTGTGGCCAACAGCCTGCGCAACACCCTGGGCATCTCCGCCGAGGGCAACCCGTACCCCGCCTTCAAGGACCTCCGCGAGGACGTCACCAACGGCGCCATCTCCGGTGCGTTCCGCTCCGGCTGGCAGGCCGACTACCCGGGCCTCTACAACTTCCTCGGCCCGCTGTACGGCACCGGGGCAGGCTCGAACGACGCCGGCTACTCGAACGCCGAGTTCGACTCGCTGCTCGCGCAGGGCTCCGCGGCCACGTCGGTCGACGAGGCCAACGAGTACTTCACGCAGGCGCAGGAAGTCCTGTTCCAGGACCTCCCGGCGATCCCGCTCTGGTACCAGAACGTCACCGGCGGCTCCGCTGACACCGTCTCGAACGTCGAGTTCGGCTGGAACAGCGTCCCGCTGCTCTACGAGGTCACCAAGAACTGACCTCGCCTGACGCCCTGGGGGTGGAGCCGCGCCGGCCCCACCCCCAGGGCTCGCCCGCCCGGGAAGTCCGGAGCGGGCTCCCACTGTCTGTCCGCGTGGCCGCGAGGCGCGTGGAACCACACGAGGAGGAGACCTGATGGCCTGGTACGTCGGGCGCAGGCTCTTGCAGATGATCCCGGTGTTCCTCGGGGCCACGCTGCTGATCTACGCGATGGTGTTCCTGCTCCCCGGGGACCCCGTCGCCGCCCTGGGTGGCGAGCGGGGGCTCAACCCCGCTGTGGCAGCGCAGATCCGCGCGGAGTACAACCTGGACAAGCCGTTCCTCGTCCAGTACCTGCTCTACCTGCAGGGCATCTTCACCTTCGACTTGGGGACCACGTTCTCCGGCCGGCCCGTGACGGACGTCATGGCCGACGCGTTCCCCGTCACGTTCCAGCTCGCCGTGATGGCGCTGGTCTTCGAGGCCGTCTTCGGCATCGCCGCCGGCGTGATCGCCGGCCTCCGCAAGGGCAAGGCCTTCGACGCCACCGTGCTCGTCCTGAGCCTGCTGGTGGTCGCGGTGCCGACGTTCGTCATCGGCTTCGTGATGCAGTTCGTCGTCGGCGTGAAGCTGCGCTGGCTGCCCACCGCCGTGGGCTCGGACGTGAGCTTCACGTCGCTGATCATGCCGGCCATCGTGCTCGGCGCGGTCTCCTTCGCCTATGTGCTCCGGCTGACCCGCAACTCGGTCGCGGAGAACCTCACGGCCGACCACGTCCGCACCGCCACCGCGAAGGGCCTGTCCCGGCCCCGGGTGGTCAGCGTGCACGTGCTGCGCAACTCCCTGATCCCCGTGGTGACGTTCCTCGGCGCCGACCTGGGCGCCCTGATGGGCGGCGCGATCATCACCGAGGGCATCTTCAACATCAACGGGGTCGGCGGGACGCTGTTCCGCGCGATCCAGCAGGGGCAGTCCACGACCGTCGTGTCCGTGACGACGGTGCTCGTCATCGTCTACATCGTCGCGAACCTGCTCGTCGACCTCCTCTACGCGGCACTCGACCCGAGGATCCGTTATGCCTGACGCCACCACCCGTCCGCACCAGGCGCACTACTTCGCCAACCTGGACCAGGCCCCGCTGGAAGTCGTGGACTCCATCGACGAGGGCGCCGCTCCCGCGAGCCTGTGGGTCGACGCCTGGCACAACCTGCGCCGCCGCCCGCTGTTCTGGATCTCCGCGACGCTGATCCTGCTGGTCGTGGCCGTCGCCGCGTTCCCCGGCCTGTTCACGTCCACGGACCCGCGGTTCTGCGAGCTGAAGAACAGCCTCGACGGCCCCAGCGCGGGCCACCCGTTCGGCTTCGACCGCCAGGGCTGCGACATCTACGCGCGCACCATCTACGGCGCGCGCGCCTCGGTGCTCGTCGGCGTGCTGACCACCTTCGTCGTGGTCCTCGTCGGCGGCCTGATCGGGGCTGTCGCCGGCTTCTTCGGCGGCTGGTTCGACGCCGTGCTGTCCCGCGTCACGGACATCTTCTTCGCGATCCCGCTGGTGCTCGCCGCGATCGTCGTCATGCAGATGTTCAAGGAGAGCCGCAACATCCTCACCGTGGTGGTGGTGCTCGGCATCTTCGGCTGGCCGCAGCTCGCCCGCGTGATGCGCGGCGCGGTGATGAGCGTCAAGAACGCGGACTTCGTCACCGCCGCGAAGTCGCTCGGCGCCTCCCGGGTGAAGACGCTGCTGCGCCACGTCATCCCGAACGCCGCGGCGCCGGTCATCGTCTACGCGACGGTCGCCCTGGGCACGTTCATCGTGGCCGAGGCCACCCTGTCCTTCCTGGGCATCGGCCTCCCCCCTGAGGTCACCTCGTGGGGCGCCGACATCTCGAAGGCCCAGACGTCGCTGCGCAGCCAGCCGTCGGTGCTCTTCTACCCGGCCGGGGCGCTCGCCCTGACCGTGCTCAGCTTCATCATGATGGGCGACGCCGTGCGCGACGCCCTCGACCCGAAGGCACGCAAGCGATGAGCCAGCCGACATCGACAGGCGCCGCCGCGCGCCCGAGCGACCAGCAGCCACTGCTGGCGATCCGCGACCTCGAGGTCTCCTTCACCACGGCGGCGGGCGTCGTGCCCGCTGTGCGCGGCGTGGACCTCACGGTCTACCCCGGCCAGACGGTCGCGATCGTGGGCGAGTCGGGATCCGGCAAGTCGACGACCGCGCACGCGATCATCGACCTGCTGCCGGGCACCGGCAAGGTCACCGGTGGGTCGATCATGTTCGAGGGCCGGGACCTGGCGACGCTGAGCCGCCGCGAGATGGTCGCGGTGCGCGGCAAGGAGATCGGCCTGGTCCCGCAGGACCCGATGTCGAACCTCAACCCCGTGTGGTCCGTCGGGTTCCAGGTCAAGGAGGCCCTCAAGGCCAACGGCGTGGCGCGCGGCACGGCAGCGGACAAGCGCGTCGCGGAGCTGCTGACCGAGGCGGGCCTGCCCGACGCGGCCCGTCGGGCGAAGCAGTACCCGCACGAGTACTCGGGCGGCATGCGCCAGCGCGCGCTGATCGCGATCGGCCTCGCGGCGCGCCCCAAGCTGCTCATCGCCGACGAGCCGACGTCCGCCCTGGACGTCACGGTCCAGCGCACGATCCTGGACCACCTGCAGGGCCTCACCGAGGAGCTCGGCACCGCCGTGCTGTTCATCACGCACGACCTGGGCCTGGCCGCCGAGCGCGCCGAGCACCTTGTGGTGATGTACCGCGGCAAGGTCGTCGAGTCCGGCCCCGCGCGCGACATCCTCAGCGCGCCGAGGCACCCGTACACGCAGCGACTGGTGGCGTCCGCGCCCTCGCTCGCCTCGCAGCGCATCCAGAGCGCCAAGGAGCGGGGTGTCGCGACCACCGAGCTGCTCGCCCCGACGGGCGGCGACGGCGTGAACACGACCCGCGACGACGTCGTGGCCGTGGAGCACCTCACGCGCACCTTCAAGCTGCGCGGCGGGCGGCCGGGCAAGCAGAAGGAGTTCACGGCCGTCGACGACGTGTCGTTCTCGATCAAGCGCGGCACGACGATGGCGCTGGTGGGGGAGTCCGGCTCGGGCAAGTCCACTGTGGCGAACATCGTGCTCAACCTGCTCGACCCCACCAGCGGCCGCATCCTGTTCGACGGGACGGACCTGAGCACGCTCAACCGGGCCCAGTTGTTCGACTTCCGCCGTCGCGTGCAGCCGATCTTCCAGAACCCGTACGGCTCGCTCGACCCGATGTACTCGATCTACCGCACGATCGAGGAGCCGCTGCGCACCCACAAGATCGGCGACCAGAAGTCGCGCGAGGCCAGGGTCCGCGAGCTGCTCGACCTCGTGGCGCTGCCGGCGTCCACCATGCGCCGGTACCCCAACGAGCTGTCCGGCGGGCAGCGCCAGCGCATCGCCATCGCGCGCGCCCTGGCGCTGGGCCCCGAAGTCATCGTCTGCGACGAGGCCGTCTCGGCGCTCGACGTGCTCGTGCAGGCGCAGATCCTCACGCTGCTCAACGACCTGCAGGCGGAGCTCGGGCTCAGCTACCTGTTCATCACGCACGACCTCGCGGTGGTCCGCCAGATCGCCGACGAGGTGTGCGTCATGAAGAGCGGCAAGATCGTCGAGGCCGCCGTCACCGACGAGGTGTTCGACAACCCCCGGGAGCAGTACACGCGCGACCTGCTGGCCGCGATCCCGGGCGCCGCGCTGAATATCTTCGGCGGTTCTGACCAGGGAGTCCGCGCCTGACCAAGGCCCCTTGACAGGCTCCCTGGAAAGCCCGACTAGTCAGGGCAGGTAGGATTCTCGGGCGCCCGCTGACGGGTGCGCTCCCCATCATGCGAAATGAGTTCCCCATGTCTGTGCGCTCCGACCTGCGCAATGTCGCGATCGTCGCCCACGTCGACCACGGCAAGACCACTCTCGTCGACGCCATGCTGTGGCAGGCGGGGTCGTTCGGCGACCACGCCCACGTCGACGAACGGGCGATGGACTCGGGTGACCTCGAACGCGAGAAGGGCATCACCATCCTCGCGAAGAACACGGCGATCCGGTACACGGGTCCCGCGGCCGCGGCGGCTGGCGAGCCTGACGGCATCACCATCAACGTGATCGACACCCCGGGCCACGCCGACTTCGGCGGCGAGGTCGAGCGCGGCCTGTCGATGGTCGACGGCGTGGTGCTGCTGGTCGACGCGTCCGAGGGCCCGCTGCCCCAGACGCGCTTCGTGCTCCGCAAGGCGCTCGAGTCGAAGAAGCCCGTGATCATCGTGGTCAACAAGGTGGACCGGCCCGACTCGCGCATCTCCGAGGTGGTCGTCGAGGCCACCGACCTGCTGCTCGGCCTCGCGAGCGACCTGCACGAGGACGTCCCGGACCTCGACCTGGACGCCATCCTCGACGTGCCGGTCGTCTACGCCGCAGCCAAGGCGGGCCGCGCCTCGCGGATCCAGCCGCCCGACGGCACCCTCCCCGCCGACAGCGACTCCCTGGAGCCGCTGTTCGCCACCATCATCGAGAAGATCCCCGCCCCGACGTACGACGAGGGCGCGCCGCTCCAGGCGCACGTCACGAACCTCGACGCGTCGCCGTTCCTGGGCCGCCTCGCGCTGCTGCGGATGTACAACGGCACGCTCCGCAAGGGCCAGACGGTCGCGTGGGCCCGTGCCGACGGCACCCTGCAGAACGTGAAGATCACCGAGCTGCTGGAGACCAAGGCGCTCGACCGCGTGCCCACTGACTCGGCGGGCCCCGGTGACATCGTCGCCGTCGCCGGCATCGAGGACATCACCATCGGCGAGACGCTCACGGACCCCGACGACCCGCGGCCGCTGCCGCTCATCAAGGTCGACGACCCGGCGATCTCCATGACCATCGGCATCAACACGTCCCCGCTCGCGGGCCGTGGCGGCAAGGGCCACAAGGTCACCGCGCGCCAGGTCAAGGACCGCCTCGACAAGGAGCTCATCGGCAACGTGTCGCTGCGCGTCCTGCCCACCGAGCGTCCCGACGCGTGGGAGGTCCAGGGCCGTGGCGAGCTCGCGCTGGCCATCCTCGTCGAGCAGATGCGCCGCGAGGGCTTCGAGCTCACCGTCGGCAAGCCGCAGGTCGTCACGCGCATGATCGACGGCAAGCGCCACGAGCCGATGGAGCGCATGACCATCGACGTGCCCGAGGAGTACCTGGGCTCGGTGACCCAGCTCCTCGCGCAGCGCAAGGGCCGCATGGAGACCATGTCGAACCACGGCACCGGCTGGGTCCGCATGGAGTTCGTGGTCCCCGCCCGTGGCCTCATCGGCTTCCGCACGCGCTTCATGACGGACACCCGCGGCACCGGCATCGCGTCCTCGATCGCCGAGGGCTACGAGCCGTGGGCCGGCCCGATCGAGACCCGTGTCAACGGCTCGCTCGTCGCCGACCGCGCCGGTGTGGTCACGCCCTTCGCGATGATCAACCTGCAGGAGCGCGGCTCGTTCTTCGTCGACCCCACGCAGGAGGTCTACGAGGGCATGATCGTCGGCGAGAACGCTCGCAACGAGGACATGGACGTCAACATCACCAAGGAGAAGAAGCTCACGAACATGCGCGCTGCCTCCAGCGACACGTTCGAGAACCTCACTCCGCCGCGTCACCTCACCCTCGAGGAGAGCCTTGAGTTCGCCCGTGAGGACGAGTGCGTCGAGGTGACCCCCGAGGTCGTGCGGATCCGCAAGGTGATCCTCGACCAGACCGAGCGCGCCCGCGCGTTCGCCCGCACCAAGCGCGCCTGAGGGACTGGCCTGTGGTGAGCCCGGTGGCCGTGGGCCCGCTCGTCGCGGTGCACGCGCACCCTGACGACGAGACTCTGGCCACCGGGGCGCTGCTGGCCACGTGGGCGGCCGCCGGCGCGCCCGCCACAGTCGTCACGTGCACTCGTGGCGAGCGTGGCGAGGTCATCGGCTCCGCCCTCGCGCACCTCGAGGGCGACGGCCCGGCGCTCGCCGCGCACCGCACCGGCGAGCTCGCGGCCGCCCTCGCGCGGCTCGGCGTGCGCGACCACGTGTTCCTCGACACCGTGCCCGGCCCCGCTGGGCAGGGCCCCGCCGGGGAGCCCTCCGCCGCCCGGTACGCGGACTCGGGCATGGCCTGGGCCGGCGTCGGGCAAGCCGGCCGTCTCGCGGACCTGCCCCCCGACGCGTTCGTCGCCGCGCCACTGGACGAGGCCGCCGGGCGACTCGCCCGCGTGCTCCGCGACCGCCGACCCTCCGTCGTCGCCACGTACGAGCCGGGCGGCGGCTACGGGCACCCCGACCACGTGCGCGCCCACGAGGTCGCCATGGCGGCGGTGCGGCTCGCGGCGGACCCCGCATGGGAGCCCGAGGCGGGCGCCCCGCACACCACTCCCGTGGTGCTCTGGGCCGCGCAGGGGCAGTCGGCCCTGCGGCAGGCCTACGCGGCACTGGCCGCCGAGCCCGCGGCCCCCGGCCAGCACAGCGCCGAGCCCGCGCTGGCCGTCCCCGACCCGGACGGGCCGCTGCCGTCCGTCGCCGTGCCCGACGACGAGATCGACGTCGTGGTCGACGTGGCGCCCGTGCTGCCCGCCGTCGTCGGCGCCCTGCGCGCCCACGCGACGCAGGTGCACGCCCTGGGGCGCGTGTCACCCGGCGCCGACCCCGTCGTGCTGGGCCAATACGCGCTGAGCAACGACGTCCTCGCCCCCCTGCTGGCCGTCGAGGGCCACCGCCTGGCGCCGGGATCTCGGCCAGAGGCCGTGGCCTGGCCCACTGGGGTCCGAAAGGTAGCCTGAAGCCGTGCAACCACTGACCGGCGCCTCGATCCTCCGTGGCGTGGCAGCCCTCCTCCTGGGCGCCGTCGTGGGCGCCGTCGGCACCGTCATGCACCGTTCCGAGACACCGTGGGGCATGGTGCTCGCGCTCGCCCTCGTGCTGTCGACGGGCATCGCGGTGCGCGCCTGGGCCGGCTGGATCACCTTCATCGGCTACGCCGGCGGCCTGTACTTCATGGTCCAGCTCCTCGCCCAGACCGGCCCCGGCGGCGACGTGCTCGTCCCGGCCGGGGACTCGCTCGGCTGGTGGTGGATCATCGGCTCCGGGCTCGCCCTCGCCGCCGCGGCCTTCGCCCCACGCCGCCTCTTCAGCGACGAGCCCCGCGAACGCCGCAGCCGACGGGGCAAGACGGGCCCCGAGGCGCCATGACCGGCGCCGTCGCCCCCCAGCCCGTCGACCCCGTCGTCTACCGCGCCGCCATCGGCCGCCTGCCCTCCGGGGTCGGCGTCGTCTCGCTGCGCTGGCGGGGCACCGACCACGCCACCACCGTCAGCTCCTTGGCGTCCGTCTCCCTCGAGCCCGCGATGCTCCTGTTCTGCGTGCACCAGGACTCCCGGCTCCGTGACGCCCTCGACGACGTGGACACCTGGGCCGTGAGCGTGCTCTCCGACACCGCGGGACCCGTCGCCGACTGGCTCGCGTCACCTGGCCGCCCCGCCGTCGGGCAGCTCGCCCGCGTCGCGCACCGCACGGCGCCGCTGTCCGGCGCCGCCTGGATCGACGGCGCCGCCGCCTGGTTCGACTGCCGCACCGCCGCCATCCACCCGGCCGGCGACCACGACATCATCGTCGGCGAGGTCCTCGGCGCCCAGCAGGGAGCCCCCGACGCCGGCGGCTTGGTGCACCTGCGCGGGCGCATGCACGGGATCCGCTGAGCCCCCGCAGACCTCGCGTGACGTGCCCTGTCCGGCGCCACCTGTGGCGAATGAGTGCAGACCCGGTGACGCGCCTGCGCTTGACCAGGCAGCCCGGGCGGCGCCCGTAGAATCTGCGCCTGTATCACCCGCACCACCATGTCGCAGGGGGAGTCAACGATGGGCACCAACGAACAGGTCGACGAACACGCGCCGAGCCTCGCCTCGGACACCCCCGACACCGCAGAGCACGAACGCGAGGGCTCCGGCATAGCCGACGGCCCCGACGGGACAGCCCCCACGGGCGACGACGCTGCGGGCGACGAGGGCATTGCCGACGGCGAGGCCGCTGACGACGCTGTGGGCGACGACGACGCCGTCCTCGACGCGGTCGACGTGCTGCCCGATGACGCCGAGCCGCAGGCCCCCCAGGCGGACGAGCCCGATGACGCTGATGCCGCGCCGGGCGACGACGCCGCGCCCGATGACGCGCCCGAAGCAGTCGACGAGGCGCAGCCGGTCGACGACTTGACTGACGCCGACGCGTCCAGCGCGGCAGCGTCGGCCCAGGCGCCCGTGCCGGCGCCTGCCCCCGCCCCCGAGGAGCACGCGGAGACCCGCGCACTCGACGCCGTCCCTCC